>NZ_LQIV01000016.1 GCF_001500125.1 Mycobacterium sp. IS-1742 | reverse complement strand
GTCATGCATCTCGACATCAAAGACCGCATCGCCGCCCTCCACCTCGGCCCGCTGCTGTCGGATGCCGATCGCCGCTACCTCAGCTGTGACGCCACCTGCGAGGTCTGGTTCGAACGCGACGGCCAACCCCTCGGCGCCGGGCGCACCACCCGACTGATCAACCGCCGCCTGCGCCGCGCCCTCGAGCACCGCGACCGCACCTGCGTCGTGCCGGGTTGTGGGGCCACCCGCGGGCTGCACGCCCACCACCTCCAGCATTGGGAAGACGGCGGACCGACCGACCTGGACAACCTCGTGCTGCTCTGCCCGTTCCATCACCGGGCCCACCACCGCGGACTCATCACCATCACCGGACCGGCCGGCCAACTGGTCATCACCGACAGCCGGGGGCACACCATGCACTCGGGGTCGTTGGCGCGGCCACCCACCACCGCCCCACCGACCGTGCCGCCCTACCGCGGACCATCCGGCGAACGCGCCGACTGGTGGTGGTACACCCCTTACGAGCCCCCACCACCCACCGCCAACTGAGCCGAGATCGGTTGACGCTCAGCGGTATTCGTGAGCGCGCTGCCTACTTCCCGAGCCCCAGCGCGTCGGCGAGCTCACGCAGCGCCGGCCGCGGGTCGGCCATCGGGTTGTCGCCGAGCACCTGCAGCACCACGTGGTCGGCGCCGGCGTCCAGATGCGCCGTCACCGAGGCGGCGGCGTCAGCGACCGACCCCATGCCGACGACCCCGCGGGCCAGCCGGTCCGATCCGCCGCGCACCAGATCCAACTCGTCGAACCCCTGCCGCAGCCACGAATTGCGGTAGTTCGGCAACCCGCTGTAGACCTCGAGGTGCTGGTGCGCGCGGCGCAACTGGTCGGCGTCGTCCCCGCCGATCGCGACGGCCTGCTCCGACACGATCCACTTGTCCGGCCCGAGGATGTCGCGGGTGGTGCGGGTCTGCTCGGGGGTGACGAGGTACGGGTGGGCGCCGTCCGCGTGCGTGCCGGACAGCTCGATCATCTTCGGGCCGAGCGCGGCGAGCAGCCGGGTCGGCCGGGGCGCACCGGGCTCGATCGCCTCCGACACCGCGGCCATCTTCTCGAGGTAGGACCGCATCGTCGCCAGCGGTTTCGAGTACGTCCCACCCATGCCGTGCTCGACCAGCGGGGCGTGGCTCACGCCGAGCCCGAGCACGAAGCGGTTCGGGTGCAGCGCGTTGAGCGTGCGCCCACCGGTCTCGGCCGCCGAGGGCAGCCGGATGTGGATGTTCGCGATGCCGGTGCCGATCACCAGCCGGTCGGTCGCGGACAGGAACGCCGCCGACTGGGTCAGGCACTCCTTGCCCGTCACCTCGGGGATGAACAGCGAGCCGTAGCCGAGCGCCTCGATCTCGCGCGCGACGTCCTGCGCGTCGGTGATCGACCAGGTCTCGCTGGCCCACCAGACACCGATACGGGCGGGGAATTCGATGGTCGGCCTGCTGGATTCGCTCACCGGCCCAACCTAACCGGACCGCGGAGAGGTCAGGCGCTCGGGTGGGCGGCGAACCACTCCAGCATCAGGCCGGCCAGTTCGTCGGGGCGTTCCTCGGGGATCCAATGCGAGGCACCGGACATCACCTCGAAGCGGTACTCCCCGGACACGTAGTTGACGGTGTCGTAGGCCGCCTTGGCCAACAGCGCGGGGTCGTTGTCGCTCCAGACGAACAGCGTCGGGACCGTGATCTTGCCGCCGGCGGCGCGCGGATCCATCAACGGCATCCCCCGGTACCAGTTGATGCCCGCGGTCAGCGCGCCCGGTTCGCGCATCGCGGCGACGTCGCGTTCGGCGCGCTCTGAGGTCTGACCGATGCGCTGCAACCAGCGGTTCGCGACCCGGCCGCCCTGCCCGAGGAGCAGCCGCTCGGGCAGGTACGGCAGCTGGAAGAAGTACATGTACCAGGAGGCCAGACCCTGTCTGCTGGTGGGGATCGCCTTGAGAAACGCCCCCGGATGCGGCACGGACACCGGAACCAGGGTGGCGAGCCGCTCGGGCATCTCCGCGGCGACGCTCCATGCGACGGCGGCGCCCCAGTCGTGGCCGACGAGGTGCACCCGGTCGGCTCCGCTCGCATCGATCAGGGCGCCGACGTCGGCGACCAGTTCGGGGATGCGGTAGTCACGGCGCCGCTTCGGCCGCGCGCCGGGAGAGTACCCCCGCTGGTTCGGCGCCAGGCAGCGGTAGCCCTGCGCGGTGAGCCGCTCGATGATCGCGTCCCAGCTGCTGTTGCGCTGCGGGAAACCGTGCAGCAGCACCACGACCGGGCCGTCGGCCGGTCCCTCGTCCCGAACGTCGAACACCAGACCGTCGCGCCGAAATTGATCCATGGCCCTCAGCATGGCATCCGGTGCGGGGCGGCGGGCCCACTTCGCCCGCGCATCAGCACGTCGAACAGGTCCCGGAGCCCGCTGATCGAGTGGGCCGGCATGAAGTCGTCGCAGAAGGGCAGCGCCGCGGCCATCGAGCCGGCCAGTGGCCGGTAATCGGCATGGGCGGCGCGCGGGTTGAGCCACACCACGCGATACGCCCGGCGGCGGACCCGGGCCAGCGCGTGCACCAGGACGTCCGGAGGGTCGCTGTCCCATCCGTCCGAGGCGATGATCACCACCGCCCCGCGCAGGACCGCGCCGTGGGAACCCGACACCAGTTCACCGATGCTGCGCCCGACGTGTGTGCCGCCGTAGCGGTCGGCCACCGTCTCGTTGGCCCGGACCAGCGCCAGCTCCGGTGACCGGTGGGACAGCACCGCGGTGAGCCGGGTCAGTGACGTCGAGAACGCGAACACCTCGGGCCGGAGGCGGTCCTTCCGCATCATCACCGCCCGCATGAGGTGCAGGTAGACCGTCGCGTAGGCCTGCATGGAGCGGCTGACGTCGCAGATCAGCACGATGCGGCGATCCCGGTGCCGACGACGCGTACGGGTGAGCTGGATGGGCTCCCATCCGGTGGTGCGGGATGCCCGGACGGTACGACGAAGGTCGATGCGATCGCCGCGAGGGTGTGCTCGACGGCGCAGGGTGCGGCGGCGCGGCCAGTGGGGCGCGGCGTCCTCCAGCCACTGGCCGAGCAGCCGAAGATCCTCGGGCTCGAACTGGTCGAACGGCTCGTCGGCGCGCGCGACGATCCGGCTGGGCAGCACGTCGGGCAGCGTGATCGTGCCCTCCGATCCGGCGGCCGCGCTGATGTTCGCCGGCCGGGTGATCCACGGCAAGCCGTCGACGTCCTGCGGCGGACCCTGCCCGGGCCGGGCTGCCGGACTCGACGCCACCGGATCGGTGGACCGCTGTCTCATCCCGGCCGGGTCGAGGCCCAGCACCGCGTCGGCGAACACCGCCTCGAACACACGGTCGAAGGTCTCGAGATCGTCGGCGCGGTTGACCAGGGTCAGGCGGGCGGCCCAGTACAGGTCGGTGCGCCGGCTGGGCCGCAGGGCCCGCATCGCGTGCACGAACTCCGCGGGCCCGCTGGCCGATACCACCACCCCGCCGCCGCGCAGCCTCGCGACCAGCGCGACCGCGAACGCCGCCAGGTCGACCCCGCGCAGCAGCAGGGGTGTGCTCATCGCCGTCGGCGTCGCGTCACCAGCAGCAGCACCAGGAGCAGAAGCAGCGCGCCGACGGCCGGCGGCGCGTACTTCTTGACGGCTCCGCCGCCGGCGAGATCGAGCAGGTCGATGGGCGGCGCCTCGACCGGCGGGGCAGGCGGGGCCGGCGGGGCGGGAGCCACCGGCTGATCGGGTGCGGCGACCTCCTGGCCGGCGGCGGGCGGGGCGGCGTCGTCGGCGAGCTTGGTCTCCAGCGATTCGACGAACTGGCCGAGCAGCTTCTCCGACACCTGCTGCAGCATGCCGCTGCCGAACTGCGCGAGCTTGCCGACGATCTTCAGATCGGTGTCGACGGTGACGCGGGTGTGATCGCCGGCGGGGTGCAGTTGTGCGGTGACGGTCGCCGCGGCGTTGCCCGTGCCGCGCGCCTCCTTGCCGCGGCCGTCGATGACGGCGCGGTGCTCGGCCCGGTTCTGCTCGACGAAGTGGACCTTGCCGTTGAACTCACTGGTCACCGGTCCCACCTTGACCTTGACCTTGCCCATCACGTCGTCGCCGTCACGCCCGGTCATCGACGCTCCCGGCATCAACGGGATGACCTGTTCGAGGTCGGTCAGCACATCCCAGGCCCGCTCGATCGGCGCGCTCACCGTGAACTCGTTCGCGATCTTCATCGACTTCCTTCCTGCCTCATGTCCAACTGTGGTCGACCAGCGCATCGCGCAGCACCGCACGGTCGTCGGGCGTCTTGGCCAGCGCGCTGAAGCCGGCGAGGACGGTGTCGACGGACTCGACGAGTTCGGCCACCCCCAGGGTCACCAGGGCGGCCACCCAGTCGATGGTCTCCGCGATCCCCGGCGGTTTGTCCAGGTCGAGTTCCCTTGCCACGCCGACGAATTGCGCAGCCTGCTCGATGAGCGCGGTGGTGGCGCCGGGCACGCTCCTGCGGAGAATGGCCACGGCCCGTTCCGGCTCCGGGTAGTCGATCCAGTGGTACAGACAACGCCGCCGCAACGCGTCGTGCAGGTCGCGGCTGCGGTTGGAGGTGAGCACGGCGATGGGCGGCGCGGCGGCGACGAAGGTGCCGATCTCGGGGACGGTCACGCTCGACTCGCCGAGGAACTCGAGCAGCAGTGCCTCGAATTCGTCGTCCGCGCGGTCGATCTCGTCGATCAGCAGCACCGGCGGTGCCGGGCCGGAGTGCCGCACGCACCGCAGGATGGGCCGGTCGGCCAGATACGTCTCGGTGTAGAGGTCGGCTTCGGTGATGCGGTCACCGCGCGCCTCGGCCAGGCGGATGCTCAGCAGCTGCCGCTGGTAGTTCCAGTCGTAGAGCGCTTCTCCCGCTGTCAGCCCCTCGTAACACTGCAACCGGACCAGCGGTGCGCCGAGCACGTCGGCGAGGGTCTTGGCCGCCGTGGTCTTCCCGACCCCCGGCTCACCCTCGAGCAGCAGCGGGCGGCCGAGTGTCGTCGCCAGATAGATCGCGGAGGCGGTGCCGGTGTCGAGGAGGTGGTCCCGCCGGTCGAAACGGGCGACGACGTCGGCGACGTCGACGAAGGGCGGGTCAGTGGCAGTGATGATGGTCCTCCGCAGTGCCCGCCTCGGCGACCCGCGGCGCGGCTGCGTCGACGTGAATGGCCGAGATCAGTTCCGCCGCAATGGACACCGCGATCTCGGCCGCGGTGCGGGCGCCGATCGGCAGACCGACCGGGGTGTGCACCCGGGCGCGCTCGACGTCGGTCAGGTGCAGGCCGTCGAGCACCGCGGCGCCGCGCACCCGGCTGGCCACCAGCCCGATGTACCCGACACCGGCATCGAGTGCGGCGCGGATCATCTCGGCTTCCGGTCCGCCGTGGCTGGCGATCACGACCGCGGTGGTGTCGGCGAGTTCGCCCGCCGAGCGGGTGACCTCGTACCCGAGGACGGCGCACACCTCGGTCAGCGCCTCGGCGATCGGCGTGGCCCCGCAGATCCGCACCAGCGGCGGCGGCACCTCGGGCACCAGGAAGATCTCCAGGGCTCCGCCGGACAGGCAGGGGTTGACCACGACGCATGCGCCGGGGGCGTCCGGGAAGTGCACGTCCCCGTCGGGTAGCACCCGCAGCAGGACGCTCTGGTTCGACTGCAGCGCCCCGAGCGCCGCCTTGCGCACCGAGTTCTGCGCGCACTCGCCGCCGACGAAACCCTCGATGGTGCCGTCGGACAACAGGATCGCCTCGTCGCCGGGGTGCGCCGACGTCGGCTGCTGGGCCCGCACCACCGTGGCGCGGACGAACGGGGTGCGCGTCCGCAGCAGCTGCTGCGCACGGTCGTGCATCGTGGTGGCGGACCTCATGATCAGATGGGCGGTGTCGGCCGGCCCTGCATGGCCTCCCACACCCGCGAGGGGGTGAGCGGCATGTCCGCGTGCCGAACGCCGAACGGCGCCAACGCATCGACGACCGCGTTCACAACCGCGGGCGGCGAACCGACCGTGGCGGACTCACCGATTCCCTTGGCGCCGATCGGGTGGTGCGGGGACGGGGTGACGGTGTGGCCGGTCTCCAGGTTCGGTACCTCCAGCGCGGTGGGGATCAGATAGTCCATCAGCGACCCGCCGAGGCAGTTGCCTTCCTCGTCGAACGCGATCATCTCCATGAGCGCCATCCCGATCCCGTCGACGATGCCGCCGTGCACCTGGCCCTCGATGATCATCGGGTTGATCCGCGTGCCGCAGTCGTCGACGGCGAGGAAGCGTCGGACCTTGACGACCGCGGTGCCCGGATCGACGTCGACCACGCAGAAGTAGGCACCGTACGGATACGTGAGGTTCTCCGGGTTGTAACAGATCTGGGCGTCCAGCCCACCCTCGATACCCTCCGGCAGGTCGCCGGCGCCGTGCGCGCGCATCGCGATGTCCTGGATGGTCACCGACGCCGCCGGGTCGCCCTTGACGTGGAAGGCGCCCTTGTCCCACTCGAGGTCGGCGACCGACGCCTCCAACATCCCCGAGGCGATGATCTTCGCCTTGTCCCGCACCTTGCGCGCGACCAACGCGGCCGCCGCGCCCGACACCGGGGTGGAGCGGCTGCCGTAGGTGCCCAAGCCGAACGGGGTCTGGTCGGTGTCGCCGTGCACCACCTCGATGTCGTCGGGCGGGATGCCCAACTCCTCGGCGACGATCTGGGCGAAGGTGGTCTCGTGGCCCTGCCCCTGGGTCTGGACCGACAGCCGGACCACGGCCTTGCCGGTCGGATGCACCCGCAGCTCACAGCCGTCGGCCATGCCGAGTCCCAGGATGTCCATGTCCTTGCGCGGCCCGGCGCCCACGGCTTCGGTGAAGAACGCCATCCCGATGCCCATCAGTTCGCCGCGCTCACGTTTCTCGGCCTGTTCGGCCCGCAGTCGGTCGTAGCCGATCATCTCCATGGCCTTGCGCATGGTGGTCTCGTAGTCGCCGGAGTCGTAGGTCCACCCGGTCTTCGACCGGTACGGGAACTGATCGGGTTTGAGCAGGTTCTGCAACCGCAACGCGGCAGGGTCCATCTTCAGCTCGAAGGCCAGGCAGTCCACCAGCCGCTCGACGAAGTACACCGCCTCGGTGATCCGGAACGAGCATGCGTAGGCCACCCCGCCGGGCGCCTTGTTCGTGTACACGGCGGTCATGTGGCAGTAGGCGGCCTCGATGTCGTAACTGCCGGTGAACACCCCGAAGAAGCCGGCCGGGTACTTCGTCGGCGCCGCAACGCCGTTGAACGCGCCGTGGTCGGCCAGCACGTTCGAGCGGATGGCCAGGATCCTGCCGTCGCGGGTGGCGGCGATCTCGCCGACCATGATGTAGTCGCGGGCGAATCCGGTCGAGGTCAGGTTCTCGCTGCGGTCCTCCATCCACTTGACCGGCTTGCCGAGCAGCAGCGAACCCACGATGGCGCAGACGTATCCGGGATAGATCGGCACCTTGTTACCGAAGCCGCCGCCGATGTCGGGCGAGATCACCCGGATCTTGTGCTCGGGCAGCCCGGCGACCAGGGCGTACAGCGTGCGGTGCGCGTGCGGCGCCTGGGTGGTCGACCACAGCGTGAGCTTCCCGCTGACCGGGTCGAGGTCGGCGACCGCCCCGCAGGTCTCCATCGGCGCGGGATGCACACGCGGATAGACGATCTCCTGTTTGACCACGACGTCGGCCCTGTCGAACGCCGCGTCGGTGGCGGCGGCGTCGCCGGTCTCCCAGTCGAAGCAGTGGTTGTCGGTCTTGCCATCGAGGTCGGTGCGGATCACCTCCGCCTCGGGGTCCAGTGCCCGACGGACGTCGATGACCGGGTCGAGAGGCTCGTAGTCGACGTCGATCAGCTCGACGCCGTCGCGGGCCGAGTAGCGGTCCTCGGCGACGACGAACGCCACCTCCTGGCCTTGGAACCGCACCTTGTCCGTGGCGAGTACGGCCTGCACGTCGTTGGACAGGGTCGGCATCCACGCCAGGCCCTTCTCCGCCAGGTCCGCGCCGGTGACGACCGCCTTGACCTTCGGATGCGCCTCGGCGGCCGAGGTGTCGATGCTCGCGATGCGCGCATGCGCGTACGGGGAGCGGAGGATCGCCAGGTGCAGCATGCCGGGCAGCTGGACGTCGTCGACGTAGTTACCGCGCCCGCGGATGAACCGCGGATCCTCCTTGCGGAGCATCCGGCCGTAGCCGCACGGCTTCTTGTCGTTGTCCGCCTGCGCCTCCGGGCGCTCCTCCACCGCCGTCATGATGGGCTTCCTGTCTCGATGAGATGGTCCCCGGCCACCGGGCCGAGGGTGTCGTCGCGCTGCGCCTGCGGTGCGAAATCGTCTGCGGACGGGGCCGGTTCGACGACGCGGCCGCGCGCGTGCTCAGCGGCCCACTGCACCGACCGCACGATCGTGGTGTATCCGGTGCACCGGCAGATCTGCCCGGATATCGCTTCGCGGATCTCGCCCTCGGTGGGGTCGGGGTTGCGGTCCAGCAGGGCGCGGGCGGTGATCATCATGCCCGGGGTGCAGAACCCGCACTGCAGGCCGTGGCACTGCATGAACCCTTCCTGAACCGGGTCGAGCGTCCCGTCGATCTCGAGTCCCTCCACCGTGCGGACGTCGTGGCCGCCTGCCATCACGGCCAGCATGGTGCACGACTTCACGGGCTCGCCGTCGACGAGCACCACGCACGTCCCGCAGTTGCTGGTGTCACAGCCCCAGTGGGTTCCGGTGAGCCGCAACTGGTCCCGCAGGAAGTGCACCAGCAGCATCCGCGGTTCGACGTCGGCGCTCACCTGCTCGCCGTTGACGGTCATGGTCACCTGCATGCTCAGGCCCTCTCTCGGATGCGCCGCACCGCGGTGCGCAGGTTGCGGACGGTCAGTTCGGAGGCGAGGTGGCGCTTGTACTCGGCGCTGCCCCGCATGTCCGAGTCGGGTGCGCACGCCTCGGCGGCCAGACGGCCCGCGTCGGCGAACGTGTCCTCGTCGGCGGTCCGCCCGACCAGTGCCGCACCGGCCGCGGCCAACGCATCGGCATCGGGGTTCACCGCGGTGAGGCCGATGCGGGCGGCGGTGATGGCGTCACCGTCGAGCGTGACCATCGCCCCTGCGGCCGTGACCGCCCAATCCCCCACCCGGCGCTCGACTTTCGTGTAGGCGCTGGAGGTGTTCGGCGACAGCGGGACACGCACCTCGGTCAGGATCTCGTTGTGCGCCAACGACGTCTCGTACGGCCCTTCGAGGAAGTCGTCGATCGGGATCTCGCGCTGACCGGACGGTCCGCGGGCCACGCAGACCGCTCCGAGGGTCTGGCAGACGGTGGTGAGGTCCTCGGCGGGGTCGGCCTGGCACAGCGACCCGCCCAGCGTGCCGCGGTTGCGGACCACCGGGTCCGCGATCATGTGTTCGGCGTCGGCGAAGATCGGGCACGCCTCGGCCAGCTCGGTTGATTCGAGGACCTGCCGATGCCGGGTCATCGCGCCGATGTGCACGGCCTTGGCGCCGACGGTGATGTAGCCCAGTTCGCCGGTCAGGTCGTTGATGTCGACCAGGTACTCCGGGTTCGCGATGCGCAACTTCATCATCGGCAGCAGGCTGTGTCCGCCCGCCACGATCATGGCGCCGTCACCGAGCCGGTCGAGCAGGCCGATCGCGTGGTCGACGCTGGTGGCGCGTTCGTATTCGAAGGGACCGGGCACCTGCATGTGATCGCCCTCACAATCGTCGGAAGGGCCTTCAGTGTCGGCCCGCCCGACGCGGGCGTCAATACCGGGTTAAGGAATCACTTAACTCACTGTCTTTGCCCTGCTCATGGTGGATGCGGCCGTCGGTGTCGGTGAGCCGGCGGCCGGTTCCACCCCACCGGGCGGCGATGATCTCGGCGGCGATCGAGACCGCCGTCTCCTCGGGCGTGCGGGCCCCGATGTCGAGCCCGATGGGGCTCGCCAGCCGGTCGAGTTCGGCGTCGGTGAGGCCGGCCTCCCGCAGCCGGGCCAGCCGGTCGGCGTGCGTGCGACGCGAACCCATGGCGCCGATGTAGGCGACCCGCGCGTGGTCGGGCAACCGCAGGGCCACCTCCAGCAGCGGGACGTCGAACTTGGGGTCGTGGGTCAGCAGGCAGATGACGGTTCTCGCGTCGACGGCACCGGCCTCGATCTGCGCGGTCAGGTAGCGGTGCGGCCAGTCGACGACGACCTCGTCGGCGGTGGGGAAGCGGGCGGTGGTGGCGAACACCGGCCGGGCGTCGCACACCGTCACCTGGTAGCCGAGGAAGGACCCCTGCTGTGCCACGGCGGCGGCGACGTCGATGGCGCCGAACACCAGCATTCGCGGCCGCGGGGCGTACGCCGCGACGAACACCTCCATGCCCGCACCGCGCCGCTGGCCGTCGGGTCCGTAGGTCAACACCTCGTTGCGACCGGTGGCCAACAGCCCCCGGGCGTCGTCGGTCACCGCGGCGTCGGCGCGCGGCGATCCCAGCGTGCCGCTCACGGCGTCGGGGCGGACCACCAGGCGACGCCCCACCCGGGTGGGGTCGGGGTGGGCGATGACGGTGGCCAACGCGACGGGGCGATGCGACTCGATGTCCTCGACGACGGCCTCGAGGTCGGGGAACGTCGCCGGCGAGACGGGCTCGACGAACACGTCGAGGATGCCGCCGCACGTCAACCCGACGGCGAAGGCGTCGTCATCGCTGACGCCGTAACGCTGCAGCGCCGGAATCCCGCTGCCGACGACGTCACCGGCGAGTTCGTACACGGCGCCCTCGACGCAGCCTCCCGACACCGAACCGGTCACCGTGCCGTCGGGCGCCACCACCATCGCGGCGCCGGGCTGGCGCGGCGCCGACCGGAAGGTGCGCACGACCGTCGCCACACCCGCCGTGCCGCCGGTCCGCCACACTGCTGACAGGGCGCTCAGCACGTCTCTCACGCTGCCCAATGTAGGCCCACCGTAGGCTGCACACCGTGACACCCGCTCAGCTCCGGGCCTATTCGGCGGTGGTGCGACTGGGTTCCGTGCGCGCGGCCGCCGAGGAGCTCGGCATGTCGGACGCGGGTATCTCCATGCACGTCACGCAGCTGCGCAAGGAACTCGACGATCCGCTGTTCAGCCGGACGTCGGCGGGGTTGGCGTTCACCCCGGGCGGCCTCCGGCTCGCCAGCCGCGCCATCGAGATCCTGGGACTGCAGCAGCAGACCGCGATCGAGGTGACCGAAGCGGCTCACGGCAGGCGGTTGCTGCGCATCGCTGCGTCGACGATGTTCGCCGAACACGCCGCGCCCGGACTGATCGAGCTGTTCTCCTCGCGAGCCGACGACCTCTCGGTGGAGTTGTCGGTGCATCCGACGAGCCGGTTCCGTGACCTCGTCGAGTCACGGGCGGTCGACATCACGCTCGGCCCGGCGCCCGCCGACCCCGGACCCGGCCTCGTCGTCCGCCCCTTCCTCAAATACCAGATCATCGCCGTCGCCGGCCCGGACAACACCGCTGGCCGGGGCGTCCCGACCGCCGAGCGGTTGCGCGAGCAGGACTGGATGCTGGGTCCGTCGGCGGGCAGCGTCGACGGTGAGGTCGCCGCGATGCTGCGGAACCTGGCGATCCCGGAGTCCCGGCAGCGCATCTTCCAGAGCGAGGCGGCCGCGCTCGAGGAGGTGCAGCGCGTCGGCGGCGTGACGCTGACCCTCGGATTCGCGGTGTCGAAGGATCTGTCGTCGCGCCGCCTGGTGCAGATCAAGGGGCCGGGCCTGCAGTCGTCCGGGGAGTGGTTCGCCTCGACGCTGACCCCGGCCGCGCGCCAACCGGCGGCCTCGGAACTGGTGCGGTTCATCACCACACCCCGCTGCACACAGGCGATGATCCGCGGCAGCGGCGTCGGCGTCACCCGGTTCAAACCGAAGGTGCACGTCACCCTCTGGAGTTGAGGCGGCTAGCGGGCCGCCTCCAGCGCGCGGATCAGGCTGGCCGCATCCCACGGGCCCTTGTGACGGGTGCCGTTGACGAAGAACGTCGGCGTGGAATTGAGGTCCATCACCTCGGCGTCCTGCGCGTCGTCGCGCACCCGGTGCAGCACCTTCGAGGCATGGACCCGCACATCCTGGTCGAACTGCTCGATGTCGAGCCCGATCGCGACCGCGTAGCGGTACATGTCCGACCACTCCAGATCGTCCTGGTGGGCGAACAATTCGCGACCCATCTCGAAGAACTTGCCCTGCAGCGCGGCGCCCTCGCTGGCGCGGGCGGCGTCGAATGACCGCGGGTGCGCGCGTTCGAGCGGCAGGTGGCGCCACACGTACAGCAGGTCGTCGCCGAAGTGGGCGCGCACCTCGTCGATGGCGCCGGTCGCGCGGCCGCAGAAGGGGCATTCGTAATCGCCGTACTCGACGAGGACGAGCGGGGCATCCGGATCACCGCGGATGTGGTCGCGCTCCGGATCGACGTCGCGCACCAGGGTGAGCCCGACCGGTTCCGGCGGACTGACCCAGTCGGTGAGCCGAAAGAGCGCCCAGCCCAACGTGAATGCCAGGACCGAGGCGACCAGCACGCCGACGCGGGCCTCGTCCTGACGGGCCGGGTCCTCGATCGCGACGTCGACGATGAACAGGGAGATCGTGAAACCGATCCCGGACAGCGCCGCTCCCCCGGCCACTCGCCGCAGCGAGAGACCGGGTGCGAGCTGCCCCCAACGGGTGGCGCTCACGAGTGCGGTGGCCGCGGTGATCCCGACGAACTTCCCGATCACCAACCCGGCCACGATGCCCCACGTCAGCGTCGAACTCATCGCGGCGGTGACGGTCTCCTCGTCGAGGTGCACGCCGGCGTTGGCGAGGGCGAAGATCGGCAGCACCACGTACGACACGTAGGGCCCGACGGCGATCTGCAGCCGCTCGTTGATCGAGATCGACTCGCGCAGGCCACGGGTCACCGCGCGGGCGTACTGCGGGTTCGGTGACTGGCGGAACGCCCGGACCAGGTCGGCGGTCTGCTCGACCCGTCTGCGCTCGGGAGTGAAGACCGGGATGAGCAACGCGACGGCCACACCCGCCAGCGTCGGGTGCACGTGGGCGAGGTACAGCGCGATCCACAACGCGAAACCCAGTACGGCGTATGCGGGTCCGCGCAGGGTGGGCAGTCTGCGCACCAGCGCCAGCGCGGCGATGAGCAGCGCGGCGACCGCCAGCGGGGTGAGTTCCAGGTCGTCGGTGTAGAACAGCGCGATCGCGCCGAGGGCGCCGACATCGTCGACGACGGCCAACGTCAGCAGGAAGATCCGCAGGCGCGCGGGGAATTTGGGTTTGATCACCGCCAGCGCGCCGACCAGGAAGGCCGTGTCGGTGGAGATCACCACACCCCAGGCCTGCGCGTCCTCCCCGGAGGGGTTGAAGGCGAGGAAGATGACGGCGGGAACGATCAGCCCGGCGATGGCCGCGACGACGGGCACCGCGGCCCGCGACCGGTCGGTCAGTTCGCCGATCACGAACTCGCTCTTGACCTCCAATCCGACGATGAAGAAGAAGAACGCCATCAGTCCGTCGTTGACGAGGTGCTTGACCGACAACGCGGCGCGGTACTCCCCGAAGCTGACCGCGACATCGGTGTCCCAGAATGCCGAATAGGTGTGCGCCCAGGGCGAATTCGCCCACAGCACAGCCAGCACGGTGGAGGCCAGCAACAGCGCTGCCGCCCGGTTACCGCTCGAGCGCGGGGTCTTCGGGTCCCGGCTGAAGCGGCTGGGCAGCGAACCGATGGTGCGTGCGGGCGCCTCGGTCACGTTTCGGTGGGCCCTGTTTCGGTGTCGGTTTCGGTGTCGGTTTCGCTGTCGACGGGCTCCGCGCCGGAGGGCTGGCCGCTGACCGTGTGGGCGGCTTCCATGAGCATCCAGCCCGAGAGTTGCACGGACAGATCGCGCTCGGGGATCTCGGAGGCGTTGACCGCGCCCTCGACGGATTCGGCCTGCCGCCCGACGGTGGTGGGCAGCTCCGCGGTGCGCTCCCAGGATGCGCCGAACAGCGGGAGCCCGGCGCCCTCACTCCCGACGGTCTGCCGGTTCGCCCATGCCGCCTCCGCGGACGTGAGCACGATCCGTCGTGCGGTGTCGCGGGCCGCGACGTCCTCGGCCGTGTCCCCCGGGAGCGTGGTGGCGACCAGCGCGAGGTAGCGCGCGAGGATGCCGTTGAACAGGCCGCCGTCCCCGCCGCCGGTGCCCTTGATGGTCCCTTCGGGGGCCATGTGTTCGGCGACCGCGCCGACCAGCCGGTGCACCCGCAGGGCGTGTTCGCCACCCCCGCCGTCATCACCGATGCGTGCCGCCAGCTCCGTCTCCAGGCCGAGGACCACGCCCTGGCAGTACGTGTACTGCGCCCGCACGAGCGATCCACCCTTGATGCCGTCGAACACCAGATGGGTCTCCGGGTCGATGAGCACCTCGTCGATCCAGTCGGCCATCTGCTGGGCGCGCCGCAGCCGGTCACCGCGGGCGGTGACGTGGCGGGCCAGGAAGATCCCGGCGGGGCCGTTGGCCGGCGCGTTGAAGAACTGATCCTGTTTGCGCCACGGGATGCCGCCGCCGTCCTCCGGCACCCAGGAGTTCACGAACTGCTCACTCAGCGTCTCGAGCGCCCGGGGTTTCGCCACCCCGGCGAGCCGGCCGGCGCGTTCCAGGGCCAGCGCCAGCCACGCCATGTCGTCGTAGTAGTCGTTGGTCCACCGGCCGATGTTGCGCAGGCGGTGCGCGCGGATCTGCCGGACGATGCGGGCCCGGCGCTCCGGGCCGGGGTCGCGGACCTGCGCGTCGACGAGACAGTCCAGCAGGTGGGCCTGCCACCAGTAGTGCCAGGTGCGGAACTGCTTGTGCGGGCCGGCCGCCGGCCAGGCCACCACACCGAGTTGGGTGCCCGGCAGCCCCCAGAGGCGTCGCAGATGCCGTTGGGTGATCGCCGCCTCGGCGCTGGCCGCCCGGTTGGCCCACAGCTGATTCATGGGTCGATCCTGCCTCACCGCACCCGCCGCGGGAACCGCTCCGAGAAGAAGCGATGAGACAAAAATGTCTCAGATGAGATACTCTCGCTTCATGGCGACGGATCGTGAGGCGGTGCTGCGCGCTGCCGCGGACTTCCTGGGCCGTCGGCCGAACGCGACCCAGGACGAGATCGCGGCCGCCGTCGGCGTCAGCCGGGCGACATTGCACCGGCACTTCGCCGGGAAACCGGCGCTGATGGCCGCACTCGACGACCTCGCGATCGCCGAGATGCGCACCGCGGTCGAGACCGCGCGGCTGTCGGAGGGTTCGGCGGCCGACGCGCTGCGCCGACTGGTCACCGCCTGCCGGCCGGTGTCGCCGTATCTGGCACTGCTCTACAGCCAGAGCCAGGACATCGACGGCGACCAGTCCATGCAAGGCTGGGCCGAATCCGACGCCGCGATCACCGCGCTGTTCGAACGCGGCCAGCGGGCGGGCGAGTTCCGTCCCGACCTGACCGCGGCCTGGCTGACCGAAGCGCTCTACAGCCTCGTCGCCGGCGCCGGTTGGTGTATCCAGGTCGGCCGAGCGGCCGGCCGCGACTTCGAGCGCATGATCTCCGAACTACTGCTGACTGGAGTGCAGACCCCATGACCCGCCGCTGGCTCGCCCTGGGAGTGCTCACCCTCGCGGTCCTGCTCATCGGCATCGACGGCACCGTCCTGGCGCTCGCGACACCGTTCATCAGCAGCGATCTGCACACCTCCGCCACCGAACTGCTGTGGATCGGCGACATCTACTCGTTCGTGCTCGCCAGCCTGCTGATCACGATGGGCAGCCTCGGTGACCGCATCGGCCACCGCAAGCTCCTGCTAAGTGGGGCAACGTTTTTCGCGGTGGTGTCGGTCGCCACCGCCTACGCTCCCACCGCCGAGGCGCTGATCGGCGCCCGCGCGCTGCTCGGCGTCGCGGGGGCGACGCTGGCGCCGGCCACCCTCGCGCTGATCCGCGGCATCTTCACCGATGCCCGGCAGCGCTCCATGGCCGTCGGCATCTGGGCGGCCGCGTTCTCGGCCGGCGCCGCCCTCGGGCCGGTGGTGGGCGGCGTTCTGCTCGAACACTTCTGGTGGGGTTCGGTGTTCCTGATCAACGCGCCCGTGATGGTCGTGTTGCTGATCGGCGGGCTCACCCTGCTGCCCGAGCACCGCAATCCCGAACCGGGGCCGTGGGATCTGCCCAGCGTCGGGTTGTCGATGGTCGGCATCCTCGGCGTGGTCTACGCGATCAAAGAAACCGCGGCGCACGGCCCACGGCTGAGCGCCCTGGCGGCCGCCCTGGCCGGTGCGCTCGCATTGACGTCGTTCGTGCGCAGGCAGTTGCGGCTGCCCAGCCCGTTGATCGACGTCCGGTTGTTCGCCAACCGCGCGTTCTCGGGTGTCGTCGGGGCGAATCTGCTGTCGGTGCTGGGCCTTTCGGGTCTGGTGTTCTTCCTGTCGCAGTACTTCCAGCTGGTGCAGGGGTACAGCCCGCTGGGCGCCGGACTGGCCGAACTGCCCGCGGCGGTGACCGCCACGGTGTTCGGTGTGCTGGCCGGGTTCGCGGTGCGCCGCTGGACCCGACGCACCGTGCTGACCACGGGCCTCGCCCTGGTGGGTGTCGCGATGGCCACGCTCACGACGATCCACCCGGCCTCCCCGTACCCGCACCTCGGCATCGCGCTGTTCGTGGTCGGCGTCGGGCTGGGGCTGGCGTTCACCGTGGCCAGCGACGTCATCCTGGCCAGCGTTCCGCGGGAACGCGCGGGCGCGGCCGCCGCCGTCTCGGAGACCGCCTACGAACTGGGGATGGCGCTGGGCATCGCGGTCGTCGGCTCGATCCTCACCGGGGTGTACCGCACCCTCGTCCTGCCGCCGGGCCTGTCGCCCGCCGCCGCGACACAAGCCCGCGACTCGCTGGCCGCGGCGACCGACGTGGCCGCCGGGCTCCCGCCCGCGCAGGCCGGTGCACTGCTCGACGCGGCGCGCGAATCGTTCAGCAGCGGACTGGCGATCGCGTCCGGTGTCGGCGCGGCGTTGATGCTCACCTCGGCGGTGACGGTGTGGGTGCTGCTGCGCGAGCGGCTACCAGGCCTTGCCGAGGTCGGCGTGCTGGACGATCCAGGTGTGCATGGCGATGCCGGCGGCGACGGCCGCGTTGATACTGCGTGTCGAGCCGAATGAGGCGATCGACACCGTCAGCCGCGCACCGGTTTTCGCGTCGTCGGTGATGCCGGGCCCCTCCTGGCCGAAGATCAGCAGGCACTCACGCGGCAGCTCGGTGTGCTCGAGCGGGACCGCCCCCGGGACGTTGTCGACCGCGACGGCGGTCAGACCCGCCCCGGCCGCGAAGTCGAGCAGTTCGGCCGTGCTGTCGTGGTGGCGCAGCCGCTGGTAGCGGTCGGTGACCATGGCGCCCCGGCGGTTCCAGCGGCGACGGCCGACGATGTGCACGGTGTCGACCGCGAAGGCGTTGGCGGTGCGCACCACCGAACCGATGTTGGCGTCGTTGCCGAAGTTCTCGATCGCGATGTGCAACGGGTGTCTGCGCCGGTCGATGTCGGCGACGATCGCGTCGCGGGTCCAGTAGCGGTAGGCGTCGACCACGTTGCGGGTGTCGCCGTCGCGCAGCAGGTCCTCGTCGTAGCGCGGATCCTCGGGCGGGTCGCCCAGCCGTTCCCGATCCCACGGTCCGACACCGGGGCCCTCACCCCACTCGGTGGGGCCGGGCGCCTCAGTCACCGATGGTCCACAGCGCGGCGTGGGTCCCGATGACCGACACCGAGGCGAACAGCAGCGCCTGGTTGATCTCACCCTGCGTACACAGGGAGGCGCGCAGGTTCACCGCGTCACGCGACGCATCCGGAAGCACCAGCACCGACGCCCCGTACGCCGCGCACGCGAAACTGAGCCCCTTACCCGGCAGCGTCGGCGCGACGACGATCATCAGCGGGCCCCCGCGGCGCGCGGAGTCCTCGCGGTACCGGCTCGCCAGACCGTCGATCTGGAGGCCGAGCAGCATGTAGCCGTTGCCGCTGAAGGCCTCGGGATCGCCCAGTGCGGCCTGGTTCAGCTGAGCGCCGTCGGCGCGGAACGCATCGAGGGTGGTGGTCTTCAGCGTGAGTCCGGTCTCGGTGTCCTTGGTGGGCAGCAGCCCGACCGGGAACGCCGCCGCGTAGGCGACGGTGGTCCCGGCCATCCGGTCCTGCGGCGAATAGGCGTAGACGCCGCGCACCTGGTTCTGGTCGCGCTGCGGGCCCAGGCACACCGTGCCGCTGAGCCGGTCGGGGTTCGGCGCGGACAGCGGGTTGATGGTGAGCGCGTCGACGTTCTCGCACCCACCGAGCCCGTTCGCCTCGATCGGGTGCGCCAACGCTCCGTACAGCCCGAATCGCAGTGACTCGGCCGCCACCGGCTTACCGTCGCCCGAGTGGGCGGCGTCGACGTCGACGAGGACGTGGTCGGCCTCGAACCGCAGATTCGACACCGAGATGTTCCACCCCGAAACCGCCAGCGATTCACCGACTTTCGCGGTCGGCGCGGCGTAGGTGTCGGACGCGCCCTCGGCGTCCGAGCAGCCGGTGACCGTGACGAGCAGAACCGTCGCGACGACGGCGATGAGCGCGCGCACCGGCGATCAGGTGCGGCCGCGGCCGCGGCCGACGGTCCGTGTCATGGCGCGGACGAGGCTGCGCGGCACCAGCCGGCTGGCGGTGGTCATGACCTTGTACTGCACGCCGGGCACGATGACGACCTTCTCCTTGGCGACGTCGGCGATGCAGTCGCCGACCACGTCGTCGACCTCGAGCCACATCCACGACGGCGTCCCGGACATCTCGATGCCGGCGCGCTGGTGGAATTCGGTGCGGACGAAGCCGGGACACAGTGCGTGCACGCCCACCCCGGTGCCGCCGAGCCCGTTGGCCAGCCCCTCGGAGAACGCGATCACCCACGCTTTGGACGCCGAGTACGTCGACCCCCTGCCGGGCAACAGACCCGCGGCGCTCGCGACGTTGATGACCGTGCCTGCGTGCGCGTCGAGCATCGGCGGCAGGGCCGCGTGGGTGAGTTGCATGACCGCGGTGACGTTGACGTCGAGCTGGGACTGCAGCAGCGGATAGTCGGCCGTCCAGAACTCCCCGGAGGTGCCGAAGCCGGCGTTGTTGACGAGCACCCGGACGCCGTCGGCCAACCGCTCGGCGACCTTCGCGCGGTCGGTGGCGTCGGCGAGGTCGGCGGGGAGCACCTCGACCGCGGCGCCGGTCTCGGCGCGCAGACCGTCCGCGAGCGTGTCGAGGCGGGCGACGTCGCGGGCGACGAGGACGAGGTCGTAGCCGTCGGCGGCGTAGCGGCGGGCGAAGCCCTCACCGAGGCCGGAGGTCGGTCCGGTGATCAGGGCAACAGGACGAGGCATCGCGTCTGGGCGCCCTCAGCGCTGGAAGTTGGGCGACTGGTGCCCGTTGCGTGCCGGCGGGGTCCGGTGCGCGGTGTCGGGGCGTGCCGCGGGCGGGCCGTCGGGGCGGCCGGCCTCGGGACGCTGCGCATAGGGACGGGCCGGGGCGGCGGGGCCGGGACGGCCGGCGTCGGGGCGGCCCTGCGGCGGTTCCGGCTGACGGTGCGGCCCTGGCGTGATCGGCCGGCTCGGCGAACCGCTGCGCCGGGCGACGGCCTGCACGGAATCGGTCTGCGGGATCGGGGGCAGCACGCGCAGCAGGTCGTTGAACTGCCGCACGGTACGCAGCCCCTCGTCCCACTGAGCGCGGGTGCTGGTGACCGGCATGCTGATCAGCGTCCAGTGCTGCTCGTTCCACATGATCTCGGCGCAGTCGGGCGCGGTGTGGGCGAACGTGACCATGCGCCGGTCGCAGGCGCGGCGGGCCGCGTCGAGGTTGGTGGAGTACACCATCCGGGGCCCGATCGCGCCGAGCAGCCAGATGTCGTTCTCGCGGGGCTCCTTGATGCCCTTGAGCCGCATGTCCACGACGACGTTGGTGCCGACCTTGCGGTGCAGCGCGATGACGGTGGCGACGTCCTCGAGGTCGAAGATGAACACCGCCTCGCCGCGGATCTGGCCGAGCACGACGTTCTTGGCGGTGACGTCCCCGACGGTGGACATGACGCCGCGTTTCCAGCGGGTGAGGATGTCGGCGGATTCGTGTTCGTAGTCGAAGCCGTGCGACTTGGCCCACGACTTCCGGCGTCGACCGAGCCCGCGTCGACGGTCGATGTCGACGTAGAGAAGCACGGCTGCACCCACGAAGCAGAGCGCAGACAGCGTGAACCAGAGCGGGACCATCGGGCCTAGCCTACTTGCTGGTACCGCTTTCGCCCGAACTCAAGTTGGTCACAACCCCGTCTCAGGCTCTGCCAGAAGCCTCGTGAGTCACACAAGTCACGGTGTTGACGTCGACTCTGCGCGGAGGGCGGAAAAGTGCGAGTGCGCACAGCCCTCCGCGCAGAGTCAACGATTGTGGCGTCAGCCCAGGACGAGCGTTTCGCCGTCGGCACTGACGTTGACCGGCACGATGTCACCGTCGTGCACGTCGCCGGCCAACAGCATCTTGGCCAGCTGGTCACCGATGGCCTGCTGCACCAGCCGGCGCAGGGGCCGGGCGCCGTAGAGCGGGTCGAACCCGCGCTCGGCCAGCCACTTCTTCGCGGGCAGCGACACCTCGAGCGTCAGCCGGCGCTGCGACAACCGCTTGGCCAGCTGCTGCAACTGGATGTCGACGATCGACACCAGCTCTTCGGGGTTGAGCCCGTCGAAGATGATGACGTCGTCGAGCCGGTTGATGAACTCGGGCTTGAACGCCGAGCGCACCGCCGCCATCACCATCTCCTCGGTGCCGCCCGCGCCCAGGTTGGACGTCAGGATCAGGATGGTGTTGCGGAAGTCGACCGTGCGACCCTGCCCGTCGGTCAGGCGGCCCTCGTCGAGCACCTGCAGCAGCACGTCGAAGACGTCCGGGTGGGCCTTCTCGATCTCGTCGAACAGCACCACCGTGTACGGGCGGCGGCGCACCGCCTCGGTCAGCTGACCGCCCTGGTCGTAGCCGATGTAACCGGGAGGCGCACCGACCAGGCGGGCGACGGAGTGCTTCTCGCCGTACTCGCTCATGTCGATGCGGACCATCGCCCGTTCGTCGTCGAACAGGAACTCCGCCAGCGCCTTGGCCAGTTCGGTCTTGCCGACACCGGTCGGGCCCAGGAACATGAACGAGCCCGTGGGCCGGTTCGGGTCGGCCACGCCCGCGCGAGAACGCCGCACCGCATCGGACACGGCCTGCACGGCCTTCTTCTGGCCGACGACCCGCTTACCGAGTTCGTCCTCCATCCGCAGCAGCTTGGCGGTCTCGCCCTCGAGCATGCGGCCGGCGGGGATCCCGGTCCACGCCGACACCACCTCGGCGATGTCGTCGGGGCCGACCTCCTCCTTGAGCATCACGTCCTCGTGAGCCTGCGCGCTCGGGATGGCCGCGTCGAGCTTCTTCTCGACTTCGGGGATGCGGCCGTAGCGCAGCTCGGCGGCCTTCTCGAGGTTGCCGTCGCGTTCGGCCCGGTCGGCCTCCCCGCGCAGCGTCTCGAGCTGCTCCTTGAGTTCGCGGACGACGTCGATCGCGCTCTTCTCGTTCTGCCAGCGCGTGGTCAGCTCCGCCAATTTCTCCCGGTAGTCGGCCAACTCGCCGCGCAGCTTGGCCAAGCGTTCTTGCGACGCATCATCTGATTCCTTGGCCAGCGCCATCTCCTCGATCTCGAGACGACGGACCAGCCGCTCGACCTCGTCGATCTCGACGGGCCGGGAGTCGATCTCCATCCGCAGCCGGGAGGCGGCCTCGTCGACCAGGTCGATGGCCTTGTCCGGCAGGAAGCGGGCGGTGATGTAGCGGTCGGACAACGCCGCGGCCGACACCAGCGCGGAGTCGGTGATGCGCACACCGTGGTGCACCTCGTAGCGCTCCTTGAGGCCACGCAGGATGCCGACGGTGTCCTCGACCGACGGTTCGCCGACGTAGACCTGCTGGAAGCGGCGTTCCAGCGCGGCGTCCTTCTCGATGTACTTGCGGTACTCGTCGAGCGTGGTGGCGCCGACCAGCCGCAGCTCACCGCGGGCGAGCATCGGCTTGATCATGTTGCCCGCGTCCATCGACGAATCGCCGGTGGCGCCGGCGCCGACGATGGTGTGCAGCTCGTCGATGAACGTGATGATCTGGCCGGCCGAGTTCTTGATGTCGTCGAGGACGGCCTTGAGCCGCTCCTCGAACTCACCGCGGTACTTGGACCCGGCGACCATCGAACCCAGGTCGAGCGAGATGACGGTCTTACCGCGCAGACTCTCCGGGACGTCGCCCGCGACGATGCGCTGGGCCAGGCCCTCGACGATCGCGGTCTTGCCGACGCCCGGCTCACCGATGAGCACCGGGTTGTTCTTGGTGCGGCGGCTCAGCACCTGCACGACGCGGCGGATCTCGGTGTCCCGGCCGATCACCGGGTCGAGTTCGCCTTCGCGGGCGCGCGCGGTCAGGTCGGTGGAGTACTTCTCCAGCGCCTGGTAGCTGCCCTCGGGGTCCGGGCTGGTGACGCGGGCGCTGCCGCGGACCTTGACGAACGCCTCGCGCAGCGCCTGCGGGGACGCCCCGTGGCCGGTCAGCAGCTTGGCGACGTCCGAGTCGCCGGTGGCCAGGCCGACCATCAGGTGTTCGGTGGAGACGTACTCGTCGTCCATCTCCGTGGCGAGCTGCTGGGCGGCGGTGACCGCGGCCAGCGACTCACGCGACAGCTGCGGCTGGCTGCTGGCGCCACTGGCGCTGGGCAGCCGGTCGAGGAAGCGCTGCGTCTCGGCGCGAATCGTCGCGGGTTCGACGCCGACGGCCTCCAGAAGGGGTGCGGCAATGCCGTCGTTCTGCGTCAGCAGTGCCATCAACAAATGAGCGGGCGCGATCTGGGGGTTGCCTGCGGCACTGGCCGCCTGCAACGCCGAAGTCAGCGCCGCCTGGGTCTTGGTCGTCGGGTTGAACGAGTCCACGACACCTCCGATCGTCTGGTGAGAATGCTTGTCGCCATACTCAACGCGGTCAAGGTTGAGTCTGTTCCGCTCAAGTCTAGCTTTTTTTCGCGGACACGAACGCCAACTCCACGGTCCCGGCCGCACCCGGGCTAGCGTCGGCGTGTGTCCGACTTCGGCGACTTCGAGTACGAGCGGAAGTTCCTCGTCAGCGACATGCCCGCGGTGGCCGCCTCCGACCCGAGTCCGGCCCTGATCGCCCAGGCGTATCTGTTCGCCTCCGACGGCTATGCGGTACGAGTCCGGATACAGGGCCGGGCACCCGTGGACGTGGACGTCAGCCCTGCCGAGCTCGTGGCCGCACTGGGCGAGGAGGCGATCGGCACCATGACGGCCAAGGGGCCGGCCGCCGGCGGCACCCGCTACGAAGCCGAACGCGAACTCGATCCACTCGTCGCCGGGCAGATCGTCTCCCGGGCCGAGCACGTCGTGGTCAAGGTCCGATCGTCGGTCTGGCTGGGTGAGGACGGCTGGGTGATCGACCGGTTCCTGGGCGGCAACGCGCCGCTGGTGCTCGCCGAGGTGGAACGCGACTCCCCCGTCGTCGATCTGGTGATTCCGTCGTTCTGCACCACCGAGGTGTCCGAAGACGACCGGTTCCGCAACGAGCACCTGGCGTTCCACCCGTTCAGCGGATGGGCCGACGACTACCGCGGCGAACTGGAGCTGCTGGGGCCCACCTTCGTCGACACGCTGGGGTGCAACCGCTTCGACGGGACCTGAACCCCCGCCCGGCTTGCTACCTTGTCGCACCATGACCGGCAGCTGGGGAAGCGTGCTCACCGAACTGGTTCCGTTGGCCCTGGTCATCGCGCTCTCGCCGCTGTCCGTCATACCCGCGGTGCTGATGCTGCAGACGCCCCGGCCGCGTCCGACCGCGCTGGCCTTCATGGCGGGCTGGGTGATCGGCCTCGGGGTCCTGACCGCGATCTTCGTGGCGGTCTCGGGCGCGATCGGCGGTTTCGAGAAGCCACCGAGCTGGGCGTCCTGGCTGCGCATCGTCATCGGTGCCGCGCTGATCGTCTTCGGCGTCGTCCGCTTCGCGCGCAGGCATTCCTCGTCGCACCAACCGGCGTGGCTGCGCACCATGACGACCCTGGGCCCGGTGAAGGCGGCCGCCGCCGCCGCCGCGCTCACCGTCGCCAACCCGAAGGTGCTGTTCATCTGTGTCGCAGCCGGTTTGGCGATCGGCTCGGCCGGCCTGGGCACTGCCGTGTGGGCCGCGGTGGTGTACTTCGCCGCGATCGCCGGCTGCAGCGTCGCAGTGCCGGTCCTGGCCTACGCGGTCTCCGGCGGCCGACTCGACGATCCGCTCGCGCGGCTCAAGGACTGGATGGAGCGCAATCACTCCACCCTGATGGCGGTGATCCTCGTCGTCATCGGACTTCTGGTGTTGTACAAGGGAATTCACGCACTGTAACGCGGGAGTCCCAACTCGTCGGCGTCCGCGGTCAGGTATCGGGTCACCGTCGGGGCGAGCAGCGCCACCAGATCGTCCGCGGACAGCGTCGCCAGCGGCGGGATCTTCATGACGTACCGCAACATCGCGGTGCCGACCAGCGTGGTGGCGGCCAACATGGCGCGCAGTCGCGCCTGCTCGTCACCGCCCAGCACCCCGGACACCGCGCCGAGCACGTAGGTCTGCATGAAACTGCGGAACGCCTCGTGCGCCTCGCCGTTGGAGGTGGCCGACTGCAGCATCACCACCATGCTCGGTCCGGTGTCGGGCGACTCCCAGATCTGCAGGTACACCCGCACCATGCGGGTGCCGACGTCGCCGCCTGCCTCCGAGAGCGCCGCCACCAGCACCTGGGGATCGATGATCAGGCGCAGTGATTCGCGGAACAGGTCGAGCTTCGACCCGAACAGGTACAGCACCATCGACGGGTCGACGTGCGCGTCCTTCGCGATCGCCCGCAACGTGGTGCGTTCGTAGCCGTCGAGGGCGAACCGGTTCTTGGCCGCGGCGAGGACCGCCTCACGCGACACCGGCTCCCCCTGCCGCCGGCCGCGGCGTCGCGGCGTCTTCGCAGGTGAGGCCATATCGCGACCCTATCATTTCACTGACCGTTGAATAATTGGCCGCACGGGGTTACGCTCTGGCCACGAATTTCAACGACAGATGAAAAGGAGCCGGGGCCATGACAACGACGTCATCCCTCCACACCCGCACCCACCGGGAACCGCCGCCGGCCGCCCGCGCCGCCGGCATCGTCATCGCGCTGACGGCGGCCGTCGCGATCGTCGCGCTCGCGTTCGCGCTGCCCGCCGCGAAGTCCGATCCCCACGACGTGCCGATCGGCGTCGCGGGCCCACAGGCCGCCAACGGTCAGGTGGCCGCGATGCTCGACGAACGGGCACCCGGGGCCTTCGCCGTCACCTACTACCCCGGCGAGGGGGCATTGCGTGAGGCGATCGCGAACCGTCAGGTCTACGGCGGTCTGGCGCTCGGCCCGCAGGGCCGCACACTGCTCATCGCCAGCGGGGCCAGCCCGGCCGTCGCGCAGGTGCTGACCCAGCTCGGCACCGGCATGGCCGCGCAGGCGGGCAGCGCCCCGGTCATCGAGGACGTCGCGCCGTTGCCCGACACCGACCCGCGCGGCACCGGCCTGGCCGCCTCGGCCCTGCCGATCACGCTGGCGGGCATCCTCTCGGCGATCGCCCTGACCGTGGCCCTGCGCCAGGAGGTGTGGACGCGGTTGACCGCGACGGTCGTCTTCAGCGGCGTCGCGGCGTGGACGATCGCCGCGCTCCTGTACTACGTCCTCGGCTCGTTCGACCAGAACTTCTGGGGTGTGACGGCGGGCCTGACCCTCGGTCTGCTCGCGTGCGCGCTGCCCGTGCTCGGACTGGGCGCCCTGTTCGGCCGGGTCGGGCTGGCCGTCGGCGCGGCGCTCGCCGTCCTGGTCGGCAATCCGCTCTCGGGTCTGACGAGTGCGCCCGAGATGCTGCCCCGCGGGTGGGGTGAGTTCGGCCAATGGCTGCCCCAGGGCGCGACCGCCACGCTGCTGCGCTCCACGGCGTACTTCGGCGGCGCCGGGGCGACCACGGCAGTCGTGGTGGCGGTGTGCTGGGCGCTGGTCGGCGCGGCGCTCGTCGCGATGGCTGCGCTGCGGCAACGGGCACGCACAGCGGACTGACTTACACTCGCACGACGTGGGACTCGACGACCGTGACGCGCTGGCGATACTGCGCGACGCGGTCGATCCCCGCCGTGGCTCCGATGCGCTGATCGCCGACTTCTACACCCGCTGGTTCGCCGCCGACCTCTCGGTGCGCGACCTCTTCCCCCCGGACATGGCCCGCCAGCGGACCGTGTTCGCCGAGGCGATGACCTGGCTGTTCGGCGAACTGATCGCCCAGCGCGCCGAGGAGCCGGTGGCGTTTCTCGCCCAACTCGGCCGCGACCATCGCAAATACGGTGTGGTGCAACGGCATTACGACACCATGGGCGAGGCGCTCTACGCCGCGCTGCGGAGCCGGCTGGCCGAGCAGTGGTCCGACCGGCTCGCCGAGGCCGCCCACGACGCCGTCGCGCTGGCCACCGGGGTGATGCGCGGAGCCGCCGACGCCGAGGACGGCCCGCCCTTCTGCGACGGCACCGTCATCGAACACATCCGCGCCACCCGCGACGTCTCGGTGGTGCGGCTCAAACTGGACCAGCCGCTGGCCTACCACCCGGGCCAGTACGTCACCGTCCAGGTGCCTCAGTGGCCGCGGCGCTGGCGGTACCTCAGCCCGGCGATCCCGGCCGATCCCGACGGCTACGTCGAGTTCCACATCCGTTCGGTGCCCGGCGGCATGGTCAGCACCGCGATCGTCAACGAGACCCGCGTCGGGGACCGGTGGCGGATGTCGAATCCGCACGGCGGGCTGGCCGTGGACCGCGACGGCGGCGACGTCCTGATGGTCGCGGGCAGCACCGGTCTGGCGCCGCTGCGGACGCTGATCATGGACATGACCCGGTTCGGGGTCAACCCGCGTGTGCACCTGTTCTTCGGCGGGCGGTTCCCCTGCGATCTCTACGACCTGGTGACGCTGTGGCAGATCGCCTCCACGAACCCCTGGCTGTCGGTCACGCCGGTGTCGGAGTACAGCAGCGATCCGCCGTGGGCGTCCGAGTATCCCGACCCGTCACCGCCGCGCGGACTGCACGTCCGGCAGACCGGGCGGCTCGACGAGGTGGTCACCCGCTACGGCAACTGGGGCGACCGGCAGATCCTGATCTGCGGCGGGGTGGCGATGACCGAAGCCACCAAGGCCGCGCTGATCGCCAGGGGCGCGCCGCCCGAGCGCATCCAGCACGACCCGCTCACCGCCTGACTCATGCCACACTGGCGGCGTGGCCGAATACCAACCTGTCACCTTGCGCGATCCGTCGTCGTCGGTGACCGCGACGTATGTGCCCGAGGCGGGGATGATCTGCACCTCGCTCGCCGACGGCGATACCGAATTCCTGGGCCAGCGGCGAGGAGTCGAGGCCTACATCACCAGCGGTAAGACGATGGGCATCCCGATCCTCTACCCGTGGGCGAACCGGTTGGGCGCCATGAAGTACGCCATCGACGGTGGCGTGGTGACGCTGACTCCCGGCGTGGCCGGGGTGCGCACCGATGAGCACGGCGTGCCGATCCACGGGGTGCTCGGCGCCTACCGGGGTTGGGTGGTGGTCGAGAAGACCACGAACACACTTGTGGCCGAGGTGAATTGGGCAGACAAGCCACGGCTGCTGGCCACGTTCCCGTTCCCGCACGTCCTGACCATGGCGGTGAGACTGGCCGACCGCACTCTGACCGTGGAGACCACCGTGACGCCGTCGGCCGCGACGCCGGTTCCGCTCTGCTACGGCTATCACCCGTATCTGCAGATCCCCGACGTCCCGCGCCCGCAGTGGCGGCTGCGGTCCCCGGCGATGCGTCGCCTGACCGCCGACACCTGGGGCCTGCCGACGGGCGCCACCGAGGCGTGGGCGGGCGGCGATGCGCCGCTCGGCGGCACCGAACTCGACGACGGGTTCGACCAGGTCGACGACGGCGCGGTGTTCGTCCTCGCCGGTGGCGACCGGCGGGTGGACGTGACGTTCGAAAAGGGTTATCCGGCAGCGCAACTGTTCGCACCCGGCAGCGACGACCTGATCGCCGTCGAACCGATGGCCGCGCCGACCGATGCGCTGCGGCGGGAGAACCACCGGGTCGCCGTCCCCGGGGAACCGGACACGAGCCGGTTCTCTATCAGGGTCGCCTAGCGGCCTCGGCCCTGGCGCGGCTGCCAGACGACCAGCGCAGTGCTCTTGGTGGGCACCGCGATGTCGCGGCGCTGGTTGGCCCGCAACTCCTCGACCTCGCGGACCAGTTCCTTGACCCGGGACTGCAACGCCTCGACCTGATTGGTCAGCTCGATGATGCGTTTGATCCCCGCCAGGTTGACGCCCTCGTCCTGCGACAGCCGCTGCACCTCGCGCAGCAGGTCGACGTCGCGCTCCGAGTACCGCCTGCCGCCACCGGAACTGCGCTGGGGGCTGACCAGACCGAGCCGGTCGTAGGTGCGCAGGGTCTGCGCATGCATACCGGCCAACTCCGCGGCCACCGAGATCAGGAAGGTCCGGGCTTCCTCGTGTCGCTTGGCTGCCATCGGCTCACGCCCCCGCCCAGCCGGCCCGCGGGTCGAAACCGCTCGCCCGCTCGGCCTTGGCATAGGCCTCGAGCGCCTCGGCGGCCTCACCGTCGAGGTTCGGCGGAACCGCCACCTTGACGGTGACCAGCAGATCGCCGTGCCCACCACCGCGTTTGGGCACACCGCGGCCGCGCACCCGCAGAATGCGGCCGTCCGAGGTGCCCTTCGGCACCCGCACACCCACCTTGCCCTCCAGCGTCGGAACCGAAAGCGTTGTGCCCAACGCCAACTCGTGGAAGCTGACGGGTACCGCGACGGTGAGGTCGTCACCGTCGCGGCCGAACACCTTGTCCGGGCGCACGTGCACGGTCACGTACAGGTCACCCGAGGGTGCCCCGCGTAGACCCGCCTCGCCCTGACCGGCCAGCCGGATCCGCTGACCGTCCTCCACACCCGGGGGGATCCGCACGTTGATGGTGCGGGTTCGGGTGGTCACGCCGGTGCCTTTGCACTCGCCGCAGGGGTGCTCGATGATCGAGCCGCTGCCCTTGCACTCGGTGCACGGTTCGGAGAACCCGAACGCGCCCTGGTTGCGGTTGACCACGCCGGCGCCGTTGCAGTTCGGGCACACCTTCGGGCTGGTGCCCGGACGTGCGCCGCTGCCGTGGCAATTCGTGCACGGGGCGGGGCTGGTCAGCCGCAACGGCATCGCCACCCCCTTGGTGGCCTCCAGGAACGACAGCTCCGTCTCGGTCTCGAGGTCGTTGCCTCGACGTGGGCGGCTGGGCCGGGGCGAGGCGCCCCGCCCGAACAGTCCACCGAACAGGTCGCCGATGTTGGCGCCGCCGGTCTGCCCCGCGGCGTCGAACAGGTCGTTGAGGTTGAACTCGACCCCCTCGGACCCGTAGCCACCGCCGCCGCCGAACCCGCCGAATCCCCCACTGCCGCCGTTGAAGCGGCCACGCCCGAAACCGCCGCCGGCGAACAGCCTGCGGGTCTCGTCGTACTCCTTGCGCTTGGCCGGGTCCGACAGCACGCTGTGCGCTTCGGACACGGCCTTGAACCGCTCGGCGGCCGTGGGGTCCGGGTTGGTGTCGGGGTGGAGATCGCGGGCCAGCTTCCGGTAGGCCTTCTTGATCTCGTCCGCGCCGGCGTCAGAGGAGACGCCGAGCTCCTTGTAGAAGTCCTTCTCGACCCACTCGCGTTGGGCCATGCCGCGTCACCTCCTCACCTTTCTCGTTGTTCAGTCGTCTGATTCTGCGGCCTGATGCGGCGCCGCGCTGGCGTTCTCGGCCGTGTCGGCCTCCGGCACGGTGTCCACGACGCCGACGAGCGCGTGGCGCACCACCTGCTCGCCGACCTTGTAGCCACGCCGCATCACGGCGCCGAGGACGGGGTGGGTGCCCTCGCCCTCGTGCTGGACGGCCTCGTGCAGGAGGGGGTCGAACTCGTCGCCCTCCTCGCCGTAGGACGTCAGGCCCAGGCCCTCGAGCGTGCTCACCAGCTTGTCCGCGACCGCCTTGAGCGGGCCGCTGTCGAGGTCGCCGTGGCTGCGCGCCCGGTCCAGGTCGTCGAGGATCGGCAGCAGCTGTGCCATCACGCCCGCCTTGGCGCGGTCGGCCGTCAGTTGCTGATCGCGCAGTGCCCGCTTGCGGTAGTTGGCGAAATCGGCCTGGACGCGCTGCAGATCGGCGAGCAGTTCACCGGCCTTGTCGGCCTCCTCCGGGGTCTCCCCGGCGAAGGCCTCCGGCGCGGCGTCCGGCGCCGGCCCACCGGGGGCTGCCGCCGAAGCGGCTCCGGGGGCCGGGCCGGACGGATCGCGTACCTCACCGGTCACGGGATCGATGCGCCGTTTGTCGGTGACGGTCACCGGCTCGTGCGGATCGCCTCCGCTGTCGAAGGGACGGGTCACTTGTTCTCCCGATCGTCGTCGACGACCTCGGCATCCACGACGTCGTCATCGCTGTTTCCGCCACTGCCTGCCGTACCCGCACCGGCGCCGCCCGCGGACTGCTCGGCCTGGGTGGCCTCGTAGATCGCCTGGCCGAGCGCCTGGCTCTCGGTGCCCAGCTTCTCCATCGCCGCCTTGATCGCGCCGATGTCGGTGCCGGCGAGCGCCGTCTTGGCCTCGGAGATCGCGCCGTCGACCTTGGTCAACACGTCCTCGGGGACCTTGCCTCCGCCCTCTCCCTCCTTGGGTTCACGCTGCTCCTTGACGAACTTCTCCGTCTGGTACACCAGCGTTTCGGCCTGGTTGCGGACGTCGGCCTCCTCGCGCCGCTTGCGGTCCTCGTCGGCGTGCGCCTCGGCGTCCTTGATCATCCGGTCGATCTCTTCCTTGGACAGGCCGGAGCCCTCCTGGATGCGGATCGTGTTCTCCTTGCCGGTGCCCTTGTCCTTGGCGGTGACGTGCACGATGCCGTTGGCGTCGATGTCGAAGGTGACCTCGATCTGCGGGACACCGCGCGGGGCCGGCGGGATACCGGTCAGCTCGAAGGAGCCGAGCAGCTTGTTGTGCGAGGCGATCTCACGCTCACCCTGGAAGACCTGGATCTGCACCGACGGCTGATTGTCGTCGGCCGTGGTGAAGGTCTCCGACCGCTTGGTCGGGATCGTGGTGTTGCGCTCGATGAGCTTGGTCATCACGCCGCCCTTGGTCTCGATGCCCAGCGACAGCGGGGTCACGTCGAGCAGCAGGACGTCCTTGACCTCGCCCTTGAGCACACCGGCCTGCAGGGCGGCGCCGACGGCGACGACCTCGTCCGGGTTGACGCCCTTGTTGGGCTCCTTGCCGCCGGTCATCTCCTTGACCAGCTCGGAGACCGCGGGCATCCGGGTGGAGCCGCCGACCAGCACGACATGGTCGATGTCGCCGACCGAGATGCCGGCGTCCTTGATCACCGACTGGAACGGCTGCCGCGTGCGGTCGAGCAGATCCTGGGTGATGCGCTGGAACTCGGCGCGCGTGAGCTGCTCGTCGAGGAACAGCGGGTTCTTGTCGGCGTCGACGGTGATGTACGGCAGGTTGATCGAGGTGCTCTGGCTCGAGCTCAGCTCGATCTTGGCCTTCTCGGCGGCCTCACGCAGCCGCTGCATGGCCATCTTGTCCTTGGTCAGGTCGATGCCGCTGGTGCCCTTGAACTTGTCGACGAGCCACGTCACGACACGCTCGTCCCAGTCGTCGCCACCGAGGTGGTTGTCACCGCTGGTCGCACGGACCTCGACGACGCCCTCACCGATCTCCAGCAGGGACACGTCGAAGGTGCCGCCACCGAGGTCGAAGACCAGGATGGTCTGTTCCTTCTCGCCCTTGTCGAGGCCGTATGCCAGCGCCGCGGCGGTCGGTTCGTTGACGATGCGCAGGACGTTGAGGCCGGCGATCTGGCCGGCTTCCTTGGTGGCCTGACGCTGGGCGTCGTTGAAGTACGCGGGCACCGTGATCACGGCATCGGTGATGTCCTCGCCGAGGTAGCTCTCCGCGTCGCGCTTCAGCTTCATCAGCGTGCGCGCACTGATCTCCTGGGCGGTGTACTTCTTGCCGTCGATCTCGGTGCTCCAGTCGGTGCCCATGTGCCGCTTGACCGACCGGATGGTGCGGTCGACGTTGGTCACCGCCTGGTTCTTGGCGGGCTGGCCGACCAGCACTTCACCGTTGCGCGCGAACGCGACGACGGACGGCGTCGTGCGCGAGCCCTCGGAGTTGGCGACGACGACGGGGTCGCCACCCTCCAGCACCGCGACGACGGAGTTGGTGGTCCCGAGGTCGATTCCGACCGCACGAGCCATGGTGTGTCCTCCTTGTTACCGACTACTACGTTTGTGGGGTCTGAGCGGACCGCACTCAAGACTGCTCCGCCGGAGGCCCGGCTGTCAACTCAGACTTGAGCGTGTTTCACTCAACTTGTCGAAAGGCTCAACGGACCGTCCGGCGGATTTGTTCCCGCCGCGGATTTTTTGCCCACAACGCCCAACGCCGACGTCGAGGGGCGGACCATCGGGGCATGGAGACCACAGTCGACGAGATCGCGCCCGGAGTGTTCCGGCTGTCGACCTACGTTCCCGAGATCACCGAGCACGGGTTCACCTTCAACCAGTTCCTGCTCACCGGCGACGAGCCGTTTCTCTTCCACTGCGGACAGCGGCAACTCTTCCCGCTGGTGTCGGCGGCGATCGAACGGATCGTCCCGTTGGAGAAGCTGCGATGGATCTCGTTCGGTCATCTCGAGGCCGATGAGTGCGGAGCGGTGAACCTGCTCCTCGAGGCCGCCCCGAACGCCCAGGTGGTGCACGGCCAGCTCGCCTGCATGCTGTCGCTGATCGACATGTGCGACCGGCCGCCGGTCGCGGCCGCCGACGAACCGCTCGACACCGGCGGACACGCGCTGCGGTTCATCGCCACCCCGCATGTCCCGCACAACTGGGAGGCCGGCCTGTGGTTCGACGAGGCGACGGGCACCTTGCTCGCCGGAGACCTGTTCACCCACGTCGGCCGTTGTCCTGCACTCACCGAAAACGACTGCGTCGCTCCGGCTCTCGAGGCGGAGAGCTTCTTCCACGCCACCGGGCTCTGCACCGATCTCGTTCCCACCCTGACGGCCCTGGCCGAGCTGCGTCCCACGACACTGGCGATCATGCACGGTTCGTCGTTCACCGGCGACGGCGAGGACCAGTTGCGTCGCCTCGCCGACGGCTACACCGACATGATGCGCGCGTCACTTCCGCCACTTGCACCACAATCCCCGTAGGGTTGGGGGGTGCGGTCGAAAGTCGTGATGGCGGGCGTCGTGCAGGTCACCGTCACCGTCGCCACGCTGCTCACCGGCTGCCAGAGCGACACCACCGGCACCGCCGTCCGCAGCCCTGACTCGCCGACCGAGCCCACGGTCCCCACTCCCCGGCCGTCGCGCACCTCGACGCCCGCACCGCCGCCGCGCACCCTGACCCCGGCCCCGCCCAGCGCGTCGCCCGCACCCGCGCCTGCGGCCGAGGTGCTCTCACCGCAGAACGGCTACGTGTTCATCGAGACGAAATCGGGGAAGACGCGCTGCCAGCTGTCGGCCGAGGAGGTCGGCTGCGAGGCGCCGTTCACCGACGCCCCCGAGGTCGGCGGGCTGCCGGCCAACGGGGTGCGGCTGTCGGCGGACGGGCAGGTCGAGTGGGTGGTGGGCAATCTGGGCGACATTCCGGCGGTCACCCTCGACTACCGGCGCTATTCGGCGGTGGGCTGGACCATCGACGCAGGCAGCGACGGCACCCGCTTCAGCAACGACCGCACCCACCGCGGCATGTTCGTCTCCGTCGAACGGGTGCAGACTTTCTGACTCCTCGGTCACACCGGTTTGAACCCTCACGTCCGCCGGGCATGCAGCACCGGTGAGCGAACAGCGGCCTGCCCCACACATTTTCGTGCTGTTCGGGGCGACCGGGGATCTGGCGAAACGCAAACTCTTCCCGGGGCTGTACCGGTTGGCCGCGGCCGGACGCCTGCCCGAGGACTACGCGATCATCGGATCGGGCCGGCATTCGCCCGGCAGCGACGACGAGTTCCGCGACGCCGTGGGCGCCGGCCTCCGCGACTCGGTCGACCACGTCGATGACGACGTTCTCTCGAACCTGTTGCAACGCTTGTCCTTTCAGACGTCCGACAGTGACGACGGCGCCGAACTCGCCGGGGCCGTCCGCGCCGCGCGGACACGGCTCGGCGACGACGCCCGCACGTTGATCTATCTGTCGGTCCCGCCGAGGGCGATGCAGCCGATGATCACGATGCTGGGCCGCGAGCAGCTCACCGACGGGGCACGCGTGGTGGTCGAGAAGCCCTTCGGCACCGACCTGGATTCGGCGCGTGCGCTCGACGAGGCGCTCAAGGAGGTCGTCGACGAGGATCAGGTCTATCGCATCGACCACTTCCTCGGGAAGGAGGCGGTGCAGAACATCCTGGCCGTCCGGTTCGCCAACGGTCTGATCGAACCCGCCTGGCACCGCACTCACGTCGTGTCGGTGCAGATCGACGTGCCCGAGGAACTCTCGATCGAGGGTCGCGGCAGCTTCTACGAATCGACGGGATGCTTCCGCGACATGATCTCCACCCACCTGTGCCAGGTGCTCGGTTTCGTCGCGATGGAACCGCCGGTCCACCTCGACCCGGTGTCGCTGCGCAACGAGAAGGCCAAGGTCTTTCAGGCCATGCGGCCGCTGGACCCCGACCGGGTGGTGTTCGGCCAGTACGACGGCTACCGCGACGAGGACGGCGTCGACGACGATTCGCAGGTCGAGACGTTCGTCGCGCTGGAGACGTTCGTCGACACCGAGCGGTGGCAGGGCGTGCCGTTCTACCTGCGCACCGGCAAGGCCCTCGGCGCCACCCGCCGCACCGTGACGCTGACCTTCCGCAGCCCGCCGATGGCGCTCTTCGGCGCCGACGATCCCCGCCCGAACCAGCTCGTCCTCGAACTCACCGACTCACCCGAGTTCGAGGTGCGCCTGCTGGCCAAACGCCCCGGGCCCGACCTCGCGCTGATGCCCCTCGATCTGAGCCTCGGCGTGGCCGACGAGAATTCCGACGACACCCCGCTCGAGGCGTACGAACGCCTGCTGCTCGACGTCATGCGCGGCGACCAGACGCTGTTCACCCGCGCCGACGAGGTGGACCGGCTGTGGCAGGTATGCCAGCCGGTGCTGAACACTCCGCCGCCGCTGCACACCTACGCCCGCGGGTCGTGGGGTCCCGAACAGGCGTTGGCCCTGCCGGGTACAGCGCGCTGGCGGCTGCCGGACGAGTGACGTCCGCCGCGCTCAGCACTGCACCGTCATGGAGAAGCGGGCGGTCCGGGCGAGTTCATGCGGACGCGCGGTGTAGACGCCGTAGGCGGTGCCGGTGACCTCGGTGATGCGACCGTCGTTCCGGACCGTCGCGATGTTCCCCACGCCGCCCTCCCACGCGTCACCGGTGAAGCCGCCCAGGTCGCGGATCTTCACCCATTTCGCCACCGGCCGCGCACCGCCGACGTCGACGACCCCGGTGATCTCCCCCGGCGGATCACCGGCCCGAACGGACAGATACCGCTGCTGCCGTTCACACCGGGGCACGAGTGGCCCCACGGCGATGTCGTTGACGGTCACGGTGGCGCGGGTGACCGGCGGTTCGGTGGACTTCTGTTCCGAACATCCGGTCAGCCCCGCGGACAACACGACGGTCAGCGCGGCGACCCTGGTCAGCGGCCGCCGCGAAGCTCGTCCGAAGCCACGCGAGGTGTCCACCGTGGGGTGGGATACCCCATCGCACCGCAGGTGATACCTCTCACACCGGCGTTCGTCGCGGAGGCGTAGTCGATCCGGGGCGGGGGTACTGCTGAACCCGATGCCCACGTTCTCTCTCGACGGACCAGATGGAGGAACACCATGACCGCCGCCCAGCGGGAACGCGCCGCGCTCGTCGAGGCCATGCGCGCCCGGGGTCCCGATGCGCCGACCCTGTGCGAGGGCTGGACGACCCGGGACCTGGCCGCCCACCTCTACATCCGCGAGCACCGCCCGGACGCGACGGCCGGGATCGCCGTCCCCGCGCTGGCGAAGTACACCGACAAGGTGCAGAACCGCACCGCCGAGGCGACCGAGTGGGATGCGCTGCTGGCCAAAATCGCGGCCGGTCCGCCGCTGTACTCGCCGTTCAAATTGCTCGACCCGGTCGCCAACCTCGCCGAGATGTTCATCCACTGCGAGGACGTGCGGCGCGCGCAGCCGGGCTGGGAGCCGCGCACACTCGACGACGCGACGGTGAAGGGGCTGACCCGGACGCTGTCACTGATGGCCCGGCTCACCCTGGCCAAGGCGCCGGCCCGCGCGGCGTTGCGCACGCCGGAGGGCAAGACACTGGTCACCGCGGGGAGAGGCGCTCCCGTCACCGTGACCGGGCGGCCCGAGGAACTGCTGCTCTTCGCCGTCGGACGCGAGGCCCGGGTCGAGTTCGAGGGTGATCCCGCCGCCGTCCAGGCGCTGCGCGACGCACCGAAGGGTCTGTAGGTTGGCCGCCGTGGATTTCCGTGTCTTCGTCGAACCGCAGCAGGGCGCCCGCTACGCCGACCAGCTCGCCGTCGCCCGCGCCGCCGAACAACTGGGCTACTCGGCGTTCTTCCGCTCCGACCACTACCTGGCGATGAGCGGTGACGGCCTGCCCGGGCCGACGGACTCCTGGGTGACGCTGGCGGGTATCGCCCGTGAGACGTCGTCGATCCGGCTGGGCACCATGGTCACCTCGGCGACCTTCCGCCATCCCGGCCCGCTGGCGATCGCCGTCGCCCAGGTCGACGAGATGAGTGGCGGACGCGTGGAACTCGGGTTGGGCGCAGGCTGGTTCGAGGCCGAACACCAGGCGTACGCGATCCCGTTCCCGCCGCTGGGTGAACGGTTCGACCGGCTCACCGAACAGCTCGACATCCTCACCGGGATGTGGGCCACGCCCGTCGGCGAGACGTTCGACTACCGCGGCACGCACTACACCGTCGTCGACTCCCCCGCCCTGCCCAAACCGGTGCAGGCGGTGCCGCCGGTCGTGATCGGCGGTCTGGGCGCCAAGCGCACCCCGGCGCTGGCGGCGAAGTACGCAGGCGAGTTCAACGTGCCGTTCGTCCCCCTCGACACGCTGAGCACCCAGTTCGACCGGGTCAGGGCCGCGGTCGCCGACGCCGGCCGCGAACCGGATTCGATGGTCTACTCCGCGGCCTTCGTCCTGTGCGCCGGCGCTGACGACACCGAGATCGCCCGGCGCGCCGACGCCATCGGCCGCGAGGTGGACGAGCTGCGGGGCAATTCCCCGATGGTCGGCACGCCCGCGGAGATCGTCGACAAACTCGGTCCGTTCGCCGAGGCCGGGGTGGAGCGGGTGTACCTGCAACTGCTCGACATGTCCGATCTCGACCATCTCGCGCTGGTCGCCGGTCAAGTGCTGCCCCAGCTGCGCTGACCCGGCACGACGCGCCTGGTCGCGGTTAGGATCGGTGCCCGTGACGGGCGCCCGCGACGACGACGAGCAATCCGGCCGGCAGGCGGATGCGTCGACGCCGTGGCACCACTCGACGGGCAAAGTGCTGGGCGCGAGCCTCGCCGGCATCGCCGCGATCGCGCTGATCGTGACCGGGGTCCTGTTCGCATCGCGGGCCGGGGACTCGCCGCAGGCGCCGACGAACTTCGTCGACCCGAGTTTCTCGTCGATGACCACCAGGTCCAGCTCGGCGACCACCTCGACCACCACGACGCGGATCAGCCCACCGCTGACCACCGACCTGGAGCTCCCACCGGTGATCCCCTCGTCGACTCCCCCTTCGCCGTCGGAGACCTCGAGTTCGCGGGAGCGGCCCACGACCCGGGAGGAGGAGTCCGAGGAGAGCCCGTCGACCGAGGAGGATCCGCCGACGACGACGCGCAACCGGCCCCGGCTCAACGAGACACGCACGCTTTACCCGCGTCCCTGAGCAACGACGCCTACTATCGGAGCCCGTGGCGCGACCTCCTGAAGATCCGAACTATTCGGACGACGAGCCGACCCAGTACTCGAATGCGTACAGCGCGGAGCCGACCCAGTACGGCGACTACACCGGCGCCTACGACCAGCCACCGCCCGAGGAGCCACAGCCGTGGTACCGCAAGCCGGGCGCGCTGATCGCACTCGGCGCGGTCGCGGCCCTGCTGGTGGCGCTGATCATCTGGCTCATCGTGCAGTTGGTGTCGGGTGACGACTCGTCGTCCGAATCCACCACCACGACGACGACCACCACGACGTCGGAAGCGCCGTCGGTGGTTCCTCCGCAGACGGTGACCGAGTCGCCGACGGAGACGACCACGGCTCCGGAGGAGACCACTCCGGCGGAGACGACGACCACCACGACGCCGCCACCGCCGACGACGACCACCACGGCCCCCACCACGACCACGACGCCGCCGCCCACCACGACGGTGGAGACGAGCACCAGCACGGTGACGATCACGGTCCCGACGCTGGTCCCACCCGGCGGCTGAGCGGTTCGGCGCGCCTAGCAGACGGTTTCGGCGTCCGGCACGCACTCCGACGGCGCCGGCTCGACCGTGGGCTCCGCTGACGGCTGCGGCGCGGGCTCCTGCGTCGGCTGCGGCGCGGCGGTCGGCTCCGGCTCCGGTGCGGGCTCGGGCTCCGGCTGTGGGGCGGGCTCCTGCGTCGGCTCCGGTTGCGGTGCGGGCTCCTGCGTCGGCTCCGGTTCGGGTGCCGGCTCAGGCGACGGTGCGGGTTGCGACGGAGCCGGCGCCGAGCACGGCGGCGACGGAGCCGGCCGCGGCGTGAACGCCGGCAGCGGGAGCCGAGGCAGACCCATCGACGGCGCGGGCGCCGGAGGGGCAGCGGGTACCGGGGCACGCGGCGCGGGCGCGGGAGCAGGTGCCGCCGGCCGCGGCGCCACCTGCTTCGACGCCACCCGCCGCTCGGCCGCGCTGTTCGGGCTCGGCTGCGACGGCGGCCGGACCGCCCTCGGCGCGGGCCGCGGGGCCGCGGCGGCCACCCGTTCGGTGACGGCCGGAGCCGGGGCCCCCTGCTGCGGGGCCTCGACCGGCTGGGCCGGTTGGTCGATCGGCTGCGTCGCCACCGGCGCGGTGATCCCCGAGGCCCCGGCCTGCACCGCCTCCGCGTCGCCGGTCTGCGAGGTGAGGATCAGACCCGTCGCCGCCAGGGCCGCCAGACAGGCGGCACCGGCGAACAGCGCCCCCGGCTTGCGGAACCACGGCGAGCCGTCCGGGGCCTCCTCGACCGGCGCCTGGTCGAAGTGCATCCCGGGCCGGGCCATCGCGGCGTCGTAGACGGGCTGCACGTACTGCGTCGCCGCGTCGAAGTCGACGGTCTCGGCGGACCAGGCCAGCGGGATCGCGGCCTCGGTCGCGGGGGCGTCGCTCACGAACGCGTCGGGCACGGGGGCGATCGTGGTGACGGCCTCCAGTTCCCCCCCGCGCGACGCGAGCAGCTGCGCACCCGCCGCCGCGGCGACCTGCGCGTAGGGCCCGGTGATCACCGGCAGCCGCAACGCCTCCGAAAGACGTTGTGTGACAAGCGGTATACGCGCCCCACCACCTACTGTGGCGACCGCGGCGAGCTGCGCGGGCACCACCCCGTTGCGGTGCAGCACGTCGATGACGGTGTCGACGAACCCGGCGAGCGGGCCGGCCAGCAGCGAGTCGAGTTCCGGCCGGGTCAGCCGCACGTTGGCGTGCGGACCGGTCAGTGCCGTCGCGGTCTGCACGGACAGCCGCTCCTTGGCGGCGCGCGACTCCTCGCGCAGCGCCTGCAGCGACGCGACCGCCGACGTCCCGCTCGGGTCCACCTCGAGATCGGCGAGCACGTGCTGCAGCACGGCCTGGTCGATCAGGTCTCCGGAGAAGTCGTCGTAGCGGACGGTCTCGCCGATCACACGGAACCCGTCGCCCGCGTCGGCGAGCGTGATGCCGGTACCGCTCGCCCCGAAGTCGCACAGCGCGACGACGCCCCGCGCGGGCAGTCCGGGGTTGGCCTGCAGTGCGGTGAGCGCCGCGACGGCGTCGGAGACGACGGTCGACTGCGGGATCACGGCGCTCAACGCCGCCACCGCAGTCGGCGACCAGTGCGCGGGCACGGCCACGGCCACGCTGTCGGGGCGCCGGTACGGGTGGGCGGCGCGGGTGATCGCCTCGATCGCGGCGGCGGCGAGCTGCCCGCCGTAGTGTGCCGATCCGTCGGGCGCGATCAGAGGTACGGGATCGCCGACGCGGTCCACGAAACCGGTGATCGTCGACCCGCCCAGAGTGAGCACCGCGGGCCGGATGATCGGGCGTCCGTCGGCCACGGCGACCAGGTTGGCCGCGCCGAGGGATACGCCGAGAGAAGTGCGCATACCTCTTTGTCGTCGGCGCGCGGTCAAACGTTAAGCGAATCCGCGACCTTTCGCCGCATACGAGGCGACCAGCGCTTCGGCACTGCGGACCGCAGCCCGGCAAGCCCTCGCGGTGAACGGATCGTTGAGCGGATGCTCGGCCCGCCTGCGCCACCGCTGGGCCGCGGCGAAGGCCGCGCGGGGCCCGTCGTAGGGGTCCTCGGGCTGCAGCCCCAGCCGGCTCGCCGCGTCCGTCCCCGAGCCGCCGATCAACCGCCGCAGCGACGCCATCTCGTCGTCGGTCAGGGTGGTCGCCCGCGACCGCAGCTGGCTCAGCAACCTGAGCTCCTCGAACGCGTGGGTGTCGGCCAGGAGCGGATCGATGTCGGCGATGATGTACGGCGTCGCGTAGATCGGGTTCAGCTGGACGAACTGCCGCAGCGACAACAGCGCCGTATGCGCCTTGAGCAGGTCCGATCGCTGCGCGAACTGCTGGTCGATCACGTCGCGCAACGCCACCAGGCCGCTGCGTTCGAGCAGTTCGTCGGCCAGCGCCACCGAATCCTTCACCCCGGCCCGCAGCACGGCGATCGAGATGCGCACACCGAACATGCCGAACCGGTCCAGCAGCGCGGCCCGGGTCGCCGCGTCGACCGGCAACGGGCTGTCCTCACGCACGAACCGGTCCACCGACAGCATGGCCTTCGCCAGCTCGGCGGGGTCCACGCCCGCGAGCTTCTCCAGCGCGACGAACTCGCTCTGGCGCAGGGTCCGCGCGGTCAGCGCGAGCAGTCCCGACACCGGCACGACCGCCTGGCAGATGCCGGTGCGGTCCATCTCCCCGGTGAACCGGGTGGCGACGTCCTTGGCCGAGAGCATCGCGTCGATGCGCCCGGCGCCGATCTCGTCGGCGCGCGAGGCCACCCCGATGACGCCGAGCGCCCCCGCCGAGCCGCCGACCAGTTCACCGATCTGCTTGAGCAGCGCGATGTCGGCGGCGTTGAGCGTGCGGAGCAGGAATACCACGGCATCGACCCGCGGCACCCCGTCGTCGGGCACCAGCAGCCGCAGCGTGCGCGCCGACACGTCGCGGGACAGCGAGGAGGTGCCCGGGGTGTCGATGATGGTCGCGTCGATCAGTTCGGCGGCCGGCCACTCCACGTCGAGGTCGAGCACGTCGTTGGGGTCCAGCCGGGCGAGGTCGAAGGTCAGGCCGCGCTCGTGCGGATCCCGGGCGATCGGCACATTCGAGCGCCGGCCGCCGCGGTGGTTGGCGGTCACCTTCGGGGTGGGTCCGTGGCGGAACCACGTGACGATGCGGGTGGCCTCGGTGGCGTCGGTGGGGGCGATCTCCTCGCCGACGAGCGCGTTGACCAGCGTCGACTTACCGGCCTTCAGCGTGCCGGCCAGCGCGATGCGGATCGGCTGGTTGAGCCGGGCGCCGATGCGCTCGAGTTCGTTGTGCACGTCGGGGCGCTGGCGGTACGCCGGATCCTCCCGGTAGGCCGCGATGGTGCCGCCCAGGATCGCGCGCACGTGGTCGCTTGTGCTCAGGGTTCGCCCAGTCCGTTCCCGTTACCCGACTGCTGACCCATTGAGCTTGCCAGACCCCGCCCGCGGGTCAGGGGGCGGCGACCGGCGCCGCGGCAGGCGTGGCGAGCTTCTCGGCATGGTCGATGACCTGCCGCAGGATGTTGAGCTGCCGTCGCAGCTCCTTGGTGCGGGCGTTGCGTTCGGACTCCTCGAGTTTGGCCGCGGCGATCGTGGCCTGCAGCGATTCGTTGAGCGAGCGGGTCGTCTGGTTGGCGATCTCACGGTAGTGGTCGCGCAGTTGACGCTGGATGCCTTTGAGCCGGTCGCGGGATTCCTTGCCGACCACGAACGCCACGTCGTCGACGAACCGCCGGACGTTGGTCTTCGCCTCGCTGCGCACCCGCAACATCCGGTTCTCCATGTCCTCCTTATAGGCCTTGCGGCCGAGGACGAAGCCGGCCCCGAGCGACAGCGGGTTGAACATGCCGAGCCCGGCGAACGAGGTCAGCATGCCGAACATCAGCACGCCGCCGTACGACCCGCGCATCCCGGTGACGATCTTGTGGCCCATCTTGAGCGGTTTGGCCTCCAGCTGCGCCAGCGACCGGAACTCGCCGAACTCCGCCCCCATCTCCCTGGCGTCGATCGCGGGCATCCGCACCGCGTCCAACCCGGCCTCCATGAACGTGCGGGCCACCTCGGCCGCCAGCGCCTCCGCCCGTTGGTAGGCCCACACGAAGTTGTCGCCCACGGCGGTCGCCACGGCGTCCTCGAGTTCCGCCCCGATCTCGGCCCAGTGCAGCGTCGGGTCGCCGGAGTCGATGACCCGTTCGGTGTGGAAGGTGATGTTGCGGAAGCGCTGCCGCAGATCGTGGTCGACGTCGGCGGTCAGGTCGGCGATGCCGTCGTTGAGCACCTGCTGCCACAGCGCGGTCTGCTGCAGCGCCTCCTCGGCCTCCTTCTTGCGACGCTCCAGGTCGGCGGTCAGGGTGCCGCCCGCCTGTGGGTCGTCGAGCGCGGACAGTTCCGACTGCACCGCCATCGAGAGGTGTTCGGCCGCGGCGCGGATCTCGCCGACCACCTGATCGCGGACGCGGTCGCTGTTGCGGGAGAGCACCTGCTCGGAGAGGAACTTCACGACCGCCGGGAAATTGGACTCCTCGTTGAGTTCCTTGTCGTTGAGCTGGACGGCGTGGCTACGCAGCGTCGACGAGGCGGGGATCACCGGGGTGGTGACACCGGCGCGGTGCAGGTGGGCGGCGTTGGCGTCGAGGATCTGTCGCCAGTGCGGATACAGGTCCGTCTTGGTCGCGACGATCGCGGCGACCGGGCAGATCTCCAGGGCCTGCCGGATGAACGTCATCTCCGGCTCGGTGAACTCCTGGCTGGTGTCGCTGATCATCAGCATCGCGTCGGCGTCGGGCAGCAGGCCGAGGGTGGCCGACAGGTGGGGTTGCCCGTGGCCGCCGACGCCCGGTGTGTCGACGAACGCCAGGCCGCCCTTGAGCAGCGGGCTGGGCACGGTCACCTCGACGCGCAGCACCTCCCGTCCGCCGGCCTGCGGCGCGCGGCGAAGGTCCTTGCCGAGGTCGGTGGTCGGGATCTCGATGAGTTCGGGTTCCTCGCCCTCGGGCCGCGCCACCACCAACCGCGCCGACGGCTGTTCGGCGTACGAGACGACGGTGGCCAGCACCGTCGACTCGTCGTCGCCGACGCGGGCCACCGGCATGTTGAGCAGCGAGTTGAGCAGCATGCTCTTGCCCTGTTTGAGCTGCCCGGCGATCACCACCCGGATCTGTGGGTCGCCGAGGCGGGTGCGGGCGCGCGCCAGCCGCGCCACCAGGTCGCCGCGGTCCTGGGTCTCGGCGATCTTGGTGGTGTGCTCGATCAGCTCACCGATGACGCGGCGCGGATCGGCCTTGGCCGGCTGGGTCATGACGCCCTTCTCTCACACGGAGTTGCTCTCACGGTAAGCGCGCGAACTGGCGGGGACCATGTCGGTCCCCGCCAGTCGCGCTATCCGGTTGTCGGTCAGAACGCGTCCAGACCGGTGTTGGTGTCGTTGTTCGAGGCCACGTCTGCGCTCAGGTCGGTCTCGAAGCCGGTGTTCGTCTCGTTGCCCGAGAACAGCGACGTGTTGGTCTCGTTGCCCGAGCCGATCGCGGTGTCGTTGCCGGAGCCGATGTTCGACTCGTAGCTCGAGGAGTTGTCCTCGATCGAGCTCTCGGTCGAGGTCGAGGTGTTGGTCTCCACCGAGGTGTTGACCGAGTTGTCCTCGACGTTGTCGCTGCCGTAGTCGCCGTCGATCTGCGTCCCGGCGTTCACGTCGTTGTCGGTGATGATGATGCCGCCACCGTTGCCGCCGTCACCGCCGACCGCGTTGCCGCCGCCGATCCCGATCAGGCTGCCGCCGCCGTCGGCGCCGCCGCCGTTGCCGCCGCTGGTGTCGACGTCGTTGAGCACCGGGGCGTCGTTGTCGGCGATGAGGTCGCCACCCGCGGTCTGCGAGTTGTCCTCGACCTCGTTGTCCTTGCCGACGACCACGTTGGAGCCGGAGCCGGCGAGGATGTCGCCGTTGTTCATCGTGTTGCCGTCACCGAGCGCCGCGCCGTCACCGCTGACGATGTCGCCGTCGTTGTCGCCGGCGACCACCACGCCGCCGTTGGTGGCGGTGTTGGAGGTCTTGTCGCCGAGGGTGATGTCACCGAAGCCGAGGTTGAAGGCTCCGTTCTGGGCGTTGGCGCCTGCGTCCTGGATGGGGCTGGCGACCGGGACGTTGTTCCCGCTGAGCAGGTCGGTGTCGTTGCGGCTGGCGAACTCGGTCGTCGGCGCGAACGAGGTCTGCGGCGAGAACGGCGAGGCGAAGTTCGAGGCGAGCTGGTGGTGGTCGGCGACCGCCCGCTGCAGGCCGACGATCGGGTCGCCGCCGCCGAGCGCGTAGCCGGCGGGAGCGGCCGTGGCGGCCACCGACGCCAGCTGCGCGGCGGTCACGTTCGGCAGGCCCGCGTCGCGCAGCGCACCGTCCGGGTCGACGACGAAGGAGGCCGCCGAGGCCGGGTTGCGGAACAGATCGAGGATGAAGTCGATGATGCTGGTCATGTGACTGCCTTTCTGTCTTCCCGGGTGCCGGGGAGGTTGTCTCGCCGGCCCTCCGGCGATCTGGACACCACGTTATGGAGTTCGCGACACCCGGCAAACGGGGTTGCCACCCCTGCCTCGCCGACCCGCGTAGGGGGTGTGCGCACCACCCGGTTAGGGGATTAGGGGATAGGCCGGGGGCCTGCGGGGAGAACGGAATACTCACAGCTCAGACGCCAAAAAACCCGCACGGATCGGAATCCGTGCGGGCTTCGGTTGTGCTGGCGAGGTCAGTCGAACAGGTCGAACCCGGGGGCATGGTCGGCCGGCTGGGCGTCGTCGACCGCCGCACCCCACACGTCGTCGAGGCCCGTGCCCGCGGGCGCCGCATCGTCGAGAACCGGGTCCGCGAACTGCGGCGATGCCGTGCCGACCAGAGGGTCGGGTGAGGTGAGGGCCTCGACGGCCGGATCGAACCCGTCGCTGGTGTCGATGACGGCGGACGCGGTGTCGATGACAGCCGCTGCGGGCGCCGGATCGGCGAACGCGTCGAAGGCGGCAGTGGCCGCGCCGCTGGACCACACGTTGCCCGCGGCCTCCGCCCCGAACGGGTCCAGGCCGGCCGACGGCGCCGCCATCGGCATGGACTCCGTCACCACCGGGATGAGATTGTCGACGTCGACACTGGTCACGTCGGACAGCTGGGCATCGGCGATGGCGGCGGCGGGATCGGCGGCGTAGCGTGCGGCTGCGTCCGGGTCTCGCACCAGCGACATCACGAAGTCGAGTAACGAGTTAGCCATCGCGCACCTTTTCCATTACCGATCCCATGGCGGACCTTGTTCATGCGGGTCGGGAGCCAGTCCCCCGACTGCTTGTCACGATGCTATGCACGCTGGGCGTCGCCGGGATCGGTGCACAGCCCACTCCTGACCCCGGGCCGTTAGGGGGTTTGCCGTTAGGGGGTCCGCGCCACTAGGGGGATTTCCCGAGGATGCGGGGGTTCCGGCGTTATTGTGGTCACCGGTCCAGACAGGAGACAAGCCACCATGACCGAACCCCTTGGGTTGTCGATCGGGATGACGAATCTGGTGGCGGCCCGCGTTGGCCGCCCGCCGGTGATCCGACGCGCCATCCTCACGCTCTTCGGCGACCGGGCACCCGAGGTGGGTGTGCCCAGTGAATGGTCGGCGAACCCCACCGAACCCGGCCTCGTGCTGAGCGGTTTCGTCGACCGGGTCGGCGATCCGGTCCCGCTCGTCGCCGCCGACGGTTCGGCGCACCGCGGGGAGCTGGTGCTCGCCGAGGCGCTCGACGCGATGGCCCGCACTGTCGACGGCGGGTCGCCGATCGCGATAGCGGTCCCCGCCCACTGGGGCCCGGGCACGGTCGGGGCGCTGCGCGGCGCGCTGCGCAACCGGCCGAACCTCGCGCCGCACGGTGTGCCCGCCGCGCTGATCCCCGATTCGACCGCCGCGCTCGCCGCGTTGCAGGCCGCGCCGGGGCTGCCCGACCGGGGCGTCGACGTCCTCGTCGACCTCGGTGGCAGCGGCAGCAGCATCTCGCTCGCCGACGCGGGCGCCAACCTCGACGCCGTCGGCCAGACCGTGCGGTACCCGGAGTTCTCGGGCGACGCGATCGACCAGGCCCTGCTCAACCATGTGCTGGCCGGTATCGCCGATTCGGGCGCGGCCGATCCGGCGGGCACCGCCGCGGTCGGCTCACTCGCCCGCCTGCGCGACGGGTGCCGGCAGGCCAAGGAGCGCCTGTCGGCCGAGACCGCGACCGCGGTGCCGGTGGAACTGCCCGGCGTGCAGTCCGACATCCGGGTCACGCGTCCCGAACTCGAGCAGCTGATCTCCGAACCGCTCGGCGGGCTGCTGAACGCCATCGAGGACACGTTGCAGCGCAACCAGATTCCGGTGGCGAATGTGGCCGCGGTGGCGACGGTCGGTGGCGGGGCGGCCATCCCGCTGGTCACCCAGCGGCTCTCCGAGCACCTGCGGGCGCCGGTCGTCACGACCCCGGAGTCGCAGCTCAACGTCGCGGCCGGCGCGGCGCTCGTGGCCAACCAGAGCGCGGACGCCGACGCCCCGACCGGTATGGCCGCGGCCGCCGACGCCGCGACCAGCATGGGGCCGGCGGCCTGGGCCGCGGGTGCGGCCGGTCTGGCCGCGGGTGCGGCCGCCTCGGACGGGGCCTCGTCGGCGACGTTCCGCGCGCTGGCCTGGTCGCAGGACGACGCGCCGGCCGGTGAACCGGTGCCCTACGCGGGCGCGGACTACGACCCGTCGGCGACCGGTGCGCGTCCACCGGTGGCCTTCGCGCCGGACGACTCCGGGTACGGGACGGGCTACGACGACGAGCCGGGCCCGCTGCCCTGGTACAAACGCCCGCCGGTGTTGTTCGGTGCGGCCGCCGCGGCGGCGCTGCTGGCGCTCGGCGGGTTGGCGGTCACGCTGACCGGCAACGAAGGCGATTCGACGCCGGTGACCGAGACCGCGACGACGGTGTCGATGGAGCCGTCGCCGCAGGCCCCGCCCCCGCCGGTCACCACCGTGACCATCGGCCCCGACGGCGTCGCGACCACCACGGTGAGCCAGCCGCCGCCTCCCCCGCCGCCGCCGACGACCACCACGCAGCAGACCACGACGACCACTCAACCGACCACGACGACGACCACGCAGCAGACCACGACGACGACCCAACCGACCACCACGCGGCCGACGACGACCCAGCCGCCGACGACGACGCAGCCGCCGCCGACCACCACGGTCGCGCCGCCGCCCACGACGGTCGACCCGCCGGATCCGCCGGTCACGACGGTCCCCGTGCCCGATGACGGCGCCTGACCCGACGCCATGACGAGCCCGGCGCCGCACCGTCAAGCGGAGCTCCCGGCCGCGGCGCGCGATGCCGTCGCGGCGGTCGAAGCGGACCCGGCGGCGCCTGCGAAGATCCTGGTCACCGGCGGCATCGGAACGGGCAAGTCGACCGTGCTCGCGGCCGTGCGGACGGCTCTGCGGGCGGCGGGCCGTCCCGTGCTGTCCCGCTCGCCGCGGCCTGGCGACCCCGCCGGCGCGGCGGTGGTCGTCGACGATGCGCACCTGCTCGACGCCGGTGACCTCGAACGGCTCACCGATCTGGTGGCCGATTCGGCGTCGACGGTGGTGATCGCCACCCAGCCGCTCGCCCACCACGCCGCGCTGCGCGGGCTGGCCACCGCGCTCGAGCGCGAGAATCCCGCTGTCGCACTGGGTTCCGTCACCCCGGTGGAGGTCGGGCGGGCGGCGGCCGTGACGCTCGGCGCCGCGCCGGCACCCGAGGCCGTCCGGCTACTCACCACGGTCACCGCCGGTCTGCCGTTCCTGCTGCGTCCGGCTCTCGCCGCGGTCGGCGACGGCGCGGCGGCGGTGCGGCACAGCGCCCGGATCGCGCTCGTGGAACGTCTGCGCCGCCTCGACGAACCGCTGCTCGACACCCTGCTCGTGGCGTCGCTGAGCCCGGAGCTCGGACCCGACGACGTCGCGGCGGCCCTGCGCATACCGTCGGAGACCGCGCTGGCCGACGTCGACCGGGCCAGGGCCAGCGGCCTGCTCGAGCCGAGCCACCACCACAGCTTCCTGCGCACCCTGCACGACGGCCTCGCCCAGATCGTCGGCGCCGCGCGCCACCACGACATCGAGGTGTCCCTGCTCTGCTCACAGCTCGAACTGCGCACTCTGAGCGCCGATCTCGCGCTTCGAATGGCCGAACACGGACTGCGTGACGAGCGGCTCGCCGCGGCACTCGCCGAGCTGGCCGCGCACACCGGCAACGAACCCGCCCGCGCGGCGCGGCTGTACCGGGCGGCCGCGGACGCCGGAGCCACCGCGCTCAGCGCGCAACTCGCCGACGCGCTCGCGCTGACCGGCGACTGCGCGACGGCCGGGCGGATCGCCGACGAACTGCTCACCTCGCAGAATCCCGACGAGCGGGCGGCGGCGGTGCGGATCTCGGCGAGCATCGCGATGCACGACGGCAGCGCCACGCAGGCGCTCGACCTCTTCCGCTGGCTCGGGCCGTCCCCGGATGCGGTGCTGAGCGCGGCGGGCACCGTCGCCGCCCTCGCCGCGGGCGACGCGACCACCGCCGAGGAGCTGGCGCGGACACAGGCCGCCGGGCCGCCGACGTCGATCGCGCGTGCGGCCCGCAGCCTCGGCGAGGGACTCGTGCTGTCCCTCGGCGAGCCCTACCCCGTCGCGGCGGCGCGGCTGGGCCAGTCACTGAACGCCGAGCGCGGCCGCGGCGGTGTCACTCCCGACACCCCGGCCGCACTGGTGACGCTGGCCGCCCTGCACGGCGGCGACCCGGTGCGCGCCCGCAGCGTGATCGGCCGGGCGGTGCGCACCGGGCGCGACGACGGCTCCGCCGATGCGATCTTCGTCACCCACCGGCACCGGCTGCTGCTGGGGTGGACCCACATGCAGGACGGGCAGCTGCAGGCCGCGGCCGCCGCAGCGCCGCGGCCGGGCACCGACCTGCACCGCCGCGACGCGCTGTGGGCGGCGGCGCTGCACACGGCGATCGCCCGGCGCAGCAGCGACAGCGGCGCCATGCAGATGCACTGGTACTCCGCGATGGAGGTGCTCGCCGAATACTCGGTGGACCTGTTCGCGTTGCTCCCGCTCGGCGAGCTCTGGGTGGCCGCGGCGCGGCTGCGGCAGGTGGAGCAGCTGCAGCACACCCTCGACGAGGCGTTCGCACTGCTGGCAGGGCTGGGCGACCCGGTGTTGTGGTCGGTGCCGCTGCACTGGGCCGGCGTGCACGCCGGCATCCTGGCGAACTCCCCGGAGGCCGTCGCCCCGCACGGACAGGCGCTGACCGCCGCCAGCCGGGACAGGCGCGCGCAGAGCGCGTTCGCGAAAGCGCTCGCCACCGCGGGCCGTACCTGGTTGCGGGTGCTCGCCAACCAGGTCGACGTCGACGAGGTGACGACCGCCGCCCGTGGGCTCGCGCAGTTCGGCCACACCTGGGACGCCACCCGACTGGCCGGGCAGGCCGCCCTGCAGACGCCGGACGGCCGGGTCTCGCAGGCGATGTTGCAGCTGGCCCGCGACCTCAAACAGAGCGTCACCGGCGCCGAGGTCCCGGTGGAGAGCGCGGCACCGACACCGGTGCCGGCCCCGTCGGCGGGGACGCCGGCCCGCCCTTCGTCCTCGGCCCAGCTCTCCGAACGCGAACGCGAGGTGGCGGAGCTGTTGCTGCTCGGCATGCCGTACCGGGACATCGGCGCCCAACTGTTCATCTCAGCGAAGACGGTCGAACACCACGTCGCGAGGATCCGCCGCCGGCTGGGGGCCGAATCGCGGTCCGAGATGCTGTCGATGCTGCGCGCACTTCTCGCCCCGTCGAGTTAGCCCCACCGCGGGTTAGGGCAGCCTTCGTAGCGGCCCGTATCCCGGTGATGTCACTATGAGCAGGATCGAGCCTAAGTTACCGACGGGTAACTTAGTTTAAGTTACTGTTGAGTAACTTCACACCGGGAGGCCGCGCGTGGACACGCAGATTCTCATCCGACTCGTCGTCGGGTTGCTGATGACCGCCATCGTGATCGCGCTCGCCGCAAAACGCGTGCTGTGGCTGACCAAGCTGATCCGGTCCGGCGCGCCCACGAGCGAGGCCAACAACCGCAAGGACAACCTCGGCAAGCGCATCACCACGCAGTTCGAAGAGGTCTTCGGTCAGACCCGCCTGCTGCGCTGGTCGATCCCCGGTATCGCGCACTTCTTCACGATGTGGGGCTTCTTCATCCTCGCGTCGGTCTACCTGGAGGCCTACGGCCTGCTGTTCGACCACGACTTCCACATCCCGATCATCGGCACCTGGGATGTGCTCGGCTTCCTGCAGGACTTCTTCGCCGTCGCCGTGCTGCTCGGCATCATCACCTTCGCGATCATCCGCATCGTGCGCGAACCCAAGAAGCACGGCCGCGACTCGCGGTTCTACGGATCGCACACCGGCGGCGCCTGGCTGATCCTGTTCATGATCTTCAACGTCATCTGGACCTACGCCCTGGTCCGCGGCGCAGCCGCCGACGTCGGCAACCTGCCCTACGGCAACGGCGCGTTCTTCTCGCAGTTCATGGGCTGGGTGCTCAGCCCGCTCGGCCATGACGTCAACGAGTGGGTCGAGACCATCGCGCTGCTCCTGCACATCGCGGTCATGCTGATCTTCCTGCTGATCGTGCTGCACTCCAAGCACCTGCACATCGGCCTGGCTCCCATCAACGTCACGTTCAAGCGGTTGCCCAACGGCCTCGGCCCGCTGCTGCCGATGGAGTACAACGGCCAGCCGATCGACTTCGAGGATCCCGCCGAGGACGCGGTGCTGGGCCGGGGCAAGATCGAGGACTTCACCTGGAAGGGCTACCTCGACTTCACGACGTGCACCGAGTGTGGCCGCTGCCAGTCGCAGTGCCCGGCGTGGAACACCGGCAAGCCGCTGTCGCCCAAGCTCGTGATCATGAACCTGCGCGACCACATGTTCGCGAAGGCCCCGTACATCCTGGGCGACAAGGAGTCGCCGCTGGAGAACACCCCCGAGGGCGGCCTCGGCGAGGAACTGCGCGGCGAGAAGCAGTCCGAGAAGCACTCCCACGACCACGTTCCGGAGTCCGGTTTCGAGCGGATCATGGGTTCGGGCCCCGAACAGGCCACCCGTCCGCTGGTCGGCACCGCCGAACAGGGTGGCGTCATCGACCCCGACGTGCTGTGGTCGTGCACCACCTGCGGCGCCTGCGTCGAGCAGTGCCCGGTCGACATCGAGCACATCGACCACATCGTCGACATGCGCCGCTACCAGGTGATGATGGAATCCGAGTTCCCCGGTGAGCTCGGGGTGCTGTTCAAGAACCTGGAGACCAAGGGCAATCCCTGGGGCCAGAACGCCAAGGACCGCACCAACTGGATCGACGAGGTCGACTTCGACGTGCCGGTGTTCGGCAAGGACGTCGACTCCTTCGAGGGTTACGAGTACCTGTTCTGGGTCGGCTGCGCCGGCGCCTACGAGGACCGCGCCAAGAAGACCACCAAGGCCGTCGCCGAACTGCTCGCGATCGCCGGCGTCAAGTACCTGGTGCTGGGCGAGGGTGAGACCTGCAACGGTGACTCGGCCCGCCGCTCGGGCAACGAGTTCCTGTTCCAGCAGCTCGCCGCGCAGAACGTCGAGACCCTCAACGACCTGTTCTCCGGCGTCGAGCGGGTCGACCGCAAGGTCATCGTCACCTGCCCGCACTGCTTCAACACCCTGGGCCGCGAATACCCGCAGGTCGGCGGCAACTACACGGTGCTGCACCACACGCAGCTGCTGAACCGGCTGATCCGCGACAAGAAGCTGGTGCCGGTCACCCCGGTCGGCGGTGACGGGGCGAACGGGCAGGACATCACCTACCACGACCCCTGCTACCTGGGCCGGCACAACAAGGTCTACGAGGCCCCCCGCGAGCTGATCGGTGCCTCCGGCGCGAAGCTGACGGAGATGCCGCGTCACGCCGACCGCGGTCTGTGCTGTGGCGCAGGCGGTGCGCGCATGTGGATGGAAGAGCACATCGGCAAGCGCGTCAACACCGAGCGCACCGAAGAGGCGATCGACACCGGCGCGTCGCGGATCGCGACGGGTTGCCCGTTCTGCCGCGTGATGATGACCGACGGTGTCGACGAGGTCGCCGCCGCCAGGGACATCGAGAAGGTCGAGGTGCTCGACGTCGCCCAGCTGCTGCTCGGCTCGCTCGACACGAGCACGGTCACCCTGCCGGAGAAGGGCACCGCCGCCAAGGAGGCCGAGGAACGCGCCGCCCTCCGCACCGAGGAGGCCCCGGCGCCGGAGAAGGCGCCCGCCGACGAGCCGGCTGCCGAGAAAGCCGAAGAAGCGCCGGCCGCCACGGCGTCGACGGCTACGGCGACGAAGCCCGTCACGGGCCTGGGCCTCGCCGGTGGCGCCAAGAAGCCGGGCGCGAAGAAGACGGCTGCCGCCGACGACAAGGCCGGTGACAAGCCGGCCGCCGCGGCGGCTCCGGCCAAGGGCCTCGGGATCGCCGGCGGAGCCAAGCGTCCCGGCGCGAAGAAGACGGCGGCCGCCCCGACGGAGGCGCCCGCAGCCAAGGCCGAGACCGCCGAGGCTCCGGCCGCGGCTCCGGCCGCGGCTCCGGCCAAGGGGCTCGGCATCGCGGCCGGCGCCAAACGGCCCGGCGCGAAGAAGACCGCCGCCGCCCCGGCCGAGGCGCCCGCAGCCAAGGCCGAGACCCCGGAAGCCCCCGCCAAGCCGGAGCCCGAGGTCAAGGGCCTGGGCATCGCCGCCGGTGCGCGTCGACCCGGTGCGAAGAAGGCCGCGCCGAAGGCTTCGCCGAACGAAGGCGCGGGCACGGTCGTGCAGCCGCCCAATGTGGATCCGGACAAGGCGGAGGCCGGTACCGAGACCGACAACCGGCCGGCGGACACCGCCGATTCGGACCTGGGGGTGGAGAGCAAGCCCGAACCTGAGGTCAAGGGCCTGGGCATCGCCCCCGGTGCGCGCCGCCCGGGCGCCAAGAAGAAGGCACCCGCACCGGCAGCCAAGCCGGCCGAGCCGCAACCGCAGGCCGAGTCGGCACCCGAGCCGGACGCAGCACCCGAGCCGGACACCAAACCCGAGACACCGTCGCAGCCGGCATCGGGCAACGGGGACGCCCGCGTCGTCGGTGACGAACCGCCGGTCAAGGGCCTCGGCATCGCCAAGGGTGCCCGCCGCCCCGGGAAGCGGTAATCCGGACGCGTATGACACGGCTGGCCGCGCTCGCCGCGGCGGTGGTCCTGGGTTGCTCGGCGCTCACCGCCGCGGGAGCGTCGAGCGCCGCGCCGCCGGACGCCTGCGTGGTCGTCGACACCGATATGGACATCGACGACCCGATGGCGATCTCCGCGGTCATCGGGTCCCGCCACGTCGCGGCGATCGTGACGACCGAGGGGTACACGCTCCCGGAAGCCGGGGCGTCGGCGGTCAGCCGCATGGTGGCCCAACCGGGCCAGCGCACGATCCCGGTCATCGTCGGCGCCGGCGTCGACCGCCCGGAATCCGACATCGCCGAGACGTTCGGCGACTACGTCCTGGTCTACCGCGCCCTGATGAACCGGCTCAACAACTTCCTGCCCGAGGAACCGCCCCCGACGCCCGCTCGCGGGGACCACGTCGCGCAGGTCGTCGACGCCGTCGCCGGCTGCGCGAAGGTGGACGTGCTTCTCCTCGGCGGCTTCACCTCGTACGCCGACTACGGCCCGGCGATCCGCGCGAAGACCGGCCGGGTGGTCATCACCGGCAGGCCGCTCGAAGGCGATCCGGAACTCGATGCCGGCGAATCCTTCAACTGCGTGTACGACCGGCCGTCCTGCGAGGAGGCCTTCCACCGGCAGCTGCCGGGACTGGACCACACGTTCGTCGACGTCCCGCGCAGCGACTGCGATACGACACCCAACCGCGCGGGATGCGTGGGCACGGTGCACGGCCCGACGCTGGCGATGGTCCAGCAGCTCCGTCCGCTGGGCCTGCCCGGCACGCTGCGGCAGATGCTGCTCGGCGAGCCCGCGTCGTGGGCCATCGACACCTGGGAGTGGTCCGGCTACGGCGGGCGTTCGATGTTCTGGGACCAGTCCACGGCGCTCGCGCTGCTCGAGCCCGGCCTGTTCGCCCCGGTGGGCAACCATGTCGAGACCGTGCTGAGCCCGGTGGACTTCGCGAACACGTGGGCCGAGCTGGCGAACCGGTCGGTGACCTATGCGTAGCCGCAGCCTGCACGAATTTCTAAATGAGTGGACGGCAATGCCACCATGGACGACGTGACCATGCCCCAGACGCCCGCGACCTGGCACGCCCAGGGCCATCAGCAGCGGACCCGCACGTTCACGCAGTCGTCGAAACTGCAGGACGTCCTCTACGAGATCCGCGGCCCGGTACACGAGCACGCAACGCGACTGGAGGCCGAGGGCCACCGCATCCTCAAGCTCAACATCGGCAACCCGGCGCCGTTCGGCTTCGAGGCGCCCGACGTGATCATGCGCGACATGATCGCGGCGCTGCCGACCGCCCAGGGCTACTCCGACTCCAAGGGCATCGTGAGCGCCCGGCGTGCGGTGTTCACCCGCTACGAGCTGGTCGACGGTTTCCCGCGCTTCGACATCGACGACGTCTACCTGGGCAACGGCGTGTCCGAGCTGATCACGATGACGCTGCAGGCGCTGCTGGACAACGGCGATCAGGTGCTGATCCCCGCCCCGGACTATCCGCTGTGGACGGCGTCGTGCTCGCTGGCGGGCGGCACCCCCGTGCACTACCTGTGCGACGAGACGCAGGGGTGGCAGCCCGACATCGCCGACCTCGAGTCGAAGATCACCGACCGCACCAAGGCGCTGGTCGTCATCAACCCGAACAACCCGACCGGCGCGGTGTACAGCCGCGAGGTCCTGGAGCAGATCGCCGAGCTGGCGCGCAAGCACCAGCTGCTGCTGCTCGCCGACGAGATCTACGACAAGATCCTCTACGACGACGCCAAGCACATCGCGATGGCCTCGGTCGCGCCCGACGTGCTCACGTTGACGTTCAACGGGCTGTCGAAGGCCTACCGGGTGGCGGGCTACCGCTCGGGCTGGCTGGTCATCACCGGACCCAAGGAACACGCGAGCAGTTTCATCGAGGGCATCAGCCTGCTGGCCAATATGCGGCTGTGCCCGAATGTGCCTGCGCAGCACGCCATTCAGGTTGCGCTCGGCGGTCACCAGAGCATCGACGATCTGGTGCTGCCCGGCGGGCGGCTGCTCGAACAACGCGACGTGGCGTGGGAGAAGCTCAACGAGATCCCCGGCGTCTCGTGCGTCAAACCGCAGGGTGCGCTGTACGCGTTCCCGCGGCTGGATCCCGAGGTCTACGACATCCACGACGACGAACAACTGGTTCTCGACCTGCTGCTGCAGGAGAAGATCCTGGTCACCCAGGGCACCGGGTTCAACTGGGCCACACCGGATCACCTGCGCATCGTGACCCTGCCGTGGGCACGTGACCTGGCCGCCGCGATCGACCGGCTCGGCAACTTCCTGGTCAGCTACCGGCAGTAGCGGGTGACCCACTCGCACGCCCATTCCCACTCGCTGAGCGGCCCGTCGCCGCTCGGCCCGCTCGCCGCCAGGATCGTCGTCGGACTGCTGGTGCTGATCGGTGTCGTGGTGGCGATCGGCGCGGTGCTGCTGTGGCCGAGCCAGCAGAAGGCCGACATCCCGCTGCCGTTCCAGAACGCCGAGGGTGGTGCGGTGACGACGGAGGCCGGGCAGGTGCGTGCCACCAGCCTTTCGTCGTGCGGCAGCCCGTCGGCGGGTCAGGTGCTCACCGCCGACCCGATCTCCGCACCGGCAGACGGGTCGCAGTGCGTCCAGGTGCTCGTCGCGATCGATTCCGGGCCCAACAAGGGCGCGAACACACTGCTGGAGTTCAGCGGCGGGCCCGGCCAACCGCAGTTGGCCGCGGGCGACGACATCCGGCTCAGCCGCCAGGTGGGCCAGGGCGGCGCCACCAGCTACACGTTCTACGACTACGCCCGGGGATGGCCGCTGGCAGCGCTGGCCGCCGCCTTCGCGGTCGTGGTCGTGGCGGTCGCGCGCTGGCGGGGTCTGCGTGCGCTGGTGGGCATCGTGGTGGCGTTCGCGGTGCTGGTGGTGTTCCTGCTTCCCGCCCTGCGCGACGGCGCGTCGGCCGTCCCGGTCGCGCTGGTGGCGTCCGCGGTGATCCTCTACGCCGTCATCTATCTCGCGCACGGTGTCAGCCTGCGCACCAGCGCGGCCCTGCTCGGCACCCTGACCTCGCTGCTGCTGGCGGCCGTCCTGTCCTGGGGCGCAATCGAAATCGCCCACCTCACCGGGCTGTCGGAGGATCAGAACAACGAGGTCGCCGCGTACCTGGGCAACGTGTCGATCACGGGTCTGCTGCTGGCCGGGTTCATCATCGGGTCGCTCGGTGTGCTCAACGACGTGACGGTCACCCAGGCGTCGACGGCGTTCGAACTCGCCGAACTGGAGGGCACTTCGCGGCGGGCGGTGTTCGTCGGCGCGATGCGGGTGGGCCGCGACCACATCGCCAGCACGGTGTACACGCTCGTGCTCGCCTACGCCGGTAGCGCGTTGCCGCTGCTGCTGTTGTTCAGCGTGGCCAACCGCTCGCTGGTCGACGTGCTGACCAGTGAGAGCGTCGCCATCGAGATCGCGCGGTCGGCGGTCGGCGGGATCGCGTTGGCGCTGTCGGTCCCGCTGACGACGGGCATCGCGGCCGTGCTGGCGACGCCGCGGGCGAACCGCCACTAGCTCACGTTTCGCGGTGAGGCCCAGGGGTACCCCCGCGCCATGGCCCAGCCCACCGGTCATCGTGAAGTGACCCTCGAGGTCGACGGGCAGCAGCGCACACTGCACCTCGACAACCGCGTGACCCTGCTCGACGCGCTGCGTGAACACCTCGGGGTGACTGCCCCCAAGAAGGGGTGTGACCACGGCCAGTGCGGATCGTGCACCGTGCTGCGCGACGGCCGCCGGGTGACCACCTGCCTGACCTTTGCCGTCGCCGCCGACGGCGCGAGCATCACCACCGCCGCCGGCCTCGGTGACGGTGCGGACCTGCATCCCGTCGCGCAGGCCTTCCACGACACGGACGGTTTCCAGTGCGGGTACTGCACACCGGGTCAGATCTGTTCTGCGGTAGGGATGCTCGACGAGGTCAAGGCCGGCGCGCCGAGCGTCGTCTCCGACGATCTCGAGGCACCACCGGAACTGACCGCCGACGAGATCCGGGAGCGGATGAGCGGCAACCTGTGCCGCTGCGCGGCGTACCCGAACATCGTCGCCGCCATCGAGCGGGCTTCCGTTCAATGAGGGCCTTCGACTACCACCTCGCCGAGAGCCCGGCCGACGCGGTGGCGACGCTGACCGCCCACCCGGACGCCGCCTACCTCGCCGGCGGCACCAACCTCGTCGACCACATGAAACTCGGGGTCGCCACCCCCGATCTGCTCGTCGACGTGAGTCGGCTCGCGCTCGACGACGTGACGGCCACCGACGACGGCGGGGTGCGCATCGGCGCGACCGTCCGCAACAGCGACCTCGCCGCGCACCCGGTGATCCGGTCGCGCTATCCCGGCTTGTCGCGGGCGCTGCTCTCGGCGGCGTCGGGTCAGTTGCGCAACGCGGCCACCACTGCGGGAAACCTGTTGCAGCGCACGCGTTGTGTGTACTTCCAGGACGTCACCACACCGTGCAACAAGCGCCAACCGGGCAGCGGCTGCTCGGCGATCGGCGGCTATGTGCGCTATCACGCGATCCTCGGCGCATCGCCACAGTGCATCGCCGTGCATCCGTCGGACATGGCGGTCGCGATGAGCGCGCTGGACGGCGTGGTGGTCATCGAAGGCTCCGACGGTGAGCGCCGCATCCCCGTCGACGAGTTCTACCGCCTGCCCGGCGACGAACCGCACCGCGACACCGTGCTGCGCCACGGCGAACTCATCACCGCGGTGGAACTGCCCACACCCCCTCCCGGTGCGGTGTCGGACTACCGCAAGGTGCGCGACCGGGCCTCGTTCGCGTTCGCGCTGGTCTCTGTCGCTGCGGAACTGAGCCTCGACGGGAACGACATCGTCTCGGCGCGAATCGCTTTGGGCGGCGTCGCGCACAAACCCTGGCGCGCTCACCGCGCCCAGGAGATTCTGGTCGGTGCGCCCGCCACCGAGGAGACGTTCGCGGCCGCCGCCGACGCGGAACTCTCGGCCGCGGACCCGCAGCCGGGCAACGAATTCAAGGTGACGCTGACCCGCCGCACCCTGATCGCCGAACTGCGCGCACTGACCGATCGGGGACGCCGATGACGCTGCTCGACCCGCGGGCGATCGGTGCGCCGCTGGCGCGGCTGGACGGCCGCGCCAAGGTCACCGGTGCCGCCCCGTACGCATTCGAACAGCGCGTCGCTGACCCGGCCTACCTCCATCCGGTCCAGTCGACCGTCGCGCGGGGACAGGTCACGGCCGTCGACGTCGACGCCGCCCGGCAGGTCGAGGGCGTACTCGACGTGCTGACGGTGTTCGACGCCCCGGAGCTCGCCGACACGTCCGACGGCGAACTGTCGATCCTGCAGGACGACCGGGTCCACTTCCGCGGTCAGATCATCGGCGGTGTCGTCGCGGAGACCGCCGAGATCGCCCGGCACGCAGCGGGTCTCGTGCGTGTGACGTACACCGAGGAACCGCACGACGTGGAACTGACCGTCGACCACCCCGGCCTGTACACGCCCGAGGAGGTCAACGCGGGATATCCGTCGGACACCGACGACGGTGACGTCGACGCGGCGCTGGCATCGGCCGAGATCACCGTCGACCAGACCTATTCCACACCGCTCGAGCACAACAACCCGATGGAACCGCACGCCTGCATCGCGGTGTGGACCACCGAGGACGGTCGGACCTCGGTGACGATGTACGACTCCACGCAGGGGGTGCACGCGGCGCGCAAGGCGCTGGCCCCGATCTTCGGCCTCGAACCCGACCAGTTGCGCATCATCGCCCCGCATGTGGGCGGCGGCTTCGGCTCCAAGGGGGCGCCCCACGCCCACGACGTCCTGGCGTTGTTGGCCGCGCAGCGCAGCGGCGGGCGGCCGGTGAAGCTGGCGCTGACCCGGCAGCAGATGTTCTCGCTGGTCGGGTACCGGACCCCGACCATCCAGCGCATCCGTCTCGGCGCGACGCGCACCGGTGAACTCACCGCGCTGGTCCACGAGGTCGTCGAACAGACTTCTGCGGTCAAGGAATACGCCGAACAGACGGCGGTCACGTCACGCAAGATGTACGCGACGCCCAACCGGCGCACGGGGCACCGGCTCGCGGCCCTCGACGTGCCGGTGCCGTTCTGGTTCCGCGCCCCGGGTGAATGCCCGGGCACGTACGCCGCCGAGGTCGCGATGGACGAGCTGGCCGTGGCCTGTGGCGTCGACCCCATCGAGCTACGGGTGCGCAACGACCCCGACGTCGACCCGGAGACAGGCAACCCGTGGTCGGGACGCCACCTCGTCGAATGTCTGCGCCTGGGTGCCGAGCGGTTCGACTGGTCATCGCGCGATCCGGTTCCGGCGCAACGGATCTCGGGTGACTGGTACGTCGGGTTGGGTGTCGCGTCCGCGACCTATCCGGCCATGCAGATGCCGGGCAACACCGCCAGGATCACCTACTCGGACGAAGGCCGCTACCTGGTGCAGATCGGCGCCGCCGACATCGGCACCGGCACGTGGACGACGCTGACGCAGATCGCCGCCGACGCGCTGGGCTGCGACGTCGCCGCTGTCGAACTGCAGATCGGCGACAGCGCGTTACCGGACGCCTCGGTGGCGGGCGGATCGTCGGGCATCAACTCGTGGGGCCGGGCGATCGTGGCGACCGCGCGGCAGTTCCGCCGAGACCACGGCGACCCACCGGCGATCGGGGCGTCCACGGTGGCCGAGGCGCCCGAGAACCCGGAATCCGAGCGGTTCACCATGCAGTCCTTCGGTGCACACTTCGTCGAGGCGCGGGTCAACCGGGACACCGGCGAGATCCGGGTGCCGCGGATGCTGGGCGTCTTCTCCATCGGCCGGGCGATCAACGCCCGCACGCTGCGTTCGCAACTCATCGGCGGGATGACGATGGGTCTGTCGATGGCGCTGCACGAGGAGAGCGTGCGCGACCCGCGGTTCGGTCACGTCGTCACACAGGATTTCGCGACGTACCACATCAGCGCGCACGCCGACGTGGCCGACATCGACGCGATCTGGCTCGACGAACCCGACGAACACGCCAACCCGATGGGCTCGCGCGGCGCCGGCGAGATCGGCATCGTCGGATCGGCCGCGGCGGTGGTCAACGCCGTCCACAACGCCACCGGCGTGCGGGTGCGGGATCTGCCGGTCACCCTCGACAAGGTGCTCGCCGGGCTGCCCTGATCAGCGGTCGAGCAACTCCAGCAGGTACGCGCCGTACCCGGATTTCAGCAACTGATGCCCGCGGGCGGCCAACTGCTCGTCGTCGATGAACCCCACGCGCCAGGCCACCTCCTCGGGCACCGAGATCTTCAGGCCCTGACGGCGTTCGATGGTGCGGACGTAGTCGCTGGCGTCGAGCAGCGAGTCGAACGTGCCGGTGTCGAGCCAGGCGGTGCCGCGCGCGAGGACCTCCACGCTCAGTCGGCCCTGATCGAGGTAGCGCTGATTGATCTCGGTGATCTCGTATTCACCGCGCGCGGACTTCTCGAGCGACCGCGCGATCTCGATGACGTCGTTGTCGTAGAAGTACAGCCCGGGAACCGCGTAGTGCGATTTCGGGGTGGCCGGCTTCTCCTCGAGCGACAGCGCGGTGCCGTCCTCGCCGAACTCCACCACCCCGTACGCCGACGGGTTGGCGACCCAGTACGCGAAGATCGCGCCACCGCTGACGTCGTGGAAGCGGTGCAGGCCGGTGCCGAGGCCGGGGCCGTAGAAGATGTTGTCCCCCAACACCAGTGCGACGGAGTCGGTGCCGATGTGGTCCGCGCCGATCACGAAAGCCTGCGCGAGACCGTCCGGCTGATCCTGGACGGCGTAGCTGAGATTGACGCCGAATTGCGAACCGTCGCCGAGCAATCGGTGGAACGCGGGGGCGTCGTCGGCGGTGGTGATGACCTGGATGTCGCGGATGCCCGCCATGATCAACGTGGACAGCGGGTAATAGACGAGCGGTTTGTCGTACACGGGCAGCAGTTGCTTGCTCGCCCCGAGCGTGATGGGGTACAGCCGGGTCCCGGACCCGCCCGCCAGGATGATCCCCCGCATCAGCCGGTCAGGTCGTCTTCGTCGAGTTCGGTCGCCGCAAGTGCGGACGCCAGGTCACCGTGCCGGAACACCGACGTCACCTTGTCGTGGACGACCCGGAACGCGGCCGCCGCGGTTCCGGTCTCCCCGGTCACCGAGGTGATCTGCTGTTCGACGACGACCACGCCGTCACGGATGTAGATCCGGCCGGGTTCGGCGTTCACGTCGACTGCCTGTGCCCAATCCCGAAGTGCCGCATGGCCTTGGGCCGCCCCGTGGGCGTCGCCGATCTCGATGTCGTCGCTGGACAGTTCGAGCAGCGTGTCGACGTCGCGGTCGTTGAGCGCGTCGTGCCACGCGAGCACGGTCGCCATCTCCGATGTGGTCATGTCCGTGAAGGTACGCCACTTCAGAACGGCGTCTTCTCCAACCACCGGTCCCAGACATCGGTTCTCCCGAACGCCTCGAGGCCGCTGTCGGCCAACGTGCGACGCCGTGTCACCGCCAGCAGGAGGTCGGTGACGGGCCCCCGGACCACGACGTCCCCCTTGCCGTGTTCGTGGGTCCAGTCGATGCCCTCTTCGGTGCTGGTGATCATCCACTCCCCGACTCCGCCGAGGACGTCGTCGGTGGCGTGCAGGTGGAGCGTCAGGCCCCGCTCGATGGGCAGACCGTGGCGGCCGGCCTGCACCGCCGCCAACTCGATCCATTCGCTGAGCGCGTCGGCGGCCAGCTCGGGCGGCACGTCGAACGGTTGGCCGAGCGCCAGGGCCGCGTCCGCGCGGTGGACGGCGACCTCGTGCACCCGACGGCGCACCCACCAGCCGGCCGGACGCGGGCCGAGGAAGGTCCAGACCTTGGTGCCCGATCCGACGCCGTCGACCGCGTGGACGAGCAGCCGGGCACCGTCGCGCAGCCACTCCAGGGCGCCCGCCTGATCCTCGGGGGGCCGGCCGTCGCGCACCTCGCGCGGGTCGAGGGGTTCGTGGCGCCGTTCGGCGACGATCTGGGCGGCCCAACGGTTTCCGCGGCCGACGTGGCGGAACAGCTGTTTGAGCGTCCACTCCCCGCACGTGGGCACCGGCGTCGCCGGATCGCCCGTCGCGATCAGTTCGCCGAAACCGTTGGTCTGCTCGAGCAGCGCCGCCCGGAAGTCCACGTCACGAACCTAGCGCGGCGCGCGCGGTTCCGAGCGCGATCGGCAGAGTCGACCACCCGCGCAGCACCCGGGTGTCGCGGCGGTGGCCCGCCCCCGCGAGTTCGGCGTCGGGGAACCGGTCGAAGAACGCCCGCAGCCCCACCTCCCCCTCGGCGCGCGCCAGGGCGGCGCCCAGGCAGAAGTGCCTGCCCCCGGAGAACGACAGGTGCTTGCCCGCGTTGTCGCGTTCGATTTCGAAGCGGTGCGGATCGTCGAAGACCTTGGGGTCGCGGTTGGCTCCGGCGAGGTGGATGATGATCAGCTCGCCGCTGCGCACCGGCACACCCGCGACCTCGACGTCCTTCTTGGCCACCCGTGCACTCATCTGCACCGGGGAGTCCAGCCGCAGGATCTCCTCGACGGCGGTCGGCCACAGGTCCGGGCGCTCACGCAGTGTGGCCAGTTGCTCCGGGTGGTCGAGCAGCATCTTGATGCCGTTGCCGAGCAGGTTGACGGTGGTCTCGAACCCGGCGGCGAGCACCAGCCCGGCCGTCGCCTGCAGTTCCCGTTCGCTCAGACCCGCCCCGTCCTCGGTGGCGGAGATGAGCTGGCTCAGTAGGTCGTCGCCGGGGTTGCGGCGTAGGTTCTCGAGGTGGTTGACCAGCCAGGCGTTGAACCCGACGATGCCGCTGTGCACCTGCAGGTACTGCCGCCAGCTCAGTCCGATGTCGAGGCTGGGCGCGCCGAGTTCGCCGTAGCCCAGGATCTCGGCGCGGTCGGCGTCGGGCACCCCGAGCACGTCGCTGATCACCGACACCGGCAACAGTGAGCAGTACCGCGCGACGATGTCGACGGGCCCGGCGCCGGCGGCGTCGCGTTCGAGGTCGTCGAGCAGCTGCTGCGCGGTGGCCTCGACCCCGTCGCGCAGGGCGGCCACGGCGCGGGTGGTGAAGACCGACGACACCAGCTTGCGGCAGCGGGTGTGGTCGGGCGGCTCGATGGACAGCAGCGACGGCGGTTCGATGGGGTGCAGCAGACCGGTGTCGGTGCGGTCGATCACCCGGCGCAGCGGTGTGGGCAGTTCGCCGCCGAGCGACGACACCCGGAAGTCGTCCGAGCGCAGCAGTTCGTGTGCGACGGCGTGGTCGAAGGTGATCAGGCCGACGCGCCCGCGGATCACGGGTCCCTTCGCCCGGTGTTCGTCGGCGAATGCGGCCGGGTCGGCGCGGACGGTCGGGTCGGCGATCAGCCGTGCCTGCGGGTCGCCGCGGCGCATTCCGATCCGGGACATCCCGCGGACGAAACCATGCAGCGCCAGCCACCGCACCCGCTGCCGAACCGTCACGCGCGAGGAGTCGTCCACCATCACTCGAGCTTAAGGACGGGCCGCAGATCGTCCAAGCGGTCGAACAGATGCCAGACGTAGGCCGACGAACCGTCCTCGCGGTGCGGGTGCAGATCGGCCAGGTCGGGGTCGTTGCGGTAGCTGTCGAAGGCGTCCTTCGACTCCCACTCGACCAGGATCAGCACCTGGCGGGGTGCGATGTCACCGGTCACCGACTCACGGAACTTGCCGAGCGCGACGACGCGGCCGCCGTGGGCGGCCACCGCGGCGGGTGAGCGCCGCGCGTAGGCCAGGTATTCGTCACGGTCCGCGACGTCGAACAGGTTCAGCGCATACACCGGCGACATGGCCGGAGACGCTACCGTCCGCTAGTCACCGCCGCCGAAGGACGGGAACGGCCACAGCGAATCCTCGCCGCCGGACGACGATCCGCCGTCGTCGTACGAGCCGCCGGATCCGGACCCGTAGTCACCACGGCTCGGCCCGGACCCCGAACCACTCGACGGCGGGTAGTACGGGTTCGACGGCGCCTGGGGCACCGAGGGCACGTAGGGCGTCTGCGGCACCTGCGGCACCTGCGGCACAACAGGCCTCGGCGCCTGCGGCACAGTCGGGATGGTCGGACGCTGAGGCCAGTAGTCGTCGTCCTGCTGCGGCGGCTTCTGCGGCTTCGGCTGCCACGGATTGGGCCACGACGGGCGTTCGGGCTCGTCGTCGTCGCGGAAGATCGGCGGGAGCGCAGGACGCGGGAGCCGGATGACCGGCGGTGGGAGCACCACTGGCGGCCGGTACGCGGGCGCAGGCAGGACCGGGACGGGGGCGGGCACCGGCGCCGCGGGAACCGGCACGGGCGGTGCGGCGGGCACGGGCGCCGGGGGCGCTGCCGGGACAGGCGCGGGCGCCGGGGCGGGTGCCGCAGGCACGGGAACCTTCTCGACGTACACCGTGCGCGGCGCCGCCGGGACCGGGGCCGGGGCCTCGCGCACGACGGGAACCGGGGCCTTGATGGTCTCGGCCGGCGGGGCGGGCGGGGCGACCACCGGCCGGGCCTCCGGCGCGGGCGCCGGGCGAGGCGCCTCGGCGCTCGGCACGATGGCGGCCTCGGCGGGGCTGGGCCGCTGGTCGGCGGTGGGGCGGATGTTCACGGCCAGCGAGATGACCAGGGCGACGACGCCGACCACGAAGATCGACGACAGCGCGCTGCCGACGAGCAGGAACGGCTTGCGGTTCTCGTCGTCGGCCGGGGTGGGGACGGCGTCGGGCTCGGCGAACACCATCGGCGGGGCGGCGGCGGCGCTGCTGACCGGCGCCATCTGCGTGGCGGCGGCGCCGAACGCGGCGTACGCGCTGCCCGCGGTGGTCCCGTCCTCGGGATCCTGCGAGTAGGCCAGCCCGACGGTCGAGGCCTCGAAGTCCGGCGCGTGGGCGGATGCCAGCGCCGCACCGCGGGCGAGCGCGAGTTCTGGTTCGTCCGGGGCGCTGATGGGCAGGGACAGCAGGCGCCCGAGGTGCGCCTTGACCTCGCCGACGTCGACACCGGAGCCGACGACGAACATGCCCTGCGGGGGCGAGTCCTGCGCGTCGACGGCGGCGGCCATCTCGGTCAGGACGGCCATCGCGTCGGTGCTGTGCAGGCTGCGGCTGAGCACCTTGGTGACGGAGCCGTCGTCGGTCTGCACGACCGACAGGGTCGCGGTGTCACGGTCGATGAAGAACAGGGCCGTGGTGGCGTACCCGACGGCGCGGCCGACCGCCTGCGCCAGCGAGGCGGCGGCGTGGCCCTCGGAAACGAGCATGACGTCTTCGATGCCGCGTGCTGTGAGCGTGTCGCGCAGGGCGGCCGCCGAGGCGTGGTCACTCCACGCCACGCCCACCGACCTGAGGTGGTGGCCGCCCGCGGCGGCGCTTTCCTGCGTGCCGAGCACCGCGGCGACGACCTGATCGGCCGCGCTCGAGGTTGCTGAGCCTTCCACCGCGTTGATGTCGAAGACATCGTGGTCGACGGTCACTCCGTCAGCCTTCACGCCTTCGACCAGCACCATGCGGACCGTCGTCGGTGTCATCGAGACACCAAGTACGATGTCCACCAAGCCCTCCAAAAGTTTGCTATAGCGTCAATATGGCCGTGGCGCGCCCGAACCGAACGAGCCCTCAACTAGAACCTTCATCGGCGCGACCTGCCGAGTCGTTACACGCAACGGCGTTAGCTGATCGCGTACGGAAAACCCTACTCGGAACAACGGCGACAGGCGCCTGTCGGTTCAAGGATTTTCGCCGTTGACTCTGCGCTCACGGCGTCGATTTCTCGCACGTTCGCGCCCTGAGCGCAGGGTCAACTCAGCTTGATGAAGTTCTGGTACGACCGCGAGGGCGTCGGCCCGCGTTGGCCCTGGTATTTCGAGCCGACCTTGGCGCTGCCGTAGGGGTGCTCGGCGGGACTGGTGAGGCGCAGCAGGCAGAGCTGGCCGATCTTCATGCCGGGCCACAGCGTGATCGGCAGGTTGGCGACGTTCGAGAGTTCGAGGGTGATGTGGCCGCTGAAGCCGGGGTCGATGAAGCCGGCCGTCGAGTGGGTGAGCAGGCCGAGCCGCCCGAGGGACGACTTGCCCTCCAGGCGGCCGGCCAGGTCGTCGGGCAGGGTGCACGTTTCGAGGGTCGAGCCGAGGACGAACTCGCCGGGGTGCAGGACGAACGGCTCGCCGGGCGACGGTTCGACGAGGCTGGTCAGCTCGTCCTGCTGCTTGGCCGGGTCGATGTGGGTGTAGCGGGTGTTGTTGAAGACCCGGAACAGCGTGTCGAGGCGGACGTCGATGCTGGAGGGCTGCACCAGGCTGTCGTCGAACGGATCGAGAGCCAGCCGTCCTGCGTCGATCTCGGCCCGGATGTCACGATCGGAGAGCAGCACCCGACGAGAGTATCGGCTCCGGGTGATAATCTCCGTGATCACCAGCGTCAGCTGGCCAGGCCGATGTAGTTCAATGGCAGAACATCAGCTTCCCAAGCTGAATACGCGGGTTCGATTCCCGTCATCGGCTCCACGCCTGAGCCGCTACACCGACGAAGCGCCGCCCGTCACGACCGTGATCTCGTGGCCGGTGAGTGTCTCGATCCCGCCGGTACGGGTCGACGTCACGAGAACGACCTTGCCGCCGGCCGGGTCGATCGCCAGACGTGGGTTGCTGCCCGCGAAGTCGAATCTGCTCACCTCCCCGGAAGTGGTCACGATCGTCAGGTTCGTGCGCCCCAGCACCCGATCGTCGGTCACCTGGTAGAGCGTGCCGTCGGGTCCGATCACCGGCCCGTTGGCGACCAGACCGGGCGTGTCGACGGTGACGGCGGGTTCACCGGCGCGCATGATCGTGAAGTACGCCATCGTGGAACTCTCCCGCGACGTGTGGACGACGGTGCCGTCAGCGGTGATCAATGGGTTGGCCCACGGACCACCCGGGGCGGTGAAGGTTTCCGCGGATTGGCCGGGACGGAGCACCGTGAACGTCGATCCCGAATCGGTGGACGCCGCGTAGGTCACGGTGCCGTCGGCGCCGAGGCCCTTGCCCACGGGCGGACCGGGAATTACGACCACGACGGGCGTTTCACCAGGGCGGTAGATGGTCAGCGTGGTGGACACCGGGTCGTGGGGTGCACCGGTGCCGAGCACATCGGTCACCAGGACGGTCCCCGTTGCGTTCACCAGCGGGTAGATGCGGTTGGTCGTCGGCGCGGTGTGCGAGATCTCCGGTTGCCCGGGTCGCAGCACGGTGGTGGTACTCGAGCCCGGGCCGAAGATGCCGCCCGAGCCGTCGTCGAGCACGACCGTGCTGTAAACCACCGTGCCGTCGGCCGCCGCGTCGACAGCGAAGAGCGTTCCCGTCGAATGCGATTCGATGGCATCCTGTCCGGGCCGCAACACCGTCACCGTGGTGGTCGCAGGATCGAGCGCGGTGCCTGCACCGGTGGTCGCGACATAGGCGACGGTCCCGTTCGGACCGACGACCGCGGATCCGGGCGCCCCTGCGACCGGCGTCCGGGACGCCTGCTCCCCCGGGCGCAGGACGTTCAGGAAGGTGACGAACGGGTCCTCGTCGGTGCCCGTGCCGGTCCACTCGACGAAGGCGACGGTCCCGTCGTCGCCGATGGCCGTACCTCCCAGACCCACCCCGTCGCGGGTGACGATGCCGCTCGGACGCATCAGCACCAGATGGGTACTCGACGGCGCGCCCGCCACGCCGGGCTCGACGAGCGTGTAGTGGACGGTGCCGTCGACGGCGATCTGCGGCTGGGTGGTGAGGTCGCCGGTGTGAACGTAGGTCTGCAGCGGCTGATCGGCGCTCACCACGGTCACCCGGACGTGGGTGGGTGCGCCCGCGGTCGCGATGCGCGTCATCTGATAGCCCGTGCCGCCCGCGGAGTACACGCCGCCGAGCGGTTCACCCGGCGCGGTGAGGGCTACCGCGTCTTCGCCCGGCCGCATCACGGTCGTGGTGGTGCTCGGGACCCCGCCGTCGGCAGAGCGCACGACGGTGGAGTAGGCGACCGTCCCATCCGTCAGCACGGCGATTGAGGGTTGAAAGGTGAAGTCACCGGCGGCGCTGGATTCGACCGGAACGTCCTGACCCGGCCGCAGTACCTTGACGGTCACCCGGTACGGATCGTTCACCGTGCCGGTGCCGGTGCGGCTGGCGATCGCGATGGTCCCGTCGGGTCCGACCGCGGTGCGACTGGTCGCGTCCGGCGCGGTGATCGTCCAGGTGTCGGTGACGCCCGTTGCCCGGGGGGCGAGGGTGACCGTGACGTCGCGGGTCGACGTGTGCCCACCACCGAAGAACAGACCCCGCAGTCCGTGGACGTGGAAACCGCGGTCGGTGGCCTTGACGGTGAAGGTGTCGGTGAGCGGGCTGACACCGTTCCAGGTCTGTGGCGCAACGTATGTGAAGCGGCCCTGCTGGTCGATGACGACCGTTCCGCCCTGTGCTGTCGTCGGCGCGACGGAGTAGGCGATCTTGTCGCCATCGGCGTCGGTGGCGGTGATGGTTCCGGTGACGACGACGCCGTCCTGCTGCGTGGCGCCCGGTTGCCCGAGCACCGGAGAGCGGTTGAAGAACGTTCGCTCCAGTTCGCGGTGCACCCAACCGAGTACCGCCCACAACAACGGGGGGTTGGCGGGCGCAGGCCCGGCGGGGGCCAGGAACGGCGCGAGCAACGCTCCCACGACTGTGTGGGCGATGCGGACCGGAAGCGCGATCAGGTTGTGGGTCGGTGACACGGGCGCCGCGGTCGGCGGTTGCTCGCCGAGGTCATTCGCGGTGGTGCGGAATGCCGCGGGATCGGCGTCGGTCGACAACGTCAGGGTGTCGGCGACCTCTGCCGAGACGGGGGGCTCGTCGTTCGACACGATGAGAGTTGTTGTGTCGCTGGGCGAGGGAACGTCATCGGCCCTCTTGGTGACCGCGCCGCCGCGATCGATCGGATCGTCTGGGGAATCGCCGATCGGCGGGTGGTCCGAAGGCGGGGGCGTCACTGTGACGGGAGGATCCGGGACGACCACCGGCGGAGGGGGCGTGGTCGTTCCGTCGTCTACCACGGTGCCGTCGTCGTCATCGCCGGGCGGTTCCAGTTCGGCGTCGTCGTCATCGTCCGCGGGGTCCACCGGCTCGCCGTCGTCGCCCGGAAGGGCCACCGGTTCCTCGTCGTCCTCGTCGTTTTCGTCCTCGTCGTTCTCGTCCGGATCCACATCCGGGTCCGCACCCTCAGCCGACTGAATGTCGTTGCCGTCCCGGTCATCCGGCGACGCCTCAGCGGTGTCGTTGTCGCCCACCGACGACGAGTTCTCCGTACCGGGTTGTGCGAAGGCCACGCCCGGCGACGCGACCACGGCCACGCCGATTCCCAGCGCCACCGCCAGCGCGCCGACGCGGCCGATGTGCTGGGCGAGCACCGTCGTGTGCGGACGGGCCGGGGCCACCGCCGCCAGGACGCTCGGAATGCCGCTGATGGTCATGGCGCTCGCTTCCTCGCGTCGCGACCACCGCCGCGCGCAGTCGTATGAAATTGAAGGGAGCGCTTGGCCCCGGGACGTCACTTGCCAACGAAACATAGCAGCGTTGCGGTTACAGCAAACCCAACGGTGGTGACAAGCCCACCACCATTTGCGTTCGCAAGTAACTTTCGACACTGCTCAGGTGCTGCTTTCCGCCGCGTCGCTGGTCAACAACCCAAACTCACGGTGAGGCGGTCACCTCTGCTGGCGAAAATTGTCTCGAACGTAAAACCGTAACTGCCAGCCGGGTCAGATGCCGAGCACCTCACGTGCCCGATCGATCTCGTCGGGATCGGCGGTCGACGGAATGAGCCGCAGCTCGTCGAGACCGGCCTCGCGCGCGCCGTTCACCGCGGCGAGGAGGCCGGATGCTCCGCAGTTCAGCGTCCCTGCGTCCGGAGCCGTCACGTAGGACTCGGTTCCCAGAGCGTCGACCTCCTGGTCCCAGAAGTCCTTCACATGCTCCCGAAGTTGGGTCTGCGGGTCGGGTCCGAGCGCGAACCAGACCGGCGCCGAGAAGTGCGGCCGCTCCGCCCGACCCGCCGCCCGCCACGCCTGGATGACCCGCTCCCGCTGCGCGGCCAACCCCTGCGGGTCGAAGTGCAGAGAATGCGCCGGATCGCTCACCCCGGCCGCCCACTTCGCGGCCCGGGCGAGGGCCTTCGGACCGACCACGCCGGCGACGAGCGGGACGCCTCCGGGCTGCACCGGTGCGGGCCCGACCGGGAGGTGTCCCTCGACGGGCGGCTCCTGGGCCCACACGCCGCGCATCACCCCGACCGCCTCGTCCATGCGTTGACGTTTCCGTTCCAGCGGGCTGCCGACCGCCAGGTAGTCCTCGTCCCACGCGCCGATCCCGACACCGAGCGTCAGGCGCCCACCGGACAGGACGTCGATGGTCGCCAGGTCCTTGGCGAACAGGACGGGGTTGCGCATCGGGAGCGCGACCACGTCGGTCCACAGCCGCACGCGCTCGGTCAGCGCAGCCGCGGCGGCGAGTTGCGGGACCACCGACCAGCTGTCCGGATAGACGAGCCGCTCATAGGTGACCAGGCCGCCCACGGCCCTTCGTCGATCTTGCGGTACCACGCGAGCTCGGTCTCCCGCCCGTGAGGAAACAGGGTCGGAAGACCCATGGAGATGCGCAGGCGAGGAGCCTCGGTCGATTCGCGGGTTGCAGTCACGCGGCTATTCGATCGACGTGTCGCGTTGAGAGTCACCGGTGTTCCACTCAGCGGGCACCGCGGTAGATCCGGTGACCGGCGCCGTGACACTCGGCACCGTTGAGATCACGGAGTCAATCGAGCGGGGCGCCTGACCAGCACATCCTCCCGGTTGTCGATTTGCTGTGAATCAGCTCTAGTGATATTGATCGACGTTTGGGTATTGTGCTGCGCAGTGGTGTGGTTGCTCGCGGGAGGCGGGCACTCACTCGGGTACTGCTCTGGGGATTGATTTCACATGCGAGTTCTTCTTCGCGCCGGCGTCGCTCTACTCGTCGCCCTCGGCACCGTCCTGTTGGCGCTCGTCTCGACGATCGGCCTGGTCTTCACGCTCGCAGCGTCGACCTACATCATCCGGGGAACCGACTACGGGGTTCCCTTCTGCCTGCCGTTCTGCCACGGGAACCCCACGCCCGAGGAACTGGCGATGCCGTATGTCAACGGGACCGTCGCCAATCCGCCCGACGCCATCGTCGTGGTCGACTACCCGGCCGGCTTCTGGCCGTTCTCCGACGGTTACTTCGCCGACCCCAAGTACGACGACGCGGTGAGACAGGGCGTGGAAGCACTGCCGGTACCTGGCGAGGTCGAGGACGGAAGCGTCTTCTTCGGCTACTCCCAGGGCGCCCAGGTCGCGACGATCTACAAGCGCGAGTTCAACGAGTACTGGACGAGCAATCCAGCAGGTGCGCCCGACGTCACCTTCGTGCTCCTCGGCAACGGCAGTCGCCCCAACGGTGGATTGATGTCGCGCTTCGACGGGGCCTACTTGCCGATCCTCGACGTCTCGTTCACCGGCCCCACCCCGACGACCACGGCGGGCGCGGCCCCGGGCGAGATCACGACGTACGACATCGCACGTCAGTACGACCTGTTCGCCGATTTCCCGACCAATCCTCTGAACATCCTCGCTGTCGCCAACGCATTCGCGGGTCAGATCTTCGTGCACCCCGACTACGGTTCCGTCGACATGAGCCAAGCGGTGTTCCAGGGCACGTACGGCGACACCGCGTACTACCTGATCCCGACGTACCCTCTGCCGCTTCTGACGCCGCTGACCTGGATACCGGTGGTCGGCCCCATCGCGGTCGACATTCTGGATCCCATCCTGCGCGTGCTGGTAGAGGCCGGGTACGACCGCACCGTCAATCCCGGTGCGCCCACGCCGGCCGACTTCCACTACTTCCCGGACCCGCTCACCTTCGGCACCAGTCTCCTGCATGCAATCCCTGCCGGACTGACATACGGAGTCCAGGACGTCCTCCACATGCGCGAACCGGGCACACCGCCTGCCGGTGTGGCCGGGCAGGACGCCTACGGCATCGGCGCCCCGTCGGTGACCCTGCCGGACCAGACGCCGCCGCCGGCCCCGGTCCAGACCATGGTGGCGCCGTCAGCTCCCGACCTGTCGACACCCGCGGGGACCGGACCATCGGCGCCGGCCGACCTACCGGTACCGGACGTCGTGAACCCGGTGCCTTCGTCGCCGATCCCGCCGGCGCCTGAGCAGAACATCGCCCGCGATCCGGTCGTCGAACCATCGCCTGCCGCCACGGTGAAGAGGTCGGTGTCCACCACGAACTCCGTAGCTGAAGCTCCCGACCGACCGCGCCCGAGCAGCGGGGTGGCGAACGACCGTCCACGCCGCGCCGGCGAGTCGAACGGGAAAAGCGGTTCCGGCACCGCCGGCAAGTCGAACGGCAAGAACGATTCCGGAAGCACCAGCAACTGAGCGTGATGACCTGCAACCTTCAGCCCCTCGGGGCGAACGCGTTGCCGTGGTGCGCTTCCGTCGCTTCGGACGTGAAGCCGAAGGTGCGCAGGAACGCTCCCATCAGCACGTCGTACACCGGCGGCACCAGGCGGTACATCGCGATGACGGGCCGGTTGAACAGACCCACCTGACGTTCGCTCGACCGCCCGCGATCGGTGGCGCGGACGATCGCCGATACCACGGTCGACGGCTTGACCGCGGTGGGTGGCACCCGGGGCGTGCGGCCGAAGTAGTTGCTCGCGGTGTTGTAGACCGGGGTGTCGACCGGGCCCGGGTAGACGCCGTGGATCTTGATCCCGGATAGGTGGCGATTCTCCTGACGCAGGGTCCGCACCAACCCGTTGAGTGCGAATTTGCTTGCCACGTACGCGGATTGGAATGGCGCGGCCGTGGTCCCGAGCAGTGATCCGATCAGCACCAGATGCCCGCGCCCGGTCTCGTGGAAGCGATTCAGAGCGCACCGCGCCACATTCGCCGATCCGATGAGGTTCGTCCGCACGATGCTCTCGAAGACGCCGGCGGGCACGTCCTCGAACCGGCCGAAGGCGGTGATCGCGGCCGACTGCACCACGATGTCGATCCGGCCGAAGCGGTCGGCGGCGGTGTCGAACAGCGCCTCGACCTCCCCGCAGACGCCGATGTCGGTGGCCCGGGCCAGCACCGCCTCGGCGCCCGCCGCGCGGCACTCGTCCGCGACCCGCTGCAACGCCTCCTCGTTGCGTGCGGCCAGCACCAGTCGTGCGCCACGCCCCGCATAGCGCAGGGCGGTCTCCTCGCCGATCCCGCTGGAGGCGCCCGTCACCACGACCACGTCGGACGCTGCGGTGGATTCATCCATCGGGGGGGCTTTACCCCGGGGACGCGGCCGAAAACTCGGCGTCGCTCACGAGTTTCGTCGCGCGTCGCCTGCGTTCGGACACGCGGAGCACCTGCAGGACGCCGGTGGCGGCGACGGCCGGCCACCCACCGCGCACCGTCGCGCCCAGCGCGGCGACAACGGCAACCGGTGCGAGCAGCGCGACCGGATCGGTGCGCCGCTCGAAGACCCGGTCCAGTGCCATCGGTGTCCCGCTGGCCAGGTTCGACGCCACCACCGCCGCATCCACGGCGCGGGCTCGGCGCCCGCCGACCGCGCGCAGCACAGCCAGCGCACCCCACACGCCGAGGGTCACATCGTGCGCACGATCGATCGCGCCGCGGACGTCCCTGCGGGGCCGCAGCTCCCACCCCATGGCCTCGCTGGTGCCCACGGCCCCGTCCGCCAGACCTTCAATCAGCTCCCGCGCGCTGTCCGTCGAGGACCACGCCGGTGTCCAGCCCAGCGTTCGGCGGGCCTTCGACGTGTCCATCAGCGGGGTCTTGAACGCCACGTCGTACCACCCGGGTGTCAGGGCCACGACGCGTACGGCACTCAACGCGGCGATGAGGGTCCGCACCGCCTGTGGGGGAACGGTGACCGGACGCGCGCCGACGAGGGCGGCGAGCGCAGCGGTGTCGAGCACATCGGCCGCGATGTTGAACGATCCGCGAACCTGCTGCGTGATCAGCCGGACCACCGCATCGCCGACGTCGTCGGCGTGGACGAACTGCAGTTCCAGCCGCCCGGGAACGGGAAGGACGGGCAGCTCACGACGTCGCAGCAGCCCGAGGACCGATGTCGGCACCAGCGGACCGAGGTACAGCGATTTGATCAGCCATGCGGCTTCGCGCTGCACCACGACGGTCGGACGGAACCGGGAGACCGTGGCCTCGGGGTGGTCGAGCTCGAACCGGTCCAGGATCCGCTCCACCATCACCTTGTGCCTGCTGTAGACCGACGTGGCCTGGCCGGTCGTGGGCCAGTCCTCCGTGACCGGCGGTCCTGAGCCGGGCGCGTAGATGCCGAGACTGGAGGCGTACACCAGCTGCCCCACCCCGGCGGCCGTCATGGCGTCCAGCAGTGCCTGCGTGCCCCTGACATTGGCCCGGTACAGGTAGTCCTCGTCGCGCACCGGGTGCACGGCCAACGCGAGGTGGACGACGACGTCTGCGCCGCGCAGGGCGAGTTCCAGGTCGGCGGCGGCGCTCGGCGCGGACAGATCGACGGCGTGCCACCGCACACGCTCGTAGGGCTGACCGTGGGTGGGAGGTCGCCGGCACACCCCCACGACCTCGGCATCGGGCAACTGCCTGGCGAGCGCGCGCAGGACCCCGGTTCCCACGTTGCCCGACGCACCGGTCACCACGATCCGCGACGGTCGAGTCGTCGGTGGGCCGGGCGGTTCAGGTGGCACGTGGATCGGCGTCCGTTTCTTTGTCGGTTGACGCCGCTTACCCGCCGTGCGGGTTCCCGAACCGTGTGGAATGTGCGGCCGAGGACAGCACCTCGGCGGTGAAGCTGAGCCGGAGTCCCGTGGCTCCGAAGTTGATCAGGCGGTGCCGCTCAATCCCGGGTTGAACATCGGACCCGCCGACGAGGCCCGCGCGTCGCTTCGTGCCTCGCGGAACTCGGCCACGTTCTTGGAAGCCCGTCGGATGCCGAACGAGGCGACCACCTCTGCCACGCCTGTGATGATCAACCAGATACCGGCGATCAAGGCGAGATTGGCCAGCGAGGTGAACGGCCACGCCATCACCACGATGCCGGCGATGACGGCGATCACCCCCGATACGATCTGCCAGACACGCCCGGACCCGCCGCGATCACTGATGCCCGACACGGTGGTCGCGACGCCGTGCAAGACGAAGCCCACGCCGATCCAGATCGCAAGCAGCAGGATGGCGTCGCCGAAGTGCCGGAATGCCAACACCGCGAGAATCAGCGATGCCGCGCCGCTGACGAACAGCAGCACCCTGCTACCGTCCGCAGCGTGCCGGCTGAAGGCCGAAAAGACCTGCGTGAAGCCCGATATCAGCAAGTAGGCGCCGAACAGGACGGCTGCGACGAGGATCGAGATGCCCGGCCACACCAGCAGCAAGACGCCGACGATCACCGCCAGCACGCCGGACGCAAGGGTGGACTTCCAGAGATGCCGGAACAACGGGGGGTGTTCGTTCGTGGTCATGATTTCCTCGATTCCTGTACTCACCGGCAAAGGGGATGAGAGCGCTTATGCCCACCGAGAAGGGACGGCGATATTGCTGATCCACGGCGTGCCGCCACGACGAATGCACGACAAAAAGTCAAGACCCGGATCATCAGAGGCCTCCCTCGATCTCTCCCGGACCGCGGCGTACCGAATTCTACGAGGCGGACATTCGAGATTTGACGAATCCGTAGATCGCCTGGATTTCGCGGTCCAGCCCCATTGCCTGCACTTCGGCGGACGGGCTCCACTCGCGCGCTGTGTGGGGCGATGAGGACACCTGCCGCACGTGTTTGCCCGTCGCGCGAAACAGGTTGCTCGAACAATTATTACGGGGGAACAGGGATCGCGCGGTGGCAACCGCACTCCGGCCTCGTTGCGGTGGTCCACACCTCGAGGCGGCCGTCATGGCGTGCAGCCACGTCTGTCCGCCAAGGGGTTCGACCGAGCGCGGGCACTTGTAGCCTGCGATCTGACTTCACATGACGACACTCGTCGTCGCGATCGGACCGCCGTGCGGATCACCAAACCGAGGGTTGATTCCCGGTACCGCGGGTAATGGTTAAGGCAGCAGAACGCCAAGGAGGCGCCACACCGATGGATGAGTATTTCGCGGCGGCGAGCGTCGCAAGTGTCCCGCACGACGGGCTGCGACGCGGCGAGAACCCGATCTCCCCCGATGACGACCCTTTCTACCGGGCCCCGCAGGGCTACGAGGACGCGGAACCGGGCACGGTGTTGCGGTCGCGCGACGTGGAGATCGGATTTCTCGGTCTCATCCCACAACCCGTCAGTGCCACCCAGTTGCTGTACCGCACCACGAATCTGCACGAGGAACCGGAAGTCGCCGTGACGACCGTGCTGGTGCCGGCGCAGCGCGAATCCGACACTCCGGTGCTCTCCTACCAGTGCGCGATAGACGCCGTGGCGTCACGCTGTTTCCCCTCGTTCGCCATGCGGCGCGGCGCACGACCGATCGGTGCATTCGTTCAAGCCGAGTACCTCTTGGTGGTCGCCGCGCTGGCCGAAGGTTGGGCGGTGTGCGTACCGGATCACGAGGGCTGCCACGGCATGTGGGGCGCTCCCGTCGAGCCCGGCTACCGGATTCTGGACGGTCTGCGCGCCGCGATGCGGAGCGAGCGAGTAGATCTGTCGCCGTCTGCACCGGTGGGTCTGTGGGGATACTCCGGTGGCGGCTTGGCGTCGGCCTGGGCGGCCGAACTGTGTGAGCGGTATGCCCCGGAGATCAACCTCGTGGGTGCCGTGCTGGGTTCGCCGGTAGGGGACCCCGGGAGTGTGGCACGCCGGCTCAACAACAGCTTCTTCGCCGGTCTCGCCGCGTTGATGATCTCCGCACTGACGCAGGTCTTTCCCGGCGCACAGAATGTCGTCGACGAGCATGCGACCGACGAGGGCAAGGCGCTACTCGAGCAGTTGCAGACGATGACGACGGCCCAGGCTGTCTGGCGGTTTCGCAACGTCGACATCGGTTCGTACGTCGACATGACGGCCGACGAGCTGTGGGAGCTGCCCGAAGTGCGCCACATCTTCGACGAGACCAAGCTCGGCAAATCCAAGCCCAAGCCTCCCGTGCTGGTCATACAGGCGGTGCACGACGGGATCATCAGCGTCGACGACGTCGACGCACTCGTGGCCGAGTATGAACGGGTCGGTGCAGCGGTCACCTATCACCGCGACCGGTTCTGCGGTCATCTGCTTTTGCATCCCCTGTCGGCGCCCATGACGCTGAGGTGGCTGCGCGATCGATTCACCGACCGGCCCGTCGAAGAGCACAGAACACGCACGGTGTGGCCGACGATGTTCAACCCGTCGACGTACCTGGGGATGGTCAAGTTGGGCGTCATCACGGCGAAGGTCGTCCTCGGGCGCTCCGTCGAACGTCACCCGCTGTCGACCACCGACGCCTCGTAAGACCCCTACGGCGCGGGCGGCGGAGCCGTCACCGTGACCGTCGTCGTGCTGGTCGTCGTGCTCGTGGTGGTGCTGGTGACCACACTGGTCGACGTGCTCGGCTCGGCCGTGGTGGTCGGCGGCGGCGTGCTGGTCTCCGTGATCGTCACCGTCTCGGTCTCGGTCTCCGGTGCCTGAGTGGTCGTCGCCGGGGCGGTCGTCGCCGTCGGGGTGATCGGAGTGAGCGTGGTCGTCTCGGTGCTGTCCACCTCGTCGGAATCCGAACCGAAGACGGCCCAGACGATCAACGCCAGCAACAGCGTGACGAGCATCCCCGCGGCGAACATCGCCGCGGGCGTGCGATACCACGGGACCGGCTCCTCCGGGGGCGGGCCGGGCGGCCGCTGGCCGCCGTACCCCCCGGAAGGGTCGGAGTAGTACCCGCGGTCATCCGGCGGTCCGTAGTTGGACATGGCGCTCCGATTGTGTCGGGGTTGGGACTAGAAGACCCGGATCCAGTCGACGAGCATCTCCGCCGGATAGTTGCCTCCGGCCGGTTCGCGACCACCGGAGCCGCCGACGGCGATGTTGAACACCGGCGCCATCGTGTAGCCCGGATCGTTGAACGGCCACTCCGGCAGGGAGTTCGCCAGCACGGTGAAGAACGGCTCCATACCGGGCACGTAGTCCTTCCAGAAGTACATGCCTTCGGGCTTCCACGTCATGCGCCAGGTGTGCCAGTCCCCGTCGACGGGGTGTTTGTGCGTCTGGAACTGCGTGCCGTCCAACCGGGCGTGGACGGTCGTGCCCGAGGGCCAGTCCCGGTTGCCGTACCACTCCACCAGGTCGACTTCACCACCGCGCACGGGGTTGTCGTTGATCAACCAGAAGGCCGGCCATGCGCCGTCGGTCAGGCAGTTGAGCTTGATGCGGGCTTCCCACGTCGTTCCCACACCGCCCCGCCAGTTCCCGATGATCTTGGCGCTGGCGTACTTCTCCTGGATGTTCGCGCCCGGCCCGCGGGTGGCCCGGATGACCAGGTTGCCCGCCCCGTCCTGGAAGACGTGTTCCTGGTCGGTGACGTATCGGCCCATGTTGAAGGGCTTGTCCCATTCGACGGGGTTCCGAATGGTCTCCCGTGCCGGAACGATGAACCACGACGCGGGGTTCGGAGGCGATCCGGCCGGTCCGTTGAACTCATCGGAGAACAGGAGACCGGGTACGCCGGCCTCGGGCACACCCGGCCCGGGCGGGGCATCGCCGATCACGGGCTGGGCCCCGGCCTGGGCGGCCGGGAGTGCGGCAGCCGCCACCCCGAACCCGAACATCATCATTGCGTTACGGCGATCCATGTTTGGCACCCCCAAACCGTAAACGGAGAGCGCGCGTTTTCGGGTGCCAAACCCGCCGATATCCCCCGAACGGGTCGATCCGGCCCGGTCTATGGAGCCGGTGGTGCTTCCATGGGCCGGTTGTAGGCCGCTTCCACGATCGGACGCAACTGAGCGTCCTCCACCACTTTGGACTCGTTCGACGTCCATTTCTGCGTCACCATCGGTAGGAAATACGTCGCCGGAGCGCCGAGGATGTACGTGGCATTTCCTTCGACGAATGTCTTGTTCCCGGGATCGTTCACACCGATGTTGCTGTAATTGGTGTGCACGCTCTTGAGTTCGCCCTTACCGCCGACGAACTGGGAGGCATTGCGGTTCTTTTTGGCCGTTTCATTCGACAGGTCGTTTGGGCAGTCCGCGAAGTAGTCGTATTGACGCGCGATCACCTTCACGGTGTACGGGGTGTCGTCGGGAAAGTTGTTTCCGCCGTAGGCCGCGACGCAGCCGCTGCCGGGGATGTTCGCACAACCGTTGTACTTGCTCTCCAGATCACCCGTGAGAACGAATTGCACGGTGGCCGGGTCGATGTCGCTCGTCGGACCGTAGCGCCGCAGCCAGTCGTCGGCCACCTGCGCCCCCTGGCTGTGTCCGGCCACGATCTTGGGTCCCGGGTATGCATGCAGCATCTCGTTGAGTTTGTCCGCGCCCTTGTGCGTGTTGGTCGCACTCGGGAAATTCGTGTAGGGCACTTTGACCTTCACGTTCGGGGCGGCGAACAATTCCCCGCGCAGCCAATTGGAGGCCATCTCGTTGAACGCGGGCGCCAGCGTCAACACCGTCGAGCCACCGGGACCGAGTTGCGCGTGTGATATCGGCGCGAGGCCCACTGCCCCCGCGGCGAGCGTCAATGCGAACAACGACGATATTGCCGATCGGCCCGCTGATGACATTTTTCGACCCTCTCGCCCTGTTTGCGGTGCGGAGTCTGTATAACGCTCACCGAGGGAAATGAATGTGCACGGTACCGAGTCGACGTCGAAACGACGCGAAAAAGAGATCGCTATTTATTGACGCGAATTGAGATTTGCGTCAGCGGAAATACGTCTCGGAACCGGAGGGATATCCGCCGCCGGTCGTCGTGATGTGCACGTGGTCGAAGTGCCCGTTACCCGAGCCACGCGGGCCGTTGGGGGTGTAGTAGACGCCCCGCCAGATGGCGTCCTGCATACCGAACCGCTCGGCGTTCTTGATCACGTACGCGACAATCTGGTTGCCGAGTGCGATGCCCTCCGCGCTACCGGGGTTCGGGATCATCACGTCGATCGCCAGGCCGTTCGGGTGCCACCGCAGGGCGTCGGGGCGGACGCCGCCGATCTGCTGGATCTCGGGGAAGACCGCGCTGATCGCGCGGGCGGCCAGGACCGTCTTGACCTGCAGCCCCTGTTCGGGGGCGACCCCGACCGGCAGCGCCCGGTACTGGGCGCGGTTGGCCACCTTCCAGTTGGCCACCGACACCGTCTCGTGTGGCGCCACCTTCAGGTCGGCCGGCCCGCCGATCGATCCCGAGGCCACGACCTGCACGTCGTACGGCGGGAGTTGCGGCGGCGGCAGTGGCATGGGGGCGGGTGCGGCGGCGGTTTCGGCATCGCGGTGCACGTCGGCGCCGCCGGCGAGAACCACGGCCGCGGGTGCTGCGAGCAACGCCAGCACCAGGGACGAGGACGATGTCCGGCGGTGCTGGCTGGGCTTCGAGTGCTTACCCACCCCAGCACTGTACGAAATAACCCGCGTTATGTCACGGCGAGGTCACGGAAAGGTGACGAACCAGGCGTCAAGACACGAGATGGCCGCCCCGTCGACGACGAGGCGGCCATCTTCTGAGGTCTTACCAGCCCCAGTGCCCGGGCGGCGGGGCACCCGGAACCCATTTCTTGAGCTGACCCGGCGGCACATGGGTGATCTGCCCGATGTGGCCGGGCGGCGGCAGCTCGACGAAATCGCCGACGTGCGGGATCTCCGGCCCCCACCACCACTCGTCGTGGTCTGCCTGTGCGGTGCCTGCGCCGAGGCCGAGTGCCGCGGCTCCCATGGCACCGGCGACGGTGGCGGTCAGTCCGATTTTCTTGAGGTTCATACGTGTCTTCCTTCCAGCGCTCACGCGCATCAGGATCGGTCCGCCGTCTCGTTCACCGAGACGATCCAAGACCCGGTCACAACCCCCCATGTGGCATATCGGTCCGCGGCGCGGACCCGTTAACAGTGCCCGGCGCGCCTACCCTCGGTTCCATGCGGCCCGCCACGGCGTTGAGCATCGTCTCGCTCATCCTGATCGTCAAAGCGATTCTGATCGGGTGGGTCACCTGGGGACGCGCGCAGATGCTCGGAGTGGAGTCGTCCGCGGGCCACGCCGGGCTCACCATCGCCACCGTCGCGCTGACGATCGCAGTGGTGTGCGGTGTGACCGGGTTGGTGCTGCGCCGCCGTGACCGCCGCGAGGACGCCTAGTTACGGATACTGCGGTTCGTGGAAGCGGTTGATGATCGGCAGTCGCTCGATGATCCGGTCGCGTAACCGTGGCTGCTGGGGGGCGACGGGCGGCACGTAGCCCGCCTGCGGCGGTGTGTACGCCGGGGCCACGGGCGCGGGCGGCACATATGCCGGTTGCGGCGCGGTATAGACCGGTGCGGGCGGCACGTACACCGGCGGGGCCGGGGGCACGTACACCGGCGCCGGTGGCGGCGCCACCTCGGGTGCGGCGTAGACCGGTTCGATCACCGGGGCCACCTCGGGCTCGGGGGCCGGTGCCGCGGGTGCGATGTCGACGACGGGGACGGCCGCCTCGGGGGGCGGTGCCGGCGGCGCCTGGGGCGCAGGCGGCGCAGCGGCCGGTTTCGGCGCCGCCTTCGGCAGCGCCTCGGGAGCCGGTGCGTCGACGGCGGCCTTCGCCTGGTCCGAGGCACTGGCCACCTGTCGGGTCGCCGCGTCGTCCGACCGCATCTGCGGCGTCAACTCCAGGCCCAACGCGACCGACAGCGACACCACGAACGTGACCACGGCCGCGACGAGCACCGAGGCGAGCGCGGGCACCCGCCACCCCAGCCATGATCTCCGTTCGCCGCGCACCTGCGCCAGCGCCAGCGGGGCGTCCACCCCGACGGACCCCTGTGCCGACGCCAAGGCCGCACCGCGCGCCAACGCGAGGTCCGCCTCCGCTGCGGAGAGCACCGGAGCCGCCACCTGACCGGCGAGCGCGCCCACCACCGCGTCGACGTCGTCGGCCGAGCCGAGGACGTAGATCGCCTCGGGGTACACCGCGGTCGAGTCGGCCGTCTCCTGCACCCGGCGGGCCAACGTGCCGGCGTCCGTGCGGGCGATCTGGTCGACGTGCACGGCGTCGGCGGTGACGACCGCGAGCAGCGCGGCGTCGGGTTCGGTGACGCACACGGCGACTTCGTTCTGGGCGGCCAGATCACCGAGTCCGGCGCTCAGTGCGGCCGCAGCCTCCGCGGGTGAGAGCGCGACGACGTTCCGCGCGCCCCTGGCGGTCAGGGCGGACATCAGCGCGGCGGCCAGGTCGGCGACGGAGTCGGTCCACGTGACACCGACCGCGAGCGGCCGGTGCCCGGGCGCCGCGGCGTACGGGCCGTCGCCGGACACCGCGCTGACCAGCGTGTCGAGGCTGTCGCCGGAGACCGGCATCGCGAGCGTTCCGCTGTCGACGGTCGCGCCGTCACCTGTCGCGCCCTCGACGAGCACGAAGCGTAGCGCCGTCGAGGTCACCGACACGCCGAGTACTAGGTCCACTGGTCTTTCCCGCTCTGGTTGCACAATTCGGACTGACCATACCGCTGTGCGAGCGCGGTTCAAGTTCGCCCGGGCAACGATCCCGTGACCGCCGGTCAGCCGGCCTGCCAGAGACAGTCGCCGCTGAGATGGATCGTGAACATCACCGGCAGCACCTCGAAGCGCAGCGGTTGGCCGGGCGCACCCTCGGCGACCTGGGGTTCTCCCACCTCGCCTGCGCTCACCACGGCGGCCTGCTCGGCGCGGCAGCGGGCGGCCGGGTCCTGCGGGATCCCGGTCCAGGGACCCGACAACATCTCGGGGTTGCGCATACCCTGCCCGTGCAGATCCAGACCGTCGCCGCCGGAGAACCAGCGGTCGCTCGACGGGTACGGTCCCGCGTACACCTCCCAGCGGCCCGCGCTGCACTGCACGACGGTGTCGTCGGCGGTGTGCGACAGCGCGCGCTCCACCCCGGGGGCACACCCCGCACCCGGTTGTGGCGCCGGCGGCGCGGCGTGCGCCACGGTCGTCGCCGGCAGACTCAGCACGGCGGCACCGACGGCCAGCGCGGCCAGCGTCCTTCGCGTCATATCCGTATTGTCGTCCGCCGCGGCCGTGGCGCTACACCTTCGTCAGATCGGTGCGCATCAGCTTGACCTGGTAGTCGTCCCAGGTCGACAGGTTCCAGTACAGGTACTTCTGGTCCTCGGCGCTGACGTTGTCCGTCGACGACCACGGATGGATCATCGGCGCGTACAGCCCCGGCATCTTCGACGCGGTGACCAGCGTGATCGGGGCCGACCACGGCCCTTCCGGCGAATCGGCCTTGCGCATCACGATGTTGTTGTTCTTGTCGCCGTACAACATGATGTATTTCTTCTCGTAGCTGTTGTACTGCACCGACATCTCACTGACCGTGGGGTACGTCGTGGTCTTGACCAGCCCGAAGAAACTCGTGGTGGTCGTCGACGGCAGGATCGGCTTGGCGGCGGCCGGGTTGCCCGGCGTCCACGACGTCCCGTTCCAGTACTCGTACTTCGTCTTGTCGAGGATGTCGGCTTCGGCGACCCGCGACACGTACGCCGTACCCGTGCGTCCCGCCGGGGTGCCGTAGGAGTAGATGTAGCCGTCGGTGATCTCCTGTCCCGCAGCATTTTTCAACGGCTTACCGGTGACCGGGTCGACGGTGTACTTGCGGACGTAGGCACCCTGCTGGAAGTTCTGGTCGCCGTTGACGAACGGCAGGATCGTGCGGCCCGCGGCCGCGGGACGTACCGACGACTGCGGCACCACGGTCCAGTTCTGGCCGTTGTCGTCGGAATACGCGATGGCCGAGTAGTTCGTCGTCCACCGGCCGGGCGAATCCCAGCTCTTCACGGCCATGTAGTTGATGTACTGCCGGGTCGCGCCGTTCTTACCCGCGCCGGGCACCGAGATCGCCGCCGTCGGGATCATCGTCACCTCGGGCCCGATGCCGTAGTGGTAGTTGCCGATGATCTCGCGCGAGAAGTTCGGGTCGCTCATCGGCGAGCCGCTGTACATGCCGGGGTCGTGCGGGATGCCGTCGGCCACGTACATACCGTTGGACAGCATCGTGTCGGTGCTGCGGAACAGCGTGTTCATCCGCCACACGCCGGTGCGGACCGGGGTGCGGTTGCTGAACGTGTCGCCGAAGGCGATGAGGACCTGGTGTTCGTTGACCGCCGTGGTCGGATCGTCCTTGATCCCGTTGTCCCACACGATCCCGAGGTCGGTGCCGCCGATCCCGAAGCGGGTCATCGTGTTGTTCAGACCGCCCGGGCCGGTGACGTTCGTGATGCGGACGGTGTTGCCGCTGACGGACACCGGGGTCACCACATAGTCCTTCGCCGGGTCGTACGGAGCCGCGGCGGCGGCAAGGGACACGGTGGGGCTGCTCGTCGTGACCGACCGCGTCGTCACCGACCGGTCGAGTTCGCGCCGCGAGCCCAGCGCCATCAGAGCGCTCAGCGCCCACGCCGGGGTGGGCAGCGACGGCAGATTGCGCAGCGAACCCAGACCGAACGCGGCGAGCAGCCGGCTGATCACCGGAGCCGAGTTGCGGGCGGCACTGGGTGCGGTGAACGCCGTGACGGCCGCCCCGGCCTGCGGCACCACCGACTGCACCACCTGCTCGACGTTCCCGAGAAGGACGGTCTGCGCCGTGTCGGCGGGTGGTACGGCGACCTTCTGCGCCTCCGCGTCGAAGCCGGCGCGCGCGAGGTTCCCGGTCTCGGTGAGGGTTTCGGGCTCTTCGGGCTCCAGTGCCTGCTGGGCTTGCGGCGCGTCGCCCCCGCGGTCGCGTGAGTCACGCTGCAGGGTGGTGGCGTCGACGGTCTCCTCGACCGCGGATTCTTCAACCACCGGCTCTTCGACCGCCGGTTCCTCGATGACCGGTTCTTCGACCACCGGCTCGTCGACCACCGGTTCCTGGACGACTTCCGGTTCCTCGACGACGGGCTCGTCGTCGGGTTCCTCCTCGAGACCCTCGGGCTCGTCCCCCTCTTCGGGGTCGCCCTCCTCGCTCTGGTCGAGGTTCGACTGCGGCTCCGAAACCTGCTCGCCCTCAGCAGGTTTCGCGCTTTCGTCGGACGGCGTCTGCGACGACGGCTGTTCTCCGGTCGTGGCGAACGCCGTACCAGGAGCTCCGACCATCACCGCGGCGCCCACCCCCAACGCCACCGCCAAGCCGCCCACACGACCCACGTACGCCGAAGCATCCATCGTTGTCCCCTTGAAGATGCATCCCCCGACGCCATCTGGAATTCCCTCGGCATCGCGGCCGGTGGTCACCTGACGATAGCGGCAAAGTCGTTTGATGATGCAATTTCGGCAAAGATCTTTCGTTTCCTGACCTGCGGGTTCATCCGGTCGGTCAGCGGTGCGGGGCACCGATCCTGCCATTCGTCGATCAATGACTGCCACCGGAATTAAATCCCTGACCTGGGGGTTTACCAGATCAGACCACCACGAGACAGAGGGAAAGAAAGAGGGATGGACATGAACAAGCTCGGATTCGCCACCATCATCGCCGGAGGACTGGCCACCGCCGTCTTCGGGCTCGCCGCCCCCACCCAGGCCGCCCCGGCCGGACCGGGCAACGCGCAGAACACCATCGAGCAGCTCGACGACCGCGGCTACGCGGTGCGGGTCAACCACCAGGGCATGGTCAAGCCGCTCGACCAGTCCAGCATCGTCTCGGTCCGCTACGACAACGACGACCGCGTCGTCTACGTCACCGTCCGCTGACGCGGCAACCGCAACGAGGGGCGCCCGGAACGGGCGCCCCTCGTCGTGTGTGCGGGCCTATTTCAGCTTCTCGTCGAGGATGCGCAGATGCTGCGAGATGGGATCGCCGGGCAGCGGGGTGTCGTGTGAGGCCGCGATCAGCACCCCGACGATCGCCCCGGCGAGCGTGCGGCGTTCGATCAGGTCGTCCGGCTGATTCGGACGCTTGGTCAGCGCCTCGGTGATCAGCTCGATGAGCCGGATGTACTCGGTGTAGAGCAGTCCGCGCGCCTCGGGCACCTCGTACATCAACCGTTGCCCGACGATGGCGTCCTCACGCTGGTCATCGCTCAACGCGCCGAACGTCGTCTCGACCGCATGCCGGTAGGCGTCGATGACCGACAGTTCGGCGGGGGCGGCCACGAACGCCTCGATGATCGGGGCGATCTGGTCATCCGACAGCAGGACGGCCTCTTTGGTCGGGAAGTACCGCGAGAAGGTCCGTGGCGAGATGTCGGACGCCGCGGCGATCTGTTCGACGGTCGTGGTGTGGTATCCCTGCTGTTTGATGAGCCGCAGCGCTTCACGCCGGATCGTGGCGCGGGTCTTCAGTTTCTTGCGCTCCCGCAATCCCCCCGGCTTCTCGGGAACCAACATCGCTCGATTCTTGCAGATGCGACGTCGGCGATCAGGGGGTGCGGCTGCGGACCAGCGTCCAGTGGTTCCCGTCGCTGTCGCGGCGGTACGCGAGTTCGTCGAGCACCCGGTGCGCGATGGCCAGACCGCGACCGCGGTCCGACAACTCCTCGGGCATGCTGACCTCGTCGAGGTCGACCGGCGAGGGGTGGCCGTCGTCGAAGAAGGTCGTGCGCACCGCATCCGCGTCGAGGGTCACCTCCATGCGCAACCGGACCGAGTCACCCCCGCCGGAGTGCTCGACGATGTTGGCCGCGATCTCGCCGACCGCGAGATCGACGTGGATGCGCACCATCTCGTCGATGTCATGGTCCGCCCACAGTGCGTCGAGCGTGCGCTGGACCGCGTCGAGCGTGTCCGGCCCCGTCGTGGTCTCGAGTACCACCGACGGATCATGCGTCGGCATCGAACGCACCGTCGGCCGAATCATAGGTGCTCAGAACACGATTGAGGTTGGTCAGTTCGAGCACGGTGGTCACCTGCCTGGTGGGCGCCGCGATCCGGAGGTCGCCGCCGGCCTGCCTGGCCACCTTGAGGCCGGAGATGAGAGCGCCGAGGCCCGAGGAGTCGATGAAGTCCGTCGCGCTGAGGTCGACGACGACGCGGGCGCTGCCGCCGTCGACGAGTTCGTGGATCTGCTTGCGCAGCGCCGGTGCGGCCACCATGTTCAGGCGCCCCTCCGGACGGATCACCAACACACCGGAATCGGTGGTGCGGGTCGGGTAGTTGCTCATCACACTCCTTCGTCCTGGTGTCCGCGGTATCGCACCGCCTGAAACACCACGCTGAGAATCAACAGGTCGAACAGCACCCAGAAGAGGTTCACGCCCACACCGAGTACGGAGATCGCGCCGAAGTACAACTGCACGATGCCGATGATCGACGCGACCACCAGCATCACGATCGCGGCCAGCTGCCACTTCACCAGGTGCCACGGGATCGCGGTCGCCTCCTGCCGTGTCTTCGGCGTGACCGCGAAGCCCAGCGGCCGCCCGAACACCACGTTGAGAAACGCCGTGTAGCAGGCCCGGATCCACACCGGGAACAGGGCGAGGCTGTACTGCTGACCCCGCCAGGTCGGCGTGCCGCGGCTGATGATGATGAACATCAACTGGTTGAGCAGCAGGAACGGGATCAGCCGACCGAAGAAGTCCCAGCTGTAGGCGGTCACCGGCATGATGCCGAAGATCAGGTAGATCGCGGGCGCGGCGATGTAGGCCAGGGCGGCGAACCCGGCCAGGTAGCTGTACATCGTCGCCCAGTACATGAGCTTCTGGCCGATCGAGAGCCCCTTCTGCACGAACGGGTTCTCCCGCAACATCACCTGGATGGTGCCCTGCGCCCACCGCAGCCGCTGCGTGAGCATGGTGCGCACGTCGTCGGGTGCGAGGCCGCGGGCGAGGACTTCGTGGTGGTAGGCCGACTTCCAGCCCAGTGCGTGCAACCGCATACAGGTGGCCATGTCCTCGGTGACCGAGATCGTGGCCATCGGCAGCATGGGCTGTGCCTCGTCGTCGCGGCCCACGTCGACGGCACGGATCATCGCGCCGATCGATTCGATCGCACCGAGCGGTGACCACTCCCGGCCGGCGAGCGACTCCAGCGCTTCGTCGTCGAACACCACTGTCGTGGCGGTGGTCTCGGGGCTTTCGCTCAGGGCGGTGATGACCTCGAGGTCTGCCCGCATGGCGGTGACGTCGGCGTCGACCACCGTGCGCGCCGCCGCATCGACACGCTGCTGAAAGTCGAAGGTGATGTCGGCCAGGGCACGCTTGTCCCGCAGTTGGCGGCGGGCGTCGCGCACCGCCTGCAGCACCGACTCGAGCGCCTCCTGCACCTCGGGCTGGTCCCCGCCGGGCTGTTTGCGCGCGGTCTTGATCATCTTCCGCGCCGCATACAAGGTCCGCCGGACACCTTCTTCCACGGCGCGGACGTACCCGCGAATCCCGAGGCGCATCAGTGCCTCCCGGCGCAGCACCGCGTTCGACCCGCAGAAGTAGGCGGCGTTCCACCCGTCCTTGCCCTGCTGGATCGGGCCGTAGAACAACGGTGCCTGGCTGCCCAGCGGATCGCTGAACGGCACGTTGTGGAAGTACTGCGGCGTCTGCACCAGCGCCATGTAGGGATCGCGGAAATAGCCGAGCGTCTTGTCGAGAATGCCGGGGTCGGGTACCTGATCGGCGTCGAGCACGAGGATGTACTCCCCGTCGGTCTCGAACAGCGCGTTGTTCAGGTTGCCCGCCTTGGCATGCCGCGGTTTGTCCGGGGTCCAACTCGACGATCGGGTGATGTAGCCGATCCCGCGTTCGGCCGCCGCTTCGGCCAGCTCGTGACGGTCGCCGTCGTCGAGGATCCACGTCGAGTGCGGGAAGCGGATGCGCTGGGCGGCCTCGGCGGTCTCCAGCACCATCTCGATCGGTTCGTTGTAGGTGGTGATGAAGACGTCGACGGTCGCATCGTCGGGAGGTGGCGGAGGAGGGTTGCGTCGCAACATCTTCCACATCGTCATCCCGAACAGCAGCGAGTCGATGACGCTGTAGGTCTCGGCGATCACCAGGGGCACGGCAATCCACCACGCGGCCCAGTTGATCGACCCGAACCAGCGCCAGACGATGTAGTTGACGCCCAGCAGGGCGGTGCAGAGGATCAGCAGCCGCAGCCATGGCGACGGGTACGTCCCGGTGGGGGTGTCGGGCAGGTGATGCCTCACGCGGTCGGCTCTCGGCGCACCGCCACGAGAGTGACGTCGTCCAGCGGTGACTTCTCGGCGACCAGCGCGCGGGCGCGGGCGCACAGATCGGCCGGTTCGGCGTGGTGGGCGACGAAGCGCAGCGCAGGGCGCACATCGCTGCCGTCACCGATGAGGTCGAGCACCCCGTCGGAGGCGACGATCAGGGTGTCGCCCTCGCCCAGCGTCGCCTCGCCGCAATCCCAGGTGGCGCCGGGCATCACTCCCAGGGGGATGCCGACGCTGTCGAGTCCGTCGACGCGGCCGTCCGCGCGGACCACGACGGCGAAGCCGTGGCCGGCGTCGACGTAGTGCACCCTCCCGGTGGCCGTGTCGAGGTGACAGTGGAACAGCGTGACGAACGTATCCGTCCTGCTCAGGTCGTCGGCGAGTTGTTCGGCGACCGCCTTGACGACGTCCTCGAGGTCCATCGCGCACGCGGCCTCGTCGACCGCGCGGGAGGCGCCCCGCAGCGCCGAGCGCACGCTGGCGGCCAGGATCGCCGCGCCCAGACCCTTGCCCATCACGTCGGCCACGGTGAACACCGCGCCGCCGTCGACCCGGTAGTGGTCGTAGAAGTCGCCCCCGACCGCGTAGGCGGGCAGGCACATCGCGCAGACCGAGTAGCCGCGTAGGTCGCCGAGCGCTCGCGGCAGCAGATGGCGCTGGACCTCCGCCGCGCGCTCGATGTCGTCGGCCTGTTCGAGTTCGCGCTGCGCCCAGGAGGCCAGTTCGAAGAACGTCCCGAGTTCGGCCTCCGTCAGCGACCGGGGTTCGGTGTCGTAGATGCAGAAGGTGCCGACGGGATGCCCGCCGGGACCGTACAGCGGGTAGCCGGCGTAGAACCGGATGCCGCCCGGCTCCCCGATGCCCGGCACCATCGCGAATTCCGGTCTCGCGGCGGCGTCTTCGATGATCAGCGCCGGATTGTCGGGTTGCTCGTAGCTGCGCGCGATGGTCGCCTGGCAGATCGTCCTGCTGCGCGGCAGGTTGACGCCGATGTCGAGGCCGTCGACCTGTTTGAACCACTGCCGGTCCCGGTCGACCAGAGCGACGGCCGCCATGGGGATGCCGAACACGTGGCGCGCCATCCGGGTGATTCGGGCGAAGCGGTCCTCCGGCGGGGTGTCGAGCACGTGGAGCTGGGCCAGGGAGCGGACGCGTTCGTCCTCCACCTCCGGCGGCAGGGCGTACGGCGACACCGTCGTCTCGGCGTTCACGGCGTCACCACCCGCAGCGCGTCTGCCATCGCCGCGGTCGCCGCCGGCGTGCTGGTGATCCGCCAGTCGGTCTCCTTGTCGTGGTCGAACCAGATGACCGCTCCGACGTCGGGTTGGGCGGCCGCCCAGGCGATCAGCGCGGAGATCCAGTCGGCCTTGTCGCCGCCGTCCTCGGCGCAGCCGACCTCGGCGAGCATCATGGGCCGGCCGGTCAGCGCGCGGACCTCGGTGACGGCGGGGCCGAAGAGCTCGACCGGAGGTGTCCATCGACTCCATGGACGTGTTGTTCCCCAGTTGTAGCCGTCTATACCGACCACGTCGACGTAGTCGTCGCCGGGGAACCACGCACTCAGCGGCTGATCACCGCGCGACATCGCGTCCGGCGACCACATCCACCGCACGTTCGTCGCGCCGGCGCGGCGGAACAGGTCGTGTGTGTGACGCCAGGCGGCGACGTAGACGTCGGGGGTCGTGCCCTGGGCGGGCGTCCACGGATACCAGTCGCCGTTGAACTCGTGCGCGAACCGGAGGTGGACCGGCGTGCCGGTCACCGCGAGGGCCGCCGCCCACGCGAACAGGTGGTCGTCGTGCCGGCCTTCGGCGATCCCGGACATCGTGGCCGCGCCGGCCGCCGTGACGTCGGTGCGCCAGAGCCAGGGTTCCCAGGTGATCACCGCAGTGGCGCCGGCGGCATCCACCTTGGCGATCCCGCTCACCGGCGGTGGGGCGGCGAAATCCTCGTACCAGAGGATGTAATCCACCTGCCGGGCGACGGCGGCGCTGGTCGCGGCGACCTCGTCGAGACCGAACACACCCGCAGGAGTGCTCAGCCCCAGTCGCACATGCGCATCCATCACTCACCCCGCTGATTCGCCCAACCCCGGGTCAACCTTAAGCAAAGCTGTGAACCGCTGTCGAACAAACGCAAGGACTGCGGCCGTCCGCTCAGTTGCCGGGCACCGGGATCGGGATCGGGACCGGCACGAACGGCACCGTCACGTACGTCGTCGTCACCGCGTTCGTCGTGGTGGTCACCGGCGGCTGGGTCGTGGTCGGCTGCGTGGTGGTCGGCTGGGTCGTGGTGGTCGGCTGGGTCGTGGTGGTCGGCTGCGTGGTCGTCGTCGTGGTCGGCTGGGTCG
>NZ_LQIV01000015.1 GCF_001500125.1 Mycobacterium sp. IS-1742 | reverse complement strand
AAAATCCTCACGAGGACAATGTAGATTTCTCCCTGGATCGTGGTCTCGTAGATGTTTATAACCGTCTGGGGTGGTCGTGGGGGTGGTCGTGGGGGTGGTCGTCGGAGTGGCCGTGGTCGACGACGGAGACGTGCTGGTCGGGCTCGTCGACTTGGTGGTCGGGGTTTCCGATGGCTCGCTGTCCGTCGGCGCGGACGGGCTCTCGGAATGTCCGGCGCTCGGCTCGGATGAACCCTGTTCGGAAGCAGGGACTTTCGTGCCCTCGCCGGTGTCCGGTCCCGGATCACGGTCGACGGCCGGATCGGCCACGGCGCCCGCGCCCACCGGCACGGGTCCGTCGTCGGCGGGTTCCGCCAACGCCATCGCCCCGCCCACGCCCGCGAGGGACAGACCGGCCGCCACCAGGCAGGCCGACGCGGCGACGCGTACCCGCGATCCCACCTGGTCACCGCCCCTCGAACCCGGTCAGGCCGGAGTCTCCATACCGTTGTGACGATTCTCGCACAATTACGGGCCCGCGTTTGCTACTGAGATGAATCAGCTCACCGTGACGGGGCGCGGGCGCGGCCGGGGCACACCCGCCCGCTAGGGTTGGACTGCACCGATGCGGCCGCACGTCGTGGCTGGGGTACCGAGGACCGGAGGGCAGCGGGGAATGGGTTTGTTCAAGCGACGCAAAAGCCGCGCTACCCGCCGAGCCGAGGCCCGCGCGATCAAGGCCAAGGCAAAGCTGGAGGCCAGGCTCTCGGCCAAGAACGAGGCCCGTCGCTACAAGTCCCAGGCGAAGGCCGAGACGCGGGCGCTGAAGGCCCAGCTGCGCGCCCAGCGGGAAAGCGACCGGACGGCGCTCAAGGTTGCTGAGACGCAGCTGCGGGCAGCCAGGGAGGGCAAGCTCCTCTCCCCCGGCCGGATCCGTCGGACGCTGACCGTCGCCCGGCTGCTCGCGCCGATCGCGGTGCCGGTGATCTACCGGGCGTCGGTCGCGGCCCGCGGCTTCGCCGACGAACGCCGCGCCGACCGGCTCGGCGTGCCGCTGAGCCAGCTCGGCCAGTTCTCCGGACACGGCGGTGAGCTGTCCGCCCGCATCGCCGGCGCGGAGCAGTCGGTGCGGCTGGTCGCCCAGAAGAAGCCCAAGGACGCCGAGACCAAGCAGTTCGTCGCCGCGATCAACGAGCGTCTCGGTGACCTGTCCGCGGCTGTCGCCGCGGCCGAGAACATGCCGACCGCGCGCCGCCGCGCCGCCCACGCGGCGATCTCCGAACAACTCGACGGGATCGACGCCGATCTGATGGCCCGTCTCGGCGTGGCCTGAGGTCACATGCGAGCCCTTGCGCGCCGGTCGGCCGCCGCGATGGCGGTGGTGGTCCTCGTCGCCCTCGCACTCGCGGGCGTTGCCTCCGCCCATGCGACGGTCATCGCCACCGATCCCGCCGACGGTGCGAAGCCGGCCCAGGCGCCCGCACGGGTGAGCGCGACGTTCAACGAGGCCATGCAGCCGGCGTTCGCCGCGATGACCGTCGTCGGCCCGGACGGGAACCTCTGGTCGACCGGCGCGCCGCAGGTGCAGGACACCGTCGTGTCGGTGGGCCTGCGGCCATTGGGCCCCTCGGGCACCTACACCGTCAACTACCGCGCGACCTCCGCCGACGGTCACGTCGTCACGGGGTCGTGGACGTTCGAGCTCACCGTCAGCGGCACCGGCACGCCGGGGCCGTCGGCCGCGGCGCCCATGGCGCCCTCGGCGCCGGCTGAGGATCCACCGGTGTGGCCGTTCATCGTGGGCGCCTGTCTGGCGGTCGGCGCCGCCGCGCTGTGGGCGGCGCGACGCCGTACGTGAGTCCGCCGCCCTGGCGTGCGGCGGCCGGCGGCATCGGTGTCGCCGCGGTGGCGTCGGTGGCGGCGTGGGCGCTGGGTCAGCCGCAGAACTCGCTGAGCCTCACCGCCGCCCGCGCGGCGGCGGACTGCGCCGCGACCGTCACGCTCGGACTCGCGGTGGTGCCACTGCTCGACACCGGCCGGTACCGCGACGAGCTGTCGAGGTCGGCGGCGGTGTCGCTGGCGGTGAGCGCGGCGGTGTGGCTGTTCACCGAACTCGTGCGGCTGGTCGTGGTGAGCGCGCAGGCCGCGGCCCTGTCGGCCGGGACCGTGGGGGTGCGGACCTACGTCGAGTTCGTCACCGGCACCGCGGCCGGCCGATCCGGGGCGGTCAGCGCGGTCGCCGCCGCGGCCGTCTGCGCGGTGGCGGTGGCGGCGCCCCGCACGGGCTCGGTGGCCGTTGCGGCGACGGGCATCGCCGCGGCGGGTCTCGCGGCCAGGACCCTGGCCGGGCACCTCGCGGAGAGCCCGCTGGGCGGACTGGCGGTCGCGGTCCACGCGGTGGCGGCCGGTCTGTGGTGCGGCGCGCTGGTGGGGCTCCTGGTGACGGTGGCCCACCGCGGACAGTGGGCGCGGGTGCTGCCGCGGTTCTCGGCGCTGGCGTTGGTCTGTGTCGGTGCGTTGGTGCTCGCCGGGGTGGCCGGGGCGCTGGCCGTCGTCGGCTCCCCCGCGGACCTCGTCGCCACCGGCTACGGCCGGATCCTGACCGCGAAGGTCCTGGTGACGGTCGCGTTGACGGTGTTGGCTTGGCGCAACCGGAGCCGCTGGCTCCCGGCCGCGCGGGCCCACCGCGCCAGCGCCGGTCTGTCGCGGACGCGGTCGCTGCTGGAGCTGGGCGGCATGACGGTCGCCCTGACCCTGGCGGCCGGCCTGGCCGTCACCGGATGAGCCGGCCTGCGCGCCTGGCATGATGGAGCCACTGTCGCCGAACCCGGATACCGCGAAGGAGCAGCGTCGATGGCAGACCGCCAGGATGGGTCCGACGAGTCGGCCGACACTTCCGCCGAGCCGACGCCTCCGGTGAAGAAGACACCGGCCAAGAAAGCCCCCGCCAAGAAGGCGGCGGCGAAGAAGGCCCCGGCCAAGAAGGCGCCCGCGAAGAAAGCGCCTGCCAAGGCCGTCAAGAAGGCGCCCGCCACGAAGCAGCCGCCCCCGTCGCCGGCGGACCTCGTCAGCGGCGACGGCGATCTCACCGCCGCCGCAGAAGAGGCCGCGGCTCAGGCGAAGGCCGCGGTCGCGACGGCCGCCAACCCCGTGGCCGGGCGCGCACCCGTCCCCCTCACCGGCCCCGGTCAGTCCCGCCTGCCGCTCGCCGCGGCGGTGGCCGCGGCCGTCTTAGCGGTGCTCGCCGTCCTGGTCGCCCGGCGCCGCTGATCGCCGCTTGACCCTGACGCCACGTCAGGGTCGATAGTCGTTGGCATGGACGACTCAGCAGCCAGCACGGTCGGTACGGTCGCCGCGCTCACCGGTGTGTCGGTGCGGACCCTGCACCACTACGACCACATCGGTCTCGTGGTGCCCAGCGTCCGCACCGCGGCCGGCTACCGCGGATACACCGACGCCGACGTCGAGCGGCTGCACCTCGTGCTGGTGTACCGGTCGGTGGGCCTGCCGCTCGACGAGATTCGCACCTTGCTCGACGATCCGCACGCCGACGTCCTCGCGCGTCTGGAACGTCAACTCGAGCTGCTGCACCAGCACGCCGACCGCGTCCGGCACACCATCAAGGCAGTGGAGGAACTGATGAACGCACACCGCGAGGGTATTCAGCTGACCGCGCAGGAGCAGGTCGAGATCTTCGGCACCGTCGTGCACACCGACGACCACGCCGCGGAGGCGCGGCAGCGCTGGGGCGACACCGAGGCCTGGCGCCAGTCGCAGCAGCGCACCGCCCGGATGAGCAAGCAGGACTGGATCGAGGTCCGCGACGAGGGTGAGGCGCTGCTGACCGATCTGGTGGCGGCGAAACGCGACGGTGTCGCGCCGGGCAGCCCGGAGGCCGATCGGCTCGCCGCACGGCATCGCGCCTCGATCGAGCGGTTCTACGACTGCGACGACGCGATGCAGCTGCGCCTGGTGCAGATGTACCTGGCCGACGAGCGCTTCACGCGCCACTACGACGACCGCGAGCCGGGGCTGGCCCGGTATCTGCACGACGTGGTCGTCGCTAGCATCGACCGGTGACCATCGAACCGCGCGCCACCGCCGACCTCGTCGACGACATCGGACCCGACGTCCGCAGCTGCGATCTGCAACTGCGCCAGTTCGGCGGGCGACCGGAGTTCGCCGGGCGGGTCACCACCGTGCGGTGTTTCCAGGACAACGCCCTGCTCAAGTCGGTGCTGTCCGAACCCGGTGACGGCGGGGTGCTGGTGATCGACGGCGACGGTTCGGTGCACACCGCGCTGGTCGGCGACGTGATCGCCGCGCTGGGCCGCGACAACGGGTGGAGCGGGCTGATCATCAACGGCGCGGTGCGGGACGCGTCGACGCTGCGGACCCTCGACATCGGCATCAAGGCGCTGGGCACCAACCCCCGCAAGAGCACCAAAACCGGTGCGGGCGAACGGGATGTGCCGGTCGAATTCGGCGGCGTGGTGTTCTCCCCGGGCGACGTCGCCTACAGCGACGACGACGGTGTCGTCGTCGTCGCCCCCTAGGGCTAGGCCGAGACCGGCACGCGGCGCTTGGAGAACTGCAGCGTGTCGTCGTCGAGTTTGGCGTTACGGATGACCCGTAGGTCGACCAGGTAGTTCTGCTTGAGCCGCCACGGCGCCTTCGACCCCGACTTGGGGAGTCGGTCGAGTGCGCGCTTGATGTAGCCCGAAGTCAGGTCGACGAACGGCAGGCGTTCGACGTCGACACCGGGATCGCGCGGTTCGACGGTGCCGTAACCCTTGTCGTCCATGTAGGACAGCAGGCGGCTGACGTACTCGGAGGTGAGGTCGGCCTTCAGCGTCCACGACGCGTTGGTGTAGCCGAAAGTGAACGCCGCATTCGGGATGCTGGACAGCATCATGCCCTTGTAGGCCACAGTGCCCGCGAGGTCCACCGGCTCGCCGTTGCGCAGCACGTCGGCGCCGCCGAAGAACTGCACGTTCAAACCCGTTGCCGTGATGATGATGTCGGCGTCGATGCGCTCACCGGACTTGAGCAGGATGCCCTCGGGGGTGAACCGTTCGATCTCGTCGGTGACGACGTCGGCCTTACCCTTGCGGATCGTCTTGAAAAGGTCGCCGTTCGGGGCGAGGCACACGCGCTGATCCCACGGCTTGTAGTCGGGCGCGAAGTGCCTGTCGTAGTCGTAGCCGTCCGGCAGACGGCGTTCGGCCATGGTGCGCAACGCTTTCCGGAAGGTGTTCGGGAAGACGCGAGCCAGCTGGTATTGCATCATGGCGCGCAGGATGGCCTTCCACCGCACGATGGTGTAGGCGGGTTCCTCGGGGAGCAACCGGTAGGCCCTGGCCGCGAACGCGTCCTTGTCCGGCAGCGAACCGATGTAGGTCGGGGTGCGCTGCAGCATCGTGACGTGGCCCGCGCCGGTGTCCACCAGGGCAGGGATGAGCGTGATCGCCGTTGCGCCGCTGCCGATCACGACGACTCTCTTGCCCTGGTAATCGAGGTCCTCCGGCCAGTGCTGCGGGTGCACGATGGTGCCGGCGAAGTCGTCGGCGCCGGGGAACTCCGGCGCGTAGCCCTGGTCGTAGTTGTAGTAGCCGCTGCAGGCCCAGAGGAAGCCGGCGTTGAGCTGGATCGTCTCGCCGTCACGCTCGATGGTGAGTTCCCAATGGTTCTCGTCGTCGGACCAGTTGGCGGCGACGACCTTGTGGCCGTAGCGGATGTGCTTGTCGATCCCGTTCTCGGTGGCGGCCTCGTTGAGGTAGTTCCAGATCGACGGGCCGTCGGCGATGCCCTGGTCGGTGGCCCACGGCTTGAAGTGGAAGCCGAGGGTGTACATGTCGGAGTCCGACCGGATGCCCGGGTACTTGAACAGATCCCAGGTACCGCCGAGCTTGTCGCGCCGTTCGAGGATGGCGTAGCTCTTGTCGGGGTTCTGGCCCTGCAGATGCCATGCGGCGCTGATGCCGGAGATCCCGGCTCCGATGATCACGACGTCGACAAATTCGGTCATGCTGTCAAGCTATCAACAGTGCGTCGACACAGTCAACAGTGTGTCGATAATTTCAACGCGGTGTAAAGTATCCGGCGTGACCACCGCCAGCCAAGCCCGCGCCCCGCGCGGTCGCCGGTCTGCCCGCCCTTCGGGCGACGACCGGGAACAGGCCATCCTGGCGACCGCCGAACAACTGCTCGAGGCCCGCCCGTTCGCCGAGATCTCCGTCGACGACCTGGCCAAGGGCGCAGGCATCTCGCGTCCGACCTTCTACTTCTACTTCGGCTCCAAGGAAGCGGTGCTGCTCACGCTGTGGGAACGGGTCATCCGCGAGGCCGATGCCGCGCTCGAGCAGGCCGCCTCCGACGTGACGTCGGAGGACGTGTGGCGCCCCGGTATCACGGTGTTCTTCGACACCTTCGGCGCCCACCGCGGCGTGACCGTCGCGGCATCGGGTTCGGACAACGCCGAGGTGCGCGACGTCTTCGCGAAGTTCATGCAGAAGTGGATCGACTTCACCGCCGCGACCATCGAGGCCGAACGCCGGCGCGGCGCCGCTCCTGAGACGCTGCCCGCCCACGACCTCGCGACGGCACTCAACCTGATGAACGAGCGCACCCTTCTCGCGGCGTTCGCCGCCGAGACGCCCGGTATCCCCTCCGAGCGCGTGCTCGACTCGCTCGTGCACGTGTGGACGTGCTCGGTGTACGGAGAATGCCGCTGACGCGTCGGACCGGCATGCGAACATATGTTCGTGTCGGCTCAGGCTCGAAGTCACGCGGCGCAGGCCAACATCCTGCACGCTGACCTCGACTCGTTCTACGCCTCGGTCGAACAGCGTGACGATCCGGCGCTGCGCGGCAGGCCCGTCATCGTCGGCGGCGGCGTCGTGTTGGCGGCCAGCTATGAGGCCAAGGCCTACGGCGTGCGCACCGCGATGGGCGGCCACCAGGCCCGGCGGCTGTGCCCGCAGGCGATCGTCGTGCCCCCGCGCATGGCCGCCTACTCCCAAGCCAGCTCCGACGTGTTCGCGGTCTTCCGCGACACCACCCCGATCGTCGAACCCCTGTCGGTCGACGAGGCGTTCCTCGACGTCTCCGGCCTGGGCCGGGTCTCCGGCACGCCGGTCCAGATCGGCGCGCGGCTGCGGACCAGGGTCCGCGAGGAGGTCGGGCTGCCTATCACCGTCGGCATCGCCAGGACGAAATTCCTGGCCAAGGTCGCCAGCCAGGAGGGCAAGCCCGACGGGCTGCTGCTGGTGCCGCCGGACCGCGAACTGGCGTTCCTGCACCCGCTTCCGGTCCGGCGGCTGTGGGGCGTCGGCGAGAAGACCGCCGGGAAGCTGCGCGCGCACGGCATCGAGACCGTCGCCGACGTCGCCGAACTCGGCGAGACGACGCTGAGCGCGATGGTCGGCGGTGCGATGGGACGGCAGCTGTACGCGCTCTCGCACAACATCGACCGGCGCCGCGTGGTCACCGGGGTCCGGCGCCGTTCGGTCGGGGCGCAGCGGGCGCTGGGCCGCCGCGGCAACGCCATGTCGGACGCGGAGGTGGACGCCGTCGTGGTCAACCTCATCGACCGCATCACCCGCCGGATGCGCAACGCCGGCCGCACCGGCCGCACCGTGGTGCTGCGACTGCGCTTCGACGACTTCAGCCGGGTCACCCGGTCGCACACCATGCCGCGCGCCACCGCGTCGACCGAGGCGGTCCTGGCCGCCGCCCGCGAACTGGTCGCCGCGGCGGCCCCGCTCATCGCCGAACGCGGCCTCACGCTGATCGGGTTCGCGGTGTCCAACATCGACCGCGACGGCGCCCAGCAGCTCGAGTTGCCTTTCGAACGCGGGGACACCGGGGCGCTCGACGCCGCCGTCGACGAGGTGCGCACCCGCTACGGCAACCTGGCCGTCACGCGCGGGGTGCTCCTCGGGCGCGACCCCGGTCTCGAGATGCCGCACCTGCCGGACTGACCGTGGTCAGGCGGGGACCGCGCGCCCCCACACCCGGTGCTCGCCGAGGCTTTCGATCAGCGACGCCGCCAGGCCCGCGGGATCCGAGGCGCTGAGCACGCCCTCGGAGTCGGTGAGGACACCGGACGAGGACAGCAGATCGGCCCCGTGCGGAAGCACGGCGAGCGCCTTGAAGTGCCGGAACGCCTCGTCCACGAGGATCTTGGCCTGGACCGTCGCCGGCGATCCGGCGAGGACGAGAGCGTCGAACTCGATCGAACGCGCGGTCGCGTACGTGCGCGAGATCGGGATGCTGCCGCCCTCGTGGTCGAGGGTTCCGCCGTGCGGGGCGATCACCAGCGGCACCAGCTTCGCCGCCCCCAGCGCCTCGACCACCGCCGCCACAGCGCCGACGTCGGAGTCCGGCCCGGTGAGGATGCCGATGAGGCGCCCGTCCACCGGCCAGCGCTGACCGATCTGGGACACCGCCGGGCTGAGCACCGACGGTTCGGCAGGCGCGGCCGTGGGCGCGGGCGGTTCGAGACCCAGGCCCGCGGCAACCGACGCGCACAACTCCGCATCGATGTTGGCCAGGACCGCGAGCTGGCGTTCCTTGACCGTCTGCTCGTAGCACTTGCCCAGTTCGAAGGTGTATGCCTCGGCGACGTGGGCCTGTTCCACCGGGCTCAGGCTGCGGTAGAACATCGCCACCTGCGAGAAGTGGTCGTCGTAGGAGGCCGGGGCCGCACGCACTTTCGTCGCCTCGGCGACCACGGCGGGCGCCTCGATGAACGCGGCGTTGTCCGCACCCGCGAGGAACGGGCATCCACCGTCGAGCGAGTTCGGCCGGTACGGCGCAACGCCCGGGTGCACGCCGTGCTGGTGGAAACCGTCGCGCAGCATGTCGTTGACCGGGGCGTGCGGACGGTTGATCGGGATCTGACCGAAGTTCGGTCCGCCGAGCCGGGTCAGCTGGGTGTCCAGGTAGGAGAACAGCCTCGCCTGCAGGAGCGGATCGTCGGTGACGTCGATGCCGGGCACCAGGTGGCCGGGGTGGAACGCCACCTGTTCCGTCTCGGCGAAGAAGTTGGTGGGATTGCGGTTCAGTTGCATGGTGCCGATCACCTGCACCGGGGCCAGTTCCTCGGGCACGATCTTCGTCGGGTCGAGCAGGTCGATCCCCTCGAACATCTGGTCCGGCGTATCGGGCATCACCTGCACGCCCAGGTCCCATTCGGGATAGGCGCCCTTCTCGATGGCGTCCGCGAGGTCACGGCGGTGCAGGTCCGGGTCCATCCCGGCGGCGATCTGCGCTTCTTCCCACACCAGCGAGTGCACACCCAGTCGCGGCTTCCAATGGAACTTCACCAGCGACGTCGAGCCGTCCGGCGCGGTCAGCCGGAAGGTGTGTACACCGAAGCCCTCCATCATCCGGTAGGAGCGCGGAATGCCCCGGTCGGACATGTTCCACATGGTGTGCGCGGAGGCCTCGGTGTGCAGGGAGACGAAGTCCCAGAACGTGTCGTGCGCACTCTGGGCCTGGGGGATCTCCCGGTCCGGATGCGGTTTGGCGGCGTGCACGACGTCGGGGAATTTGATGCCGTCCTGGATGAAGAACACCGGGATGTTGTTCCCGACGAGGTCGAACGTGCCCTCGTCGGTGTAGAACTTGGTGGCGAATCCGCGGGTGTCGCGAACGGTGTCGGCCGACCCGCGGGAACCGAGCACCGTCGAGAAGCGGACGAACACATCGGTTTCCGCGCCGGACCTGAGGAACCCCGCCTTGCAGATCTTCTCGGCGGCGCCGTTACCGCGGAAGACGCCGTGGGCCGCGGCGCCGCGGGCGTGCACCGCACGCTCCGGGATGCGCTCGTGGTCGAAATGCATGATCTTTTCGCGCAGGTGGTGATCCTGCAGCAGCGTCGGCCCGCGTTCGCCCGCCTTGAGCGAGTGGTCGGTGTCGTGGAGCCGCGCGCCCTGCGCGGTGGTGAGGTACTCACCCTGCTGCCCGCGCGCGGTCTGCCCACCGCCGACCGAAAGGCCGGTGGCCGTGCGGAGATCGGGTCCGCCCTGGTCCGGTTTGGGGGGCAGCGGTTCGCGCGGCGCGGTCGGTTCGTCGAACGACGGCTTCTCCGGTCCGGGTGCGCCCGGGATGTAGCTCGGGCTGTGCTGCTGCAGCCGCTCGGCGGCCTCCACGACCTTGTCCTTGGCGTCCTTGACGACGCTCTTGATGGTCTCTTTGGCTCCGCGGTCTTGCGCCATGGGGTCCCCTTCGTCAGCTGTGGGTGACCGGGCACGCCGAAACGGCCCCTTGTCACGCGTCCCCACGCCTTTCCCTGCCGCAGCGGTGGTTAAACGCGGCGGACCGCCATGTGAGATTTCAGGACGTGGTCCACTCCAGCAGCTCGTCGGCCCGCCAGGTGTTGACGATCCGCTCGACCGGCACCCCGGCGTCGAGCGCCCGCTGTGCGCCGTAGCCGAGGAAGTCCAGCTGGCCCGGAGCGTGGGAATCGGTGTCGATGGCGAAGACGCAACCGATTTCGAGCGCGAGGTTCAGCAACCGGGTGGGCGGGTCCCGCCGCTCGGGGCGGGAGTTGATCTCGACCGCGGTGCCGTTGTCGCGGCAGGCGGTGAAGACCTTCTCGGCGTCGAACTTCGACTCCGGCCGGATTCCCCGGTTGCCGGTGACCAGGCGCCCGGTGCAGTGGCCGAGCACGTCGGTGTGCGGGTTGGCGACGGCCTTGAGCATGCGGCGGGTCATCGCCGGGGCGTCCATCGCCAGCTTGGAGTGCACGCTGGCCACCACGACGTCGAGCCGCTCGAGCAGTTCCTCCTCCTGGTCGAGGGAGCCGTCCTCGAGGATGTCCACTTCGATGCCGGTCAGAATACGAAGGGGCGCAACGGTTTCACGCAGTTCGTCGATCACGTCGAGTTGTCTGCGCAGCCGGTCGGGCGACAGTCCGTTGGCGATGGTCAGCCGCGGCGAGTGGTCGGTCAGCACGCAGTACTCGTGCCCGAGGTCACGCGCGGCGGCCATCATCTCCTCGATCGGCGCCGATCCGTCCGACCAGTTGGAGTGCACGTGCAGATCGCCCTTGAGCGCCGCGCGGATCTCACCGCCGCCGAGATCGACTGCGTTGTCCCGTAATTCGATGAGGACGTCGGGTTCGCGGCCGGCCCACGCCTGCGCGATCACCTTCGCTGTCTTGGGCCCGATACCCGGAAGCGACTGCCAGGAGTCGGCTGCGCCGTGGCGGTCACGTTCGGCTTCGGTGAGCCGCTCCACGACGTCGGCGGCGTTGCGGTAGGCCATCACCCGTCGGGAGTCCTCGCGGGCTCGGTCCTTGTAGTACGCGATCTGGCGCAGCGCGGTCACCGGGTCCATGTCCCCAGTGTGCCCTCAGCGCGGACTCCAGCGCGGATCGCGGCCGCTGAGCCCCACGATGCGGTCGATCGCCGGCGCGTCGTCGGGCACCGGCACGGCGGGACCGAACATCTCTTCCGTGCCCGCGGGATCGAACTGGCGGAGGTACTCGAGGCACACCTGCGCGGTGGCCGCATCGCAGTCGTAGGTCTGGCCGCTCGCCACGGCGACGTCCCAGCCGTGGATCACCACCTCGGTCAGCGCGACGATCCCGGCGACCTCACCGGGCAGGTCGATCCCGCCCGCCCGGGTCATCCCCGTCCACGCGTCGGCGGAGCGCCATGCGTCGGCCAGTTCGGTCAGGCGCTGCGGGTACGCGCCACGCCAGTCGTCGTCGGCTGGTCGCGGCTGCGGGGGGTTGTCGGTCCACTCGCCGAGGTCCTTGCGCGCGGCCGCGGTGAAGGCCGTGGACAGATCGCCGACGTGCGCCAAGAGCTCACCGAGCCGCAGATCGGCGCACGGCGTGGCGACATCGAGCAGCCCGTCGGGCACGTGGGCGAGGACGTCGGCGGTGCGCCGGCAGGCGGAGCTGAGGTCGGTCATATCCGTACCGACTCACGGCGGCCGGGAAACTCATCGCACGACGGCCACGAAACCGGACTAGCGTCGGTGGGCGTGCGATTCGCCTTCAAGACCTCACCTCAGAACACCACTTGGGCCGAGATGCTGCCGATCTGGCAGGCCGCCGACGACATCGACGTCTACGAGTCGGGCTGGACGTTCGACCACTTCTATCCGATCTTCTCCGATTCGGCGGGGCCATGCCTGGAGGGCTGGATCACGCTGACGGCATTGGCCCAGGCCACCCGGCGGCTGCGGGTCGGCGTGCTGGTCACCGGCATCCACTATCGCCATCCCGCGGTCCTGGCCAATATGGCGTCGGCGCTCGACATCGTCTCGAACGGCCGGCTCGAGCTCGGCATCGGCGCGGGCTGGAACGAGGAGGAATCCGGCGCCTACGGGATCGAGCTGGGCACGATCAAGGAACGCTTCGACCGCTTCGAAGAGGCGTGCGAGGTGCTCACCGGCCTGCTGTCCCAGGAAACGACGAGCTTCGACGGGACGTACTACAGCTCAAGGACGCCCGTAACGAGCCGAAGGGCCCACAGCAGCCGCACCCGCCGATCTGCATCGGTGGCAGCGGCGAGAAGCGGACGCTGCGCATCACGGCCCGGTGGGCGCAGCACTGGAACTTCGTCGGCGGGCCGCCGGAGGAGTTCGCGCGTAAACGGGACGTCCTGGCCTCGCACTGCGCGGACATCGGACGCGATCCGAAAGAGGTCATGCTCTCGGCGCACGTCCGACTCGGCGCGGACCACGACTACGCGAAGGTGATCGACGAGGCGGCCGCACTGGGCGCCGAGGGCCTCGACCTGGCGATCGTGTACCTGCCGCCGCCCTACGACACCGCGGTGCTGGAACCGCTCGCGGAGGCGATCCGGGACTCCGGGGCTGACGGTCACGAAAGGATAACGATCAGGCAAAATCCGGGGGCGGCACGGGTCGACCGCCCGACCGGCGGGTCACCGCTTAGCTAGACGCCGTAGCGCACCAGTTCGGCAGCGGTGATGAGCCGTTCCTGCTTGGCAGGAAATTCACGGCTCTTGACGGGGTGACGGAACAATGACCAGGCGATTCGACCCACCCGTGACCGGGAAATCGGGTTGATGTACACGTCGATCACTCCTGCGGTAACTCAATTGCTGATCGTGGGCCACGATATCGCAAAACCCACATCAAGTCATTAGAGTTCGCTCCCCCGGCAAACGCCGTGAGGCGCGCCGACGAATACACGTCGAGTTTCTGGTGTGGCTGGTGTGACAGATGCGGCAATGCGGCCACCCGGATGACCCGGCGACTCAGCGCTGCGGAGCCGCCGTCGGCCTGATCGGGGCCGGCAGGGCGCTGCGGCCCATCAGGTACCGGTCGACGCCCGCGGCGGCGGCCCGCCCCTCGGCGATCGCCCAGACGATCAGCGACTGCCCGCGGCCCATGTCGCCGGCCACGAACACGCCGGGTACCGAGGTCGCGTAGTCATCGTCACGCGCGACGTTGCCGCGGTCGGTCAGCTCGACCTTGAGGTCGGTCAGCAGGCCGGGCTTCTCCGGTCCGACGAAGCCCATCGCGAGCAGCACCAGGTCGGCCTCCAGCTCGAAGTCCGAACCCTCGACCTTCTCGAACTTGCCGGCCTTCATCTCGACCTCGTGCACCTTCAGCGAGGTGACGTGGCCGTTCTCGTCGCCGCAGAACTCCTCGGTGTTCACCGAGTACACCCGCTCGCCGCCCTCTTCGTGGGCCGACGACACGCGGAACATCAGCGGATAGGTCGGCCACGGCGTGCTGTCGGCGCGCGTCTCCGGCGGACGCGGCATGATCTCGAACTGGTGCACGCTGGCCGCACCCTGCCGGTGCGACGTGCCGAGGCAGTCCGCGCCGGTGTCGCCGCCGCCGATGATGACGACCTTCTTACCCTTGGCGGTGATCGGCGGCTCGCCGTCGTCGCCGGTCGCTTCATCCTTCAAGTCCCCCGCTGCAAACCGGTTGGCCCAGGGCAGGAACTCCATCGCCTGGTGGATGCCGTCGAGTTCGCGGCCCGGAATCGGCAGATCGCGCCATGCGGTCGCGCCGCCGGCCAGCACCACCGCGTCGAACTCCGAACGCAGCTGCGCCACCGACATGTCGACGCCGACGTTGACGCCGGTGCGGAACTGGGTGCCTTCGGCCTCCATCTGCTCCAGCCGGCGGTCGATGTGGCGCTTCTCCATCTTGAACTCGGGGATGCCGTAGCGCAGCAGGCCGCCGATGCGGTCGGCACGCTCGAACACGGTCACGGTGTGACCGGCCCGGGTCAGCTGCTGGGCGGCGGCCAGACCGGCCGGGCCGGAGCCGACGACGGCGACCTTCTTGCCGGTCAACCGGTCCGGCGGCAGCGGGACCACCCAGCCCTCGTCGAAGGCGTTGTCGATGATCTCGACCTCGACCTGCTTGATGGTGACGGCGTCCTGGTTGATGCCGAGCACGCACGACGCCTCACACGGCGCCGGGCACAGCCGCCCGGTGAACTCCGGGAAGTTGTTGGTCGCGTGCAGTCGCTCGATCGCGTCGCGCCACCGGTCCCGGTAGACCAGGTCGTTCCACTCGGGGATCAGGTTTCCGAGTGGGCACCCGTTGTGGCAGAACGGAATCCCGCAGTCCATGCAGCGGGCGGCCTGGGTCTGCAGCGTCTCGTGCGAGAAGTCCTCGTAGACCTCTTTCCAGTCGCGCAGGCGCAGCGGCACCGGACGGCGCTGCGGCAACTCGCGATGGGTGTACTTGAGAAAACCGCGCGGATCAGCCACTTGCGGCCGCCATGATCGCCTCGTTCTTGTCCGCGCCGGTGCGTTCCGCCTCGGCGATTGCGGCCAGCACGCGCTTGAAGTCGCGCGGCATGACCTTGACAAAATGCTTCAACTCTTCTTCCCAGTTGTTCAGAACGCGTTGCCCCACCGCGGAATCGGTGGCGTCGACGTGGGCCTGCAGCATGCCGTGCAGCCAATCCACATCCTCACCGTCGAGGACGTCCAGCTCCACCATCTCGGCGTTGAGGTTGTCGGGCAGGGCGCCCGCGGGGTCGTAGACGTACGCCATCCCGCCGGACATCCCGGCCGCGAAGTTGCGACCAGTCGGCCCGAGGATCACGACCTTACCGCCGGTCATGTACTCACAACCGTGGTCGCCCACGCCCTCGACGACGGCGACGGCGCCGGAGTTGCGGACGGCGAACCGTTCGCCGACCTGCCCGCGCAGGAACATCTCACCGCTGGTCGCCCCGAACAGGATGACGTTGCCTGCGATGATGTTGTCCTCGGCGACATAGTCGGCCGGGGCGTTGTCGGCCGGGCGGACCACCACGCGCCCACCCGAGAGTCCCTTGCCGACATAGTCGTTGGCGTCGCCGTACACCCGCAGCGTGATGCCCTTGGGCACGAAGGCGCCGAAACTGTTGCCCGCCGAACCGTCGAACGTGATGTCGATGGTGCCGTCCGGAAGCCCCTGACCGCCATAGGCTTTGGTCACCTCGTGGCCGAGCATGGTGCCGACTGTGCGGTTGACGTTGGCGATGGTGGTGGAGAACTTGACCGGCGTGCCGGAGTCGAGCGCCTCGCGGCACATCACGATGAGCTGCTGGTCGAGCGCCTTGTCCAGGCCGTGGTCCTGACGCGAACTGCAGTACAGGTCCTGGTTCATGAACGCCGACTCGGGCTCGTGCAGCACCGGCGACAGGTCCAGCTTGTGGGCCTTCCAGTGCTCGGCCGCCTCGGTCGTGTCCAGCACGCCGACCTGGCCGACCATCTCGTTGACGGTGCGGAAGCCCAACTGCGCCATGGTCTCGCGCACTTCCTCGGCGATGAACAGGAAGAAGTTCTCGACGAACTCGGGCTGGCCATTGAACCGTTCGCGCAGCACCGGGTTCTGGGTGGCCACGCCGACGGGGCAGGTGTCGAGGTGGCAGACCCGCATCATGATGCAACCGGAGACCACCAGCGGCGCGGTCGCGAAGCCGAACTCCTCGGCGCCGAGCAGGGCGGCGACCACCACGTCACGGCCGGTCTTGAGCTGACCGTCGACCTGCACCACGATGCGGTCGCGAAGACCGTTGAGCAGCAACGTCTGCTGCGTTTCGGCCAGGCCCAGCTCCCACGGCGCGCCGGCGTGCTTCATCGACGTCAGCGGCGTCGCACCGGTGCCGCCGTCGTGGCCGGAGATCAGCACGACGTCCGCGTGCGCCTTGGACACGCCCGCCGCGACCGTGCCGACACCGTTCTCGCTGACCAGCTTGACGTGCACGCGGGCCTGCGGGTTGGCGTTCTTCAGGTCGTGGATCAGCTGTGCGAGATCCTCGATGGAGTAGATGTCGTGGTGCGGCGGCGGCGAGATCAGCCCGACGCCGGGGGTCGAGTGCCGCACCTCGGCGACCCACGGGTACACCTTGTGACCCGGAAGCTGGCCGCCTTCACCGGGTTTCGCGCCCTGGGCCATCTTGATCTGGATGTCGGTGCAGTTGCTCAGGTAGTGGCTGGTCACACCGAAGCGGCCTGACGCCACCTGCTTGATCGCACTGCGTCGCCAGTCGCCGTTCTCGTCGCGGTCGAACCGGGTGACGGCCTCGCCGCCCTCGCCCGAGTTGGACCGGCCGCCGAGGCGGTTCATCGCGATCGCGAGCGTCTCGTGCGCCTCGGCCGAGATCGAGCCGTAGCTCATCGCACCCGTGGAGAAGCGCTTGACGATCTCGCTTGCCGGCTCCACCTCGTCGATCGGGATGGGCTCGCGCACACCGTCTTTGAACTTCAGCAGACCGCGCAGCGAGGCCATCCGCTCGGACTGGTCGTCGACCAGTTTCGTGTACTCCTTGAACACGGAGTACTGGCCGGTTCGGGTGGAGTGCTGCAGCTTGAACACCGTGTCGGGATTGAAGAGGTGGTACTCCCCTTCACGCCGCCACTGGTACTCGCCGCCGACCTCGAGTTCGCGGTGCGCCCGCTCGTCGGGCCGGTCCAGATAGGCCAGCGCGTGGCGGGCGGCGACCTCGGCCGCGATGTCGTCGAGGTCGATGCCGCCGACCGGGCAGCTCAAGCCGGTGAAGTACTCGTCGAGCACCGTCTGGTCGATGCCGATGGCCTGGAACAGCTGCGCGCCGGTGTAGGAGGCCAGCGTCGAGATGCCCATCTTGGACATCACCTTGAGCACACCCTTGCCCGCGGCCTTGACGTAGTTGGCCTTGGCCTGGTCGCTGCTGATCCCGGTGATCACACCGCGGTCGACCATGTCCTCGATCGACTCGAACGCCATGTAGGGGTTGATCGCCGCGGCGCCGAATCCGCACAGGGCGGCCATGTGGTGCACCTCGCGGGCATCGCCGGACTCGACGACGAGGCCGACCTGGGTGCGGGTGCGCTCCCGGACCAGGTGGTGGTGCACCGCGGCGACGCTCAGCAGCGACGGAATCGGCGCCATCTGCTCGTCGGACTCCCGGTCGGAGAGCACGATGATGCGCGCCCCGTCGCGGATCGCCGCCGACACCTTGGCGCGCACGTTGTTCAGCGCCTCACGCAGACCCTGTCCGCCCCGGTTGACCGGGTACAGGCAGCGGATCACCGCGGCGCGCATCCCGTGCTTGTGCCCGCGGATCTCGTGGTCGGGGTCGACGCACATCAGCTTCGACAACTCGGCGTTACGCAGGATCGGCTGCGGCAGCACGATCTGGCGGCACGATTCGGCGGTCGGGTTGAGCAGGTCGCCCTCCGGGCCGATGACGCCCTGCAGGCTGGTCACCACCTCTTCGCGGATGGCGTCCAGCGGCGGGTTGGTCACCTGGGCGAACAACTGCTGGAAGTAGTCGAACAGCATGCGCGGCCGCTGCGAGAGCACGGCGACCGGTGTATCGGTGCCCATCGACCCGATCGGCTCGGCACCCGTGCGCGCCATCGGCGCGACGAGCAGGTTCAGTTCTTCGTAGGTGTAGCCGAAGGCCTGCTGGCGCAGGACGACGCGGTGGTGCGGCATCCGCACGTAGTCACCCGGCGGCAGTTCCTCGAGGTGGAACAGGCCGGCGTCCAGCCACTCGGCGTACGGCTGCTCGGCGGCGAGTTCGGCCTTGATCTCCTCGTCGGAGACGATGCGGCCCTGGGCGGTGTCGACCAGGAACATGCGGCCGGGCTGCAGGCGCATCTTCTGCACGACGGTCGCGGGGTCGAGGTCGAGCACACCGGCCTCCGAGGCCATCACCACGAGGCCGTCCTCGGTGACCCAGATCCGCGACGGGCGCAGGCCGTTGCGGTCGAGCACGGCGCCGATCACGGTGCCGTCGGTGAAGCAGACCGCCGCGGGCCCGTCCCAGGGCTCCATCAGCGACGCGTGGTACCGGTAGAACGCCCGCCGGGCGGGGTCCATCGACTCGTGGCGCTCCCACGCCTCGGGGATCATCATCAGCACGGCGTGCGGCAGGCTGCGGCCGCCGAGATGGAGCAGTTCGAGCACCTCGTCGAAGCGCGCGGTGTCCGAGGCGCCGGGGGTGCAGACCGGGACGATCTTGTCGAGGTCGGCCCGGGTGCCGAACACGTCGGTCTTGATGAGCGCCTCGCGGGCGCGCATCCAGTTCTCGTTACCGGTGACGGTGTTGATCTCACCGTTGTGGGCGACGCGCCGGAACGGGTGCGCCAGCGGCCACGACGGGAAGGTGTTGGTCGAGAAGCGGGAGTGCACGATGCCCAGCGCACTGGTCAGCCGCTCGTCCTGCAGGTCGAGGTAGAACGCCCGCAGCTGCGGGGTGGTGAGCATGCCCTTGTAGACGAACGTCTGGCCGGACAGGCTCGGGAAGTAGACCGTCTCGCGGCCGGGGCCGTCCTGGCCGGGACCCTTGGTTCCCAGCTCGTGCTCGGCGCGCTTGCGGACCACGTAGGCGCGGCGCTCGAGTTCCATGCCGCGGACGCGAGGAGCAGAGGGATCTCCCGACGCGCCGGCGAGGAACACCTGCCGGAAGGTCGGCATCGCATCGCGGGCCAGCGCACCGAGAGACGAGTCGTCGGTCGGCACGTCGCGCCAGCCCAGCACCGTCAGGCCCTCGGCCTCGGCGATCTTCTCCACCTGCTCGCAGGCCGTGGCGGCGTCCTTCGACGACTGCGGCAGGAAGGCGATGCCGGTGGCGTAGCTGCCCGGTTCGGGCAGGTCGAACTCCACCACGGCGCGGAAGAACTCGTCGGGAACCTGCAACAGGATGCCCGCACCGTCACCGGTGTTCGGTTCGGCGCCCTGGGCACCGCGGTGCTCCAGGTTCAGCAGGGCCGTGATGGCCTTGTCGACGATGTCGCGGCTGCGGCGCCCGTGCATGTCGGCCACCATCGCCACGCCACACGAGTCGTGCTCGTACGCGGGGTTGTACAGCCCTCTGGGCGCTGGTCCCACTGGCATCCCACCTGACCCTTACTCTCGAACCTTCGGCGAAGCGTCATCTGCCGTCTGCGACGGCATGAGCCGACGGGGCGGAGGCGGTCCTCTGTGCAGCATTGAACAGCGGCCTTTTTTTCCACTCGCCACAAGTGAGGAAACGATAAGTCAAACACCGGCTGACATGCCAACTTAGTCAGACCTAACTATACTCGCCCGGCATGTTGCCGACGCCGGCGCGCGACGCTCGTCGGTGGAACGAAACATGTTGAGCCACTGCGTTTTCGGCCCGCGGTCCACGGGGAGGCGGCAACGGTGCCGTCCGGCCGGACGATTGCTGCCCGTGCCTGAAAGTTTGCTGACACCGACTCTTCGTGCCATTTTGCTGGCATTGTTGACTGTGTGGCGTTTGCAGAAAGCCTAGTTAGATTCTTAGACAACGCTGACGGGCGCCTGAGCGGGCGTTCCGGCGTGCGCCCCGACCCGATGAGGGGCGGGTCACTGAGTCCCGCAACGCATCTCAGGCCCCGTCGCTGCGGTCGATACCCCCGAGGGGTAAGGCACCCGGACCGCTGGCGCATGCTGAGCGCGATGTCACACCCGCTCAACACCCCTATCGGCCGGTTCGGCATCGAGACCTTCGAGGGCACCGGCGACCACAGCATCGCCACCGTCCCCACCCGCGGTCTGGTGAACCCGCTCACCGGCCTGCCCACCGCCGCACCCCTGGCGATGCTGCTCGACCACGTCGGCGGCCTGGCCAATCACCTGCGGCGCGGCGAGGACGAATGGACCGTGTCCACGGAACTGTCCCTGGAACTGGTCCCCGAGGCAGCCGACCTGATCACCGCCGACGACGCCGGCGTGGTGGGGCGGGCGTGGCCGGTCGCCGTCAAGGGCGCCACCGCGATGGCGCTGTGCGAGTTCAGCCACCGCGACGTCGTCATCGGCACCGGCAGTGTGCGGTCCTTCTACATCACCGGCGCCCGGTTCACCGACTTCCCGCAGCAGGCCGAGCACCACACGCGCAAGGTCGGCCTGGCCGCGATGCTGGCCGTCGAAGCCGACGGCGACGCCGCCCTGATCCAGCACGCCGATCCGGTGATCAACAACATGCTCGGTGTCGTCCACGGCGGGGTGGCCGCCACCGGCCTGGAACTCGTCGCGTCCGCCGCGGTGAACGCCGGCCGCAGCGATCCGCCCCTGCGCACGGGATCCCTGCGGGTGAACTTCCTGCGCAGGCTGGCCGCCGGCGGTGAATGCCGGTACAGCGCAACACCTTTGCGTGTCGGTCGGTCGACGGGGGTGGCGGATGCCCGGGCCGTCGGGGCCGACGGGCAGCTGGCGCTGACGGCGCGGTTCACCGCGTACCGCTGAGCGCATTCCCCGGTCGCGGCATTGCCGTCCGGCCACGATTCGGCCGCAGCGCCCCCATCCGGCCGTGATCCGTGTCACGCTCGGGTCAGCGTGGAAGGAGTAGGCATGCGTGAGCCGACCATGATGCATCGGGTGGCCGCCGAGTTCGTCGGGACGTTCTGGCTGGTCTTCGGCGGTTGCGGCAGCGCGGTCTTCGCCGCCAAGTACACCTCCGCCGACGGCTACGCCTTCGGCATCGGATTCCTCGGCGTCTCGCTCGCCTTCGGTCTCACGGTGCTCACGGGCGTGTACGCGTTCGGCACCATCTCCGGTGGTCACTTCAACCCCGCGGTGACGCTGGGAGCCGCCTTGGCCAGGCGCGTCGAATGGCGGGTGCTGCCCGCGTACTGGATCACCCAGGTGGTCGCCGGCGTGGCGGCCGGACTCGTCATCTACGTCATCGCGAAGGGACGCGAGGGTTGGACCGCCACCGGCAACATGGCCGCGAACGGATACGCCAACCACTCGCCCGCCGGATATTCGCTGCTGGCCGTCGTCATCGCGGAGATCCTGCTGACCGGGATCTTCCTGCTGGTGATCCTCGGCGCCACCGACGACCGGGCGCCGAAGGGGTTCGCCGGTCTGGCCATCGGGCTGACGCTGACCCTGATCCACCTGATATCGATCCCGATCTCGAACACCTCGGTGAATCCGGCCCGCTCGACCGGCGTCGCGTTCTTCAACGGCAACGAGGCTCCCGCACAACTGTGGGTGTTCTGGCTCGCCCCACTGCTCGGCGCGGCCATCGCCGGAGCGGCCTATCCCTACCTGTTCGGACGGTACGAGGAACTGGCCGACCGGCCGGTACGCGACGATGCACTGGACGCCGAGGTCCTCGACGACGTCTCGGGCAGGCACACCGCACGAGGATCCGACCCGGACGTCCGGTAGCCGCCCGCCTGCCCTCCCGAGCCGGGTGGGTGGCCGTGACAAGCAGAATTAGGCCAGCTAACATCCTCGCCATGAAGAGAGCGATCCTGGCGGTGGCCTTCGCTGGCCTGGCGCTCGCCACGCCTGCCGTCGCGCACGCGGACCCCGACACCGATTTCGCGAACGCGCTGCACACGATCGGCATCTACGGGCAGAAGGATTACAACGCCTGGATCGGCAAGATCGCCTGCGAGCGCATCGATCGCGGTGTCGACAAGAACGCGTTCGATTCGGCGAAGTTCGTCGCGAGGCAGCTTCCGAAGGACAGCACCACCGAGCAGGCCTGGAAGTTCATCGGCCTGGCGTATCCCACCTACTGCCCGGCCCATCAGGCGCTGCTGCTTCAGGCCGCGGAGAAACCCGCGTGAGCGCCTCGCACGCAACCGATCGAAGGAGTGTCATGGCCGATCGTGTGAAAGGGCTCTGGGCGGGCGCGATCAGCGCCGCCGTCGCCCTGGGCGTGCTGAGCGCTCCGGCGACAGCCTCGGCCGACGCCACCGACGACTATCCGATCCCCAACCGGATCCTCAAGACCACCTGCACGGTCGACCAGTACATGGCCGCGGCGCGCGACACCTCACCGGTGTACTACGAGCGGTACATGATCGACTACAACAACCGGCCCCTCGACGTCCAGCAGGGCGCCCGGGACCGGATCTACTGGTTCTTCTCGCTGGACTACACCGCCCGTCGGCAGTACTCCGAGGCCACGGCGACCAACGTGTTCTACGAGCAGATGGCCACCCGCTGGGGCAACTGGGCGAAGCTGTTCTTCAACAACAAGGGCGTGGTCGCCCATGCCACCGACGTCTGCATGACGTACCCACCGTCGGATCCGTCGGTGTGGAACTGGGGATACAACCAACGATGACCACGCTGAAGACGATTCTGTCCGCGACCGCCGTCGCGGCCGGCCTCACCGCAGCCGCTCTGGGCGCGGGCGCGTCCGTCGCGGCCGCCCAGCCGGCTCCTCCGCCTCCGCCCGCCCAGGGCGAACCGGTACCGGCGTGGGCGCCGCCCAAGCCGGCGGAGTTCTGGGCCGGACAACCCGTCGTGTGGACGTCGGCGTGGGGTGGCCGCTGGGGCGTGTGGATCAACGGGGGCTTCATCACGCTGTCGTCGAACCCGGTCACCAACGGCGGCTGACCCGGACACGGAAAAGGGCCCGCGTCCCGGAAGTTTCGGACGCGGGCCTTCTTCGTGGGGCGGCGAGGCTAGCTCTTGGCCGCCTTGGCGGCGCTCTTCTCGGTGGAGGTGCCACCGTGCTTGAGCTCGCCACCGGCGTTCTCCAGGTGGGCGCGCACGAACCACTGGAACTTCTCCAGCTCCGCGGCGTGCCCGATCAGCATGTCGTTGGTGACCGGATCGGGCTCCTCGGTCTCCTCGATGTTCTTGCGGGTGTCCTCGATGATCCCGTCGTAGACGAGGTCGAGGGCCGCCAGATGCGCCTGCACGGTGTCGCGCTCCAGCGAGTAGTCGTCCCACGTGCGGTCGCTGATGATCGCCCCGGGGGTGCCCTTCGGGGAGCCGCCCAGCGTCGCGATGCGTTCGGCCACCTCGTCGGCGTAACCACGGACGAGTTCGACCTGCGGGTCGATCATCTCGTGCACACCGATGAAGTTCGGGCCGACCACGTTCCAGTGGATGTGCTTGAGGGTCAAGTGAAGATCGTTGTACCGGCTGAGCTGCTTCTGCAGCAGCTCCGCGACCTGGGCGCCCTCTTTGTCGGTCATGCCGGGAACGGTGTACGCCATGGAATGTCTCCTTCTTTCCGTGCGTGATCAAGTCTTCGATGCTCCGACTACCCCTCACCGGTGTGGCGTAATCAGGGCCCCGACCCACGTCACAGTTCGGCAAGCTTCGGGATCGCGAGGCGGGCGCCGAACCGCGGGTTGCGCGCCAAACCGCTGGCCAGCAGCAGTCGAACCGCGCGGTGGCGGTGCGGGCGCATCGGCTCGAGCAGCTCGACCATCGCCGGGTCGTCGATCGGACGGCCGAGCAGGCTCCACCCGACGGTCTTCGCGAGGTGGTAGTCGCCGACCGACAGCGCATCGGGGTCGCCCCACGCCCGCTGCGCGGTCTCCGCGGCCGTCCACTCCCCGACCCCGGACAGCGACATCATCGCCGCACGCGCCTGCTCGGCGGGCCGGCCGGACAGCCGCTCGAGTGAGTCGGCCCGCTGCGCGCACAGCACCACGGTCCGTGCCCTGCGCGGATCGACGTTGGCGCGGTGGAACTCCCACGACGGGATGCGCCGCCACACCTGCGCGCTCGGCGGAACCCTCATCTGCGCCGGCGCCGGCCCGGGGGCGGGTGTCCCGAACTTCGTGGCCAGCAACCGCCAGGCGCGGAAGGCGTCCATCCCGGTCACCCGCTGCTCGAGCACCGCGGGGATCAGCGCCTCGAGCACCCGGCCGGTGCTCCCCAGCCTCAGGTGCGGCACCCGCCGGTGCGCCAGGGCGATCGTCGGCTCCTGCGGGGCGAACCCCGCGTCGTCGTCGGCGGCGCCGAGCAGCGCGGGCACCCCGTCGAGGAACTCGGCCGCGCCGGGGCCCCACGCCTCGACGTCGACCGCGTTCGCCGCGGACCGGGTGATCCGGGCGGTCACCGGTCCGGTCGGCGGCAGGCTCGTGCGCCACATCGCCCCGTCGGCGGCGACGTGGAAGCAGGGGTCGCCGCGGCCGCGACGCAGCGGCATGAGCGTCAGCGCGGGGCTGACCGGACCACCGAAGACCACGCTGCGGCGAAGGGCCTGGTCAGCCCACACGGCGGCCTCCCGATGGATAAGTGAAGTGATGACGCAATCGTGACATCGAATCCCGATTGGTTTCCACGATCACGGGTACGGACAACTAGAACCCTAGTTTGGTGGTCTCAGCAGGGTGACGAGGAAGGCTTCGGGTGAGCGGTGTCGACGATCGGCTGCTCGCCGCTCCTCTGCGTCCGGCCCGGGCCGGACTCGCCGCCGACTCCTTCGACACCTGGCGCGACGACGTGCGCCGCGCGGCGATCGACGCGGTGACCGAGTTCGTCGCCGACCGTTGCGCCGGCGACCTGCGTCTCACCGGTGTGGACGTCACCCTCGACGTGCTCTCCGACTTCGTCGGTGACGGTAAGTGCTTGCGTTCGACGTTCGCCTACCTCGGCTGGCTGGCCGGCGCCGCACCCGACGACGCCGCCCTGCGCGCCGCCGCGAGTTTCGACCTGCTGCACATCTTCGCGCTGCTCCAGGACGACGTGATGGACGATTCGCCGCTGCGCCGGGGTCGTCCGGCGGCACATGTGCGGTTCGCGCAGTGGCACCGGGACAACGGCCTCAACGGGTCGGCCGAGCGGTTCGGCGCCTCGGCGGCGGTGCTTCTCGGCGACCTCTGCCTGGTGTGGGCGGGGCAGATGATGCGGGAGAGCGGTCTGGGGTCCGCCGCGCTGAGCCGTGCCTGGCCGCGGTACGACGCGATGCGCACGGAACTGGCCGTGGGCCAGTTCGCCGATCTGGTCAACGACGCGGGCGGACGGCCGACACTGGAGGACGTGCTCGACGTCGCACGTCGCAAGTCCGGGAACTACACGGTGCGCCGCCCCCTGGAGATCGGCGGTGCGCTGGCGGGCTGCCCGGAGCCGACCCTGCGGTTGCTCGGCCGCTACGGCGCGGCGGTCGGCGAGGCGTTCCAACTGCGCGACGATCTGCTCGGCATCTTCGGGACGCCGACGGTGACCGGCAAGCCCGCCGGCGGTGACCTCTCGGAACACAAGGCCACCAGCGTCGTCGTCGCCGCACACCGGCTCGCCGAACCGGCGGTGCGCACTCAACTCACCGACCTCATGTCGCGGCGCGACCTCGACGCCGACGACATCACCCGCTGGCAGCACCTGATCGCCGCGACCGGCGCGGTGCAGTGGATCGAGCAGCTGATCGACCGGCGGCTCTCGCACGCGCTCGAGCGCCTCCACACCAGCCCACTCGACGACACCGTGCGAACCGCACTGGTCAACATGGCGGCGGTCTGCACCCGGCGAGCCGCGTGACCGGAACACAGGTAGGAGAAACGAACTGATGCGCACCGTCGGGGGGCGAACAGACCGCGTGGTGGTCGTCGACGCCGGGTTGTCCGGCCTGTCGGCGGCGTTGCAGTTGGCCGGGCGCGGCCGCACCGTCACGGTGCTCGAACGCGAGACCTTCCCAGGCGGCCGGATGGGCCGGCTGGACATCCGGGGTTACCGGCTCGACACCGGACCGACCGTGCTCACCATGCCCGACATCATCGAGGACGCCTTCGCCGCCGTCGGCGATTCGATGAGCGGACGCCTGGAACTCGACCGGGTCGACCCCGCCTACCGCGCGTCGTTCGCCGACGGCAGCGGGCTGTTCGTGCACACCGACGCCACCGCGATGGCATCGGAGATCGAACGCTTCGCCGGCACCGATGCCGCCGACGGCTACCTGCGGCTGCGCACCTGGCTGACCCGGCTCTACCAGGCAGAGTTCAACGGTTTCATCGCCTCGAACTTCGATTCACCGCTGTCGCTGGTGACGCCGCAGCTGGCCCGGCTGGCCGCGATGGGCGGGTTCCGTCGGTGGGACCGGGTGGTGCGCAAGTACATCACCGACGAGCGGCTGCGCCGCATCTTCACCTTCCAGGCCCTCTACGCCGGGGTGCCGCCGCACAAGGCGCTGGCGGCCTACGCGGTGATCGCCTACATGGACACCGTGGCCGGGGTGTACTTCCCCCGTGGCGGCATGCGGGCCGTGCCGGACGCGATGGCAGCGGCCGCTTCCGACGCCGGTGTCGAATTCCGTTATGGCGCAGCTGTGTCGGTGCTCGAACGGAGCGCAGACGGCCGTGTGACGGCGGTGCGCACCGACGGCGGTGACCGCATCCCCGCCGACGCCGTCGTGCTCACCACAGAGCTGCCGACCACCTACCGCCTGCTCGGCCGCACCCCGCGACGCCTGCTGCCGCTGCGCCCGGCGCCGTCGGCGGTGGTCGCCCATGTGGGCTGCGCGGCCGTCGATCCCGGTGTGGCACATCACAACATCCTGTTCGGCGGCGCCTGGGAGCAGACCTTCCGCGACATCATCGACGAGGGCCGCGTGATGAGCGACCCGTCGCTGTTGGTCACCCGCCCCACCGCAGGCGACCCGAGCCTGGCGCCACCGGGCCGTGACCTCCTCTACGTGCTGGCACCCGCACCGAACAAGGCGGTGGGACAGGTCGATTGGACCCGCACCAGCGAGGCCTACGTCGAGGGCATGCTGGACACCGTGCGCAGGCGGATGCCCGCGGTCGGCGACGACCTCGAGCTGCTGCACGTCGTGGACCCCGACGGCTGGGCGCGCCAGGACATGGCCGCCGGCACGCCGTTCGCGCTCGCGCACACCTTCGGCCAGACCGGACCGTTCCGGCCGGCGAACACCATCCGCGGTGCGGACAACGTGGTGCTGGCCGGATCCTCCACGGTCCCCGGAGTCGGGGTGCCGACCGCGTTGCTGTCCGGCCGGCTGGCCGCAGATCGAATCACCGGGGCCGTCCCGCCGTCCACCCCCACGGCGGCCCCGACCAGAGCGAGGAGCGGGCTGTCATGATCGGATCCGAACTCGACGCCGCCGGTGTCCGCGACCCGGCGCTGCGCAACGCCTACCGCTGCTGCCGGGTGCTCAACGCCGAACACGGCCGCACCTTCTACCTCGCGACGCGGCTGCTGGCGCCCGAACAGCGCCCGGCCGTGCACGCCCTGTACGGGTTCGCCCGCCGCGCGGACGACATCCTCGACGATCTGGAGTCCACGGCCACCGTCGCCGAGCGGGCCGACCGGCTGCACCGCCTGGCCACCCAGCTGTTCGACGGCCTCGTCCAGGGCAACGCCACCGGAGGTGACCCGGCGCTGGCCGCCGTGGTGCACACCGCGCGCCGTTACGGGATCCCGTGGGAGTTGTTCGACGATTTCCTGGCGTCGATGCGGATGGATCTGACGATCACCGACTATCCGGACCGGCCGTCCATCGACCGCTACATGTACGGCTCCGCGGAGGTCATCGGGCTGCAGTTGCTGCCGGTCCTGGGCACGGTCGTCCCACGCGAAGAGGCCGCGCCCTACGCGGCGGCACTCGGCAAGGCCTTCCAGCTGACGAACTTCCTGCGCGACGTCGACGAAGACCTCGACCGGGGGCGGGTGTACCTACCCGCCGACGAGCTCGCCGCCCACGGCGTCGACCGCGATCTGCTGATGTGGTGCCACACCACCAAGCGCACCGACACCCGGGTGCGCAACGCGCTGGCCGAACAACATGCGGTGACCCGGCGCGTCTACGACTACGCCCGGCACGGGGTCGACCTGCTGCACCCCCGCTCCCGGGCGTGCGTCGGCGCGGCGGCCGTGCTGTATTCGGAGATCCTGGACCGCATCGAGGACATCGACTTCGACATCTTCAACCAGCGCGCCACCGTGGGGAACGGACGTCGGCTCCAGGTCGCGGGCATCGGGTTGCTGCGTGCCTGGCGCGCCCGCGTCACCCACCCTGCGAAGGTCTAGGGATGGATCGCTTCCAGTACCTGATGGTCCTCGGCGCCTGCCTGCTCGTCACCCTGCCTCTCGAGGCGTTCGGAGCCGGCGTGTACCGGCAGGCCCGGCGGGCCGCGGCGGCCATCCTGCCCGTCGCCGCGGTGTTCGTGGTGTGGGATCTGATCGCGATCTTCGCCGACGTCTGGGGGTACAACGCGAAGTACGTCACCGGCATCGGGTTCCCGGACGTGCCGATCGAGGAGCTGATGTTCTTCATCGTGATCCCGTTGTGCGGACTGTTCACCTACAACGCCGTCGACACCGTCCTCGCGTACCTCAAACGGCGGCTGCGTGCCCGATCGGCGCAGTCGTCGTGATCGGCCTCGGCTACACCCTGCCCGCGATCCTCGCGGTGGTCGTGGTGGTGGTGTGGGAGCTGCGTTTCCTGCGCACCGGGCTCTTCCGGCGTCCCGCCTACTGGATCTCGATGGTCATCGTGATCGGCTTCCAGATCCCGGTCGACGGATGGCTGACCAAACTCAGCGCCCCCATCGTCATCTACAACGAGGAGCACACCAGTGGCATCCGGTTCCCGTGGGACATCCCGGTCGAGGACTTCCTGTTCGGTTTCGCGCTCGTGACCGCCGTACTGCTGCTCTGGGAACGCCAGCGGACGAGGAGCGCGAACGTCGACGGCGAGACGGTGCCCCGATGAGTGACGCGCTCCCCCACGCCAAGGTGCCCGCCGCGTTCGACGCCGGCGCGGCCGCCTACGACAAGCTCGTCGGCGCCAATCCCGGCTATCACGAACATCTTCGGCTGTCCGCGCGGCGGATGGGGCTGCCCGACGGTGGGCGCGGTCTGCGCCTGCTCGATGCGGGCTGCGGGACGGGCGCGTCGACCGCCGCGCTGCTCGCGGCGGCCCCGCACGCCCAGATCGTCGCCGTCGACGCGTCGGCCGGGATGCTCGCCGAGGCGCGGGCCAAGACGTGGCCCGGTTCGGTGCGCTTCGTGCACAGCCGGATCGAGGACATCGCCGACGCCGGCGTCGCCGGCCCGTTCGACGGGATCTTCGCCGCGTACCTGCTACGCAACCTCGCCGACCGGGACGGTCAGCTGCAGACCTTCCGCGAGATGCTGACCCCCGGCGCACCGCTGGCCGTGCACGAGTACTCCGTCCGCGATTCCCGCGTGGCGACCGCGGTGTGGAATGCGGTGTGCTGGGCGATCATCATCCCGTCGGGCCGCCTGCGCACCGGCGACGCGTCGCTGTACACCTACCTGCGGCGCAGCGTGCTCGACTTCGACGGCGCAGCGGAGTTCCGGAACCGCCTGGCGCGCAACGGGTTCACCGATGTGCGGAGCGAGACGATGCCGGGGTGGCAGCGCAACGTGGTGCACACGTTCACCGCGAAGGCGCCGGCACGATGAAAGATCCCCGGCGCGTCGTGCATCCGGCGCCCGCAGGTGTGGCCGACACCGCCGCGTTGGGCACGCGTCCGCGCGCGGTGGTGGTCGGTGGCGGCATCGCCGGGCTGACCGCGGCGACCGGACTGGCCGAACGCGGTGTCGAGGTCGACGTCGTCGAGCGCGAGACGTACCTGGGTGGCCGGGTCGGCGGCTGGACCGACGACGTCGACGGGATCGGCGCGGCGGCGATGAACCGCGGCTTCCACGCGTTCTTCCGCCAGTACTACAACCTGCGCGCGCTGCTGCGCCGCGTCGATCCGCACCTGTCGATGTTGATCCCGGTCGAGGACTATCCCCTCATCGACGGGCACGGCCGCCGCGACACGTTCCGCGGGCTGCCGCAGACACCGCCGTTCAACGCCGTCGCGTTCGCGCTGCGCAGCCCCACGTTCCGGTTGCGGGATCTGGCCCGGCTCAACGCCAGGGCGGCCGCGCCGCTGGCGACGGTGTCGGTGCCCGACATCTACGACCGGCTCGACCACATCGACGCCGAGACGTTCCTGCGCGACATCAACTTCCCCGACGCCGCCCGGCATCTGGCATTCGAGGTGTTCTCCCGCAGCTTCTTCGCCCAGCCGCCGGACCTCTCGGCGGCGGAGCTGGCGACGATGTTCCACATCTACTTCCTCGGCTCCAGCGAAGGGCTGGTGTTCGACGTCGCCGACGACAACTTCGACGTGGCGCTGTGGGAGCCGTTGCGCCGCCACCTCGAGAGCCGCGGCGTCCGGTTCCACACCGGTGTGTCGGTGACGGCGGTGGAGCGGGGGTTCACCGTGCACTGCGATTCGGGTCAGTCGCTGCCCGCCGACGGCGTGGTGCTCGCCACCGATGTCGCCGGGCTACGCGAGATCATCCGCAGCTCAACCGAGCTGGGCGACGATGCGTGGCGGGCGGCGGTCGGCGGGCTGGGCACCGCACCGCCGTTCCTGGTGCAGCGGATCTGGCTCGACCGCCCGGTCGCACCGGATCGGCCCGCGTTCCTCGGCACCGGCGGGCTGACGCCGTTGGACAATGTGAGTGTGCTCGAACGCTACGAACGTCAGGCCGCCGACTGGGCGCGGCGCACGGGCGGATCGGTCGTCGAACTGCACTCGTACGCGGTGACCGACACCTCCGACGAGTTGCCCCGGCGACTGCTGGCCCGGTTGCACGCGATCTTCCCCGAAACGGCGCAGGCGAACATCGTCGGCGAACGGCTGCTGCTGCGCGGTGACTGTCCGCGCTTCGCACCGGGCGACTTCGCCGGCCGGCCCACCGTGCGGACCCCGGTCGAGGGTCTGGCGCTGGCCGGCGACGGCATCCGCATCGATCTGCCGGTCGCCTTGATGGAGCGCGCCGCGACGACGGGGTGGTCGGCCGCCAACCGTCTGCTCGGGCACTTCGGCGTCGCGGGGCACGCCCTCACGACCGTGCCGACCACGGGCCGGTCCGCGACGCTGCGGCGACTGGCCGGGCGAGGAAGGCAACTGCAGTCATGAGCGCGCTCGCCGACATCAAGGCCAGGTGGGCGAAATCCTCACCGTTCAAGGTGCTTCCGCGCATCGACTGGGCCCGCCAGCAGCCCACCTATCAGGATGCGCAGCCCGCCGTGATCAACGCTGCACTGGCCCGCGCGAAGTCCCGCCCGAGCGGCAACTGGTTCCCGTTCGCGGCCAGCGACACCATCCGGCGTGCCGCTCTGGGCACCTCGGTGGGCGGTGTCGAACTCGTCGCGTGGCGCGGCGCGGGCGGCGACCTGCACGTCGGGCCCGCGACGTGTCCGCACCTCGGTGCCGACCTGTCCACCGGGACCGTCGACTGCGGCACGTTGATCTGCCCGTGGCACGGCCTGCGGCTGTCCGGGGAACGCCGCGAGTTCGGCTGGAAACCCTTGCCCGCCTTCGACGACGGCGTGCTGGCGTGGGTGCGCCTCGACGGTGTCGGCGGCGAGGAACCGACGGAGCGGCCGTTCGTCCCGGCGCGTCCCGCCGGCCCCACGCTGCACGCCGTGACCCGCCTGGTAGGGGTCTGCGAACCCGACGACGTGATCGCCAACCGCCTCGACCCCTGGCACGGCGCGTGGTTCCACCCGTATTCGTTCACCCGTCTGGAGGTGCTCAGCGCACCCGCGGCCGGCGAGGTGCCCGAACGCGAGGACCGTTTCCTCGTGGCGGTCACGTTCCGCGTCGGCCGGCTGGGGGTGCCGGTGGTCGCGGAGTTCGTCGCACCCGAACCGCGCACGATCGTCATGCGGATCGTCGACGGCGAGGGTGCGGGCAGCGTCGTCGAAACGCATGCCACACCCGTCGGGCCGGGTCCGGACGGACGGCCGCGCACCGCGGTGATCGAAGCCGTTGTCGCGCACTCGGATCGCCCCCGGTTCGGGTACGGGCAGAAGGTCGCGCCGTTGATCACCCCGCTCATGCGGCACGCGGCGACGAAGCTGTGGGTCGACGACCTGGCGTATGCAGAGCGCCGCTACGCGGTCCGCACCCGCTGAGATCCGATCAGCCGGCGGCGTTCCGGATCCGGGCGAAGGACCGGACCACCGCGTCGGTGGCCTCGTGGGTGTCGGCGAGCGTCTCGCCGTCGCTGAGGACCGAGACGTTCAGTTGGTCAACATAACTCCACACCGTCATGTTCATCGCGCTGCCCGCGGCCAGCGGCCCCACCGAGTAGATCTCGCTCACCACCGCCCCGGCGATGCGGCCGCGGCGCCTCGGCCCGGGCACGTTCGAGACGATCAGGTTGAACAGCGCGTTGGGCGCCTGCCGCCTCGACGTCCACCCGAAGACGGTGCGCAGGGCCGTCGGGGGGACGTACTCCAGCCAGCGCCCGACGGTGCCGGGCCCGAGCAGGTCGTGGTTCTCCTTGGCGATCCCGGCGGCGAGGCTGCTCAGCCGCACCTGCTCCAGTGGGTCGTCGACGTGCACCGGCAGCGAGACCAGCATCGTGCTCAACGCGTTTCCGGTGATCCGGTCCCTCGAGGTGTCGGTGGCGGCCGGCACCGAGGCGATGATCGGTGCGTCGGCCCGGCCGTCGTAGGCCAGCAGGAGCTCACGCAGCGCACCCGCCGCCGTCGCCAACACCAGATCGTTGAGCGTGACCCCGAGGTGCCTGCTCGTCTCCTTGGCCTCGGCCAGCGACAGGGTGGCGCTCGCGAAGCTCCGGTTCGGCGACACCTTGTGGTTCAGGAACGTCGGCGGCGGGTCGAACTGGCGGGCGAGGTCGGGGTTCTCGCGGCGCTGCCGCGACCGTCGCCGCAGCCGGTGGATCCCCTGGACGCCCTCCCTGACGACGGCCGGGAGCTCGGTCAGCTTGCGCGCGTGGTCACGGGCCGCGCCGAGGACGAGCTGCGCCGTCGACGGCGGGGAGACGGTTCCGTCGGGGCCCGCACCGGGGTCGGCCTCGGGCCATTCCATGGCGCGCGCCATCAGGTTCGCCGAGGCCACCCCGTCGGCGAGCGCGTGGTGCACTTTGCCGATCACCGCGACCCGGTTCCGCGCGAGCCCCTCGGCGTAGTAGAGCTCCCACAGGGGCCGCGTGCGATCGAGCGCGGTGCCGGCGATCCGCCCGATGAGGTCGTCGAGTTCGCGCCGCCCACCGGGGCCGGGCACCCGCACCTGCCGCACGTGGTAGCCGAAGTCGATGTCGACGTTCTCCCGCCACACCGGGCGGTGCAGGTGCAGCGGGACGTCGGCCAGTGCGTAGCGCAGGGGTTCCAGCAGATGCATGCGGCGGCGCAGCGTCTCGCAGAAGACCTCGAAGCTGGGCTCACCCTCGAAGTCCGACGTGTCCACCACGGCGACCTTCAGCGTGTGCTGGTGGACGTTGGGCGTCTCGCTGTTCAGCAGCAGGGCATCCCAGCCGCTGAGCCGCTTCACGATGCGGCGTCGGCCAGCACGCGGTCGTGCACCACACTGATCGCCTCGCTCAGCGCGGGCACGAACTTGGCGGCCTGCAACGTGCAACTGGCGTGACCGGCATCGACCGGCACCGCGTGTGCGCCGGGGATCCGGTCGGCCAACCACCGCTGGCGCGCCGTCCCGAAGGCACGGTCACGCAACGTGACCACCACCGACGTCGGCACGTCGATCTCCCCCACCCACGGGCGGGAGTCGAACCGGGTGATCTCGGCGATGGCGCGGGTGATCGCACCGGGGCTGGTGGAGCGGAACTGGTCGAGCAACCACTGCGGCACCCCGAACACGCCGTCGGCCGCCGAGGAGACCGGTGTCAGCGACGGACCCCGCAGCGGTGGGCTGAACGCGTCGATGAGCGCCGCGAAGATGCCGGTGGCCAGCCGCTCGTAGCTCGCGCGGGAGACGGCCGCCGCGCCGGCGCACAACACCAGGCCGTCGACGCGCTCACGGTGGCGTCGCCAGACCAGTTGGGCGACCAGCGAACCCATCGAGTAGCCGACCGGCACGAACGTGCGGATGCCCAGCGCGTCGGCCAGCGCCGCGACGTCGTCGGCGCAGTCTTCGAGCAGGAAGCGGGGCGAACTGATGCCGTGCCCGTGACAGCGCTGGTCGAACACCACCACCCGGCCGTACTGCCGGACCGCGTCCAGCGCGGGATACCAGGTCATCAGCCCGGTGCACGCCACCGAGTGCAGCAGGAGATAGGTCGGGCCGTCCTGCGGTCCGGAGTCGATGACGTACGTGCTGCCCCGCCCGGGCAGGTCCACGGTCCGCCCCGGGGGGATCTCACCGACGGCGGCGAGCGCCGGCATTCCGGGAAGTCTCGGCATGGTCAGCCCCCATCGGCGGCGATGGTCGTCGTGCCGCCATTACAGCACGCCGATCAAGACCACAGGGCGTTTCGCTTCAGGCCCGAAACGCGCTCAGCCGACCGTCACGTCGGCCTTGTCCGGATAGAACGCGACATGGCCGGCGATCGCGCCGACCGCCGGATACGGCTGCCCGTACGTCCAGACCGCGTCCTCGACGGTCTGGTCCGCGGCGTTCACGTGGTAGTAGGCAGCGTCGCCCTTGTACGGGCAGTAGGTGGTGGTGTCGCTGCACACCAGCGCCGATTCGTCGACGTCACGGATCGGGATGTACTGCACCGCGGGATAATCCGACTCCTGCAGGGTGAGGGCGTCGTCGGTCTCGGCGATCACGGCGCCGTTCACGGTCACCGTGACGTGACGGCCGGTCGGCGCGACCGTGATGGGGTGCTCGGCGGTGGGGTCGAGGACTGGGCGTCCGGACATGACGGACCTCCTGAGGTTGAGTCGCTTCCACCATCCCAACAACGCGGCCACCGCCGTTCTTCCGATCACTACCATCGACCGTCATGACGAACCCCGACGCCGCCACGGCGCAGGCCACGGTCGACATCGCCGCCGACCCGGACACGGTGTACCGCCTCATCACCGATCTTCCCACCCTCGCCGACCTCGCCGAAGAGACTTCGGCGATGGTGTGGAAGAAGGGCGACGCCGCCCGGCCGGGTGCGGTGTTCGTCGGCCGCAACCGCAACGGGTCACGGTCCTGGAGCACCACCTGCACCGTCACCGACGCGACGCCGGGGCAGGTGTTCGCGTTCGACGTGCGCAGCGTGGTCATCCCGGTCGCCCTTTGGCGCTATGAGATCACGCCGACCGGATCCGGGTGCCGGGTCACCGAGAGCACGTGGGACCGGCGGCCGGCGTGGTTCCGCAAGCCGGCCGGCTGGGCCACCGGCGTCAACGACCGCGACGACGCCAACGCCCGGAACATCGCCGCGACGCTGCAGCGACTCAAGGCCCGCGCCGAACGTTAGGGCCGGGCGGTGATGCGGTCGGCGAGCGTGGCGATCGGCGAGGTGGACGACCGGCCCCGCGCCTCGTGGCGGTCGGCCAGACGGTAGGCGAGGTAGAGGCCGCGCACACCGAGCCAGCGCAGCGGCTCGGGTTCCCAGCCGCGCGAGCGATGGCCCACCCAGGGCAGTTCGGTCAGCGGAGTCTTTCGGCCGAGCACCAGGTCGGCCAGCGTGCGGCCGGCCAGGTTCGTCGCCGTGACCCCGTGTCCGACGTAGCCGCCGGCCCAGCCCAGCCCGCTCGTCCGGTCGAAGGTGACGGTCGATTCCCAGTCCCGCGGCACCGCGAGCACACCGCACCAGCCGTGGGCGATCGGCACGTCCCGGATCTGGGGCAGCAGGGTGTGCAGAACGGCGGACAGTCGGCCGATCGTCCGTTGCGGCACCCGCCCGTCGTCGTCGATCCGCGACGAGAACCGGTACGGCACACTGCGTCCGCCGATCGCGATCCGGTCGTCGACGGTGCGCTGGGCGTAGAAGAACCCGTGCGCGGTGTCGCCGGCGGTCTCGCAGCCGTCCCATCCGATCGACGCCCACCGCTCGGCGGGGATCGGTTCGGTCGCGATCATCGAACTGTTCATCGGCAGCCAGCGGCGGCGCAGGCCCGGCAGCACCGCGGTGAAACCCTCGGTGGCGCGCAGCACGACCGGGGCGCGCACCGCGCCGTGCGGGGTGACGGCCCGGCCGGGGCTGATCGCGGTCACCGGTGACTGTTCGTAGATCGGCACGCCGAGGCGCTCGACGGCCTCCGCCAGCCCTCGGGCGAGGCGGGCCGGCTGGATGCGGGCGCAGTGCGGGGTGTGGTACGCCGACACCAGTCCGTCGAACCGGATGCGTTCGGCTGCTTCGTTTTTCGTCAACGGCGTGATGCCGTCGACCTGCCAGTGCCGCTCCTCCTCGAGGTCGGCGGCCAGGCGCTTCGCCTGCGCGGGGTTGCGGGCGATCTCCATCGTCCCGCCCTTGACGATGCCGGCGTCGATCCCTTCGGCGGCGGCGACGGCCGCGACCTCGTCGACGGTCTCGTTGAGCGCCCGCTGCCACGCCACGACGGCGTCGCGTCCGTGGCGCGCGGCCATCGCGGCGCGGTTGCCGGGCACCAGTCCCGACAGCCAGCCCCCGTTGCGCCCCGACGCGCCGAACCCGGCGAACCGGGCTTCGAGGACCGCGACGCGCAGCGACGGGTCGGCGCGCTTGAGGTAGTAGGCGGTCCACAGGCCGGTGTAGCCGGCGCCGACGATGCAGACGTCGGCCTCACGCTCCCCGGGCAGGGACGCGCGGCAGGCCGGAAGTCCGTCGAACCAGTGGGACACCTGACCGTTGACCGTGGACACCGGACGATTCTGGCACCCAGCACGAGGGGCGCCCCGTTTCGGGACGCCCCTGGTCTGGTGCGCGATCAGCGGACGGTCACGTAGACGACGCGGTCGTCGTTGTCGTAGCGCACCGACACGATGCTCGACTCGTCGAGCGGCTTGACCATGCCCTGATGGTTCACCCGCACCGAGTAACCCCGGTCGTCCAGCGAGCTGATGGTGTCGGCGGCGTTACCCGCACCCGAGGGCGCGGCCTGCGCGGCGGGGGTGGCCAGACCCAGGAACGCGGCGGCCAGTGCGCTGGCGGCGATGGTGGCGAATCCGAACTTGTTCATGTCCTTACCTCTTCGTTTCCGTTCGGTCGGGAGGCTTCCTGGCCGGTCTGATGGTTCAAACCAGCAGGTCAGGACAGTGATTCCGGTTGGCAGTGATTGACCGACGGGTGGCAGGATCTGTCGGTCATTGCCGCTGCTGCCACCGCGAGCAGTGGTGTCAGACCCCCGGCGCATGCTGGCCGCAACGACGACGAAAGGTGCGGCCATGTGCTGGCATTGCGACCATCCGGAAGCCACCCTGAACGACTACCTCGACGTGGTCCGCGGCCTGATCCTGAAGAACGGGTGGGCCGTCCAGTACGTCGAAAGCGAACGAACACCGTTCGCGTACACCATCGGTCTGCACGAATGCGGGCTCCCCGAACTCCTCATCACGGCCGTCGACGAGAGACGCGCTTTCCTGGTGCTCAACACCGTGGCGGGCTACTGCATCAAGCACGACGGCCCTGTCCTGGCGGGCGATGTGATGTCGCTGCCGGACACCCTGGTGGAGTTCGTCGAGGTGGCGCAGCCGGATGCGCACATGGGAATGGCGATCGGCATCTACGGGCGGGACGTGCGCGCGCTGCAGCTCGTCTGGGCCGACGACCAGTACCGGTGGCCGTGGTCTGCGGACTTCAACCCCGGGGGCCTGCGGCAGCCGGTGCTCGGCCAGCGGGAGACTCGCTGTCCACTGCATCGGTCAACACCACCGGCGCCGGACTGAAGACAAAAGGAGCGGCCAGACCCAGGAATGCGCCGAACGGAAAGCGGGAATTGCGCGTCAGAACGCGTAGCGGTGGAACTGTGCCATCGTCCGCAGGCCCGGCACCCGGTTCATCACGGCCGCCATCGCCCGGTAGCCGAATGTCAGCTCGGAGAACGCGTCGGAGTCGAATACCGGGACCCACGCCAGCAGCCGCGTGCCGGGCACCGCGTCGAGGATGTCAGCGGGTCCGCCGATCCCCCAGTGCAGCCTCGCCCCCGCCCGCCGCACCGGGGTATTGGTCCACCCCAGCGCGATACCGAACCGGTTGAAGGCATCGAATTGCACTTCACCACACGGGAATCGGCCTACCACACGGCGCAGCAGCGCGACACCGTCCGCTTCGGTGAGATACATCGTCACGCCCTCGGCGACCACCAGCGTCGGGCGATCCGACGGCACCGACGACAGCCATCCCGCGTCCGTCACCGACGCGGCCACGACATGGCAGTGCTCCCGCTCCGGATAGAACCGCGCCCGCAACGCCGCGACGTCGGGATAGTCGACGTCGAACCATTCGACCCCAGGGCCCGGCTCGAGCCGGTAGTAGCGGCTGTCCAGTCCGCAGCCCAGGTGCAGCACCACCGCTTCGGGATGCACAGCGAGGAACTGGCGCGCCCAGCCGTCGAAGTGCTTGGACCGCAACGCCACCGACAGCGCATTGCGCGGGGTGATCCCGGTCCGGGACCAGTCGTACTCGATCTGCCCGACGATGTCGCCGGCGAATGCGTCCCGCAACGCGGACTCCGATGCCCGGGCGTCGAGCGCCTTGGCGTACAGCGTCGCCAGCATCGTCTCGGACGCCCCGTGCAGGTCGACGCGGCTCACTGCACGATCCGCAGGTACAGGAAATCCGAAACCCGGGCCGCGGCAAGGATGTACCGGACCGGCGGCACCGCCGGCATCTCGGAGCGGTCCTCGTCGAGGAACAGCTGCGGGTCGGTCACCCGGTACCGCCTGCGCCGCGTGATGACCTCACATCCACCCGCCGCGACGACGTTGCGCACCCAGTCCGCATGCGACCCGTAGGTCAATGCGAGCACGAACCCGCCGCGACGGCGGAACAGGTTGACCGGCGTGCGGAACTCCCTACCGGAGTTGCGGCCGCGGTGCACCACGACACCGAAGCCGGGCAGCCACGGCGCGATGTACTTGACGACCCGGTTGAGGCCGACGCGGTTGGCCCGCGCGTGCCATCGGGGAGCCACCATCGCACACCTCCCGCTACGACGTACTCTTGCTCTCCCGCTTGGCATCACGCAGGTCCACCCAGAACCGCGCGGCCTCGCGGATCGACTCCTCGACCGGCCTCGGTTGCCAGCCCAGCTCCCGCACCGCCTTGCTGTGATCCAGTTCGGCTTCGGCCCGCATCAACCGCAGCGATTCCAGCGACAGCCGCTCGTCGGTGCCCCGCAACCGTGCTTTCGCACTGCCCAGCGTGGCGAGCGCATACGACGCGGCCAGCGGAAGCGATTTCGTCGGCGGCGCCACGCCCGCGGCCTCCGCAGCGATGCGCGCGACATCGGCGTTGCTGATCATCTTCTCCGAGATCAGATAGCGCTCGCCGACGCGGCCCTTCTCGCCGGCCAGGATCATGGCGCGGGCCGCGTCGTCGACCCCGACCGCTTCAAGTTCGATCCCGCTCATCACGAACGGCAGCTTGCCGAAAGCGGCGCCGGCGATGATCGCGCCGTGCGGGGTGCGTCCCCAGTCGCCGCTGCCGTACGTCGTCGACACACACATGGCGACGGCGGGCAGCCCGCGCTGCCTGGCGTACCGCAGGACCAGTTCCTCGCCCTGCACCCGAGACCGGACGTACGGGGTCACCCGGCGTACGTCGACGACGTCGTCCTCGGTGGACCGCCGTCCGCGGCGTCGCCCGACGGTGACGTAGCTGCTCGTGAACACGAACCGGCGCAGCGGCAGTTCGACCGCGACGTCGAGCACATTGCGGGTGCCGTCGACGTTGGTACGGAACAGCGGCGCGGGATCGCGCAACCACCCGCGGGCGTCGACCACGCAGTAGTACACGTCGTCGCACCCGGACATGGCCTCGCGCAACGTGGCCTCGTCCCAGATGTCCCCGACGAAGCGGGTCACGTCGAGGTCGTCGATGCCGATGGTCTTCGCATTCGGGCGCACCATCGCCCGGGCGTCGTGGCCGTCGGCGACGAGTTGGCGGGTGACGTGGGAGCCGAGGAAGCCGTTGGCGCCGATGACCAGCGCGGTGCTCACCGGGCGTACTTCTTCATCCACGCCGCCGCCTCATCGGTCAGCGTGCCCAGTTCGGCCGCCCTGCGGCACCACTTCGCCGTCGCGGAGGCGAACCGCAGCGGGTTGTAGACGTCCTCCTGCCGGGACCACTGACCGTTACCGGCGTAGGTGATGATCGAGATGTTCGTCGCGCTGATGACCGTGCCGTCACCGGGGTCGCGCATCGGGTTGTCGAGTTCGCAGATGATCCGCCCGGTGGCTTCGTCGGCGACCGACCACAGCGCCGGGAACGCGGTCATGTAGCTGCCCGGGAAGGTCGTCATCGTCTTCCAGATCCACGGCCTGACCTCTTCGCGCCCGCGCATGGTGCCTGCGGCGTGTTCGATGTAGAGGACGTCGGGGGTGTATTGATCGACCCACGGATCCCAGTCGCGGGTCTGCGCCGCGTGGGCGACGGTCTCCTCGAACGTCGCGAACGCCGCGGTCAACTCGGCGCTGGTGAACCTGGCAGGGGCCGTGTCCGTCACACCAGAACTGAAACACGTTCTATCCATATTTGTCGAGGGTGAACACGCGGCGAGCAGGGATGATCGCGCGGCGGCCTACGGTTGTAGAGGGTGCACACGAGGAGGTCATGTGGCACACGGTCGTTTGAATAACACGAGCCAACAGAAAAACACGAGCTACAACCGGAACCCCGCCGCGGTGAATGCGCTGTCGCCCCAGCAGTATCACGTCACCCAGGAGAACGGCACCGAGCGGCCGTTCACCGGTGAGTACTGGGACAACCACGAGCCGGGCATCTACGTCGACGTCGTGTCGGGCGAACCGCTGTTCGCCTCGGTCGACAAATTCGAGAGCGGCAGCGGATGGCCGAGTTTCACCCGGCCGATCGAACCGGCCAACGTGAAGGAGAAGAGGGACTTCAGCCACCTGATGCTGCGTACCGAGGTGCGCTCGGCGCACGGCGACAGCCACCTCGGCCACGTCTTCACCGACGGTCCCCGCGCCGAGGGCGGGCTGCGGTACTGCATCAACTCCGCGGCGCTGCGGTTCATCCACCTCGACGACCTCGAGGCGCAAGGATATGGCGAGTACACGACGCTGTTCGACACCAAGGAGGAAGCGCGATGACCGAATTCAAGAAGGCGATCCTGGCGGGCGGCTGCTTCTGGGGTATGCAGGACCTGATCCGCAAGCAGCCGGGCGTGGTGTCGACCCGCGTCGGATACACCGGCGGGCAGAACGCCAACGCGACCTACCGCAACCACCCGGGCCACGCCGAGGCGATCGAGATCACCTACGACCCGGCGCAGACCGACTACCGGGCCCTGCTGGAGTTCTTCTTCCAGATCCACGACCCGACGACGAAGAACCGTCAGGGCAATGACGTCGGAACGAGTTACCGCTCGGCGATCTTCTACGTCGACGACGAGCAGAAGCGTGTCGCGCTCGACACCATCGCCGATGTCGACGCGTCCGGCCTGTGGCCGGGCAAGGTGGTCACCGAGGTGACGCCGGCCGCCGAGTTCTGGGAGGCCGAACCCGAACACCAGGACTACTTGGAGCGGATGCCCTGGGGTTACACCTGTCACTTCCCGCGGCCGGACTGGAAGCTTCCCAAGCGCGCGGACGCGACAGCCTGATCAGGCCAGCGGCTGGGGCCGGCGGCGCAGGGTGACCTGCCCGCCGGCCTTCGGCGTATAGGCGACCCCGCGGGAGTGCACCTTCTCCCCCGGTGCCGTGGTGGGCTCGATGACGAAGTTTCGCAACACCGTCCGCAGGACGACGTCCATCTCGACGTTCGCGAACACCGCGCCGATACAGCGGCGGGTGCCGCCACCGAACGGGACGTGGACCAGCGGCGACGGGCGCGAGCCGACGAACCGTTCGGGCGAGAACCGCTCCGGGTCGTCGTACTCGTCGGCCTGCTCGTGGATCTCGGCCAGCGCCACCACGATCGAGTAGCCGCGCGGGATCACCCACTCGCCGAGTTCGAACGTCGGCGCGTAGACGTGGCGGCCGGCGAAGTCGATCACGGTGCGGTTGCGCTGCACCTCGTAGATCGTCGCCTGACGGTATTCGTTGTCGTCGGTGGCGGCCTCGGCGACGAGCTTCTCCAGCACCTCGGGGTGACGGCTGATGCGCTCGAAGGCCCAGCCGAGCGTCGAGGCCGTCGTCTCGTGGCCGGCCGCGAGCAGGGTGAGCAGTTCGTCGGCGATCTCGCTGCGCGACATCTCCGTACCGTCCTCGTACGTGCTGCGCAGCAGCAGCGCCAGCACGTCGTCACGTTCGTCGAAGCGCGGGTCGGACCGGATTTCGTCGATCAGGCGGTCGATCACCGCGTCGTAGCGCCTGCGGTAGTCGGCGAGCCGCCCCCACGGCGTCCAGCGGCCGAAGGTGCGTGGCGGGCTGGGGACGACCGCGAGCCGGGAGCCCAGCGTGACCCACGGCGGGATGATGCGGCGCAGTTCGTCGAGCTTCTCGCCGTCGGCGCCGAACACCGCCCGCAGGATCACGTTGAGGGTGATCCGCATCATCGGCTCGAGCGTCTCGAACGGCCGGCCTTCCGGCCAGTTCACCGATTCGCGCAGCGTCTCTTCTTCGAAGAGCTTCTCGTAGTTCTTCACGCTCTTGCCGTGCAGCGGTGGGGTGAGCAGGCGGCGCCGCCGTTTGTGTTCGGCCCCGTCGAGCGCGAACACCGAGCCGGGTCCGAGGATCCGGCTGAGGTTGGGCTGGATGTTGCCGACGTCATCGGTGGGCGCCATGAACAGTTGCTTGGCCAGCTGCGGGTCGGCGACGATCACGGTGCGGCCGAACATCGGGATGTTGATGCAGAACGCGGGTCCGTGCCTGCGTGCCATCCAGGACACCAGTTGACGGCGGGCGAACGCGTACGCGGCGCCCTGCACCGGCATCGGAAGGCGCAGGGCCGGCGGCAGGTTCACCGCGCGGGGGCTCGGGGTGGGGACGTCGGCAACGATTGCTTCGCTCATGGCACTCCAGCCGGTCGTGGTACTGCGATGTACCGAATACGTATGAGGTACGGTACCGGCCGGTACCACCCGATGCAAGGGTGTAGAGAGGTGACATGACGAGGGCCGTACGCGACGACCTCCATCGCGGCAGGCTGCTTGACGGCCTGGCCTCCTCGATCGCCGAACGGGGTTACCGGGACACCACGGTCGCCGACATCGTCCGGCATGCGCACACCTCCAAACGCACCTTCTACGGCCGGTTCGACAGCAAGGAGGAGTGCTTCGTCGAACTGTTGCGCAACAACAACGATGCGCTGATCGCGCGTGTCCGGTCCGCGGTGGATCAGCACGCGGACTGGGACGAGCAGATCCGCCAGGCGGTCGGAGCGTACGTCGACCACATCGCCGCGCGGCCGGCGATCACCCTGAGCTGGATCCGTGAACTGCCCGCCCTCGGCGCCCAGGCGACACCGCTGCACCGCTGGGCGATCGACCGGCTCACCGACATGCTGGTCGGCCTGACGAGCAGTCCCGGGTTCCGCAGGGCGGGTAAGGCGCCGTTGAGCCGTCCGCTGGCGGTCGTCCTGCTCGGCGGTCTGCGGGAACTGACCGCGCTGTTCGTCGAGGACGGGCGCGACGTGCGCGGGATCCTCGAGCCGGCGGTCACCGCCTCGACCGCGCTGCTCAGCGGTTAGCGCAGCAGCAGGCGCGCCGAACGCTCCAGACGCTGGGTCATGTCGTCGTAGGACGAGTAGCCCATCCCGGCCCACACCAGCGCGCCGACATAGAGCAGTTCGAGCGCCTCGATCGCGTCGAAGTCGACCGGCGCACCCAGCGCGTTCACCAGCCGGTCGCGCACGTCGCGACCGATGCGCTGCCGCAGCACCTCGACGTCGGGGTCCTTGCCGAGCAGGGCGTTGGTGACCGCACCGGCGAACTCCGGTTCGTCGGCGACCAGCAGCGCGATGTCGCGCAACACCTCGACGACGCGGGTCGCGGGCTCGTCGGAGACGTGCGCGGCCGGGGGCGCCGCGGACAGCCTGCGCCAGAAGACCTCCGCGACGAGGTGCTCCTTCGACGAGAAATATGTGTAGGCGGTGGCGGCGCCGACGCCGGCCTCGGCGGCGACGCGCCGCACGGTCAGAGCGGAGAAGCCGTCACGGTTGAGGATGTCGACCGCAGCGCGTCCCAGCCGGTCGACGGTGTCGGCCTGCTTCGCGGTCAGACGGCGCCGAGTCGACTCCAGGGTCGGATCGGACACATGTCCGGACGCTACTACAACGGCACAGGAGCAGCAACGGCTAGGTTGGGTAGCCATGAGCGTCACCGACACTGATCTCCCGCCACGCGCCGCGCGCCTGTTCACCCTCGCCGAAGAGGCCGTCGGGTTCATGCCGGCCGACGAGGGCCGCACCCTCTACGACACCGCGGTGCGCTACCTCGGCGACGGGATCGGCGTCGAAATCGGTACGTACTGCGGCAAGTCCACGCTGATGCTCGGCGCGGCCGCCCAGGAGACCGGCGGTGTGGTGTACACGATCGACCACCACCACGGCTCGGAGGAACACCAGCCCGGCTGGGAGTACCACGACACCACCTTGGTGGACCCCGTGACGGGGCGGTTCGACACGCTGCCGACGATGCGGCACACCCTCGACCCGGCCGACCTCGACGATCACGTGGTCGTCGTGGTCGGGCGCTCTCCGGTGGTGGCGCGCGGATGGCGAACACCGTTGCGGCTGTTGTTCATCGACGGCGGGCACACCGAGGAGGCCGCGCAGCGCGACTTCGACGGCTGGGCCAGGTGGGTCGAGCCGGGCGGCGCGCTGATCATCCACGACGTGTTCCCCGACCCCGACGAGGGCGGGCAGGCGCCGTTCCACATCTACCAGCGGGCGCTGGCCACCGGCGCGTTCCGCGAGGTGGGTGCGACGGGTTCGATGCGGGTGCTGGAACGGACCGCGGGCAGCGCAGGAACTCTCGACTGACCTGACCTTCCCCGCCACCACGCGCGGTCTATATGCGAACTATGTTTCGTGCTTTTATATTCGTATATGATGGGGTGGCCGTCGGCATCGGGAAGGAGCGCGCCGATGACTGAACCCTTGACCGTTCCCCTCTGGGGCTGGGGCGTGCTGATCGCGGCCATCGCGCTGATGCTGGCCGTCGACCTCCTCCTGCACCGCGACAACCACATGATCGGGTTCCGGGAAGCCGCGGTCTGGTCGGCGATCTGGATCGCGGCCGGGCTGGGGTTCGGGGTGGTCCTGTGGTGGATCTACGGCGGCGAGGTCGCCGGGACGTACTACGCCGGGTACCTGATCGAGAAAGCGCTTTCCGTCGACAACGTGTTCGTATTCGCGTTGATCTTCACGTATTTCGCCGTCCCGGACCGCTACCAGCACCGGGTGCTGTTCCTCGGAGTCGTCGGCGCGCTGCTGTTCCGCCTCGTGTTCATCTTCGTCGGGGCCGAGATGCTCGAGCGGTTCTTCTGGACGGCCTACGGGTTCGGCGCCTTCCTGATCTACACCGCGTACAAGATGGCGTTCCAGCACGACGACAAACTCGAGCCCGACAAGAACCTCCTGGTGCGGCTCGTCCGCCGGGTGGTGCCCACCGACCCTCGTTATCACGGCGAGCGGCTGTTCACGCGCATCGACGGCAGGCGGGTGGCCACGCTGCTGTTCGTCGTGCTCGTCGCGGTGGAGGCCACCGACCTCGTCTTCGCCATCGATTCGGTCGCGGCGGTGCTGGCCATCACAACCAGCACGTTCCTCGTGTGGACGGCCAATGCCTTTGCCGTACTGGGGCTGCGGAGTCTGTACTTCTGCCTGGCCGGTCTGCTGCGACGGTTCACCCATCTGCACTACGGGTTGGCCGTTCTGCTGGCGTTCGCCGGTGTGAAGCTGATCCTGTCGGAGACACCGATCGGCAAACTCCCTATCCCGCTGACGCTTTCGGTCATCGTGGTGACGCTGACGGTCTCCATCGTGTGGAGCCTGGTCGCCACCCGCACACCGCAGTCGCGCGACACCGATCGCGAGCGCGCCGATTCCTGAAAGGCACTGCGCGCATCCCGCAGTATCATCGTCGGCCATGGTGACTCCCCGACGGGCGGCGAAGAAGGTGGTTCCGCCCGCATCCGACACGGGCCGCGGCTGGACGTTCTTGACCAACCACGCGCATGTCCTGCTCTGCCTGGCCCAGGGGGAATCGTCGACCGCCCGAGAACTGAGCCAGCGGGTCGGCATCACCGAACGCGCGGTTCAGGCGATCCTGGCGGATCTCATCGCCGACGGCTACCTCGAGAAGTCGAAGGTCGGCCGGCGCAACAGCTACACGGTCAACCCGAAGGGCCGGTTGCGCCATCCGCTCGAATCCGCGCACACCGTGGGCGAATTGATCGACGCCCTGACCTGACGACGGCGTTGGTGGCTACCGGTCGCTGACGGCGCAGGCGCAGTCGAACTCGTCCTCGAGGCCGCGCGGCAGATCCGCGGCGCGGAAGATGCCGCTGCCGGGCGTGGTGCTCGTCAGCGCGTCGGCCGCCAGGATGACGGCCGCACCGGTCCACGTGGTCCGCTCCTCGGGCCAGCGCTTCCCGTCAGCGAAAACCAGTCCGGTCCAATAGGATCCGTCCTCTTCACGCAGGTGGTGCATGGCCGCGAACTGCTGGTGCGCGCGTGCCCGGTCGCCGATGGCGTCGAGCGCCATCACCAGTTCGCACGTCTCGGCCCCGGTGACCCAGGGGCGGTCGTCGACACACCGGATGCCCAGCCCGGGCACCACGAAGTCGTCCCAGCGGTCGTCGATGCGGGCGCGGGCGGCCGGGCCGCGCAACGCACCGCAGAGCACCGGGTAATACCACTCCATGGCGTGCCGGTCCTTGGGCACGAACGAACCGGGATGCTCGACGATCGCGTGCCCCAGCCGGCCGACGGCCACCTCCCACTCGGGCTGCGGTTCGCCGATGTAGTCGGCCAGCGCGAGCGCGCACCGGATGCTGTGGTGGATGCTGGCGCATCCGGTCAGCAGCGCCTCCGGGATCGGTCCCGCTTTGCTCTGCGCCCAAGAGATCTCGCCGTTGGGCCGTTGCAGGCCGAGCACGAAGTCGATCGCCCTGGCGACCACGGGCCACATCGTCTCCGCGAAGGAGCGGTCCCCGGTGATCAGCACATGGTGCCAGACACCGGTGGCGATGTAGGCGCAGAAGTTGCTGTCGCTGTTGGCGTCCTCGATGACCCCGTTGCGGAACTGCAGCGGCCACGACCCGTCGGGGCGCTGGGTGGCCCGGCACCACTCGTACGCCGCGCGTGCCGGTTCGAGCAGCCCGGCGACGGTCAGCGCCATCGCCGATTCGACGTGGTCCCACGGGTCGGTGTGACCGCCGGTGAACCACGGGATGGCGCCCGATGACTCCTGTTCGGCCGCAATTGATTCAGCGGTCTGCCTGCACTGGGCGGGCGTGAAGACGCCGGGGATCCCGGGCAGCTCAGGCGCGAGCATCCACGACCGCCGGTTTCTCGAAGTAGAGCGCGACGCTCTTGCCGATCAGCGGGTCGAGCAGCTTCTCACCGCGTCGGGTCAGCCAGGGCGCCGAGATCATGTCCCACACCAGCAGCTTGTGGTACGCCGCGACGGCAGGGTGGTCGTTCTTGGACGTTCCCACAGCGCATTTGAGCCACCAGAACGGCGAGTGCAGCGCGTGGGCGTGGTGACTGTGGGTGAACGTCAACCCGTGCGCGGTCACCTTGCCGCGCAGTTCGTCGGCCTTGTAGATGCGGACGTGGCCGCCCTCGTTGGCGTGGTACTCGTCGGACAGCAGCCAGCAGATCCGTTCCGGCAGCCAGCGGGGCACCGTGACCGCGAGCTTGCCGCCGGGTTTGAGCACTCGTACCAGCTCCGCGATGGCCTCCGTGTCCTGCGGGACGTGTTCGAGGATCTCCGAGGCGATCACGCAGTCGAAGGTGCCGTCGGCGTAGGGCAGGTCGAGCGCATCGCCCTTGACCACTTCGGCTTTCGCCGACGGCGGCACCTCGCCCTGTTCCTTCATCGCCTGCAGGATCTCGTCGACGTCGTTGAGGTCCTGGGCGTTCTGGTCGAAGCCGATGACGTCGGCGCCGCGCCGGTAGGCCTCGAACGTGTGCCGTCCGGCGCCGCAGCCGACGTCGATCACCTTGGCGCCCGGCCCGACCCCCAGCCGGTCGAAGTCGACGGTCAGCATGTCGCCATCGCCCGCTCGTAAACCGAGACAGTCTGCGCGGCAACGGATTCCCAGCTGAACACGTCGAGCGCCCGGCGGCGGCCCGCGGCGCCGAGCCGGTGCCGCTGCGCGGGCGAGTCGAGCAGCTGCCCCAGTGCGCGGGTGAGTTCGTCGACGTCACCGGGGGCGACCAGGCGCGCACACTCGTCGTCGGCGCCGACCACCTCGGGCAGCGCGCCGGCCCGGCTGGCCACGATCGGCGTCCCGCTGGCCATCGCCTCGACCGCGGGCAATGAGAAGCCCTCGTACAGCGACGGGATGCAGGCGACCTCCGCCGACGCGAGCAGCGCGGCGAGATCGTCGTCGGACAGCCCGCTGGAGCTGTGCACGATGTCGGAGATGCCGAGTTCGGCGATCAGCTTCTCGGTCGGCCCGTTGGGCTCCAGCTTGGACACCAGCTGGACGTCGAGATTGCGTTCCACCCGCAACCGCGCGACCGCGTGCAGCAGGTGGCTGACGCCCTTGAGCGGCACGTCCGCGCTGGCGATCGCGATGATGCGACCGCTCACCCGGCTGTCGGCGGGCCGGAACAACTCGGTGTCCACCCCGAGCGGCACGACCTGCAGCTGCTCGGGTGAGACGCCGAAGTCATCGGCGATGTCGGTGGCCGACGAGGACGACACGGTGAGCAATTCGGGGATCTGGCGCGCAACCTGCTTCTGCATCTCGGCGAAGCCGTACCAGCGGCGGACCAGCGGCTTGCGCCACCAGCGGGCCGCCGCGACGTCGACGACCTTGTCGCGGGTGATCGGGTGGTGGACGGTGGCCACGACCGGCAGCCCCATCCGCGCGATCTCCAGCAGTCCCGTCCCGAGGCTCTGATTGTCGTGGACGACGTCGAAGTCGCCGAGGCGGCCGGCGAGGATCCGCGCCACCCGCATGGTGAAGGTCTTGGGCTCGGGGAACCCGGCGGTCCACGTCGTCAACAGCTCCTGCAGGTCGATCCGGTCGCGGATCTCGCTGGGCCGCGGCACGCGGAACGGGTCCGGCTCGCGGTAGAGGTCGAGGCTGGGCACCTTCGTCAGGCGGACCCGCGGGTCGAGACCCTCGGGATACGGCTGCCCGGAGAACACCTCGACGTCGTGACCGAGTTCGACGAGTCCCCGGCTGAGATGGCGGACGTACACACCCTGGCCGCCGCAGTGCGTCTTGCTGCGGTACGACAACAACGCGATACGCATACTCAGATGGATCCGGGGCCGACGGGCCGGGCCGCGATGGACTGGTCGAATCGTGTCACGCAGAGACTCCGAACCTTCTGGACATGTGTCCAGACTATAGTTTGACGTGCTAGGCGACGCAACGCGTCCGCATCTGCCTGACTATCACAGCGGCGCAGGGCTGTCCTGTTCAGGCTCCCGCGGCGGAGGGAAACCGCCGGTGGCCACCGGCCCCCACCGCGTCGGCACGAGGCGGATCAGGCACTTGCCCTGGTCGACCATCGCCTGCCGGTATTCGTCCCAATCCGGGTGTTCCCCAGCGATCGCCCGGCAGTAGTCGACCAGCGCGTCGACCGCCTCCGGCAGCCCGACCACCTCCGCGTCGCCGTCGACCTGGACGTACGGCCCGTTGAAGTCCTCGGACAGCACGGTCACGCTGGCCCGGCCTGCACGGCGGATGTTCACCGCCTTCGCCCGCTGCGGATAGCTGGCGATCACGATGCGCCCCTCGGCGTCCACCCCGCCCGTCACCGGTGAACTCTGCAGCGATCCGTCGGCGCGGTGGGTGGTGAGCACCATCTTGTGGCGCGACCGCACGAAGTCGAGCATCTCGTCCCGTCCGACGCTGTCCGCGGTCGCGTATCTCGGAGACATGTGGTCACAGTAGTTGTCGCACCCCGTCGCTAGTGTCTCGAACATGAGTTCGACACGAGAACAGGTCATGGATGCGATGGACACCGTCGAGGCGCTGTCCGCCCGGCTCACCGACCTCCCGGTCACGGGGATGAGCCGCGCGGAGGCCCAGGCGGCGCTGATCCGGCTCGGCCGGCTGCGCGGGCAACTGCAGGAGGTGGAGCGCCGGCTGACCGGACGTCTCGTCGCCTCGGGCAGCCCCTCGCAGTTCGGGGCCCGGACGTGGGCGGAGGTGCTGGCGCAGCGCCTGCGCATCTCCCCCGGCGAGGCCCAACGGCGCATCGCGGAAGCGGTCAGCGAGGGTCCGTCTGCCGCTTGAGCACCCACGCGGGCACCCAGTGGGTGACGGACTTCCGGTGCGCGCCGTAGGCGATGTCATAGGTGACAAGGCCCCACCAGTAGCCCTGCTCGCACATCCCCCAGCACGTCAGGCGGCCCTCGACGACGGCGTGCATCTGCAGTCCGGCGGGGTTGTAACCCCCGTGCCGGTGCGGTTCCCGGGGGAACAGCACCGCGAGGTCGACCAGCACCGCAACCGGGGGCTCCACCCGCCGGAAGGCGGGCGGCACCGGCTGCCCGTTGTAGCCGATCGCCTGCAAATCGCCCACCGTTCGATCATACGTTCGATGGCGTGCGGCGCGTAACGCGGTCGAGCGCCCACCCCTGCCAGGGTTTGCCGATGCAGATCACGATTTGTCCGCCAGACGAAGCTGCATTATCCAGCACGCCGATCAGATCCTGCCAAAATGTCCACTGTTCGCCGCCAGCGGAATGAAACACTTGACCTGCGTGTTCACCAGTGCAGACCGGATCGGAGCCCTCCGAATCCGGCCGGGAAGAAAAGATTGAACCGCGACGACGGCCACGGCTCGCACACCCACCAGAGGGAAGAAAGAAGCACGGACATGAACAAGATCGGATTCGCCACGATCGTCGCCGGCGGACTGGCCACCGCCTTCTTCGGGCTGGCCGCGCCCGCTCAAGCCGCCCCGGCCGGGCCGGGCAACGCCCAGAACGCCATCGAGCACCTCGACGACCGCGGGTACGCCGTGCACGTCACCCATCAGGGCATGGTCAAACCGCTCGACCAGTCCAGCATCGTCGCGGTGCGCTACGACAACCAGGACCGCATCGTCTACGTCACCGTTCGCTGATTCCCGGCGGCCTGACGCGAGGGGCATCCCACCCGGGGTGTCCCTCGCACTGTGTCACGGGCCACAGTTCGTGGTTTCACGCCGCTGATTACCGGTTATCCCAGCGCACGATGACCTTCGACCTCACGCCGACGATTGCGCAACACGATCTTGCGCGACGCACCCATGAGTTCGCCGAGCAGTGCATCCGCCCGGTGGCGCTCGAGTACGACCAACGCCAGGAGTTCCCGTGGCCGGTCCTCGAGGAGGCGTCGCGTCGCGGGTTCTACAGTCCGCTGTTCTACCGCGACCTGATCGGCGACCCGACCGGGCTCTCGCTGCCGATGTTCATGGAAGAGCTGTTCTGGGGTTGCGCCGGCATCGGGTTGGCCATCGTCATGCCCGCCCTGGCACTGTCGGCGATCGGCCAGGCCGCCTCACCCGAGCAGATGTTGCAGTGGGCCCCCGAGTGCTTCGGCACCCCGGGCGACCTCAAACTCGCCGCGCTGGCCATCTCCGAACCCGAAGGCGGCAGCGACGTGCGCAATCTGCGCACCACCGCCCGCCGCGACGGTGACGACTGGATCATCGACGGGCACAAGATGTGGATCGGCAACGGCGGCATCGCCAACGTCCACGTCGTCAACGCCGTCGTCGACCAGGAGCTCGGCCACAAGGGACAGGCGCTGTTCATCGTTCCCGGCGGCACCCCGGGCCTGGAGCTGGTGCGCAAACTCGACAAGATGGGCTGCCGCGCCTCGCACACCGCGGAGTTGAGGTTCGACGGCGTCCGTATCCCGGGCGACCACCTGCTCGGCGGCGAGGAGAAGCTCGAGCACAAACTCGCCAAGGCGCGTGAGGCGGTCGAAGGCGCGCGCAAGTCGGGATCCGCCGCACTGGGCACCTTCGAACAGACCCGGCCCATGGTCGCCGCCCAGGCGCTCGGAATCGCCCGCGCCGCACTGGAATACATGACCGAATACGCCAACCGTCGCGAGGCGTTCGGCGCCCCGATCATCGACAACCAGGGCATTTCGTTCCCACTCGCCGACCTGGCCACCCAGATCGACGCCGCCCGCCTGCTCACCTGGCGCGCGTCCTGGATGGCGGCCACCGGCGTGCCCTTCGACCGCGGCGAGGGGTCGATGTCGAAACTCGCGGCCAGCGAGGTCGCGGTCAAGGCCACTGAACGCGCGATCCAGACCATGGGCGGATGGGGCTACATCACCGACCATCCGGTCGAGAAGTGGTACCGCGACGCCAAGCTCTACACGATCTTCGAGGGCACCAGCGAGATCCAGCGCATGGTGATCTCCCGCGCGCTCGGCGCCGCCGACGGCGCACCGCCCCTGCACATCGACCTCGAACCGAGCGGCGGACCGCTCAACCGCTACTTCGGGCGCGGCACCGTCCTGCGCGGCCGTGCCGCCGACACCGCGCTCAACGCCAAGGACCGGGTGCCGCAATCGGTGATGCGGTTGGCGATGAAAGTGCTCAAGCCACCGCGCAAGTGACCGGGAGGCCGGATGGCCCAGCAGATGAGCGGCGTCATCGGCGCCGCGTTCGACACCCTGCGCTACGAGCCGACCTCCAAGCGGATCCGCGTGACGCTCGCCGGTGAACCGGTCGCGGAGACCGACCGGGCCCGGTTGGTGTGGGAGCCGCGCCGCATCGTGCCGACCTACGCCGTACCACTCGAGGCGCTGACCGCCCACCTGGTTCCGGCCGGCGCCGAATCGGGCGCCGAGGAGGCCACCCGCAGCATGCTCGACCCGACCGTGCCGTTCACCAACCACACGTGCGAGGGCACCGAGTACGACGTGGTGGCCGGCGAGGAGACCGGCGCGGCCGCCGCGTTCCGCCCCCGCGACCCCGACCTCGCGGACTACGCGGTGCTGGACTTCGCGGCGTTCCACTGGCACGAGGAATCCGAACCCGTCGTCAGCCATCCCCGCGACCCGTTCCACCGCATCGACGTGCTGCGCAGCACGCGCCATGTGCGCGTCGAACACGAGGGCCGGCTGCTGGCGGAGTCGACGCGGCCCCTGCTGCTGTTCGAGACGAACCTGCCCGTGCGCTGCTACCTGCCACCCGGCGACGTCGGCGAATTGGCGCCGAGCGACACCGTGTCCTACTGCGCCTACAAGGGTCGCGCCTCCTACTACTCGGTGCCCGACGGGCCGCGCGACGTCGCCTGGACCTATCCGAATCCGCTGCACGACGGGGCACCGGTACGCGGCCACATCTGCTTCTTCGACGAACGCGTCGACGTGATCGTCGACGGCGCCCGCGCCGACCGGCCGGTGACCCCGTGGAGTGAACCCGGCGTGTGACTCGGCCCGGCGTTTGACTCGGCACGGTGCGGGCACGCTCCTCGGACACCGATATCGAGGAGGACGCATGCGCGCAGTGACCTGGCAGGGACGTCGGAAGGTCTCCGTCGACAACGTGCCGGATCCGGTGATCAAGGAGCCGACGGACGCCATCATCAGGGTCACCAGCACCAACATCTGCGGATCCGACCTGCACCTCTACGAAGTGCTCAGCGCGTTCATGAACCCCGGCGACATCATCGGCCACGAGGCGATGGGAGTGGTCGAGGAGGTGGGCGCCCAGGCCGGTGACCTCGCAGTCGGTGACCGCGTGGTGATCCCGTTCAACATCTCCTGCGGAACGTGCTGGATGTGCGATCGCGGTCTGCAGAGCCAGTGCGAGACCACGCAGAACCGCGACCAGGGCACCGGCGCCGCGCTGTTCGGCTACTCCACCCTCTACGGCGAAGTGGCCGGCGGCCAGGCCGAGTATCTGCGGGTACCGCAGGCGCAGTACACCCACATCAAGGTGCCCGACGACGGACCCGACGAGCGGTACGTCTACCTCTCCGACGTGCTGCCCACCGCGTGGCAGGCCGTCGAGTACGCCCAGATCCCGGACGGGGGCACGGTGGTCGTGCTCGGGCTCGGGCCGATCGGCTCGATGGCGTGCCGGATCGCCGCGCATCACAACAACTGCCGGGTCATCGGCGTCGACCTGGTCCAGGAGCGGCTCGACCGGGCCCGCCCGTACTGCGCCGAGGTCATCGACCTGCGCGACCAGGACGTCGACGACGCCGTCGCCGACCTCACCGAGGGCCGCGGCGCCGATTCGGTGATCGACGCCGTGGGCATGGAGGCCCACGGTTCGCCGATCGCCGAGGCCGCCCACACCGCGAGCAGTTTCCTACCGTCGGCCATCGGCAGGGTCGTCATGAAGAACGCCGGCGTCGACCGGCTCGCCGCGCTGAACTCGGCGATCTCGCTGGCCCGCCGCGGCGGGACGCTCTCGCTCTCGGGCGTGTACGGCGGCGCCGCCGACCCGATCAACATGATGACGTTGTTCGACAAGCAGCTGACGCTGCGGATGGGCCAGGCCAACGTCAAGCGCTGGGTTCCGGACATCCTGCCGCTGCTCAACGCCGACGATCCGTTGGGCGTCGAGAACTTCGCCACCCATCGGCTCCCGCTGGCCGAGGCGCCCGGTGCGTACGAGACCTTCCAGAAGAAGCAGGACGGCATGATCAAAGTGGTGCTCACCCCGTAGCGGCACCGGGTGGTTGATGCGCGGCGCCGTGGGGTACCTCACGGGCGTGAGTCAGTCGTGCCGCGCGGCGGGTCGCCGGCCGGGAGAAAAAGTACCCGGTACCCCTGGTTTCACCTTGGGTATTCTGGCAACATTACCGAGCGGTAAGTTCGGTCCGTCCAAACCCGGGAGATGACAGTGGAGTTCTTCGGCGAGGTTTCCGGCGTATCGGTGCTGGCGCAGGGTGACGAGGGCGGTGGCGCGGCGATCAGCGAGATCGTCGGCCTGTCCGTGGCGGCCGCCGTCATCACAGCGATCCTCCTGTACATCGGCTACCTGCACCGCAACCACAAGATCAGCTGGCTGACGAAGCTGGCCGACTGGACGGGGCGCCGGTTCAAACGGCCGCCGTGGGTGGCGCTGCCGGTCGCGATGTTCACCGCCTCGATCATCTGCGCCCTGTTCGGCTTCATCTGGGACGTCAGCCTGCACATCGGCAACGGCCGCGACGACGGCGCTTTGGCGAACCCCGCGCACTACTTCATCCTCATCGGCCTGTTCGGCATCTTCGTCGCGGGCTGCACCGCGGTCGTGCTGCCGTTCGACCGCCCCGGACCGGCCGCGGTGCGGATCACCGACCACTGGCACGCACCGGTCGGCGGCCTCGTGATGGCCGGATGCGGGCTCTACGCGTTGCTGGGCTTCCCGCTCGACGACATGTGGCACCGCATCTTCGGTCAGGACGTCACGCTGTGGGGCCCCACCCACCTCATGATGATCGGCGGCGCCGGGTTCTCCACGCTGGCCGCGGCGTACCTCGAGTACGAGGGCAAGCGGGCGGTCGGCCCGGACGTTCCGCGCGACGGTCTCGGCCTGAAGTTCGTCCTCTACCTCGCCTTCGCCGGTGTGCTGATCGGCGCATCGGTCTACCAGATCGAGTTCGACTTCGGGGTGCCGCAGTTCCGGCAGGTCTTCCAGCCGATGCTGATCGCCGCCGCGGCGGCCCTGGCCCTGGTGATGGCCCGCATCTTCCTCGGTCGAGGCGCCGCGATCATCGCCGCGGTGATCGCCATCGGCCTGCGCGGCATCGTCGCCTTCCTCGTCGCTCCGGTTCTCGACGCACCGGTCAACTGGTTCCCGCTCTACCTGGGCGCCGCCGTGGTCGTCGAGCTGGTGGCCCTCACCCCGCTGCTCAAACGGCCGGTGGTGTTCGGCCTGGTGTCCGGGCTCGGGATCGCCACGGTCGGCCTCTGGCTGGAATCGCTGTGGATCAACGCCGTCTACCACTACGCGTGGCCCACCAGCATCTGGCCCGAGGCGCTGGCGATGTCCGTGCCGGTGGCGATGCTCGTCGGCGCCTGCGGCGCGATGGCCGGCATGGTGATCACCGGGCAGCGCCTGCCGAAACGGGCGATCGGTGTCGGCCTCGTCGCGCTGGCCGTTCTCGCGATCGGCGGGGCGGCGGCCAATGGCCTGCGCTACAACGTGCCCGAGAACACGACCGCCGCGATCACGCTGACCGAGGCTCCGGCGGTCAACGGCGAGCGCTACGTGACCGCCGACGTCCGCCTCAACCCGCCGGACGCGATCAGCGACGATCCGAACTGGGTGTCGGTGCTCGGCTGGCAGGGCGGCCTGCAGAACCAGCGCGGTCAGTTCGTCGACAATCTCGAGAAGGTCGGCCCCGGCCACTATGTGTCCACTCAGCCGATGCCGGTGTCGGGCACCTGGAAGACCCTGCTGCGTGTGCACGACGGCAAGACGCTGGCCGCCGTGCCGATCTACCTCGCGGGTGACCCGGGGATCGGCGCGCAGGAAGTGCCCGCCGAACCGCAGTTCACCCGGCCCATGGTCTCGGAGATCACCATCCTGCAGCGTGAGCGCAGCCCCGACATCCCGCAGTCGCTCTGGCTGATCGGCTGCCTGGTGGTGCTGGCCTGCACGCTGGCCATGATCGCCGGCATCACCTGGGGTGGCGGCCGCATCAGCAAGAGCGAGCCGAGCGGCAGCGAGGCCGAGCTACAACCGTCGGCGCAGGCATGACGGTGACGCCGGACGCCTCGGACGTCGTGTACCTGGCCGACCATCCGATCTGGATCGCGGTGCCGGCGTTCGCGCCGGCCATCGTGGTCGCCGGCGTCGTCGTCTACATTGCCGCGAAGAACCGCCGCAAGGACGGCGGACACCCGGATCGAGAAGGGAACACGTGACACGCACCGCACGACGCTCCGGATCTGCACTCATGGTGACGGCGGCGGCGCTGCTGGTCGCTGCCTGCGGCGGCTCGCAGGACAGCGGTGAGGCAGCGAGCCCGAGCCCCTCGGCGTCGACCGTCAGCCCGTCGGACATGACCGACCAGCAGCGGCCGACCGACCGGCTGACCATCGACATCAGCATCGAGGGCGGCAACGTCACCCCCACCAACGCGCGGCTCGAGGGGAAGCTCGGCGAGCCGATCGTGCTGCGGGTCAACAGTGACGCCGCCGACGAACTGCACGTGCACTCGGTTCCGGAACACACGTTCCGCATCGAGCCCAAGGCCGGCCAGATGTTCCAGTTCACCGTGGACGTGCCGGGCAACGTCGAGATCGAACTGCACGAACTGAACCGCGTGGTCGCCGGCGTACAAGTACGGTGACCTCCGCGGCGCACGTGACGGTGCTGGCACACGGGCTCGGCGGCTCCACCGATCTGCCGATTCCCTACACCTACGCCCTGCTCGGCGCCGCCTGGGCGCTCACCGCGACGTTCGCTGTCGTCGCGCTCGCCTGGCGCACGCCGCGGTTCGACGAGGACCGGCCCGGACGCGCACTGCCGCCGTGGGTCACCGCCGTCGTCGACGCGCCCGTCACCCGATGGGCCATCGCCCTGGCCGCCCTGGCGCTCACGCTCTGGGTGGCCATGGCCGCGTTCTTCGGCCCGCAGAACGCCGAGAACCCGCTGCCCGGGGTCTTCTACGTACTCCTCTGGGTCGGCCTGGTCGCGCTGTCGTGGGCGTTCGGACCGGTCTGGCGGGTGCTGTCGCCGGTGCGCGCCCTGTCCCGCGTGCTGCGGTTGCACCGCCGCACGGACCGCCCGCCCTATCCGGTGCGGCTCGGATACTGGCCCGCGGCGTTCGGGCTGTTCGCGTTCGTGTGGCTCGAACTGGCCAGCCCCGACCCCGGTTACGTCGCGGCCATCCGCACGTGGCTGCTGGTCTATGTCGGCGTGACGTTCGCCGGCGCGCTGTGGTTCGGCGAGCGGTGGTGCGCGCGCGCCGACCCGTTCGAGGTGTACAGCGTGGTGGCCTCCCGGCTGGCGATGTTCCGTCGCCAGCGCGACACCGGACGGATCGCGATCGGCAACCCCTTCGACCACCTGCCCACGCTGCCGGTGCGGCCGGGGACCGTCACGGTGCTGTCGGTGCTGCTCGGCTCCACCGCGTTCGACAGCTTCTCGGCGATGCCGGTGTGGCGCGACTTCGTCGACTCGACCGCCGACGGCGCGTGGACCGCGACACTGCTCAAGACCGCGGGGCTCGCGGTGTTCGTGCTGATCGTGGCGGGCACGTTCAGCGCGGCCGCCATGGCGACCGCGGGGGTCGACCGGCAGCGGCGTCGCGAACTGCCCGGGCTGATGGCGCACTCGCTGATCCCGATCGTCCTCGGCTACGTGTTCGCCCACTACCTGACATACCTCGTCGAACGGGGTCAGCAGACCGTGATCCTGCTGGCCGACCCGTTACAGCGCGGCTGGAACGTGTTCGGTCTGGCCGACGCCGAGGTGAGCTACCTGTTGTCGATGCATCCGTCGGTGCTCGCGACGCTCAAGGTGGCGTTCGTGGTGGCCGGCCACATGGCCGGAGTGGTGGCCGCACACGACCGTGCGCTCAAACTGCTGCCGTCGGCACACCAGCTGACCGGCCAGCTCGCCATGATGCTGGTCATGGTCGGCTACACCTTCACGGGGTTGTATCTGCTATTCGGTGGCTGAGGTCACATGTCGGGGTTACTGTGGCAGAGTGCCCCCCGAAGAGTCACTGGAGAGGGCGCTTGCCGGTGGATCGCCGCAAAACGTCGGATGGTTTCGCTACCACTTTGCGGACGGCCGCTGGGAGTGGTCCGACCAGGTACACCTGATGCACGGGTATCAGCCGGGAACCGTCACTCCCACCACCGAACTGGTACTCGCTCACAAACACCCGGACGACTACGTCTCAGTGGCCGCGACGCTCGACGACATCCGCCGCACTCACCGTACGTTCAGCACCCGTCACCGGATCATCGACACCAACAAACGCATCCACGATGTCGTGGTGATCGCCGACCGGATGTTCGACGAGACGGGTGACATCGTCGGCACGCAGGGGTTCTACGTCGACGTCACCCCCAGCCGCCTCGAGGAGTCCACCCGCGAGATGGCGGCCGCCACCGCCGCGGCGATGGTCGAGCACCGCGCGGCCATCGAACGCGCCAAGGGGATGCTCATGCTGGTCTACCGCGTCGACGCGGTCGCGGCCTTCGAACTACTCAAATGGCGGGCCGCCGAGGCCGGGGTGAAGCTGCGCACCTTCGCCGAACGTCTGCTCGCCGATTTCACCGCCCTGTACTACGAGGACACGCTGCCGCCGCGTTCGGCGTTCGACCACCTGCTGCTGACGGTGCACCACCGGGTCCGTGCAGCGGGTGTGTGACCACTCGCGTGGCGCTACCGTGACGTCATGCGCGCGCTCATCGTCGTCGACGTCCAGAACGACTTCTGTGAAGGCGGCTCGCTGGCCGTGACCGGCGGGGCCGCCGTCGCCCGGCGCATCAGTGAGCTGATCGCGGGCAACGACGTCTCGTCGGGCACCGGCTACGACCACGTCGTGGCGACCAAGGACTTCCACATCGACCCCGGTGACCACTTCTCCGACGAACCGGACTACCGGGTGTCCTGGCCCCGCCACTGCGTCGTCGGGACCGAGGGTGCCGAGTTCCACCCCGACCTCGACCCGTCACCGGTCGAGGCGGTGTTCACCAAGGGTGAGTACTCGGCGGCCTACAGCGGGTTCGAGGGCAGCGACGCGGCGGGGACACCGCTGGGTGACTGGCTGCGCGAACGCGGCGTCGACGAGGTCGACGTCGTCGGGATCGCCACGGACTACTGCGTCCGGGCCACCGCGGCCGATGCGGTGGCGGTCGGCCTGCGCACCCGCGTGCTGCTCGACCTCACCGCCGGGGTGGCCGAGGAGTCGACCGCCGAGGCCGTCGAGGCGCTGCGCGGCGCCGGGGTCGCCGTCGTCTGAGACCGTGCGCCGGTGTGACCGGCTCGGCCGTTGAGAAGTCCCGAAGTGGGTATATCTCCGGGACGCCGCCAAGGGACGCGGTCGTGCTGCCCGCACGCCGCCCGGCCCGTAACGTCGCCCCCGACCCGTGAACCAACCCTCAGGAGCGTGCACTTTGGCCGCAGCCCCCAACCCGAACGTCGTCCTCGAAGTGTGGCCGGGTAAGGCCTACCCCCTCGGAGCGACGTATGACGGCTTCGGCACCAACTTCGCGTTGTTCAGCGAGGCCGCCGACCGCGTGGAGCTGTGCCTGTTCGACGCCGACGGCGAGCAGACGGCGTGCGTCACCCTGCCCGAGGTCGACGGGTTCGTCTGGCACGGGTTCATCCCGAACATCGAGCCCGGACAGCGTTACGGCTACCGCGTGCACGGCCCGTACGACCCGGCCAACGGACAGCGGTGCAATCCGAACAAGCTGCTGCTCGACCCGTACGCGAAGGCGATCGACGGCACCTTCGACTGGGGCCAGCCGCTGTTCAGCTACAACTTCGGTGACCCGGACAGCCGCAACGACGACGACTCGGCCCCGTTCATGCCGAAGTCGGTGGTGATCAACCCGTACTTCGACTGGGGGGTGGACCGCCCGCCCAACCACGAATACGCCGACACCGTGATCTACGAGGCCCACGTCAAGGGCCTGACCCAGACACACCCCGACATCCCCGAGCAGATCCGCGGCACCTACTCCGCAGTGGCCCACCCGGTGATCATCGACCACCTCAAGGCGCTCGGCGTGAACGCGATCGAGCTGATGCCGGTGCACCACTTCGCCAACGACTCGACGCTGGTCGAGAAGGGGCTGTCGAACTACTGGGGTTACAACACCATCGGGTTCCTGGCCCCCGACCCCAAGTACAGTTCGAGCCCCACGCCGGGCGGGCAGGTGCAGGAGTTCAAGGCGATGGTGCGCGCCCTGCACGAAGCGGGTATCGAGGTCATCCTCGACGTGGTCTACAACCACACCGCCGAGGGCAACCACATGGGCCCGACGCTGTCCTTCCGCGGGATCGACAACGCCGCCTACTACCGGCTCGTCGACGACGACAAGCGCTACTACATGGACTACACCGGCACCGGCAACAGCCTCAACGTCGGCCACCCGCACGCCCTGCAGCTGATCATGGATTCGCTGCGGTACTGGGTGACCGAGATGCACGTCGACGGTTTCCGGTTCGACCTCGCCTCGACGCTGGCCCGCGAGTTCTACGACGTCGACCGGCTGGCGACGTTCTTCGAACTCGTACAACAGGATCCGACGGTCAGCCAGGTCAAGCTGATCGCCGAACCGTGGGACGTCGGCCCCGGCGGTTACCAGGTCGGCAACTTCCCGCCGCAGTGGACGGAGTGGAACGGCAAGTACCGCGACACCGTGCGTGACTACTGGCGCGGTGAGTCGGCCACGCTCGACGAGTTCGCGTCGCGGCTCACCGGGTCGTCGGATCTCTACGAGCACACCTCGCGCCGGCCCGTCGCCTCGATCAACTTCGTCATCGCCCACGACGGGTTCACGCTGCGAGACCTGGTGTCCTACAACGAGAAACACAACGAAGCCAACGGCGAGGACAACAACGACGGGGAGAGCCACAACCGGTCGTGGAACTGCGGCGTGGAGGGCCCGACGGACGATCCGGGGGTCAACGCGCTGCGCGGGCGCCAGCAGCGCAACTTCATGACCACGCTGCTGCTGAGCCAGGGCGTGCCGATGATCGCGCACGGCGACGAGCTCGGGCGTACGCAGCAGGGCAACAACAACGTCTACTGCCAGGACAACGAGCTGTCCTGGATCGACTGGTCGACCGCCGACACCGAGTTGATGACGTTCACCCAAAAGGTGTCCGAATTGCGGGCCGCGCATCCGGTGTTCCGCAGGCGGCGGTTCTTCTCCGGCCGCCCGGTCCGTCAGCGCGGTGCGCCCGGCCTGCCCGACATCGCCTGGTTCGCGCCCGACGGGTCGGAGATGACCGACGAGGACTGGGAGAGCGGCTTCGCCAAGTCGATCGCGGTCTACCTCAACGGCCAGGGCATCCCCGATCTGGACGTCCGCGGTCAGCGGGTCACCGACGACTCGTTCCTGCTGTGCTTCAACGCCCACCACGAGCCGCTCCAATTCGCCATGCCCGCAGCAGAATTCGGCCGGGCCTGGCTACCGGTGATCAACACCGCGGACGACGATGACGCCCGCGAGTCGGTGACTGCGGGCGCCAAGATCGAGGTCGCGGACCGGTCGGTGCTGGTGTTGCAGGCGGTCAACGAACCCTAGGGAAGTCGGATCACTCCACGACGGTGAAGAACGAGTCACCGTCCTCTGGGGTGCCGCTGACCTGACCGGCGTCGGTGCCGTGATGGTCGGCGTCGAGGTTGTCGAGCTGGTCTTCGGGCCTCGGCTCGACCTCACCCGCCGGCGCGGAGTCGTCGGCGGGTGCGACGGCCGCGCTGTCGGGCACCTCGGCGGCGAGCTTCTCGTCGAGCGACTCCCCGCCGCCGACCTCGCCGCGCGGCAACTGGTCGGACCGGTTGGCCTCACTCCAGTGGTCGGGCGGGTCGACGACGATGTCGCCGTCGTCGTTGCGAACGTCGTCTGCGTCGAGACCCTCCATGGGCCGCAGGGTATCGCCGGTGCCGCCGGCATCGTTCGCCGAGTCGAAGTCGATGTTGTCGCTCATGTCGGCCGGTTGCCCCGCGGGCCTGGGCACTAAACCTGACTGCGACGGCCGCTACACCCCGCGAGGGCGCCCGTACCAGCAGGTACGGTACGTTTGCTGGAAGCGTCGCCACGGCGGCCATACCCGCCGTATGCTGCCGGACATGGCGACCGAGCGTGACCGCCCGACATCGCTGGACGACTGGATCGACGCGGGATTCTCGCTGCTCGCCGAGGGCGGCCCGAACGCGCTGCGCATCGGCAGGCTCTGCGACCGGCTGCACGTCACCAAGGGCAGCTTCTACTGGCACTTCAGCGACATCCGGGCCTACCGCGCAGCGCTGGTCGAGGCGTGGGGGGAGGTCCGCGACCGGGAGCGTCGCCGATTCGCCACGATGCACGATGTGCCACCGCGCGAACGGATGCAGGTGATGATGGAGGCGCTCGTCAGCCCGTCGCACTGGGCGGTCGAACGCGTGATGCGGACGTGGGCGATCGCCGACGAGAAGGTGGCCGACAAGGTCCGGCAGAGTGACCGCCGGGTGCTGGCCGCGTTGCAGCAGGCGTTCCTCGACGAGGGCTTCTCGACGAACGAGGCGGCGCTGCGCTCGACGATCATGTTCTCCGCCGGCGTGGGCCTGCTGCACGCCGCCGACCCGGGCCAGACCGCCCCGCCCGCGGTGCGCGACCACTTCCTCGAGTTCATGCTCCGCCGCTGACCCCCCTTACTACTGACCGGTAGCCGACCCGACCAACCGGTGAGTTAGTGTGAATTCAGGCCCTCCGTCCCCGAGCAGGGAGTCACACATGCAGCTGGCGCTGACCGAAGAGGAAGCCGCCTTCCGCGACGAGCTTCGTACCTTCTACCGCACCGAGATCCCCGCCGAGATCCGCGAACGATCCCGGCAGGGTGGCGAGGTCTCCAAGGACGACATCGTCACCACGCACAAGATCCTCAACGATCACGGCCTCGCGGTGCCGAACTGGCCGGTCGAGTGGGGCGGCAAGGACTGGACGCCGGTCCAGCACCAGATCTGGCTCGACGAGATGCAGCTGGCGTGCGTCCCCGAGCCGCTGACGTTCAACTCGAAGATGGTCGGCCCGGTCATCGCGGAGTTCGGCTCGCAGGCGATCAAGGAGCGCTTCCTCCCGCCCACGGCGGCGCTGGACATCTGGTGGTGCCAGGGCTTCTCCGAACCCGAGGCCGGCTCCGACCTGGCGTCGCTGCGCACCACCGCGATCCGCGACGGCGACACCTACGTCGTCAACGGTCAGAAGACGTGGACGACGCTGGGCCAGCACGCCGACTGGATCTTCTGCCTCGTGCGCACCGATCCGCAGGCGCCGAAGCGCCAAGCCGGTATCTCGTTCCTGCTGATCGACATGAACACCCCGGGCATCACGCTGCGCCCGATCAAGCTCGTCGACGGCAGCTTCGAGGTCAACGAGGTCTTCTTCGAAGACGTCCGGGTGCCCGCCGACCAGCTCGTCGGCGAGGAGAACCAGGGCTGGAGCTACGCCAAGTTCCTGCTCGGCAACGAGCGCACCGGCATCACCCAGGTGGGTCGCACCAAGGTCAAGCTGGCCGACGTCAAGGCGCGGGCCAAGGAGTCCGGGCTGCTCGACGATCCGCTGTTCGCCGCCCGCCTGGCCGAAGCGGAGAACGACGTCCTCGCGCTGGAGCTGACCCAGATGCGGGTGGCGTCGGGCTCCTCCGACGGCAAGCCCAACCCCGCCTCGTCGGTGCTCAAGCTGCGCGGCAGCCAGCTCCAGCAGCTCGCCACCGAACTCCTCGTCGAGGTGGCCGGTCCCGACGCGCTGCCGTTCGACGCCGGCGCCGGCCTCGCCTCACCGGAGTGGGCGCAGCGCAGCGCGCCGACGTACCTCAACTACCGCAAGACGTCGATCTACGGCGGCAGCAACGAGGTCCAGCGCACCATCATCGCGTCGACCATTCTCGGATTGTGAGGTAGTCATGGATTTCGACTTCACCGACGAGCAGCAACTGCTCCGCGACACCAGCCGCGAGGTGCTCACCCGCACCTACGACATCGAGACCCGGCTCAAGATCGTCGACTCCGAGCTCGGCTGGAGCCGCGACGTGTGGAACCAGCTTGCCGAGATCGGCATCCTCGGGCTCGGTTTCGAGGAGGACGCCGGCGGTCAGCTCGAGATCATGGTGGTCGCCACCGAGATCGGTCGGCGCCTGGCGCCCGAGCCGGTGCTCTCCGCCGCGCTCGGACCCGGCGCGCTGATCGCCGAGGCCGGCAGCGACGAGCAGAAGCAGGTGCTCGACGCGGTGGCCGCCGGTCAGCATCTGCTGGCCTTCGCCCACACCGAGCCCGGTATGCGCGGCGTCGGCACCACGCTCTCGACGACCGCTGCGCAGCAAGGTGATTCGTGGACGCTCACCGGGCGCAAGAACCCGGTGATCGCCGGTGACAGCGCCGACACGCTGATCGTCAGCGCGGCCCTGCCCGACGGCGGCACGGGTCTGTTCGTGGTCGAGGCGGCCGCGGTGTCGCGTAAACCGTTCCGCACCTTCGACGGTCTGCGCGGAGCCGAGATCGACCTCGACGGGGTGACCGCCACGCCACTGGGGACGGGCGGGGACGCCACCGACGCGATCTCGCGCGCCCTGGTGCGCCTGCAGTCGGCGCTGTGCGCCGAAGCGCTGGGCGCGATGGAGGAAGCGCTGCGCTTGACCACCGAATACCTCAAGAGCCGCAAGCAGTTCGGCGTCACGCTCAGCAAGTTCCAGACGCTGACGCAGCGCGCCGCCGACATGTACGTCTCGCTGGAGCTGGCCCGCAGCATGACGTACTACGCGGCGATGTCGATCGCCGACGGCGACTTCGACCCGGCGATCGCCGCCCGCGCGAAGCTGCAGATCGGCCGCTCCGCACGGCACATCGCCCAGGAGGCCATCCAGCTGCACGGCGGTATCGGTGTCACCGCGGAGTACCCGGTCGGCCACTACGCCGCACGGCTGACCGCGATCGACAACACGCTGGGTTCGGCGCAGGATCAGCTGCACGTGCTGATGGACGGGCTGGGCGACTACGAGGTCGTCACCCTCTAGTTTCCCTGCGCGAGCAGGCCGCTCACCCGTTGAGGATGCGCAGGATCGACTTCATCGGGATCGGCAGCCAGCTCGGCCGGTACCGCGCCTCATAGCCGACCTCGTACACCGCCTTGTCGAGTTCGTAGGCGGCCAGCAGTTCGGCGTGGTCGCGCGGATCGGTGCCCGAGGCGGCGGCGTACCCGTCGCAGAACGAACTGACGTTGCGGTTCACCCACTCCCTGGCCCGGGCCGCCAGCTGTTTGTCGTGCGCCGCGTCGCCGCCGCGTTCGATGAGCCGCTGGTAGGCAGCGTATTCGTAGGACCGCAGCATGCCCGCGACGTCGCGCATCGGGGAATCCGGCCGGCGCCGCTCGTCGAGCGGTTGACCCGGTTCGCCCTCGAAGTCGATCAGCAGCCAGCCCTCGGTGGTGCGCAGCACCTGTCCGAGGTGCAGGTCACCGTGGACCCGGTGGACGGTGATCTCCTGGTCGGCGAGCTTGCGGTAGCGCTCCTCGATCAACGGCGCGTGCGGGGACAAGTCGGGCACCGACTCGGCCACCGACCGCAGCCTCTCCGACACGGTGTCGAGCGGGAACGGCACCGACGACGTGCCCAGTTCGGCGGCCAGCGTCGCGTGCACCGAGGCGACGGCCTCGCCGAGCCGGTGCGACTCCCCCGCGAAGTCCCCGCCCACCTCGTCGGCGTACAGGTCGCCCTCGGCGAACAGGTCGCGGGTGCTGGTGAGCGCCATGTCCCAGCCCTCCGCGGAGTTCGCGGCGAACTCGGTGACCATGCCCAGCGCGTAGGGCTCCCCGCCGAGGGTGGTCTCGAACGAGCCGAGCAGCCGCGCGACGTGCGGGTTGCCCGCGCGGGCCAGCGCGCGGTTCAGCTCGATGTCGGGGTTGATGCCGGGGGTGATGCGCCGGAACACCTTGAGGATCGCGTCCTGGTCGAAGATGACGCTGGTGTTGCTCTGCTCGGCGCTCGACACCCGCGGCGCGGCCTGCAGCGGCAGCGTGACGTCGGGTTCCTTGACGAAGCGGATGTCGCCGATCTGCGCCGACGAGTCGATCAGCGCCAGCAGGAACGCCGCCGCCGCGGGATCGTAGAGCGCGTCGTAGCCGGTGCGTTCGCCGTGTTCGGTGTCGCTGCCGATCCGTGCGACCGCGCTGTACTCGTCGATCGGGGCCGCATCCCAGCGCACGAGGATCTGGTAGCGCTCCGGTGCGCCTTCGGCGTAGTCGACCGTGAGCAGCGCCAGGTCGAGGTCGTCGCGCAGTGCCACCACCACATCTGGTGTCGCCGAGGCGAATTCGCGGCTGCGTCCGCCGTACCACCGCTGCTGCGGTAGCCAGTCGTCGAAGGGGAGGTTCATGGCTGCATTCCTTCGGAGTCGGGAGCGCGGAGCTGGAACCAGTAGAACCCGTGGCCGGGCAGGGTCAGCAGGTACGGCAACGCCCCGATGCTCGGGAAGTCGACGTATCCGGTCATCTCCACCGGGGTGAAGCCGTTCCACTGCTGCAGGTTCAGCTCGATGGGCTGCGGGAACCGGGACAGGTTGTTCACGCAGAGCACGGTGTCCTTGTGGTCGGGGTGGCGGCCGTCGCCGTCGATCTCCCGCACGAACGCCAGCACCGACGGGTTGGAGCCGCCGAGTTCGCGGAACGTCCCGGTGGCGAACGCGTCGTGCCGTCTGCGCACGGTGAGCATGGTCTTCGTCCAGTTGAGCAGCGAGTTCGAACTGTCCCGCTGCGCTTCGACATTCACCGCCTGATAGCCGTAGATGGCGTCCTGGTTGGGCGGTAGGTACAGGCGCCCGGGCGTGGCCTTCGAGAAGCCGGCGTTGCGGTCCGGGGTCCACTGCATCGGGGTGCGGACGCCGTCGCGGTCGCCGAGCCAGATGATGTCGCCCATCCCGATCTCGTCGCCGTAGTAGAGCACCGGCGACCCGGGCAGCGACAGCAGCAACGCGGTGAACAACTCGATCTGGTTGCGGTCGTTCTCCAGCAGGGGGGCCAGGCGCCGCCGGATGCCCACGTTCGCCTTCATCCGTGGGTCTTTGGCGTACTCGGCGTACATGTAGTCGCGCTCTTCGTCGGTGACCATCTCCAGCGTCAACTCGTCGTGGTTGCGCAGGAAGATCCCCCATTGCGCCATGTCCGGGATCTCCGGTGTCTGGGCCAGGATCTCGGAGATCGGGAACCGTGACTCGCGCCGGACGGCCATGAAAATCCTTGGCATCAGCGGGAAGTGGAACGCCATGTGACATTCGTCGCCGCCGGTGTCCGGGTCGCCGAAGTAGGCGACCACGTCGGCGGGCCACTGGTTGGCCTCGGCGAGCAGCACCCGGCCCGGGTACTCGTCGTCGATCACCTTGCGGCAGTGCCGCAGAAACGCATGGGTCTCGGGCAGGTTCTCGCAGTTGGTGCCCTCGCGCTCGAACAGGTACGGCACGGCGTCGAGCCGGAATCCGTCGATCCCCAGGTCGAGCCAGAAGCGCAGCACGTCGATCATCGCTTCCTGCACGGCCGGGTTGTCGTAGTTCAGATCCGGCTGATGGGAGAAGAATCGGTGCCAGTAGAACTGCCGCCGCACCGGGTCGAAGGTCCAGTTCGACTCCTCGGTGTCGACGAAGATGATCCGCGCGTCGGCGTATCGGTCGCTGGTGTCGCTCCACACGTAGAAGTCGCCGTAGGGGCCGTCGGGGTCGCGGCGGGACTCCTGGAACCACGGATGGGAATCCGACGTGTGGTTCATCACCAGGTCGGTGATCACCCGGATGCCGCGGCGGTGCGCGGCGTCGAGCAGCGTGACGAAGTCCTCGACGGTCCCGAATTCGGGCAGCACCTTGTAGAAGTCGCGGATGTCGTAGCCGCCGTCACGCAGCGGCGAATCGTAGAACGGCGGCAGCCACAGGCAGTCGACACCGAGCCACTGCAGGTAGTCCAACCGCTCGGTCAGGCCGCGCAGATCCCCGGAGCCGTCGGCGTCCGAATCGTGGAACGCGCGCACGAGCACCTCGTAGAACACCGCATGCTTGAACCACGTCCGGTCCTCGGGCACCATCCGCGCGTGGCCGAAGTCGTCGGCGCTCGGATGCTCGACCACCCCGTCCTCGACGTGGCTGCCCTCCGCCGGATCATGATCGGGGTGGGTGAGTGAGCCGCTGCTGTGGTCCATCGATCTTCAGTCCTACCCATCGTCGGGGTACCTGAATCGTGGCCCAGTACGGGCCGCCGCGCGACCGCAGCGCAGCGGTATGGTGCCGACGTGGCCAACCGAGATCACGGCGACCCCGGCGACGCGCCGTCGGTGCCTCCGCCGCTGCGCCCCGCCGCCGACGCCGTGCGACCGTCGGCCGCGGAGGAGTCCAGGACCATCGCGGCCTCGACGAACACCGCCACGCTGGCCACGCTGACCGCCGACGGGGACCCGTGGGCGTCGTTCGTCACCTACGGTCTGCTCGGCGGCGCCCCCGTGCTGTGCGTGTCGAATCTGGCCGAGCACGGCCGCAACCTCGCCGGTGACCCGAGGGCCAGCCTCGCGATCGTCGCGCCGTCGTCGGAATCCGACCCGTTGGCCAACGGCCGGGTGACGCTGGCCGGAGTGGTCGAGCGTCCCACCGGTGACGAGGCCGCCGCCGCGCGGGAGGCCCACCTGGCCGCGGTCTCGGCGGCCAAGTACTACATCGACTACAGCGACTTCACCGTGTGGGTGCTGCGTGTGCACCGGGTCCGGTGGGTGGGCGGCTACGGGCGGATGGATTCGTGCAGTGGTGCGGACTACGCGGCCGCCGAACCGGATCCGGTGGCGCCGCACGCCGCCGGCGCCGTCGCCCACCTCAACGCCGACCACGCAGATTCCCTGCTGGCGATGGCGCGTGTGCTCGGCGGCTATCCGGACGCCACCACCGCGGTGTGCACCGGCGCGGACCGCTACGGCCTGGATCTGCGGCTCGAGACCGAGCGCGGGATCGCCTACACCCGCGTCGGCTACGCCGCACCGCTGCGCGAACCGGGCGAACTGCGCTCTGCCGCCGTGGAGTTGACGCGGCGGGCCCGTTGCAGCTGAGCGGGCGTCGAATACGATCTGCGTATGTCTGACCGTCCCGAATCCTGGCATGCGGCGTTCGAGTTGATCCGCACCCGCGGGTACGAACACCGGGAGGAGCCGTTCCGCCTCGCCAGCGGACAGCTCAGCCACGACTACATCGACGGCAAGTACGCCGTCGACAACGGGGAGCGGTTGACGATCGTGAGCCGCGCCGTCGCGGATCTGGCCGCGCGCAGCGGCATCGAGTTCGACGCGGTCGGGGGGCTGACCATGGGGGCCGATCCGCTCGCCCACGGCGTCGCGATGGTCACCGGCGCCGCGTGGTTCTCGGTCCGCAAGGAACAGAAGCAGCGCGGCCGCGAACAGTGGATCGAGGGCACACGGATCGAGCCCGGGATGCGGGTGCTGCTGGTCGACGATGTGATCAGCACCGGCGGGTCGACGGCGCTGGCGTTCGACCGGGTGGTCGCGGCCGGCGCGGTGGTGACGGGGGTGATCCCGATGGTCGACCGCGGTGACGTCGCCGCGACGTTGTTCGCCGAGCGCGGAGTGCCGTTCGTCGCGCTGGTGACCTACCGCGATCTCGGGATCGAACCGGTCAAAGCGGTCTGACCTCCCGCTGACTCTGCGTCCAGGGCGTCGCTCACTCGCAGTTTCGCGCCCTGAGCGCAGAGTCAACGCGAAATACCACCGTGACCAGGCGGATCGGACGGGGACATTGATCAAGATCAGGCCGACGCTGCCCATGACCGCGCATTTGTGCTGGTCGCGGGGATAGCATCGGGAGGTGGCTGAACGCGAAGCCCCGGGGGACTTCGACTACCGCTGGGATGAACCGCCCCATGTCGGCGGTGCGCGCGCCGAACAGGGCGCCGCGGTCGAGCAGGGTTACGACGAGGTCCACCAGCCGACCGTCGCGGAGTACGGCGACGAACCCGACTACGCCGAACCCGAGTACGCCGAACCCGAGTACGCCGAACCCGAGTACGCCGAGCCCGAGTACGTTCCGGCGCCTGACGACCGCTTCGACGCGTTCAACGCGAACACGTGGACGTTCCGCCCGCCGCCACCACCCTGGTACCGGACCCGGCAGGCGGTCACGGCGCTGATGATCGTCGCATTGGCCGCGATCGCCCTGGTGGTGTCCGCCGTGCTGCTGCTCTTCGGCGGCCTCGGAAACGGCAGCGGAAACGGCGGCGGCGACGAGGAATCCACGGTCGCACCCTCTCCGTCGTCGGCGGTGGCGCCCTCACCCTCGCCGTCGCCGACGAGCCCGCCCCCGCCGCCACCGTCTGCGGAGGCACCGGCGAACACCGGGCCGACGTGGCGGCCGACGCAACGTCCGAGCCAGACGAAGAAGCCCGAGATCGGTGTGACGAAGAATCCCGCCATCCGCAAACCGAACAATCCGCGCGAGCCCGATTGACCCACGGGCCGGCTGACACGCCAATAGGCTGACGGTATGGCCGAATTCGACGCGGTCGAGATGTTCGCCGCCGCCCCCGCGGCGGCGCTTGCCACGATCAACCCCGACGGCGCACCGCATCTCGTACCGGTGGTGTTCGCCGTGCACCGCGAGACGGTGTACACGGCGGTGGACGCCAAACGGAAGTCGACCCAGCGGCTGCGGCGGCTGGCCAACATCGAAGCCGACCCGCGCGTGTGCCTGATCGTCGACCACTACTCCGACGACTGGAGTCAGTTGTGGTGGGTGCGGGCCGACGGGCTCGCCGCGGTGCACAACAGCGGCGACGAGATGGCAGCCGGGTACGCGCTGCTACGGCAGAAGTACACGCAGTATCAGCGTCTGGCGCTCGACGGGCCGGTGATCACGGTCGCGGTGCGGCGCTGGTCGTCGTGGCAGGCGTGACGCGTCTGCGGAACGGCGGACACGGTTACGGCGTCGTCTCGAAGGTTCTGCACTGGCTGACAGTGGTAGCCGTCGCGGCGCAGTTCGCGATCGGTTGGTCGATGGAGGCCGACGACGCAGCCCTGGATCGTGAGAAGGACCGTATCGACGCACTCGAGGAGGCCGGCGACGATCTCGCCGAACACCAGGGTGAGGCGGCCGAGGAACGGTTCGAGGCGGACATCGACCGGCTCGAGGACGAGTTGGATCTCCGCGAGGACGGCTACGTGGCCGACGCGGCGTCGGGCTTGCTGACCGGCGACGGGTTCGGTGATGGCCTGTCGGTTCCGGAACTGCATGTCCTGCTGGGGATTTCACTGATCGTGATGGGGCTGACGCGGATCGTCTGGCGCCGCGTCGGCGGGTTGCCGCCGTGGGCGGACCACTTCGGCGCAGGCGAGCGGCGCCTCGAGGCCGCGCTCGAAAAGCTCCTGCTCACACTGTTGTTCGTGGTTCCGGCCACCGGGCTGGTGCTGATCACCGGTGGTGAGCAGTGGCTCGTGCTGCACGTCGCCGCCCAGGTGCTCTTCCTCGCCGTCATCGCCGTACACGTCGGGCTGGTCCTCAAGCACACGATGGTGCGACGGAACCGCCACCTGTCGCGGATGCTCTAGGGGCGTGTCCCGCCCTGAGGAGGACCGGGCACCCACGCGAGAAGGTCCCGAACGCCGTCGTTGTAGACGACGCTGTTCGGCACGTCGCCCACGACATCGAAATAGAGCTTGCCGGTCCGACTTCCGCCCGGCGGCACCGGGCCTCCGACACCCGCATCGGCGAGGACACGGTACAGCGCCGAGCTCTCCGCGCGGGCGTTGAACATCTGGACCATCGGAGTGGCCGAACCCCCGAACGCGTCGACGGTCACCGTGGCTTCGTACAACTGGCCGTTGTGCGGCACCGGGTCGGCGCTCGGCGAGAGGTTCCTCACCGTGTAGCCGATCATCGGCGCGCCGGCCCAGTCGATCAGTCGCTCCTGGCCACCGAATGGCTTGATGTTGTCGGTTGCCGAAGCCGGCGCGACCGTCGCGGCGCCGCCGCTGACGATGATCGCGGTGGCGGCGACGGCTCCGGCTAGCTTCTTGGTATTCACCCCTGACTCCCCTCATCGGCCTGCAGTGATACAGAAGCCGTACCCGCAGAAGCGGCGGGGGAATCGCAGATCGCGGGCATTCTCCGCCCGTCGAGCCTGGCCGATCTACCAGTGGTTGACCGCGCCGGGGTTGACCTTGTGGCCCCAGACGTCCCAGTGCCCCGGCGGCCCGAATCCCATCTGATTCAGGTGTCCTGGTGGCGGGAGACAACCCGGCCCCGGTCCCTGAACCACGTGCGGTACCCACCAGCAGTTAGGATCGGCCTGCGCGGTGCCCGCACCCAGCCCGATGGCGGCGAAACCGAGCGCACCGGTCATCGTTGCCGTTGCTGCGATCTTCTTCAGGTTCATGATGGCCCCTCGTGCTTGCGAACTTATCCACACCTCGCCGCACGCTGTCCGGCGGCTCGGACCCCCGTCTCTTCGAGAATTCCCGGCTCCCGTGACGACGAAACGTCGACCGGCGATGGTCTGCGGGGACGCATCCTAAGGTGAGGGGCGATGAGCGACGCGCCACGCAGACGGCCCAGGCAGCCACGATCTCGCGAGACCGTGGATGTCGTGCTCGAGGCCGCCGCGCAGATGTTCGACCGCGAGGGCCTGAAGACCACGACCAACCGGATCGCCGGGCGGGCCGGGGTGTCGATCGGCTCCCTCTACCAGTACTTCCCGAACAAGCAGGCGCTGCTGTACGCCCTCGCCGAACGCCACGTCCGGCAGGCCCGCGCGCGGCTGGACGAGGTCTTCGCCCAGTTACGGACCCGTGAGCCGCCGTTCGACGAGACGATGCGCCTGATGCTCGACGAGGTGGTCGCCCTGCATCGCGACCGTCCCGGCCTGCATCGGCTGATGCATCGCCTCGCACCGCGCCATCCCGCCGAGCTGGCCGCCGTGCAGGATTTCGAGGACCGGATGGCCGACGAGGTCGCCCACCACCTGCGCCGCTGCGGTCGCGGCGGCGACGATCCGCAGGCGACCGCGCAGATGCTCGTCTACACCGTCGACGCCCACCTGCACCGGGTGATGACCCGGCGCACGCCCGACTCGGCTCAGTTGGTGGCCCTGGTCGACCGGTTGCTGGCGGACTGACCCGCCACGGCGTCGCGCACCTCGCGCAGTGTCGTCGCGAGCTGGTCGATCCCGGGATCCTCCACCGGGTAGTGCCCGCAGTTCTCCAGCAGCACGGCGCGTTTCGGCACGTGCAGCCGTGACAGGAATCGCAGGCTCAACTCCGGCGGGGTCCAGGTGTCGGCGGCCGGGTGCACCAGCGTGACGGGCGCGGCGTCGAACCGTTCGGGCCGGGTGTGGGCGAACGTCAGCCAGCTGGTCAGGAAGCCCAGCGGCACCGAGACCCCGCCGCCGAGCGGGTCGCGGGCGCACAGCCGCGCCAGACCGCGGTCGCCGCTCATCGCGGCCATGTCCACGACGTGGCGCAGCGGCACACGGACCCGCCCCACCACCGGGTCCAACGCACCCAGGACCGAAGGCCCCACCGCGCCGACCAGCGGAACCCGAGCGGCGGCCCGGCGTGCCGCCGGGTCGGCCGGATCGAGCAGGCAGGTCGCGACCACATGGGCGAGCTCGCCCGTGCGGGCGGCCACCTCGTAGCCGAGCAGCCCGCCCATGCTCGCGCCGAACACCACCAGCGGCCGAGGGTCGCGGCGGCGCTCGGAACGCACCAGGTCGCACAGCAGATCCAGCCAGTCGCCGTACCGCACGTCACGGGGGTGGGGTTCGACGGTGCGGCCGTAGAGCGGCAGGTCGGGCGCGAAGACGTCGACCCCGTCCCGGGCCGCCATCGCGGCCAGCGGCCACAGCGCACCGGCGTGCCCGCCACCGCCGTGCAGCACCATCATCCGGACGGCGCTGCGCGGACGTGCCGCGCGGGCGATGTGCACCCGGCGGCCGCGCCAGCACCACCAGGTCGACTCCGGTTCGATCGTCGCCCGCCACCGGGCGGGCAGGTGCGCCGCGTACTGGTCGTGGTTCATCCATCAAGGGTGAAAGCCACAGCCGCGCTGCACAACTCGCGTTCACACCCCGGCCGTCACCGGCAGCGGCACCCGCTGACCTGCACCGACGCCGCGGCCCGATGCCACCGCGAACCGAGTGCTCGCGTTTCGCGCTGCTCTTGTGTTGCAGGTCACATCGGAGCAGGGTGGAGATGCGGGCCGGCAGGAGGGAAGTCATGGCCGACAGGACAACGTCGCACGCGGTGCCGACCGCGGACGCGCCCGATGCGATCCGCAACATCGCACTGGTCGGCCCGTCCGGGGGCGGGAAGACCACCCTGGTCGAAGCCCTGCTCGTCGCCGCGGGCGTGCTCACGCGCGCCGGTGCGGTCACGGAGGGCTCGACGGTCTGCGACTGCGACGACATCGAGGTGGCCCAGCAGCGCTCGGTCGGTCTGGCGCTGGCACCCCTGCTGCACGACGGCGTGAAGATCAACCTGATCGACACCCCGGGATACGCCGACTTCGTCGGGGAGCTGCGGGCCGGTCTGCGCGCCGCCGACTGCGCACTGTTCGTCATCGCCGCCAACGAGGGCGTCGACGAGCCGACGAAGCTGCTGTGGCAGGAGTGCGACGCGGTGGCGATGCCGCGCGCGGTGGTGATCACCAAACTCGACCACGCCCGCGCCGACTACAGCGGTGCTCTGGACGCAGCGCGGACGGCGTTCGGCGACAAGGTGGTTCCGCTGTACTTCCCCGCCGACGCCGGGGTGATCGGTCTGCTGACCGGCAGGCACTACGAATACCGTGACGGCGCCCGCACCGTTCACGACCCCGGCGCGCCGCACCTCGACGAGTACACCGACCTGCGTGGCGCCCTGATCGAGGGCATCATCGAGGAGTCCGAGGACGAATCGCTGATGGAGCGCTACCTCGGTGGCGAGGAGATCGACCAAGGCCTGCTGATCGCCGATCTGGAGAAGGCGGTGGCGCGCGGATCGTTCTTCCCGGTGATCCCGGTCTGCAGCAGCAGCGGCGTCGGCACGCTCGAATTGCTCGAGGTCGCCACCCGCGGTTTCCCGTCCCCGCTGGAACACCCGCTTCCCGAGGTCTTCACCCCGCAGGGCGTCCCCCGGCCGAATCCCGGGTGCGATCCGGCGGGCCCGCTGCTGGCCGAGGTGGTCAAGACGACGTCGGACCCCTACGTCGGCAGAGTGAGCCTCACCCGGGTGTTCTCGGGGACGATCAGGCCCGACATGACCGTGCACGTGTCGGGCCATTTCTCGTCGTTCTTCGGCGCCGCAGCGGATTCGGCGTCCGGATCCGGCCACCCCGACCACGACGAGGACGAACGCATCGGCACCCTGTCCTTCCCGCTGGGGCGACAACAGCGGCCGGCCCCGTCGGTGGTGGCCGGCGACATCTGCGCGATCGGCAGGCTGACCCGCGCCGAGACCGGAGACACGTTGTCCGACAAGGCCGATCCACTGGTGCTCAAACCCTGGACCATGCCCGAACCACTGCTGCCGATCGCTGTGCAACCCCGCGCCAAGACCGACGAGGACAAACTGTCGGTCGGGCTGACGCGGCTGGCCGCCGAAGACCCGACGCTGCGCATCGAACAGAATCCGCAGACGCACCAGATCGTGCTGTGGTGCATGGGTGAGGCGCATGCCGCCGTCGTCCTCGACGCCCTGTCGCGGCGCTACGGCGTGACCGTCGACGTGATCGAACTGCGCATCCCGCTGCGAGAGACGTTCGGCGGCAGCACCAAAGGCCACGGCCGCCACGTGAAGCAGTCCGGCGGGCACGGCCAGTACGCGGTGTGCGACATCGAGGTCGAGCCCCTCCCCGAAGGTGCCGGGTTCGAGTTCGTCGACAAAGTCGTCGGCGGGGCCGTACCGCGGCAGTTCATCCCGAGCGTCGAGAAAGGTGTGCGCGCGCAGATGGACAAGGGTGTCGGCCCCGGCTACCCGGTGGTCGACATCCGGGTGACGCTGGTCGACGGTAAGGCGCACAGCGTGGACTCGTCGGACTACGCCTTCCAGATGGCCGGTGCGCTCGCGCTGCGGGAGGCGGCCGCAGCGACCACGGTGAACCTGCTCGAACCCGTGGACGCGGTGACCATCACGGTGCCCGACGACCTCGTGGGCGCGGTGATGGGTGACTTGGCCGGTCGTCGTGGACGCGTGCTGGGCACCGAACAGGCCGGTGCGGACCGGACCGTCGTGCGCGCCGAGGTCCCCCAGGTGGAGCTGACCCGGTACGCGGTGGACCTGCGCTCGCTGGCCCACGGCGCCGGCGTGTTCCACCGGACCTTCGCCCGGTACGAACCGATGCCGGAGAACGCGGCCGCCAAGGTGCGCGCGGCGAGCTGACGGTCAGCCGTTCTCGTAGAACTCCGGTCGGCCGGCCCAGGATTCGGGCTCGACGCCGAAGGTGTTGAGCGCCGTCGCCATCACCCCGTAGGCGCCTGCGGTGAAGATCAGGTCCATCCGGGCCCGCTCGTCGAGCCGCAGGCCGAGCGCCTCCCATGTGGGCGCGCTGATCTGCGACCCGTGATGCATCTCGTCGACGGCGCTGAGCACCAGCCGGTCGAAGGCATCGGCGGCAGAACCGGTCCGCGCGGCCTCCACGTCGGCGTCCGACAGCCCCGCCGCCCTGCCGATCGCGCGATGGTGCACCCACTCGTACGCGCAACCGTGGTGGTGGGCGACGCGCAGGATCACCAGCTCGCGCAGCCGGGCCGGCAGAGTCGAATCCTCCATCACGTACGTGCTGAACGGCAGGAATCGCGCGGCCAGATCCGGATGGCGCGCGAGCGTCGCCAGCGCGTTCCCCACGGACTCGGGGTGGCGGCGTTCCGGCGGCACCACACTTTCGAGGGCCGCGCGGGTCCGGTCGTCCCATTCCTCCGCGGGCAACGGGGTCAGCATCACACGTCCTTTCGCCGGCAACCTGCGCGTCAATAACAAGGCCTATACATGACATACTCACCACTTTGCTGGCAAGCTGATCTTGACTTCGGCTGACGCGGTCCGAATTGCGCCGGGCGACGCGAGTTGGAAAAGTCTCACTGTTGGCCGGGCACCCGGCCCGGGAAGGTGGTTCACGGTGGCGTCCTCGGGGTCGGCGTGGCAGCGCCGGATGACGCGGTGGCGGTTCGATCCGCCGCTCAAGGTCGCCTTCCTGGTCCTCGTCCTGGTCGTTGTGCTGGTGCTGACGCTGGTGTGGCTGCAGTTCCGCGGTGCGTTCACCCCTGAGGTGAAGTTGCGGATGATCGCCGAGCGGTCCGGCCTGTCGATGGACCCGGACGCCAAGGTCACGTTCAACGGCGTGCAGATCGGGCGCGTGGACACCGTCGACGCGATCGACGACGACGGCACGCCCGCGGCGGAGCTCGCCCTCGCCGTCGACCCGCAGTACGTCGACCTCATCCCCGCCAACGCCGAGGTGGCGATCCGCGCCACCACGGTCTTCGGCAACAAGTACATCTCTTTCTCATCACCGGAGAACCCTGTTCCGCAGCGCATCTCGAGCAAGGACGTGATCCGGGTCGATTCGGTCTCCACGGAGTTCAACACGCTGTTCGAGACCATCGTGTCGGTGGCCGAGCAGGTCGACCCGATCAAGCTGAACCAGACACTGACGGCCACGGCCGAGGCCCTCGACGGTCTCGGTGACCGCTTCGGGCAGTCGATCATCGACGGCAACGCGATCCTCGCCGACCTCAACCCGCAGATGCCGCAGATCCGGCGGGACACCCAGCTGCTCGCCGACCTCGCCGAGGTCTACGGCGACGCCGCACCCGACCTGTTCGACGGCCTGGACAACGCCGTCACCACCGCTCGCACCCTCAACGAGCAGCGTGGCAACCTCGACCAGGCCCTGATGTCGGCGGTCGGCTTCGGCAACACCGGCGGCGACGTCCTCGAACGCGGCGGCCCCTACTTCGTCCGCGGCACCAACGACCTGATCCCGGTCTCGGAGACCCTGGATCGCAACAGCCCGTCGCTGTTCTGCATGATCCGCAACTGGCACGACGCCGAACCGGCGTTCACGGAGTTCAACGGCGGCAACGGCTACTCGGTGAACCTGCACAACACCGTGCAGGGCGCGTCGAACCCGTGGGTCTACCCGGACAACCTGCCGCGGGTCAACGCCAAGGGCGGCCCCGAGGGCCGGCCGGGCTGCTGGCAGAAGGTCACCCGGGACCTGTGGCCCGCGCCCTACCTGGTTCTGGACACCGGCGCCTCCATCGCCCCCTACAACCACCTCGAACTCGGCCAGCCGCTGGCCATCGAATACGTGTGGGGCCGGCAGATCGGCGAGAACACGATCAACCCGTAACGGGTGCGCCCCTGCGGCTAGCCGACGCGTTCGGCCAGTTCGGCTTCCAGCTGTTCCTCGTAGGCGCCCTCGTCGCGGCCGAGCGCGACCGTCGCGGCGATCATGGCGGCGGCGGCCGCGGCCAGCGCGATCGGTTCGAGTCCGCTGATCTGCATGTGCTCGTTGAGGACGATGGCGCCGAGGACGACGGCGATCACGGGTTCGAGCACGAGCATGGTGGGCACCGACGTCTGCAGCGATCCGGCATGGAACGCCGACTGCTGCAGCAGGGTCGCCCCGACGCCGAGCAGCACCAGCAGGTACAGCGCCGGTGTGGTCAGCGCGGTGCGGACGTGCCCCTCGGTGATCATGTGCATGACGATCTTGGTCAGCACCGCGACCAGGCCGAACAACACCCCGACGCCCGCCGCGAGCATCACCGCGCGACGCCAGTTGGTGGCGCGTACCGCGACGAGCACACACGCGAGCACCACCCCGACGCACACGGCGACCACGACCACGGTCAGCGCGACCGGGATGTCGTAGTCGCCCGCGCTGGACTTGGCCAGGGCGACGAACACGGTCAGCGCGGCCGTGAGCAACAGCGCCCACAGCCATTCGGCGCGGGTCACGCGGCGGCCGGCCAGGCGCGCGCTGAGCGGCAGCGCGAACAGCAGCGCCGAGACCAGCACAGGCTGTACCAGGAGCAGCGACCCGTATCCGAGTGCCAGCGCCTGGAACACGAACCCCGCCACCGCGGCGCCGGTGCCGGCCCACCACACCGGACGGCGCAGCAGTGTCATCAGCATCACCGTGCTGACACCCTTCTCGGGTGGCACGTCCAGGGTGGCGCGCTGGCGGACCACGATGCCGATCGCCATGAAGATCGCCGCAAGCAAGGCGAAGAACACCGCAAACCCATGGCCGACCAAGCCGGACACTCCTTTGCACACCGGACCGATGCTGACGACAGACAGCACCCCCCACCGTAGAGGGAGTGCGCAAGTTCGGCCTTATCGGCGGGTCACGGGGGGTACCCGACAGCGATGATCACCGTGGCGGTCACCGGGGCCGCGGGCACCGTGGGCCGGGCGTTGACGCCGCGGTTCGGGGCAGGCGTCGCGGTTCGGCCGGTCGACCGGCCCGAGGTGGACATCCTGGCCGACCCCGACCGCCTGCGGCGGATCCTGCGCGGCTGCGACGTGGTGGTGCACCTGGCCTTCGACCCGGGCGGCGGCACCGTGCCCCGTGAGCACTGGCGCGAGCCGACCCGCAACCCGGTCAACACGGCGCTGTTCGAGACCGTGCTCGATGCCGCGCTCGAGGGGGGCACCGGACTGTTTCTGGACGCCAGCAGCATCCATGTCGAGGACACCATGGCGTGGTCTCGTCGGCCGGGGCCTGCGCTGACCGCCGAACCGGGCGTCTTCCGGACACGGACGCCGAGCGGGTACGGGCAGTCGAAGCGCGAACACGAAGCCCGGCTGCGGGCCGTCGCACCCGGGTTTCCGCGCGGTGCGGTGAGCCTGCGCCTCGGCGGCGTCACACCGGACGACGCACCGTTGGCCCACGACGAGGACCCGGCGGTGCTGGAGCACGAACGGCGGGTGTGGCTGGCCCACGACGATCTGGCTTCTCTGGTGGCGTCGATCGTCGCGGCGCGGCGCGCGCCGGGATACGACGTCGTCTACGCCGTCTCGGACAACCCCGGCCGATTCCACGACGTGTCCAACGCCTACGGATGGACGCCGCGTCGGCGCTAGCTGGCCTCGCGGCTCGGCTGCGAGTCCGTCGAGGACGGTGCGATCTTGTCGTTGACCGACGCGACCACGGTGTCCACCCGGTTGACCGCCTTGTCGCACATCCCGCGGACGCGGTCGCCGGCGGTGTCGACGTCGTCGGCCGCGCTCAACAGATAGGCGCGCACGGTCACCCGCAGGTGTTCGCCGAAGGACCGGGCCCGGCGGCGCAGGCGGTCGTCGACCTCGAGAGTGACGTACGGCATCAGTCGGTACCTCATCGTGCCTGCTTCCCCGTCCGCGGATCCTGGCGTCAGTGCTTGCCCAACACTAACGGCGCAGTCGCCCGGGCGTGAAGTTGAGTTGTGTCGCAGATCACTGCGGCATGTGACGTGCGTCACTGTGACAGCGGCACGCCGTCCCAGTCGATCAACGTCCAGCCGCGCCCTGGGCTGCCGGTGACGACCACCCGGCCGGTGTTGGGCAGTGGGTGCTCGCGGAGCAGTTCCGGGTGGGGATTGTCGACGTTCATGGTCACCCAGAGCATGATCGCGGCGGCGTGGGAGTAGGCGACGGCGTCGGCGTCCCCGGTGTCGTAGATCTGCTGGACGGCCGCGTCGAAGCGGGCGTCGAACTCGTTGCCGTCGACGGAGCCGGGGATGCGGGCGGTGCGGTCGCCGCTGAGCCATTGCACCGGGGAGGCGAGGTACTCGGCGGCCGACGCCTCGGGACGGCCCTCGGAGCGCCCCGCCTCGATCTCCCGCAGACCGGGCAGCACCACCACGGGTTCGCCGAGCGCGGCGGCCATCGGTGCGGCGGTCTGCTGTGTCCGGACCATCGTCGAGGCGTAGACGCCGTCGTAGTCGTTGGCCGAAAGGGCAGCGGCGCTGTCCGCGGCCTGCCGCCGGCCCAGTTCGGTGATCGACGGCCCCGGGGTGGAGGTGTCGATCAGGCCCGAGGCGTTGCCCTCGGACTGCGCGTGGCGCACGAAGGTCAGCGTGATCGCGCCCGGGCCACCCGCTGCGGCGGGTGGGGCCGCGATCACCGCGGCGGTGAGCAGCGATGCGGCCAGCAGCCGCCGGAGGCGCGTCACGGCCGTCATCGTCGCAGACCGCGGCGGGCCGGGCGTCAGACGGGCAGGGTCTGTCCGGCCCGCTCCTGCTCGAGTCGGCGGTTGAGCTTCTCGCCCTCGATGTCGAGGTCGGGCAGCACGCGGCCCATCCGCTTCGGCAGCCACCAGGCGCGGTCACCGAGCATGGACATCACGGCGGGCACGACGGTCATCCGCACCACGAACGCGTCGACGAGCACACCGAACGCCAGCGCGAAGCCCATCTGCTTGATCATCGGGTCGGCGTTGAACACGAAGCCGGCGAACACCGCCATCATGATCAGCGCGGCGGCGACCACGACGCGGCTGGCCTGGGTGAAGCCGTGGGCGACGGCCGCATCGCCGCGGTGCCCGTGGACGTGGGCCTCCTTCATGGAGGAGACCAGGAACACCTCGTAGTCCATGGCCAGGCCGTAGAGCACGCCGATCACCATGATCGGCAGCATCGACAGGATCGGTCCCGTCGCCGACAGGCCGATCAGCTGCTGGAACCAGCCCCACTGGAACAGCGCGGTGGTGGCGCCGAACGTCGCCAGCACGGTCAGCAGGAACCCGGCGGTCGCCTTGAGCGGTACGGCGATCGACCGGAAGACCGCCATCAACACCAGGATCGACAGTCCCATCACGATGCCGACGTAGACCGGGATGGCCCGGCCGAGGCGGTCGGACATGTCGATGCCCATCGCGGTGATGCCGGTGACGCCGAGTTTCACGTCGCGCAGGCCGGCCAGCGGACCGCTCTGCGCGCGGATGTCGCGGACGAGTTGGGCGGTCGCCTCCTCGGTGGGGCCGTTCTCCGGCACCACCGAGAACACCGCGGTGTCGGAGGCATCGTTGACACCGCCGAAGGCCACGTCGGCCACACCGGGCACGCGTCGCAGGTCGCTGTAGGCGCCCGCGATGTCGGCGGTGGTGAGCTGTCCGCCAGAGGCGGGTTCGGCGACGACGACGAGCGGTCCGTTGTAGCCGCTGCCGTAGTGGTCGGCGATCACGTCGTAGCTCTCGCGCTGCGGGGTGCCCTCGTTGTAGCTGGCGCCGTCGGGCATGCCGAGCGTCATGGACAACGCAGGCAGGGCGATCACACCGGTGACGGCGATCCCGGCCAGCGCCGCGGGCACCCGGTTGCGCAGGATGGCGCCCACCCAGGCCGAGGCGAAGCGGTGGTCGCTGTCCTCGGCCGCGGCGCTGTGCCTGCCCTTCGGCGAGGCGATGCGCTCACCGACCAGGCCCAGCAGGGCGGGCAGCAGCGTGATGGCGGCGACGACCGCGACGACGACGGTCGCCGCCGCCGAGAGCGCCATCGGGGTGAGCAGCGAGATGCCCACCACCGTGAGCGCGACGAGCGCGATCACCACCGTCATACCGGCGAAGACCACGGCGCTGCCCGCGGTGCCGATCGCGCGCGCGGCGGCGTCGGCGGCGCTCAGGCCGCGGTCGAGGATCAGCCGCCGCTGCCGGTTGACGATGAACATCGCGTAGTCGATACCGACCGCCAGGCCGAGCATCAGCGCGAGCACCACCGTCATGGACTGGATGTCGAACAGATGGGAGAACAGGAACGTCCCACCGACACCCACGGCAACCGAGATCAGCGCGGTGACCAGGGGAAGCCCGGCGGCGACCAGCGAGCCGAGCGTGACGATCAGCACGACGGCCGCGACCATGAGGCCGATGACCTCGGCCGCACCGGCGATCTCCGGCATCTGCGCCATGCTGGCCGACGGCAGCACCTCGATACCGCGGTCCGCGACGGCCTCCCGCGCGGCGTCGATGGTGTTCTCGACGGCTCCGGTGGGCAGTTCGGCGGTCTGCTTGTCGAACTGGAACTGGTACAGGGCGGCGGCGCCGTCGGCGGAGATCGTCACACCGGGCACCGGCTGGCCGTCGACCGTCAGCGGGCGCGGCGCATCCGGTGACGGCGGTGCGTTCACCTGGGCGCGCGTCACCGCCGCCGACGCCGCCAGGGTCGGGCTGGCGGGGCCCTTCGCCATCTCCGCGGCGGCGAGTTCGCGCGGGTCGAGCACATGGTCGGTGCGTGAGACGGCGTCCACGGCGGCCAGCACCGCGTCGCGGTTGGCGCCCTCGTCGATGCGCTGCCCGTCCGGAGCGGCGAAAGCGATGCTGCCCTGACCGCCGGAGGACTGCGGCATCCGCTCGGCCAGCTGGTCGATGACCTCCTGCGCCGGTGTGCCGTTGATCCGCATCTCGTTCGAGATCTTCGGCGGGTTGAGGGCGAGGACGCCCGCGACCACGACGATCAGCGCGATCCAGCCGGCGATGACGTGCCAGGGCCGGTGGAACGCGAACCGCCCGATGCGGTGCAGAAAGGTCGCCATGGAACTGAGAGTAGGCTCGCAGTACGAGAGCGGGCTATCACTTGTAGTGAACGACACCTCGACCCGAAGAGCATGATGCGCGCCACTTTTCGGAATATCCGGGCAAATACGCGTTTGGGGACCCGCGGGAGAGGCTAACCCCTCAGCCGCTCTCGCGCACCGCGGCCCTGGCGGCCTTGACCACGTCACCGGCCTCGCGGCTGGCGCGCTTGGCGTCCTGGTAGGCGGCGTCGGCAGCGGCGAGCCCCTCCTCGGCGCGGGCGAGGCGTTCCTTCGCGTCCTCGACCCGTAACCGGGCGGTGGCCAGGTCGCTCTGCCGGTCCGCCATCGTGTCGTCGGCGTCGGCCTTGGCGCGTTCGGCGGCCGCGAGCACGGCGCGGGCCTGGTCGCGTTTGCGCCTGCGCTCCTGCTCGCTGTTGTCCGGCGCGGGTTTCACCGGTTTCTTGTCGGGCTTGTGCCGCTCGGTCTTTTTCGGCGTGGCTTTCTCCGGTGGTTCGGCGAACACCATCTCGGCATCCCCGAAACCCGACCAGTGTTCGGCCTTCGCCAGTCGGCCCAGCCGGGATCTGACGTCCGGGTCGGCGATCGCCGCGTGCAGGGTGTCGGTCACGTCGTCACGCAGCGCGGCCGCGGGAGACCGGACCGCGGACACGTCGAAGGCGGCCTTGGCCAGCTGTTCGATGAGTCTGCGTTGCCGTCCCGACAATTCGCGGATGCGTTCGCCGTCCATCGCGGTGTGCGCGGCGCGTAGCTCCTCGCCGAGTTCGGCCAGCCTGTCGCGCACGTCGGGGTCGTTGTGGACGAGCCGGTTCACCACCGCCGCCGCCGTCGTCGGCTTGCGCGCGCCGGAGATCCGTCTGGCAGCCGCCGCGTCGCCGCGTTTCTTGGCGTCGGCGGCCAACCGGGTGCGCAGCGCAGTGAACTCGTCGGGAGCCACCGCGTACAACTGGTCCAGCGGGTCGTCGGCCATACCGCCCATGATGGCGTGGCGGGGCCGTCAGGCGGCGCAGATGTAGTCGGCGATCAGCAGGACCGGCCACAGCAGCGTCGTCTGACCGAACGCCGCGAGGTCGGCGCCGGCCGGCAGTCGCGTGCTCAACTGGCTCTCGAAGAACTGGACGTAGTCCGGGTTCAGGAAGGTGAACCCGACCCCAATGGTCAAATACGGCACCGCCAGCCACATCGCGACCTCGATCAGGTCGGCGATGCTCACCTCGGCGAACAGGAGGCGGCGCAGCGCGCCGAGCACGGCGTTCACACCAGCGGCCGGTTCCGGCGCACCCGACGGCGGACGTCGGCCAGCAGGACGTGGCTGCCACCCTGTCGCACGAAGGGCGGCAGAAACCGGTTCACCAACGCCACGAACAGGAAGAGCCGTTCGAACCAGCGCTGCCGTCGTGCGCTCCAGGTGATTCCCAGTGCCTCGCGGAAGATCGGGGCGAGGAATCCCGCGGTCAGGAACTGCAGCAGGTGCCGCGACGACCAGCGCAGCGGCGCCGGGATCATCCGTAGATCGATCAGGTCGAGCAGGTAGCGGCGGACGGTGTCGTCCATCGACACCCGCCCGCACGCGGTGATCCAGTAGGCGTCGAACTCCGCGCGGGTGGGCGGCCACTGCTCCTCGGCGACCTGGAGCGTGGTGCCGAGCGGCCACGCCGACCGGTAGAACTGTTCGGCCTGTTCGGGGGTCATCTCCCCGCGCAGCATCTGATACGCGTCCTCGAGCCCGACGAACAGGCACGCCGCCACCCACATCTGTTGCTCGCGGTCGAACGCGTTGTAGCGCACGGGGCTGGCGTCGGTGGACTTCACGTGGCGGTGCGCGCCGTCGACCGCGGCCCGGTATGCGGCACGGTCGGCGTCGGTGCCGAAGAGCGCGACCGCGAGGTAGGCAAACGTGGTCCGCGCCCGCTTCCACGGGTGCTTGAGCAGGTTGCCCGAATCGACCTTGCTCTCCACCACGCCGTAGCCGACCTCGGGCCAGGACAGCTGCATGATCACGTTGGCCGCGCCCGCGGCGAACGACCAGAAGTCCATCGCCTCGGTGGCGGTCACCGGCTCGTCCGACCACCGCGCGGTGCGGCGGTCGACGGTGATGCGGGTGTCGGCCAGCGTCAGCGTTCGTCCCGCCGCCGACACCCGCCCGCTGTGCTGGGGCAGTGCCATGTGCGCGAGCATCCCATATTCGGTCGATCGGCGATGAACTTCTGTGGGGTTCATACCGGTGAAATGAGGCCCGCCGTTGACGAATGACCGTTAACATCACCACATGAGCGGGAGGGTCAACTCATGGAGACGAAGCTTCGCCAAATCCTCAGCTACAAGCTGACCATCGCCGAGTTGATCGGCATCGGGCTGCTCCTGGGAACGCCGTATCTGATCGTGGGCGTCATCTGGTCGAGTACGCACACCGACCACCTCAGCGACATGCACGGTGTCGACCTCGCGATCTCGTTCCTCGGGTCGATCGCCTCGTGGCCGGTGCTGTTGTTCAGCGACGTCTGTATGACGTGAGTCGCGTTTGGCCGGTCCGCCCCCCGGGGTACGCCCCGGCGCATGAGCAATGAGTTCGCCGACGAGTCGATCGACGTCGTGGCCCCGGGCGACATCATCGCGGTGGATCGCGGGTCCGGCCCGCAGCCGTACAAGGTCGTCCACAAGAACGACGGTGACGACTCCTACCTGGTCACGATGGAGGGCGCCGACGGCGAGACCTTCGAGCAGGAGTTCGCCGCGGGCACCAAGGTGACCCGGTCGTTGGAGTCCAAGTGGGAGTCCGCACAGAGCCCCACCCCGCACAGCTGAGGGCGCTCAGCGCACCCCGAACAGCGTGAGGACCTCCTCCGTGCGCCACCAGACGAGGACCACGAACAGCACCAGCACCGCCGCCGTCACCCCGCCCTGCACGAGGTTGCGCCGCCCGGCGGGCGCATAGGCGTACACGCCGGCGATCGCCGCACCGGTGACCAGCCCGCCCACGTGACCCTGCCAGCTGATGCCCTGCGAGCTGATCAGCGGGTACACGAAGGTGAACACCAGGTTGAGGATGATGATCGCGGCGATCCCGCGGATGTCGAGGTTGAGCCTGCGGGCCACCACGAACATCGCCCCGAACAGGCCGAACACCGCCCCCGACGCCCCGGCCGTCGCGGCGTTGATCGGTGAGAGCAGGTAGACCAGCACCGACCCGCCCAGGGCGCTGAGCGCGTACAGCGCACCGAAGCGCAGCCGGCCCAGCCACATCTCGAGCGGCGGCCCGACGACGTAGAGCGCCCACATGTTGAACAGCAGGTGCATGGCGCCGTAGTGCAGGAACGCCGAGGTGACGAGGCGATACCACTCGCCGTCGGCGACCCCCGGCGTCCACAGCACGAACTCGCGCTCCAGCTGTCCCGACGTGCTCTGCATCAGGAACGTCAGCACGTTGACCGCGATGAGCGTGTAGGTGACCACCGGCTTGGAGTCGGACAGCCGGCCGCCGAACGGTGCGCGGGCCTGCGGCGCCGACCGGGCCGCCTCGCCGACGCAGTCCGGGCACTGGTGCCCGACGGCGGCCGAGCGCATGCACTCCGGACAGATGAACCGCCCGCACCGGGTGCACTGCACGTAGGTCTGGCGGTCGGGGTGCCGGTAGCAGGTCGGCGCCTGGGCCGGTGACTGCGGATACTGGGGGTGGCTCATCGCTGCGGTTCCGCTCCGTCGAGGGTCCCGAACAGTTCGACCCAGTTGCCGTCCGGGTCGGCGACGAACATCCATCCCATACCGGGCACGGGTTCGAATTCGGTGACCGGTTCGACCACCTCGTGACCGGAGGCCTCGAAGGCGGCGGCGACGGCCCGCAGGTTCTTCACGCCGACCGTGAAGTAGCGCAAGCCCGCCTGCGCGCGACCACCGCCCGGTGCGACGGGCACAGCCGGCGGCGGTGAGTACGTGACGAGTTTGAGCACCCCTCCGCCGAGGGTGTAGCGCCGCTGCGATCCGCCGGGGAAGTCGACGACCCCCTGGGGTTGCAGTTCGAGGAAGCCCTCGTAGAAGGCCACCATCGCGTCGAGGTTCGTGGTCACCAGACCCACCTCGATACCAGGGGTCAACAGGTCGAGCTTCACGGCCACCTCGCCTCTCGCAAGTCTCTCGCAAGTACTGGCGACCATCATGCCAACGGCGGCGTGCGGGGCGGCGCCGTGCGCCGCCTGCCGGTCGCCTCGAAACCCGCCGCCCAGCCCAACAACGCGTTGTCGCTGTAGGCGCGGCCCGCGAACGTGAGGCCGACGGGCATGCCGGTATCGGTCATCGTGCCCATCGGCACCGTCACCGTGGGGATCCCGAGGTGGCGCGGCACGAGGTTGCCGTTGGACACCCACACCCCGTTGCGCCACCCAAGTTCGGCGGAGGCCGGGTTGACGTCCATGTCGGCGGGTCCGACGTCGGCGGCGGCCGGGAAGATCACCGCGTCGAGCGCCAGATCGTCCATCCAGCTCTCGAGGTCGATCCGCCGGGTGGCCTCCAGCCCGCGCACCCCGTCGGCCAGGTGCGGGATGTCGAGCACCGAGTCGACGGCGTTGTCCCGCACCCACTGCGGGTACGCGGCGATGTCGTCGGTGAAACCGTCGTAGCGGTCGGCCAGCGCACCGTCGGGATGGGGGAAGATCCGACCACCGTCGACGTCGCGCAACGTGTTCAGCGCGGGATCGCCGTTGGCGCGCAGGAAGTCGTCCCACGCCCACGCCGACAGGTCGAGGAGTTCACGGCGCAGGAAGTCGGGGTCGACGAGCCCGCGGGTGAGGATAGTCGGCGCGCCCGGCCGGTCGCCCTCGTAGTTGGTGACCACCGGGAAGTCGACGTCGACGACATGCGCGCCGGCCGCTTCGAGGTCGCGGCGCGCGGCGTCGAAAAGCGCCAGCACCGAGGGCCTGGTGTCGATGCGCCGACCGGTGGGGCCGCCGATGCCCGGCGACTCCGCCGTCCCGGCCTCGGGGTCGGCGTTGACGTACATCCGCGGCACCCCGAACCGCCTGCCGGACAGGGCTTCCGGCCCTGCGCTCAGAGCGGGGTACGACCGCGGACGGACCTGGTCGGCGCTCGGCAGCGCCACCCACGGCTGGGTGCGCCAGAAGTCACCGCGGGTGTCCGGGTCGTCGGCGACGATCACGTCGAGGATCTCCAGGAGATCGGCCATCGTCCGGGTGTGCGGCACGACGACGTCCATCGTCGGGACCAGCGGCCAGTTGCCGCGCACCGAGATCACCCCGCGCGACGGGGTGTAGGCGCACAGCGCGTTGTTCGACGCCGGCGCCCGGCCCGAGGACCACGTCTCCTCGGCCAGGCCGAACGCGCAGAACGACGCCGCCGTGGCGGTGCCCGATCCGTTCGACGAGCCGGATCCGAAGGCCGCGGTGAGATAGGCGGCGTTGTAGGGACTCTCGGCCCGGCCGTACAGGCCGCGCTGCATCCCGCCGTTGGCCATCGGCGGCATGTTGGTCAAGCCGATCAGCACCGCGCCCGCGGCGCGCAGCCGTTCGACGGCGAAGGCGTCGCGCTGTGCCACCAGGTTCTCGAACGCGGGACTGCCTGCGGCAGCGGTCAATCCGCGGGCGAGGTAGCTGTCCTTGGCGGTGTACGGGATCCCGTCGAGCCGCCCCAGGGTGCGCCCGCCGGCGCGCCTGGCGTCGGATTCCGCGGCGGCGGTGTGCGCGCCGGGATCGAGGACGACGACCGAGTTCAACCTGATGCCGTCGTGATCGTAGGCCGCGATGCGCGCCAGGTACGCGTCGAGCAGACCGACCGCCGTCACCCGGCCGGCGTCGAGTGCGGCGCGCAGGTCGGCGATCGAGGCTTCCGCGACGCTGGTCATGTCGGCACCACAGCGGTTGCCGCGCGCCGGAACTCGCTCGGGTTGACGCCTCTGATCCGCTTGAATGCGGCGCTGAATCCGAACGGGTCGGAATAGCCGACCCTGTCGGCGACCTCCGCGACGGTCACCTCCTCGGTGCGCAACAGGTCGGCCGCAAGGGTCATCCGCCAGCCGGCGAGGTAGGTCAGCGGCGGCTCGCCCAGCAGGTCGGTGAAGCGTTTGGCCAGCGTCGACCGCGACACCCCGGTGCGTTCGGCCAGTGACGACACCGTCCATGGCGCCGCGGGGTCGCCGTGCATCAGCCGCAGCGCGTCGCCCACCACCGGGTCCCGCTGGGCGGCCCACCACCGCGGCGGTTCGCCGTCCGGCCGGTCGAACCACTCACGCAGCGTGCACACCAGCATCCAGTCCAACAGCCGGTCCAACACCACCTGCTGTCCGGGGATGTCGAGGGCAACCTCGGCGGCGAGGTGGTCCAGCACGGCGTCGCCCGTGCCACCCGCCTCCACACGCAGCACGACGGGTAGGGCGTCGAGCAGGCGGCGGTTGATCTCGCCGTGCACCGGATAGGCGCCGACGATCAACGTCGTCGCGTCGAACCTGTTGTCCCCCTGGTCGTTCCATCCCAGACGGTGCCGGGTGCCGCCCTGTTCGGGCGTCGCGCAGAACCGCCCGCACGCAATCGGCTCGGCACGCGTGTCGAGGTCGTCGACGAACGTGAACGTCGACGGTCCCCGCACGACCACCGTCTCGTAGGCCCGCAGCGGTTCCGGCGTACCGCCGGAGGGCACGATCCAACCCGCGCCACCCAGGACGGTGCACAACGTCAGCGGCGCCCCGTCCACGAAGTGCAGCGCCCAGGGTGGCGACAGCGCGGAGCTGCCGAACAACGAGCCATGGGCCCGTACCCCGCGGAACAGGTCGGCGAACACGTCCACTCGACGAGGTTAGACGATCGGACAGGAAATCCGGCCTCTGACCCATGGATACGTCCGGGTAGACCGGGTTGAATCGAGGCCATGCGTGACGACTCGCTTCTTGCCGACGACCTCGAGCTGCTCCGACGCCCGTTGCACGGCTTTCTGTCCATGGCCGCCGGGCCGACCCCGCCGCAGCCACGGCCCGTGTGGTTCGAGGTCACCGATGCCGGCACGGTGCAATTGTTCACCGGTCCCGACAGTCTGAAGGTCCGCCAGCAGCGTCGTGATCCTCGCGCCTCGCTCGTCGTGGCCGCCCCGGTGGGTGAGCGTGAACGCTGGGTGTCGGTCGCCGGGCGTGCCACCGTCGAACCCGACGGGGCACACGACCTGGCCGCCCGCCTCGCCGCCCGTTACTGGGATCTCTCCGACCCGGCGAGGTCCGAAGAACTCGCCGGGATGCTCGACGAGGACTGGGTCCGCCTCGTCATCCACCCCGAGTCGGTGCGCCGCTACTCGATGTGATCGGCGTTCCGGAACTCCATGATCAGTCGAGTCAGCTTGAGCGCGGCCAGCTTCCAGCCCCCGTCTCCACGCACCCACCGTTCGTGGTAGTGCCCGTAGCCGGTGAGCGCGGGCCCGTTCTCCCACATCACCCGGTCCTGCATCGCCCAGATCACGCGGGCCTCGTCCCCCTCCAGGTCGATGAGCGGGGTGTGGACCTGGTGTGCCGAACGCGCGTTGGTCAGCGACGACCGGATCATGTCGACCGCGGCGTCGCGGCCGTGCACGACCGGCACACCGGTGCCCTCGCTGACGTCGAGTTCGATGTCCTCGGTCATCAGGTCCGCGAACCCGGCCCAGTCGCGGGTGTCGAGGGTGTAGCAGTACCTGGCCTTGGCCTGGGTCAGTTCGAAGAAGGCGTCGGTCATCTCTCGCTTTCGGTCACTAGGGCAGGACGATCCGCAGTCTCTCCCAGCCCCGCACCGTGGATGTCGGCGCGAGTTGTGCGGTGTCGTAGTCGATGTCCCACTCCGGGAAGCGGTTCAGCATCTCGTCGAGCGCGACACGGCCCTCGAGCCGGGCGAGGTTGGCGCCCAGGCAGTAGTGCAGGCCCTTGCCGAAGGTGACGTGGCTGATGTTCTCGCGGTGGATGTCGTAGGTGTCCGGGTTCGTATAGCTGCGCGGGTCGCGGTTGGCCGCCCCGAACAGCAGCAGCATCGCGCTGCCCGCGGGCACCGTTGTCCCGTACGCGTCGAAGTCCTTGGCCATCCACCGCGCCACGTGGGGTCCGGTGGGTTCGTAACGCAACGTCTCGTCGACCACCCGGTTGAGCAGTGACCGGTCCTCGTACACCGCACGGCGCTGGTCGGGGTGTTCGGCGAGCACCTTGGCCAACCACCCGATCAGCCGCCCGGTCGTCTCGTTACCCGCACCGGCCACCACCTGGGTGTAGTGCAGCACCTCCCTGCGGGTCAGCTTGCGGGTGACCCCGTCCTCGTCGGTGAACTCGACGTTGAGCAGTGCGGTCATCAGATCGTCGGACGGGTTCTTCGACCGCCACTCGACGTAGTCCGCGTAGATCCGCCCGTCGGCGATCCGGTCGGCGTCGATCACCTTCATCGGCGCACCCGGTTTGGTGCGCAGATTGGCGTCGTTGGCGTCGCGCACCGAAACCTGTTCGGACTCCGGGATTCCCAGCAACATGCCGATGACCCGCATCGGCATCATCGCGGCCAGTTCGGCGATGATGTCGAACCCGTCGGAGCCGACGTGCGGGTCGAGGCAGCTGACGCAGTACCGGCGGATCTGGTCTTCGATGGCGGCCATCCGCCGCGGGGTGAACACCCGCGACATGAGCCCGCGCAGCATGGTGTGCACCGGCGGGTCCACCATCATCATCACGCCCTTGGGCATGTCGAAGTCGGACTGGACGAGTTCGAGGATGTCGCTGCGGCTGTTGGAGAACGTCTGCCAGTCCAGCAGTGCCTTCTCGACGTCGGCGTGCCGGGACAGCGCCCAGAAGTCGTACCGCTCGTTGTAGTAGAGCGGCGCCTCCTCGCGAAGTCGCGCGTAGGTGGGGTAGGGATCGGTGACGATGTCGATGTCGTAGGGGTCGTAGTACACCTGCGCCTCGACTAGACCCGCCACCGCATCCTCGCTTCGCATTCGGCCGCGTCGGTGTTGAGCGACTGCCCAACACGTGAGGCCATGTCTAGCAGCCCCCGCGACAGCGGGTCAAGGGTCGGCCGGTCAGGCGGGTTCCGCCTCCGGCGGGTCCTCGGCCGTGTCGGTGCGCGGGATGACACCTTCGGGGTCGCACAACGTCAGCAGGCGCGAGACCGCGTGGCCGGGGGTCACCGACCAGGTGACGTCGTGCCGGACGAACTGGGCGTTGATCGCGTGCAGGGCGGCGATGCCGTCGACCGCCAGGAATCCCAGCGTCCGCAGGTCGAGCTCGACGACGGAGTGCCCGGCCGCGGCGTCGCACACCGCGACGGCGAAGTCCTTGGCGTTGGCGGCGTCGACCTCACCGCGCACGGATACGCAGATCCGTTTGTGCGGTTTCCGGCCCCACGACCGGGTGGTCAGCGCGAGCCGGTCGGAGTGGGTGGCGCGCGCGTGGGGACGTGAGTGACCGTGCAGCGCGGTGATGGTCACGGTGGGCTCCGTCAGCCGTGGGATGCGGCGTGAGCCGCCCAGCATCTGCCCCTTACCCACGCGCAGCGTGACCCAAACCACTCAGGCCTGGGCGGCCGCCTCCTCCTGCACGGGCGCGCGGCGCTGGCAGCGGTCGAAGTACAGGTGCACCTGGGTGCCCTGTGGTGTCTTGTCGATGTCGACCCGGTCGGACAGCGCCCGCATCAGCGGGATGCCGCGCCCGCGGGAGCGCTTCTGGTTGGACGTGTCGCTCCTGCGCCACTGGCCGCGGTCGGCCACGGTGATGGCCAGCGTGCCGGTGTCGGCCGCATAGGACGTCTGCAGGGTGATGTTGTCGCCCATCTCCCGGTCGGGGTAGGCGAACTCCGCGGCGTTCGACAATGCTTCGTTGACCACCAGCACGATGTCGCTCGAGCGGACGTCGTCCAGCACGAACTGCTCGGCGAGCCAGTGGGTGAACTCTTCCCGCAGGCGGGCGACCGCGTGCGCGTCGGCGGCGCCCATGCGCAGGAAACGCACGTCGGCCCCGTCCGGGTGGTGACTCGAAGAACTCATAGTGCGTACTGGCTACCCGATTCGTGCGGATGTCATTCAGCAAATGTGTTCAGCGCCGCATCCAGCGTCGAGAACAGATCGATGAAGTCGGTCAGGCCGGTGATCTTCAGCGGCCGGCTGGTGCCCGGCCCCTCGGCGACCACCGCGAACCGCGCACCCGGGGTGATCTCGTCGTATGTGGTGACCAGCACCTGCATCCCGGCCGAGGACAGGAACTCCGCATCGGTCAGATCCACGATCAGCCCGGTCGGTTTCTTCTCCCTGGCGGCGCGGATGGCCGTGTCCAACTGTGGCGCGGTCAACATGTCGACCGGGCCTGTGGCGCGCACCACGGCAACCCGTCCGTGCCACTGTTCGGCACCGAACTCATGACCGTCCAACTCTCACCTTCAATGATTCTTCGCACCCGGCTCCGACGAGCTACGGGTCACAACAGGCACGGCTGCTGTCTCAACCCGTTCGTCGTCGACATCAGCGCACGACGGCAACCAGGCTAGCTCACGTCCGCCCGCGGTGACCGCCGAGCGCGGGGCCACTACGGTGAAGATCACCTCTATTCGGACGGGAAGTCTGAGAACCATGCCCAGGGAAACCGCGACGTCCGTTCCCGATGAGCCCGCCGCCCGCAGCCGGGCTCAGCTCACCGAGGACGTCGAGATCGGCCTGGCCGGCACCCTCAATCTGCGCCGTACCGGCCTGCGCCTGCTGACCCTGCTTCGCCCCGAACTCGCGGACTGGGCGGCGTTGGTCCTGCCCGACAACCGCACCGGCGGTGTCACGTTCTTCGGGGGCGACCGCATCGACTTCACCGACCTCGTGCCGCGTCAGCCTGCGGCGTACCCGTTGCTGGAGCGGACACTGCGCACCGGACAACCGCACCGCGTCCGGCTCGAATCGGCCGACGCGGGCGCCGATGCTCTGGCGGGCATCCTGCACCACCCTCGCCTGTGCGAGGAGGTGGCGTCCCGCTCCCCCGCTGACGTCCTGGCGCTCGGCCTGACCGCCAGGGGCACGACGTCGGGGGCGCTGCTGCTCGCCCGCGTCGGCGACCGGGGCTGGGGCGGCGACGCCGACAGCGACGACATCGTGTTCGCGCGGCGACTCGCCTCGCGGGCGGCGGTGGCCCTCGACTCCGCACGCCTCTACGAGGAGCGGGGCCGGATCGCCGCCGCGCTGCAGCGGGGCCTGCGCCCGCCGGTGCTGCCCGAGGTCGAAGGGATGCGGGTGGCCGCCCGTTACCGGCCGACCGCCGAGCACCTGGAGATCGGCGGCGATTTCTACGACGTCCACGGCGCGGCGGGTGACTGGTTGTTCACGCTCGGCGACGTCTGCGGGAAGGGTGTGGAGGCGGCCGCCCTGACCGGCCGCACCCGGCAGAGCATCCGGACGGCCGCGCACTTCGACCGGCGTCCCGAGGTGGTCCTCGGTGCCCTCAACGCCGTCCTGCACGACGCGGAATCCGATCAGTTCGTCACCGTGGTGTGCGCCCGGGTGCGTCCGCATCCGGACGGTCACGCCGACGTCGACCTCGCGGTGGCGGGCCATCCCGCGCCGATCGTGCTGCGCGCCGACGGCCGGGTGGAACAGCTCGAGGTCTTCGGCACCGCCGCCGGGATGCGCGCCAGGACGGCCTACCGTCCCGGCACCGTACGGCTCGAACGCGGCGACACCCTGCTGATGTACACCGACGGGGTGGACGAGGCGCGCGGCGAACCCGGCTTCTACGGCGTGGACCGGTTGCTCGGGTTCCTGCCCGCCTACGCAGGCGCCGCACCCGATGTGGTGTGCGAGGCGGTCGAGCAGCACGTCGTCGAATTCCTCGACGGACGGCCCCACGACGACATCGCGCTGCTGGCGGTGACATGCGGGACCTAGCGCAGGTGCTGGCGCGCTACGAGGACGCGCTCACCGCCGACGACGCCGCGGCCGCCCGCGCGCTGGTCGAGGAACTGCTGGCCGACGGTGTCGACCCGGTGACCGTGCTGACCGATGTCGTCGCCCGTACCCAGCGCGAGGTCGGCACCCGCTGGCAGCGCGGTGAGTGGACCGTCGCCCAGGAGCACGCCGCGACGGCCATCTCGGTCGCGGCGACCAAGGCGGTCTCGCGTCACGTGCGGGGCATGCCGGTCACCAGGGGGCGGGTGCTGGTCGCGTGCTCGGAACGGGAATGGCACGCGCTGCCGGCGATGATCATCGACTGCGCGCTGCGCGCCGACGGCTGGGACAGCACCCTGCTCGGTGCGGCCACCTCGCCGATGCGGCTCAACCAGTACCTTCAGGACCTCGGCCCGGAGGCGGTCGCGGTGAGCTGTTCGGTTTTGGGCGCGCTGCCCACCACGCGGCGGTTCATCGAGGCGAGCACCGCGGCGGGGGTGCCGATCGCGGTCGGCGGTCCCGCGTTCGGCACCGACGACCTGCGGGCCCGGGCGTTGGGCGCGACGGCGTGGGCGCCGTCGGCGCAGGGCGCGGTGGCCGCGGTCAACGGGCTGCCGGCCGTCGTACCGCCCGCGCCCCCGCTGCCCGCGGGGCCCGCCGCCGAGCAGGCGCTGCTGGAGGTCGACCACCGGTCGCTGGTCGACACGCTGCGGGTGCGGTGGTCGGTCAGTGCGGCCGCCGGCCCGCCGGAGGAAGCGTCCCCGGGTGACCTCACCGACGTCGCCAACGACGTCCTGCACCAGGTGCTGCACGCGGTGGCCGCCGCCCTGCTGACCTCGGATCACCGGTTGGTGTCCGAATCCGCCTGGTGGATCGCCGATCTCATGCGGACCCGCGGCGTCGACGTGACCGCCGTGTACGAACTCGCCGACGTGTTGACCGAGTCGCTGGCCGACTATCCCCTGGCGCGCGACCTCGTCACCCGCCACTTCACCGCCGGCATCGGCTAGCCGCTCAGACGGAGACCTTGGGCGGTGTGCCCGCGTCGATGTTGTCGCGCATGGTGTCGCCCTCGACGTCGACGTTGGGCAGGATCCGGTCCAGCCAGGCCGGCAAATACCAGGCCTTCTCCCCCAGCAGCGACATCACCGCCGGGATGAACACCATCCGCACGACGAATGCGTCGAACACGACCGCGGCGGCCAGCGCGAAGCCCATCGACTTGGCGACGTCGTCCGGCGAGAGGATGAACGCCGCGAACACCGAGATCATGATGACCGCCGCCGAGGTGACCACCCGCGCGCTGCGCTGGAAGCCGGTGATGACGGCCGCGCGGGCACTGAGGTCGCCGTCGTCGCGTTTGACGAACTTCTCCCGCATCCGGGTCACCAGGAACACCTGGTAGTCCATCGCGAGACCGAAGACGATGCCGATCAGGAAGATCGGCAGGAAGCTGATGATCGGGCCCGGGTCGGCGACCACGCCGAACCATCCGAGTTGGAAGATCGCCACCGTCGCGCCGAACGTCGCGCCGATGGAGAGGACGAAGCCGAGGGTGGCCGTGAGTGGCACCAGCACGGAGCGGAACACCAGCATCAGCACCAGGAACGCCAGGCTTACCACGAGCGCCAGATACGGCACCAGCGCCTTGGTGAGCGATTCGGACAGGTCCGACAGAATCGCGGTCTGCCCGGTCACCCCCATGTCGACGCCGGTGCGCTCGGCCAGATCCTGCTGCAGATCGCGGATGTCCTCGACGAGCCCCTGGGTCTGCGGGCTGCTGGGCCCGCTGCGCGGGATCACCGTGATCACCGCGGCACTGCCGTCGGCGTTGGGCTGTGGCGGCGCCACCATCTGCACGTCCTCCAGGCCGCGCAGCGCCTCGGCGGCCGCGGTGAAGCCGGCCCGCGGGTCGGGGCCGTCGGCGGCGTCCGCGACGACGAGGAGCGGACCGGTCAGCCCCTCCCCGAAACCGCGGTCGAGCAGTTCCACCGCCTTCTTCTGGTCGCCGGTCGCCAGGTTCATGCCGAGTTCGAGTTTCGTGACCGGCAGCGCGATCGCGCCGAGCCCGATCACCACCGCCAGGATCGCCGGAACCGGATGGGCGACCACGAGCTTGGCCCAGCGCAGTCCGTTGGTGGTGGCGGTGTCCGGTTCGTCGCCCTGGCGCAGCCGTCGGATCGGCGCCGCGAAGGTGCGCCGCCCGAACAGACCGAGGAACGCGGGCAGCAGCGTGACGGCGGCGAGCACCGCGAAGACCACCGAGACCGCGGCCGTCAGACCCATGATCGAGATCATCGGGATCCGCACCACGGTCAGGCCGACCAGCGCGATCACCACGGTCAAACCGGCGAACACCACCGACGATCCGGCGGTGCCGACCGCGCGGCCCGTGGCCAGCGCCCGGTCGTCGGTGACGCGCAGTTCATTGCGGTAGCGGGACACGATGAACAGCGAATAGTCGATCGACACCGCGATGCCGATCATCGAGGCCAGCATCAGCGCGGAGCTGTCCATCTTGACGAACGTCGTCGCCCCGGTGATCAGGGCGACCGAGATCCCGACTCCGAACAGGGCCGTGATGATCGGCAGGGTGGCGGCCACCACCGACGCGAACGCGATGACCATCACGACCAGCGCGACGCCGAAGCCGATCGCCTCGCTCATCCCGCTGGCCGGCTGCTGGGCGTTGAACAGCGTGCCGGTCGCCTCCGCGGACAGCCCGTCGTCACGGCTCTGCTGCAGGACGTTCTCGAATTCGGTGATCTGGTCGGCGGAGATGTCGACGAACTTCTGGTCGTAGACCACGTCGAGGTAGGCGATGGTGCGGTCCTTGCTGACCTGCATCGCGCCCGCCGGGGTGGTGAGCGGATTCGTCACGGCCTGGGCCTGCACGTGGGGCAGTCCGCGCAGCCCGTCGGCGAGCGCGTCGACGCGCGCGACGTTGTCGGGTTGGTCCAGCGTGGTGCCGCGCGGCGCTTCGACCACCACCTTGGCCTGGGCGATCTCGTCCATGTCGCCCTGCTCGGGGAACTTCTCGGCCAGCAGGTCGCTGGCGCGCTGTGACGGCGAACCGGGCAGCGAGAAGTCGTTCTGGAACGGTTTGGCCATGGTCGTGCCGGCCAGCGCCGCCAGCAGCAGGAGCAGCCAGAGAGCGATCACCAGCAGTTTGCGGCGGTATGCGAACTGGCCGATGCGGAACAAGAACGTTGCCATAGCCGAGCTAACTACCCGCTTCGGGCGAATTCACACACGGCGCCGCTCAGGCCGCGGAATCCCGCAGGATCTGGCGCAGCCGGTCGAGTGGGTCCGCGCCGCGCGGGTTCAGTTGCCGCGGTGCGTCGGGCTCCGGTTCTCCGTCGGCGCCGATCGACGGGGCGGCCGGGGGGGGGGGTGGCGGC
>NZ_LQIV01000014.1 GCF_001500125.1 Mycobacterium sp. IS-1742 | reverse complement strand
GGGGGGCGGCGCGACCGGCCGTGCGGGCGGGGGCGGCGAGGGTGCGGCCTCCACCGGCGGCGGCGCGGCTGCTGCCTGCTGGACCACCGGCGCGGCCTCCACCGGCGGCGGGGCGACCGGCGGCGCAACCGGCGGCGCGACAGGGGGCGCAGCAACCGGCGGAGACGGCGCCGCAACGGGAGCGGGCGGCACAGCCGGCGGCGCAGCCGGAGCGGGAACCGCGACAGCGGGTACCGGTGGAACCGGGGGCAGCGCCGCCGGCGGCGCGGCCGCCATGGGCACTGCGGGCGCCGGGGGTACGGGTACCGGGGCGGCGGCGCCCGCGGATTCGACGACGACGGCCGCGAGCGCGTCCGACACCGGAGGGGCGGTGGCCGTCTCCACCGGAGGAGCCGCCATCTCCACCACCGGGGCCGCCTCGGCCACCGGCGCGGCCTGCGCGGGCGGTGCGGTCTGTTCTGCCACGGCCGTCGCTGCGCCGGCGAATGACTCCTCGAGGTCCGGCGGCGAGGCGGCCAACTGCTGCACCATCTCCAGACACGGCACCCCCGGGCTGGGCTGAGCCGTCACCGGGGCCGCGGCGACGTGGCCGGCCGACATCAGCCCGGCGACGGCCAGCACTCCGGTAGCAAAGCGATTCGCGTTCCGCGACAAGGGATCCCCGACCTCTGAGAAGTGATCTTGAGGAAGAACCTAGTGAACGCACGAATCTTCGGGAACGTAGATTCTGGGCGGTTACCGAACCGATGCGAACGAGTGGCGTTCCGGTGACCGAACCGACTGGTTCACGATCTCTCCGGCGTGGCGAACCGGCCGGCGATCCCGTCGATCAGCCGGTCGCAGACCGCGTACATCTCCTCCCGCGCCTGGTCGGCGTCCGCGGCCCGGGAGATGTACAACGCGGCCTCGTCGAGAGCGCCGAGCACCATGTGGGCGGTGGGCCGCACCGGCTGCGCGGGTATCGCGCCGTCGGCGACGGCCTCCGACAGCAGCGCCTCGATCACTCCGAGGCCGTACCGGGCGCCGATCTCCCGCCACCGTTGCCACCCGAGCACCGCCGGCGCATTGACCAGGGCGATCTGATGGATGTCGGGCGCGGCGCACCGCTCGAGAAAGAGCCGGGCGCCCGCCCGCATCGCCGCCAACTGGTCCGAGGGTTCGTGCGTCGCGATGTGGCCGGCGATCTCCGCCATCAGCTCCTGCTCGACCTCTTCGTAGACCGCCTCGAACAACGCGGACTTGTCGGCGAACTGGTGGTACAGCGCGCCTCGCGTCACACCGGCCGCCTCGACGATCGCCTGGGTGGAGACGTCGGCGAACGGCTGCTGCGAGAACAGCCGCCGGCCCGCCGCGATGAGCCGCGACCGGGTCTGCGCGGTCCGCTGCGCCTGCGTGCGGCGGGTGGGCCGGGCGTCCGAGGCTTCGCCGTTGACTTTCATACAGTCTGCACGTAACTTTCATACCAGGTGTTCGTAAATGTCACGATGAAGGGTAACCGACATGCCCACCCTCACCTTGCCGACCGCAACCATCGAGTACCGCGTCACCGGTCCGGAGGACTCCGCGTTCCCGCCGGTGGTGTTCGTCCACGGCGCACTCGTCGACCACCGGCTGTGGGATCCTGTCGCGGAGATCCTGGCGGACAAGGGTTTCCGGTGTGTGCTTCCCGATTGGCCGCTCGGATCGCACCGCATTCCCGTCGAATCCGAACTGTCGCCGGCGAGTGTGGCCGCGATGGTCCGCGACCTCGTCACCGCGCTGGGACTGCGCGATGTCACGCTGGTGGGCAACGACACCGGCGGCGCGATCTGCCAGCTGGTGGTCGATGCCTACCCGGACGTGGTCGGCCGGCTCGTGCTCACGAACTGCGATGCGTTCGACAAGTTCCCGCCGTTCCCGTTCAACGTCGTCTTCGCGGTGCTGCGCGGGCAGGTGTCGATCAAGGTGCTGACCGAACTGATGCGCGTCCGCGCGCTGCGTCATTCCCCCTTCGGCTACGGGCTGCTCAGCCGGCCGCATCCGGAACTCACCGCGTCGTGGCTGGAGCCTTGTAGGACGAACGCGGGTGTCCGGGCGAATCTCGCCACCCTGTTGAGGCACGTCGCCGCAACGGATCTGACCGAGGTGGCGGCTCGCCTGCCCCGGTTCCACAAGCCGGTGCGGCTGGTCTGGGGTATGCGCGACCGCTGCTTCACTCCCGCGCTGGGCCGACGACTGGCCGCGCAGTTCCCCGACGCGACGATGGTCGAGGCGGCCGACGCGAGGACGTTCGTGGCCCTCGACGCGCCGCATGCGGTGGCCGATGCCGTGACCGTGCTGTCGACGCGCGCGGACGCCCCGTAGCCGGACTTGCGTGACGTGGTGGCGGCCCGAGACCCGAAAACCCGCCACGGCGTTGCGCAAACGCACGAAGCGGCCCGTGTATCCGGGAGCGCGCTACCATTTGCGCGTGCAGGATCGGGGAGAGTGGCGAGGGTGACTCCGCGCAATCGCCGCTCGGACGCGTTCGCCAATGTCCACCGCATCGTCGCCGCCGCCCGCGAGGTGTTCGGCCGCGACGGTGACAACGCCACGCTGAGCCAGGTGGCCGAAGCCGCCGGCGTCGCGAATGCCACCCTCTACCGCCACTTTCCGAACCGCAGGGCCCTGGCCGCCGCGGTCTACGAGGACATCGTCGTCACCGACATCACCCCCGCGATTCTCGCGCTCGGCCGCGATGCCCCGCGGGCGGCGTTCATCGACGCACTCGCCCATCTCGAGGAGGTCATGTTCCGTCAGCGTCCGCTGCTGACCTCGATCGGCGACCTCGCGGACCTCACCGCGCAGTTGTTCACCCGCGACCGCGAGCAGTTCGACGACATGATCATGCAGGCCCAGGCGACGGGTGCGCTGCGGCCCGACCTCACCCCCGACGACGTGGCGACGTTCGTGGCGATGGTGACCACGGCCTCGGTCGCGATGAACCAGCCCCGCCCGGCGCGGCGGCGCTACCTCAGCCTGATGTTCGACGCGCTCAATCCCGCTGCCACCGAACCACTTCCACCGGTGGCCACGAAGCGCCGCGAACAGCGCCAGCCCACCCGCTGACTCAGGCGAACCGCTCGCGCAACCGGCGCAGCGTCGCCTCGATGCCCGTCGCGTTGCGCTTCGCGAAACCCGTCCGCTCGTAGTAGCCGATCCGGTCCTTGAGCGCACCCGTGTCGCGGAAGTCGAAGGTCTCGGTCACCCGCGTCCGCGTCGGCGCGATCTCCTCGAACTCGAACCGCCAGTGATGGCCGAACGGATGCCGCCACTCGACCAGCCGATCCGGATTGAGGGCGGTCACGGTGCTGGTGATCCGGTACGGCAGTCCGAACATCCGCATCTTCGTCGAGAACCGGGATCCGGCAACGAGTTTCGCGGGGCCATCGATGTTGTCGCCCACCGTGCCCGACCCGTCGAACTCGTGGTGTCGCCGAGGATCGGCGACCAACGCGAACACCTCGGCGACCGCGGCGTCGACCTCGACGGACCTGCTGACCTGACCCGGCCCGTTGTCCACCACGGAAACAGTCATGACACCGCCTTCGCGCTCAGCAGTTCGAGACTGCGGTCCCACAGCCGTTCGGCCGCCCCGGCGTCGTCGGCGATCTTGTTCGCCTTGGCCACCTTGTGCTTGTAGTAGTACTGCCCGGATTCCCAGTCCGCGCCCGGCGTCGCCGACGCCAGCCACACCAGTTCGTCGCTGCCCTGTTCGGTCCCGATCAGCGCCACGTGCCGCAGCGGGCTGCGGTAGAGCAGTCCGAACAGCGGATTGTTCACCTCGGCGCTGAAGTTCGACGCGACCGGCCCGGGATGGAATGCCGCCGTGGAGATTCCGGCCCCGTGGTACCGGCGGTGCAGTTCCTTCGTGAACAGGATGTTCGCCAGCTTCGACGAGCCGTAGGCGATCGACCCGTGCTGATCCTGCACCGCGTCGAGATCGTCGAAGTCGACCCGGGCGAACTTGTTGGCCATGCTCGAGGTGTTGAGCACCGAGGCGCGGCACTCCACGAGCCGGTCGAGCAGCAGCGTGGTGAGCAGCAGCGGGGCGAGGTGGTTGACCTGGAAGGTCTTCTCGAAGCCGTCGACGGTGGTCTCGCGGCTGTTCATCATCCCGCCGGCGTTGTTGGCCAGCACGTCGATCCGCGGGTACGCCTCGAGCAGCCGGTGCGCGAGGTCGCGTACCTGCGCGAGATCGGCGAAGTCGGCGACGTGCGAATCCACGCCCAGCGCGCCGGCCACGGCCGCGGTCTTCTGCGGGGAGCGCCCGACCACCACGACGTTCTCGCCGCTGCGGCTCAGGCGTTTCGCCGCGGCGGCGCCCACACCGTCACTGGCCCCGGTGATGACGATCGTTCTTCCGGCCACGGGCCTGCCCCTCTCGTCGACTCCACGAGGGTAACCCGCCCCGATAATCCCTTCCGAGGCCCGCTGCCGGCGCTACGGTCGTCCCATGGCCGTGAAACGCGTTCTGTGCTTCGGTGACTCGCTGACCTGGGGGTGGGTCCCGGTCGAGGACGGGGTGCCCACCGAACGCTATCCGCGCGACGTGCGCTGGACCGGTGTGCTCGCCGACGACCTGGGCGCCGACTACACCGTGATCGAGGAGGGGCTCAGCGCCCGCACCACCACGGCCGACGATCCCAGCGATCCGCGCCTCAACGGCGCGGCCTACCTGCCGGCCTGTCTGGCCAGCCACCTGCCGCTCGACCTGGTCATCCTCATGCTCGGCACCAACGACACGAAGGCCTACCTCCACCGCGAACCGCTGGACATCGCCATGGGGATGGGCATCCTGGTCAACCAGGTGCTCACGGCCGCGGGCGGCGTGGGCACCGTGTACCCCGCGCCGCGCACCCTCGTCGTCTCCCCACCACCGCTGGCGGCGATCCCGCATCCGTGGTTCGACCTGATCTTCGCGGGAGGACAGGAGAAGACCGATGCACTGGCGACCGCCTATTCGGCGCTGGCCTCGCACATGAAGGTCGACTTCTTCGACGCCGGCTCGGCCATCAGCACCGACGGGGTCGACGGCATCCACTTCACCGAGCAGAACAACCGGGACCTCGGGGTGGCGCTGGCCGCGAAGGTGCGCACGCTACTGGGGTAGCGCGCGCACCTTGTCGTCAGACGCTGCCGACCGGCTCGGGGGCCCTCGGCGGGGGCCCGGAACCCGGCGACGGCCACGGCGACGGCACCGGCGTGTTGCGCACCTGCTGCGGCCACCAGAACCACTTGCCCAGCAGCGCCGCGATCGACGGCGTCATGAAGGCGCGGATGACCAGGGTGTCGAACAGCAGGCCGAGGCCGATGGTGGTGCCCACCTGGGCGATCACCGTCAGTTCACTGACCGCCATCGAGATCATCGTGAACGCGAACACCAGACCCGCCGCGGTCACCACCGAACCACTGCCACCCATCGCCCGGATGATGCCGGTCCGCAGGCCGGCGTGGATCTCCTCTTTGAGTCGGGAGACCAGCAGCAGGTTGTAGTCCGCACCGACCGCCAGCAGGATGATGACCGACATCGCCATCACCATCCAGTGCAGTTCGATCCCGATGATGTGCTGCCAGATGAGCACCGACAGACCGAACGACGCACCCAGTGACAACACCACCGTGCCGACGATCACCGCCGACGCGACCACGCTGCGGGTGATGATCAGCATGATGATGAAAATCAGTGCGAGCGAGGCGATCGCGGCGATCAGCAGGTCGTAGGTGTTGCCGTCGTTCATATCCTTGAACATCGCGGCGCTGCCACCGAGGTAGATCGTCGACCCCTCCAGCGGGGTGCCCTTGATGGCCTCCTTGGCCGCGGTCTCGATCTTGTCGATCTTGGCGATGCCCTCGGGGGTCAGCGGGTCGCCGTCATGGCTGATGATGAAGCGCACCGACTTGCCGTCCGGCGAGATGAACTGCTCCATACCGCGTTTGAAGTCGGCGTTGTCGAAGACCTCGGGCGGCAGGTAGAACGAGTCGTCGTTCATCGACGCGTCGAACGCCTCACCCATGACGGTCGTGTCGCCCTGCATCTCGGCCGCCTGATCCTGCATTCCCTTCTGCGTGGAATACATGTTCAGCATCATGACCTTCATGGTCTTCATCGTCTGGATCATCTTCGGCATCAGCGCGACCATCTGCGGCATCAGCGCATCGAGACGTTCCATGTCGGGGATGATCGCCCGGATGTCGTCGGTCATCACGTTGATGCCGTCGAGGGTGTCGAACACCGAGCGCATCGCGAAGCAGACCGGGATGTTGTAGCAGTGCGGTTCCCAGTAGAAGTAGTTGCGGATCGGCCGGAAGAAGTCGTCGAAATTGGCGATGTGGTCGCGCAATTCGGCCACGTCGACCGTCATGTCCTTCATCTTGGCGACCATGCTGTGGGTGACGTCGGCCATCTGCACGGTGATGCCCTGCATCGTCTCCATGTTGTCGATGGTCGTCTGCATGTCCTCGGCCTGTTTGAGCATCTGGGCCGTGAGGTCCTCGTTGTACTTCTCGGTGAGCTTCTGCTGGGTGCCCTGCATACCGATCAGGAACGGGATCGACGTATTCGAGATGGGCTTGCCGTCCGGACGGGTGATGGACTGCACCCGGGAGATGCCCTCGACACCGAAGATCGCCTTGGAGATCTTGTTGATCACCAGGAAGTCCGCGGAGTTCCGCAGATCGTGGTCGCTCTCGACCATCAACAGCTCCGGGTTCATCCGGGCGTTGGAGAAGTGCCGGTCCGCCGCCGCGTAGCCCTCGTTGGCCGGCAGGTCGGCGGGCAGGTAGTTGCGGTCGTTGTAGTTCGTCCGGTAGCCCGGCAGCGTGAGCAGCCCGATCAGCGACAGCGCGATGGTGGCGATCAGGATCGGTCCGGGCCAGCGCACGGTCGCGGCGCCGATCTTGCGCCAACCGCGCACGCGCATCGCACGTTTGGGCTCGAGCAGCCCGAACTTGCTCGCGACGGTGATCACGGCGGAACCCAGCGTCAGCGACGTGAGTACCACGACGACCATACCGATCGCCAGCGGGACGCCCAGGGTCTGGAAGTACGGCAGCCGGGTGAAGCTGAGGCAGAACGTGGCGCCGGCGATCGTCAGACCCGACCCGACCACGACGTGCGCGGTGCCGTGGAACATCGTGTAGAACGCGGTCTCCTTGTCCTCGCCGAGACCGCGGGCTTCCTGGTATCGGCCGATCAGGAAGATCGCGTAGTCGGTGGCCGCCGCGATCGCCAGCGTCACAAGGAGGTTCGTGGCGAACGTCGAGAGCCCGATGATCTCGTGGTAGCCGAGGAACGACACCACCCCGCGGGCGGCCGCCAGCGACAGCACCACGGTGATGAGCATCAGGATCACCGTGACGATCGACCGGTACACGAGCAGCAGCATCACGATGATCACCGTGAACGTGACCGCCTCGATCAGGCGCATACTGCGGTCGCCTGCGATGTGCTGATCGGCGGCCAGAGCCGCGGGACCGGTCACGAAGGCCTTGACGCCCGGCGGCGGCTCGAGGCTTCCGACGATGCTCTGGACCGCTTCCACCGATTCGTTGGCCAGCGCCTCGCCCTGGTTACCGGCCAGCTTCACCTGGACGTAGGCGGCCTTGCCGTCGTTGCTCTGCGATCCCGAGGCGGTCATCGGATCGCTCCAGAAGTCCTGCACCGACTGGACGTGCTTGGTGTCGGCTTCCAGGCGGTCGATCATCTGGTCGTAGAACGCGTGCGCCTCGTCCCCGAGCGGCTCCTGGCCTTCGAGCACGATCATGACGTTGCTGTCGGAGTCGCCCTCTTCGAAGACCTCGCCGACCCGCTGCATCGAGATCATCGCCGGGGCGTCGTGCGGGCTCATCGACACCGCGCGCATCTGCCCGACCTCTTCGAGCTGGGGCACGATCACGTTGAGAACCGCGATGATCGCGATCCAGCCGAGGATGATCGGCACGGCCAGCGTGCGGATCATTCGCGGGAGCAACGGCCGGCGATGGGGCTTCGCCGGCGGGAACGCCTCGGTGGGCGCGCCGGTCGTGGGCGCGCTCATGCGGACTTCACGAAGCAGTAGGTCAGCGCGTTCACGCCGGTTGCGGTCCTCTCGTCTTTCACCTCGTCGTCGACGATGATTCGACAGGTGATGGAATCGCCGTCGCCCTGGGCGACGATGTTGGGCGCGGCGGAGGCCTCCGTCGTCTGGAGGGTCAGCGCCCACGGAATGGCTGTGCTGTCGAGCCGCTGCGGTTTGGCGTCGAGGTCGAGGTAGTTGATGTTGGCGTAGCTGCCGCTACCGGTGATCTCGTACCGGACCACCTTGGGGTCGAACGGTTCGGGATCGTCGGCGAACACCCTGGGCGTGACCGTGATGCCATCCGATCCGAAGAAGCCCCGGATGCGGTGCACGGTGAATCCCGCAATCAGCACCACGACCACGATGAGCAGTGGTATCCACGCCTTCTTGGCGACACTCAACATTGTGTTATTTCCCCGACAGTCGGTGGCTCGTCGTCACGCTCGACCGGCCACACGGAACATGGTCTCGCCACTCGGCGCGGCGGTATCCTCTCGCAGAGGAGCGACGGATGCGACACCGCGACCCGTTTCCCGTGCCCACGATGACGCGGTCGAGACCCCGTCTGTGCAGCTCATCGCCACTGTGGGCACGTTTGCTCCTCCTTGACTCCGCTAAAAACTTAGCCAGTATAAACAGGAACCTTAGTGTATTTAAATGCCTCTCGCAGCAGCCCCTCACCAGCGGAGACGGCGATCACGACGGCGCACTGAGAGTGACCTGGGTCACAGCCTGCTGTGACGCTTAGCCTGGCTAGCTGTACGATCCCGGGGCATGAAGGCATCCAGGCTCGCCGCGGCCGTCGCCGCCTCGATCACCCTGGCCGTGTCCGCGGCGGGACCCGCCCGCGCGGAGCCCGAGCCGTCACCGCCGCCCGCCCCGCCGGCACCCGCGTCGGCGATCGACAAGGACGGCACCTACAAGGTCGGCGTCGACATCATGCCGGGCACCTACACCTCGAGCGGTCCCGCCGCCGATTCGGCGTGCTACTGGAAACGGGTCGGCACCGACGGCACGCTGCTCGACAACGCGCTGACCAAGAAGTCGGCATCGGTGCGTATCGAACCGACCGACGCGAGCTTCACCACCAACGACTGCCAGAATTGGCAGCTCAGCGCGTGCGGGACCGCGTGCCCGCCGCCACCACCGGGGCCGGGTCCGCTCGAGATGCTGGGCCAGCTCGGTGGACTGTTCGGCCCGGGCCGGGCCAAGGGCCCGACGCCCTGACCCTGTCGCGACGCCGCCTCCTCAGGCGGCGAGCATGAACGACAGGAAGAACCCACCCGCCGTCGCGAACGCGTTGAGGGGCCGGCCGTGCTCGAACGCCTCCGGCATCAGCGTGTCGGCCAGCGAGGCGAGCACGGCCCCGCCCGCGAACGCCAGCGCCACCGCCAGCACGTCCTCGCTGAGCGTCCCTGCCGTGGCCCGCCCGAGCACGACGGCGACGGCCAGCAGGACCGCACACGTCAGCCACGTGAGAATCACTGTGCGACCGGACATCCCGGAATTGCGCATCGCCACCGCGCCGACGAGGGATTCGGGCAGGTTCGAGAAGAAGATGGCGGCCAGCAGGGACAGCGAAGCGCCGCCCACCAGGGACACGCCGAGCGCCACGTTCTCCGGGACACCGTCGAGTGTCACGGCGGCCAGCAGCGCGAGACCGACCCCGCGCCGTGCGCCCGATGACGCGACCTCACGCGCGTCGGGGCCCGCGTGCCCACTCACGTAGCGGTCCAAAAGCGTGTCGGCCGTGACGAAAGCCGCTGCGCCGGCGAGCAATCCGAGCCCGGCGTGCCATCCGCCCGCCATCGCGAACGCTTCTTCGAACAGTTCGAAGGTCAGAGCCGAGATCAGCGCGCCGCTGGCGAAGGCGAGCAGTACGCCGGTCACCCGCTTCGGCGGGCTCCACCGCGCCCCGGCCGCGGCGCCGAACACCAGCGCGCTCGATGCCGCCATGCCGAAGTAGACCGCGGTCAACACGGCGGCAGGGGCCTAGGTGGTGGCCGGCACGACCTGCGCCGGAGCGATCTCCTGGCGTTGGCGTTCACGCGCCTGGGCGCTGAAGCACAGGATGCTGGCTCCGAAGCTCACGATCGCGATCGCACCGGCGATCGCCGCGACCGCCAGATCCGACATACCGACACTGGCAAGGCACACCGCGAGCGCGATCACCGCGGTGAAGTTCAGGAACAACGCGGTGGTGGCAATCGCCTCGGTCGTCGCGTCGGCGGGGGCTGGCACGCGCTCGGCCATCGGGGTTCTCCTCGGTCGTACTGCGTTGAGCTGCAGATGTTGAGCTCTTTGTTACCCGCGCGGCAACGGCTCAAACGGCTTCTGCGGACCGGGAACCGACGACGGCCCGCCGCCGCGACACTCGGTCGCGATGACGGGCCGTCGGTCCGTGCGCGGGTCAGCCGGCCATGAACTGGTCGTAGGCCGACGCCAGCTCGGGCGACAGCACGGTCACGTTGCACTGACGCTGGGTGTCGCCGATCGGGGCCAGGATGCCGCGCAGCTCGTAGTACTCCTGCGGGTTGGCGGTGAAGTAACCGCGGATGTCGGCCTCCGCCTGCGGGCGGGGCTGGCTCATCGCGGCGGTCACCACCTGGTTCGCACCCGGATGGTCGGCCAGGTACTGGCGGGCCGAACCGGTCACGCTACTGACGGTGTTCGCGACCCCGCTGGCCGAGCAGTCCACCGCGGCCGATGCCGTGGGTGCCGCGATGGTTGCTGCGGCCACCCCGCCGAACAGGCAACCGGCGAACACACCGGCGATCCCCCGGCGAGCGGTATTACCACTGAATTTCATGATCACTTCCTCTTCGGATCTCCGATTACGGTGCGCTGTCGAAGCGCTTTCCCCGCCCCGAATCGAAAGTACCCGAGTGCAAAGCGGGCTATTCGGGGGCAATTCGCCGCGACGCGGCGAGTCCGCGAGCGTTACATCAAGGCGGTGTGATCTATGCCCCATTACCACGGTTATGCTGCGGTTTCCCGTCAGGAAATGCGCCATTTCCTCATCATTTGCGATATTCTCTTAAGTGATCGTGATTTCCAGGTATATCGGATTGTTATAAGCCGGGCGGCGTGGAGCGCAGCGCGACGATGACCTACGTCACATCGGGACGGAGAAGGGTTACGCGTTTCTCCCAGCGGCAACCCAACTCGTGGTGCACCCGAGCGCCGACATCGAACAAGTCAACGCACATGGGAGCGAAGAACGTGACGAATGCAGATACCACCAAGTTGCTCGCGCAACTGCGAACGATCCTGGACCTGACCAACACCGAGATCCAGGTCGCTGAGACCCGGGTCGCCCAGGCCCGCACCGAAGCGGTCCGCAGGGAGCTGGAGCAGAACGCCTCCAACGGGCGTGAGCGCGCCGAGGCGATCGAGGGCGCGATCCGCGACCTCGGGGGCTACCCCGACGTGATCGGCCCGTTCCTGGGCCGTGCGGCGGCCGCCGTGAAGGCGCTGACCGAGCAGGCGGAGCCGTTCGACGAGGCGCTGCTGGGCGACCTCGCGCTCGAGGATCAGCTCCTCGACCGGTCCCGGTACCTCAAGGCCCTGGCCGTCTCCGCCAAGGAGCAGGACGTGCAGGCCCTGGCCGACCGCCTGATCACCGCGCACTCCGCGACGGTCGACTGGCTGACCACGGTGCTGGCCGAGGACGCCCTCGGTGGCCCGGCCGCGCTGCGCCGTACCCCGCTGCAGGCGGCCGCCGGCGTGGCGGTCCGGACGGTCAACCTGCCGCTGACCTGGACCACCCGCGGTGTGGACCGCACGGTCGAGGCGCTGCGGAACACCGGACCGGCGTTCAACGAGCTGGTCAACCGTGGTGCCCGCGTCAGCGAGGTCGCAGGCAAGGCGCTGGGTGCGTCCCGCGATGCGGCGCTGGCCGCGGCGGAGAAGGTCACCCGCGACGAAGGCGCCGGCCAGGCCGCCGACGCCCTGCACAAGGTCCGCGACGGGGCCGGCGTGCTGGACGCCTCCGAGCTGCCGATCAACGGCTACGACGAGCTGACCGTCACCGAGGCCGTCGCCGAGGTGAAGGACCTCACCGATCCGTCCGACATCCGGACGATCATCGCGTGGGAGGAAGCGCACAAGAACCGCTCGCGCGTCGTGTCCGCCGCTCAGACGCGGCTCGCCGCGATCGCGCAGGAGGTCGTCGGCATCAGCTGACACCCCGCATGACGACCGAGACCCCGCAGCTCCGGCTGCGGGGTCTCGTCGTTTGTCAGGCTGCGGTGCGTTCGCGGCTCGTGGCGACGCGCGCCAGCGCGTAGAGGACGGCGCCGACGGCCAGCATGATCGCGGCGAACAGCCACACCTTGGCGGTCTGCTGGGTCATCAGCAGGACGCACGACGCCACACCCAGCACCGGCACCGCGGTCCAGACGCGGAAGTGGTCGTGCTCGACGTGGTCGCGGCGCAGCACGAGCACGGCCACGTTCGTCGAGATGAACACGATCAACAGCAGCAGCACCACGGTCTCCGCCAGAGTCGACAATTCGCCGATGAGCGTGAGGAGCATGGCCACCACGGTGGTCGCGACGATCGCCACCCACGGCGTCCGACGTTGCGGCAGCACCCGGCTCAGCGCGGACGGAAGGAGCCCGTGTTCGGCCATGCCATAGGTCAGCCGGCTGGACATGATCATCGTCAACAGGGCGCCGTTGGCCACCGCGACCAGGGCGATGGCGCTGAACAACCAGTCCGGCACGCCGACCCCGGTCGCCGAGACGACATCGAGCAGCGGCCCGGAGGATTCCGACAGCTCACCGGCGGGCAGCGCGATCGCACTGGCGATCCCGACCAGCGCGTAGACCACACCGGCGGTGACGAGCGCGCCGAACAGCGCCGTCGGATACACCTTGCTGGGGTTGCGGATCTCCTCGGCCACATTGGCCGACGTCTCGAACCCGACGAACGAGTAGTACGCCACGATCGCGCCGGCCAGGATCGCCAGGGCGGGGGCGGCGCCCTCGGGGAACTCGGCGACGCGGCCGACCTCACCGCGGCCGCCGCCGACCATCAGGGCCACGGCGACGATCACGATGAGCAGACCGCTCAATTCGATGACGGTCATCACGACGTTGCTCTTGACCGATTCGTTGATCCCGCGCGCGTTGAGCGCCGCCACGAGGGCGAGGAACACGATCGCGGCGGGGATGGCCGGCACGTCGAGGAACGTCGACAGGTAGTCGCCGGCGAAGGCCAACGACAGCCCGGCGGCACTGGTCACACCGGCCGCCAGCATGCTGAAACCGACCAGGAAAGACACCACCGGCCGTTTGAAGGCCCGCTCGGCGAAGACCGCGGCCCCGCCCGCCCTCGGATACTTGGTGACCAGCTCGGCGTAGGACCCGGCCGTCAGCAGCGCCAGCAGCAGCGCGACCAGCAGCGGCGCCCACAGCACGCCGCCGACATCCTGCGCCAGCACCCCCATCAGGGCGTAGATGCCCGCTCCCAGCACGTCGCCGAGGATGAACAGGAACAGCAGCGGCCCGGTGATCTTGCGTTTGAGCTTGTCGGTGGCCGCCGGCTCACCCCGTACCGGTTCGGTCGCTTCCGACGACATCCGTGACATCCGTACCTCCCGCAGATGCGCCGAAAGCGACTCTTCCGGCGACGGTGCGATAGCAGGTACCCGGGTCGGGGCGATGGCAAGCCTGGTCGTTCCAGGTCAGCGGCGTGCCCGTCGCACCGGTCAGTACTCGACCCGGAACCCGCCGATGAGCCGCAGGATGTTGCCGTCCGGATCGGTGAGCGCCGCCAGCCGCACACCCTTGGCCGCGTCGACGATCGGCTCGGCCTCGATGCCACGCGAGCCGACCTCGGCCACGTGCGCCTCGAGATCGTCGACGGCGAGGTTGAGCAGGCCCGATCCGGCGCGGTCGGGGTCTGCGAAGACCTGCACCCAGCTCCCGGGCCTGACCTGCCATTCCACCAGTGTCGGCATCGGATTGTTGTCGGCGTCCCGCCCGAACAGCGACGTGTACCAGCGGCGGCTCTCATCGACGTCGGACACCGGCACGACCGCCAGCAGATGATCGATGGTCATCGCGTCTCCTTTCGTGGTTCTCAGATGACGACTCCCGGACGGGCGCCGACTCATCGCCCCGCTGCCCATTCCACCGGTGGCCTACCCTTGCCGACGGGGCCGGGACATGTCCGGGGCGCGGCCGGGAAGGACTCATGACCAGCACCGAGAAGCCGGGAGGCCGCATCCGCGTGCCCGCCGACCTTGACGCGGTCACCACCATCGGCGAAGAGGACCACTCCGGCGTCGACCCTGCGGCGGTGGAGCGGATCTGGCAGGCGGCGCGGCACTGGTATTCCGCCGGGATGCACCCGGCGATCCAGGTGTGCGTGCGCCGCCAAGGGCGTGTCGTCCTCAACCGCGCGATCGGACACGGCTGGGGCAACGGACCCGACGACCCCGAGGACGCGGACAGGGTGGCGGTCACCCCGGACACCCCCTTCTGTGTGTACAGCGCCGCCAAGGCGATCACGACGACCGTCGTGCACATGCTGGCCGAGCGCGGCCACTTCTCACTCGACGACCGGGTGTGCGAGTACCTGCCGAACTACACCAGCCACGGCAAGGACCGCACGACGATCCGCCACGTCATGACCCACAGCGCGGGTGTCCCCTTCCCCACCGGTGAGCGACCCAACCTCAAGCGCATGAACGACAGCGCGTACGCCCGGGAGATGCTCGGCGACCTGCGCCCGCTGTATCGGCCCGGTCTGGTGCACATCTACCACGCGTTGACGTGGGGTCCGCTGGTGCGCGAGATCGTGTCGGCGGCGACGGGCCGCGGCATCCGCGAGATCTTGGCCGAGGACATCCTCCGACCACTCGGCTTCCGCTGGACCAACTTCGGGGTCGACGAGTCCGACGTCCCCCTCGTGGCCCCCAGCCACGCCACCGGCAAACCCCTGCCGCCGCCCATCGCCGCGGCGTTCCGCACCGCCGTCGGCGGCACGCTGCATCAGATCATCCCGTTCACCAACACCCCGCTGTTCCTCACCGGGGTGGTGCCGTCGTCGAGCACGGTGTCGACGGCGCAGGAGTTGTCGCGGTTCGCCGAACTGCTGCGCCGCGGTGGAGAACTCGACGGGGTCCGGGTGCTTGCGCCCGAGACGCTGTATGCGGCCACCCGCGAATGCAGGAGGCTGCGCCCGGACCTGGCCACCGGGCTGATGCCGCTGCGCTGGGGAACCGGATACATGCTGGGGTCGAAGCGATTCGGACCGTTCGGCCGTGACGCGCCTGCGGCGTTCGGCCACACCGGACTGGTCGACATCGCCGTCTGGGCGGACCCCGCGCGCGGACTGGCGGCCGGGGTGGTGAGCAGCGGCAAACCGGGCAGGCACCGCGAAGCCAACCGCTACCCCGCGCTGCTCGATCGGATCAACGCCGAACTGCCGCCGACGCGGGATGGAATACTCGGCTGATGTCGCGTACCGCGGGGAGGAGACGTTTCGACGAGGGCGAGACCGATCGTCAGCCGTCCCACATCGGCAGCTTCAAGTTCTTCTTCGTCGGGCAGCGCTGGGAGTGGTCCGACGAGGTGGCGCGGATGCACGGCTACGAACCGGGCACGGTCGAGCCGACCACCGACCTGCTGCTGTCGCACAAGCATCCCGACGACCGCAGGCTGGTCCAGGATCTCCTCGACCACACGCTGCACACCGGCGAGTCGTTCTCCAGCAGGCACCGGTTCCTCGACACCGGCGGAAACGAGCACGACGTGCTGGTGGTGGCCGACCGGATGTTCGACGACCGGGGTTCGGTCATCGGATCGGCCGGCTACTACGTCGACCTCACCGCGAGCCTCGACGAGGCGCGGCAGGAGGCGCTCGACGAGCAGTTGCCGGGGCTGTTCGAATCCCGGGCGGTCATCGAACAGGCCAAGGGCGCACTGATGGTGATCTACCGGATCAGCGCCGATCAGGCGTTCCGGGTGTTGCAGTGGCGCTCCCAGGAGACGAACACGAAGCTGCGCGCGCTGGCCGCCCAGCTGATTGCGGAGGTCGGGCAGCTCCCGCCCGCCCCGTCGTCCACCCAGGGCCAGTTCGACCACCTGCTGCTGACAGTTCACGAACGCATCCCCGCTCGATGATGCGCTGAACGGATGTCCGCCCCCTCGACCGGCGGTTAAAATTCCCCTGCCGGCCGGCGCACCCGGCCGGCTCATCCGTCGGCGCCGTGGGCCGCGGCACAGAGACGAAAGATGGGAATCGAGGCGGGCTGGGACGGATGCAACCGTTGGAGGTCGAACACGACGTGCGCGGGGACGCGGTCGTGGTCAGGGTCAAGGGCGACGTCGACTCGCTGTCCGTCGACGCCTTGAACACCCATCTGGCGAAGGCGCGCGGCAGCGCGGTGGGCCATCCCAGTCGACTGGTCGTCATCGATCTCGCGGGGGTCACCTACTTCGGCAGCGCCGCGCTCAACGCCGTGCTGTCGTGCCACGAGGACGGCGCCGCCGAGGGCATCTCGGTGGCCGTCGTCGCCGATCAGCCGTACGTCATGCAGCCGATCGAGATCACCGGTCTGCACCGCGTGCTCGACACCTATCCGACCATCGAGGACGCGCTGCGGCGCGGTCAGTCGGGGGACGGCGACGGGCGCACACCCCGGTAGATCCCGCGCCGCACGATCCACGGTTGCAGCACCCGCTCGACCGACCACGCCGGGAAGCGGAACACCCTGCCGTTGGGGGCGAACACCTCGAGGCCGTCCGGTTGGCCGCCGAGCACCGAACCCCACCGGCGGCCCGGGGCGCGGTAGTCGCGCAGCGGGCGCCCCGCGAAGTCCGCGCGGATGTTTCCGGCCAGGAGTCCGTCGGCACGGTTGCGGGCGCTGCTGCGCAACGGATCGGTGGCCGCCACGTCACCGATCGCGTAAACACGTTCGTGTGCAACGACTTTCAACTGTGCGGTGACGCGCACGAAGCCGTCGTCATCGAGCACCTCGCGGGGCAACCAGTCGGTGTTGGGCCGGACCCGCCCGATCGCCCACAGCACCGCGTCCGCCGTCACGGCGGGCTGGCCGGTGCTCCACTCGACCGGGTCGTCGGTGATGCGGTCGCATCCGAACCCCGCCGGGACGACGGCGCGGTGGCCCGCCCGCACCCTCACGCCGAGCTCGTCGAGCCGCCGCGCAATCCTGGCCCACACCCGCGGATGGTGCTGCGGCAGGGGTCGCGGACCCGGAAAGCACAGGTCGACGCGGGTGTCCGGCCAGGTGAGCGCCAGGTTGGCGGCGCTGCTCACCGCCGCCGCGCCCCCGCCCACGACCAGCACCGACCGCGCGGCGGCCAGCCGCTCGTGGTCGGCGCGCAGTTGTGCGGCCACCTCGTCACCCGACCGGTAGCCGGGCCTGCGCCAGAAGCCGTTGCTCACCCCGGTGGCGACCACCAGCGCGTCGAAACGTTCCACCACTGCCGAGCCGTCGGTGCGCTGTCCCAAGACTTTTCGGGCCGCGAGGTCGACGCCCGTCAGCGTCGCGTGTTCGATGCGGACCCGGTCGAGGGCACGGAACCGGTCGAATGAGATCCAGTAGTCGCGCGCCCAGTCGTCGGGGCGGGCCAACCGCACGCCGAGTTCCTGCCCGCTGACCAGACCCGGTTTCGCCGAGACGCCGACCACGTCGAAGTGCCGGGCCAACCGCATCGCGGTCAACACACCGCTGTCGCCGAGACCGGCGACGACGACGCGCGGGCGGCTCACACGCGCGCCTTGCGGGGCGGTCGAGGCACGAACCGCGACACCCGGTCGACGACGTCCTGGTAGCCCGGCCGGCGTTGCAGACTGCGCGCCTCCATCATCGGGATGCTGGCCCCGAGGAACATCGCGAGCATCGCCACCGCGCCGGCGAACAGCCACCAGGCGTCGCCAGGCGAGGCGGCGACCCCGAACAGTGCCAGCCCGATCCAGAATCCGCACTCGCCGAAGTAGTTCGGGTGCCGCGACCAGGCCCACAGACCGCGGTCCATCACCTCACCCGGTCCGCGGCCGGCGACGAAGCGGTGCATCTGCACGTCGGCGACCAGTTCCAGCGTCACCGCTGCGACGGCGATCACGAAAGCGACTGCCGCCAGCCACCTCCAGCCCTCCCCCGGTGTCGTCACCGCCACGTAGACCGGCAGCATGGCCAGGAACACCTGCAGGGTGGGGATCAGGTGGATGGCGACCAGGTCGACGACGAACTCCCACCGGCCGGCCCGTTCCCGGAACATCGGATAGCGCCAATCCTCGTGGTGCAGACCGGGAAACGCGTACAGCCAGTTACCGGTCAGCCGCACCGCCCAGTACCCGACCGCCACGGCGACGAGTGTGACCCGCAGCGCATCGGCGTCGGGACTGTCACTCCACCAGTAGGCCAGCAACAGGGGCGGTACGACGCTCCAGTAGGCGTCATAGAAGCTCGAGTTGCGGTAGGCCCGGCTGAACGCGAACACCACCACGGTGCCCACCACGTCGGCGAACAGGGTGTCGAGCCACAACCGTCCGGTGTCCGGCCCCCACACCAGCCATGCGGCGGCGGCCGCGAGCGCGAGCGCATAGGCCACGGCGACGACCGCCAACGATGCGGCTTTGCTCCGGTGTGCGGTCACAGGGCAGCTCCCTCGACGCTGAGTGACGTGGGACACAGCAGGTCGGACTGTAACACGTTGCAGTCTTCTCGCCGGGTGCCGTCTTCACCGGCCGTGACGGTGCCTATCGTGTCTGGTATGAGCACCGCCGCTGATGCCGATCGCGTCGCCGACCTCGCCAAACGTGTCGTGGCCGAACACGATCCCAAGATCGTGCCGATCCCCGACTTCCTCGGCGCCTGCTACGACGCCGGCCTGTCCTGGGTGCACTTCCCGCAGGGGTTGGGCGGGCTGGGGGTCTCGCGCGGTCTGCAGGCGGTCGCCGACGGCATCCTGCAGGGCGCGGGCGGTCCGGTCCCGTTGGGGCTCAACCCCATGGGCTACGGCATGGCCGCGCCGACCATCCGCGAGCACGCCCAGGACGACGAGGTCAAACGGTCCTGGCTGCGACCGCTGGCGACGACGGAGCACATCTGGTGCCAGTTGTTCTCCGAACCCGGCGCCGGCTCCGACCTGGCGGGCCTGGCGACCTCGGCCGTGCCCGACGGTGACGACTGGGTGGTCAACGGGCAGAAGGTGTGGACCAGCCTGGCGCACCGCGCCCGGTGGGGACTGCTGCTGGCGCGCACCAACCCGGATGTGCCCAAGCACAAGGGCCTCACGTATTTCGTCATCGACATGCACGCACCGGGTGTCGAGACCCGGCCGTTGCGCCAGATGACCGGCCACGCCGAGTTCAACGAGGTCTACTTCAGCGACGCCCGCATCCCCGACGCGCACCGCCTCGGGGGTGTCGGCGACGGCTGGCGGGTCGCGATGACGACCTTGATGAACGAGCGCAGCGCGCTCGGCGCGAGCGGAAGCCGGCGCGGTGCCGGCACGATCGCCGACGCAGTGGCGCTGTGGGCGTCGCGCCCCGAACGCCACACACCGGTGCTGCGGGACCGGTTGTCCGAACTGTGGTTGCGCGCCGAGGCGCAACGGCTGACCTCGGAGCGGTCCCGTGCGTCGGCGACCGTCGGTGGGCCCGGCCCGGAGGGGTCGATCGGCAAGCTGGTCGGCGCCGAGCTCAATCAGCGGATCTACCAGTGGTGCATGGATTTTCTCGGTCCGGAGGGGACGCTGTACCACAGCTACGCCATGGACAGCGGGGACACCAGCGACTGGCGCGGGCCGATCCAGCAGCGGTTCCTGCGCAGCCGCGCCAACACCATCGAAGGCGGCACGTCGGACGTGATGCGCAACATCCTCGGTGAGCGGGTGCTCGGCCTGCCGGGTGATCTGCGCGCGGACGCCGGCATGCCGTGGAAGGAGATCCCGCGTGGCTGAGTTCACGTTCACCGACGAGCAGCGGCAGCTGCGCGACGCGGTGCGGCGGTTCTGCGCCGACCACTTCGACGAGTCCGCGGTGCGCCGGATCATGGAGTCCGATCCGGCGTTCGACCCTGCGCTGTGGGCGCGGCTCGGCTCCGAGCTCGGCGTGCTGGGCCTGTCGGTGCCCGAAGCCGACGGCGGTGTCGGCGGCGACCTGGTGGACCAGGCCGTCGCGGTCGAGGAGTTCGGCGCATCCCTGGTGTGCGGACCGCTGTTCGGGACCGTCTACCTCGCGGTGCCGGCACTGGTCGCCGCCCCGGCGGGACCGGCGCGCGACGACCTGCTCGGCGCCCTCGTCGAGGGCACCCGCACCGCGGCGTTCGCCGTCGGTGACCGGGCGGGCGCGTTCGTCCCGGACGCCGTCGGACTGACGGTCGAGGGTGATGCGGTGACGGGCACGCTCACACAGGTCGTCGACGGTGCGGTCGCCGACGTCGTGCTGGTCGCCGCGAAGGGTTCCGACGGGGTCGGCCTCTACGCGGTCGACGCGGACGCCGACGGGGTGGAACGCACACCGCTGGTCACCCTCGACCTCACCCGCAGCCAGGCGGGTCTCACCCTGCAGGCCGCGCCCGCCACGCTGATCGCCGGGCCGGACGAAGCGGCCCGGGTCATCCAGCATGCGCTGCACGTGGGTTCGGCGCTGCTGGCCGTCGAACAGGTCGGCGCCGCTCAGCACCTGCTCGACATCGCCGTCGAGTACGCGAAGTCGCGGCTGCAGTTCGGCCGTCCGATCGGCTCGTTCCAGGCGGTCAAACACCGGTTGGCCGACATGCTGGTCGACGCCGAACACGCGCGCTCGACGGCCTACCACGCGGTGTGGGCACTGACCGACGGGTCCGACGACGCCGCGCTGGCGACGGCGATCGCCCAGGCCGTCTGTTCGGCCGCGCTCAGCCGGATCGCCGCCGACACCATCCAGGTGCTGGGCGGTATCGGGTTCACCTGGGAGCACCAGGCGCACCTGTACTTCAAGCGGGCCGCCACCGACGCGACGCTGCTCGGCACAGCCGAGGAGCACCGCGCCCGCGTCGCCGACCTGGTGCTCGACACCGCGACCCCCGAGCGGGTGCCCCGGGTCGCGGCGGGCTGAGCGGACACCGGGCGCAGACGTCCCGAAGTCGCTAAGCTGGCGCCTTCCCCCGCAGACGGAGGTGTGACCATGTCGGCTGGAAGCGGCCACATCCGGTTGACGTCGCACAGCGGCGCCGTGGGCACCCCGACGATCCGCTGGGGTGCGCCGACCGCGGCCGAACGGGGACCGGTGATCGGGACGACCGTCAACCGCTCGCACCGCAACGTGATCGGCACGCACAGCGGGTCGTACAGCGTCTACCGGGCACTGGCCGTCGCCGCGGGCGCGCTCAAACGTGAGCACCGAGCCGATCTCACCGACACCTCACCCACCGACGCCGTCGGTCCGTACCCGCAGTGGAGCGAACCCGCCACGATCGTCAGCATGGACCCGTGGGGCGCCAGTGTGGCCGACGTCTTCACCGCGGAACTCGCTGCGGGCCTTGACATTCGGCCGACCATCGCGATCACCAAGGCGCATGTGATCCTGCCCGAGATCACCGACGCGATCGCGAAGGGCCGGCTGGTCCCGGACGGGCGCATCCTGCTCGCCAGTGGCGCGGCGCTGGTCACCAAGGCGGCCGTCGAACCCGTGTGGTGGCTGCCGGGGGTGGCGCAGCGGTTCGGGTGCAGCGAGACCGATCTGCGCCGGGTGCTGTTCGAGGAGACCGGCGGTATGTACCCGGAGCTCGTGACGCGGTCGGACCTCGAGGTGTTCCTCCCGCCCATCGGCGGGCAGACCGTCTACATCTTCGGCAGCGCAACTGATCTCGCCGATCCGACGGTCGAGCTGACCGCCCGCGTGCACGACGAGTGCAACGGTTCGGACGTCTTCGGCTCGGACATCTGCACGTGCCGGCCGTATCTGACCCATGCGATCGAGGAGTGCATCCGCGGCGCCCAGAACGGCGGGGTGGGCCTGGTGGCGTATTCCCGCAAGGAAGGCCGCGCGCTCGGTGAGGTGACGAAGTTCCTGGTCTACAACGCCCGTAAGCGCCAGGTCGGCGGCGACACCGCCGATCAGTACTTCGCCCGCACCGAATGCGTGGCCGGCGTGCAGGACATGCGGTTCCAGGAACTCATGCCCGACGTACTGCACTGGTTCGGGATCCGCAAGATCCACCGCCTGGTGTCGATGAGCAACATGAAGTACGACGCCATCACCGGTTCGGGAATCGAGGTGGGCGAACGGATCAACATCCCCGACGAGCTCGTCCCGCCCGATGCGCGGGTGGAGATCGACGCGAAGATGGCGGCCGGCTACTTCACCCCGGGCCCGGTGCCCGACGCCGAACAACTCAAGAAGGTCAAGGGTCGCGGGTTGACCCCATGACGCCGGAGGATGCCGCCGCCGCGCTGCGCACCACCGACGCCGTCCGCGACCGCGCAGGCCACCTGCTGCACCGCGCCAGGGCCGGCGACTCGGCGTGGTTCACCGTGGTTGACGACGCCCTCGACTCCGCAGCGCGGATCGTGGCCGAGCTGACCCGCGCGCGGTATCCGGACCTCACGATCCCGTTCCACAGCCGGTGGCGGCACTTCGAAGCGGGTGGTGTCCACCGCGCCGAGGGTCTCGCGGGGAACCCGCGCGCGATGATCGACCTCGCGGTGGTCAGCGTGCTGCTCGACGCCGGCGCGGGCGCGGACTGGACGTTCTCAGAAGATGCTTCAGGTCAACGGTTCTCGCGCTCCGAGGGTTTGGCTGTCGCGAGTTGGCACGCATTCGCCGACGGGGTGTTCTCGTCGGATCCGGACGATCCGCTGCGCGTGGACGCCGCCGGGCTGCAGGCGCTGACCACCGAGCGGCTGGGTGCGGCCTTCCAGGTCCGCGCGGACAACCCGCTGGTGGGGCTCGACGGCCGGGTGGCGCTGCTGCACCGTCTCGGATCGGCCTTGGCGGATTCGGACGTCTTCGCCGGCCGACCCGGCGGGCTGTTCGACGCCCTCGCCACGCCAGGGCGGACGGTGCGTGCCCACGACATCCTCACGGTGCTGCTCACCGAGCTGTCGTCGATCTGGTTGAGCGGCAACAGTATCGGTGATCAACCGCTGGGCGACTGCTGGCGGCACCCGGCGGCCGGCGGCGAGGGCCTCACCCGCGGCTGGGTGCCGTTCCACAAGCTGTCGCAGTGGCTGACCTACTCGTTGCTCGAACCGTTCACGTGGGCGGGGGTGCCGGTGGCGGGTGTCGACGCGCTCACCGGGCTGCCTGAGTACCGCAACGGCGGCCTGCTGCTGGATACCGGTGTGCTGACACTGCGTGAATCCGGGTGTGCCGGGCGCACCTGGCAGGTCGGGGATGAGCTGATCGTCGAGTGGCGAGCCCTCACCGTCGCGCTTCTCGACGAGCTCGCACCTGTGGTGTGCGCGCGACTCGGCGTCGACATGCCGCTGGCCTGCGTCCTCGAGGGCGGAACCTGGGCCGCCGGACGCCGTCTGGCGCAGGAGCTCCGGGGTGGGGCGCCGCCCCTGACCACCGACAGCGACGGCACCGTCTTCTGAGACAGACAGGAACAGACATGGGCGAAGTCCACCTCGTCGACCATCCGCTGGTGGCGCACAAGCTGACGCTGCTGCGGCGCAAGGACGCCTCGACGCACAGCTTCCGTCAACTGCTGCACGAGATCTCCGCGCTGATGGCCTACGAGGTGCTGCGGGACATCCCCACCCAGGACTTCGAGGTGGAGACCCCGATGGAGACGACGGTCGGCAAGGTGATCGACGGCAAGAAGCTGGTGTTCGTGTCGATCCTGCGTGCGGGCACGGGCATCCTCGACGGCATGCTGGCCGTGGTGCCCGGCGCGCGGGTCGGCCACATCGGGCTCTATCGCGATCCCAAGACGCTGGTCGCCATCGAGTATTACTTCAAGATGCCGGCCGAGATGGGCGAGCGCGACGTCGTCGTCGTCGACCCGATGCTGGCCACCGGCCACTCGGCGGTGGCCGCGGTGGACCGGATCAAGGAGTGCGGCCCGAAGTCCATCAAGTTCGTCTGTCTGCTGACCTGCCCCGAGGGCATCGCCGCGATGCAGGAGGCCCATCCCGACGTCCCGATCTTCACCGCGGCCGTCGACCGCCGGCTCGACGAGCACGGCTACATCGTCCCGGGGCTCGGCGACGCGGGTGACCGCATCTTCGGCACGAAGTAGCCGCCTGGTTTGATCAACCCCCCGTCCGGGAATCGGTCGACCTAATGACACACGAATGGGAATGCGTCGTCGTCGGTGGTGGCGCCGCCGGGCTGAGCGCCACATTGGTCCTGGGACGGGCGCGACGGCGCACCCTGCTCGTCGACGCGGGCGAACCGAGCAACCGGTTCTCCACCGGCATCGGCGGGCTCCTCGGTTACGACCAGCGTCCGCCCGAGGAACTGTATTCGGCGGGTCGCCGCGAGCTCGCGGCCTATCCGACGGTCGAGTACCGGGCGGGCACCGTGGTGCACGGCGCCCCGCAGGACGACGGTTTCGTCCTCTCCCTCGACGACGGGGACCAGGTCACCACCCGCCGGGTGGTGCTGGCCACCGGTATGCAGTACTGCCCTCCGGATCTTCCCGGCCTGGAACCGCTCTGGGGGAAGTCGGTGTTCCAGTGCCCGTTCTGCCACGGGTGGGAGATGCGCGACAAGCGGCTGGCCTCGCTGGCGGCCGGCGAGGAGGCGATCCACGCGTCGCTGATGCTGCGCGGGTGGAGCGACGACGTCGTGCTGCTGACCGACGGGCACCCACAACTCGACGGCGTCGACTACGACCAGTTGAAGGCCGCGGGCGTCACCCTCGACGACCGCCGGATCACCGAACTGATCGGAACCGACGGACAGCTCGAGGCCATCGCCTTCAACGACGGCAGCCGGCTCGAACGCGACGGGCTGCTGGTGGAGGCGCCGCTGCGGCAGCGCTCGAAACTCGCCGAGCAACTCGGCGCCTCCTGCACGCCGGGCCCGCTGGCCGTGGACACGATCGGTATCGACGCGCTGCACCGCACGTCGGCGCAGACGGTGTTCGCCGCGGGCGACGTGTGCACCGAACACCCGTATGTGGCGGGGTCGATCGCGGGCGGCGCGCAGGCGGCGATGATCGTCGCGCAGAGCCTGCTGGCCGAACAGTTCGGGATGCCGTATCCGCCGGACGGGGACTAGGCCGTCACCGCGTCGATCGCACGGTAGATCCGCTGCTCGCTGACCGGCCGGGGCGTGCCGAGCTGCTGTGCCCACAGGCTGACCCGCAGCTCCTCGATCATCCGGCCGATGTCGCGGACATCCTCGGCGGCTGCCCGTGACGGCGAAAGCGATTGCCTGAGTTCGTCGTACGCTGCCTGCACCCCATGCACCCGGTCCATCCGCTCGCGGTCGGCGCCGACAGCGTGCGGTAGCCGCTCGAGCCGGCGACCGATCGCGGTCAGGTACCGGGTGAGGTTGGCCAGGTGCGCCACCCCGGTCAGGGTGACGAAACCCTTCGGCAACAGCGCGGCCAGCTGGGCGCGGACGTCGGCGATCGCCTCGGCCTGCGCCGCAGGCGGATTGGCGGGCAGCGCCACCTGCGCCTGCTGCGCGGCGGTCAACACCTTCTCCACCCGGCTCACGATGTCCAGCGTCGTCGGCACCAACGCCTTGGCCACCCGCTTTGTCGCCGTCTCGAAATCCGCTCGCACCCAGACATGCTCGCGGGCCAACGCGTCCACCGCCGCGTCCGCGCAGTCGTCGATCAACGCGGCCAGCGACCCGTCGGGATTGGCGCCGAGCACCAGGCGCTGACGCATCTCCAGCGCGCGTTCCACGTTCTTCACCGGCGACGGCGCCGACAGCCGCAGCAACCGCCGGATACCCGGTCCCATGGCCGCCCGCTGCTCGGCGGGCGTCGCGAACACCCGCACGTCCACCGCGGAGCCCGTGTCGACGAACGCCGGGTACCCCCGCACCCGATGGCCGCCGCTGACGTTCTCGACCGTGCGCGGCAACTCATCGAGTTCGTCGGGCCACGAACGCAATCCGGTACGTTCCAGCCCGCCGGCGACCGCGCGGGCGACGGCGTCGCGCACCGGTGCGGCCAACTGCTCCTGCAATGTGTCGAGGTCCTTGCCGCGCGCCACCTCGGCGCCGTCCTCCTCGACCGCGAACGTCACCCGCAGATGCGCCGGGATCTTCTCGAGGTCGAACGCGTCGAGCGGCACCGTCACACCGCTGCGCCGCCACAGCTCGTGTTGGAGGGACTCGAGCAGCGGGCCGCTGCCCGGGTTCATCGTGCGCAACACGTCCCGTGCGGTGTCCGGCACCGGGACGAAGTTGCGCCGCAGATCCTTCGGCAGCGACTTGATCAGCGCGGTGACCAGCTCCTCCCGCAAAGCCGGGACGTGCCAGGCGAACTCGTCACCGCCGAGACGGGCCAGCACCTCGACCGGGACGTGCACCGTGATGCCGTCGTCGGCCGCGCCCGGTTCGAAGCGGTAGCTCAGCGGCAGCGCCAGATCCCCGGCGTGCCACTGGTCGGGCAGTTCGTCGGCGCCCTCCTGGCGGAGCAGGTCGTCGCGCGTCATCGTCAGCAGATCCGGCGTCCTGTGCCGCTGCTTGCGCCACCACGCGTCGAAATGCCGTGCCGAGACTATGCTTTCGGGGATCCGGGAGTCGTAGTACGCGAACACCTCGTCGTCGCCGACGAGCAGGTCGCGCCGGCGGGCCCGCTCCTCGACCTCCTCGAGTTCCTCCCGAAGCCGCGCATTGTCGCGGAAGAAGTGGTGTTTGGTGCGCCAGTCCCCTTCGACGAGTGCGTGGCGGATGAACAGTTCGCGGGCCAGTTCGGGGTCGATCTGCGCGTAGTCGACGCGGCGGCGTGCGACCAGCGGCAGGCCGTAGAGCGTCACCCGTTCGAACCCCATCACCGCGCCGCGCTCGGCCTCCCAGTGCGGTTCGCTGTGGGTGCGCTGGACGAGGTCGCCTGCGATCCGCTCGACGATGCCGGGGTCGATGCGGGCACCGACGCGGCCGAACAGCCGACTGGTCTCCACCAAATCGGCCACGACGATCCAGCGCGGCGGACGCTTCGTCAGCACCGATCCGGGCGCCAGCACGAACCGCGAGTTGCGGGCGCCCTGATAGTCGCGGGTATCGCCGTCGCGCAACCCGACGTGCGACAGCAGCCCGGCCACCAGCGCGGCGTGCACACTGGCCGGTTCCGCGGGTTCGTCGGACTCCCGGATGCCGAGGTCGCGGGCGATGGTGCGCAACTGGCCGACCAGATCCTGCCATTCCCGGATCCGCAGATAGTGCAGGAACTCCTCGCGGCACATCCGGCGGAACGAACTGCCGGAGCGCTCTTTTCGCTGCTCGCCGAGATAGCGCCACAGGTTGAGGTACGAGATGAAGTCGGAGTGCTCGTCGGCGAAGCGGGCGTGTTTCTGCCGGGCGGCGTCCTCGCGGTCGACAGGCCGCTCCCGCGGATCGGGGATCGACAGCGCGGCGGCCAGCACCAGCACCTCACGCACGCAGCCCTCCGCGTCCGCCTGCAGGATCATCCGGCCGATGCGCGGGTCGAGTGGGATGCGCGCGAGCCGTCGCCCCGTCTCGGTGAGCTGCCCTTCCCGGTCGAACGCGCCGAGTTCCTGCAACAGGGCAACGCCGTCGCGGATGCTGCGCCGCTCCGGCGGATCCAGGAACGGGAACTCCTCGACGTCGCCGAGTCCGAGCGCGGCCATCTGCAGGATCACCGCGGCGAGGTTGGTGCGCAGGATCTCCGGATCGGTGTAGCGGGGCCGGGCCTCGAAGTCCTCCTCGGAGTACAGCCGGATGCACACACCGGGTGCCGTGCGCCCGGACCGGCCGGCGCGCTGGGCGGCCGATGCCTGCGAGATCGGTTCGATCGGCAGCCGCTGCACCTTGGTGCGCCGGCTGTAGCGCGAGATGCGCGCGGTGCCGGGGTCGACGACGTAGCGGATGCCCGGCACCGTCAGCGACGTCTCCGCGACGTTGGTGGCCAGCACGACCCGCCTGCCGGTGTGCGGTGCGAAGACCTTCTGCTGTTCGGCGGTGGGCAGCCGCGCGTAGAGCGGCAGCACCTCGGTGTTGTGGAGTTCGCCGCGCAGGACTTCGGCGGTGTCGCGGATCTCGCGTTCGCCGGACAGGAACACCAGCACGTCGCCGGGCGGTTCGGCCTCGAGCTCGCGGACCGCGTCGACGATCGCGTCGGTCGGATCGCGCAGTTCGGTCCGGACGATCTCGTGGTCGGGATCGTCGGGGTCGTCGGTGTCCGGGTCGACGACGGGCACCTCGAGCGGCCGGTACCGGATCTCGACCGGATAGGTGCGCCCGGACACCTCGACGATCGGGGCCGGCGCGTGGACGGTGCCGAAATGCTGAGCGAAGCGCTCCGGCTCGATGGTCGCCGAGGTCACGATCACCTTGAGATCGGGCCGGCGCGGCAGCAGTTCGCGCAGATAGCCGAGCAGGAAGTCGATGTTGAGGCTGCGCTCGTGGGCCTCGTCGAGGATGAGGGTGTCGTAGCGCAGCAGCCGGCGGTCGCGCTGGATCTCGGCGAGCAGGATGCCGTCGGTCATGAGCTTGACCAGGGTGCGGTCGGAGGCCTGATCGGTGAAGCGGACCGTGTAGCCGACCGCGTCACCGAGTGGCGTGCCGAGTTCGTCGGCGATCCGCTGGGCGACGGTGCGGGCAGCCAGGCGGCGCGGCTGGGTGTGGCCGATGGTGCCGCGGATGCCGCGGCCGAGCTCCAGGCAGATCTTGGGCAGCTGGGTGGTCTTGCCGGATCCGGTCTCCCCGGCCACGACGACGACCTGGTTCTCGGCGATGGCCTTCGCGATCTCGCCGCGCCGGTCACTGACGGGGAGGTCGGGGTAGGTGATCGCCGGGAGGGCCGCGGTGCGGGTGGCGATCAGCCCCTCGGCGGCCACGATCTGCTCGGCGAGCTGCCCGAGCCTGTCCGGCTTGGCCTGCCGGAGTCGGCGGCCGAGGCGAGCGGCGTCGCGGTGGGTCAGGCCGTCCAGACGCTTGCGGAGTTCCCGCACGGACGGTTCGGACACTCGCGCCAGGATATAGGTGGGTGGGCGTCGAGTCTGCGGTGGCGGTCACGCCCACTCGCACTTTTGCGCCCTAAGCGCAGGATCAACGCGTAGGCGACCAGAAGTCGAGCATCTCGGCGAACGTCTCGAACGCCGGCGTCGACACCCCGTAGGTCGCCTCGAAGTGGATGCTCAGCGGGAAGCCCAGCTCACCCACCCCGTCGATCACCCGCTTGTACAGATCGAGCAGCATGCGCCGCTTGTCGACCGGCTCACTGGCCGCCAGCGCCTTGACGAACTCCTGCTCGGCGGCGACCGCGGGATTGCCCGGGTCCTGGATCAACCAGTGGATGAGCCCGACACGGCTCTCCATCTTCGGCACGAAGCCGAACGACAGCAGGATCTCCGGCCGGTACTCGTTGGCCGTCGCGAACTCCTTCAGGAATTCGACGATCGCGTCCGAGTAGAGCAGCTGCGTCATCCCGTACGTCGCGCCCTGCTTGCACTTGAACGTGAACCGGCCCTGCTCACCGTCGCGCGTGGGGATCAGGATCGCGCCCCGGTTGTGGACGAGCCCGTCATAGAGCGACAGCGCATCGGTGGGGGCGACGCCGCTGCCCTCGCCGTCGTTCATCGTGCGCGGTACCCCGACGAAGGCGATGCCGTCGAAGCCTGCGGAGCTCAGCTCGGTCAGCCGCTGCCGCAACGCGGGCTCGTCGAGGAACGCGGTCACCTGGGTGCACAGCCCGCGGACACCCGGCAACTCGGGCTCGATTATCCGCCAGAAGTCCAGCACGTCCATCTTGGGCTTCATCTCGATGGGACGACCGCTGTCCTCCTCGATCATCCCGGGGATCATGACGTGGCGGATCCGGCCCTCGATCCCGGCCTCGGCGGAGCAGCGCAGCACCTTCTGGGCATCCTCGAGCGCGTGCTCGCGGCCGCGGTCGACATTGGGCGGCACGAGTTCGAGCGCGACGGTGTTCAGGGGCAACGGTTGCTCCTTTGACGGCATGACGAAAGAGGCGGCGTGTCGGCCGCACTTCCCCCCGGATTGCGCCACGATACCGCCGAAGCCTGTTTCCAGCCTGGTCGGCCTACCCTCGAAGCAGGTGAGGAGGCTCCGATGGCCCGTCGAACGCCATGGCTACGCGGACTGCTTCTCGTCATCCTCCCGGTCTTCGCCGCATCCGCTGCACCCACACTCATCGACGGCCCACGCCATGTCACCGTCGCCTACGAGGTGACCGGCGCCGCCGGGCGCGTCGAGATCCGCTACGAGGCCGCCGACGGCGCGCTGCTCGCGACCAACCCCGTCACCCTCCCCTGGCGGCGGCAGTTCACGGTTGACGCGGACTCCCGGTTCCTCTCGCTCAGCGCCGGCCGCACGGACTCGTCGCCCGGCGACGTCACCTGCCGCATCACCGCCGACGGCGCACTGATCGCGCTCGAGGGTCTGAGCGGCGGATACACCCAGTGCACGGGCGTGCTCACCGGCTGATCAACCGCCGTACCGACGCCGGGACCGGCAGCGCCGAATCCGACACCGGCTGCCCGTACCGCAACTCGACGGGCACCACCCCCGTCCAGGCCACACCCTCGGCCGCCGGGCCGGTGCGCGCCTTGGCCACCCACGCCCCGTCGACGATCGGTACCGAGAGCAGCAGCGTGGCCGCGACCTCCTTCGCGGAATGCGGCGGGCACTCGGCGGTCCGGCCGGCGATCAGCGCCTCGGTGAACCGGTCGAGCAGCGGCGGGGCCTCCTCGCGGGGCACCACCCGGCACACGCCGCGGACCACCGCCGAGCGGTAGTTCGCCGAGTGGTCGAACTGGCGCTCGGCGATCACGAGCCCGTCGAGCAGGAAGGCGCTGACACACACCTTCGCGCCGTCCGCGATGTGGCGCAGCGCCCCGGCACCGGTCGATCCGTGCAGCAACAGCCGGTCCCCGTCGCGGGCCACCAGCATCGGGACGGCCCAGGGCTCGTCGCCCAGCACCGTCGAGACGGTCGCCACGGCGGCCGTGTCGAACACCTCGTGCAGCAGGTCGAGATCGCTCGCGCGTTCCGGTTTGCGGGTCAGCCGCCCCAGCGGTGATGTCGTCACAGACGCCATTCATCCAGGCCGACACACCCGCGGCAACCGATATGTTGAGTCCATGGACGCTGACGTCATCGTGGTCGGCGCCGGCCTCGCCGGGCTGGTCGCCACCCACGAGCTGACCCGCCGCGGCAAACGCGTCGCGCTCGTCGACCAGGAGAACGCCGCCAACCTGGGCGGTCAGGCGTACTGGTCGTTCGGCGGGATCTTCCTGGTGGACAGCCCCGAACAGCGCCGCATGCGGATCAAGGACTCCTTCGACCTGGCGTGGAGCGACTGGCAGGGCAGCGCCGCGTTCGACCGCCTGGACGACGAGGACGTGTGGGCGGCCAAGTGGGCCCGCGCCTACGTCGAGTGGGCGGCGGGCGAGAAACGCGACTACCTCACCGGCCACGGCATCTCGTTCCTGCCGACCGTCGGCTGGGCGGAGCGCGGCGACCTGCGCGCCACCGGGCACGGCAATTCCGTGCCCCGCTTCCACGTCGCCTGGGGCACCGGCACCGGCATCGTGGGTCCGTTCACCGACTCGGCGCTGTCGGCCGCGCACCGCGGGCTGGTGCGTTTCCACCACCGCCACCGCGTCGACGGGCTGGTGTTCACCGACGGCGCGGTGACCGGGGTGCGCGGCACGGTCCTGGCCCCTGACGACGCGAAGCGCGGGGCGCCGTCGAACCGCGACGCGGTCGGTGAGTTCACACTGTCCGCGCAGGCGGTGGTCGTCACGTCGGGCGGCATCGGCGCCAACCACGAGATCGTCCGCCGCTTCTGGCCCGCCCGGCTGGGCACCGCGCCGAAGTCGATGATCACCGGCGTGCCCGCCCACGTTGACGGCCGGATGCTCGACGTCGCGGCGGAATCCGGTGTCCGGCTGGTCAACCGGGACCGCATGTGGCACTACACCGAAGGCATCGTCAACTGGAACCCGATCTGGCCTGACCACGCCATCCGGATCCTGCCCGGACCGTCGTCGATGTGGTTCGACGCGCTGGGCCGCCGGTTGCCCGCGCCGTACCTGCCCGGGTACGACACCCTCGGCACGCTGCGCCACCTGCGCACCACGCCCGACATCGCCGACCACGACCACTCGTGGTTCATCCTGACCCAGCGCATCATCGAGAAGGAGTTCGCGCTGTCCGGGTCCGAGCAGAACCCCGACATCACCGCCAAGGACCGCCGGGGGTTCCTCAGGGAGCGGCTGTTCAGCAAGGGAGCGCCGGGGCCGGTCGAGGCGTTCAAGCGCAACGGGGTGGACTTCGTCGTCGCCGACGATCTCGACGAACTCGTCCGAAAGATGAACGCGCTCACCGACGAACCGCTGCTCGACGCGACGATGATCCGCCGCCAGATCGAGGCCCGCGATCTGCAGGTGACCAATCCGTTCAGCAAGGACGCGCAGATCCAGGGCATCCACAATTCACGCCGCGCGCTGGCCGACCGCATCGGCCGCACGACGGCCCCGCACCGCATCCTCGACCCGGCTGCGGGACCGCTGATCGGCATCAAGCTGCACATCCTCACGCGAAAGACGTTGGGCGGCATCCAAACCGATCTCGCCTCCCGCGCCATCGGCCTGGACGGACAGCCGATCGACGGCCTCTACGCCGCCGGTGAGGTGGCGGGTTTCGGCGGTGGCGGTGTGCACGGTTACAACGCGCTCGAGGGCACCTTCCTCGGCGGGTGCATCTTCTCCGGCCGCGCCGCCGGACGCGCGCTGGCCGACCTGGTGTGATCACCCGGCGAACGTGAGCTCGTGCGCGAGAATCGGGCTGAATCTCGGTCACGAGCTCACGTTCGGCGTCAACGCGCGCACGAACCGGGCGATGTCCTCGGCGACCGGGCCGGACTGCAGCCGGAACGACTGCAGCGGACCGATCAGCGGCTCCTCGTAACCGGCGAACCACAGGCCGGGCACCGCGGCGGGCAGGTTGTTGACCACGGGCGCGCCGTCGTCGTCGAGCACGTCCAGGTGTCCGACGAGCGGTTCGAGCCCGTGCCGGTATCCGGTGGCGCCGATGACCACGTCGGGGCGGATGGTCTCCCCGTCGGCGAGCACCACGGCGTCCGCCTCGAAGGATTCGACCGCGGCGACCACCTCGATACGGCCCGCCTTGATCTGCGGCACCAGGTCGTCGCCCAGGGTGGGGATGCTGCCGTCGTCGAGCAGGGCGCGGTAGATGCCGCGGCGCGGGGCGGGCAGACCGGCCGAGGTGAGGTCCCCGAACCAGAGTCGGCTCGCCAGCGCGGCGGCGTGGTCGATCACCGGTACCGGCAGCCGGCGCAACGCCACACTGAACGCGTCGACCGGGATGCCGCCTGCGGACCGCGGCACCAGGTGCGGGGGTTCGCGCACCGCGAGCCGGACCCGGGCGGCCACCCCGTCGCTGAGCTGCAGCGCGATGTCGGTGGCGGAGTTCCCCGATCCGACGACCAGCACGTCACGGCCGGCGAACGGCCAGGGATTGCGGTAGTCCGCCGAATGCAGCACCTCGCGGGTGTAGCCGTCCATCCCGGGCCACGCGGGCAGCGCCGGGGTGTGATAGTTCCCGGTCGCCACGACGACCGCGTCGGCGGTGTACGCGTCGCCGTCGGTGGTGATCAGCCACCGGTCCTCGTCGCGGTCGATGCGGGTGACCGTGACGCCGAGTGCCAGCGGGATCCGTTGGCGCCGTACGTAACTGTCGAAGTAGTCGACCATGTCGTCACGTCTGGGCCAGCGGCCGTACCGGCGCGGGATCGGTTGGCCGGGCAGATGCGACCAGTAGCCGCAGGTGTTGAGCCGGAAGCCCTCGTAGCGGTCACGCCACGTGGACGCGGGCGCGGACGCACGGTCGAGCACGAGCGGTTCGACGCTCTGTTCGTGCTGGAGTTGACGGGCGATCGCCAGCCCGCACGGACCCGCGCCCACGACGACGACCCGGTGATGGTGCTGCGCAGAGGTGGACATCGGAGTCTGTGTTCCCACCGGGCGGATCGTCCAAGCCGGTTTCCCGTGTGACGTGCCGGGTAGTTCTGGGGTCTACCCCGACCCTCGAGGAGGATTCGATGAGCTCACCGGAACCGACGCCAGACGACGCCCAGCAGGCGGGGATCGCCGAAGGGCAGGTGCCGAGCGCCAGTCCCGGGTACTCGACGCCCCCGCCGGAGGGCATCCGGGATGCCGAGGATCAGGGCGACGCGGCTCCCGAATAGACCCACGCGATTTCTACCCGGACAAGACGTAACCGGCCGCTCCGTAATCTGGATGAGGTGAGTGCTTCACCTGTGACGAACCTCAGCCTGGACGACCGCTTCGCGCGGGAACTGCCGGAGATGGCGGTCCGCTGGAAGGCCGAGGAGGCGCCGGATCCGCGGCTGCTCGTCCTCAACGAGCGGTTGGCGGCCGGCCTCGGTCTCGACGCCGACTGGTTGCGCACGCCCGACGGGGTGCGGCTGCTGGTCGGCAACTCGGTCCCCGGCGGCGCCACCCCGGTGGCCCAGGCCTACTCGGGTCATCAGTTCGGCGGGTTCGCCCCGCGGCTGGGCGACGGCCGGGCGCTGCTGCTCGGTGAGGTCGTCGACGCCGACGGCCGCGTCCGCGATCTGCACCTCAAGGGATCCGGACACACCCCGTTCGCCCGCGCCGGTGACGGGCTGGCCGCTGTCGGGCCGATGCTGCGTGAGTACGTCGTCAGCGAGGCCATGCACGCCCTCGGCATCCCGACGACCCGCTCGCTGGCCGTCGTGGCGACCGGACGTCCGGTGCAGCGCGAGACCGTGCTCGACGGCGCCGTGCTGACCCGGGTCGCGAGCAGCCATCTGCGTGTCGGCAGCTTCCAGTACGCGGCCGCAACCGGGAACACGGACCTGGTGCGCCGGCTGGCCGAACACGCCATCGCCCGGCACCACCCGCACGCCGCGGAGGCGGAGAACCCGTACCTGGCGTTGTTCGAGGCGGTGGTCTCGGCCCAGGCGCGGTTGATCGCCCGCTGGATGCTCGTGGGTTTCGTGCACGGGGTGATGAACACCGACAACATGACGATCTCGGGCGAGACGATCGACTACGGGCCGTGTGCGTTCATGGACGTCTACGACCAGGAGACGGTGTTCAGTTCCATCGACATGTGGGGCCGCTACGCCTACGGCAACCAGCCCGCGATCGCGGCGTGGAACCTGGCCCGCTTCGCCGAGACGCTGCTGCCGTTCTTCGACGACGACCTCGACCGGGCGGTCTCGGTGGCCGAGACCGCGCTCGGCGCGTTCGGCCGGCAGTACGAGACCGCGCTGTCGGCCGGTATGCGGGACAAACTCGGTGTCTCCGGCGCCGACGACACGGCGGTCGCCCCGCTCCTCGAGGAGTTGCCGAAACTTCTGCAGGACAACCACATCGACTTCACGTCGTTCTTCACCGCGCTCGGTCGCGCCGCGCGCGGTGACACCGAACCCGTGCGCGGGCTGTTCGTCGACCTCGCCGGCTTCGACGCATGGCTCACCGGCTGGCGTGCGCTGGGTCCGGACGGCGACGCGATGGACCGGGTGAACCCGGTGTACATCCCGCGCAACCACCTCGTGGAGGAGGCGCTGACCGCGGCCACCGCGGGCGACCTGACGCCGTTCGGCCGGTTGTTGGACGCGGTGACCGGGCCGTTCGTCGAACGGCCCGGTCTCGAGCGCTATGCGGAACCGGCTCCCGAGGCTTTCGGGAGGTACCGGACCTTCTGCGGTACCTGAGCGCTACGGGGTGGCGGCGCAGCCGACACCCGGGATGCAGCCTGCGGCACCGCCGGGACCCGCCACACCGGACGGACCACCCGGGATCGCACCCGCGGCGCCCTGCGGACCGGCAACCCCACCCGGGCCACCCGGGATCGCACCCGCAGCCCCCTGCGGACCGGCAACCCCACCGGGACCACCGGGGATCGCACCCGCAGCGCCCTGCGGACCGGCAACCCCACCCGGACCACCCGGGACCGCACCCGCGACGCCGGGCGGCGGCGGGACGAACACGCCTGGCGCCGGCGGCGGCGGTGGCGGTACGGCGCCGCAGCCGGTGCCGTAGGGATCGACGCAGCCCGGCGGACCGCCGGCCGTGAAGGTGACGGTGGAGCTGCCCACCGGGGCAGCGGCGGCGATGATCGCGAACGCGGAGGCGCCGGCGAAGACCGCCGGCAGGACTTTTCTGGGTTCGAGCAACATGCCGGCGGCTACCACGATCACGCGTGACCTAAACGTGACCTGCACGTAATTTTTTTCCGGCGGCCGATTCAGTAGTGGTCCGGCGGCCGATTCAGTAGTGGTAGGTGTCCGACGGCGCGGGCATGTGGACGGGCTCGTCCTCGAACTCGGTGGCCTCGATGCCGTAGGCACGGGCCAGGTCGAGGATCTTGTTGGCCCGCGCGATCCGCGGCAGGTCGGACCCGTTGCGGATCTCGCCGCCGTCGCGTTCGAACTCCGCGAAGAACTCCTTCGCCCACGCGATCTCGTCGTGGGAGGGCGAGAGCCCCTCATTGACCACGGAGCACTGTTCGGGGCTCAGGCAGATCTTGCCGGTCATCCCGAACTCCGCGGACACCGCCGTCGCCTCGATGAGCCGCAGCGCGCTCGAGCCGATCGTGGGTCCGTCGATCGCGCTGGGAAGGTGGGCGGCCTTGGCAGCGATGGTGAACCGGGAGCGGGCGTAGGCCAGGGTGGCCGGGTTGTCGCCGAAGCCGGTGTCGCGGCGGAAGTCGCCGATCCCGAACGCCAGCCTGAAGGTGCCCTTCGCGGCGGCGATCTCGGTGATGCGCTCCAGCCCGCGGGCGGTCTCCACCAGCGCGACGATCGGCACGCCGGCCAGGCGCTTGGCGGTTTCGGTCACGTGATCGACCGATTCGGCCATCGCCAGCATCACCCCGCCGACGGAGGTGCCCGCCAGCGCGTCCAGATCGTCGGCCCACCACGGCGTGCCGAAACCGTTGACCCGGACCCAGTCCGCGTTGCCTGCGCCCAGCCAGCGCACGACGTTGTCGCGGGCGGTCACCTTGTCCTTGGGCGCCACGGCGTCCTCGATGTCGAGCACGACGATGTCGGCGCGGGAGCGGGCCGCCGCGTCGAACCGGTCGCCGTGCGCGCCGTTGACCAGCAGCCAGCTGCGCGCGAGCACCGGGTCGATGCGTGTTCCGATCTCGTCGGAGTCGTGGGAGTCGAAGGACACCTCGTCATACACGCCCTTCATGGTCGCCCAGCCGGTCCGTGGGCGGTGCACCAGGGGCGTGGAAGCCCGGGTCAGACGGTGCCGGCCATCGGGGCCGGGGGCGGAGGCGGTGGGGGTGCCACGGGCAGGCACAGCCCGGTGTTGGTGTCGAGCGCGCGGCCGGGAAGGCAGAACGGTGCGCACCCGTTGGTGACGCCGGTTTCGCCTGGCAGGCAGGCCGAGCCGACGGCGGGTGAGACGAGGGTGGTGACGGCGACCGGCGCCGCGGTGAACGCGGCCACCGACAGCGCCGCGACGAGCAGCCGTCGCATGGAATGCGTCATGTCTCGACTGTAGGCGCGTACCGGCCGGGCCGCGGCGGCTTCGCGGAGACGACGGTCAGACGGTCTCGGGCAGGCGCGCGCCGGTGGCGAGCTCGGCGTACTGCCGCATCAACCGCAGCGACGTCTCCCGGCTCATCTCCGGGTCGCGGGCGACGATGCGGTAGCCGAGGTAGTCCTCCATCGCCATCAACGTCATCGCGACGTCCCGGGCCGCAGAGCCGAGCCGGAACACCCCGGCGCGCTCACCGTCGGTGAGGATGCGGGCGTACAGACCGACCTGGCGGTGGTAGATCTCCTGCACGTCGCGGCGCTGGTCGAGTTCGAACCCGGCGGCCAGCACCGCCCGCCAGATCGACCGCCATTCCGCGTCCTCGGGACCCGTCGGCAGACCCGCGGCGATGGTCCGGGCCAGCTGCTCGGCCGCGTCCGGTGTGCGTTCGACCACCGCGAGCCGGTCGTCGTAGAACCGGGCGTCCGACCGCAGGGCCAGCTCGGCGAGCAGCTGATCCATCTCCTTGAAGTAGTACCGGACCGCGTTCGCGGTCAGTCCCAGCTCCGCGGCCACATCCGCGATCCGCAACGTCGCGAGGTCGTGCCGCTCGATCAGCGCGATCGCGGCGTCGAGGATCTCCTCGCGCCGTTCCGCCTGCCTGTTGGGCCGTGGCACGTGCGGTTCTCCTCTGACGCCGAAAGTACGGTTGCTGACGCCGCTACCCGGGCGATGCGTGCAACAACCGTACTCTCGGCCGGTTTCCCCCCTTGCGCATCGACCGTCCCGGCCTCATTATTTTCCAATCAGGAAAAAAACTCCGGGAGGCTCCATGCGCACGCGAGACCTCGGCGTCGTGATCGGTGAACACCCCATCGGTCCGCACAACGCCATCACCGACGTGCCGGGTGTGCGGGTCGGGCACTGCACGCTCGACCAGGCGGGCCCGCCCGCGGTGCACACCGGGGTGACCGTGGTCGTACCCCACGACGACATCTGGACCGAACCGGTGTTCGCCGGCGCGCACCGGCTCAACGGCAGCGGCGAGATGACCGGCCTGGAGTGGATCCGCGAATCGGGCGAGCTGACCTCCGCGATCGGCCTGACGAACACCCACAGCGTCGGCGTGGTCCGCGATGCCTTGGTCGACGCCCAGGTCGGCGCCCGCGGCGACGGCCTCTACTGGTCGCTGCCCGTGGTGGGCGAGACCTACGACGGTGTCCTCAACGACATCAACGGCCACCACGTGAACGCCGAACACGTCCACGCCGCCCTGACCGGCGCCGCCGGCGGCCCGGTCGGCGAAGGCAACGTGGGCGGCGGTACGGGCATGATCTGCCACGGTTTCAAGGGCGGCATCGGCACCTCGTCGCGCGTCGCCGACACCGCCGCGGGCCGCTACACCGTCGGCGTGCTGGTCCAGGCCAACCACGGCCGCCGCGAACGCTTCCGCGTCAACGGCGTGCCCGTCGGCGAGATCGTCGGGCCCGACGCCGTACCCCTGCCGGACATGCCGGCCGCGTACGAGCCGGGCTCCGGGTCGATCATCGTCGTCGTCGCGACCGACGCCCCGCTGCTGCCCCACCAGTGCACCCGGCTCGCGCAGCGGTCAGCCCTGGCGGTCAGCCGGATCGGCGGCAGCGGCGAACAGTACAGCGGCGACCTCATGCTCGCCTTCTCGACCGGCAACCGCGGCATTCCGCCGTACTCCTGGGACGAGGACACCGCCACCGACCGGCCGGAGATCGGCGTCCGGATGGTCGCGCCCCAGTTGATGACCCTGCTGTTCGACCTCACCATCGAGGCCACCGAAGAGGCGATCGTGAACGCCGTCGTCGCCGCCACCACCGTCACCGGGCGTGCCGGACGCACCGCGCACGCGCTCGACCACACCCTGTTCCGCCAGGCGCTGAGCCACACCCGGGAGGTCCGATGAGCACCGACGTCACACCCACCGCCGAGACCGAACGGCTCAGAGGACGGCTCGGCACGGTCGCGGTCGTGTTCATGGTCGTCGCGGCCGCCGCGCCGCTGACCGTGATCGGCGGCAACATGCCGCTGGCGATCGGCCTGGGCAACGGCGCGGGCGCGCCGGTCGGCTTCGTCATCGCCGCGCTGGTGCTGCTGATGTTCAGCGTCGGCTTCGTGGCGATGACGCCGTTCGTCCCCGAGGCGGGCGCATTCTTCTCCTACGTCACGCTCGGCCTCGGACGACGGCCCGGCACCGGCATCGCCGCGGTCGCGCTGATCGCCTACACCGCCATCCAGGTGGGCATCTACGGCTACATCGGATGGGCCATCGGCGACACCGTGCGGTTCTACGGCGGCCCCGAGATCCCGTGGCCGGTCTACGCGTTCGCCACGCTGGCGATCGTCGCGGTGCTCGGATACCGCCACATCGATCTGAGCGCAAAGGTTCTCGGCGTCGCGCTCGCCCTCGAGATCGGCATCGTGGTCGTGCTCGATCTGGTCATCGTCGCCGATCCCGGCCCGGCCGGGCTGACCGTCGCCTCGTTCACCCCCGACACGTTCACCAACGGCGCGATCGGCATCGCGGTGCTGTTCGCGCTGACCGGGTTCATCGGGTTCGAGGCCACCGCGGTGTTCCGCGACGAGGCCCGCGATCCGGAGCGCACCATCCCGCGCGCGACCTACGCCGCGGTCCTCATCATCGGCGGGTTCTACGCGCTGACCTGCTGGGCGTTCGTGGTGGCGATCGGACCGGATCAGGTCACCGAGGTGGCGCAGCGCACGCTGGACGGTGAGGGCAACATGCTGCTCGACACCACCGACGACAAGCTCGGACGCATCGGCCGCGACATCGTCAACGTGCTGCTGCTGACCAGCCTGTTCGCCTGCGTGCTGTCCTTTCACAACGTCATCGCCCGGTACCAGTTCGCACTCGCGGGTAAAGGCCTGATGCCACGGCGCCTCGCCGGGGTGCACGCCCGGCACCGGTCACCCGCATTCTCCTCGATCGTGCAGACGGTCACCGCAGCGGTGATCGTCGGCGTGCTCGCGGCGCTGGGCGTCGACCCGTTGGTCGGCGTCTTCGGGTCCATGGCCGGGGTGGCCACCGTCGGGATGGTGCTGTTGATGCTCACCACGTCGGTCGCCGTGGTGGTCTACTTCGCCAGGCATCGCGCCGACGCGGGTGGCCGGCTGTGGCAGACCCGCATCGCACCGGCCCTCGCCTGCGCCGGGCTGGTGGCCAGCATGTGGCTGGTGCTCAGCAACTTCACCCTGGTGACCGGTGGCAGCGCGACGTTGAGCGCGGTGCTGGCGGCGATCCCGTTCGCCGGTCTGCTGCTCGGGGCCCTTCTCGCACCGCGCAAGCGCTGATCAGCCGGGGTCGCGGCGCGCGCACCCGCGCCAGACCATGTCCAGCAGGTGGGCCAGCGCGTCCTCGTCGAGCGGCGGCATACCGAACACCAGGCGGTAGTAGGCCGGGGAGAACAGCGCGTCGACGGTGACCTCGACGTCGAGGTCCGGGCGCAGTTCGCCCGCGGCGACACCGTCGAGCAGCACGGCGGTGACCGCCGCGCGGCGCGGCAGCAGCCACTGGTCGAGCAGCGCGGTGGCGACCTCGCCGTTCGACCCTCCCGCCGCGATGACCCGCCGGAACAGCGGGCCGGTCGTCGGGTCGGCGAGGATGCCGTTGAGTGCGCGCACCTGGTGGTCGAGCGCACCCCTGGTGCCGCTGCCGGTCGGCGGGACGATGGACCCCCGCATCGACGCCAACAGACCGTCGAGCACGATGGCCGCGGCCGACGGCCACCACTTGTAGATCGTGGTGCGGCTCACGGCCGCGCGTTTGGCGATCGCGTCGATGCTGACCGCCCCGGTCCCCCCGGCGAGTGCGAGATCCGTGGCCGCTTGCAAGACCGCGGCGCGCAGTTCGACATTGCGCGGCCGCCCCCGGCGCGGGGGCTCCGCTGCGATGTTTGCGAGCTCCGTCGGAACCCGTGTACTGTCTTTTGTGGACACTCTGTTCACTATATTCTCAGGTTTTGAAATTGATTGGGGCTTCGGCAGATATCCATGCGCAGCATGTTCACCAACTCGTCGGTCTTCGCGAACAGGCCGGTTTTCGCCGGAACGACCATCGGCGCGGCGGTGCTCGCCATCGGACTCAGCGGCTGCACGCCCACCGGTGCGCCCCCGGCCCCGTCGGCGCCGGGCCTGCCCACCTCCGCATCGAGTACGTCGAGCGCGCCGACGTCGGCGCCGAAGCAGAACAGCTCGGCCGTCGTCGACTACTCGCGCCTGCTCATCGAGCCGACCGACATCAACACTGAGTTCGGCACGTTCGTCACCCGGTCGACGGTCCCCAACCGCCGCGGCGGCAAGGGCGTCTCGGCCCTGTTCGTCAACGAGTCCGACACCAGGGCGATCGGCGTGACGATCACCGTCCTGCCCGACGAGGCCGCCGCGCGGGCCGCGCTCGACGCGAGCCTGCAGGCAATCGGCGCCACCGTCACCGGCGGGGAACCGGCGCCCGCGCCGGTCGGCACCGGCGGCACGGTGGTCGCCGGCACCTCGCCCGACGGCGCCAAGGACGTCACCACCCTGCTCTTCACCGAGGGTCCCGCGGTGGCACGGCTGGAATTCCAGAGCGCGCCCGGAGACCCCACCCCGCCCGACGTCGTCACCGACATCGGCATCAAGCAGGACATCGCCCTGCGGGCCGGACTGCCCAGCGTCACAGGTTGATCGCCGCACGCCCCGGTGACAACCCCGGGCATGTGGGTAGAGGACACCGGTGAGCGATTTTCGTCGTGACCTCCTCCAGGAACTCCTGAGCACCTACGGACCGTGCGGCCAGGAGGCCGCGGTGCGCGGCGTGTGCCGTCGCGAACTCGAACCCCTCGTCGACGAACTGTGGGTCGACGAGGCGGGCAACCTGGTCGGGGTCGTCCGCGGCGACACCGGCGACGGCGCAGGCACCCGCGTCATGGCACACCTCGACGAGCTGTCGATGCTCGTCAAACGGGTCGATCCGGACGGCAGCCTGCACCTGACCCCGCTCGGCACCATGTATCCGGGCAACTTCGGGCTCGGCCCGGTCGCGCTGCTCGGCGACCGCGAGATGCTCACCGGGGTGCTCACCCTGGGCTCCGAGCACACCACCAGCGAGAGCCGGCGGATCTGGGAGACCAAACCCGACCAGGGCGACAAGGCGCTGGACTGGCTGCACGTCTACGTGTTCACCGGACGCACCCCCGAGGAGTTGACGGCCGCGGGGATCGGGCCCGGCACCCGCGTCTGCGTCGACCGCAGCAAGCGCACCCTGTTCGAGTTCGGCGACTATCTCGGCTGCTATTTCCTCGATGACCGGGCGGCGTGCACCGCACTGCTCGACGCCGCCGCACGGTTGCGCGCATCGGGCCGGAAGCCCGCAGGCGACGTGTACTTCGTCTTCACCACCAACGAGGAGATCGGCGGGGTCGGCGGGTCGTACGCCAGCCGCACGCTGCCCGGTGAGTTGACCCTGGCGCTGGAGGTCGGTCCCACCGAAGCCGAGTACGGCACGACCTGCGGCGGCGGCCCGATCGTCGGCTACAGCGACGCGCTGTGCGTCTACGACAAGGACGTGGCCGACCGGCTGATGGCGATCGCCTCGGAACGGGGGATGTCACCGCAGGCGGCCGTGCTCGGGGCGTTCGAGTCCGACGCGTCGCACGCGAAGGCCAACGGGCTCACCCCGCGGGCGGGTCTGTTGTGTTTGCCGACGCTGAGCACCCACGGGTATGAGGTGATCTCCCGGGCGGCCATTCCGGCGATGGCGGAGTTGCTGGTCGAGTTCCTGGTGCACCCCGCGGCGTAGCGACGGGACGCCGCATCCGGGCACGATTTGCCCGGTCATGGACAATCGGGGGGTGACGTCGCGCAGGGACTCGGTGCGGCGGTGGTGGATGTTGCCGGACCACTTCGACTGGGTGACCGGCTATCTGCGCAGCCGCGGAATGATGGTTGCTGCGCGAACCCTCCTGTCCGTGATGGTCGGGTCGCTCGCCCTGGTTCCGATCTTGTTGGTGTTCAGCGATTTCGGGCCGACCTCGACGCTCGGTGTGGCGGTGTCGTGGCTGGCGGGCATCGCCGGGTGGTCGACGATGGTGCCGTACGTCCAGCGGTGGCCGACCCGGGTGCAGTCGCTGGTGGTGTCCTACATCGCCACCGCGTGCGTCGCCGCGATCAGCCTGGTCCAGTCCGACCCCACCATCGCGCTCGTGGGCTGCTTCGGCTTCGTGACGCCTGCCGCGTACGTGGCCTTCCTGCACACGTCTCGCTACACCGCCTATGTGTTCGCGACGGCGGTGGTGGTGGCCGGGATCGCGGCGTTCCGACTGGCCGCGAGCGGTCAACCGGTCGGTGCGCTCGCCCTGTTCTGGTTCGTCGTCGTGCTCAACGCGGTGATCCCGTTCGGGGTGCAGACGATCGTGCACGCCCTCGGGGTCGACGTGGTCCGCTCGGAGTGGGATCCGCTGACGGGGCTGCTGACCCGGCGGGCTTTCTACCAGCGGCTGCGCAGCCTGGTGGCGGACAATCAGCCCGCGGACCGCAACCTGCTGGTCGCGGTGATCGACCTGGACCGGTTCAAGAACCTCAACGACACCCATGGCCACGCCGCAGGAGACCGGGCGCTGATCGCGGTCGGCCGTGCGCTGTCGCGCAGTTCCGGCGACGGCGCGCTGGTCGGTCGCACCGGCGGTGAGGAGTTCGTCGTCGCCACGGTGTCCGCCTCGGCCAGTCCGGCCCAGCTGGCGATGCGGCTGCTCGCCGCCATCGAGAGGGCGGCGCCGCTGACCGCGAGCGTCGGCACCGCGAGCGTGCCGCTGATGCGACTGCGGGTGACGGGGTGGCGCGCCGGCATCGACGAGGCGATCACCGCGGCCGACACGGCCATGTACGACGCGAAACGCGCCGGCGGCAACCGGGTGCGGCACCGCGAGCTGCCGGTGGTGACCGACGACGACGCCTGACCCGGCGGTTCAGAGCCCGGGCTGGTCGTCGATGATCCCGAGCCAGATCTGCGCGGCGTCGATGGCCACCTTCTCTGAGATGAAGGCGTGCTGGGTGCCGGTGTAGATGTCGCGGAACGCCCGTTCGAGACGACTGCCCTCGCGGATCGCGTCGGTGCCCGCCACCAGGTGCGCCCACTCGGCGCACTGCCGTGCGGTGTCGGTGGCGTAGACCGCGGCCACCCGCATGTCGGCGCGCAGGGCGGGTGTCAGGTCGGCGCCGGAGTCGACAGCGGCTTCGGCGGTGGTGAAGGCGTCGAGCACCAGCAGCCGTGCGGCCCGCCACGCCGCCGTGTGGTGAGCCAGGCCCTTCTGGAAGGTGGGGCGGCTCGCCAGCGACGCCATGTCGCTCATCCGGAACTTCGTCGCCGCGAGCTCGGACACGTCGTCGAGCATGCTCCTGGCGACTCCGAGCGCCCATGCGGCGTGCCCGGCGGCGGTGACCGGCATCAGCCCCATCCGGGTGGCCGGTGACGCGCCGCGCAACGGGCTGCGGGAGAACAGCGGGAACGTGCGCCGCACCGGGACGAACACGTCCTCGACGCGGTAGTCGTAGGAGCCGGTGCCCTTCAGGCCCTGCACGTGCCAGCCGTCGGTGAAGGTGACCTCGTTGCGGGGCAGCACGGCCACCTGCATGTCGGGGACGCCGTCGCCGGCCCAGCGGATCTCACCGGCGTCCATCGGCAGGAATCCCGCTGCGACATACTGCGAATGCCCGGTTCCCGATCCGAAGCTCCACGAGCCGCTCAACCGGAACCCACCGGATATGGCTTCCCCCTGGCCATTCGGGAAGAACTGACCGCCCATCGCCACGTGGTTGTCGTGCGCGGTGAAGACCTCGGCGAAACCCTCGTCGGGCAGGTAGCAGGCGGCGGCGAACGACGACGGCAGGTTCGCGATCCCGATCCACCCGAATGATCCGTCCTGCCATGCCATTTCGATCCAGGTCTCGATCATCTCGGAGAAGGACGGTTCCGCGCCGCCCGCGGGCGCCGGGTTGAACGCGCCCATCAGCCCGCTCGCCCACATCGCGTCGACAATCTGGGGGGACAGCGTGCGCAGCCGCTCACTCTCGTCCGCCTGTGACCGTACGAGGTCGCGCATGTCACGGGCCAGCCCGACGACTCCGCACTGTCGTGTCTCCATCGCGGACGACCGTAACGGTTTGCCTCAGCCGCCGACGGGTATTTCAGGATCCCGTCACCGACCGAAGGGAGCCCCCCGATGGCCACTCCGATGTTGCGGCCACTGCTGCGCGTGGTCACCGCGGTGCTGCCGCGCCGGGCGCCCAGCAGGGCGCCGTGGGCTCCCGCGGCGCCGTCGTACCTGAGTTACCAGCTCCGAATCCGGTGATCGACGACGCGGTGCGGTTGGCCGGCCGGACCGCCGTGCGGGTGGCGCGCGGGATCCCCGTCGTCGGCAGCCGGTTCGGCGCACCTCCCCATCTGGACCTCGACGGCCGGGTCGTCTTCGTCACCGGCGCGGCGCGCGGGCTGGGCGCCCGGATCGCCCGGCAGGCGCACGCCCGCGGCGCGTGCGTGGCACTGGTCGGCCGCACCCTGGAACCACTCCAGACCCTGGCCGCCGAACTCGCCGACGCGGCCGCCGCCTTCGAGGCCGACGTCACCGACGCGGCGGCGCTGCGGCGTGCCGCCGACGGTACGGTCGCCACGTTCGGCGGTATCGACGTGGTGGTCGCCAACGCCGGGATCGCACCGCCGTCGGAGACCGTCGCCACCATCGACCCGGACGACTTCGAGCACACCGTCGAGGTGGACCTGCTCGGCCAGTGGCGCACCGCGCGCGCCGCGCTGCCCGCCGTCATCGCGGCCCGCGGCCACATCGCGTTCGTCGGCTCGATCTACGCGTTCTTCAACGGTGTGCTCGCCGCCCCCTACGCGGTCAGCAAGGCGGGGGTCGAACAGCTTTCGCGCGCCCTGCGAGTCGAGCTCGCCCAGCACGGCGTCACGGCCGGCATCGCGTACCTCGGCTTCATCGACACCGACCTGACCAGCGACGCGTTCGCCGACGAGCACGCCGCGGCGATCCGGTCGGCGGCGCCCGGTTTCATCACCAGGCCGATGAGCGCCGAGGCGGCCGCCGAGGCCGTGCTCTCCGGCGTCGAACGCCGCGCCGCGCGGGTCACCGCACCCGCGTGGGTGGGCCCGCTACTGACGGCGCGCACGCTGACCACCACCGTGATGGACGACGTCCTGATGCACAACCCCCGCGTCAACCACGCAGTCCACAGCGCCGAAGCCCTTGCCGCACGGCCGGATTCCTAGCTCAGTCGGGTCGCACGGTGGTCAGGCAGAACGGATGACCGACCGGGTCGAGCAGCACCCGCCACGCCTGCCCGGGCTGGACTTCGGCCTCTGTCGCACCCAGTGCCACGGCGGCGGCCACCGCTGCGTCCAGATCGTCCACCGCGACGTCGAAGTGCATCTGCTGGCGCTGCGGACCGTCGGGCCAGTCGGGTGCCACGTAGGTCTCGGCGCGCATCAACGTCACCATCGGACCGGCGCCCGCCAGGGCGACGACGCCCCGGTCGGGGGTGGCGAAGACCTCCTCCACACCCAGCAGGCCGCGGTAGAACGGCGCGAGCCGGTCGGGGTCGGGACAGTCGACGGAGATGGACGCCAGGGTGCCGACGGGTCCTTCGGGGGAGGTCATGTCGCAGAGCCTAGATCGGCCTCAGCGCACGACGATCGTGTGCTCGCCGCGCGGTACCAGTTCCCCGATGACCGGGGCGCCGGGGATCTCACCGGCGACCAGGAGCCCCCCGGAGGTCTGGGCGTCGGCCAGCAGCAGCGCCTCGTCCTCGTCGACCGCCGACAGGTCGGCGTGCGGCGCCACCCAGTCGAGGTTGCGCCGCGTGCCACCGCTGACGTGGCCGGCCGCGAGCGCGTCGCGCGCCCCGTCGATGTAGGGCACGGCGGCCGCGTCGACCACCGCGGTCACACCGCTGGCCCTCGCGAGCTTGTACAGATGACCGAGCAGGCCGAAACCCGTGACGTCCGTGGCACATTCGGCGCCGGCCTCGAGCGCCGCCACCGCCGCCTGCGCGTTGAGGGTCGTCATCACCTCGATCGCCTCCTGGGACCGCTCACCGGTGGCCTTGTGCCTGCTGTTGAGCACGCCGATCCCGAGCGGTTTGGTCAACGACAGCGGTGTGCCGGGCCTTCCGGCGTCGTTGCGCAGCAACCGGTTCGGGTCGGCGACACCCGTCACCGCCAACCCGTACTTCGGCTCGGGGTCGTCGACGCTGTGCCCGCCCGCGAGGTGGCAGCCCGCGGCGTTGCAGACGTCGAGCCCACCGCGCAACACCTCGGCGGCCAGCTCGAACGGCAGCACGTCGCGCGGCCAGCCCAGCAGGTTCACGGCCACCACCGGGCGGCCGCCCATCGCGTACACGTCCGACAGCGCGTTGGTCGCCGCGATGCGGCCCCAGTCGTACGCATCGTCGACGACCGGGGTGAAGAAGTCCGTCGTCGCGATCAGCGCGGTGTCCCCGGCGATCCGGACGGCCGCGGCGTCGTCGCCGTCGTCCAGACCCACGAGCAGCTCACCGACCGGGTTGTGCGGCCGCGCCGCCGTCAGCCCGCGGACCACGTCCTCCAGTTCGCCCGGCGGGATCTTGCACGCGCATCCGCCGCCGTGGGCGAACTGGGTGAGTCGGTAGGTCACAGACGTCATGCCCACCATGGTGCCTGCCATGATGGGGCCATGGGCCAGGGAGGCGTATCCGGTCTGGTGACCGGCGCGATCTTCAAAATCGTCGAACGGCAGGATCTGTCGTTGGCGGGTTCGATTCCCGTCCGCCTCCGCCATACTCCCCGCGATTTCGGTGTAGTCGGTCGCGCCCAGCGCGACGAAACACACCGAAATCACCGCCGGGGAGCGGCATGAGTGACCCGCGCCGCCGTGTCCCCCGCACCGATTCGCTACTCGCCGATCCGCGACTGGCCGAGGCGCAACGACTGCTGGGGCGCACGCTGGTCAAGGCGGTGGTCGCCGAGGCGCAGCAGCGGGCCCGCGCCGGGGACATCGCCCCCGAGCAGGTGGCCGACCACGCCGTCGCCGCGTTGCCGTCCGCCGCGGTGAGCCTGCGCCCGGTGATCAACGCGACCGGGGTCGTCGTCCACACCAACCTCGGTCGGGCACCGCTGTCCCGGACCGCCGTCGACGCGGTGGTGACGGCCAGCGGGGCGACCGACGTCGAATTCGACCTCGGCACCGGTCGACGCGCCCGCCGCGGGCGTGGCGCGCTCGCCGCCCTCGCCCGGGCGGTGCCCACCGCGGGCGGTGTGCACGTGGTCAACAACAACGCGGCCGCGCTGCTGCTGGCCGCGATGACACTGGCCGGCGGGCGCGAGATCGTGGTCAGCCGAGGCGAACTCATCGAGATCGGCGATGGCTTCCGCATCCCCGAACTGCTCGAGTCGACCGGGGCGCGCATCCGGGAGGTCGGCACCACCAACCGGACGCATCTGCGCGACTATGCCGACGCGATCGGCCCGGACACCGGTTTCGTGCTCAAGGTGCACCCGTCGAACTACCACATCAGCGGCTTCACCAAGACCGTCCCGATCTCCGAACTCGCGGGGTTGGAGGCGCCGCTCGTCGTCGACATCGGCTCGGGCCTGCTGACCCCGCACCCGGTGTTGCCCGACGAGCCCGATGCCACGACCGCACTGCGCGACGGCGCCGACCTGGTCACCGCCAGCGGCGACAAACTGCTCGGCGGACCGCAGGCGGGTCTGCTGTTCGGCGGTTCGAACGTGATCGAGCGGCTGCGCAGGCATCCGGCCGCCCGGGCGCTGCGGGTCGACAAACTCACGCTGGCCGCGCTCGAGGCAACCCTGGTGGGTCCGCCGACGCCGGTCGAGCGCGCGCTGACCGCAGACATCGCCGCCCTGCGGGAGCGTGCGCAGCGGCTTGCCGACCGGCTGCCCGACGCGCGGGCCGTCGACTGTGTGGCGGCGGTCGGCGGGGGCGGCGCCCCGGAGGTGTCGCTGCCCAGCGCCGGCGTCAGCCTGCCCGAGTCGTACGCGCCCGCCCTGCGCGCAGGGATGCCTCCGGTGGTGGGCCGCGTCGAGGCCGGCCGCTGCCTCCTCGACCTGCGCACGGTTGATCCGGAGCAGGACCGGCAGCTGCTCGAGGCCATCGCGGCATGTATGTAGTCGCGACCGCGGGCCACGTCGACCACGGCAAGTCGACGCTGGTCCAGCGGCTCACCGGGATGTGGCCCGACCGGCTCGCCGAGGAGCAGCGCCGCGGCCTGACCATCGACCTGGGATTCGCCTGGGCCGACATCGGCGGACGCGAGATGGCCTTCGTCGACGTGCCCGGCCATGAGCGGTTCGTGGCCAACATGCTCGCGGGTGTGGGACCGGTCCCGGCGGTGATGTTCGTCGTCGCGGCGACCGAGGGGTGGATGCCGCAGTCGCAGGAGCACCTGGCCGCGCTCGATGCGCTCGGCGTGCGGCGCGCGCTGCTGGTCGTCACGAAAGCCGACCTCGCCGACCCGGAACCGGCAATCGAGCAGGCCCTGACGGCGTTCTCGGGAACCGGTATGGCCGGTCCGCCGGTCGCCGTCGGCACCGACCTCGACGGCGTGCGCACCGCACTCGTCGACCTCGTCGACCGGTTGCCAGACCCCGACGACGCCGCCGACGTCCGGCTCTGGGTCGACCGCTCCTTCACGGTGCGCGGGGCGGGCACCGTCGTCACCGGCACGCTCGCCGCGGGGACGCTGCGCGTGGACGACGAACTCGAGCACGCCGGGCGGCGCGTCAGCGTGCGCGGGCTGCAGTCGCTGGGGCAGCAGCGCAGCGCCGTCGGTCCGGTGGCCCGCGTCGCGGTCAATCTGCGGGGTGTCGACCGGCAGGACATCGGACGCGGCGACACGCTGCGCACCCCCGGCGCTTGGCTCGACACCGATGAGGTCGACGTCGCACTGCGCGTGGCCGACGACCTGCACCCTCGCCTCGTCATGCACATCGGTTCGGCCGCGGTGCCCGTGCACGTCCGCCCCCTCGGCGCCGCGGCCCGGCTGCGGTTGTTGCGGCCGTTGCCGCTGCGGGTCGGCGATGTCGGGCTGTTGCGTGATCCGGGCCGGCACCGCATCGCCGCCGGAGTGAGGGTGCTCGACGTGCGGCCCCCGCCGTTGCGGCGGCGGGGGGCGGCCCGCGAGCGCGCCCAGGAGCTGGCCGAGGGGCGCACGCCCCCACCGCTGTTCGCACGGGTGTCCGATCTGCGCGCGATGGGCGCGCCGCAGACCGGCCGGCGCATCGGGGCGTGGATGGTCGACGAGACGTGGTGGGGCCGGCGCCGCGACGACGCGGTGGCTGCCGTGCGGCAGTGGTCGGCCGTCCACGACGTGGCGGCGGGGATGCCGCTGGAGACACTGCGCCGTGAGATCGGTTTGCCGGCAATCGAACTCGTCGCCCCGCTGCTCGCGGACACCACGCTGGAGGTGTCCGACGGCAGGGTCCGGGAGCCCGGGATGACGCTGCCGGCGCGGGTCGACGAGGCGGTCCGCAACATCGAGGAGTCGCTGGCCGCCGAACCGTTCCGCGCACCAGAGGCGGACACGCTCGCCGAGTTGGGGCTCGGCGCACCGGAACTGGCCGCGGCGGTGCGGGCGGGACGGCTCACACGGATCGCCGACGGCATCGTCCTCGGTGCGGACGCGCTGGGGCACGCGGCCAAGATCCTTGCGGCGCTCCCCCAGCCGTTCACCGTCGCCGAGGCCAAACGGGCACTGGGCACCACCCGTCGCGTCGCGGTGCCGCTGCTCGAGCGGCTGGACGCCCAGCGGATCACCCGCAGGCGTGACGACGGGACGCGCACGCTCACCGCCGAACGTCGACGTGCCGACAATCCGCGGCGCGATGTCTAGCGAATGGTCTGCCTACGACGTCGTTGTTCGAGGATAATTCGCACACTTGATAGTTGCGCAACGAAACGGGGGCCTGAGGCGTGATTGTCGTGTACGGCGGTTCCCAGGCTGACGAGGCCGATCGAGCGAACCCCAGAATGCCATTGGATCGTGCGAACGCGTTGCGCTTGCGGATCAGGGGGCTGCTGCAATCGCTGCAACCCGCGTGTGTTGTCGGCGCTCTTGCTTCCGGAGCAGACATGATCTTCGCGCAGGCGGCTTTGGCTGAGCAGATTCCGGTGAAGGTGGTCCTCCCATTCGACCGAGACCGATTCCGAGAAACCAGCGTCGCGGTCAGGGGTGAGCCGTGGACGAGTCATTACGACCGAATTCTTCAAAATGACGCGGTCGCGGTCAGGGAATTCGATCTGGATCCGGCCGACGAGCGCACCTACCACCTACACAACCAACACTTGCTCGACGCGGCCGATGCGCTCGCCGCGGCGGAGGCTCAACGAGTATGGCTCTTCACGCTACGGCCGGCGACTGCCGACGACGAGTTGAGCGTGACCGACGATCTGGTTCTGCGCGCTGAAGAGCGCGGCATGTTGACAGTCGACCTCGACCCGATCCAATCGAGTGGAACCGCCTTCATCGTGATGCCTTACGGGCGAAAGCGCGATCCCCGATTGGGACGCTACGTCGATTGCGATGCTGCGTTCCACAAGGTCTACCGCGTCCTCATGGAGGACCTCGACACTGCATGGACGCGCGCCGACCTGGAGACCGACAGCGGCATCATCCACTCGGGCATGCTCGCAGAACTCGCCAATTCGGACATCGTGCTCGTCGATCTGTCCACCCTGAACTTCAATGTCGCCTACGAGCTGGGAGTACGACACGTATTCGCTCCGCGCTCGACAGTTCTCGTGGATCCGGCAATCGAATCGTTCAAACCGAAGCCGCCACCGTTCGACGTCAACATGATCAGGACCCACAGTTTCGTACGCCGTACCGATTCCGTATCAGACGAGCAGGCAGAGAGGGCGATTCGCGCGCTCAGACCAGTATTACAAGAGGCGTTGACCTCTGATCACACCGATAGCCCAGCTCATGCGTGGTTTGATCTGGAAGACGTCGTCCGTCCCTTTCGACAGCGGTTCAGCGGCCCGCACCACGGACGACTCGAAGCCGATCTCAGACAGCAAATGACTGACGCTCTGCGGCGACCCGATCAGGAAGCATTCGAGTTACTCGCCACTCGAATCGGCGCTGCCAAGGGCCTACCGCCATCAACGGTGCGCGGACTCCGGATCGAACTGGCATCCGCCCTGTTGGACGAAGGGGCATACGGGCGTGCCCGTGATCTGCTCGAGTCAGCGGAACCAGACGGACGAGATCCCCTGTACAGAGTCTGGCTCCAGAAGTCTGTGATGGCGTATCGCCGCTTGGGAGAGACGGCAAGTGATGTCGGCACACGATCGGAAATGTGGCGTAGTGCAGAAGCATTCCTCATCGAAGCGGAACGGCGCGGCTATGTGGATTCGGAGACGCACGGCATATGGGGTGGTCTGCTCAAGAGGCAACTTCACACCCAGCGATCGACGCTGACGGCGGGTCAAAAGAGCCGACTCTTCAGCGAGATCGAACGGCAGTACCGCCTCGGTTTTCAGCTCGATCCCGACTACTACACCGGCGTGAACCTGGCCATGGCCATCCGTTTGAGCGATCGTCCACGGGACGCTCATTTCAGCGCAGATTTTTCGGAAGTCGTCACCGTCACCAATTTCTTGACGCGGGTCGCGCTGACGAACGATCCGTCCGACTTCTGGGCGCTTGCCACTCGAGCAGAGCTCGTACTGCATGAGAGCCTGGAAAGTGGCACGGATTTCGACGAGGCTCTTTACCGGTATTCAGAGGCCGCAAGGTATGGCCGGGGCGATCAGATTCGCAGCGCGCGATTTCAGTTGCAGTTCCTCGCCGACTGCGGCGACCCGAAGGACGTGATCGACCGCCTGCTCACCGCCCTCACACCCTGACGACGGGTCCGCACGGGCAATTCTGTATGGCACAAGCGAATTCGCGATGTCGATCCGATTCGGGTGCGCTTGTTCGGACGATGGCGTAGCCGAAGGATGCCGCTATCGCCGGGTAGGTCTCCGTTGCGATCCTGCGGTTGTAGTCGGCAGCTTTCCGAAGACGGACCGGTGTTTCCCCGCTGGCTTCCAGCGCGACAAGACCTCGGTAGCAGTACTGGTTGGCACGTGATGTGCTGTAGGTGATGACTCGTTCCACCCGGGCAGGCCATCGGCTGGTATCCGTCCACGTGCGAGTCAGCCAGTCGTGGTGCTCGGACTCCGCAATGTATTCGATGTCCTCAGAAGTCAGCGGCGGAGCCTCGATGGCGTTGGTGTCGAGCGCTCGACGTAACTCGAACCCACGGTCTGCCAGCACCTCCAGCATCACTTCCGCGGCACGCTTGCTGGAATATCGGCTGGCGATCTCTCGGCGGGCCGAACGCGCGGCGTCCTCTGCCGACCCGTTGCACCGACGCGCTGCCCGGATTCGCTCTCTTTCGAGTCCGCGTGTGGACTCCCCCATCGGCGCGCCGGGTTGCCATCCTGTGACAGGCGATCCGACACCGCCGACGGAGAACATGATCTGGTAGGCCAGGTCAAATGTTCTGGCCCATTGTGTGCCCGTGACATCCGTGACGAGTGTGGCGTCCAGGCCGACATCGGCTGGGTCGAGGACCAGGATGGGTAACTCACGATCGCTCGTCGTGGGTGACTTCATCGTCGGGGAGCCCAGCCACTCCCGGCCGGTCAAGACGTCCGGGCGCTCCTCCTCCCGGTATCGGAGCTCTACGGCGCCCTTTGTCATGTCGGCGTCTGCGATCGCGATCCAGAGATCCGCTGCGGCTCGGTTCGTCAGCACGTGCCGCACGACCGCGGCGGATGTAGCGCCCGTGACGATCTTGATGCGCATTCCTGCTCCACTTGGTGTCGGCGGGTCCCCGCAGACGACAGTCACCCGAGGCACGGTCGTGTGATCCGCCAAACCGACGCCATCGCGAGGGATACGGAGGAACTCCAACGATCTGCACAGCCGCCGCACCCAAATGTCGATGGTTCGGTCGAGGTTGAGCTGCGGGTCAGAGCGCGCGCTGGGCGACTCCACGTCGATGACGGCGACACTGACGTGTTCCGTTTTCGAGCCGGTCACCGCCGCAACGATCACATGGCAGACATGCTCCGCGATATTCTCAGCTGGACAGGTGATCTCGTTGGCAGGCAGCACTCTCCCGAGCGACTCAGGACGCAGCAACTCTGCGTACTCGGAGTCGTGTATGACGACGAGGTCTCTCGGCTGTCGGCCGAGTGCGGGCTGCCGTCCAGCAGAGGACGCGCGCCCGCTTGTGCGCACGCGGCGCATCTCCGTGTGAAGAGCCATGTTCGACCGATCGGAATCCGTCGCGATCACGACGGTACGCGCGCGCTTGACCGCCCTCCGTGCCGGAAAACTCGTGAGTGCGGAGGGCATCTCGCCGGAGGCGATGATAGGAACGGTCGGTTCGGCGGCCCTGGCGGCCAATGACCTCCGTGTGTCCGTGAGCAGTACCGCCGGGATACCTCGATCAATACTGGATGTCACCAACATGGCGGCCGATGAGCCGTCGCCGATCACGACCAACCGACGAGCGGGTCGAATCGTCCGCACGAAATCTCGCACACGGCGAGAGAGAAGGACCAACGAGCCTGCGGTGATCAGGGTCAGGCTCAGAGCGATGATCCCGACGACACTCAGCTCCCTTGGTGGCATCGGGTCCCAGTCCGGGTTCAGCGAGATGTACGCGCCGGTGAACAACGCGAGCGTCGCCCATAGCCGCTGCCAATTGCTCGACGAGCTGTGGTCACCGGTCTCCACGTCGAATTGGCCGGTTATGTGAAATCCCCACATGAAGACCACCGCGATCGCAATCGCCAAGAGCGCGGGCACGAGCACGGAGCCCCGCATCCATCGGCGGCCGCCACGAATACGCCGGGCTGCCCGAATTCTCACAATCATGGACCGCCTCGTTACTCCTCGATTCAGTTCGGGACGGGCGTCCTGCCGGTCCAACCCTGATTCTCACAGAATTGACGAGCAACACACCGGTATTGCGCTCCGGCAGCGGTTCCGCAGTTTGTCAGTGACAATCGATCGGGAAGAAGCAGTCGACGTGAGGTAAGCGCAGTGAACACTGCCGTCAACGACCCCGATGATTTTCCGTCCGTCTATCGCAGTGTCGACACCCTGTCGTCAGCCGCGCAGCGAAGTTACCTCGGTTGGTTCAAAATCCGCTTGTACGGGTTCCTCATTGCTGCAGTCGGTGGTGCCATTGTTTGGATCGTCGGCCCAATCAACATGGGTGGAGCTGTCGCCTTTGTTGCCTTTGCAATTTCACTGGCTGCCGAGCTCGTGCTCGCCCTCCGGCGGCAGGACCGAGTTTGGCATCAAGGTCGGGCGGTCGCCGAGCACGCCAAGACACTCAGTTGGCGCTATATGGCGCACGGAGCTCCCTTCGAGACGGGCGTGACTGACGTCGATGCCAGGTTCCTGTCCAAGTTGAAGGACGTGTGGCAAGAACACACCGACATGGTTGTCGAATCGGTCGTCGGCGACCGCCAGATCTCGCCTGCGATGCACGAGGTACGCGACCTGGATTTCGAGATGCGTCGGGATGTGTATCTGCGGGACCGGATTGGCAGGCAGCACACGTGGTATTCGGCCAACGCCGCGCTCAACGCATCGAGAGCGCATCGTTGGATGACGGCTGCGGTCGCGTTCGAGTTTGTCGGCCTCATCGGTGCCGCGTGCAAAGCCGCCGGTTTCATCACCGTCGACCTGCTGGGAATCTTCGCCACAGCGGCGGCAGCAGCCGCTACCTGGTTGCAGGCCAAACAGTACGAACGGCTTGCATCCGTGTACGGCAGTACAAGTCAGGAGTTGGCAGCCGTCGCATCGGTGGTCGAGTCCGCCGTCGATGAAAGACGGTGGCCGGACCTGGTGGACGAGGCCGAGCAGGTGATCACGCACGAGCACCATCTGTGGCGTGCAACTCTCGGTATCCCCGCCCGTCGTCCCTGACCCGCCCGCACGCCGACGGAGGTGTTATCTATGACCGCGAAGGCCATGGCTCAGCACATTGCCAGCGCTGCGTTGAATTATCGCTGGCATATCTTGGTAGTGGCTGCACTCACCGCATTCGTACTGGGCTGCGTGGGCTACTGGCAGTACTTCACGAACGCTGACGGGACTCCGCCGGCGGCAAGCGATGCAATCTACTGGAGCCTCAGGACGTTCTTGACCTACGCACCGTTGGATCCGCACCTCCCGCTGGCCTTGGACATTGCTCGATTCTTGGGCCCTGCCGTCGCGGGATACGCCGGGTTGGAGGCACTGACCCTGCTGTTCCGCGATCGTCTCCAACAGATGCGCGCGACGCATATGCGGGGGCACGTGATCATCTGTGGCCTCGGGTATATCGGCGCGACATTCCTCCGCGAGCTCGACGGCACCGGTACCAAAGTGGTGGCAGTCGACATCGACGCTGCCAACCCACACATCGAATTGTGCCGCGCATTAGGGGTGCCGGTAGTGGTGGGGGACGCACGGCTACCCCGCGTACTGCAGGCCGCAGGGGTGCATCGAGCCGCACGACTACTCGCCGTGACACCAGACGACGCGCTGAACGCTGAGATAGTCGCTGTTGCGAGGCGTTTGAGTGCGGCGAGGCGCCGCGGCCGATTGAGATGCCTCGCGCGGGTGGGAGACCCCGAGCTGTGTGTGTTGTTGCGCGTCCACGAAGCACGCCGCGCCGGCGCCTCGTCGACGCTGGACTTCTTTAACACCGAGGAGATCGGAGCGCGGTTGATGCTGCGGGACGTTCCGATCGATACCGACCGCAGTTCAGTGCATATCATCGTCGCCGATCTCAACGCCCTCGGTTCCTGGGTGGTTTATCACGCCGCACAAGCGTGGTTCGAAACACACAGGGGGGACCACCAATCGCTCATTGTCAGCGTTGTCGATGAGATGGCGGCCGACCGCATCAGCGCACTCCTGAGTACGCATCCCGCGCTTGGGCATGTGTGTAGGTTCATCATCAGCGGGCGAGAAGCCGACAGTCCTGCGATACCACCCCCGTCTCGGGCCTATGTCGCGGCGTATCGAGACCAAGACGGGTTGACCACAGCGCTGAGATTGCGATATGAGCTCGACGACGGCGTGCCCGTGGTCGTCGCACTGGACCGAACTGACGGGGTGGCAGGACTGCTCGACGACGCCCGGCACGCCGGTGCGTACAACATTCACGTCTTTCCGACCCTCGAACGCAGTTGTTCTGTCGGCTTGGTTGAGGGCGGTTCGTTCGAGACGATCGCCGAGGCGATCCACCGGCGTTGGCGGACTGAAACCGCGGCCAGGGGCGTGACCGCACCACCGTGGTCGGAAGCGGACAAAGCAGGACGCGAGTCCAGTCGCGCACAGGCACGGCACATACCGGTCAAGTTGCGCGCTATCGGGTGTGAGGTGACGCCGTTACGCGACTGGGCCGCATCGCAGTTCGAACTGAGCGCCTCGGAAGTAGAGACGCTCGCGGCCATGGAGCACGATCGGTGGCGAGACGAGCGAAGATCTCGACCATCCAAGGACGAACGAACTGACAGCGGTGACGTTCACATGGTTCCGTTCGACGAGCTTCCCGGTGAGATCGCCGAAATGAACCGTGCCTTCGTGCGAGATATTCCTGGACTGCTCGCCTCGGCCGGACTGCAACTCGTGCGGGCGCCCGAACTTGCTCGCGTACGCCATGTCGAGGCCGACAACATCTGAGCGGCGGTCGGTTTCAGGCTTCGGGCCGCTCACGCCACGGCTCCCCGTCGCGACGCAGAGGTGTTCGGTCACGTGCCTTCTGCGCTTTGTCGTCCCATTCGTAGATTAATCCGTCGCGTACCAAGAACTTCACGCCGCTGCCGTCATCGACAACTTTCCCTTCGTAGTTGTCGATGTTCTCGCCGTAGCACGTCTCGAAGACGTGGCGAGTGTATTTCCGTTCGTCGTGCACAAGGGTGCCGACGGGAGTTTCCCAGGCGCCGTGCTTCCACATCTTGTAGACGTCGACTGTCTGTGTCACAACCGATAGAACGCCGGCGGTCCTGCCGACGGCGCGTAGGAAGCCCGTTCCACCGCCCCGTGGCCGCAGCTTCGCTATGGCAGGTGAGGAGCCCGTGCGCGCAGGTGCGATCTTCGCGGAGCGTAGACCGCTGACCGGGCTTGGCGTTGGTGGCACGGGTACGGGATTCTGCTCAGCCGCAATCGGGGAGTTCGGTGGGATCTTCCCTATGTTCGGTGGCTTCCTACCAGGGAAGTGACGCGCCACGTTGGCGCTGTTCTCCGCCCGTGTCTGCGGAGGATTGAGGGGGTTGACCTGACCTTTCGGCGTCGCCACGACCTGACGTGCTGGATGAAGCACGGAGTGTTTCTGATGAAGACCTCTCGGGACGGGAACCGTTGCGCCACCCTGACCCACATGGTGATGATCCAATGTCTGCCCCTTGAAGCCCTTGTGCTGCGGGTACTTCGAGATCCAGGCGCGGTCGACGATCGGGGACTTCCCCGCTTCGATCCTGCGGAGATTCTTCTTACTCAAGGCGCCCATGGACTTGTACTTGTCCCTCCATACACGCCAGAACATACGATGGTCCCGCGCGAAGCCCAGTTCGCTGGAAGACACACCTGCTCCTTTGCCTCTCCAGGGCATATCCACAGACTCATGCGGCAGATTCAGCGGATTGTCGGGTTCGCGGCCGGATTGATACCCACCGTTAGGTGTGCCGTTCTGCCTCTTCCTGGCGGGCGTGGTGACTCGTGACGCAGTGCGCAGCCATCCGCCGGGCCGCTGGCTTCCACCGTGCGCTTGGGCAGTCGCAGAGTGAGGTCTGGGCTCAACTCGAGTGACCCGGATTTGTTCAGGTGGATGCGTCGTGGATTTGGGGGCCGGCGGGGGGTTTCTGCGAACGTTCTCGGTCCAACGCGAACCGTTCCACCATCGCATCGGTGCTCGGCGCGACGGATCGGCGTACCACCCGGGGGCGGGGCGGGGCACCTTGTTCGCAATCGGGCGACCGGTGTTCGACTCCTTCGCGCGTCCTGTGATCCGAGACCAGAGCGAGGGCTTCGGCGTACCCGACGCCGGCGCCGTCTGTGAGTCGGCTCGGCGTTGTTGATCGCGTCGTTGTTGATCGCGTCGTTGTTGATCGCGTCGCTGTTGATCGCGTCGCTGCTTCTCCAGCCTCCGCTGGGTTGACGCCCGATTGAAGGACGATCGATTGAACGACGACCGTCCGAAGGATGACCGTCCGAAGGATGACCGACTCATGGGTACACCTCACTGTGTCGAGCAATGGGAACTGCAGACAAGTGCCGCTACAAGGCCGTGGGCATGCATCAGTTCGTTCGGCTGGGGCTGCCTGCCGCGGGAGCGGTCCATTGATCCCCGCATCATTCGGCTTCTCCTAGCGCGGAGAGAACTTCGTCAGATCCGCTGGTAAAGGCGCGACCCTATATTCGATCCCGGCGTCTTTCAGCGCTCGGCGAAGGCGCTCTGCTTCCCCAGTAGCAGGCAGAGGTTCAGTTCCGTACCAGACGGCCGAGCGAATCTTCCTTTCCCTTTTCAGTTGCAGATCTTTGCCCACCTGTTGGATTTTGAAGTTGACCTTTTCTCGAAGTACATCCTGTGGGACTTTGCTCCATGGGGTGGTGTTGAACTCATAGAGCGTCTTCGTTCGCGGATCGAAGTGGTCGGCCACCCTCGAATCAAGCTTCGATTTTCTGGTCAGTACAAAGGACTTCGAGCTTAGACGTCCGCCGACCACGGACTCACCGTAGCGATCGTGTACATACGTCGCCCTCACCTCTACCTTGGTTCGACGTTGAGTGGGCGAGTTCGCCGGCGTCGGCGGCATCGGCGGCCGCGGTCTAGGCGACGGGGGAATCTGTGGGCGCCGCCCCAGGAACTTGAACACACGGGATGGTTGCGGCCGAGATCCTGCCGGTCGTCCCGGAATGTCCGAACCTTGTTGCGCGAGAGGTGGTCTGACGACCTTCGGTCGCAACTCACGAACTACCCCCCTGATGGCCGACGTCGCGCGTGACCGCGAACGTGTCGGGGTACTGCCCATGTCATCCGTGCCCGTGCGTTGAACCTCGACTTCCGTCGGCTGAGGGCTGAGGGCACCTGTGCTCGGCGGAACGTGATTGTCGTTCGCAGGTCCGCGTTGATCCGCCTTCCCGGCCGCCGGTACGCCACCCGGCCGAGGCACCATATTGTCGTTCGCCGGTTTGTCACCGGCTGAACGATCCCTGGGACGGACGCCGCGGCGAGGGGCTTTCGGGTTCGGGTCGACACCGGATCGGGGAGCAGTACGCGGCAGGCCGGCGGTGGGGGGCTTGTCCGGCGATGCAGGTGCATTGCGTCGCGACGGAGTCGCGCTGCGCATCCCAGCCAGTCCGGCTGCCATACCGCCGAGGAACTCGTCTCTTGCGTCCTGTAACCCCTGCTCTTTGGCAGCGTCGACTTGATCTTCGGGACCGACTCGCGTTTCCGTGACTCGCCTTCCCGCCATATAGGGATGAGGAACGGAGACTTCGTCGATGACCGTCTTACGTGGCGGGCGAGAGCGATCTTCGGTCTCGCTGTAAACCGGCCTGATCTCGCCCTTCTCGATCATCCGTGCTTCCAGCTCCAGCGGGTCCACCTTGTCGGGCGGAACCGGCCCATACTCCTTCAAGACCAGATCGTTGAAACTCTTCCCTGTTTTTGCCGTCAGCATCGCTTTGATGTCGTCGTCCGTCCGGCCCGCGCGCTGGTCCCGGCGTGTCCGCCCTGAGAGGTACGAACGTATGCCGCGCCCGTACAGGGTCGGTGCGTTTGGGTCCGCACTCTGCGGTCCGTGGTTCGCCGATTGAGTGACTTGAGGTGGTCGCGCAGTCTCGGCGGGCGCGCCCGCATCGTTCGATCGCACCACTTTCTGCCGGTTTGGAATGCGGTTACGCAATCGTTCGGCCTTTGGCTTGAGCCGGCCGCCGGAAGTGGGTGTCTCAATCGGCATCCCGCGGCCATTGTTGTCGCCGCGCCGCGGAGGAACGCTCGACTCGGCCGGCCGGCCGAGGTCATCCGACGCTCTCTCACCCCGGCCGTTCGCGGTTCGGCCGGTCCAGCCCTTGCCGTCCCACCACCGCAGCGGCGCTCGACGGGACGGGTCCGCATACCAGCCCGCATTCGGCAACCGTCGAGGCGGCCGGAACGGGCCCCGCCTCTGTTCGCGCGTTTGCGCTCCGGGCGTCCTTACTTGCTCCTGTCCGATCGTCACCCTTTGTCGGGGCGGTCGAGCCGATGGCTGAGAAGCCGCCGCCGGCGATTGTGAGCTCGCCGGGCGTTGTCTGAATCCGAGGCTCCGGAGGAGGGCCCGCCATCCACCTCGTCTGTCGCCACGGCCGAGCGCGCTGCCACCGCCCGTGCGTCCGGTGCGCTTCGTCGTCCCCGACAATGTTGGTTTGGTCGACTCGATGTTCTTCGGCGCAACCGCTCCGGCTGGTGTGCCTTCCTCCCACGTCGCATGCGGGCTGTCCACATCGGCTGGGTCGGGTGCTCCCCAGCCGTCCTTGAAAGGTGGGGGCGCGGTAGGCGGCGCTGTTTTACCCTGTCTGTCCGAACGTTGTTGTTGATCGCGTCGCTGTTGATCGCGTCGCTGCTTCTCCAGCCTCCGCTGGGTTGACGCCCGATTGAAGGACGATCGATTGAACGACGACCGTCCGAAGGATGACCGACTCATCTTTCTTTCCTTCCCCCGCCCGTCCACGATCCGACCGAGTTTCGGTCGCTGACACGTGCTGTGGGTGAGTAGCCGGCTACACGAACCGCATGTGGGCGGGCCGGCCAGAACGTGCGCACAGGCATCATCAACCGCCGGAATCCGTTGCGATACTGGGTTCGTCGGGCCCTGACGGGCCGATGCCCGGGTCAACCGGGATGGGATCGGTCGTCGGCGGAGTGGTAACGGGAGACGAAGAAGGATCGGTGGATTCGGCTGTTCCACCGCCAGGATCACTGCCGTTGTACCACCCAGGCGGCGGAACAGCGGTCGTGTCGGTGACGTCACCGCTTCCGCCTTCCGTCTGGTCGAGCCCCAGGACAGTCAGGGTGAGCGTCGCCGCGAGAACAGCGCCCGCCGCAGCGACCGCCCAGAAAACCCCTCGGCGGCGTGAATCGGGTTGTCCACCGTGCGGCTTCGGCCGATGAGGATCTTTCGGCACATTGCTCGCGCGGCTGTGGTGCTCATTTCGGCTGCGCACGGGCGCGTTGACCGCATGACTCGGTGAGGCGTCGGCGCGCCGGTCTTCCCACGGTCGGTGCGATTGTTCTGGTTGTCGACCTGTCAGCTGAGAGATCGTTCGATCCACATCCGCATACAGATCGCTGCGGCTGCTCAGCATTCGAAGAATGTCCTTGCCGGCTTGCCGTTCTTCTGCGTCGGATGACTGAAGTGCGGGGCCGATTCGCTGCACGATGTGACGCTGCTGCTCATGGTTCAATGACGTGTTTCGGTAGAGCAGATCGACCAGATCAGTGATGTACGACAACGGTGCCGCGGGCGGTTTAGGAAGCGGCCTTGGTAACGACGGTGCCGCCGGCAAGGCGCCGATACCGCCCGCCAGGGACAGAGCGGCACGATCACGGGCCCCAGAGTCGGAATAGTCGACGATGTGTCGCATCGAAAAGCGGCGCGGGAGCGCCTTGGGCAGTGGTTCGAGGGCAACGGGTAGTACTGGTTTATGAAGGGCCTCGGCCCAGTCGAATTCTCGTTGACACGCCGACGATTCGAGCGCCGAGCGAGAGACCGTCGCGATGAAGACGTCGCAAGCGGCGATCTGCCGGAGTATCTCGTCCCACCATTGCTGGCCGCCTCGCAGGGAGGAGTCCACCCATGGGGAATTGCCCAGGAGGTGCAAATGCGCGACCAACTGATCGACGTCCGCTTTGTCTCGCCGCGCGTACGAAATGAATGTCTTAGCCACTCTGTCCCCGATCCAAGCAGGCCGCCGCGAAAGCCGATTCAACGTGGTGTGCGCGCATTCATCACACCGTTGTGGGCTTCGACTACACAGGCTATCGAAAGGATGTTAGGCGTGACCGAGACGATCGGCGCCCACCCCTGCCAGGCGACCTCGATTACTCGCTATGCCAAATGCCCCCTTTGTATGAATCCCCACCTTCTGCCATTGCATCCGGCTACACATGCATTCGTTACGAGGCTAGGCTTCTCATGGTCAATTGACCAGTGTCACCAATATTTGAATAGTCGACGATCCAGGCAGCGGGTTCGCCTGATTCCGCCCGCGGTACGCAACCTGGGCTCGCTCGCTGATCGACACTTCGCGCTGACCATCCAGCTTGATCCGCAAGGGGCGGCAAATGAGCACGAGTTTGTCCTCGCATACGGCCGAGCTCCCGTACTACTTCGTGTGCTATTCGCGTGAGCAGCGGGGGTTTGCCGAAAAGATCGAAAGGAAGCTCCAACCGCGGAGGGCGCGCGGTGAATTGGAGGTCTGGCGCGATGTCCGCAACCTGGACATGTGGGAAGAATTCACGCCGAAGATTCTCGAGGCGTTGCGCAATGCCGCCGGCGCCATCGTCCTGGTCAGCGACAGTTGGTACGCATCCGACTATATCCAAACGTACGAATGGCCGACGGTGAAAGCTTGCCGGGAGCGAGACCCGTCCTTTCAGATATTTCTCCTGGCGTACAACGCGCTCGACGATGACGATCCCCTACGGAAGCGCAACTTCGTCAACGACATCCAGCGGGAACTACTGGTCAAATCCCGACCGGCAATGCGTGACACGATTCTGACTCGGCTTTCGAACCTCGTCGGCGAGCATGCCCGCATGCGATGCCCGCGAGTCACGCCGCCCGTAACGGCTCCAACGGAACGGACGGTGTCGGGGCAGCCATCCACGGGCGAGGGTATCGCGGAGCCTGACATCGCTTCTGACACCGACGGAGCGCTCAACGACGTCCCGGACCTGCCCGAACACTTCAGGGAGCCCGACCAACTGGTCGCGTTCACGCGGGCCGTCGCGGATGGCTTGCAGGGCAGAACCTGTGGCCTCCTCGGTGAGGGTGGGACAGGAAAGTCCGTTCTGGCCGCAGCGATCGCTCGGAGGTCTGCGCCCCGATTTCACGACGGTGTCTACTGGCTTACCGTCGGCGAGTTCGCGACAAGCGAGGATGTGCGCCGCCTTCAAGTCGATCTGCTGACGTCGTTCGGAGGCGGTCAGTCACCGCCGACCGACATATCCGATGGCGCAAAACAACTCGGTGAGGCGCTCGCGGGGCGGACTGCGTTGATCGTGATCGACGACGTGTGGCACCCCTGGCAGGCACGGGCCTTCGCCACCGCGGGAGTGGATCACTCGAGACTCCTCTTCACCACACGGTTCGTCGAGGCGCTACCGGACGGTGCTGCTGTCATCCATGTACCACGACTCGAACCTGACCAAGCCACACTCTTTCTCGAGCAGGGACCCAGCGGTGTGCCTGGCGACCCCCACGACCGAGCCGCCGTTCTCGACGCCGCGGGCGGTCTGCGTCTGGCGCTGGCGGTGTTCGCGGCGACGGCGGACGCAGAAGGTTCCTGGGCGCCGGTGCTCGCACGCCTCGATGGCTTGGCCGAACGATTCGGCCAAGGCGATGACGCATCGTCCGCCCACAAGGCGCTCTACGTGGCTCTCGACACGATGGATGCCGCAGACCGCAGCCTCGCATCGTCGCTCGGAGCCTTCCCGGCTGACGCCGCCATCCCAGTCGACCTACTGGCGAGGATGTGGAACACCACTGCGGAGGACGCTCAGCGGTTGGTCCGAACTCTCGTGGCCAAAAACCTGGCTGCATACGCGAACGGGGACGTGACACTGCACGACCACGTGCACGACTTCCTCATCCTCCAGAGTCAAGCGCCGACCAGCGACGTCCACCTTCGTCTGTGGGAACTGGCCTCCGGTTTACGCCATCATGGCTGGTCCGCGCTGATCGAGGAGATCCCATACTTGTGGGATCGTCTGGTGTGGCACGCATGTCGGGCAGGCCTCAACCGGAAGTCCCTGTGGGATCTGGTCTCGGATCTGGGTTGGCTGGAACTACGGATCCGACGAGAAGGGGCAGCAGCCGCCGGCCAAGACGTCGGAACAGTGTGTGAGGTGACCGATGTGGCCGATGACGCGCCGCTGAGCTTGCTGCGTGGAGTGTTGCGGCATGGCGGGTTGTTCGACACCGCAGACGCTGACGCGGGCTTGGGTGTCAGCCTCACCGCCTGGGCGGACGTCCTCGGGCTTCGGCATCGGCAACGTCGACGCCTCAGGAGCGGCGCGCTACCCGTTCCCAGCCCTGGCTTGAAGCAGACGCTGCGCGGCCACACCAGCGAGGCATGGGCGGTCAGATTTCTGAGCAACGGACGCGGCCTTGTCACGTGCAGCGAAGATGCCAACGCGGTCGTGTGGGACATCAGGAGCGGACAGATCCTACGCACACTCGCCGGCCACACCGGGCGCGTGTGGAAGCTGGCGGTCAGCCGGGATGAGACACGAGTGGCCACCGCGAGCGAGGACGGAACCGCTCGCATCTGGACAACTGAGAACGGTCGCCTCCTGCACATTTTGGAGGCGCACTCCGGTGAGGTGTGGGGTGTTGCGTTCAGCCGGGACGGCAACCGGTTGGCGACCTGTGGCGAAGACGGCAGTGCAAAACTGTGGGACGTCACGACAGGGCAGCACCTACGAACGCTGAATGTCGGACGACCGTTGTGGGACATCGCCTTCGACCCCGACGGCCACCGCGTCGCCGCCGCGGGTGGTGGCATCGACGCCGATGGCGCCAGCCGCCCGCTCGTGTGCATGTGGGACAGCGGCACCGGCAAGCCGTGTCCCACCGGTTCTGACCACACCGCACAGGTGCGCGCGATCACCTTCAGCCCAGACGGATCCCAGATCCTGACCGGGAGCGACGACGGAACCGCCCGGGTGTGGGACATCGCAGCCGGCATGACGACGATGCTGTTGAGCGGTCATGCCAACGCGGTCTGGTCGGTTGCCTTCAGCGCCGACGGACAGCTCGCGGCAACGGGCAGCGACGACGGGTCCGCGCGAGTCTGGGATGCCCGAACCGGCGCACAGCTGCTCGCGCTCAACGGCCACTCGAGCACGGTGCACGGGGTGACGTTCAGCGCCGATGCGCGTCAGCTCGCCACGTGCGGAGGCGACGGTACCGCCCGAATCTGGTCCGTCAGTAGTTCGCCCGACACGGTGCCACGTCTTCCCAGTACTGCGCATGATGTCGCGCTCGACGCCGCCAACACACGACTGCTGGTCGCCGTTGGCGACGGGACTGTCCGAATGTTCGAGACGGGCAGCGGAGAGGAGTTGCGCGCGTTCGGTGGCCACGATGCCGCGGTCTGGGGTGTCGCGTGGAGTCCCGACGAACGCCGCATCGCCAGCTCCGGAGAGGACCGGACCGCACGGGTGTTCGACGCCTGCACCGGGGCGCTGCTCGTGACGCTGACCGGACACACCGGACAGGTATGGGACGTGAAGTTCAGCCGCGATGGACGTCAGGTGATCACGGTCAGTGAGGATTCGACGGTTCGTCTCTGGGACAGCGACACGGGACAGGAGTTGTGCCGTCTGAACGGCCACCGAGGTCGAGTGTGGGAGGTAGGGCTGAGTTTCGACGGGCGGCGGATGGCCACCGGAGGTGATTTCGGGAGCGCCCGGGTATGGCACATTGATCGGCGGGTCGAACAGATGTCGCTCGGGGACCACACCGGCGCAATATGGGACGTGGTGTTCAGCCCGGACGATCAACACCTGGCCACAGCCGCTGAAGACGGTAAGGCACGCATATGGGACCTGGCGAGCGGAGGCCTGCGGCACGAACTGTCCGGTCACACCGGACAAGTGTGGGGAGTCGCCTTCAATACCGACGGCACGCTGCTGGCCACCGCAGGCGGCGACGGGACGATCCGCATCTGGGAAGCGCACTCGGCTCGACCTGTGATGACGCTGCCGGTCGCATGTTCCGGGCCGATGTCATGGCGGCGCGACATGCTCGCGATTGCGGCTGGGCGCCATTGGGCGATTCTGAACGTACCTGGATTCGCGAGTGACCTTGCCTCGGCAGCCGGCGACGGCGCTCCACGCGAACACTGAACACTGAACACTGAACACTGAACACTGAACACTGAACAACCCATACATAGCGCTGCTAGGGTAGAGGCGCTATGCATATCGACAAGGACCTCGTCGCGGCCACCGCGACACCGCTCGTCCTCGGCATCCTCGCCGAGGGCGAGTCCTACGGCTACGCGATCATCAAACGCGTCCACGACCTGTCCGGCGGACGCATGCAGTGGACCGACGGGATGCTGTATCCCCTGCTGCACCGGCTCGAACGGCTCGGTTACGTGTCCGCGTCGTGGGGGGTCTCCGAGACCGGGCGTCGCCGCAAGCACTACGCGATCACCGATGCGGGCCGAGAGATGCTGGCGGAACGGCGGAGTCAGTGGACCGTCGCGGTCGACGCGCTGAACCAGGTGTGGCGCGACGCCCGCCCGCCGCTCGTCGAGGGGTGGTCGTGATGGACGCCGACACCGCGCTGGAATCGCAGATCGCCCAGTGGCGCGGATACGTCGAGCGTCATCAGTCGATCTCGGCCGCCGACGCCGACGAGATGGAAGACCATCTGCGCAGCCAGATCTCGGACCTCGCCGCGGCGGGGCTGATGAGCGACGAGGCGTTCCTCGTCGCGGTCAAGCGCATGGGCAACACGCACGGCATCTCCCGCGAATTCGCGCACGAGCACTCCGACCGGCTGTGGAAACAACTCGTGCTGATGCCCGCCGCCCCGGACAGCGCCGACGCTCACCCGACCCGCGAACTGTGGGTGGTGCTCGCGCTGGCGGTCGGTGCCGCCGTCGCGGTCAAGGTCGGCTCGGCCCTACTGGGCGAACAGGCGTTCGCCCGCAACGCCGCACTGTTCGTCCTCCCCTTCCTGACCGCGTACTTCGCCTGGAAGCGCCGGATGCCGCCGCGCGGTGCCGCGGCACTGCTGCTGCCATTCGCATTGGCCGGGGCCGTGCTCAACGGCTACCCCTTCCGCCCGGAGGGCGCGACCGAGGTGATCGCGGTGATCCATACGCCGATCGTGCTGTGGTTCGTGGTCGGGCTGGCCTATGTGGGAGGCCGGTGGCGATCCGACCGCCGCCGCATGGACTTCCTCCGGTTCACCGGCGAATGGATCGTCTACCTGGCGTTGCTCGGGATCGGCGGCGGTGTCCTCGTCGCGCTGACCGTCGGCGCGTTCGACGCGCTGGGCATGGACATCGAGTGGGTGATCGAGAGCTGGGTGCTGCCGTTCGGCGCGGCGGGCGCCGTCGTCGTCGCCGCCTGGCTGGTGGAGGCGAAACAGAACGTGGTGGAGAACATCGCGCCCGTCCTCACCCGGGTGTTCACCCCGCTGACCATCCTCATGCTGCTGGTGCTGCTCGTCGCGTTCGCGGCAGCCGGCAGCGTGGTGGGCGTCGACCGCAACCTGTTGATCCTGATGGACCTGATCCTGGTGCTGGTCCTCGGGCTCGTCCTGTACGCGATCTCCGCGCGTGACCCGCAGGCCCCGGCCGACCTGTTCGACCGCCTGCAACTCGTCCTCGTGCTCAGCGCGCTGGCGGTCGATCTGCTCATGCTCGTCGCCATGCTCACCCGGATCGCCGAGTTCGGGGTCACCCCGAACAAGGTGACCGCACTGGGGCTGAACCTGGTCCTGCTGGTGAACCTGACGTGGTCGGCGCGCCTGCTCGCCGGATTCCTGCGCGGCCGCGTGCCGTTCACCAGCGCCGAACGCTGGCAGACGCGCTACCTTCCCGTGTTCGGTGTGTGGGCGGCGGTCGCGGTCACCGTGATCCCGCCGGTGTTCGAGTTCGTGTAGAAGTGGTTTGATCGGAGACCCTTCGGGTATCGCCAGCCCACTCGAGGAGGACGGTGTGGACGTCAGGAAGCTGATCGCGTCGTGGCCGGTGTACCGGCAGCTCACCGGTGACGACGCGCTGGGCCGCGGTAAGGCCGCGCAGTCCGGGCGCTCGCTGACACTGACGCCCCGTACCGCCGAGGCCGACCACGTCGCCCACTCCGTCTGCCCGTTCTGCGCCGTGGGATGCGCGCAGAAGGTGTACGTCAAAGACGAGAAGGTCGTCCAGATCGAGGGCAATCCGGACAGTCCGATCTCGCGGGGCCGCCTGTGCCCCAAGGGTTCTGCCAGCAAGCAGCTGGTCACCGGCCCCCAGCGCCTGACCAGGGTCAAGTACCGGCCGCCGTACGCGACCGAGTGGCAGGACCTCGACCTCGACACGGCGATGGACATGGTCGCCGACCGCCTGCTCGACGCGCGCGAGAAGGGCTGGCAGCAGTTCGACGCCGACCGGAACACGCTGCGCCGCACCATGGGAGTCGCGAGCCTCGGTGGCGCGACGCTCGACAACGAAGAGAACTACCTGATCAAGAAACTCTTCACCGCCCTGGGGGCGCTCCAGATCGAGAACCAGGCGCGTATTTGACACAGCGCAACGGTTCCCGGTCTGGGAGCCTCCTTCGGTCGCGGCGGGGCGACGGACTATCAGCAGGATCTCGTCAACTCGGACTTCATCGTCATCATGGGGTCCAACATGGCCGAGGCCCATCCGGTCGGGTTCCAGTGGGTGGTCGAGGCGAAGAACCGCGGCACCGAGGTCGTGCACATCGACCCGCGGTTCACCCGCACCAGCGCACTGGCCGACCGGCACGTGTCGCTGCGCGCCGGTAGCGACATCGCGTTCCTCGGCGGGGTCATCAACCACATCCTGAGCAACGGCCTGGACTTCCGGGAGTACGTCACCGCATACACCAACGCGTCGTTCCTCGTCGACGAACGGTTCAGCGACGCCGAGGATCTCGACGGTCTGTTCTCCGGCTACGACGACGAGACCGCGTCCTACGACCCGTCGACGTGGCAGTACGAGACGACCGACCCCGAGGAAGGCGGCGCCGAGGCGAAGGAGCAGAGCGCGGCCTACGAGTCCGGGTCCGGCGGTCCGCCGGTCGAGGGCGGGGCGGGTGCCATCCCGTCCGATCCGACGCTGCAGCACCCGCGCTGCGTCTACCAGATCCTCAAACGGCACTACGCCCGCTACACCCCGGAGATGGTCGAGCGGGTGTGCGGTGTGCCCGCCGAACAGTTCCTCGAGGTGGCGAGCAAGTGGGCCGAGAACTCGGGACGCGAACGGACTGCTGCGCTGGTCTACAGCGTCGGGTGGACCCAGCACACGATGGGCGCCCAGTTCATCCGCGCCGGCGCCATCATCCAGTTGCTGCTCGGCAACATCGGTCGTCCCGGCGGTGGGGTGTTCGCGCTGCGCGGCCACGCGAGCATCCAGGGTTCGACGGACGTGCCGACGCTGTTCAACCTGCTGCCCGGCTACCTGGCCATGCCGAAGGCCGGTCAGGAGACGCTGGCCGACTACATCGACGACGTGAAGAGCCGCAACCAGAAGGGCTTCTGGCACAACGCCGATGCCTACATGGTGTCGCTGCTCAAGGAGTACTGGGGCGATCACGCACGAGCCGACAACGATTTCTGTTTCGACTACCTGCCGCGGATCAGCGGCGACCACGGCACCTATCGCACCGTGATGGACATGGTCGACGGCAAGGTGTTCGGCTACTTCCTGCTGGGGCAGAATCCCGCGGTCGGGTCGGCGCACGGCCGCCTGCAGCGGCTGGGTATGGCAAACCTGGACTGGCTGGTGGTGCGCGACCTCGTCGAGATCGAGAGCGCCACCTTCTGGAAGAACGGGCCCGAGATCGAGACGGGCGAGATCACCCCCGAGACGTGCCGCACCGAGGTGTTCCTGTTCCCCGCCGCCTCCCACGTCGAGAAGGCCGGCACGTTCACCCAGACCCAGCGGATGCTGCAGTGGCGCGAGAAGGCCGTCGAACCGCCGGGCGACGCCCGGTCGGAGTTGTGGTTCTTCTATCACCTGGGCCGCATCCTGCGGGAGAAACTGGCCGGTTCCACCGACGAGCGCGACCGCCCGCTGCTCGAATTGTTCTGGGACTACGCGATGGACGGCGACGAACCCTCGGGTGAGGACGTGTTGCGGCGGATCAGCGGCGTTGACCTGACGACCGGCCGCGCGGTGGACGACTACATGTCGCTCAAGGCCGACGGCAGCACCCTGAGCGGCTGCTGGATCTACAGCGGCGTGTACGCCGACGAGGTCAACCAGGCGGCCCGCCGCACACCCCACGATCAGCAGGGGCCCTACGAGAACGAGTGGGGCTGGACGTGGCCGATGAACCGGCGGGTCCTCTACAACCGCGCGTCAGCGGACCCGCAGGGCCGGCCGTGGAGCGAGCGCAAGAAGCTGGTCTGGTGGGACCCGGAAATGGGGGCGAACGGCGAGTGGACCGGCTACGACGTACCCGACTTCGAGAAGAAGAAGCCGCCGGACTACCGGCCGGCGCCGGAAGCGGTGGGCGTGGAGGCACTGCACGGCGACGACCCGTTCATCATGCAGGCCGACGGCAAGGCGTGGCTGTTCGCGCCGAACGGCGTCGCCGACGGTCCGCTGCCCACACACTACGAGCCGCACGAGTCGCCTGTGCGCAACCCGCTCTACGCCCAACAGGGCAATCCTGCCCGCAAAGTCTATGGGCGAGCTGACAATCCGTCGAACCCGTCGCCGCCGGAGCTGCACGGCGACGTGTTCCCGTACGTGTTCACCGCGGCCCGGCTGACCGAACACCACACCGCGGGCGGCATGAGCCGTCAGCTCCCCTACCTCGCCGAGTTGCAGCCCGGCCTGTTCGTCGAGGTGTCCCCGCAGTTGGCGGCCGAACGCGGGCTGACCCACATGGAGTAGGCGCACGTGATCACCAGCCGGGCAGCCGTGGACGCCCGGGTGTTCGTCACCGACCGGATGCGTCCGCTGCGCATCGACGACCATGTGGTGCACCAGATCTGGATGCCCTACCACTGGGGCAACGCCGGGCTCGTCGACGGCGACGTGGTGAACGACCTGCTCGGTGTGGTCGCCGACCCCAACGTGTTCATCCAGGAGAGCAAGGTCGCCACGTGCGACATCCAGCCCGGGCGCCGCCCGCGCGGAACCGCGCTGCTCGAGTACATCGCGATGTACCGACAGCGAGCCCGCATCACGATCGACACGGGCACCGACCTCGACACGACGAAGGCGTCGACCGAGCACACCGAGGAGACGCCATGAGCGGCAACAGTTTCTACGGACCACTCGCGGATCCGGCCGGTGACGCGGGCTATTCCGAACACCCCGAACGGGTCGGATTCTTCACCGACACCTCGGTGTGCATCGGCTGCAAGGCCTGTGAGGTCGCGTGCAAGGAGTGGAACGAGGTCCCCGTCTCAGGAGAGGGGGACGGCTTCAACCTGCTGGGCATGTCGTTCGACAACACCGGCAACCTGGGTGCGAACTCGTGGCGGCACGTGGCGTTCATCGAACAGCCGGTCCCCCAACGCGAAGCGGTCGATCTGGGCATGCCCGATGTCAGCGGCGCGGGGATCGACATGGTCGGGCAGCGGCCCGACTTCCGGTGGCTGATGGCCTCCGACGTCTGCAAGCACTGCACGCACGCGGGCTGCCTGGACGTGTGCCCGACCGGGGCCCTGTTCCGCACCGAGTTCTCCACCGTCGTGGTGCAGCAGGACATCTGCAACGGCTGCGGGTACTGCGTGTCGGGGTGCCCGTACGGGGTGATCGAGCGGCGTGAAGGTGACGGCCGGGCGTGGAAGTGCACGCTGTGCTATGACCGCCTGCACGACGGCCTCGAACCGGCGTGCGCCAAGGCGTGTCCGACGGATTCGATCCAGTTCGGCCCGCTCGACGAACTGCGGGAGCGCGCGGCGTTGCGGGTGGAGCAGTTGCACGAGCGCGGGGCGACCGAGGCGCGGCTGTACGGTCACGACCCCGACGACGGGGTGGGCGGCGACGGCGCCTTCTTCCTGCTGCTCGACGAGCCGGAAGTGTATGGGCTGCCGCCGGATCCGGTGGTGCCCACCCGTGACGCGGCCGCGATGTGGCGTTACGCCGGGATGGCGGCCTCGGCCCTGGTGGGCATCGCGGTGTCCGCGTTCGCGAGGCGCTCGTGAAGGAACAGTTGGCGGTGCCGAAGGCCGAGTTCCGGTCCTATTACGGGCGGCAGATCCTCAAGACACCGGTGTGGAACTGGATGATCGCGGCCTACCTGTTCACGGGCGGGCTGTCGGCCGGCTCGGCGATGCTGGGCGCCGGCGCGGATCTGACGGGTCGGCCCGGCCTGCGGAGGGTCTCGCGGATCGGCTCGCTGGTGAGCCTGCTGGCGAGCATGTACTTCCTGATCGGTGACCTCGGCAGGCCCGAACGGTTCCACCACATGCTGCGGGTCGCCAAACCCAGCTCGCCGATGAGCATGGGCACATGGGTCCTCGGCGCCTACGGGCCCGGCGCTGGGGTGGCCGCCGTGGCCGAACTGATGCCCGCGCGCCTGCGGCGGACCCGGGTGGGCCGGTTGCTGGGCTGGGCGGCGCGGCCCGCCGGACTGGAGGCCGCGGCGGTGGCGCCCGCAGTCGCGTCCTACACCGCGGTCCTGTTGTCGCACACCGCCGTTCCCGCCTGGAACGAGGCACACCCCTACCTGCCGTTCGTGTTCACCGGGTCGGCGGCGGCCAGCGGCGGCGGGCTCGGCATGCTGCTGGCACCGCTCGGCGAATCCGGCCCGGCGCGCCGGATGGCGGTCGCGGGCGCGGCACTCGAGGTGGCCGCGTCGCGGACCATGGAGCACCGGCTCGGTGTCGTCGGCGAGGCCTACACCACCGGCAGGGCGCACCGGCTGCGTCAGCTCTCGGAGATCCTCACCGTCGGCGGCGCGGCCGGGGCGGTCGTCGGCCGGAACCGGGCGGCGCTGGCGCTGTCGGGCGCGGCGCTTCTGGCCGGCAGCGCACTGCAGCGCTTCGGCGTCTTCGAGGCCGGGGTGGAGTCGACCAAGGACCCCAGGTACGTCGTGGTGCCGCAGCGCGAACGCCTCGCCGCCGGCGAACCGGCGCGGGCCCGCTGACGCCTCACAGGTGGGTCGCGGCGAACCCCGCCCCCTGGTGGACCATGCCGTTGACCGGATACGACGAGTGCGCGGTGGTGTTGCCGCCCGGGCCGCAGACCGGGTCACCCGCCGCGCACAGTTCGATCGTCCTGGCGGCGTACAGCGGTCCGGTGACCACCGGGGGCATCGCGTACTTCTGCAGGAACGGCCCGGACGGCTTGCCGAGCAGCACGACCGCGGCGACGTTGTCGGCGACGTCCGGGGCCAGCGCCGGCGGCATCGGGGCGGGCGTCACCCCCTGGGGCACCGCGTCGCCGGTGACGAATCCCGACACCATCGCCCCCTGGGAGAACCCGCCGAGCACCAAGCGGGTGTTGGGGCAGATGACCGACATCACCTGCACCCGGTTCGTCGCGTCCCGGATCCCGTCGACGACGGTGCTCGGGAAGTTGGGGTTCGTGAAGTCATTGCTGGCCGGATAGTTGACGCCGTACACGCCGAGGGTCCGGAAGCCGATCTGCGAGCGCAACGAGTCCACGAACGCCTGCCCCGTCCCGCCGACCCCCGGTGCCTCGGCGGTGCCGCGGGCGAAGATCACCTCGACGTCCGGACACGGCTGCGCCGCCGCCGCGGGCACGACGCCGCCGACCACGGCCGCCCACGCCAGACCGGTCGCCCCGGCCAGCCGGCGCACAGCTCTCCACGTCCCGAAGACGTTCACTCCCACCCCCACAGTCGCGCGTCACCACCCGACCCGGAGACCGATGCTAATACCGGTGTCAACGACGACGCCTAGAATTCCGGCGAGCCCGGGGACGAGCACCGGAATGAGCACTGCGGAAAGGGGTCCGGTGTCGGCAATCCCGGTCATCGCGCTGACCGGCTACCTGGGTGCCGGGAAGACCAGCCTGCTCAACCACGTGCTGCGGGCGCCCGATGCCCGGGTCGGCGTGGTGATCAACGACTTCGGCGAACTCAACGTCGACGCCGCACTGGTGACCGGCCAGGTCGACGAACCGGCGTCGATCGCCGGTGGCTGCATATGCTGCCTGCCCGACGACGGCGGCCTCGACGCCGCGCTCGAGAAGCTGGCCGACCCGAAGCTGGGCCTGGACGCGATCATCGTCGAGGCGAGCGGTCTGGCCGATCCCGTCGCGGTGTCCCGGATCATCCGGTTCAGCGGCGTGGACCGGGTGCGGCCCGGCGGTGTGGTCGACGTCATCGACGCCGCCATGCACTTCGACACCGTCGACCGTGGCGGCGCGCCGCCCGCCCGCTACTCGGCGGCCTCGCTGGTGGTGGTCAACAAACTCGACCAGATCCCCGACGACGAGCGCGCCGCCGCGCTCGAGCGCATCGAAGCCCGGGTCCGCGAACGGCATCCGGAGGCGCACATCGTCGGCGCCGTCGGCGGCCGGGTCGATCCGGCGCTGCTGTACGACGTGCCGGACGCGGACTCCCCCGTCGGTCAATTGTCCTTCCGCGAACTGCTGATCGACGGCGCCGACGACGAACCCCACCATCACGTGCACGCGGTGTCGGTGACGGCGACCAGCGAGGGCTGCGTCGACCCCGGCGGGCTGTTCGACCTGCTCGAGGAGCCGCCCGCGGGGGTGTACCGGCTCAAGGGCACGGTCGCGGTCCGCTACCGGGAGCGCGCGCGCCGCTACGTCGTCAACGTCGTCGGCCCGTCCGTGCACGTCGCGGCGGGGACGCCGGGCGCCACGAACGTCCTGGTGGCGATCGGCACCGGATTCGACGTCGACGCGGTCCGCGCGCGCGTCGAGGCGGCGCTGCGTCCGAGCGACGGTCCGGTGCCGACGGCGGGGTTGCGCCGCCTGCAGCGCTACCGACGGCTCAGCGTCTAGGTGCCGCGGTGCCCGGCCTCGGCGGGCAGCGGCGGTGGGAGCGGAGTGGTCGGTGTGGGTTTGGCGGGTGCGGGCCCGGGACCCGGCGACGCCGGCGCGCTCGGGGCCGCCTGGCCGTGGAACTCCAGCATCGTCTCCTCGCGGACCACGTCGTCGCCGATGGTGACGGTCAGCGCCTCCGAGGTGACGGTGTAGGTGGCCACGTTGTTCGAGGCGACGTACTCGCCGTCGCCCGTCGCCGTCGCCGCGGTGATCAGCTTGGCGCCGTCACGGACCCGCACCCCGCGGTACTGGTACTTGCCGTCGGGCGATTTGCACAACGCGATGCGCGAGCTGTCGGTTCTGCCGTACGCCACCGCGGTGCTCGGCGAGGCGCAGCGGGCGGTGGAGTCGACGAAACCCTGCGCGTCGGAGGCGGGTGCGGCCGCGGCGGGCAGCGCGCCGAGACTCAGCAGCGCCGTACCCGCCGCCGCGGCGACGGACCAACGGATGAGGAAGCGGGAGGTGGGCATCACCGTCCACTCGACCATGTAGGACCCGGCGGAGGCGAGGGCCGACACCGAGACACAACTGGATCGTTAGGTCTCCGAGACAGTCAGCGCCCGGTTGGCGGTGCGGATCGACAGGTAGATCACCGTGGAGGTCACCACGAACACCGGCCAGCCCATCGCGATCCGCGCCACCGCCAGCAGGCCTTCCCGGTCGCTGTCGTACAGGTGGTACTGCACTCCGAAGCGCATCCACGACACCGCGGCCATCATCAGCGTCGCGGCGTCGAAGACCCGCCGGACCCGCCGCACACCGCGCCACGAGCCGTCGCGGCCGGTGAACCAGGCCCACACCACCCCGACCGCGGGCCTGCGCACCACCACCGACAGCGTGAACACGACGGCCAGACCGAGGTACATCCAGATGCCGGGCAGGTAGAAGTCCTTGCTGCGGCCGGTGATCCACGCGACGGCCGCGCACAGCGCCACCGCGGCGAAGCCCAGCACCGCCGGGCGGGCGGACTCCCCGCGCGCCAGTTGCCACGCGAGGACGACGGTCGCAGCGGCGAGCGCGGCCACGATGGCGGGGACCAGTCCGGAGACCGCCGAGGTCGGGGCGAAGGCGGCGACCGGCAGGGCGGTGGAGACCAGTCCACGGATTCCGCCCGCGCGGGCGAGCAGACTCTGCAGCGGGGGCGCCGAATCCGTCGTACCGGGCCGGCTGGACATGGCCCGAGGGTACTGCCCGGTGACCGGATGCGACAGTGTCGTGCGGCTACGGCAGGATGGCGCCGTGACCTCGCGGCGGCGCCACATCGCGCGGCTGGCCCTCTTCGCCGCGCTGGTGTCCGTCGTCTTCTACCTGGTGGCGGTCGAGCGGGTGATCGACGTGGACGCGGTCCGCGGTGCGGTGGCGTCGACCGGACCCGTCGCTCCGCTGACCTACGTCGTGGTGTCGGCGGCGCTCGGTGCGCTGTTCGTGCCCGGCGCGCTGCTGGCCGGTGGCAGCGGTCTGCTGTTCGGTCCGGTGCTGGGTACCTTCGTCACGCTGGGCGCGACGGTCGGCACGGCGGTCGTCGCCAGCCTGGTGGGTCGGCGGGCCGGACGGGACAGCGCCCGCGCACTGTTGGGGCCCGAACGTGCCGATCTGATCGACGCGCAGATCGCTCGGCGCGGCCTGTGGGCGGTGGTGGGCCAGCGGTTCATTCCCGGCGTCTCCGACGCGCTGGCCTCGTATGCGTTCGGGGCGTTCGGTGTTCCGTTGTGGCAGATGGCGGTCGGGGCGTTCATCGGTTCGGTGCCGCGCGCGTTCGTCTACACCGCGCTGGGGGCGTCGATCGGTGACCTGTCATCGCCGCTGGCGTACACCGCGATCGGGATCTGGGTGGTGACGGCGGTCGTGGGCGCGTTCGCCGCGCACCGCGGGTATCGACGCTGGCGTCGGCGCCCGTCGAGGCCGGACGATGGCACACCCGAGTCGCCCGATCCCGCCTAGAGTCGGACGGGTGAGCGCCGGGGAGAGCCGGGCCGGGGTCGACCTGACCAACCTCGACCAACCGCTGAGCCCCGACGCCGGGGCGACCAAACGCGACCTCGTCGACTACCTGGACGCGGTGGCCGACCGGATCCTGCCCGGCCTGGCCGGCCGGCCGCTCACCGTCCTGCGGGTACTGCGCGGCCGCGCGCCGTTCATGCAGAAGAACGTGCCGAAGTACACCCCCGAGTGGGTGAAGACGGTGACCATCTGGGCGGAGAGCTCACACCGCGAGGTGCGGTACCCGCTGTGCGACGACCGGCGCACGCTGCTGTGGCTGGCGAATCAGCGTGCGGTCGAATACCACCCGACCCTCGGTCTGGCCGGGGACATCTACCGGCCCACACACCTCGTGCTCGATCTGGACCCACCGACCGACGACGACTTCGCCGCCGTGGTCGCCGTGGCGCATCTGGTGCGCCGGGCGCTCGCCGACATCGGGTTGGCCGGGGCGGTGAAAACCAGCGGCGCCAAGGGTTTACACGTCTTCGTCCCGGTCGACGACCGCGCGCCGGTCGAGGATGTGGCCGCCGCGACGCGGGCCCTCGCGGCCCGTGCCGAAGCTCTCGACCCGTCGATCGCCACCACTGCGTTCATCGTCGAGGACCGGCAGGGCAAGGTCTTCGTCGATTCCACCCGGGCCGGTGGGGCGACGGTCGCGGCGGCCTACAGCCCGCGGCTGCGCCCGGGAACCCCGGTGTCGTTTCCTGTCGACTGGTCGGATCTGTCCTCGGTGGCCCCGACGGATTTCACCGTGCACACCGCGATCGACGCGCTCAACGGCCGTGACCCCTGGGCGGAGTCGATGCCCGCACCGCAACGCCTACCGGCTGACCTGATCGAACACGGCCGCACCATCCCCGTCGCCCGGGTGGCGGCGATGCACGAGGGCAAGCGTCGCGCGCGCCCGCCGCACCCGCGGTGAGTGACCGGATCGCGCTGACGCTCAGCCTTTCTCGGCGGCCAGCCGGGCTCGCTCCCGGACCGACGCGACCACTCCGCCGTCGTTGAGGATGTCGGTTCCGGTGAGATAGCCGGCCCGGTCGCCGGCACAGAAGGCGAACAGTTCGGCCATCTCCTCCGGCTTGCCCCAGCGCGGAACGGCGGCGTCGGCCACCATCGCGCCCGCGCCGGCCTGTTCCTCGAGCCGGCCCATCTCGGTGTCGACCGACCCGGGCGAGACGGACACGATGCGCAGCCCGCGGCCGTTGAACCGCTCCGCCTGCGAGGAGCTGAACCACGTGACGAAGTTCTTGCTCAACGCGTAGGCGATCCCTGACTGCGCCTCCTCGGGCACGATCCCGCACGCCGCCAGCATGTCCGCCATGAAGGCGCTCTCGTCCTCGAGGGCGCGGGCGAACTGGCCGACGGGGATCATCTCCTCCGGCAGCAGGTGCGCCGCCATCGACGCCACGTTGACGATCGCGGCGCCCTCACCGGCACTGGCGTAGAAGGCCTCGTTGACGTTGAGGGTGCCGATCGCGTTGGTCCGCATGACGTACTCGGCGTCGCCCATGCTCGGGCTGACACCGGCGGCGTGGATCACCGACGCGATGGGCCCGAGTTCCTGCGCGGTGTCGAACAGCGCCGCCACGGCGTTCCGGTCGGTGACGTCGCAGTGCACGGCCGTGGGTGTGATGCCGACGTCCTTCAGCGTGGCGACGGCACTGTCGAGCCGCTCCTTGCGGACGTCGCAGAGCACCACCGGCTGGTCGCGGCCGACGATCCGCGCCGTCGCCACACCCATACCGCCCGCACCGCCCGTGATCACCGAGATTCCGCTCATCCTCGGACCGTATACGTTGGATGCGGTGGATCACGCAGACAGTGAGAAAGTCGACGCCGGCGCCCTGAGCAGCATCTCGGAGACCGCGCTGCTCACGCTGAACGGGCGGGCGCACCAGGCCCGCCACCCGAACGCGATCATCGACGACCCGATGGCCATCCGGCTCGTCGACGCCATCGACGTCGACTTCACGAAGTTCGGTCGCAAGGGCCAGGAGATGGCCTTGCGCTCACTGGCCTTCGACCGGGCCGCCCTCCAGTACCTCGACGCGCACCCCTCGGCCACGGTCGTCGCGCTCGCCGAGGGTCTGCAGACCAGCTTCTGGCGCCTCAGCGATGCGCGACCCGCCCTCGACTTCCGTTGGCTGACGGTTGATTTCGAACCAGTCATCGCACTCCGGGAACACCTGCTGCCGCCGTCCGACCGGATCACCACGCTCGCGCAGTCGGCACTGGACTTCTCGTGGATGGACCGCGTCGACACCACCAACGGTGTGTTCATCACCGCCGAGGGTCTGCTGATGTACCTGCAACCCCACGAGTCGATGCGTCTGATCACCGAGTGCGCGAAGCGATTCCCGGGCGGGCAGATGATCTTCGACCTGCCGCCCGTGCTCGTGAAGAAGTTCGCGCCCAAGGGCATGCGGGCCTCCCGCCGGTACCGCGTTCCGCCGATGCCGTTCAGCCTGACGCCCGATCAGCTCGCCGATCTGGCCATCACGGTCCCCGGAATCCGCGCGGTGCACGACCTTCCGATGCCGAAGGGCCGCGGTCTGGTGTTCGAGAAACTGTTCCCGGCGTTCTGGCGGTTCAAGCCGACCAGGAACTACCGCGGCGCCTACACCCTGCTGGAGTTCGGCTGAGCCTCACCGGCCACCGCGTCGGTGAGCAACGCGGCGATGCGCCGGTGCACGACATCGGTGTCGTCCTCCACGGCGACGGTGGAGAGCAGCAGCGCGGCGCCCGCCGCCAGGGCGAGCACCGTGCGCGCGTCCAGTTCGGCGTCGTCGCCCGAGCCGAACAACGCCACCGCGGGGCCGCTGAACTCCGCCCACAGCCGCCGCCGCAGCGCGTCGTTCTCCGACATCGCGAGCAACAGGCCGGGCACCGCCGCCCGGACCTCGGGACGGGCGAACAGCTGCCTGCTCCCGCGCACCACCCAGTCGATCCAGCCCCGCCGATCGGTGCCGGCGAACGGCGCCAGGTCCGGGGTGTCACCCAGAATCGCGTGGAACACCAACTCGGACTTCGACGGCCAGCGGCGATTGATGCTCGACCGGCTCACCCCGGAGCGCGCCGCGATCCGGCGCATGCTCAGGTCGTCCCAGCCGGTCTCCACCAGCAGCTCCCGGGCCACCGCGAGGACGCGCTCGTCGATCGAGCTGTCCCTGGGCCGACCCTGCGCTCTCCCGTCCACCACGCCCGCAATTCAACCGCAGTGCCGGTTCTGCCGGCCCGCCGCGGAACCTCGACACTAGGCTGAGCACGTCGGTCGGCGTGGGGAGCTCGTGTGGTCACTTTGGACCGGCTCGTCAATGTGCTCGGCGGGTACGGAGTCCAGTTCCGGACGGGTTCGACGCCGCGCTCCACCGAGTTGCGCACCGTGGTGCTACGCGAGGATCGCGATGTCGTCGGCGACGTGCTGCTGGCGGTCGGAGCCGATTCGGTGGCCACCGCGCTCACGTGGGCCCGGGCGGCCAGGGCCGCGGTGGTGCTGGTGCGCGGCGATGACGGCGGCGCGGTCGCGGCGGAGCCCGGGCAGCCCGCGGTGCTGACCGTCGACCCCGAGGTGTCGTGGAGCGAGCTGGCCGCGGTGGTGTTCGGGCTGGTGCTCGAGGGCCGTGAGACCGAGTCCGGGCGCGGCCCGACCGATCTCTTCGCGCTGGCCGACAGCCTGTCCGACGCGATCGGCGGCGCGGTCACGATCGAGGACCGGCACTGGCGGGTGCTGGCCTACTCGCGGATGCAGCAGCACACCGACGACGCCCGCGTCGCGACCATCCTCGGCAGGCAGGCACCCGACCGGCTTCGTGCGCTGTTCACCGACCGGGGCGTGGCCCGGCACCTGGCGAGCTCCGACGCGCCGATGTTCGTCGCCCCGTCACCCGCGGACGGGCTCGCCGGCCGGATGGTGATCGCGGCCCGCGCCGGTCGCGAACTGCTCGGCTCGGTGTGGGTGGCGTGCGCCGAGGAACTGCGCGGTGACCAACTGCGCGCGCTGGCCGACGGGGCCCGCATGGTCGCCCTGCACCTGTTGCGGTCGCGGGCCAGCGCCGACCTCGAGCGGCAGGTGGAGTCCGACCTGGTGATCGGTCTGCTGGAGGGCACGGTGGACGCGCCGACGGTGGTGAGCAAGCTGGCGCTGCCCCCGTCGGGACTGCGGGTCATCGCGCTGCGGGCCCGCCTCGGCGACGAACGCCACGCCGCGCTGCTGCTGGCCTTCGAACGCGCCACCATGGGCTTCGGGTGGTCCCGGCCGGGGCGCAGCACGCTGTCGGACACCACCGTCTACACGGTGTTGCCCAGCGACCCGGCGGGCAGCGCGCGGCACTGGGTCGACAGCCTGCGCGCCGCCCTGCCGGAGCGGGCCACCATACTCGCCGGGATCAGCAGCACCGCAACGGTTCTCGAGCTTCCTACGGCTCGCGACGAAGCCGACGAGTGTCTGGCGCTGCACGAGATGCAGGGCGGGGTCGGCGAAGCGCCCGCCTACGACGAGTCCTGGGACGACATCGTGCTGCGGCGGCTGCGGATCGCCGCCCGCGTCGGCCGTACCCCGCAGCGCGGTCCGGTGGCCGATCTGCGGCGCCACGACGAGCACCACGCGACCCGCTACGTCGACACGCTGCGGGCCTGGCTGGCCGCGCAGGGCGATCTGCACGAGGCGGCCGAACGCCTGGGCGTGCACGAGAACACCGTGCGCTACCGGCTGCGCAAGATGGCCGAGGTGACCGACCTCGACCTCACCGACGCGCGCAAGCGGCTGGCCATGACGGTCGAACTCGCCGCTACAGATGACGACGGTTTCACGTTGTCGGTGCCCGACAAAAACTCCTAGCCGGGTTGTCCTCACCGGGCAACCGCCTGCCGGACATGCCCGCCATCATCGGTGGGGACGGTCCTGCCCGGAGCAGCCGTCCAGTGGAGGTGACGTGATGTTCGGCGGCGACGGATTCGACGGCGGCCCGCGATCGGTGATCGTGGTGGGCGCCGGCATCGTCGGGCTGTCCACCGCATGGTTCCTCCAGGAACGCGGCGTCGAGGTGACGGTCGTCGACCGCGGCGGTGTGGCCGCGGGCGCGTCCTGGGGTAACGCCGGATGGGTGTCGCCGGCGCTGACGATCCCGCTCAACCAGCCGTCGGTGCTGGGATACGGGCTGCGGTCGCTGGCGAATCCGTCCGCGCCGTTGCATGTGCCCGCCCGTGCCGACGTCCGGCTGTGGTCCTTCCTCACCCGCTTCGCGGCCAACTGCCGACCCTCGTCGTGGGACCGCGCGGTCGCCGCCAACGTGCCGTTCAACGCCGAATGCCTCGAGGCGTTCGACGTGCTGACCGGCAACGGCGTCGACGCGCCGACCACCGACTGCCCCATCACCGCGATGTTCACCACCCCGCGTCAGGCCGACCGTCTGCTCGACGAGCTGAGCGCGCTGCGGGAGGCCGGCCAGGACGTGTCCTACCGCCGCCTCACCCGCGACGAGCTCGAGGATCACGTACCGCTGGCGTCGCGCGCGGTGACGGTCGGCGTCAGCGTCGAGAACCAGCGGTTCGTGGACCCGGGACGGTTCACCCACGCGCTGGGCCGCGCCGTCGTGGCGCGCGGCGCGACGATCGCCGAGATGGACGTCGTCGACGTGGGGCCGGACCGCCGCGGCGTGCGGGTCCATCCGGGGACCGGCGCGCCGCTGACCGCCGACGCCGCCGTGATCGCCACCGGCGCGTGGTTGTCGACGCTGGCCGGCCGCTGGGTCCGCACGCCGGTGCGCGCTGGACGCGGTTACTCGTTCACCGTGCCCGTCGACCGCCCGCTGCCTGGTCCGTTCTATCTGCCCGAGGTGCGGGTGGCGTGCACGCCGTACCACGGCGCGCTGCGCGTCGCGGGCACCATGGAGTTCCGCGAACCGGACGAGCCGGTGATCCCGGCCCGCGTCGAGGCGATCGTGTCCTCGGCCGCACCGCTGCTCGACGGCGTGCGCTGGGGTGAGCGCACCCACGAGTGGGTGGGCCCACGGCCGGTCACCACCGACGGCCGCCCGCTGATCGGGCAGGCGGCGCCCGGTGTCTTCGTCGCCGGCGGGCACGGCATGTGGGGGCTGGCGCACGGCCCCGTCACCGGTCGCCTGCTGGCCGAGCAGATCACGACCGGTAAACAACCCGAGGCGCTGCGGGCCGTCGACCCGCTGCGCTGACCACGAACCCGCATCGAGTCGTCAGGGGCGGCGCCCCGGCCCGCCCCTGACGACGATTGCGGCTCAATTCATCGAGGAGGACCCGTGACGACAGCACAACCCATCACCCGGCGCATCTGGATGACCCCGGTCGCCTATCAGCGCCTGCAGGACGAACTGACCGAACTGCGCACCCTGATCTCCACCGAGGCGGCCGACGACGGCGAGGAGAACACCGTCGCGGTGCAGCGGGCCCGTCAGACACGCATCCAGCAGATCCATGATCTGCTGCTCAACGCCGTGGTCGGCGAGGATCCGCCCGACGACGGTGTCGCCGAACCCGGCATGGTGCTGACCGTCCGTTTCGACCAGACCGGCGACCAGGAGACGTTCCTGCTCGGTGTCCGCGGGGCGGAGTACGGCGATCTCGAGGTGTACTCGGTGAACTCGCCGCTCGGTGAGGCGCTGCTCGGTGCCCGCCCGGGTGACCGGCGCACGTACGAGGTGCCCAGCGGGGCGTCGGTCCCGGTGACGCTGCTCAAGGCGGTGCCGTTCGGAATGCACCACCCGCGAGACTGAAGCCGCGCAGTGGAATCGCGAGAGGCGGCCTGCGGGGGTTCAGCCTCGCGCAGGGTCGAGCCGGGCGCAGCGGGCGCCTGAGGACTAGGTAAACGACGCGATGATCGCGTCGGTCGGCGAACGCCACGTCAGGCCGAAGTCCGCCAGGGTGGCCGAGTCGTCGGTCGGGGTCGCGGCCGTGAGCAGCAGCGCGGCCTCGTAGGAGAGCCCGTCGCCGAGCGGCACGATCCCGGCCAGGGTGTCACCGATCCGGCTCATCCCGCGAAACACGCCCTGACTCAACGGGATACGCCGGAACCGCCGCCCCGACCCGCGCTCGAGCGCATCGATCATCCCGTCGAAGGTGATGAGTTCGCCACCACAGACGTACCGTCGCGGCCCGCGGCCGGGTTGCATCACCGCCGCGTGGACGGCGGCGACGTCACGCACGTCGATCATCTGCATCCCGCCGCGCAACCTCGGTGCCACCCCGAACCTGACGATCGGCGCCCACCCACGTTCGGTGACACCGGGTGCGGTGTGGAACGCCGGACCCACCACGCTCGACGGATAGGTTACGACGACGGGCGCACCGTCGGCCTGCAGCCGCCTGGCCACCCGGTCGGCGTACCCCTTGGTCTTCGCGTAGGCGCTGCGGCCGTCGGCCGGCGGCGTGTCCGGGCCGATGATCCCGTCGGGCGGTGGGAACAGCGAGCTGTAGCTGCTCACCGACACGACGGGGTCGAGGCCCGCGCGGACGGCCTGGGTGAGCAGCGCCTCCGTCGCGTAGGCGTTGACCTCCCACATCAGTGCCGCGCGCCGGTTGTCGGTGCCGACCACGCCCGCGCCGTGCAACGCCGCGTCGCAGCCGTCGAGCAGGCGGTCGATGGTCATGGCGTCGCGGATGTCGCCGGCGAACACTTCGAGGTCTCCGAGTTCGGCGAGGCGGTCGAGTACCGGCGCCCCCTCGGCGTCGGGCCCGACGAGCAGCCGCACCCGATGGCCGTCGGCCAGAAGCGCACGGACGCAGTGGGCCCCCACGTATCCGGTTCCACCGGTGACGCCGATCAGCATCGATCCTCCTCATCCGTCGCGTCGTCGCGCCGTTACGGTACCAGTGGCACCGTTACGCGCCGGCCTGCACGGTGCGGTCGCGGTCGACCCCGACGAACTCGGGGTCGAAATCATCTGGCGCGCACCGCATGACGCATGGCCTACGCCCGGCCTGAGCGAAGATCACCGAACGCCGTTTCGCGGGCCCTGACATCGGCAACACTGGCAGGGCAGCGTGCCGGTACTCGACGCGGTTGCGGCGACAGAAAGGGAACACCATGGCACTCGACGACGACGACATCACCACCACACCCGGCGGCGGCGGAGAAGGCACCGCCGACGGCGGCTCCAACCCCGAGGGCCACGACGGCGGAGCCGACGGCACCGCTGACGCCGGCGAGGGAACCGCCGACGGCGGCTCGAACCCGGAAGGCCACGACGGCGGAGCCGACGGCACCGCCTGACCGATCGACATGCTGAGCCGCTGCATCGCCACCGACCCGCACGTGTTCGCCACCGAACACTGGGGTCGCCGACCGCTGCTCAGCCGTTCCGAGGCGCTGCCCCGCGATTTCGGCGATCTGCTCTCGCCCGACATGGTCGACGAGCTGATCGCCGAGCGCGGGGTACGTGCCCCGTTCATCCGGCTCGCCAAGGAGGGCGACGTCCTCGCCAAGGACTGCTACCTCGGGCCCGCCGGTTTCGGCGCGGAGATGCCCGACCAGGTCGACTCCGCCAAGGTGCTCACCCAGTTCGCCGCGGGCGCGACCATCGTGCTGCAGGGGCTGCACCGTCTCTGGCCCCCGGTGATCGACTTCGTCCGCCACCTCGTGGACGACCTCGGCCATCCGGTTCAGGCGAACGCCTACATCACGCCCCCCAGCAACCGGGGCTTCGAACCGCATTACGACGTCCACGACGTCTTCGTGCTGCAGGCGGCCGGCCACAAGCGCTGGGTCGTCCACGAACCCGTCCACCCGCACCCGCTGCCGTCGCAGCCGTGGACGCAGCACCGGGCCGCGGTGGCCCGGCGTGCCGCCGCCGAACCGGTGATCGACACCGTGCTGTCCGCCGGTGACGCGCTGTATCTCCCGCGCGGCTGGGTGCATTCGGCGCAGGCCCTCGACACGACGTCGATCCACCTCACCATCGGTGTGTCGGCGGTGACCGGTGTCGACGTGGCCCGCGCCGTCGTCGACGTGCTGGCGGACGACCCCGCGTTCCGGGCGTCGCTGCCCGTGGGCGGCGACCCGGGCGACCAGGATGAGATCATCGCCACGGTGACCAAGGTGATGGCACAGATGGTCGAGACCCTGCGCGACGATGCGACCGCGCTCAGCGGCGCGGCCGCGGATCGGTTGACGCGCAGGCACACCGAGCGGACCCGTCCGGCCGCCGTCCGCCCGTTGGCGACGCTCGACGCGGCCGCGCACGCCGACACCACTCCGGTGCGGTGGCGCCACGGGCTGGTCGCGACGGTCGACACCTCCGGTGACCGGATCGCGCTGCGGCTACCGGACCGGGTGGTCTCCTTCCCCGCCTCGTGCGCGGAGGCGGTGCTCGCGCTGCATCGCGGGTTGGTGGCCGACGCGAGCAGCCTGCCCGGACTCGACCGGGCGGACGGGACCGTGCTGATCCGCAGACTGCTGCGTGAAGCGGTCGTGACACCGGCGCCGGCCACCGTATGACGATGCGCAAGCGCACGCCGTGCAGTGATCAGTCGCTGCGTCGTGGCGACCCGATGTACGGCACCGCCTCAGCCGGAACCTCGTGGGTGTTGCTCGAATTGCCCGGCGGCTGGGGGCCTTCGGCGTTCCTGCAGTCGCCTGCGGTGATCGATCCCGAACTCGGGCGGGCGATCGTCCGCCGCGTCGAGGGCGCCAAGATGCGCATCGCGGCGATCCGCCGCCACGGCCGACGGTCCACCACTGCCCGGTGGCGGTGGTTCGTGGCCCGGACGGACATCGGCGGCGAGGCGCTGTATTCCGGGGAAGTCGACGGCCCGGGCGACTACCTCGATCTCGCGCTCGACGGCTCCGACGGCGCGCCGTCCACCGATCCCGTCGTAGCCGTGTGTGCGCACGGCAAACACGACCAGTGCTGCGCGGTGCGGGGGCGCGGCGCCATCGCGGCCATCGCCGCCGCCTATCCTGAAAGCGCTTGGGAGTGTTCCCATCTGGGCGGTGACCGCTTCGCGGCGACGATGCTCATCCTGCCGGCGGGCCTGTGCTACGGACGGGTGGACTCCACCGACGCGGCCGAGCTCGTGCGCCTCTACCTCGACGGCCGGTTGGACAACCGGTACCTGCGTGGCCGTACCTCGCTGCCGCATGCGGTGCAGGCGGCGCAGTACTTCGCACGCGAGAAGTACGGGGAAGATCGCATTGCGAGCCTCTCACCGCTGTCCGTCGAACGGGACGACCACCTCCACCGGGTGGTGCTCGACGGCGACTCGGGCCCGGTCGAGGTGACGCTCGACGAAGGGTGGTCGGAGCCGCTGCTCTCGCAGTGTCACGCCAAAGTGCCTGGGCGCGTGAAGGTCTACCACCTCGTGTCCATGACGCCTGCGTGATCCCGAGAGTCGGCCGTCAGCGGACCGCCGGCTCGGGCACCTTCCAGGCGCTGCCCTGTTCGCGGTCCAGCGCGGTGACGCCCTTGTTCCTCAGGCCGAAGACGTAGACCAGCAGGCTGACGCCGATCACCACCGTCACGTACACGATGAACAGACCGATCCGGTCGGCCGACTTCGCCCCCTGATACAGCAGCGGCGCCGTGCCGCCGAACGCCGAATTGGCCAGTGCGTAGCCCAGTCCGACACCGAGCGCGCGGACGTCGGCGGGGAACAACTCCGCCTTCACGATCGCGTTGACCGACGTGTAGCCGGTCAGGATGACGTAACCGACCGCGGTCAACGCGAACGCCATCAGCGGTGAGGTGGTCTGCGGCAGGAAGGTCAGCAGCACATAGGTGTAGAGGACGCCGCCGACGGCGAAGGACACCAGCAGGGGTTTGCGGCCCACTTTGTCGCTGAGCAACCCGCCGAGCGGCTGCAGGAGCATCAGGAAGATCAGGCCGAGCAGGTTGATCCACGTCCCGGTCAGCGCCCGGTCGGATCCGAAGGTGGACTTCACGATCGCCGGTGCGTTGATCGTGTACGTGTAGAACGCCACCGTGCCGCCCGCGGTGATCAGGAAACACAGCACCAGGGCACGCCAGTGCGTGGTGAACAGCGCCTTGACCGAACCGGCTTCGCGGTCCTTGCCTTCGCGGATCGCCTCCAGGTGGGAGTCGCTGAGCGATTCGTCCATCGAACGGCGCATCCACAGCACCACCAGGGCGGCGATGCCGCCGATGAAGAAGCCGATCCGCCATCCCCATTCGGTCACCGCCTCGACGTCCAGGACGGCGAGCGCGATCAGCAGCGTGAACTGCGCGAGCACGTGCCCGCCGACGAGGGTGACGTACTGGAACGACGACAGGAAGCCACGCCTGTGCGGGGTCGCCGCCTCGGACATGTAGGTCGCCGACGTGCCGTACTCCCCGCCGGTGGCGAACCCCTGCAGCAACCGGGCCGCGATGAGGATCACCGCCGCCCAGTAGCCGATGACCTCCCGGGTCGGCATGACGGCGACCACGAACGAGCACGACGACATCACGGTGATGCTGACCATCAACGCGGCCTTGCGCCCGCGCCGGTCCGCGAAGCGCCCGAAGAACCACGACCCCACGGGCCGCATCACGAACGTCACCGCGAAGATGGCGTAGATGTACAGCGTCGAATTCTCGTCGTCCTGGTCGAAGAACTGCGCCTCGAAGTACGTGGCGAACACGGTGTAGACGTAGACGTCGTACCACTCGACCAGGTTCCCCGCCGACCCCCTGACGGTGTTGAGCACGGCCCGCCGTGTGCTCGTGGGTGCCCGTGTCGGGCCGGTCGTGGCGGTCGGCGTCTCCCCATCGCTCATCGGGGGACGATAGCGCGGATGGCGGCGGCCAGGGCGGGGATCGGTCAACGCGCGGGCAAACACTCGACCCGATCTCGGCAAACACACTGCACCCACGCCGACTTTGCCTCAGAATCACTGCCGGACCGCCATCCGCGCCACGAGGGGGAATACCCATGAGCACGGCAGCCGAGCGCGCAGCACAGTTGGACCTGGTCGCCCGACTCAAGTCGGCGTACCCGGAGTTGCCGGACGCACCGACGCCCGACCAACTCGACCACGGCCGCATCACGGCCTACCTCAAGCCGGTGCACGACGTCGGCGGTGAGCCCGACGCCCCGATGAAGTACGAGAACAAGCAGTACGAACAGTGGGAGGAAGCCACCTACGTCATCTGCGAAGTCCTGGCCTGGCGGGGTATCTGGCTCTCCGAGGAGCGGCGCCGCATCGGCAACGTCGACGTCGGCCGGGCCCAGTATCTCGGGCTGCCCTACTACGGACGCTGGCTGCTCGCGGTGGCCCGCGTACTCGTGGAGAAGCACCACATCGGCCTCACCGAACTGACCGAGCGCATGGCCGAGGTGAAGGCTCGATACGCCGGCGGGCTCGACGGCCGGAAACCCGACGCGCAACCGAAGTTCGAGGGCGACGGTTCGCAGGTCGCCCGCAACGAGCACCACCGTCACGCGGTCGGCAAGGGGGATCCGCAGGTGTACGCCGGGCAGGCCGGCCAGCCGAAGTTCGCCGTCGGGGACGCGGTGCGGGTGCGCGAACTGCCGGTGCTGTTCTACACCCGCACCCCCGAGTACACCCGCGGTGCCACCGGCGTCATCGCGACGGTGGCCTACGAGAGCCCGGCCGCCGAGGACGAGACGTGGGACCGCACCGACGCCACGCCGGAGTGGTTCTACGTCGTGCGGTTCAACCAGTCCGAGCTGTGGCACGGCTACACCGGCACGGCCACCGACACCCTGCAGACCGAACTGCCCGAGCGTTGGCTCGAAGCGGCGAGCTGAACACCGAAGGACGCCACCGTGACCCACGACCACGACCACGACCACGACCACGACCGGACCGTCAAGCCGATGGTCGACGAGATCACCGACTTCGAGGTCCTCGAGATCGCGTTGCGTGAATTGTGCATCGAGAAGGGCATCTTCACCGCCGAGGAGCATCGCCACTTCACCGAGTTCGCCGAGCAGATCGGGCCCACCCCGGCCGCGCGTCTGGTCGCGCGGGCGTGGCTGGATCCCGACTTCAACGACCTGGCACTGCGCGAACCGATGACGGCCAGCAAGGAGGTCGGCGTCGACTGGATGGAACCGACCGGGTTCGGTACGCCCAGCGACTTCACCGCGTTCGAGATCCTCGCCGACACCCCCACCGTGCACCACGTGATCGTGTGCGCGCTGTGCTCGTGCTATCCGCGTCCGATCCTCGGCAACTCGCCGGAGTGGTACCGCACACCCAACTATCGCCGGCGTCTGGTCCGGTGGCCCCGTCAGGTGCTGGCCGAGTTCGGGCTCTATCTTCCCGACGACGTCGAGGTCCGGGTGCAGGACTCGAACCAGAAGCACCGCTTCATGGTGATGCCGATGCGCCCGGAGGGCACCGACGGCTGGACCGAGGAACAGCTCACCGAGATCATCACGCGCGACTGCCTCATCGGCGTCGCGCTGCCCAAGCCGGGTGTCACCACCAACGTCATCGTCGACACCCGCCCGGCGATCCATCCGATCGGTGACTGAGGCAACGCGATGAGTGCGTCCGAGCACACCCCGATCGAGACACTCGCCCGGATCGTCGAACGCGGTCAGGTGTGGCCGCGCATGGCCGCCAAGTACGGCGTCGAGAACCCGGTCCCGCCGTGGAAGACCAGCCTCGACGGGCTGTGCGACGCGCTCGATCACGGCGCCTGCGGCGAGGCGAACGTCCCGACGTTCGCGGAGCGCCGGGACGAGGAGGACCACCTGTCGGCGACCGTCTATGCCGATCTGCCCTACCCCGAGAACCAACTGGTGTCACTGGCCCACTCGCTGCTCGTCCGCGGCGTCATCGACGAGGCCGAACTGCGGCAACGCCTGGCCGGTGTGCGCGCCCGCCTCGAAGCCTCCTGACGCCGCCGGCGGCGGACCATCGCGACGTGATCCGAGTCGTCCATCTGCTCACGCTGCTGGGCCTCGTCGCCGTGCCCGCGGCCGGCTGGTTCGCCGCGGGCTGGTCGGGCGGCACCACGCTCGCCGTGTACTGGGTCGAGAATGTGGCGACGTGCGTGTTCATCTCGCTGCGAATCCTCGTGCACCAGAGGTGGACTCCCCGGCGCGGACATTTCCGGTACACCGCGCCGAGCGCGGACCGGCGCACCGCCCGCGGCTCGTTCCTCGCCGGTTTCGCCGTCACCGGTTTCGCCTTCTGCGCCGCGCACGGGGTGTTCCTGGGTGTCATCCTGTTTCTGCTCGACCACAACGGCAAAGGCGGATTCGCCGAAATCGACTGGCGTAGTGTCGGACTGGGCTGCGCGGGGGTGGTCGTGCTGCTCGTCGTCGACTTCGTCGCCGACCTGCCCGTGCTGCGCCAATTGTCGTTCCATCGGCTCGAGCAGACCGCCAACCAGGGTGTCGGTCGCGTCATCGTCGTCCACCTCACGCTCATCTTCGGCATGGTGGGGGTGGCCGTGACCGGGGCGCCGTCGACGTTCTTCGGGGTCTTCATCGCCCTCAAGACGCTGTTCGCGATCAGCACGGCGCTGCCCCAGTGGGAGCCCGAGGCGGCGCCGGCATGGTTCAGCCGCCTGATGAACCGCCTGCCCAATGTGCACAAGGGCCGGACCTTCGAGGAGTTCTGGGCCGCCGACCGCGCCGCCGAGCGCGCACGCCGCGAGCAGAACGAGCGACCGTGGAGCGCCGGCCGCCGCGGGTAAGGCAGGCTGGAGCCCGATGACCGTCCCGCTGCTCGACGATCCGAGTGACCTCGCGTCCCTGCGCGCCAAGGGCGCCGACGCCGACGACCTGTTCGCCGCGTTCGCCGCATGGGCCGAAGGAAACGGCACGGCGTTGTATCCGGCGCAGGAGGAGTCGCTGATCGAACTGCTCAGCGGCGCGAACGTCATCCTCGCCACCCCCACCGGCTCCGGGAAGTCGCTGGTCGCCACGGGTGCGCAGTACGCGGCGCTGGCTCGATCTTCCGCAGGGCACGGTCGCAGCTACTACACCGCGCCGATCAAGGCGCTGGTCAGCGAGAAGTTCTTCGCGCTGTGCGGGGTGTTCGGCGCGGAGAACGTCGGCATGCTCACCGGCGACGCGGCGGTCAACGCTGCGGCGCCGATCATCGCCTGCACCGCCGAGGTGCTCGCCAACATCGCGCTGCGCGAAGGGTCCGGCTGTGACGCCGGGCTCGTGGTCATGGATGAGTTCCACTTCTATGGCGACCCGGACCGGGGCTGGGCCTGGCAGGTGCCGCTGCTCGAACTGCCGCGCGCCCAGTTCCTGCTGATGTCGGCCACGCTCGGTGACGTCACGTTCCTGCGCGAGGACCTCACCCGGCGCACCGGCAGGCCGACGGCGCTGGTCGCCAACGCCGAACGTCCGGTTCCGCTGTTCTACTCGTACGCGACCACGCCGATGCACGAGACGATCTCCGATCTGCTCGACACCAAGCAGGCGCCGATCTACGTCGTCCACTTCACCCAGGCGTCCGCGCTCGAGCGCGCGCAGGCACTCATGAGCATCAACGTGTGCACCAAGGCGGAGAAGGCCGCGATCGCGGAGCTCATCGGGGCCTTCCGCTTCTCCACGGCCTTCGGCGCCACACTGTCGCGGTTGGTGCGCCACGGTATCGGCGTCCACCACGCCGGGATGCTGCCCAAGTACCGGCGCCTGGTCGAGCAACTCGCCCAGGCCGGTCTGCTGAAGGTCATCTGCGGTACCGACACCCTGGGCGTCGGCATCAACGTGCCCATTCGCACCGTCGTGTTCTCGGCCCTGTCGAAGTACGACGGCACCCGTACCCGGCTGCTCAACGCGCGTGAGTTCCACCAGATCGCGGGGCGGGCCGGCCGCGCCGGTTACGACACCGCCGGCACCGTCGTCGTGCAGGCGCCCGACCACGAGGTGGAGAACCTCAAACAGTTCGCGAAGGTCGCCGACGATCCCAAGAAGCGGCGGAAGTTGGTGCGCCGCAAGGTACCCGAGGGCATGGTGCCGTGGAGCGAGTCGACCATGACCCGTCTGGTGGACGCCGCACCGGAAGCCCTGCAGAGCAACATGCGGGTGTCGACGGCGATGATCCTCGACGTCGTCGCCCGGCCGGGCGATCCGTTCCAGGCGATGCGTCGGCTGCTCACCGACAACCACGAACCCCGCAGGCGCCAGCTGCAGCTCATCCGTGAGGCGGTCGGCGTCGCCCGCTCTCTGCTGCAGGCCGGTGTCATCGAGCGGGTCGACACCCCGGAGGGCCGGCGCTACCGGTTGACCGTCGACCTGCCCGACGATTTCGCACTCAACCAGCCGCTGTCGACGTTCGCGCTCGCCGCCATCGAGGTGCTCGACAGCACCTCGGAAAACTATGCGCTGGATGTGGTTTCGGTGATCGAGGCGACGCTCGAGGACCCCCGCCAGATCCTGGCCGCGCAGCTGAAGAAGGCCAGGGGCGAGGCGGTGGCCGCGATGAAGGCCGAGGGCATCGACTACGACGAGCGCATCGAACTCCTCGACGACGTCACCTATCCCAAACCGCTCGAGGAGCTGCTCGAGCACACCTTCGAGGTGTACCTGCAGAGCAATCCGTGGGCCGCCGACGGCACGCTGTCCCCCAAGTCGGTGGTGCGCGAGATGTGGGAGCGGGCGTTCACGTTCCGCGAGTACGTCAGCGTCTACGGCCTGACCCGTTCGGAGGGTGCGGTGCTGCGCTATCTGTCCGACGCGTACAAGGCGTTGCGCTCCGGTGTACCGGCCGCGGCCCGTACCGAAGAGGTCACCGACATCGTCGAGTGGTCGGGTGAACTTGTGCGCCAAGTGGATTCGAGCCTGCTCGACGAATGGGAGAAACTCACCAGCCCGGACCAGCACGACCGACGTGCCCCGGAGATCCCAGCGGTGCCTGCGCGTCCGCGGCCGTTGACCGGCAACCAGCGCGCGTTCACCGCGATGGTCCGCAACGCGCTGTTCCGGCGGGTCGAGCTGTTCGCCCGGCGTCGCTGGGCCGATCTCGGCGAGCTGGACGCCGGCTCGGGGTGGACCGCGCAGCGCTGGGCGGAGGTCGGTGACGCGTACTTCGCCGAACACGACGACGTGGGCACCGGCGCGGACGCCCGCGGCCCGGCACTGCTGATCTTCGACCGGCGGCCCGCTCTGTGGCGGGTGCGGCAGATCCTCGACGACCCGGCCGGCGACCGCGACTGGGGTTTCGACGTCGAGGTGGATCTCGAGGCCTCCGACGAGGAGGGCTCGGCGGTCCTGCGCCTCGTCGATGCGGGCCGCCTGGACTGACGCCGCGACGTCATTTCCAGGCGAAGACCGGCTGTTCCAGGTCGTCGACGCGGTCGGGGCGGCCTTCGAGGCCGAGCCACCGCAGTTGCAGCAGCACCGCACCGGTCGGCGCGTGGATCAGGTCGTTGCCCAACGGGATCTGCACCACCGGCCGAGGGCTCTCCGGGATCGTGACGAACCGGGGCGAATCGTCGCGCTGCAGCTGATGCAGGCCCACCCGGTAGGCGGCGACCACCTCGTCGGGGGCGGGCCGCAGATCGAGCCGGCCGCCGCCCCAGACGACCACGGGGGTGATGACGTATCCGGAGCGCGTCGGATAGTCGTCGAGCAGTCCGAGCACCGATGAATCCGGCAGCGAGACGCCGAGCTCCTCGTCCAGTTCGCGCAGTGCGGCCTCGACCGCGGTCTCCCCCGGGTCGAGCCGTCCGCCGGGCAGCGCCCACTGAGCCGCATGCGACGACAGTCGGGAGGCCCTGCGGCACAACAGGAACGCCGCACCGCCGGAGACGTCGACCATCCGACCGTCGAGGCCGGCCTCGGGCATCGGCCTGCCCGCGATCCAGTCGTCGACCGGCGCCGGGTCCACCCGGTCCTCCCCGGTCTCGGAGTCGACGAGGACCACCGCCACCGCCGCATGCCGCTTGGTCGGGTCGGTCACGGTGCGACGCTCGTGGCCGGCCAGGTGAATCCGGATGCGCTCGCGCAGCGGCTCGTCGTAGGTGATCGTCACGCACTCACCGTAGGACCCGGCTGCGCTGGAGTTCCTCGCGGATCACGGCCACGAAGCCGTCGACGTCGTCCTCGGTGGTGTCCCACGCGGTCATCCAGCGGACCTCGCCGCGGGACCGGTTCCAGTCGTAGAAGCGCACCCGGTCCCGGATGCGGTCGGCCGCCGCGGTGGGCAGCGTCGCGAAGATCGCGTTGGCCGCGGTGTCCTGGGTGAAGGCCAGGCCGGGCAACGTCCCGTCCTCGACACCTTCCTCCAGTGCGGTGCGCAGCCGCGCGGCCATGGCGTTCGCGTGCGCCGCACTGCGCAGGCCGAGGTCGTCGTCGAACAGCGCCAGCAGTTGCGCGGAGGCGAACCGCATCTTGCTGGCCAGCTGCATCGTCAGCTTGCGCAGATAACTCAGACCCGCCGCGCGGTCCGGGTCGAGGACGATCACGGCCTCCACGGCGAGCAGCCCGTTCTTGGTGCCGCCGAGGCTGAGGACGTCCACCCCGGCGTCAGTGGTGAAGTCGCGGAACGGCGCGTCGAGGGCCGCGGCGGCATTCCACAGCCGGGACCCGTCCATGTGCACGGCCATCCCCCGGTTGTGCGCGTGATCCGCGACCGCTCGCACCTCCGCGGGGCTGTAGACGGTGCCCAGTTCGGTGGTCTGGGTGATGCTGACCGCAAGCGGCTGGGCGCGGTGTTCGTTGCCCCACCCCCAGGCCTCGCGCTCGACGAGCTCGCGGGTCAGCTTGCCGTCCGGTGCGCCGACGGTGAGCAGTTTGAGGCCGGTCATTCGCTCCGGGGCGCCCGCTTCGTCGGTGTGGATGTGCGCGGTGGACGCCGCGATGACCGCGCCCCAGCGCGGCAGCACGCTGGTGAGCGAGATGACGTTGGCCCCGGTGCCGTTGAACACCGGGAACACCTCGGCCCGCTCGCCGAAGTGCTCGTGAACGACCTCGCGGAGCCGTTCGGTGTACCGGTCCTCCCCGTACGCCGGCTGGTGGCCACCGTTCGCCGCGGCCAGCGCGGCCAGCACCTCCCGGTGCACGCCGGCGTAGTTGTCGCTGGCGAAGCCGCGCCAGTCCGGGTCGTGGAGCGAGGAGAGCGTCACCGGGCAATCCTTCCACCGCCGTTGACATGCAAGTGGCTGCTTGCCTATCGTCGTCGGTGTGGGTGACGTCTTCAAGGCGCTGGCCGATCCCACGCGCCGGACGATCCTCGACGAACTGGCCGACCGGAACGGGCAGACGCTGTTCGAGATCTGCGCGCGCCTGACCACCAAGCACGGGCTCGGCTCGTCGCGCCAGGCGATCTCGCAGCATCTCGACGTCCTCGAGGATGCGGGCTTGGTCCAGACCAGGCGCGAAGGCCGGTACAAGTTCCACTACCTCGACACCACACCGCTGGAACCGATCGTCGAGCGGTGGCTCGACAAGACCCGGAAGGACAGGGAGGCACCACCATGAAGATCCATCTGACGAGCGTGCTCGTCGACGATCAGGACAAGGCGCTGCGCTTCTACACCGAGATCCTCGGCTTCACCCCGAAACACGACATCCCCATGGGCCCGGCGCGGTGGATCACCGTGGTGTCCCCGGAGAATCCGGACGGCACCGAACTCGTCCTCGAACCGGACGGCCACCCTGCCGCCAAACCGTTCAAGGAGGCCCTGGTCGCCGACGGGATCCCGTTCACGTCGTTCGCCGTGGACGATGTGGCGGCGGAGTTCGAGCGGCTGACCGGGCTCGGGGTGAGGTTCACCCAGGAACCCGTGGACATGGGGCCGGTGACCACCGCGGTGTTCGACGACACCTGCGGAAACCTGATCCAGATCGCACACCAGAAGTAAGCGCCGACCGCCGCCATTCTATCGATCGGGTGGGGGCTTGCGGCAAGGGCGGGGTCATCCCCCAAAATGGCTGGCTTCGGCCGGATTCGAGGGGTGATGACGCGGTCATGCAGGAGTACGAGGACGAGCTGCGGTCCGAGCGCAGCTACGTGACCGGTCTGTACACGCGCCTCGACGGCGAACGCGCGCGGGCCAGGGAGAAGTACGCCGCCGCACTGCGTGGTGACGGTGCGCTCGTGGAACGGGACGCCGAGGTGCGGGCGCTGGCCAACGAGATCCAACGCCTCGACGTGGCGGACGACGGGCTGTGCTTCGGCCGGTTGGACGCCGACTCCGGTGAGCGGCTCTACATCGGCCGAATCGGGCTCTTCGACCGCGACGACGATTTCGAACCGCTGCTGCTCGACTGGCGGGCGCCGTTGGCGCGGGCGTTCTACGTCGCCACCGCTGCGCACCCGGAGGGTATGCGCAGGCGCCGTCAGTTCCACACGCGCGGGCGGCGGGTGCTCGACTTCACCGACGAGGTCCTCGGCCGGCCCCGCGGTGACGAACGCGGCGGCGAGTCGGCACTGCTGGCCGCGGTGAACGCACCGCGCGGTGAGGGTATGCGCGACATCGTCGCGACCATCCAGGCCGAGCAGGACGCGATCATCCGGCTCGACCACTCGGGGGTGCTGGTGATCGAGGGCGGGCCGGGCACCGGTAAGACCGTGGTGGCCCTGCATCGGGTCGCCTATCTGCTGTACACGCAGCGCGCCCGCATCGAGCGTCACGGTGTGCTGGTGATCGGTCCGAATCCCGCGTTCCTCGACCACATCAGCCGGGTGCTGCCGTCGCTGGGTGAGACGAACGTCGTGCTGATGACGACCGGCGATCTGGTGCCCGGCCTTTCGGTGACCGCCGAGGACGGCGCCGAGGCCGTCGCGCTGAAGGGTTCGCTCGAGATCCTCGACGTGCTGGCCGCGGCCGTCGCCGACCGCGAACGGGTGCCCGAGCGACCCCTGGTCATCGAACTGCCCGACGTCACCGTGCAGATCGACCCCGACACCGCGCAGTGGGCGATCGACGAGGCCCGCGGAAGCGGATTGCCACACAACCACGCGCGCAGGGTCTTTCGCGACACGGTCGAATACGTGCTCACCGAACGCGCGGTCAGCCGGATCGGCAGGGGCTGGCTGTCGCGCGCCGACAAGGGCGCGTGGGAGGAGCTACGCGCCGATGTGCTCGAAGATCTCGCGGACAGCGAACAGTACCTCGCGGCGCTCGACCAGCTGTGGCCGTCCCTGACCCCGCAGCAACTGCTGTCCGAACTCTACGAATCCCGCGAACGCCTGCAGGCGGCAGGCGCCGACGAGAGGTTGTGGCGTTCCGACGGTGCCGCGTGGACGGTGTCGGACGTGCCGTTGCTCGACGAACTGGTCGACCTGCTGGGCCGCGACACGGCCGCGGACATCGCCGCCGAGAAGGCGCGGGTGGCCGAAACCGACTACGCCGAGGGCGTTCTCGAATCGATGGTCGCGCACGAGGATCTCATGGACGACGAGGATCTGCTGCTGGCCACGGATCTGATGCGGGGCGAGGAGCTGGCGGAGCGCTTCACCGAGCGCGACAACCGGGAGCTCGCCGAACGTGCTGCGGCAGATCGGGATTGGACCTACCGGCACGTCGTGGTCGACGAGGCGCAGGAACTCTCGGAGATGGACTGGCGGGTGCTGATGCGACGCTGCCCGAGCAAGTCGTTCACGATCGTGGGCGATCTGGCCCAACGCCGTTCGCCGGCCGGGGCGCGATCCTGGTCGGAGATGCTCGAACCGTACGTGCCGGGCCGCTGGCTCTACCGCCCGCTGTCGGTGAACTACCGCACCCCCGCGGAGATCATGGCGGTTGCGGCGGCGGTGCTCGCCGAGTTCGCGCCCGCCGTCACGCCGCCCGAGTCGGTCCGGTCCACCGGTGTGCCGCCGTGGCGCAGGCTGGTGGCCCCAGACGAAATAGCCTCTGCCATCGCGGATTTCATGCAGGAGGAGGACGCCAGGGACGGCACGTGCGTCGTGATCGGACCGCCGGATGTTCCCGGCACCGTCGCCCCCGCGGATGTCAAGGGTCTGGAGTTCGACGCCGTCCTCCTGGTCGAACCGGAGCGCATCTTCGACGGTCCGCGCGGCGCCGCAGACCTCTACGTCGCCCTCACCCGCGCGACGCAGCGCCTCGCCATCGCGCACTGCGGCCCGCTTCCGCCGGCGCTGGCGGGGTTGACCGAACATCGCGTCGATCGGGAAGCCGCGAGCTAGGGTCGACGGATGCGCATCGTCAGTCGGTCCGTAGCAGCCGTCGCCGTGGCCGCGAGTGCACTCGCCTCGGCGATCCCGGCGGCGGCCCAACCCCCCGCGCCGACGATCACCCAGATACCCGAACGTCCCCAGGCGGAAGGCTTTACGACGTTCGTCGACACTCCGGCGATCGTGGACCCCCGCCCGCAGAGCATCGAGTCGTGGGGCCGGCTACCCGACGACCGCACCATCACGGTGCGCTTCACCTCCGGCACGCCCGAGTGCTACGGCGTCCACGCGGAGGTGCAGGAGACGGCGGACATCGTCGCGGTGAAGCTGCGCCACGGTGTGCTGCCGGAAGCGGTCAATCGGGCGTGCATCGCGATCGGCGTGTTCGCGAGCCTGCCCGTCGCGCTGCAGTCGCCGGTCGGCAGCCGAGCCGTCGTCAGCATCACCTGATCGGGAGATGTCGGACCCGTCTGCTTGTATGGGGTCATGCCTTCGGGCGCACCGTGTTTCGTCCCGAGCACGCCGAGTGCTGCGCGGCTGGAGGCGTTGTTCGAGGAACTGTCCGAGCTCGCCGGTCAGCGCAACGCCCTCGACGGCCCATCGTGGAGATCGCCGCCGAAATCGACCGTGAGCGGTTGTGGGGCGCCACCGGGGCCCGCTCAGTCGCCGCGCTTGTGGCGTGGAAGACCGGTGTGTCTGCGGCGAATGCGAAAACCATCACTACCATCGCCGACCGGATCGAGGAATTCCCGCGCTGCATCGCAGATCTACGGGAAGGACGACTCTCCCTCGATCAAGTCGGGGTGATCGCCGCGGGCGCCGGCGCTGGATCTGATCAGCATTACGCCGAACTCGCCGCCAACGCCTCGGTCAGCCAGCTGCGCACCGCCATCAAACTCGAACCCAAACCGGAACCCGCGCCGGAGGCCGAGCTGCCCGAGCCGAAACCTTCCCCTGATCCCGTCCCGCAGCCGTCGATCACCAAGACCTCCGATGAGCAGTACACCTGCTGGCGGATCGCCCTGCCCCATGTGGAGGCGGCGGTGTTCGACGCCGCCCTGCAGTCCCACCACGATGGGCTGGTCGCGCAGTGCAAACGCGACCACGGGGATGGTCCAGCCGAGGGCCGGCCGCCGCTGCCCACCACCATCGACGCCTTCCTGGCGCTGGTCGACGTCGGGTGGGACGCCGAAGCCGCCCGCCGCCCGCACGGGCAGCGCACCACCGTCGTCGTGCATCTCGACATTCAAAGACCGCATCGCCGCCCTCCACCTCGGCCCGCTGCTGCCCGACGCCGACCGGCGATATCTCACCTGCGACGCCACCTGCGAGGTGTGGTTCGAACGCGACGGCCAACCTCTCGGCGCCGGGCGCACCACCCGGCTGATCAACCGCCAACTGCGCCGCGCCCTCGAGCACCGCGACCGCACCTGCGTGGTCCCCGGTTGTGGGGCCACCCGCGGGCTGCACGCCCA
>NZ_LQIV01000013.1 GCF_001500125.1 Mycobacterium sp. IS-1742 | reverse complement strand
GTCGTGGTGGTGATCTCGTCCTGCACCGGCGGGGGTGTCGTCGTGGTGGTCGCCGGGGTGGCCAGCTGATCGGTGTCGGTCTTGGTCACCAGCAGCGCCACCGACACCACCAGCGAGACCGCCGCGATGATCGCGGTGACACCGACGACCCACGGCCAGCGCGGCGGGGCCTGCTCCTCGCCGACGTCGGATCCCGGCTCGTAGCTGTCGTAGTCGTACAGCGCCGGGTCCGCGGGCACGTAGGGCCCGCTGCTGAACTGCTCCGATTCGGGGGCGGAGTACGCCTGGGAGTAGAACTCCGTCTCACCCGTGGCTGCGGCCGGTTCCTCGGCCGCGCCGACCTGCTCGGTCGCGTCGTCGGGGGCCGAGTGCCGACCACCCTCCCGCTCGGGCTGGTCCGGTCCCGGCGAGTCCGGCCCTGGGGGGTTCGGCCCGCTCATCTACGCCTATTCCTTCTCGACTGCGTCACCGGCGCGGGCATGCGGCCGTAACGGCTCACCGCGCCCCGGCAAACACTACCCAACGACGGGTGACCGGCGACCGCCACAGCACGGTTCGCCGGTCAAGTATTGCCCGATTCGTGATCTTTCGGCCCGTGCGAAGCGAGCGATCAGTGCTTCTCGGGGCCCCAGTGGTACTCGAAGACCAGGCCGGCGGCCGAGGTGAGCACGAACACGATGCCGGCGACGATCAGCCACGGCAGCCACAGCGCGGCGCCCACCGCGGCGGTGGAGAAGGACAGCGCGATCATGATGGGCCACCAGCTGTGCGGCGCGAAGAAGCCGAGTTCCCCGGCGCCGTCGCTGATCTCGGCGTCCTCGTAGTCCTCGGGCCGGGTGTCCAGGCGCCGGGCGACGAACCGGAAGAACGTGCCGACGATCAGGGTCAGGCCGGTGGTCAGCACCAGCGCGGTGGTACCCGCCCACTCCACGCCGCCCTCACCGAACATCGCGGTCAGCGTGGCGTACACGACGGCCGAGAGGGCGAAGAACGCCGTGAGGAACTCGAACAACCTGGCTTCGATGTGCATCGAGAAGTCCTACCTGCTCGCTTGCGGGGCCATCTCACCGCGCCGCGTGTCGAACGGCTTGGTCGTGACGGCGGTGGGTGGCTGGTTGATGGCGATCAGCGCCTCGGCGTTCGTCTTCCCCGCCATGCGCTGGTTCAGGTACGCCTTGAAGTCGTTCGGCGGCACGACGCGTACCTCGAAGTTCATCATCGCGTGGTAGGTCCCGCAGAGCTCCGCGCACCGACCCACGAACGCTCCGGTCTCGGTGATCTCGCTGATCTGGAAGACGTTGTCGGAGTTGTTCTGCTCGGGGTTCGGGTAGACGTCCCGCTTGAACAGGAACTCCGGCACCCAGAAGGCGTGCGCGACGTCCGCTGAGGCGATCCGGAACTCGACGCGCTTCTCGGACGGCAGCACCAGGATCGGGATCTCGTCGCTGGTGCCCAGCGTCTCGATCTCGTCGAACGCCAGGTAGCTGCGGTCCTCGGGGTTCTGTCCGGCGATCGCACCGTGCTCGGTGTGGGCCTCCTCCGGCTCACCCACGGCGCCGGCGCCCTCTTCGCTGGGGCTCGAGGCGACGGCGGCGTTGCGCTCCTGGTCGGCCCCGTCGTAGTTCATCGTCCCGTCGGCGAAGTTGACCTTGTTGTAGCCGAATTTCCAGTTCCACTGGAACGCCGTCACGTCGATGACGACCTCGGGGTTGTCCTCCTTGGCCAGCATCTGCTCCTGGACCACGACGGTGAAGTAGAACAGCACCGAGATGATCAGGAACGGGATGACCGTGAGCACCAGCTCCAGCGGCATGTTGTAGCCGAACTGGCGCGGCAGTTCCGTGTCGGACGCTTTCTTACGGTGGAAGGCGCTCACCCAGAAGATGAGGAAGTAGACGATGCCGCCGACGACCAGCGCGGCGATCATCGAACCGATCCACAGTTCACGGTTCAGATGCGCCTCGGGCGTGATGCCCTTCGGCCAGCCCAGCCCGAGCACCTCCGACCAGCTGCAGCCACTGAGCACCAGTGCGGTGGCACCCAGAACCACCACCAGTGCGGCTTTTCGTGCCACCGCCTTCAGCCCGCGAGGGGTCACGTTGGCGCCTCCTAGAGTCCGCTAAGCCGACCGCTGTGCGGTCCATGCCACCGTTGAATACTACGCAGCGTAGACCACGCCCGAGCGCCGGTCTCGACACACCCGACCTTTGTGTGCCGTCGCGCCCCGCCGCCGGGGCATTGGGCATACTTGGCGCCGTGTGCGGACTGCTGGCGTTCCTGAAAGACCCGTCCGCGCAGCCCTCCCCCGCGCTGGTCGGCGCGGTTTCGGGGGCTGCTGAGCTGATGCGTCACCGGGGGCCCGACGAACCGGGAACCTGGTCGGACGACGAAGCGGATCCGGGCATCGTGCTGGGCTTCAACCGGCTGTCGATCATCGACATCGCGCACAGTCACCAACCGCTGCGCTGGGGCCCTCCCGAGGCGCCCCTGCGCTATGTCCTGGTGTTCAACGGCGAGATCTACAACTATCTCGAGCTCCGCGAGCTCCTGCGCTCGGAGTTCGGGGCGGAGTTCAGCACCGACGGGGACGGCGAGGCGATCGTCGCCGCCTACCACCATTGGGGCCCGGCGGCGCTGTCGCGGCTGCGCGGCATGTTCGCGTTCGCGCTGTGGGACACCGTCGAGGGGGAACTGTTCTGCGCGCGGGACCCGTTCGGGATCAAACCGCTCTACATCGCGACCGGTCCCGGCGGCACCGCGGTCGGCAGCGAGAAGAAGTGTCTGCTCGCCGTCGCCGACGAACTCGGCTTCGACACCGGCCTGGACGAGCGGGCCGTGCAGCACTACACCGTGCTGCAGTACGTCCCCGAGCCCGAGACGCTGCACCGCGGTGTGCGCCGGCTGGAGTCCGGCAGCTATCTGCGGATGCGGCCGGGTCAGCAGCCGTCGGTGACCCGCTACTTCACCCCCCGCTTCGACGCTGTTCCTTTTCGCGCCGCTTCCGCGCCTGGTTCGGCGGGCGGCGTCGACCAGGCCCGCTACGACGAGATCACCGCGGTGCTCGAGGATTCGGTCGCCAAGCACATGCGCGCGGACGTCACCGTCGGGGCCTTCCTGTCCGGCGGGATCGATTCGACCGCGATCGCCGCGCTGGCGATGCGCCACAACCCCCGGCTGATCACGTTCACCACCGGATTCGAGCGGGAGGGTTTCTCCGAGGTCGACGTGGCGGTGGCGTCGGCGGAGGCGATCGGCGCCCGCCACGTCACCAAGGTGGTCAGCCAGGCGGAGTTCGTCGAGGCGCTGCCGGCGATCGTCTGGTATCTCGACGAACCGGTGGCCGATCCGGCGCTGGTGCCGCTGTACTTCATCGCCCGCGAGGCGCGTAAGCACGTCAAGGTGGTGCTCTCCGGGGAGGGCGCCGACGAGCTGTTCGGCGGGTACACCATCTACCGCGAGCCGCTGTCGCTGCGCGCGTTCGACTACCTGCCCCGGCCGGTGCGCCGCTCGTTGCGCCGGGCGTCGGCGCCGCTGCCCGAGGGGATGCGCGGGAAGAGCCTGCTGCACCGCGGTTCGCAGACCCTCGAGGAGCGCTACTACGGCAATGCCCGCAGCTTCTCCGACGAGCATCTGCGCGCGGTGCTGCGGCGCTTCTCCCCGGACTGGACCCACACCGACGTTACCTCGGCGCTGTACCGCGAGTCGGACGGCTGGGACCCGGTCGCGCGCATGCAGCACATCGACCTGTTCACCTGGCTGCGCGGCGACATCCTGGTCAAGGCCGACAAGATGACGATGGCCAACTCGCTCGAACTCCGGGTGCCGTTCCTCGATCCCGAGGTGTTCGCGGTCGCGTCGCGGCTGCCGCTGGAGCAGAAGATCACCCGGGCCACCACGAAGTTCGCCTTGCGGCGCGCGCTGGAACCGGTGGTCCCCGCACACGTACTCAACCGGCCGAAACTCGGATTCCCGGTGCCGATCCGGCACTGGTTGCGGTCCGGGGAGCTGCTGGAGTGGGCCTACGAGACGGTCGCGGCGTCACAGACCGGAGATCTCATCGACGCCGACGCCGTGCGCGGGATGCTCGACGAGCACCGCACCGGCGTCAGCGACCACAGCCGCCGGTTGTGGACCGTGCTGATCTTCATGCTGTGGCACGCGATCTTCATCGAGGGCAGCGTCAGCCCGCAGATCAGCGAGCCGCACTACCCCGTGCAGCTCTAGGCGGGCGCTGTCACGCCAGCGCCGAGGCGATCTCCTCGGCGGCGTCCGCGCCGTAGGCGTCCGACAGGCGCGCCACACCGGCGTCCCTGTCCCACTTCCACTCCTGCGGGCCCGGCGCCTCGAGTACCAGCGTCGCGACCAGCGAGGCCAGTTGAGCGGCCCGCTCGAGGCTCAGCCCGGCGCTGCGGCCGGTGAGGAAGCCGGCTCGGAACGCGTCGCCGATGCCGGTGGGATCCTCTTTGTGCGTCTCGGGGACCACGTCGACGTGGACGAACGTGCCGTCGCGTCCGACGAGGTCGACGCCCTTCTCGCCGAGCGTGGTGACCCGCAGCTGGATCTGCCGCATCACCTCGGCTTCCGACCAGCCGGACTTCTGCAGCAGCAGATCCCACTCGTAGTCGTTGGTGAACAGATAGGTGGCCCCGTCGATGAGCTTGCGGATCTCCTCACCCGACAGGCGGGCCAACTGCTGGCTGGGGTCGGCGGCGAACGGCAGCCCCAGTGCGCGGCACTCCTCGGTGAGCAGGAACATCGCGTCCGGGTCGTTGGCGCCGATGATCACCAGATCCGGCGTGCCGGTGCGGGCGACGACGTCGGCGAGCTTGATGTTGCGGGATTCGGACATCGCGCCCGGGTAGAACGACGCCAGCTGCGCCATGTCCTCGTCGGTGGTGCAGACGAAGCGGGCGGTGTAGGCCGTCTCCGAGACCAGGACGCTGTCGCAGTCCACGCCGTGGGCGGTCAGCCAGCCCCGGTAGTCGTCGAAATCCTTGCCGACGGCGCCGACCAGCGTCGGCTGCCCGCCCAGGATGCCCATCGCGTAGGCCATGTTGCCCGCGACGCCGCCACGGTGGATGACCAGGTCGTCGACGAGGAAGCTCAACGACACCTTCTGCAGGTGTTCGGCGAGCAGCTGGTCGGCGAAGCGGCCCGGGAATCGCATCAGATGGTCGGTCGCAATGGACCCGGTCACCGCAATGGTCACGACGTGTCACCCTTCGAATTCGTCTGGACTACCCGACCTTAGCGGCCGGACCCGGCACCCCGCCCCGAACCCTGTCGTCCCCGGGGCGGCACACCGCCTGTGCGCTAACCTGCGTACAGTGCCCGCGCGGATCGCCGCGATGTCACTGTAGACAGGCGATCTGACCTCACATCACAATCCCTTTGGAGCGACGTTCTCGATGGCTGGCCCGTACCCCTATCCGGAGTCCTATCCCCAGCAACCGCTTCCGCCGCATCAGGCCGCACCGCAACCTTATCCGGGTCCGGTGCCCTCGGCCTATCCGGGCATGTTGCCCCCGCCGGTGCAGTATCCGAAGCAGGGCCGTAAACGTCTCCTGTGGGCGGTGGCCGTGGCGGTGCTGGTGGCCGCCCTGGTCGCGGTGGTGATCGTCGCGACCCGCGACGACGGCGCACCGCGGGCCGCCGGGCCGCTCAGCGACGCGTCCGCACGCACGGCCATCCAGGGGTATCTCGACGCGCTGTCGAACGGCGACGACGAGCAGATCGCCCGGCATGCGCTGTGCGGCCTGTTCGACGCCGTGAAGGAGAAGCGGTCGGACCTGGCGCTGGCCGGTCTGGCCGGCGATGCGTTCCGCAAACAGTTCAGCCGCGCTGAGGTGACGTCCATCGACACGATCGTGCCGTGGTCGGCCAATCAGGCCCAGGTGCTGTTCACCATGCGGGTGGCGCCGGCTCGCGGGTCAGCCCGCGGCCAGCAACCCCCCAATGAGGAGGAGCAGGCAGTCGCGCAGTTGCTCATCCGGGACAACGAAGTGCTGGTCTGCTCGTATCTGCTGCGCACCGGCAGCCAGTACTAGCCGATCAGTTGAAGGAGTCGCCGCAGGCGCACGAGCCCGTGGCGTTCGGGTTGTCGATCGTGAAGCCCTGCTTCTCGATGGTGTCGACGAAGTCGATCGTGGCGCCCTGCACGTAGGGGGCGCTCATCCGGTCGACGGTCAGGTTGACGCCACCGAATTCCGCGGTCAGATCGCCGTCGAGGGCCCGGTCGTCGAAGAACAGGTTGTAGCGCAGGCCGGCGCAGCCACCCGGCTGCACGGCGATGCGCAGCGCCAGGTCGTCGCGGCCCTCCTGGTCGAGCAGGGCCTTCGCCTTGGCGGCCGCGGCTTCGGTGAGGAGCACACCGTGGGTTGCGGTGGCGGTCGCCGACTCGTCCTGAACAGTCATTGCTCTCCCTTTGCATCCCTGCTGCTGGTTCACGGGGCACACGCCGACGATCGCCGGCGGTCCACTACCTCAACGGTACCTTGCTTTCACGCTATTCCCGAGGTGACTCCCGCCCGGCCGGGGCCCGTCGGCCGGCAAGTAACCTGGTGGATGTGAAGCTGCTGGGCCGGAAGAACGACTCGAGCCGGAAAAAAGACGGCGAGCACCCCGAGAACGCTGCGGTGACCGCGCCCGCCGCCGCTGCCGAGCCCGACACCAGGGAGCGCAGGACCGCCCCCAAGGGCAGGCCCACGCCGAAACGCGACGCCGCCAAGCGACGGGGTCCGGTGGCACCCGCCCCACTGACCGCCGCCGAAGCGCGCCGCCGCCGCAAGGAGCTGCGCGGGCCCAAGCTCAGCAAGGAAGAGCGCAAGGCCGAGAAGCTGGAACGGCGCGCCTCGATGGCCGAACGCCGCGAGAAGATGATGGCCGGCGACGACGGCTACCTGCTCCCCCGCGACAAGGGGCCGGTCCGGCGCTTCGCGCGCGACGTGGTCGATGCGCGGCGCAACGTGCTCGGCCTGTTCATGCCCGCCGCCCTCGCGCTGATCTTCGTGATGCTCGCGGTGCCGTCGATCGAGGTGCAGCGGCTGCTGTCGCCGGCCATGCTCGTATTGGTGCTGATCATGATCATCGACGGGTTCGTGGTCGGCCGGAAGGTCAATCGCCTGGTCGACGAGAAGTTCCCGGGGAACACCGAGTCCGGGTGGAAGCTCGGTTTCTACGCCGCCAGCCGCGCGTCGCAGCTGCGCCGGATGCGGGCACCGCGTCCGCAGGTCGAGCGCGGCGCCAAAGTCGCCTGAGTCGACCGGCGACGGTGCGCACGCTCGTTCTCGGCGGCATCCGCTCGGGTAAGTCGCAGTGGGCCGAAACCGAGATCGCCGCGGCGGCGCAGAACGGCCCCGTCCGCTATGTCGCCACCGGCGCGTCGCCGGGCGCCGACGTCGAATGGGCCGCCCGCGTCGCCGCACACCGCCTGCGCCGGCCGGGCGCGTGGGTGACCACCGAGACCGCCGACGTTCCCGGCGCCCTGCGTGACGGTCCCGGCGTCGCGACCCTGGTCGACGACATCGGCGGATGGCTCACCGCGGAGATGGACCGCTGCGACGCCTGGAACGGGGGTTCGCCGACGGCCGGGATCGACGCGTTGGTGGCGGCGGTGGCCACATTCGCCGCTCCCCTTGCCCTGGTCAGCCCCGAGGTCGGGTTGACGGTGGTGCCCGCGACGGCCGCCGGACGCCGGTTCGCCGACGAACTCGGCGCGCTCAACCAGCGGTTGGCCGCGACGTGCGAGCGGGTGGTGCTGGTGGTCGCGGGTCAACCGATCACCGTGAAGGAGCCGTCGTGAACTTCGCCGTCACCGGATTCGCCGATGTGGTGCCGCCGGACGCGGGCGCCGCGGCCGAGGCACGGGCGCGTCAGGGCCGGCTCACCAAGCCGGCGGGAGCGCTCGGCCGGCTCGAGGAGCTCTCGGTGTGGGTGTCGGGTTGCCAGGGTGTGTGCCCGCCTCGACAATTCAGCCGCTCGCGCGTGGTGGTGTTCGCCGGTGACCACGGTGTCGCGGCCGCCGGGGTGTCGGCGTATCCGGCCGAGGTCACCGCGCAGATGGTCGCCAACATCTCGGCGGGCGGAGCGGCGATCAACGCACTGGCCGAGGTGGCGGGCGCCGGGGTGCGGGTCGTCGACGTCGCGGTGAACTGCGACGAACCGCTGACTCAGGCGATCGGCGCGGACAAGGTGCGGCGCGGCAGCGGCAACATCGCGGTCGAGGACGCGCTGAGCGACGAGGAGACCGAGGCGGCGCTGGCGGCGGGCCGCCGGATCGCCGACGACGAGGTGGACTCCGGCGCGGACCTGTTGATCGCCGGTGACATGGGCATCGGGAACACTACGGCCGCAACGGCTTTGATCGCCGTACTGACCAACTCCGAACCGGTGGTGGTGGTCGGGCGCGGGACCGGTATCGATGACGCCGGCTGGGCGCGCAAGACCGCGGCGGTCCGCGACGCCATGTACCGGGCGCGGACGGCGGCGGCGGATCCGGTTGCGCTGCTGCGGATCTGCGGAGGGGCCGATCTGGCGGCGATGGCCGGGTTCTGCGCTCAGGCCGCCGTGCGTCGCACCCCGGTGCTGCTCGACGGCCTGGTGGTGACCGCGGCCGCGCTGGTGGCCGACCGGCTCGCGCCGGGTGCGCGGCAGTGGTGGCAGGCCGGACACCGGTCCCCCGAACCCGGCCACACGCTGGCCCTCGACAGCCTCGGCCTGACCCCGATCCTCGACCTGGGCATGCGGCTCGGCGAGGGCACCGGTGCCGCCGTCGCGCTGCCCGTGGTGCGCGCCGCGGTGGCGGCGCTGGCCGGTATGGCCACGTTCGACGAGGCCGGCGTCTCGTCGTGATCCGTTCGCTGGCAGGGGCTTTCGCCTTCGGAACGGTGCTGCCCCTCCCTGCGGGCCGCACCGGGACGCTGGGTCGTGGGGTGCTGACGGCGCTGCCGGGCGTCGGGATCGCGCTCGGCGTAGTCGCCGCCGCGGTGCTGTGGGCGGGGTCCTGGGCGTTCGGGCCGCACAGTGCGCTGGCCGGCCTGCTGGCGGTCGCCGCGCTGCTGCTGGCCACCCGCGGTATGCACATCGACGGACTGTCCGACACGGTCGACGGGCTGGGGTGCTACGGCCCGCCCGAGCGCGCACTGCGCGTGATGCGCGACGGGTCGGCGGGCGCGTTCGGCGCGGCGTCGATCGTGGTCGCGGTGGGCGTGCAGGCGTTGGCGTTCTCGATGCTGCCGCAAGGGTGGCCGGGTGTCGCGGCGGTGGTCGTGGCGGTGACCGCGGGCCGGGTCGCCGCGCTGGTGGCCTGCCGGCGTGGGACACCCGCGGCCGAGGGCAGTGCGCTGGGCGGTCGGGTGGCGGGCACCCAGCCGGCGGCGGTGGTCCTGGTGTGGCTCGTCGCCGTTGCGGCACTCGCGGTCCCGGCCACCGAGCGGCTCTGGCAGGGCCCGCTGGCGGTGCTGATCGGGGTGGGGCTGGCCGCGGTGCTGGTGCGGCACTGCGTGCGCCGCTTCGGCGGGGTCACCGGCGACGTGCTGGGTGCGGCGATCGAGGTGACGACGACGGTGGTGGCGCTGGGTCTGGTGATCAGGTGAGGCGTCGGGGTTCCGCGGTGTGGCCGATCCCGGCACGATCCGGTCTCTCGCGCGGTAGCGTCGTTGGTGGCTACCCACGCGGCGACGGGAGACCATCGTGAAGCGCTGCATCGTCGGAGCGTTCGCCGCCCTGCTCATGGCCGCAGGGCTGATCGGGACGGCGCCCCCGGCCGCCGCCGGGTGTCTCTACGGCGGGGGCTTCATCAGCAAGTGCGATGGGCCCATCCGTCCGGACGGCACCTGGGAACGGTGCGTCGGAGTCGCCCGCTGGGTTCCCAGCGGCTTGAGTTCCCACCTGGTGCCCGTCAAGCACTGCGGCCCGATGGGACCCGGTCAACGCCCGGCGGACCCCGCCTTCGCCGACCCACCGGTGCGCATCGGCTAGTTGAGCTTGACCATCCAGCCGTGGGTGTCGGCGAAGGTGCCGCGCTGGATACCGGTCAGCGTGTCGCGCAGCGCCATCGTCACCTCGCCGGGCTCACCGTCGGCGATGGTGAACTCGCCGTCGTTGTGCTTGACGTGGCTGACCGGGGTGATGACCGCGGCGGTGCCGCACGCGAACACCTCGCTGATTTCGCCCGCGGCGGCCTTCTTCTGCCACTCGTCGACGTCGATCTTGCGCTCCTCGACGGCGAAGCCGGCATCGGTTGCCAACTGCAGCAACGAGTCTCGCGTGATCCCCGGTAGCAGCGAACCGCTCAGCTCGGGCGTCACCAGCCGTGCCGAACCACCGCTGCCGAAGACGAAGAACAGGTTCATCCCGCCCATCTCCTCGACGTAGCGGCGTTCGATCGCGTCGAGCCACACCACCTGGTCGCAGCCGTTCTCCGCGGCCTGGGCCTGCGCGAGAAGCGACGCCGCATAGTTGCCGCCGAACTTCGCCGCGCCGGTGCCCCCGGGACTGGCCCGCACGTATTCGTGGGACAGCCACACGCTGACCGGTTTGATGCCGCGCGGGAAGTACGCCCCGGCCGGTGATCCGATCAGCAGGTAGCGGTACTCGTTGGCGGGCCGCACACCGAGGCCCGGTTCGGTCGCGATCACGAACGGCCGCAGGTACAGCGACTCCTCGCCTCCGGCGGGCGGCACCCACTGTTCGTCGATCGCGATGAGCTGGCGCAGCGATTCGAGGAACACCTCTTCGGGCAGTTCCGGGATGGCGAGTCGGCGGGCCGAGGACCGCAACCGCGCGGCGTTGGACTCCGGGCGGAACGACACCACCGACCCGTCGGCCCACCGGTAGGCCTTGAGCCCTTCGAAGATCTCCTGCGCGTAGTGCAGCACCAGCGCCGACGGATCCAGCTCGATCGGGCCGTAGGGCAGCACGCGGGCGTTGTGCCAGCCGGCGTCGGTGGTGTAGTCGATCGACACCATGTGGTCGGTGTGAAAACGGCCGAAGCCGGGGTTGGCGAGGATCTCGGCACGTACCCCGTCGGTCGCCGGTTCCGCGTTGCGGTGAACGGTGAACTCGAGGGGGCCGTCAGTCATGGAAGGAATTGTATCTCCGGTGGCTAGCGGGTTTTCGCCGTCACGAACGGCGGACGCACCACCTCGCACTCGACCCGTCGGTTGCGGACGTCGACCTCGACGCGGGCGCCGTCGGCGATGTCGTGGGCGGTGTCGACCAGCGCGAGCGCGATGCCGACCTTCAGGCTCGGCGAGAACGTCCCCGACGTGGTCACGCCGACGGCGGTGTCGCCGTCGAACACGGTCAGGTCCGGCCGCAGCACCCCGCGCCCGACCGCGCGCAGCCCGCGCAGCAGCCTCCTGGGACCCGCCTCCTTCTCGGCGAGCAGCGCGTCGCGGCCCCAGAAGGCGTCCTTGCGCCACCCCACCGCCCACCCGCAGCGTGCCTGCAGCGGGGAGATCTCCGGCGACAGTTCGTGACCGTGCAGCGGATAGCCCATCTCGGTGCGCAGGGTGTCGCGTGCGCCGAGCCCGGCCGGTTCACCACCGGCTTCGCGCACCGCGGACACCAGCGCGTCGAACACGACGGGCGCGTCGTCCCACGCAGGCAGCAGTTCGTAGCCCTGCTCCCCGGTGTAGCCGGTGCGGCACACCCGCACGGCCGTGCCGTTGAGATCCGCGTCGACATAGCCCATGTAGTCCATGTCGGCGGGCAGACCCAGCGCGCCGAGCACCTCGGCGGACTTCGGCCCCTGCACCGCCAGCACCGCGAACGAGCGGTGCTGGTCGGTGACCGTCACACCGTAGGGCGCCCGTTCGGCGAGCGCGGCCACCACGGCGGCGGTGTTCGCCGCGTTCGGGACCAGGAAGATCTCGTCGTCGGAGACGTAGTAGGCGATCAGGTCGTCGATGACTCCGCCGGAGTCGTTGCAGCACAACGTGTATTGCGCTTTGCCCGGCCCGATGCGGTTGAGGTCGTTGGTCAGCGCGGCGTTGACGTACGCCGCCGCGCCGGGTCCCCGCACCAGCGCCTTGCCGAGGTGGCTGACGTCGAACAACCCGACCGTGGTGCGGGTCGCGGTGTGCTCGCCGACCGTGCCCGCGTAGGACACCGGCATCAGCCAGCCGCCGAACTCGGCGAACGTCGCTCCCAGTTCGCGGTGCCGGTCTTCCAGGGGGCCGTGCAGGGGTTCACTCACGCCTGACACCTTAGGGTGGATTCTCGTGAGTTCCGATCCCGGCTACCAGGCCCCCATCGTCACCGTCAGTTCGTCCATCCCGCGTCGCGGTGTGGGTGAGGCCGTGCTCGTCGTGCCCGTCGTCACCCGTGACGACACCGCCGTCGTCCTGGCCGCGGCCCCGTTCCTCGACGGGGACGCCGTCAACGAGATCGAGGCCTCGCTCAAGGCGCTGGGCGCCACCGGCGGCGAGGGCCAGACGCACCGCCTGGTGGTGTCGTCGTTGTCGGTGGCCAGCGTGCTGACCGTCGGCGTGGGCAAGGACCGCGACGCGTGGCCCGCCGACACCGTGCGGCGGGCGGCCGGTGCCGCGGCCCGGTCCCTCGACAAGGTGGCGGCGGTGCTGACCACGTTGTCCGCACTGGACCTGGAGGCGGCGATCGAGGGCCTGATCCTGGGCTCCTACCGGTTCACCGAGTTCCGCAGTGACAAGACCGCCCCCAAGCACGGCGGTCTGCGCGCGATCACCGCGCTGACCCAGGAACCCAAGCGCCGCGCCGGCGACGCCGCGCAGCGCGCCACCGACGTCGCCACCGCCGTCGCGACGGCCCGCGACTTCGTCAACACCCCGCCCAGCCACCTGTATCCCGACGAGTTCGCCCAGCGCGCCAAGGCCCTCGGCGAGGCCGCCGGGCTGACCGTCGAGATCCTCGACGACAAGGCGCTGGCCAAAGCGGGCTATGGCGGCATCGTCGGGGTCGGCAAGGGGTCGTCGCGGCCGCCGCGCCTGGTGCGGCTGACGCACAAGGGCGCCAAACGTGGCAAAGGCAAGAAAGTCGCGCTGGTCGGCAAGGGCATCACCTTCGACACCGGCGGCATCTCGATCAAGCCGGCCGCCAACATGCACCACATGACCTCCGACATGGGCGGGGCGGCCGCGGTGATCGCGACCGTCGTGCTCGCGGCCAAGCAGCAGCTGCCACTCGACGTGATCGCGACCGTCCCGATGGCCGAGAACATGCCGTCGGCGACCGCGCAGCGGCCCGGCGACGTGCTCACCCAGTACGGCGGCACCACGGTGGAGGTGCTCAACACCGACGCCGAGGGCAGGTTGATCCTGGCCGACGCGATCGTGCGGGCGTGTGAGGACGATCCGGACTACCTGATCGAGACGTCGACGCTGACCGGCGCCCAGACGGTGGCCCTCGGTTCGCGTACGCCCGGCGTCATGGGCAGCGACGCGTTCCGCGATCGGGTGGCGACGCTGTCGCAGCAGGTCGGCGAGAACGCCTGGGCGATGCCGCTTCCCGAGGAACTCAAGGACGACCTCAAGTCGACGGTCGCCGACCTGGCCAACGTCAGCGGTTCGCGCTACGCGGGCATGCTGGTCGCGGGCACCTACCTGCGGGAATTCGTCGCCGACGGCGTCGAATGGGCGCACATCGACGTGGCGGCCCCGGCCTACAACTCCGGCGGCCCGTGGGGGTACACCCCCAAGGGCGGCACCGGGGTGCCGACGCGCACGATGTTCGCGGTCCTGGAGGACATAGCCGCGAGCGGCTGATCGGGCCTGAGCCGGAAGGCTAGAGCACCCGGCCCCGGGCGGTGCTGCGCAGCGCCTGCGGCAGGACCCGGGACACGCCGTAGACGAAGTACGCCTCCGGCATCACCGGCCTGATCGCCTTGTTCGCCTTGACCGCGGCGACGATCGCCTTGGCCGCCTTGTCGGGGCCGTAGCGGCGCATCGCGAACATCTTCTGCAGCTGGCCGCGACGGCCGGCGACGTCGCCGGTGCGGTCGGCCGGGGCGTGGATCCGGGTGTCGCGCACGATGTTCGTGTTGACGGTGCTCGGGCAGATCGTCGTGAGCCCGATCCCGGCCTCGTCGAGTTCGGCGCGCAGACAGTCGGAGAACATGTACACCGCGGCCTTACTGGTGCAGTAGGCGTTGAGCGACTGCAGCGGCGCGTACGACGCCATCGAGGCGACGTTCACGATGTGCCCACCGGTGCCGCGCTCGACCAGGCGGGGCGCGAATGCGCGGCAGCCGTTGACCACCCCGCCGAGGTTGACGTCGAGCACCCGGTCCCACTGGTCGCGCGGCGTGTCCAGGAAGCGGCCGGCCTGCCCGACCCCGGCGTTGTTGACCACAATGTCGGGAACCCCGTGGGCGGCACAGACCTCGTCGGCGAACCGTTCGACCGCGTCGGCGTCGGACACGTCGAGCCGGTAGGGGTGCGCGACGCCACCCGCGGCGTCGATCGCGGCCGCCGTCTCCTTCGCGCGGGCCTCGTCGATGTCGCTGACCACCAGTTCGGCGCCTTCGCGCGCGAACGCCAGCGCGGTTTCGCGGCCGATGCCGCTGCCCGCCCCGGTCACCGAGACCAGCATGTCCGAGAAGTGTTCGCGCGGGACGCCGACGCGGGCCCGGCTCAGCTCCCTGGGGGCCGGACCACCGTCGACGTGGTCGACGAGTTCGGTGACCGCCCTGGCGATCACGGGTGCGTGCGACATCGGCGACCAGTGGCCGGCGCGCAGTTCGCGCCGCCACAGCCGCGGCACCCACGGCGAGATCTCGTCGTAGACGAACGGGCGGATGAACGCATCCCCGGTGTTGACGATCAGCTGGACGGGCACGTCGACGACCCGGGGGGTGCGCTTGTTCAGCAGCGAACGGAAGTAGTTGGCGCGGTACACCTTCACGCTGCGGGCGGCGTCGGCGCGGTAGGTGGCCGAATGCAGGAGCTTCTCGGCGGGGATGCCCTCGCCCACCCTCTGGAACTGCCGCAGGCCCTCGGCGATGAAGGTGCGCACGAACACCGGGCCCACCACCGGAACCGACAGCAAAATCATGTAGCTCAGCCGCGTGAACTGGTTCAGTGCCCGGCCGAGGCGCCGGATCCGGTGGGGCCGCTTGAGTCCGTCGAGGACGTAGCGGTAGACGTGGTCGACGCTCGGACCCGACAGCGAGGTGAACGACGCGACGCGCTCGGAGGCCTCGGGTCGCGACAGGTACTCCCACATGCCGGTCGACCCCCAGTCGTGGGCGACCACGTGCACCGGCCTGCCCGGTGCGACCGCGTCGGCGACCGCGGCGAAGTCGTCGGCGTACCGGGCGGTGGTGTAGGCCGACGCGCGTTTCGGCGCCGAGGTCGGGCTCACTCCGCGATTGTCGTAGCGCACGACGTGGAACCGGTCGGCGAGTCGCGCGACGACGCTGTCCCACACCACGTGCGAGTCCGGCCAGCCGTGCACGAGGATCAGCGTGGGCCCGTCGGGGTCGCCCTCCTCGTAGACGGCGACGCGGACCCCGTCGGTGCTGTCGACGAAGCGGGGGGTGGGTCGGGTCAGGCGTTCGGACATGGGGGCGTCACCCTTCGAGTTCGCGGCGGGCGGCGCGTTTGCGTTCGATACGCCGTCGGGCGTCATAGTCGCGCATGCGCTGCGGGTAGCCGACCTTCTGGACGTCGTAGACCGGGATCTTGAGCCGCTCGGACAGCCGCCGCGCACCTGCGTCTCCCCCGGCGCGCCGCCGCGTCCACTCACCGTCGGCGGCGACGAGCACCACCGTGACGTCGGTGACGGTGGTCTTCGGTTCGACGTAGGCCTCGACGCCGCGGTGTTCGGCCACCCACTGCCGCAGGTACCTCAGGTCGGCCGCGGGGTCACCGCCGTCCGCGCGCGCGGAGCGACGCCCGCGCCACTTGTCGAACAGTCCCACCGTCTCCCTCGGCTCTCGTCAGACCCCTCTCGATAGTGCCAGAGCAATCTGCTGTCGAGTCTCTCGGCGAAAGCCGGGGCCGGACGTGGAAGGATGGGTTGTGAGTTCGCCCACCCCTGCGACTGATCGTACGAAGGAGCCAACACACATGGCCGTCTCTGTTCAGATGCCCGCCCTCGGTGAGAGCGTCACCGAAGGCACCGTCACCCGGTGGCTCAAGCAAGAGGGTGACACGGTCGAACAGGACGAACCTCTACTCGAGGTCTCCACGGACAAGGTCGACACCGAGATCCCGTCGCCGGCCTCCGGTGTGCTGCAGAAGATCGTGGCGCAGGAGGACGACACCGTCGAGGTGGGCGGGGAACTGGCCGTGATCGGCGACGGCGACGGGGATTCCGATGAGTCGTCCGACGACTCGTCCGACGACTCCTCCGGGGACGAGTCCGAGGACCAGTCGGAGGACGAGGCGGACGAGGAGGAGCAGCCGGCCGAGGACGACGAGCCCGCCGCCGAGGACTCCGAGGACGACGACGCCGACGCCGACGAAGAACCCGAACCCGAGCCGAAGAAGGAGTCGAAGACGAAGTCCTCGGGTTCGGCGACGCCGGTGAAGATGCCCGAGCTCGGAGAATCGGTCACCGAGGGCACGGTCACCCGGTGGCTCAAGAAGGTCGGCGACAGCGTCGAGGTCGATGAGCCGCTGCTGGAGGTGTCGACCGACAAGGTGGACACCGAGATCCCTTCGCCGGTCGCGGGCACGCTGCTCGAGATCATCGCCGAGGAGGACGACACCGTCGAGGTCGGCGGTGAGTTGGCCAAGATCGGCGACGCCGATGAGGCGGGGGGCGAGGAACCCGAACCCGAACCCGAACCCGAGAAGGAGCCCGAGCCCGAGAAGGAGCCGGAGGCCGAGAAGGAACCCGAGCCGGAGGCCGAGAAGGAACCCGAACCGGAGCCCGAGCAGGAGTCCAAGCAGGATTCGAAGCCGAAACAGGATTCGAAGCCCGAACCGAAGCAGGAGTCCAAGCCGGCGCCGAAGAAGGAGCCCGAGCCCGAGAAGGAGCCGGAGCCGTCGGACGGCAGCGGCCCCTACGTCACGCCGCTGGTGCGCAAGCTGGCCGCCGAGCACGACGTCGACCTGGCCGCGGTCAAGGGCACCGGCGTCGGCGGGCGCATCCGCAAGCAGGACGTCCTCGCGGCGGCCGAGGCCGACAAGAAGCCGAAGTCCGGCACCGAGGACGCCGCCGAGGCACCCGGCAAGGCGCCGGCCGCGGCGATGGCGCCCGCGGACGCGAACGCCTCCGAGGCGCCGCTGGCCCACCTGCGCGGCACCACGCAGAAGGCCAACCGGATCCGCCAGCTGACCGCGAAGAAGACGCGCGAATCCCTGCAGGCGACAGCGCAGTTGACGCAGACCCACGAGGTCGACATGACCAAGATCGTGGCGCTGCGGGCCAAGGCGAAGAACGACTTCGCCGAGCGCGAGGGCGTCAACCTGACGTACCTGCCGTTCATCGCCAGGGCAGTCATCGACGCGCTCAAACATCATCCGAACGTCAACGCCAGCTACAACGAGGACACCAAGGAGATCACCTACTACGACGCCGAGCACCTCGGTTTCGCGGTCGACACCGAGCAGGGTCTGCTGTCGCCGGTGATCAAGAACGCCGGCGACCTGTCGCTGGCGGGCCTGGCCCGGGCGATCGCCGACATCGCGGCGCGCGCCCGCTCCGGTGACCTCAAACCGGACGAACTGTCCGGCGGCACGTTCACGATCACCAACATCGGGAGCCAGGGCGCACTGTTCGACACCCCGATCCTGGTGCCGCCGCAGGCGGCGATGCTGGGCACCGGCGCCATCGTCAAACGGCCGCGGGTGATCGTCGACGAGTACGGCAACGAGCTGATCGGCGTGCGGTCGATCTGCTACCTGCCGCTGACCTACGACCACCGGCTCATCGACGGTGCCGACGCCGGTCGCTTCCTGACCACCATCAAGCGCCGGCTCGAAGAGGGTTCGTTCGAGGCCGACCTGGGGCTCTAACCCGGTGTCCGACCGCGTGATCGCGATAGCGGGGTCCTCGGGCCTGATCGGCTCGGCGTTGGTGTCGGCGCTGCGCGCGATGGACCGCCGCGTCGTGCGGATCGTGCGCCGGCCCCCGTCGAACGCCGACGAGCTGTTCTGGAACCCGGACAGCGGTGACTTCGACGCGGACGCGCTGCACGGTGTGGATGCCGTGATCAACCTGTGCGGCGTCAACGTGGGGCAACGCCGCTGGTCGGGCGCGTTCAAACAGAGCCTGCGCGACAGCCGCATCGCCCCCACCGAGGTGCTGGCCAACGCGGTGGCCGACGCCGGGGTTCCGGTGCTGATCAACGCCAGCGCAGTCGGCTACTACGGCGACACCCGCGACCGGGTCACCGACGAGTCGGCACCCGCGGGCGAGGGGTTCCTCGCGCAGCTGTGCGTGGACTGGGAGGCCGGGACGGCGGCGGCCGCCGACGACGGCGCCCGGGTGGTGCTGCTGCGCACGGGTCTGGTGCTCTCGCCGTCCGGCGGATTGTTGAGCCGGCTCAGGCCACTGTTCAGCCTGGGGCTGGGCGCCCGGCTGGGCAACGGCAGGCAATACATGCCGTGGATCAGCCTCGAGGACCAGGTGCGCGCGGTGCTGTTCGCCGTCGCGCACGAGGACCTGTCGGGGCCGCTGAACCTGACCGGGCCCGCCCCCGTCACCAATGCGGAGTTCACCACGGCGCTGGGCCGCGCGGTCAACCGGCCCACCCCGCTGCTGGTACCGGGCTTCGCGCTGCGCACGGTGCTCGGCGAGTTCGCCGACGAGGGGCTGCTCGGTGGTCAGCGGGCGATCCCCGCGGCGCTGGAGCGGGCCGGGTTCACGTTCCACCACAACACCGTCGGCGAGGCACTCGACTACGCCACCGGCCCGCGGGACGCCTGACGAGTAGCGTCGAGTCCATGGCGATTTCGATCAGGTCGTCGACCCGTCCCGTCGAGGTGCGGCGCCTGGGCACCGTCGACTACCTCGACGCATGGGAGCAGCAGCGCCGGCTGGTCGACGCCCGGGTGGCCGGCGGCCCCGACACCCTTCTGCTGCTGCAGCATCCGTCGGTGTACACCGCGGGAAAGCGCACCGAGCCCCACGAGCGGCCGGTGGACGGCACACCCGTGGTGGACACCGACCGCGGCGGCAAGATCACCTGGCACGGCCCCGGCCAGCTGGTCGGCTACCCGATCGTCGGGCTGGCCGAACCGCTCGACGTGGTGAACTTCGTGCGCCGCATCGAGGAAGCGCTGATCAGGGTGTGCGCCGACCTCGGGCTCGACGCCGGGCGGGTCGACGGCCGCTCGGGGGTGTGGCTGCCCGGTGACGGTCTGCGGCCGGCCCGCAAGATCGGCGCGATCGGCATCCGGGTCTCGCGCGGCACCACGCTGCACGGGTTCGCGCTGAACTGCGATTGCGAGTTGTCGGCGTTCTCGGCGATCGTGCCGTGCGGCATCGCCGACGCCGGCGTGACGTCGCTGACCGCCGAACTGGGCCGCCGGGTCACCGTCGCGGAGGTCACCGACGCGGTCGCCGGGCAGGTGTGCGACGCGCTCGACGGCCTGCTGGTCGTGTCCGGCGTAGGATCGACACAGTGACAGTCACGCCTGACGGCCGCAAGATGCTGCGCCTCGAGGTCCGCAACGCGCAGACGCCCATCGAGCGCAAACCCCCGTGGATCAAGACGCGCGCGAAGATGGGCCCGGAGTACAAAGAGCTCAAGTCACTGGTCAAGCGCGAGGGCCTGCACACCGTCTGCGAAGAAGCCGGATGCCCCAACATCTTCGAGTGCTGGGAGGACCGGGAGGCCACGTTCCTGATCGGCGGCGAGCAGTGCACGCGCCGCTGCGACTTCTGCCAGATCGACACCGGCAAGCCGACGGAACTCGACCGCGACGAACCGCGCCGGGTCGCCGAGAGCGTGCAGGCCATGGGTCTGCGGTACTCGACGGTCACCGGCGTCGCCCGCGACGACCTGCCCGACGGCGGTGCGTGGCTCTACGCCGAGACGGTGCGCGAGATCAAGCGGCTCAACCCCAACACCGGCGTCGAGTTGCTGATCCCCGACTTCAACGGTGTCCCGGAGCTGCTGGCGCAGGTTTTCGAGTCACGCCCAGAGGTGTTGGCGCACAACGTCGAAACGGTTCCGCGCATCTTCAAGCGGATTCGCCCGGCCTTCCGGTACGACCGCAGCCTCGCGGTGTTGACCGCGGCCCGCGACGACGGCCTGGTCACCAAGAGCAATCTGATCCTCGGCATGGGCGAGACGCCCGAGGAGGTGCGCACCGCACTGGCCGATCTGCACGAGGCGGGCTGCGACATCATCACGATCACGCAGTACCTGCGGCCGTCGCCGCGCCACCACCCGGTGGAGCGGTGGGTGAAGCCCGAGGAGTTCGTCGAGTTCGCGGAGTTCGCCGAGGGTCTGGGGTTCGCCGGGGTGCTGGCCGGTCCGCTGGTGCGGTCGTCGTACCGGGCGGGGCGGCTGTACGCGCAGGCTGCGCGGCTGAAACCGGCCGCGACGCCACCCGTATCCTGAGGGCATGGCCAAGACCCGCAACACCGCCGCCACCAAGGCCGCCAAGGCCGAGGCGAAGGCCGCCCGCAAGGCCGCGTCCAAACAGCGGCGCAGTCAGCTCTGGCAGGCGTTCCAGATCCAGCGCAAAGAGGACAAGCGGCTGCTGCCGTACATGATCGGCGCGTTCGTCGTGATCGTCGGGGCGTCGGTCGCGATCGGTGTCCTGGCCGGCGGGTTCACGATGTACACGCTGATCCCGCTGGGCATCGTGCTCGGCGCGCTGGTCGCGTTCATCATCTTCGGCCGTCGGGCGCAGAAGTCGGTGTACCGCAAGGCCGAGGGCCAGACCGGTGCCGCCGCGTGGGCGCTGGACAATCTGCGCGGACGGTGGCGGGTGACCCCGGGGGTGGCGGCGACCGGCAACTTCGACGCGGTGCACCGGGTGATCGGCCGCCCGGGCGTGATCTTCGTCGGCGAGGGGTCACCCGGCCGCGTCAAGCCGCTGCTCGCCCAGGAGAAGAAGCGCACCGCACGGCTCATCGGCGACACCCCGATCTACGACGTCGTCGTCGGCAACGGGGAGGGTGAGGTGCCGCTGTCCAAGCTCGAACGCCACCTCAACAAGCTGCCCGCCAACATCACCGTCAAGCAGATGGACGCGCTGGAGTCGCGGTTGGCCGCCCTGGGCACCAAGATCGGCCCCGCCGCGATGCCGAAGGGCCCGATGCCGGCGCAGGCCAAGATGCGCGGGGTGCAGCGCACCGTGCGCCGCCGCTAGCCGGCGGCGCGCCGCAGAGCAGGACCGGCGCTCGCCCGCCATACTTCCGCGGGTGTGTACTGCGTGTGAGTGGGCGCCCCATTTCGTCTCGTTCGGTGGCCGGGCCACCCGTCGGACGGTGCTGCGCGCCGCCGCGACGATAGCGGCGGCGACCGCGGCGAGTGCGTGTTCCCCGTCGCAGTCCCCCGGCCCGGCGACCTCCCCCGGCGCGGGAAAGCAGCACGCGGACTTCGTGTTCCGCAACGGCGCGGTCTACACCGTCGCCGGCCCGGCCCCGTGGGCACAGGCTGTCGCCGTCACGGGCGACACCATCACCCACGTCGGCGACGAGGCGGGCGCGATGGCGCTCGCCGGGCCGGCGACCCGCGTCGTCGACCTCGGCGGCAAGTTGCTGATGCCGGGCTTCGTCGAGGGCCACACTCACCCTTTCCTCGGCGCATTCCTCACCTCGGGTGTCGATCTGCAGGTGCCGACACTGGCCGATGCGCTGAGCGCGATCGAGTCGTACGCGAAGGCCAACCCGGACGGGGCGGTCCGCGGATTCGGTTGGCGCGTGGACATGTTCGGGCCTGAAGGACCCACGCGCGCGGAGCTGGACCGCATCCTGCCCGACCGGCCGGGGTTCTTCTTCGCGATCGACGGCCACAGTCTGTGGGCCAACAGCAAGGCCCTGGAGATGGCGGGCGTCGGCCGCGACACCTCCGACCCGATCCCGGGGTTCAGCTATTACGCGCGCGACGGAAACGGTGACCCCACCGGCTACATCCTCGAGGTGAACGCCGTGCTCGGGCTGGTCGACGCCGTCGAGCCGATCTCGCCCGACACCATGGGCGAACTGATGGAGGGCTGGCTGCCGAAGGCGTCGGCGGCCGGGATCACCTCGGTGTTCGACGCCGGGGTGCCGCCGATCGGGGACGACCAGGCCGCGCTGCTGCGCCTCTACACCGATGTGGAGAAGCGCGGCGACCTGCCGTTCCGCGTCGTCGCATCGTATTCGGTGCGGTCGGCGCCGGTCGACGGTGCGGTGGCCGCGCTCGACGAGGTCCGCAGGCGGGTGTCCGGGGACCTGGTGTCGGTCGACGTGGTCAAGATCGTCGGCGACGGCACGCAGGGCGGCTACACCGCCTGGCTGGTCGAGCCGTACGCGGACAAACCCGACTCGACCGGAGGGTCGCCGTTCACCGAGGAGCAGTGGCATCAGCTCATCGGTGCGGTCGACGCCGCCGGGTTCGACGTGCACGTGCACGCGTGCGGAGAGCGCACCGCCCGTGTCGCGCTCGACGGCATCGAACGTGCGATCGCCGCCAATCCCCCGCGCGACCGCAGGCATGCCATCGCCCACCTCGTGTTCGTCGAGGACACCGACAACCCCCGCTTCGGCGCGCTCGGCGTCACCGCGCAGTTCTCGGCCAACTGGATGTCGGCCGATCCCGACACGCTCGAGAACATGGGCGCCCGTTACGGGTCGCCGCGCAAGGACCTGATGTACCGCCCGCAGGCGGTGCTCGAGTCGGGTGGCCGCATCTCGCTGGGCACCGACTGGCCGGCGGCCGGGTACTTCTCGACGTACAAACCACTCGACTCGATTCAGGTCGGGGTCACCCGGCAGCTGATCGGCGAACCCGACGCGCCCGTGCTCGAACCCGCCGACCAGCGGTTGTCCGTGGCCGAGGCCATCCACGCCAACACGCTCGGCGCGGCGTACCAGTTACGGCTCGACGACAAGGTCGGTTCGGTGGAGGTCGGCAAGCGGGCCGATCTGATCGTGCTCGACCGCAACATCCTCGACATCGACCCGCACGACATCCACCGGGCCACCGTCGTGATGACGATGATGGACGGCCAGGTCCGGCACGAGAGCTAGCCGAACGTGAGCTCGTGCTTGAGTTCTGCGCGGATCTTCGCGCACGAGCTCACGTTCGATCGGGCGGAACCGGCGCGGGCGGGCGAGCCGTCTTATCGGGGTGCAGTGGCCCTTCCTCGGCACCGAGGCGCTGGCGGCCGGAGTCGTCAACCGATACCAGTTGGCGACCCGCCACGACTCGCTGTTCCGCAACGTCTACGTGCCGAAGGGGCAGGTGGTGACGGCGGTCGACAAGGCAGTCGGCGCGTGGCTCTGGTCGGGTCGGCGGGCCACCGCCGCGGGTTTGTCCGCCGCGGCGCTACATGGGACGAAGTGGATCGACGCGACGCTGCCGGCCGAGCTCAACCAGGCGAGTCGGCACCGGACCAGCGGCATCCTGCTGCACAGCGACACCCTGGCCGACGACGAGATCTGCGTCGTGCGAGGCATACCCGCCACGACACCCGCGCGGACGGCGTTCGACCTCGGCCGTCGCAAGGGCATGACGGCCGCAGTGGTGCGCCTCGATGCGCTCAGGCACGCGACGCGCCAGAGTGTTGACGAGGTCCATGAACTCGTCGGACGTCATCGGGGTGCCCGAGGCGTCGCGCAGCTTCGCCGAGCCCTGGTGCTCTCGGATGCCGGAGCGGAGTCCCCGCAGGAGACCCGGACGCGGCTGATCCTCACCGAAGCCGGGATGCGGCCGACCCATACGCAGATCGAGGTGTACGACCACGACGACTTCGTGGCCCGGATCGACATGGGCTATCCGCGGTGGAAGGGTGGGCGTCGAATACGACGGGCCGCAGCACTGGACCGATCCCCGCGTCCGCGACCGCGATCTCGAGCGGCGCGCCAGGCTCGCCGCACTGGGCTGGCGCATCGTCCACGTCAACGCCGAGATGCTGCGCTACCGGTCGGCGGTCATCATCGGTCGCACGGAGGCTGCGCTGGCCGCTGCTGGTCGAACGTGAGCTCGTGTGCGAGATTACGGCCGCAGGTCGAACACAAGCTCACGTTCGGCGGACGACCGCCGTCTTGGTCGCCAGATCGTGCAGGCCGCGCAGGTCTTCGTCGGTGAACAGGGCCGGGATCACCAACGCGATCATCAGCCCGCGGACCAGGGCCCGGCCCAGACCCACGTGTTCCCGGTCGTCCATCGACACGACCGTCAGCCCGAGGGCGAATTGGCCGGGGGTGAAGCTGAACAGGCGCACCGACACCGCCCCGAGGACGAACCAGATGACGAGGATCACCGTCGACATCGCGCCCACCGAGATCAGGCCGAGCGTCATCGCGAGTGCGGCCAGCCCATAGGCGATGAACCAGTCGACGAGCATCGCCGCGACCCGGCGGCCGAACCGCGCCATCGATCCGGGCCCCTGGTCGGGCGCCCCGAGCCGCTGACCCGGGTATTCATTCGGTGGTCGGCCCGGGCCGCCGGGTCCGCGGTTCGATTCCGGACCGGACAGCCAGGACCCGAGCGCGCGGGCCATACTTGAAAGGATAGGCGGACCCCAGGCGCTCGCCTCGAACCCGGGTGTGATGCTCCGCCGTAACTTCGGCGCAACATGCGGTTGACGACCGTGCAACATCGTGTCCCTAGCGTCAACGCGCGGGTTACCAGTAAAGGAGAAAACTAGAGTGGCAGATAAGACGGCCGACGACATCATCAAGTTGATCAAGGACGAATCGGTCGAATACGTCGACATTCGGTTCTGCGATCTGCCCGGCGTCGTCCAGCACTTCTCGATCCCGGCTTCGGCCTTCGACGAGAGCGTCTTCGAAGACGGTCTGGCGTTCGACGGCTCGTCTGTCCGCGGCTTCCAGTCGATCCACGAGTCGGACATGATGCTGCTGCCCGACCCCGAGACCGCGCGCATCGACCCGTTCCGGCACGCCAAGACGCTCAACATGAACTTCTTCGTGCACGATCCGTTCACCCGCGAGGCCTACTCCCGCGACCCCCGCAACGTGGCGCGCAAGGCCGAGAACTACCTGATCAGCACCGGTATCGCCGACACTTGCTTCTTCGGCGCCGAGGCCGAGTTCTACATCTTCGACTCGGTCAGCTTCGACTCGAAGATGAACGGCACCTTCTACGAGGTCGACTCCGAGTCGGGCTGGTGGAACAGCGGTGAGCCGTTCGAGGCGGACGGCAGCCCCAACCGCGGCTACAAGGTGCGGCCCAAGGGCGGCTACTTCCCCGTCGCGCCCTACGACCACTACGTCGACCTGCGCGACAAGATGGCCACCAACCTGATCAACGCCGGGTTCACCCTCGAGCGCGGCCACCACGAGGTGGGCACCGCCGGCCAGGCCGAGATCAACTACAAATTCAACACGCTGCTGCACGCGGCCGATGACGTGCTGCTGTTCAAGTACATCATCAAGAACACCGCGTGGCAGGAGGGCAAGACCGTCACCTTCATGCCCAAGCCGCTGTTCGGCGACAACGGTTCCGGTATGCACGCCCACCAGTCGCTGTGGAAGGACGGCCAGCCGCTGTTCCACGATGAGTCCGGCTACGCGGGTCTGTCCGACACCGCCCGCCACTACATCGGCGGCATCCTGCACCACGCCCCGTCGCTGCTGGCGTTCACCAACCCCACGGTGAACTCCTACAAGCGTCTGGTGCCGGGCTATGAGGCGCCGATCAACCTGGTGTACAGCCAGCGCAACCGCTCGGCGTGCGTGCGTATCCCGATCACCGGCAACAACCCGAAGGCCAAGCGCCTCGAGTTCCGCTGCCCGGACAGCTCGGGCAACCCGTACCTGGCGTTCGCGGCGATGCTGATGGCCGGCATCGACGGCATCAAGCGCAAGATCGAGCCGCAGGCCCCGGTCGACAAGGACCTCTACGAGCTGCCGCCGGACGAGGCCGCCAGCATCCCGCAGGCCCCGACCTCGCTCTCGGCGGTGATCGACAAGCTCGAGGAGGACCACGAGTACCTCACCGAGGGCGGCGTGTTCACCGAGGACCTGATCGAGACCTGGATCTCCTACAAGCGGGAGAACGAGATCCTGCCGATCCAGATCCGTCCTCACCCGTACGAGGTCGCGCTGTACTTCGACGTCTAGACCTCAGGCGTCGGCAAGGGCCGGGTGGCGTGCATGCCGCCCGGCCCTTTCGCTTGGATGGAGACATGCGGGTACTGGTGCAGCGGGTCTGCTCGGCGAGCGTCGTCGTCGACGGCGAGGTGGTGGGCGAGATCCGGCCGCTGTCGCAGGGACTCGTGGCGCTGGTCGGCGTCACTCACACCGACGACGCCGACATCGCACGCAAACTCGCCGAGAAGCTGTGGCAGCTGCGGATTCTCGACGGTGAGCGCTCGGCCGCCGACATCGGCGCCCCGATCCTGGTCGTCAGCCAGTTCACCCTCTACGCCAACACCGTCAAGGGGCGACGGCCGTCGTGGAACGCCGCGGCGCCCGGACCGGTCGCCGAACCGTTGGTGACGGCGTTCTGCGAGGCGCTGCGAGGGCTCGGGGCTCCCGTGCGAACAGGAGTTTTCGGGGCGCACATGAAAGTGGAACTGGTCAACGACGGTCCGGTAACAGTGCTGCTCGAGCTGTGAAAATCCCGCACGTCTGCGCGTAGTGTCACCCCATGGCGACCACATTCGACACACGCTTGGCGAACTACTCCTCTCCGCTCCTGAGCCTGTTCCGGATCGTCTTCGGACTGGCCTTCACCCTGCACGGCACCATGAAGCTGTTCGGTTGGCCGCTCGGCCAGTCCGTCCCGGTCGGCACCTGGCCCTCCTGGTGGGCCGGTCTGATCGAGTTCGTCGCCGGGATCCTCATCACCATCGGGCTGTTCACCCGGATCGCGGCGTTCATCGCCTCCGGCGAGATGGCGGTGGCCTATCTGTGGCAGCACCTGCCCAACGGTTTCTGGCCCTACGACCAGGGGGTGGGCGGCAACGGCGGCGAGCCCGCGCTGCTGTACTGCTTCGCGTTCCTGGCGCTGGCCGGGCTGGGCGCAGGCGTCTGGTCCGTCGACGCCCGTCGGCGCAGCCGGGGCGTCGCGACCGGTGGTGTGGTCACGGGTACCGCCGCCCCCACCGGCTACGGCACCCGCAACGCGCCCGGAACTGCCGCACCGGCCGGCTACACCACCGGTCAGCCCGTGCGCCGTGGCGGCCTGCTGAGCCGGTTCCGTCGGCCCCGCTACTAGCTGGCCCTCCACCGCGAGGCACGGTAGCGTCGCCGAGGGGCCTTCATGTCTGCGACGTGAAGATGCCGTTGCACATGCGGTGGCCCCCATTGAGGAGGCTGCATGGGTGGGGACGGTCCCATCGGCGTCGCCACGGGTCTCGGCACCGCGTGGTCCTCCGTCCCCCACCCGGTGGTCGTGGTGACCGCGGCCGGCACCGTCCGCGCGGTGAGCCCGTCCACGCAGGCGCTTCTGCCGTCGGCCGTGCCGGGCGCGGACGTGGACGAGGTCACACCCCCGTGGTTGGCTCAGGCGCACCGCCGGCTCGCACAGCGACTCGCCACGCACGACTTCGACGCGCCGGCCGTGTCCGGCGCCTGGAACGGCGCACGCCTCGAGGCCCGACCCACCGTGCTCGACGGTGAGATCGCCTGGTGGTTGATCGAGGACGCCGACCGCGAGCTCACCGACACCCAGGAGGCGCTTTCCCGCGAGCAGGCGCGCACCGCCTTCCTCGACGAGGCCTCGGCGGTGCTGATGGCCACACTCAACGTCGATCGCTGCATGTCGGCGACCGTCCAGCTGGCGACGCGGCATCTCGCCGACGCGGCGGCGGTCGTCTCTCCGGTCGCCGGCAACCGGTTGCCCGTCGTCTGCGGTGACCGCGGCGGGGTGGAACAGCGCACGGTCGAGACCGACCCCGCGGTGGTGGCGGGACTGAGTGAGGCGCTGCGCGGCTTCCCGCCCGTGCCCTCACGCTGGCTCGATCCGGCGTCGCTGCCCGAGTGGCTCATCCCGTCGACGTTCGGCGAACCGGTGGGGTCGGTGCTGATCACCCCGCTTCCCGGCCTCGGCGTCCCGGCCGGGGCGCTGGTGCTGCTGCGGCGGGCGTCGGTCTTCGGCGACGACGAGGAGCTGTCCGCGCGGCTGTTCGCCGCGCGTGCCGGAGCGGCGCTGTCGGCGGCGGGGCTCTACGCCGAACAGTCCAAGATCACCCGCACGCTCATGCGCGATCTCGTCCCCCCTCAGCTGCGCCGCCTTCACGGCTTCGAACTGGCGGGCGGCTATCGCGCCTCCGAGGACCATCAGGTCGTCGGCGGCGACTTCTACGACGTGCACCCGGGGGCCACCCCGGAGGACGACACCCTCGTCGTCCTCGGCGACGTGTGCGGCAAGGGTTTGGAGGCCGCGGTCCTCACCGGCAAGATCCGCAACACCCTGCAGGCCCTCGCGCCGCTGGCGCAGGACCACCGCGGGGTACTCGGACTGCTCAACAGCGCCCTGCTCTCGACCGACCACACCCGCTTCGCCACCCTGGTCCTGGCGTCGGTGGCACGCCGCGACGGACAGGTGGCGCTGCGGCTGACCAGCGCCGGGCACTGCGCGCCGTTGATCGTGCGCTGCGACGGGCGGGTCGAGGAGGCCGACACCCGCGGTCAGTTGGTGGGTGTGCTGGAGAAGATCCAGACCCGCACATTCGAGACGACCCTGGCGCCCGGCGAGACGTGCGTGCTGTACACCGACGGCGTCACCGAGGCCTGGGGCGGCCCGCTCGGCACCGACATGTTCGGCGAGCAGCGCCTCGCGGCCGCCCTGGAACAGTGCGCGGGGATGCCGGCCGAGGCCGTGGTCGAGCGGATCATGATGCTCACGACGCAGTGGGTCAGTCGCCGCGAGCACGACGACATCGCCGTCGTCGCGATCACCGCTCCGCGCCGGACGCACCTCAGCGCGGTCGACGGCCACACCGCGGGCAGGTACACCGCGTGAGCGCCGACCACGCGAGCCTGCGCGAGCGACTGTGGAACGCCGTCCTCGATAGAGATGAATACGCTGCGGCCGCAACGGTTTTCGCTGCGATCGACACGGGTGTGAGCGCCGAGGACGTGCTGCTCGAGGTCATCGCCCCGGTCCAGCACCGCGTCGGAACCGAGTGGGCCGCCAACCGGATCACCGTCGCCGAGGAACACGCCGCCACGGCCATCAACGACCGGGTGATCGCCGCACTCGCACATCACCCGGCCAGCGCACCGACCACGAGGAGCGGCCGGGTCACGGTGGCGTGTGTCGACGGCGAGTGGCACGCACTGCCCGCGCGTCTGCTCGCCGAGGTGCTGCGGCTGCGCGGTTGGCAGGTCGATTTCCTGGGCGCGCAGGTGCCCACCCCGCACCTCATCGCCCACCTGCACCAGACCGGACCCGTCGCCGTGGCGCTGTCGTGTTCCATTCCGACCCGGCTGCCCACTGCCCACGCCGCGATCACCGCGTGCCAGGCCGCGGGCGTCCCGGTCATCGCCGGTGGCGCCGCATTCGGGCCGGACGGGCGTTACGCCCGCCGGCTGGGCGCCGACGCCTGGGGCCCCGACGCCCGGGCGGCGGCCGAGTGCCTCAGCCGCGGCGTCGACCGGGGACACCGACCCACGTCACACCAACCCATCGACGACCTGCCGCATCTGGGCGACCAGGAGTACACGATGGTCAGCCGCACCGCGCCACAACTGGTCAAGGCGACCGTGGTCGACCTGGAGAACGGCTTCCCGGCAATGCGGACCTACAGCGAACGGCAGCGCCAGCACACCACCGAGGACATCGCCCACATCGTGGACTTCCTCGCCACCGCGCTCTACATCGACGACGACGAACTGTTCACCGGTTTCCTGACCTGGACCGCCGACATCCTCGTCGCTCGCGGCGTGCCCGCAACCTCACTTCACCCGGCGCTGGAATCCCTGCGGGCTCAACTGGTGGAGTTCCCCCGCACCCAGCGTCTCCTGACCGCAGCATCGATCGCCCTGGGCCACCCGACCGACATGGAAACCATCGCATGAAGCTGACCTGCTCTTTCGACGCCGCCCGCCGCTCGGCCACCGTGCACATCGCCGGTGAGCTCGACTCCGAGACGACCGGTGAGTTCGTCGACACGGCATCGCGGCTGCTCGAGGCCGACCCCGGACTCCGCACACTGCGCCTCGACTGCGCCGACCTGGGGTTCTGCGACTCAGCGGGTCTGTCGGGGTTGCTGTTGATCGAGCGCCGCACCTCGGGCGCCGGCGTCGAACTGCACCTCGACAACCGGCCGAGCTACTTCGAGCGGGTCCTCGACGTCACCGGGATCCTCGAGTACGTCACCGGACGGAGCGCGAACGCGGTGCCCGCACCGGCGGACAAGCCGGACGGCGAGCGGGGCGAGACCGAGATCGGCTGAGCGCGCCCCGGTCACCCGTCCAGTCCGAGGTCCTTGCGGAACCGCTTCATCCCGTCGATCTTCTCCGCCAGCGTCGCGTCGGCGCCGGTGTAGAACATCCACGGCATGGTGAGGATGTGCGTGATGCCCGCGGCCTCGGCGCGGTCGTAGTCGGCCCGCACCAGCGCGTCGGTCAGCGGCGTGAGGATCGTGAAGTCCTCGACGGATCTCCCGGCGGCAGTGCGCAGTTCGTGGAGCCGCTGCGCCGCGGCGATGGCCCGGTCGGTGGTGATCAGATCGCCGATCCAGCCGTCGTTGCGCGCGGCGCGGCGCAGCGCGACGTCGCTGAGGCCGCCGACGTAGATCGGGATGGGCGGCGGTGTGGGCTCCATCTCCAGCCGCGGGGTCGGGTAGAACTCGCCGTCGAACTCGGTCCAGCCCGGCTGCCACAGCGCCCGGAACAGGTCGAGCATCTCGTCGGTGCGCCGGCCCCTGCGGTCGAACCGCTGCCCCATCAACCGGAACTCGTCCTCGCACCAGCCGACCCCGATGCCGAGTTCCACCCGCCCGCCGGCCAGGTAGGCCGCGGTGCCGATGGCCTTGGCCGCCGAGTACGGGTCGCGCATCGCGGGCACGTACACCGTGGTGACGAACCGCAACCGGGTGGTGACCTGCGCGAGGGCGCCGACGAGCACCCACGGGTCGGGCCAGTGGGTGAACGGCTGCCAGCGCCGTTGTCCGTCCCTGGTGTACGGATACGGCGTCCGGAGCGTCTCGAGGTTGACGACGTGGTCCGGGATACCGAGACCGTCGTAGCCGAGTTCGTCTGCGGCACGGGCGATGTCGACGATCTCGCTGGTGTCGACGAACGCCGGGCTGATGTAGTACTTCATCGGACCTCAGCCACCGAACACCTTGCGCACCACCGTCTTCGCACGCCGCGTCACCCGTAGGTAGTTGTCCAGGAACTCGCCGCCGTCGTCGTTGTCCCAGCCCGCGGCCACCGCCACCGCGTTGAGCATCCGGCCGGGGCCGGGCAGCTGGTCGGTCGGTTTCCCGCGCACCAGCACCAGCGCGTTGCGCGCTCGCGTCGCCGTCAGCCAGGCCTGCCGCAGCAGGTCGATGTCGCCTTCGGCGATGAGTTCGGCGGCGCCGATCGCGTCGAGCGCCTGCAGCGTCGAGGTGCAGTGCAGGGCGGGCACCTTGTGCGCGAACCGCAGCTGCATCAGCTGCACGGTCCATTCGATGTCGGCGAGCCCGCCGCGGCCGAGTTTGGTGTGGGTGTTGGGGTCCGCGCCGCGCGGCAGCCGCTCGGCGTCGACACGGGCCTTGATCCGCCGGATCTCCTGCACGGCCTGCGCCGACACCCCGCCGGCCGGATAGCGCGTCTTGTCGATCATGAGCAGGAACCGTTCACCGAGTTCGAGATCGCCTGCGACGCGGTGCGCGCGCAGCAGCGCCTGCACCTCCCACGGCTGCGCCCACTGGGTGTAGTACGCCTCGTAGGACGCCAGCGTGCGCACCAGCGGTCCGTTGCGCCCTTCGGGCCGCAGCCCCGTGTCGACCTCCAGCGGCGGGTCCGCGCTCGGGGTGCCCAGCAGGGAGCGCACCCGCTCGGCGATGCCGGTCGCCCACCGCACCGCGGTGGATTCCTCGGCGCCGCTGCACGGTTCGCAGACGAACATCACGTCGGCGTCGGAGCCGTATCCCAGCTCCTGGCCGCCGAGCCGGCCCATACCGATCACCGCGATGCGCGCGGGCGGGCCACCCTCGGGGGCGTTGGCCCGCATCACCGCGTCCAGCGCGGCCTGCAGCACGGCGACCCACAGTGCGGTCAGCGCCCGGCACACCTCGGTCACGTCGAGCATGCCCAGCAGATCTGCCGAGGCGATACGTGCGAGTTCGCGGCGGCGCAGGGTGCGCGCGGCGGCGATGGCGCGCACCGGGTCGGCGTGCCTGCCCGCCGACGCCACCAGCCCCCTGGCCATCGCCTCGGGTTCGGTGTCGAGCAGTTTCGGGCCGTTGGGTCCGTCCGCGTAGAGCTGGATGACCTCGGGGGCGCGCATCAGCAGGTCCGGCACGTAGGCCGACGTGCCCAGCACCCGCATCAACCGTTTGGCGACGGCCCCCTCGTCGCGCAGGGTGCCGAGATACCAGCGCTGTTCGGCCAGCGCCTCGCTGATGCGGCGGTACGACAGCAGGCCCGCGTCCGGGTCGGGGGTGTCGGAAAGCCAGTCGAGCAGCGTCGGCAGCAACACCCGCTGGACGCGGCCGCGCCGTCCGCCCTCCCCGGTCAGTGCGGCCAGATGCGTCAGCGCGCTCTGCGGGCCCTCGTAACCCAGTGCGGCGAGCTGACGTTCGGCCGCGGCGGTGCTCATACCGGGTTCGATGCCCAGCGCGGGCTGGCCCACCGACTCCAGCAGCGGTTGGTAGAACAGCTTGGCGTGCAGCCGCGACACCCGCAGGCTCTGCCGTTTGAGCTCCTCGCGCAACACACCGAGGGCGTCGCGCTGACCGTCGGGACGAACGTGCGCGGCCCGCGCCAGCCAGCGCAGCGCCTCGTCGTCGTCGGTCTCGGGCAGCATGTGGGTTCGTTTGAGCCGCTGCAGCTGCAGCCGGTGTTCGAGCAGCCGCAGGAACTCGTAGGACGCGGTCAGGTTGGCGGCGTCGTCGCGGCCGACGTAACCGCCCGCCCCCAGCGCGGCCAGCGCGTCGACGGTCGACGCGACGTGCAGCGACTCGTCGTTGCGCCCGTGCACGAGCTGCAGCAGCTGGACGGCGAACTCCACGTCGCGCAGGCCGCCCGTGCCGAGCTTCAGTTCCCGCGCCCGCACCCCGGCGGGCACCAGTTCCTCGACCCGCCGCCGCATGGCCTGCACCTCGGGCACGAAATCCTCACGCTCACAGGCTGTCCAGACCATCGGTGTCAGCGCCTCGATGTACTCGCGGCCCAATTCGGCGTCACCGGCGGCGGGTCGCGCCTTCATCAACGCCTGGAATTCCCACGTCTTGGCCCAGCGCTGGTAGTAGGCAACGTGGGAATCGAGCGTGCGGACCAGCTGGCCGTGCTTGCCCTCGGGGCGCAACGCCGCGTCGACCTCGAAGAAGGCGTCGGCGGCGAACCGCATCATCTCCCCGGCCACCCGGGTGGTGGTCCGGATGTCGGACTCGGCGGCCTCCCCCACGACAAAGATGACGTCGACGTCGCTGACGTAGTTCAGTTCGCGCGCACCGCATTTGCCCATCGCGATGATGGCGATGCGGGGCCGGTCGCCGTCGCCGCACACCGTGCGCATCGCGACCTCGAGCGCACCGGCGAGCGCGGCGTCGGCCAGATCCGACAGGTGTTCGCCGACCGTCGAGAACGGCAGCACGGGTTCGTTCTCGACGGTGGGCGCCACGTCGAGGGCCGCGAGCACCAGCAGCCGGTCGCGGTACAGCGTGCGCAGCGGCACCATCGCGGCCGCGGCGTCGACCGATTCGGCCATCGCGACGAACTCCTCGCGCAGCGCCTCGGCGGTCGGCAGCGCGACCTTGCCGGCGAGCAGTTCCCAGTTCCCCGGGTGCGCGACGAGGTGGTCGCCGAGCGCGAGCGACGAGCCCAGCACCGCGAAGAGCCGTCCGCGCAAGGGTTTGTCGGTCAGCAGCGCCTTATTGAGCGCGTCCCAGCCGTCGCCGAGCGCATCGGCGAGGCGGACCATCGTGTGCAGTGCGCTGTCGGCATCCGGTGCGCGCGAGAGCGACCACAGCAGTTCGACGTGCCGGTCGGTGTTCCAGCCCAGCCGGTCCAGGTGGGCGGTGGCCTGCCTGTCCACCAATCCGAGGCGCCCGGTGCTGGGCAGCTTCGAGCGTTCGGTCGACGGTCTCGCCACGCTGCTGACGTTACCGCGCCGGGGTCACAGCGACAGGTAGGCCTGCAACTCGTACGGCGTGACGTGGCTGCGGTAGGTCTCCCACTCCGCGCGCTTGTTGCGCAGGAAGTAGTCGAAGACGTGCTCCCCCAACGCCTCGGCGACCAATTCGGAGTTCTCCATCTCGCCGAGCGCGACGCCGAGGCTGCTGGGCAGCTCCTTGTAGCCCATGGCGCGGCGCTCCTCGGGCGTCAGGCTCCACACGTTGTCCTCGGCCTGCGGTGCGAGCACATAGCCCTTCTCGACCCCGCGCAGCCCGGCGGCCAACAGCACCGCGAACGTCAGGTACGGGTTGCACGCCGAATCAGGGCTGCGCACCTCGACGCGGCGCGACGACGCCTTGCGCGGGGTGTACATCGGCACCCGCACGAGCGCCGAGCGGTTGGCCGCGCCCCAGGACGCCGCTGTGGGCGCCTCACCGCCGTGCACCAGACGCTTGTAGGAGTTCACCCACTGGTTGGTGACGGCGCTGATCTCGCAGGCGTGCTCGAGGATGCCCGCGATGAACGACTTGGCGACGTCGGACAGCTGCAGCGGGTCATCGGGGCTGTGGAAGGCGTTGGTGTCGCCCTCGAACAGGCTCATGTGGGTGTGCATCGCCGACCCGGGATACTCGGCGAACGGTTTGGGCATGAACGAGGCCCGCACACCGTCGCCGAGCGCGACCTCCTTGACGACGTAGCGGAACGTCATCACGTTGTCGGCCATCGACAGGGCGTCGGCGTAGCGCAGGTCGATCTCCTGCTGGCCGGGTGCGCCCTCGTGGTGGCTGAACTCGACCGAGATGCCCATCTGCTCGAGCGCGTCGATGGCGTGCCTGCGGAAGTTCGGAGCCGAATCGTGCACGGCCTGGTCGAAGTACCCGCCGTTGTCGGCCGGAACGGGCGGAGTGCCGTCGTTCGGGCCGGGCTTGAGGAGGAAGAACTCGATCTCGGGGTGCACGTAGCAGGAGAACCCGAGGTCGCTGGCCTTGCCGAGCTGACGGCGCAGCACGTGGCGCGAGTCGGCCCACGACGGCGAACCGTCGGGCATCGTGATGTCGCAGAACATCCGGGCCGAGTGGTGCTTGCCCGAGCCGTCGGCCCAGGGCAGCACCTGGAAGGTGGACGGATCGGGGCGGGCGACCATATCGGCTTCGGAGACGCGCGCGAAGCCCTCGATCGACGAGCCGTCGAAGCCGATGCCCTCCTCGAAGGCGCCCTCGAGTTCCGCGGGCGCGATCGCCACGGACTTGAGGTAACCGAGGACGTCCGTGAACCACAGCCGGACGAAGCGGATGTCGCGTTCCTCCAGCGTGCGGAGCACGAATTCCTTCTGGCGATCCATGACCGCGAGCGTAGGTTCCAGCTGTTAATTCTGTGTTACGGCGCTGCTCCGAGTGGATTCCCGGCTAGCACCGCACACCGTTCGGCGGTACGACCCCGTCGACCAGGAACCGCACCACCGCGGTATCGACGCAGGCATCGCCGTTGAAGACCACGGTGTGCTGCTTGCCCTCGAACGAGATCAGCGACGCGCCCATCTGCCGGGCCAGCGCGACGCCGGCCTCGTACGGGGTGGCCGGGTCGCCGGTGGTGGACACGACCACGACCTTGCCGGGGCCCGGGCCGACGGCCCGCCGCGGCGCCGAGGTGGCCGGAACCGGCCACAGCGCGCACACATCGCGGGGCGCGTAACCGGTGAACTGCCCGTAGGACAGGAACGGCGCCGCCTCGCGGAACCGGCGGTCGGCCTGCACCCACGCGGCCGGATCGGTCGGATACGGCGCGTCCACACAGCGGATCGCCATGAAGGCGTCCTGGCGGTTGGCGTAGTGGCCCGCGGCGTCCCGGCGCTGGTACTCGTCGGCAAGCGTCAGCAGGTCGCCGGGATCGGTGCCGCGCTGCAGGCCGAGCAGCCCGCTGGTCAGATACGGCCAGAACCGCGGGCTGTACAGCGCGTTGCCGGTACCGGTGATCGCATCCTGGTAGCTGAGCCCGCGCGGGTCGGCGGTGGCGGCCGGACGAGACACCAGCGGATCGACCAGTTGGTGGTAGCGGGCCACGAACTGGGTGGGGTCGGTGCCCAGCGGGCAGCCCGCCGCCTTGGCGCAGTCGGCCGCGTAACCGTCGAAGGCGCGCTGGAATCCGGCCTGCTGCGCGGCCGATTCGTCGATCGGGTCGAGGCTGGGGTCGACGGCGCCGTCGAGCACCATCGCGCGCACCCGGTCCGGGAAACGCTCGGCGTAGGCGGAGCCGAGTTCGGTGCCGTAGGAGAAGCCGAGATAGTTGAGCTGGTTCTCCCCGAGCGCCGCCCGCACCACGTCCATGTCGCGCGCGGCGTTCGCGGTGCCCACGTTGGCCAGGAAGTCGGCGCCCATCCGGTCCAGGCACTGCTGGGCGAGCCGTCGGTGGATTCCCTCGATCTGGGCGACCCCCGCGGGGCTGTAGTCGACCATCGGTTCGCGGCGGTAGGCGTCGAACTCGGCGTCGGTGCGGCAGCGCAGCTGCGGCGTGGAGTGCCCGACGCCGCGCGGGTCGAAGCCCACCAGGTCGAAGCGCCTGCCGATCTCGGTGTCGGCGAGCGCGGCGCCCATCCCCCGGACGGTGTCCACCGCGGAGGCGCCCGGCCCGCCGGGATTGACCATCAACGCGCCGATGCGGTCGCCGGTGGCCGGTATCCGGATCACCGCGAGCTGGGCCTGGGGGCCGTCGGGCCGGTCGTAGTTCACCGGGACCGACACGGTCCCGCACTGGGCGGTGGGGATCCGCGCCGCGTCGACCCACTGCTGGCACGTCCCCCACACCGGCGGCTGACCGAAGCGCTGGGTGGCGTCGCCCTCCGGGGTGGCGGACACCGGGCCCGCGACGACGCCCGCGACGACGAGCGCCAACGCAGCCAGCATCGCGCCCCGCCCTACCCGCCACATGGCGATCATGGTCGCACGGCCGGTGGGCTGAAGGGTCGCCCGCAGGCAAACGGTGACCGGGCTGTGATCGCCGGTCAGCGGCACCGGGTGTCCGGCGGCGGGACCACGACGTCGATCAGGTACCGGGCGGCGATCTCGTCGACGCAGGCGTTGCCCTGGAACACCACGGTGTGCTGGGTGCCCTCGAAGGTCAGCATGGTGCCGCCGAGTTGGCGGGCGAGGTCGACGCCGGCCTGGTACGGGGTGGCCGGGTCGTTGGTGGTGGACACGACCAGCACCGGCGGAAGCCCGTCGACGTCGAGTTCGTGCGGCTCGCTGGTCGGGGGGACGGGCCAGAACGCGCACGTGCTCAGCGGGGCGTGTCCGGTGAAGTCGCCGTAGCTCATGAACGGCGCGACCTCGCGCAGCTTGCGGTCCTGGTCGACGATCTTGTCGCGGTCGGTCACCGGCGGCCGGTCGACACAGTTGACCGCGACCCGGGCATCGGTCGAATTGTTGTAGTGGCCCTGGGCATCTCGGCGCATGTAGAGGTCGGCAAGCGCCAGCATCGTGTCACCGCGCCCGGCTTCCAGCTCGGTGAGCCCCTGGGTGAGGTAGCGCCACAGGCTCGGCGAGTACAGCGTCTGGATGGTGCCGACGATGGCGTCGCTGTAGCTCAGGCCGCGGGGGTCGTCGGTCTCCGCCGGCGATTCGACCAGCGGGTCGACCAGGCTCTTGTAGACCTCGACGGCCTTGGCCGGATCGGTGCCCAGCGGACAGTCCGGCCGCTTCGCGCAGTCGGCGGCGTAGTCGTTGAACGCGGTCTGGAACGCGGCGGCCTGCCGGATGTCGGCCTGCAGCGGGTCGGCGTTGGGGTCGACGGCGCCGTCGAGGATCATCGCCCGCACGTTCTCCGGGAACTGCTCGGCGTAGGCCGCGCCGATCCGGGTGCCGTAGGAGTAGCCCAGGTAGGTCAACTTCTCGTCGCCGAGCGCGGCCCGGATCGCGTCGAGGTCCTTGGCGACGTTGACGGTGCCGATGTTGGCCAGGAAGTCCTTGCCCGACTTGTCGACGCAGCGCTCGATGAACGCCTTCGTCTCACTCTCGATGTGCTCGACACCCTCCGGGGTGTAGTCGACCTGCGGGTCGGCGCGGATCCGGTCATTGTCGGCGTCGGAGTTGCACCAGACCGCGGGCGTCGACGACGCGACGCCGCGCGGGTCGAACCCGACGACGTCGAAACGCTCCCGCACCGACTGCGGCACCGTCGACAACATCGACGCGGCGGCCTCGACACCCGACTCCCCCGGCCCGCCGGGGTTGATCACCATCGAGCCGATCTTGTCGCCGGTTGCCTTGAACCGGATCATCGCCAACCGCGCCACGTCGCCGTCGGGCCGCGCGTAATCGACCGGCACCGACAGCAGACCGCATTCCGCACCGGCCGGGATGCGCGATTCGTCCGACGGTGCGCCTGCCTGACACGGCGCCCACTGGATCGGTGTCCCCGGCCGCGGGACCGCGACGACCGCGCGACCGTCGACCAGGTTGCTGCACCCCGCGACGAGCGGCAGTGCGATGACGGTCGCCGCGACCCCGATCCGAAGCCTCATGGCACCACATGCTGCCATGAACCACCGCCGGCCCTGGCGAGCGGCGGTTTCACCGGGTCGCGTCGAGCAGCTCCCGCAGCGCCGGGCCGAAGTCGTCGGCCAGCTTCCACAGGTCGGGCAGCAACTCCGGGCACGACACGATTCCTACGTCGAGTTTGCCGTTGAGCGACATCACCGTGATGTTGAGCCCGGAGCCGTGGAAGATCGGCCCCATCGGGTACATCGCCTTGACCTCACTGCCGAGGTAGTACAGCGGCACCTGGGGGCCGGGCACGTTCGACACCACCAGGTTGAGCACCGGGCGCGCGCCGGACAGCCGGCTGGCAGCGTAGACGCGCATCGCCGTCCCGAACACCGCGGGCGCCGCGAACGTCGTCCAGTCCTGCAGCAGGGTGGCGCCGATCGCGGAGTTGTGTTGTTTGGCAACGGAATTTGCTTCCGAGATGGCCTTGATCCGTTCGACCGGGTCCTCGATGTGGGTCTCGAGACGGGAGAACATCGCCGACACCTGGTTGCGGCCGGGCCGGTCGGATTTGTCATGCACCGACACCGGCACCGCGGCGATCAGCGTGCTGTCGGGCAACTGGCCCCGATCCTGCAGGAACTTGCGCAGCACGCCGGAGACCAGCGCCATCACCACGTCGTTGAGCTTGACGCCGAAGTGGTTCTTGACCGCTTTGACGTCGTCGAGCTCGAGCTGAGCGAACGCGATGTTGCGGTGGCTGGTGACGTTGGCGTTGAACGGCGTCTGCGGCGCCACGAAGGGTGGGGCCATCGACAATCCCGCGCGCGCCCGCTTCACGGTGTCGAGCACGGTGTTCACCGTCGCGGGCAGCGCGTTGGCCAACCGGAGCGGGCGGGTGGCGAATCTGACCGCGCCGTTGACCGCGATCTCCAACTGGTTGCCGCCGCCGACCCCGGCGACCGGTTCGGGGTCGGGGGCGTCGGGTTCGGTGCTGCACAGCTGTGACATCAGGCTGGCGCCGGTGACGCCGTCGACGGCGGCGTGGTGCACCTTGGTCAGCACGACGAGCGGCCCCCCACCCCGGGCGTCGGTGCCGTCGATGCCCTCGACGACCCACTTCTCCCACAGCGGCCGCGAACGGTCGAGCGGCTGGGAGGCGATGTGGCCGAGGATCTCCGCCAGCTCCTCCCGGCCGCCCGGTGCGGGCAACCCGATGCGGTGCAGGTGCCGGTCGATGTCGAAGTCCTTGTCCTCCACCCACACCGGGTGGTCGAGGTTGAACCGGCTGTCGGCGAGCTTCTCGCGGAACTGGGGCATCGACTCGATGCGCTTGGCCAGCGCGCCGCGCAGCGCGGCGAACGTGTAGCCGCCCGGCATCGTCGTGGTGTCGAGCTCGAGGACCGAGCACACGTGGAGGAGCTGCTGAGCGGTTTCGAGGTAGAGGAAGCTGGCGTCGAGCCCGCTGAGCCGTTGCATTCATCCAGCGTAGGTGTCGGCGGCAACGGTGTGAGCAAATCCACTTAACACCGTGTTCACCTCCGCGTGCCGGAGTGGCAGACTTGGTGCGTCAGACGAACCCGGGGACCCGGACGGGCCTCGAGGATCGACCCGACCATCACGAGGGACAACGATGTCTGAGCAGACTGTCTACGGCGCTGCGAGCGATCAGCCCACCGCCAAGCCGCGGGTCAAGGTCCGCACCACCCACCTGCAGAAGTGGAAGGCCGAAGGCCACAAGTGGGCGATGCTCACCGCCTACGACTTCTCGACCGCCCGCGCGTTCGACGACGCCGGGATCCCGGTACTGCTGGTGGGCGACTCGGCCGCCAACGTCGTCTACGGCTACGACACCACGGTGCCGATCACGATCGACGAGTTGATCCCGTTGGTGCGCGGCGTCGTACGGGGCGCACCCCACGCGCTGGTGGTCGCCGACCTGCCGTTCGGCAGTTACGAATCCGGCCCGGCGCAGGCATTGGCGACCGCCACCCGCTTCCTCAAGGAGACCGGGGCGCACGCGGTCAAACTCGAAGGCGGCGAGCGCGTCGCCGCGCAGATCGCGACGCTGTCCGCGGCGGGCATCCCGGTGATGGCGCACATCGGTTTCACCCCGCAGAGCGTCAACGGCCTGGGCGGCTTCAAGGTCCAGGGCCGTGGCGATGCCGCCGACCAGACCATCGCCGATGCGATCGCGGTCGCGGAGGCCGGAGCGTTCTCGGTGGTGATGGAGATGGTGCCGGCTGAACTGGCCACCCAGATCACCGGCAAGCTGACCATCCCGACCATCGGCATCGGCGCCGGGCCGAACTGCGATGCGCAGGTGCTGGTCTGGCAGGACATGGCCGGCCTGACCGCGGGCCGGACGGCGAAGTTCGTCAAGCGGTTCGGCGATGTCGGCGGCGAACTGCGCCGCGCCGCAACGCAATACGCCGACGAGGTGGCGGCCGGGACGTTCCCGGCCGAGGAGCACAGCTTCTAGACGTCACGCGAACTCCGCGCGGCGCTTACCCAGGAACGCGTCGACGCCTTCGATGCCGTCGGCGGAGTCGGCGCGCTGCGCGATGAGTCGGCCCTCGAGTTCCATCTGCTCTTCGAGACCGTTCTTCAGTGACGCCAGCAGCAGCGTCTTGACCGCACCGTGCGACGGCGCCGAACCGCCGGCCAACCGTTCGGCCGTTGCGGTCGCGCGCTCCCCCAGGTCGGCGTCGGGTACGACGTCGGTGACCAGGCCCCAGTCGAGCGCCTCCGCGGCCGACAGGGTGCGGTTGGTCAGCATCAATTCCTGTGCGCGGCGCACGCCGACCAGGCGCGGCAGGTGATATGACGCACTGCCGTCCGGGCTCAGTCCGACCTTGGTGTAGGCCATCGTGAACGAGGCCGACTCGGCGGCGAGCACCAGGTCGCCGGCCACGGCGATGCTGAACCCGGCGCCCGCGGCGGCGCCGTTGACGGCGGTGACCAGAACGGCGTCCATCCGGGCGAACGTCGAGATCGCCCGGTGCAGATCGTCGGCGACGCCCTTGATGAAGCGGCCCCTCGACGGCGCCGCGGCGAAGGCCTTGAGATCGCCTCCGGCGCAGAAGAATCGGCCGGCCCCGGTGAGCACCACGGCCTTGGTGGCCGGGGTGTCGCAACGGGCCGCGGCGTCGGCCAGTTCAGCGGTCATGGTGTCGTTCATGCCGTTCGCCGCCTCCGGGCGGTTCAACACGATCCGGGTCACCGGACCCGACTGCTCGAACGTGATTGCCTGGTATTCGCTCACAGGAGGACTGTAGCGATCGGCGTCACACGGCTCGTTCACCTCGGTGTGGCAGGCTTGTGTCCCCCACGGACGAGCGAAGGTGGACATGGCAGCCAAGACGCCCAAGACCTCCCGGTACACGGAGGTGGAGCGGAAGTTCGATGTGGTCGACGAGACCGTCTCCCCGTCCTTCGACGGGCTCAGCGCGGTCACGCGCGTGGAGCGGCTGCCCGTCCAGCAACTCGACGCCGTCTACTTCGACACACCCGGACGTGACCTCGCCGCGCACCGGATCACCTTGCGGCGCCGCACCGGTGGGACGGACGCCGGCTGGCACCTCAAACTGCCCGCCGGGCCCGACGCGCGCACCGAGGTCCGCGCGCCGCTCGACGGTGACGAGCACGAGGTCCCCGAGGACCTGCGCGATGTGGTGCTGGCGATCGTCCGGGACCGTCCGCTCGCACCCGTCGCGAGGATCAGCACGCGGCGAACCGTCGACCTGCTGCACGGGTCGGAAGGTGACGCGGTGGCCGAGTTCTGCGACGACCACGTGACGGCGTCCGCCGAGGGCGGCGAGGAGCAGCGGTGGCGCGAATGGGAGGTGGAGCTCACCGGCGAGGGTGACGCGAAGCTGCTCGACCGGTTGACCAACCGGCTGCTCGACGCCGGGGCCTCACCCGCCGGACACGGGTCGAAGCTGGGCCGGGTGCTCGACACCGGGCAGGCCGACGACGAGGTGAAGACGCGGACCGAGGATCCGGTGCACCGGGCCGTGGCCGAACAGGTCGAGCAGCTGGTGGAGTGGGACCGTGCGGTGCGCGCCGACGTCGAGGACTCGGTGCACCAGATGCGGGTGACGACACGCAAGATCCGCAGCCTGCTGCAGTCCGCGGAGGGCGTGTTCGGTATCTCCGACGACGCATGGGTGCTCGACGAACTGCGCCAGCTCGCTGCCGTACTCGGGGTGGCCCGCGACGCCGAGGTGCTCGCCGAACGGTACGCCGAGGCGCTCGACGGACTGGAACCCGAACTGGTGCGCGGACCGGTGCGGGAGCGGCTCGTGGAAGGCGCCAGGCGGCGCTACCAGTCGGGGTGGCGGAGGTCGGTGATCGCGATGCGTTCGCAGCGCTACTTCCGCCTGCTCGACGCGCTCGAGGGACTGGTGGCCGCCGAACCGCCGGCCACGGACTCCGGTGAGAAGCCGCAGCCGACCACGATCGACTCCGCCTACAAGCGGGTGCGCAAAGCGGCGAAGAAGGCCGCCGCGGCGGTCGACACCGAACGGGACGAGGCGCTGCACCGGATCCGCAAGGGCGCCAAACGGCTTCGCTACACCGCCGCGGCCACCGGCAAGGGCAAGGTGTCGGAACGGGCGAAGGCGATCCAGTCGCTGCTCGGCGACCACCAGGACAGCGTGGTCAGCCGCACGCATCTGCTCCACGAGGCCGAGGCGGCCCATGCCGCCGGCGAGGACGCCTTCACCTACGGGTTGCTGTACCGGTTGGAGTGCGAGGCCGCCGACCAGGCGCGCTCCCAGGTCGACGACGCCCTGCGCAAGCTCGACAAGGCCGTGCGCAAGGCCGGCAAGAAGGGCGGATGACGGGCGGACGAGCTGGCCTGTAAGCCGGATTCTGTTCCGCTCCGTCATTGCTGACGGGGCGGCGGCGACCATCCATCTGGACACTCCGTTGCCGGGTGCCTCGAGCGGCCTACCCGCAGGCTCGGGCGAGCAGCCCTCGGGCGCCTGCGCAGCCGCACCGGGTGCGGCCTGCTTGGCCTTGCTTCGGGTGGGGTTTACCGAGCCACCCCGGTCACCCGGGATGCTGGTGCGCTCTTACCGCACCGTTTCACCCTTACCACCGCAGTGCCCGAAAGCTCGGCGGTGGCGGTCTGTTTTCTGTGGCACTGTCCCGCGAGTCACCTCGGATTGCCGTTAGCAATCACCCTGCTCTGTGAAGTCCGGACTTTCCTCGAACCGTCTCCGGTCCGCGGCCGCCCGGCCAACTCGTCCGCGCAGATCACCGTACCCTTGTATGCATGCCGCAGGTGCCGCCGGCCCGTTATCTGCAACGGGCCCGTGACCTCGTCGACGCCCGGTACGCCGAGCCGATCACCGTCGACGACCTCGCTGCGGCCGCGGGTCTGTCCCGGGCGCACTTCAGCCGCATGTTCACCCGCACCTTCGGCGAGTCGCCGCGCGAGTACCTGCAGACCCGCCGGCTCGAACGCGCCGCGGCGCTGCTGCGCCACACCGACCGCTCGGTGGCCGACGTGTGCGCGATGGTCGGTCTGCAGAGCGTCGGGTCGTTCACCACCAGCTTCGCCCGGGTCTACGGTCTGCCGCCGGCGGCCTACCGGGCCAGCCTGCCCCCGGCGGCCGCGTACGCCCGCGTGCCGACGTGCATCCTCAAACGCGACACCCGCCCGCCCGCCGACAGCCGGGTGAAAACAGCACACGGGGAGAAGACGGCGGCACCCGTCCGGTCGTAGCGTCGGCCCCATGAAGATCGCAACCGCCCATCTGTGGGTTCATGACCAGCAAGCCGCGCTCGAATTCTGGACCTCGAAGGTCGGCATGGAAGTGCGCCAGGATGTTTCGCTGCCCGAGGCCGAGGGTGCCTTTCGGTGGCTGACCGTCGGTCCGCCCGGACAGGACGACGTCTCGATCGTCCTGATGGCCGTCCCCGGCCCACCCGTGATGGACGACGCCACCCGGCAGCAGGTGCTCGACCTGACCGCGAAGGGTTTCGCCGGAACGGTGTTCCTGACCACCGATGACTGCCGGCGCACATACGAGGAGTTGTCCGCCCGCGGTGTCGAGTTCACCGAGACGCCGCATCAGATGCCGTACGGCATCGACTCGGGATTCCGGGATCCGTCGGGCAACAGCGTGCGGCTGACGCAGCTCGCCGACGTGCCGGTCACCTAGGCACCGACGGTTCGCCGAGTGCACGGTTGTTGACCCGCCTTGTCGATGTTTGCGTGCAACAACCGTGCAGTCGGGCGATGAATTCCAGCTCCTCTGCCAGTCTGACTGACGTGACCCCACTCCTGAGAGTCCAGAACTTCAGCGTCTCCAGCGACGGCTTCGGCGCCGGTGAGGGCCAGAGCCTCGACCGCCCCTTCGGCCATGCCGACCCCGCGGACATGTTCGCATGGGCCGGCGCCACGGCCAGCTGGCCCAACCGCACCGACCCCGGCGGTAGCCGCGGGCTCGACGACTACTTCACCCGCGACTTCACCCACAACATCGGCGCCGAAATCATGGGCCGCAACAAATTCGGCCCCCAGCGCGGCCCGTGGCAGGACCACGAATGGCAGGGCTGGTGGGGTGACGAGCCGCCGTTCCACACCCCCGTGTTCGTCATGACCCACCATCCGCGCCCGTCGTTCACGTTATCGGACACCACGTTCCACTTCGTCGGCGGCGACCCGGCGACGGTCCTGGCCCGGGCGCGTGAAGCCGCGCAGGGTCGCGACGTCCGGCTGGGCGGCGGGGCGACCGTGATCCGGCAGTTCCTCGACGCGGGTCTCGTGGACACGCTGCACGTCGCGGTGTCCGACGTGCGCATCGGGCGGGGAACGCGCCTGTGGCAGTCACCCGAGGAGTTGGAGGACCGCTACTGCCACGAGGTCGTACCGAGCCCGAGCGGGGTGACCCACCACCTGTTCTGGCGGCCGGTCAGCGACGCCGCAGCAGGATGACGTTGTCCGAGATCGTGGCCACCTGACCCTCCGGCCCCGTCGCCTCCCGTTCGACGGCCTCCACGCGAAGCCGTTCCCAATCCGCCGGATCGGCCGACAGCGCGGCCAGCGTCTCCTCCGCGGACGGGAGGTGGTGTTCGTGGCCGTTCTTCCATCCCCACGGCGGCGTCGACCCGTGATCCACGATCAGCAGCAGACCATCGGCCGCCACGGCGTCGGCCGCGCGGCGCAGCGCCCCGGTGCGGTCCACGTCGAGCGGGGAGTGGAAGAACTGGGCCGACACCAGGCCGAACCGCCCCTCGGGGAAGGTCTCCGCGAGATCGTGCTGCTCGAACCGGACGCGGTCGGCGACCCCGGCGACCGCGGCGTCCTGCGCGGCCCGCTCGAGCGCGGTGTGCGACACGTCGACGCCCACCACCTGCCATCCGTGCCGGGCCAGCCAGATCGCGTCCGCACCCTCCCCGCAGCCCAGGTCGAGTGCGCGCCCCGGCGCCAGCGGTTCGACGATCTCCGCGAGCCGCGCGTTGACCCGGCCGCTCCACACCCGGTTCTTCGCGCCGTAGTGCTGCTCCCAGAACTCAACCGTCTCAGACACTCACGTCCTCCTTCCATGCCGGAACCGGCAATCCGAACTCGTCTCCCAACAGGCTCTGCACCACCGCCGCGGCCACCTTCGAGCCGGCCGCGACCGCCGCGGCCACCTGGGGCAGCTGCACCGTGACGTCTCCCGCGGCGAAGACCCCGGGCACCGACGTCCGGCCGAACTCGTCGACCCAGACCGCCTCGGCCGAAAGCGGATTCGGGTCACCGAACCGCACACCAAGCCGTTCCGCCAGCGCGGATCTTTGATCCGTCCATGCGGCCACCATCAGGGCCCGGCGGTTCAGCACCGCGCCGTCGGCGAAGACGACCTCCAGACCGTCTCCGGCGGCCCGCACCTCGGCGACCGGCCGTCCGTCGATCCGGACGCCGGCAGCCTCCAGCACCGCGCGCCCGTCGCCGGGATCCCCGGTGAGCAGCACGATGTCGTCGGTCCAGCCGCGCATGAGCAGCGCGGCGTGCACCGCACGGGCGCCGTCGGCCAACACGCCGACCGGGGCGTCACGCACCTCCCAGCCGTGACAGAACGGGCAGTGGAACACCGCGTCGCCCCACAGCGGTGCCAGACCGGGAATCTCGGGCAGGCGGTACCGCATGCCGGTGGCGAGCACGATGCGCCGCGCGGCCGCGACGGTGCCGTCGGACAGTTCGACGGTGAAGACCTCCCCGCGCCGCACGTCGGTCACCGTCCCGGCCCGCAATTCCACCTGCGGATACTTCACCAGTTCGCTCCTGCCGGCGGCGTACAGCTCGGCGGGCCGCCGCCCGTCGTGGCCGAGCAGCCCACCGATCCCGTGCGCCACAGCGTTACTCGGTTCGCCGGCATCCACCACGAGGGTGCGCCGGCGCGCCCGGCCCAGCACCAGTGCGGCGCTCAGCCCGGCGGCGCCGCCGCCGACGATCACACAATCCCAGACCTCGTCCATGCGTCGAGGTTGCCGCGCATCCGGTCCCAGTGGCAAGCTGATTTGCCATGCAGGCAAATCAGGCATCCGAGGACAGTGTCGACCAGCGGGTGCGGAAGCGGTCGCGGGAGTTGCGCCGCCAGCGTGGGTTCACCCTGGAGGAGGTGGCGGCCAGGTCTGCCATCGACGTGTCGACGCTGAGCCGTCTGGAATCCGGCAAGCGACGGTTGGCACTCGACCATCTCCCCCGGTTGGCCGCCGCGCTGGCGGTCACCACCGACGAACTGCTGCGCGCGCCGGAGGCCGAAGATCCCCGGGTGCGCTCGGATTCGCACACCCGCCACGGTGTCACGTACTGGCCGCTGACCCGCCAGGGGTCGCCGAGCGGTCTGCACGCGTTCAAGGTCCGGGTCAGCGCCCGCCGGCGCAAACCGCCCGAGGACCTACCGGTGCACGAGGGTCAGGACTGGATGTACGTGCTGTCCGGACGGCTGCGGCTGATCCTCGGCGACCGCGACTTCATCGTCGAACCCGGTGAGGCCGTGGAGTTCTCGACGTGGACACCGCACTGGTTCGGGGTGGTCGACGGCCCGGTCGAGGCCATCGTCATCTTCGGTCCCCACGGTGAACGGGTCCACCTGCACACCTAGAGATAGGCGGTCTGGTTGACCAGCCGCACCGATGACCCGCCGTCGGGGTAGAACTCGGCGATGCTCAGCGAGGCGAGGTCGAGGTGCAGCCGGTACAGGATGCCCTCACCGGCGTTGAGCGCCAGCCGCAGCATCGTCTTGATCGGCGTCACGTGGGAGACCACCAGCACCGTCGCGGCGCCGTGGTCGGCGATGATGCGGTTGCGCGCCCGGCGCACCCGGTGCGCGACGGTGTCGAAGCTCTCCCCGCCCGGTGGGTCGACGCTGGTGTCGCGCAGCCAGCGGCCGTGCAACTCCGGATCCCGCTGGGCGGCCTCGCCGAACGTCAGCCCCTCCCACTGCCCGAAGTCGGTCTCGATGAGGTCCTCGTCGACGGCGACGTCGAGCCCGAGCGTCTTGGCCGCCGCGGCGGCGGTGTCGTAGGCCCGCTGCAGCGGAGAGCTGATCACGGCGTCGACACCGCCCTGCGTGGCGAGGTAGGCGGCCGCGGCGTCGGCCTGGCGGCGGCCCAGCTCGGTCAGCGCCGGATTGCCCCGCCCGGAGTACCGGCGCTCCACCGACAGTTCGGTCTGGCCGTGCCGCAGCAGCAGGAACCTTGTCGGCTCGCCGCGGGCACCGGTCCACCCGGCCGGCGACGTGGGCGCCTCGGTGCGTGCGGCGGGATCGGTCGCGCGCGGCGCGGACTCGATACCCGCGGCGGCGTCCATCGCCTCGTTGGCCAGCCGGTCGGCGTGCGCGTTGCGGGCCCGCGGAATCCACTGGTAGGTCACGCGGTCGAACCGCTCCGTCAGCGTCCGAGCCTGCTGGTGCAGCGGGACCAGGTCGGGGTGTTTGACCCGCCACCGGCCCGCCATCTGCTCGACGACGAGTTTGGAGTCCATCGACACCGCGACCTCGGTGGCGCCCACGTTCGCGGCTTCCTCGAGGCCGGCGATCAGCCCGCGGTACTCGGCGACGTTGTTGGTGGCCCGGCCGATCGACTGTTTGGCCTCGGCGAGGATCGAGGAGCGGTCCTCCGACCACACCACCGAGCCGTACCCCGCCGGTCCTGGGTTGCCGCGCGATCCGCCGTCGGCCTCGACGAACACCTTCACTTCTTGAATCCCTCCGCGCGCACGAGGATCGCGTTGCACTCCGGACAGCGCAGCACCTCGTCGTCGGGCGCGGCCGAGATCCGGGCCATCTCCCCGCGGTCGATCTCGAGCCGGCAGGCGCCGCACCGGCGGCCCTGCAACTGCCCCGCGCCCGCACCGCCGCGGGCGCGCTGGCGTTCGTAGAGGTCGACGAGGTCGGCCTGCAGGGACCCCAGCAGCTCCTCGCGCCGGGTGAGGTGCTCCTGGCGCGCACGGTCCAATTCGGCGACCGCATCGGCGACCGCGTGCTGGGCGGCGGTCAGCGTGGTGTGCAGTTCGTCGACACGCGCAGCTTCCGTCGCCCGCTGCGCGGCCAACTCCTCGCGGCGCTCCATCACCTCCAGCAGCGAGTCCTCCAGGCTCGCCTGGCGGCGTTCGAGCGTCTCGAGTTCGTGCTGCAACTCCCCCACCTGCTTGGCGCCGACACCGCCGCCCTGCAGCAGCGCCCGGTCGCGGTCCTCGCGCTGCCGCACGGCGTCGATCTCGGACTCGAACTTGGCCACCTGTTCGTCGAGGTCCTCCATCGCGATACCGAGTGCGGCCACGCGGTCGTTGGCCGCGGTGTGCTCGACGCGGACCCGGTCCAGCTCCTCCTGTTCGGGTAACTTGCGCACCCGGTGCTCGACCCGCGCCAACCCGGCGTCGACCTCGGACAATTGCAGCAACGAATGCTGCTGCCACACATCAGCTTTCACGTGTTTCCCTACTGGTTCCCAGGTTCCATGGATCGGTGCGGAGGTCACACACCCGCACCGGTAACGCATCGGAGAAGTGGCGGCGCAGCACGCCGGCAGCCTGCTCACACCAGGGGAACTCGCTCGCCCAGTGCGCAACGTCGACGAGCGCCACCGGCGACGCCCGCAGGTGCTCGTCGGCGGGATGGTGGCGCAGGTCGGCCGTCAGGTAGGCCTGCACGCCTGCGCGGGACACCGTGTCGAGCAACGAATCCCCCGCGCCCCCGCACACCGCCACCCGCGACACCACCGTGGCCGGATCGCCTGCCGCACGCACCCCCCAGGACGTGGCGGGAAGTGCGGCGTTGACCCGGGACACGAAGTCGGACAGCGATTCCGGCTCCGGCAGCGAGGCGATACGGCCGATCCCGACGTCTCCGGGGATCGGCGCGATGCTGAAGATGTCGAACGCCGGCTCCTCGTACGGATGTGCACCGCGCACCGCGTCGAGCAGGTCCCGCCGCCGCGCCGTCGGCGCGATCAGCTCGACGCGTTCTTCGTCGACGTGCTCCACCGAGCCGACGGTGCCGATGGCCGGCGAGGCGCCCTCGTGTGGCAGGAACTGCCCGGTGCCCGCCGTGCTCCAACTGCAGTGCGAGTAGTCACCGATCCGACCCCCACCCGCGCCGAACATGGCCTCGCGCACCGCGTCGGCGTTCTCGGCGGGCACGTACACCACCCACTTGTCCAGTTCGGTGTCCGCGGCGATCGGCGAGAGCACCCCCTCGACCCTGAGCCCGAGCGCGGCGGCCAGCGCGTCGGACACACCCGGCGACGCGGAGTCGGCATTGGTGTGCGCGGTGAACAGGGAGCGTCCGGTACGGATGAGCGAGTGCACGAGCGCGCCCTTCGGCGTGCTCGCCGCAACCGTGTCCACCCCGCGCAGCAACAGCGGGTGGTGCGCCAGTAGCAGGCCCCGTTCCGGCACCGTTGCGATCACGGCTTCGGTGGCGTCGACGGCGACGGTCACCGAATCCACGGGTTCGTCCGGATCGCCGCACACGAGGCCGACGGAATCCCAGCCCTCGGCCAGTCGCGGCGGGTAGGCCTCGTCGAGCACGCCGATCACATCGGCCAGGCGCACGCTCATCGCACCGCCTCCGCCAGCGCCCCGGCGAGCACCGGCCATTCCTCGCGCACCGCCGCCCGCAGGAACTCACCGTCCAGGCCGACGAACGTGTCACACCGTCGCACCGCGATCCCCTTGGCTTCCAATCGTTTCCGCACCAGGCCGGCGTCCGGCACCGCGAAGAGCACGAACGGTGCGCTACCGGCGACGCAGTCGGCGCCGACCCGGGCCAGTCCCGTGACCATCTCGGCACGCACCGCGGCCAGCCGCTGTGCACCGGCCTGCGCCTCGCGCAGCGCGGACGGCCCATTGCAGGCGGCGAGCGCCTCGAGCTGCAGGGTGCCCAGCGCCCAGTGTGCGCGCTGGGCGGTCAGGCGCCGCAGCAGGTCGGGCGCACCGAGCGCATACCCGACCCGCAGCCCGGCGAGCGCCCACGTCTTGGTGAGGCTGCGCAGCACCAGCACGTCCGGCAGGGCCTCGGCCGCCAGCGACTCCGGCTCGCCGGGCACCGCGTCGGCGAACGCCTCGTCGACCACCAGGGTCCGTCCGGGGCGGCGCAGCGCAAGGATGTCCGCCCGGGAGTGCAGCACCGCGGTGGGGTTGGTCGGGTTGCCGACCACCACCAGGTCGGCCGCGTCCGGAATCCGGACCCCGGTCAGCCGGAACGGCGGATCGAGCACCACGTGGACGACGGGCACGCCCGCTGCGGCGAACACCGCATCGGGTTCGGTGAACGACGGCGCGACCAGCGCGGCCAACCGGGGCCGCAGGCGGGCGAGCAGCGCGAAGCCCTCCGCCCCGCCGGCCAGCAGCGCGACCTCATCCTCCGCGCGGCCGTGCCGGGCCGCCACCGCGGCGACGGCGGCGGGTTCGTCGGCGGCCGACGGATAGCGGCCGAGGTCGGACAGGCGCTGCGCGAGGCGTGCGGCCAGCCACGACGGCGGCGCGGCGGAACGCACGTTGACGGCGAAGTCGAGCATGCCGGGCAGCACGGCCTGGTCGCCGTGGTACCGGGTCGCCTGCGGCGCGAGACGTGGCACAGCACGACCCTAGTGCGCGGGGCGAGAGGGTAGGCCGGACGACCCCGCGAAGTCCGTGGAGGACTTCGGGGAGAATGGGAGCGTGACCGACACGCTCGCCCGCTCCACCGCCACCCGCCCGCAGCTCGTGCTGTTCGATCTGGACGGCACGCTGACCGATTCGGCGGAGGGCATCGTCTCGAGCTTCCGGCATGCGCTGAGCGAGGTCGGGGCGCCGGTTCCCGATGGCGATCTGGCCGGCCGCATCGTGGGCCCGCCGATGCACCACACCCTGCGCTCCCTCGGCCTCGGCGAGCGAGCGGACGCGGCGATCGCGGCCTACCGGGCCGACTACACCTCGCGGGGTTGGGCGATGAACCGCACGTTCGACGGCATCCCCGCGCTGCTGGCCGACCTGCAGGCGGCGGGGGTCCGGATGGCGGTGGCGACGTCGAAGGCCGAGCCCACGGCGCAGCGCATCCTTGCCCACTTCGGCCTGGACGGCTTCTTCGAGGTGATCGCCGGCGCCAGTCCCGACGGCACCCGCGCCGCCAAGGCCGACGTCGTCGCCTCCGCGCTGGCCCGGCTCGAACCGCTGCCCGACCGCGTGGTGATGGTCGGTGACCGGTCGCATGACGTCGAGGGTGCCGCCATGCACGGCATCGACACCGTGGTGGTCGGCTGGGGCTACGGCCGCGCCGACTTCGCCGAACCCGGCCCGGTGCCCGTCCTTGCGCACGTCGACACCGTCGCCGCCCTGCGGGAGGTGCTGGGTGTCTGAGTCGGGGCCGCTCCACATCACGTTCGTCTGTTCGGGCAACATCTGCCGCTCGCCGATGGCGGAGAAGATGTTCGCCCACCAGATCGCCGAACGCGGGCTGTCGGGGGCGGTCCGGGTGAGCAGTGCGGGCACCGGGGGGTGGCACGCCGGTGATCCGGCCGACCGGCGAGCGGTCCACGTGCTGCGCGCGCACGGATACCCGAGCAGCCACGAGGCCGCCCAGGTCGACGACGATCACCTGGCCGCCGATCTGGTGGTGGCGCTGGGCCGCAATCACGTCCGGATGCTGACCGAGCTGGGCGTGCCGCCAGGACGTCTGCGCATGCTGCGCTCGTTCGATCCCCGCTCGGCGGCACATCCGCTCGACGTCGAGGATCCGTACTACGGCACACAGGACGACTTCGAGGACGTGTTCACCGTGATCGAGGCGTCGCTGCCCGGCCTGCACGACTGGGTCGACGAACAGCTCGCCACCCGAGGTATCGCGAGCTGATGAAGCGCTGGGCATTCCTCTTGCGGCCGGCGTGGCTGGCGCTGTACGTGGTGGTGCTCGCCTTCGCCTACCTGTGCTTCACCGTGCTGGCGCCCTGGCAGCTGGGCAAGAACACCACGACCTCGCGGGAGAACGACCAGATCGCCCGCTCGGTGACCGCCGAACCGGTGCCGTTGACGTCGGTGCTGCCGCGTCAGGATTCGGCTGCCCCGGACGAACAGTGGCAACGGGTCACCGCCACCGGGCGGTATCTGCCCGAGGCGCAGGTGCTGGCCCGGCTGAGGGTGATCGACGGCGATCCGGCGTACGAGGTGCTGGTGCCGTTCGCCGTCGACGGCGGCCCGACCGTGCTGGTGGACCGCGGCTACGTCACACCGGAACAGGGCACGGAGGTGCCCCCGATCGAACCGGCCCCGGCCGGGACCGTGACCATCACCGCGCGACTGCGCGATGCCGAAGCCGTGCCCGCGGGCAAGGAACCGCTACGGGACGACGGCACCGTGCAGGTGTACGCGATCAACCCCGGCCAGATCTCCGCGCTCACCGGCGTGCCGCTGGCCGGCTCGTATCTGCAACTGGTCGAGGATCAGCCGGGCGGGCTCGGCGTCATCGGCCTGCCGCACCTCGACGCCGGCCCGTTCCTGTCCTACGGAATCCAGTGGATCGCGTTCGGCATCATCGCCCCGATCGGCCTGGGGTACTTCGTCTACGCCGAGATCCGCCAGCGCCGCCGCGACAGGGCGGCCGCGCAGTCCGCAGCCGACTCCAAGGCGCCGGCGACGCCGGAGGACAAACTCGCCGACCGCTACGGCCGGCGGCGCTGAGCCGCCACCGTCACCGCCAGCACCCCGGCCGCCGCCTGCACCGCCCGCGACAACCGCACCGCCCGGCGGAGGTCGGCCACCGCGGGGCTGCGCCCGTCCCCGAGCGTCGGCCTGATCTCCAATTCGTGGGCGTACTGCGTGGGGCCGCCCAGCCGCAGGCCCAGCGCTCCGGCGAACGCCGCCTCGGCGACGCCGGCGTTGGGACTGGGATGCCGGTGGGCGTCGCGCCGCCAGGCCCGCAACGCCTCGGCAGGAGCGCCGCGGACCACCGGCGCGCACAGTACGGTCAGCAGCCCGGTCAGCCGAGCCGGCAGGTAGTTCAGGACATCGTCGAGTCGTGCTGCGGCCCAACCGAATCGGACATACCGCGCAGATCGGTTGCCGATCATCGCATCCAGCGTGTTGGCTCCCCGGTACACCAGCAGACCCGGCACACCGGCGACGGCCGCCCACATCAACGGCGCGACCTGCGCGTCGGAGGTGTTCTCGGCGATCGACTCCGTGGCGGCGCGGGTCAGGCCGTCGGCGTCGAGCACCGCCGGATCCCGTCCGCAGAGCGACGGCAACAGGCCACGGCCGCCGACGACGTCACCGGCGTCGAGCACCGCCGACAGCCCGTCGCCCACCCGGCACAGCGAGGTGCCGCCCACGGCGAAGAAGGTGGCGGCCGCGGTGAGCGCCACGGTGGCCAGGGGGCACGGGCGCGCCGCCCGCGCAGCGGTGGACCCGCCCGCGGCGAGCGCGGTCAACAACGCACCGGTGTGCAGAGCCCCGGCCCACCGGGAGTCGGCGTAGGTCAGCCGTTCCCATTGCGCTGCAGCGCAACCGAATCCGGCAACGGGGTGGCCACGGCGCGGATCCCCGAGCAGCGCGTCGGCGAGCAGTCCGGCCGCGATTCCGGCGGCGCGGGCGCGCGTGGTCGGCATGAACACCCGGGGAGCGTCTCACACCGCGCCACATCGACCGCGCAGACCCGGGCTGGCAAATTTATCAGTGTGTACCACAGAGACGGAAAGTTGCTCTCCGAGCTACTCTTAGCAACTCTAAGAGACATGGCGGAACCGGGATCCGCCCGACCTCCGTGCGCCGTGACGCTTCGGGCGCCGCGCCTTCGGATCCGGCCGACCCGCAGAAAATACCTGTTGAAACCGCACAATCTGCGGTGCCGTCCCAGCTACGCGTCAGCCACCCGTGGATGGCGCGGTTGCAATGAAAACCAGTCAACCCCAGGTGGTGCGCAACGTAGTGACACACACTGACAAAAGTGGTTGGATGTGAACCAAGCGATATTCGGGCAAAGGAGCGTGAGATGCCCGCGTCACCGGAGGGTCACGGCGAATCCGCGGTGTCGATCGCCGTCGTCGACCGCCAGGCCGTGGTGCACGCCGGCATCGAGCACTGGCTCATCGGCAGCGTGCCACCCATCAAGATCATCGGGCATTTCGCCCACCCGACAGAGTTCATCGCCGCCTACCCCGAGGCCGATCCCACCGTCGACGTCGTCCTGCTGGCGCTCAAATACGACGATCACGCACCGGATTTCGCCTCGCTTCGGACGATCTGCTCGCGCGGACACCGGGTGATCGTGTACTCGTATCTGGCGACCGACGAGGTGATTCTCACCTGTCTCGACCTGGGTGCGCTCACCTTCGTGGCGAAGTCCGAGAGCGGCAGCCACCTGCGCGACGCGATCTATGCCGCGCGCAGCGCCACGCCGTACGTCCCGCCGCGGATGGCCGCCGCACTCCTCCACGACCGGACGGGCGGGCGACCCCATCTCACCGAACGTGAGCGTCAAGTCCTCGTCGCGTGGTTCCTGACCGAGAACAAGGATGTCGTCGGGCAGCGGTTGTTCATCGAGCCCTCCACCGTCCGCACCCACCTGCAACGGGTGCGGGCGAAGTACGCGGCGATAGGCAGGCCCGCACCGACGAAAGCCGCCCTGATCGCGCGCGCCATCCAGGACGGGATCCTCAGCGCCGACGACCTGTGAGGCGCCTGGTGCGCACGACAACCCGGGTTATGGCAAATGATCGACAGTGCCGATCGTTCACCCCACCTGTCATACGATCGGATGACGAACTTGTCGCTTGATCGCACGAACCTGACAAAAGTGCACGTAAAAGGTTTAACCGGCGATTGCCTATGCCCCGTGGTGCGCGCAGTATCTGGATACCGTCATACACGGTAGCTTCCGATAGCAAATTTCATGCAGGGTCGGGAGCGAGAACGGGGTGGATTTTCCGCGGGGTCACGGCGCGTCGATGGTGCGTCTCTTCCGCGTCGAGGAGGGATGGCCATGTTGCATCGAGCACCGTCCGCGGCCCAACGGGTCAACAAGCGCGTCGTCACCGCTTCCGTCGTCTCGGTCGGCGTCGCGCTGGCCGCCTCGCTGTACCCGATACCCGGCGACTCCGGTCTGCTCGATCTGTTCCCGCCCAATGCGGATTCGACGCAGAAGCAGCAGGCGGCGAATGCGCTCGTGGTCGAACTCGTCGACCACGACACCGGCGACGGCCTGCCCGCGATCGCCCTGGCGGCGGCCCTCGAGCGGTTGCTCGACGGTGACCCCGCCATGGCCGCCGTGATCGCGGAACTCCCCGCCGATACGCTGACCGAGCTCGCGGCGACCTACGGGGTGCCGGCCCTCATGCTGGCGCTGAACACGCTGGCGGGGACCGTTCCGATGATCCCCGGCGGAGGCCACGGGGGGTGGGGCGGCGCACCGCTCGGTTCCACCCAGGGCGTCCTGCCCGCCCTCCTGATCCTGCTCGAGTTCCTCGGGGAGGAGCTCCCAGCCCTGCTCGTCGCCGGGTCGCCGGCGTTCGTCGCCGCGGTGTGGCCCGCGGTACTCCGATCCCTCGAAGTGCTGGTCGGGGCGGGTCCGGCACCCGCCGGAGCCGAGACGTCGACGGCCGGAGTGACGGTGTCCGATCCCGCGCCGGCGTCGGCCCCGCCACCGGACGCCCCATCCACCGGTCCGACGCCGGACTTCGAGATCGCCCGGACCTACGAAATCGCGGCCGACCCGGCACCCGGATTCACCGCCGTCGATCTGTCTCACACAGCAGCGGTGACAACGACATCGATCGACCCGACGACCCCGCCGGTGGACGACGCGGGAATCCCGAGCACGGCGCCGGCCGAGCCCGTCCTCGACATCGACCCGGTCGATGTGGTCGAGGACATCACCGACCTCGAGCCCGAGGAGTCCGCCGTGGACGACACGCCCACCGCCGAACCCGACCCGCCGCAGGAGACCTCCCGCACCGAACCGCAGGACGAGCCCGCGGGCGACAGCCCGGCGGGTGACGATCCGCCGGAGAACGACGCCACCGGGGACTGACCCGACTTCAACAACGAATCAACAAGGGGGACAGCATGTTCATCAATCATGTCGCCGGAGCGGCGCATCCACGATCGCGACGCCGCTGATGTGCGGGATCATCGCGTGCCGTACGCACCGTCCGGCTGCGGACTACCTTCTCACCGCACTCCGCCGGCTCGAGTACCGCGGTTACGACTCCGTCGGTGTGGCGGTCCGAACCTGCAGCGGTGACATCGCACGGTTGCGAACCGTCGGCCGCATCGCCGCCCTGGAACACCAACTGCACACGTGGACCGGTTCCGAACTCGACGGCACCGGCATCGGCCACACCAGGTGGGCGACCCACGGCGCGGTGACGGAAGGCAATGCGCATCCGCACAACGACTGCTCGGGACGAATCAGTCTGGTGCACAACGGAACCATCGAGAACGCCGACCGTCTGCGCGAGGTGCTCACCGGAGCGGGTCACCGCCTGGCCTCGACCGTCGACAGCGAGGTGCTGGCGCATCTCGTCGAGGACGAACTGCTGATCACCGACGATCTGCGCACGGCGGTGCGGAACGCACTCGCGGTGGCCGAGGGCAGCTGGGCGCTCGCGGTCCTCGAGCGCGGCACCGGCCGCATCGTCGTGGCGGCCAGCGGCTCGCCCCTGCTGGTCGCCCGCACCGCCCACGGCGTCTTCGCCGCCAGCGACATCGCCGCGATCGCCGACTGGGTCGACGAATTCCAGGTTCTCGACGACGGTGACGTCATCGAACTCACCGCCGCCGACCCGGCGGCGGCCGATGCCGGCCGAACCCCGCCGACCATGGTGCGGTGCATATGGCGCAGCAGCGACGCGGACCTCAACGGCTACGCCGACCACATGGCCAAGGAGATCGACGAACAACCGGCAGCCGCCGCGCGCGTGCTCGACGAACTGGCGGACGGCGTCGCCGCCGCAACCCTGTGGAATGACCTCGGGTTGGCGCCGTTCGACCGCTTGCAGATCATCGCCTGCGGCACCTCGCTCAATGCCGGGATGGTGATCGGCAATGCGGTGCACCGGTTGTCCGGGCTGCCTGTCACGCGGTGCGTCGCCAGTGAGGCGGGGATGGACACTCCCGAACCGCGCACGCTGTGCCTGGCGATCAGCCAGTCCGGTGAGACGGCCGACGTCCTCCACGCCATCGACACCCGGGTGGCGGAGGGTTGTTCGATCCTCGCCGTGACGAACAGCCCCCATTCGACCGTCGGGCGTCGCGCAGACGGTGTCGTCCACTGCGCGGCCGGACCCGAGATCGGTGTGGCCGCCACCAAGACGTTCACCTGCCAGATCATCGCCGGCGTCGCGGTGACGCTCTCGGCGCTCGTCGCCATGAACCGGTTGTCCCGCAGCGCAGCGGCAGCGCTCGTCGATCAGCTGCGCCGGCTGCCCGACGAGCTGGCCAGGACCGAGACCGTGGCCAAGAGCGTCGTACCTCCGCTGGCCGAACAGTGCATCAGCGCAACCGGTTACGTCTTCATCGCACGGGGTTCCGGCCTGCCCTACGCCGCCGAGGGCGCGCTCAAACTCAAGGAGCTCACCTACCGCTGGGCCGAGCACTACCCGGCCGGTGAGCTCAAGCACGGGCCGCTGGCGCTGATCAGTGACGGCACCCCGGTGATCGTGATCGACAACGGCGATCCCAAGCTCGCCACGAACATCGCCGAGGTGCAGGCCCGGGGCGGCAGCATCATCCGCATCGGCCCGTCCGGTAGCAGCGTTCCGGTGATCGAGAATCCGGTCGCACCGTGGGGCCCGCTGCAGAGCGCGATCCCGTTGCAGATCTTCGCCAGGACGTCGGCGCTCATGCTCGGACGCGATGTCGACAAGCCCCGCAACCTCGCCAAATCGGTCACGGTGGAGTGACACGGTGAGATCTCCCATGCGCGCCGTCGTCACCGGTGCAGCCGGGTTCCTGGGCTCCGCGCTCGTCGACCGCCTGCTCGCCGACGGCCACCAGGTGGTCGGCATCGACGACCTCAGCACCGGGTCGGCGGCGAATCTCGAGTCGGCACTGCGGCTGGGCGCCACCGGGTCGCGCCTGTTCACGCTGATCCGGCGCGACGTCCAGGCCCCGGAGCTGACCGGCATCATCGCCGGCACCAACCCCGCCGTCATCTTCCACCTCGCCGCGCGCACGGACCGCGAGACGTCCTGGGCCGACCCCTGTCTCGACGCCCGGAGCAACGTGCTCGGCACGATCAACCTCTGCGAGGCCGCCCGGCGGGCGTGCGTGGAGAGGATCGTCTACGTCAGCGAGACCGCGTCGCACCCGCACACCCCGACCTCGGTGGCCAGGACCGCGGGTGAGATGTACCTACGCGCCTACGCGGATCGGTACGGTCTGACGCCGATCGGTGTGCCACTGCCGCAGGTGGACGTGTCTACGCTCGCCGAAGCCGTCGAAGCGCTGATGCGTGCCATGCGCACACCGATCGACACCCCGGTCTACGACGTCGACTACGACCGGCGAGAGGCCGGGTGAGCGAACCGTGTGGCACTCGCTCAGAAAACACCTCGGTGGCGCGCGCGATGCGCTGACGAGCAGCACCGGGCCCGTCTTCTACGACCGGACGGGCAAGCGTCTGTACTACTTCATCGCCGGTGTGGTGACGATTGCGCTGCTCATGGCGGTCCTGCCGGTCCGGGTCACCCCCATGGCATTCGACCCGCTGTGGACGGTACCGACCAACGGCGACTCGGAATTCCCCCGCCAATTGCTCTCGTCGCCGGAGGGGCAGATGCCGATCCTCGGCAACGAGGACGACGAGGTCCTGAGCCGGGTGGTTCGCGTCGACCGGCGGCAAGGGCGGTGGACTCTCGTCGACCCGTTCACCAACGAGACGTACCGGATCGCCGACGACGACGACAAGGACCGTATCGGCGACAGCGATTACGCGATCGACCATTACGGACGGCCCGCCGAACGACAGCTGATGCTGACCTTCGACGACGGACCCGACGTCGAGTTCACCACCCTGGTCCTCGACATCCTGTCCCGCGAGAAGGTCCCCGCCACCTTCTTCGTCGTCGGGTCGCAGGTCGTCCTGCATCCCGACGTGTTTCGCCGGATGGTCCGCGAAGGCCACATGGCGGGCAACCACACGATGTTCCACATCGACTTCGACGATCACACCGATTTCCGCAACCGCCAGGAGATCATCGCCGCCGACCGGGTGATGCGGGCCACCGCCGGCTACGCCAGCCGACTCTTCCGCATCCCGAAGGGCGATCCCGACAACAACACGCTCGCGCTGTTGCAGTCCCAGCAGCTCGGTTACCTCCAGGTGGACCAGGACATCGACACCCTGGACTGGAAGGTCTCGCCCAAGGACGAGTTGGCGGTTCCCCCGCTCGACGGACGCGGACATGTCGTCCTCCTGCACGACGGAGGCGGCGACCGCTCCGCCACCATCCGCATGCTGGAGAAGCTCATCGCCGAGGCCAAGAGCAAGGGCTACACCTTCTCGACGCTGGCACCGCTGCTGCCCGAGCACTTCCAGCCGGTGCCCGACACCAAGCCGTACCCGGCCGACACCGCCACGTACCGCACCCTGCGGCTGGCGGAGGAGGCGCCGGGCACGCTGCTGGGGTTCCTGTTCTGGCTCGGCATGGGTTCGCTGACCGTGATGTCGCTGCTCTACCTGGTCCTGGCGCTCATCAGTCAGTATCGCCAGAATCGGTTGTGCTGGAACGATATCGACGATCAGACGCTCCCCATGGTGAGTGTGGTGCTCGCGGCGTTCAACGAGGAGAAGGTGATCTCGAGGACCATCGCCGAACTGCGCCGCAGCGACTACCCCCGGTCGAGATTCGAGGTGGTCGCGGTCAACGACGGGTCCAACGACGACACCCTCCGGATCCTCACCGAGCTCGCCCGCGACTGGCCCCGGCTGCGGGTGATCGACCAGCCGAACAGCGGTAAGTCGTCGGCGATCAACAACGGGATCAACCACGCGTCACCCGCGTCCACCGTGATCGTCACCATGGACGCCGACACGCTGTTCCGGCCGGACACCATCCGCAATCTCGTCCGGCACTTCGTGCGGACCACCCGCGGCAAGCGGGTGGGCGCCGTCGCCGGCCACATCAAGGTGGGCAACCGCCGTAACCTGCTGACCGCGTGGCAGAGCCTCGAATACATCTCCGGGATCTGCGTGACCCGAATGGCGGAGCGCCTGCTCAACGCGATCTCCATCGTGCCCGGCGCCTGCTCGGCGTGGAGCCGTGAGGCCCTGGAGCAGATCGGCGGCTTCTGCGACGACACCATGGCCGAGGACTGCGATGCCACGCTGGCCCTGCAGCGGCGCGGATACCGCATCCTGCAGGAGAACAACGCGATCGCGGACACCGAAGCGCCCGAGACGATCCGCGCACTCGCCAAACAGCGCAAGCGGTGGACCTACGGCAACATCCAGGCGCTGTGGAAGCACCGCGCCATGCTGTTCCGGCCGCGCTACGGGGCGCTGGGGTTGGTCACGCTGCCCTACGCCACGCTGTCCCTCGTCGTGCCGCTGCTGTTCATGCCGTTGACGGTCGTCGCGGCGGGGATGAGCATCGCCGCGGGCAACTGGCAGAGCATTGCGCTGTACGCGGGTTTCGTCGCGGCACTCCACATGATCATCTCGATCACCGCGGTCGCGATGGCGCGCGAACGCGCGTGGCATCTGCTCGTCGTTCCCGTCTACCGGATCATCTACGAGCCGCTGCGGGCCTATCTGCTGTACGCCTCGGCCTATCGCGCCCTCAAGGGCACGATCGTGGCGTGGGACAAGTTGGAGCGCAGGAACTCGGTGAGTGCCTTCGCCGACCGCCACGGCCCGATACCCGTGCTGGGCGCTCAGCAGTAGAGGTTCTCCCCGGGCGGCACCCCGAGCAGTGCGCAGATCCGCAGGTACGCCTCCACCCGGCTCCGGACCTGCGCCGGATTGCCGCCGTCGCATTCGAGGACGCCGTTGAAGGCGCGGATCGTCTGACCGAAGCCGAGGCCGTTGACCATCGCATCGTGAGGTGTGGCCTCCGCCGCGGCCTTCTGGGTGTTCCAGAACCAGAGTGCGGTCCGCCACGCCAACACCGGGTCCCGCCCCACCCGGTCGGGGTCGGTGAGCAGGTCGGCGCCCAGCGCCTCACCGGCCGCGCGGTAGTTGTAATTCCAGCTCAACTGGCCCGGCCCTCGACCGAAATACGCATCCTCGCCCGCCGGGCATCCGAACGGCAGGTCGGGGTCGCAGTAGACCCTGCGCCGGTGCACCGCCTCCTCGATGATCTCCAGCCCACCGGTTTCGTGGGCGACGTTGCCGAAGAACCCGGCGACCTCACGCCGGCGCACCGTGTCGTCACCCGTCGTGGCGAAACCCGGGAACGACGGCAGCGCCTCGATCAGATTCTCGTAGGTGTAGAACGGAATCCGTCCGGGGAAGGCCCTGTCGAACTCATCGCGGCTCACGACGAAAGCGGCATCGGCGTCGGCGTGCGGCGACGCCGGCATCGACTGGGCCCCGCAACCGACCACCGCGGCCACCGCCAGGCACCCAGCGGTTCGCAGGTAGCGCATGTCGGAACCTCCCGCCTTTCTCGAGCTCCGGTCGCCTGTCTTCGAGTCTGACGGCTCCGGCCGACCGTCGGAAGCCGTTTGACCGCACAGATCAGGTTGCGCCACAAGATCATTGCAAGCGTTCATAACACCGTTTACCTGGGCGCCGTGGCCTTCCCCCGCGGCTGCGGTGGGGTCACAATCGACGTGGCGGCGCCTGGTCTGACCGCCTTGCGAACCGGCCCGGCCAGCACAGCCATTCCCTGAAGGAACGGCACGAAAGGATCTGGGCCATGTCCGAGCAGGAAAGCAACATCGAGAACGTCAAGAGGGGTTACGACGCATTCGCCGCCGGCGACATCGAGACCGTCATGAACCTCTTCGACGACAACATCGAATGGGTGCAACCCGGCAACAGCACGATCAGCGGCACCTTCCACGGCAAGGGCGAACTCGGCTCGTTCCTGGCCAAGATGGCCGACAAGCCCCTTGAGGTACGGGTCAACCGGTTGCTGGCCGACGGTGACACGGTGGTCGCGCTGACCGACGTGGTGATGGACGGCAACCACACCACCGACGCCGACGTGTTCACCCTGCGGGACGGCAAGACCGTGCGCGTCGAGATCCACGCCGACACCGCGCTGATGGAGAAGGTCTACGGCACGAAGCAGGCCGCGACGCAGCAGTAGGCGCACCCGTTGACGCGCCCGGAGTCCTGGACGACACTGGGCCGACACAGTTCGATCCACAACTCCATACGCCGACGACACGCAGCGGGAGAACCTCCGACCGGAGGCGCCGAAGGAGCAAGGTCCTCCCCGGGAATCTCTCAGGCCCAATACCGCAGCGTCGAGGCAACTCTGGAGAACGGCCACCGGCGCATGCCGGTGGCTGTACCGAAGGTGAATGCGCCTGCGCGCCAAACTCTCAGGTTTCAGGACAGAGCGGGGAGGGCCCTGTTGACGTCCGGCGCCGCCGGACGCGATGAAACCGGAGTCGCCTTGACCGTCAGCGTGTTCGACCTCTTCTCGGTGGGTATCGGCCCGTCGAGCTCCCACACCGTCGGCCCCATGCGTGCCGCGGCGGCTTTCGCCGACACGCTCCGCCGCGGTGCGCTGCTGCATGCGGTGCGCGCCGTGCGGGTGGATCTGTACGGCTCGCTGGCGGCGACCGGAGCCGGGCACGGCACGATGTCCGCGATACTGCTCGGGCTCGAGGGGCTGCGCCCGGAGACGATCACCACCGAACAGCGGGACGAGACGCTGCGGCGCATCCACCGCGACGCCGCCACCCGCGTCGGCGGGCTCACCCCGGTGCCGTTGACCGAAGACGACATCGCCCTTCATCCGGACGACATACTGCCCCGGCACACCAACGGCATGACCTTCACGGCCACGGCCGAGGACGGGAGCACCGCGGCGGCCGCGACGTACTTCTCGATCGGCGGCGGATTCGTCGTGACCGACGGCGACGACGAATCCGGCGGCGACGCGTTCACGCCGCCGCTGCCGTACTCGTCGTCGCGGGCGCTGCTGGAGATCTGCCGAACGCACGCGCTGTCCATCGGCGGCGTCGCACTGCGCAACGAGATGAGCCGGCGCACCGAGGCACAGATCCGCGCCGAACTGCTCCACATCCGGGACGTGATGGTCGACTGCGCGGCGCGCGGAATGTCCCGCGACGGACTGTTGCCCGGGCCGCTGGGCGTGCGCCGGCGCGCGAAGCGCTGGTACGACCGCCTCGACGCCGAGGATCCGGGCAGGACAGCGGAATTCGCGCTGGACTGGGTCGACCTGGTGGCGCTCGCGGTCAACGAGGAGAACGCCTCCGGAGGGCGGATGGTGACCGCCCCCACCAACGGTGCGGCCGGGATCGTGCCCGCCGTGCTGCACTACGCCACCCACTACACACCGGCGGGGCGGGCCGACCCCGACCGCGCCGCGGTCACGTTCCTGCTCACTGCGGGCGCCGTCGGCTCGTTGTTCAAGGAGCGTGCGTCGATCTCCGGTGCCGAGGTCGGCTGCCAGGGCGAAGTGGGCTCGGCGGCCGCGATGGCGGCCGCGGGGCTGGCCGAGATCCTCGGCGGCACCGCCGAACAGGTGGAGAACGCGGCGGAGATCGCCATGGAACACAGCCTGGGCCTCACCTGCGACCCGATCGGCGGACTCGTCCAGATCCCCTGCATCGAACGCAACGCCATCTCCGCGGGGAAGGCCATCAACGCCGCCCGCATGGCGCTGCGCGGCGACGGCTCCCACCACGTCACACTCGACGAGGTCATCGACACCATGCGCGCGACGGGTGAGGACATGAGCCGCAAGTACAAGGAGACGTCCACCGGCGGGCTGGCGATCAACGTCGCCGTCAACGTGGTGGAGTGCTGAGGATCGACCGCGAAGTGGGCGTGGACGGTATCGAACCGCCGACCGCTGGTGTGTAAAACCAGAGCTCTACCACTGAGCTACACGCCCCGTTGCCGGGCAGGCTACCCGGCGGCGCGCCGCAGGCGGAAATCCGCTCAGGCCGAGCGCAGCGCGGAGAGGGCTTCCGTCCACACCGCCTGGTCCCGCGCCTCACCGGGACCCTTCATCTCCGAGAACCGGATGATCCCCGACCGGTCGACCACGAAGGTGCCGCGGTTGGCGATGCCGGCGTCGGAGTTGAACACCCCGTAGGCCTGCGCGACCGCACCGTGCGGCCAGAAGTCCGACAGCACCGGGAAGGTGAAACCGCTCTGCGTCGCCCAGATCTTGTGGGTGGGCGGCGGGCCGACCGAGATCGCCAGTGTCACGGTGTCGTCGTTCTCGTAGGTGGGCAGGTTGTCCCGGATCTCGTCGAGCTCGCCCTGGCAGATGCCGGTGAACGCGAGCGGGAAGAACACCAGCACCACGTTCTTGGCGCCCCGGAAGTCGCTGAGCGTGACCGGTTGGCCGTTCTGGTCCTTCAGCGTGAAGTCGGGTGCCTCGGCGCCGACGTCGAGTGCGCTCACCTTCGCCCCGCGGCCTTCGACTTGGGCTGGACCAGCCGACTGGCGATCCAGTCGCCCAGATTCGCCGACGACGTCTGCATCAGACCCGCCGTGGGCGCCGATTCGGCGATGTCCGCGGGTTGGACGTGCCCGGGCTTGCCGGTCTTCGGGGTGACCACCCAGATGACGCCGTCGTCGGCGAGGGGGGTGATGGCGTCCATCAGCGCATCCACCAGGTCGCCGTCGTCGTCGCGCCACCACAGCAGCACGACGTCGATGACCTCATCGGCGTCCTCGTCGAGCAACTCGCCACCGCAGGCGTCCTCGACATCGGCCCGGATGTCGTCGTCGACGTCCTCGTCCCAGCCCAGTTCCTGCACAACCTGATCGTTTTCGATGCCCAGTCGTTGGGCGTAGTTCGGGGCGTCCGCCGCCGCCACCTTCGGTCCTCCCTCTGCCGGTGCTGCCCGTTGTTCGAATCCCTATCGTTGCACGTGCCCCACCGGTTACGTGCGGCCGCTGCCCCGGTTCGTCAATATGACGCGTCGCACAGTTCGAGCGCCACCTCCTTGGAATCGTTCAACCGGGTCACCGCGTCGTTGAACTCATCGGGTCCGGCATCCCGGGTGATCGTGCCCGCGACGTCGCGGGCGGCGCCCACCCAGGCGTTGAGGGCGTCGCGCAGCGCCGGCGAGAGCACGTCGGAGATGCCGCTGGCGACCAGGTTCGCGCTGACGTCGAGCGCCTCCACGGCCGGCCGGGCCCGCGCGCCCACCTCGGGCGTGTTCTCGTTGACCGCGTCGACGTAGGCGTTGACGGCCCCGATCGCGTTCACGCTGGAACTGCTGAGGTCCTCGCAGGCGGTGTGGATGGCCGCGGTGGTCAGGGACTGCTGGCGCTTGGACTCCCGGGCGCTCGACTGCGCGATCGACTCCTCGACCGAGGCGGACACCGAGGCGCGGTACAACGGTGCCGCCTCCCGGTCGACCTGGCCGGTTCCCGAGGTCACCGACGTGCAGCCGACGATGACCATGGCCGCCGCGGCGAGGCTGCCGAGTATCCGGGCAGCCGCCTGCAGCCGCCTTCCCTGGCGCCGTCGGTCGCTCAGCACGGTCTGCAGACGTTACCGGTTGACCGGCCCGATCGCGGGTTCATTGAGACCACCCGCCCCCAGCGGTGCGGTTGCGGCACGATGGGGGAAGGATGGAGTGGTCGCGCACGTGCGGAGTCACAAACCCCTCACGGTCGCGGCGTACCGATACCGCCTGACAAGGAGCGGAAGTTGACCACCGAGTTCGTGCGCCAGGATCTGGCCCAAAACTCCTCCACCGCAGCCGAACACGACCGTGTTCGGGTGATCCGTGAGGGTGTTGCATCGTATCTGCCCGACATCGACCCGGATGAGACCGGCGAGTGGCTCGAATCGTTCGACCAGCTGCTCGAACGGTCCGGCCCGGCCCGAGCCCGCTACATGCTGTTGCGGCTGCTCGAACGCTCGGGTGAGCAGCGGGTCGCCATTCCCGCGCTGACATCGACCGACTACGTCAACACCATCCCGACCGAGCTCGAGCCGTGGTTCCCCGGCGACGAGGACGTCGAACGCCGGTACCGGGCCTGGATCCGGTGGAACGCCGCGATCATGGTGCACCGCGCGCAGCGTCCGGGAGTCGGTGTGGGCGGCCACATTTCGACGTACGCGTCCTCGGCCGCGCTGTACGAGGTGGGCTTCAACCACTTCTTCCGCGGCAAGAGCCACCCCGGTGGCGGTGATCAGGTGTTCATCCAGGGACACGCCTCCCCCGGCATCTATGCCCGCGCCTACCTCGAGGGCCGGCTCACCTCCGACCAGCTCGACGGCTTCCGCCAGGAGCACAGCCACCCCGGCGGCGGTATCCCGTCGTACCCGCACCCGCGCCTGATGCCGGACTTCTGGGAGTTCCCCACGGTGTCGATGGGCCTGGGCCCGATGAACGCGATCTACCAGGCCCGGTTCAACCACTACCTGCACGACCGCGGCATCAAGGACACCTCCGACCAGCACGTGTGGGCGTTCCTCGGCGACGGGGAGATGGACGAGCCGGAGAGTCGCGGCCTGGCGCACGTCGCCGCGCTCGAGGCGCTCGACAACCTGACGTTCGTGATCAACTGCAACCTGCAGCGCCTGGACGGTCCGGTGCGCGGCAACGGCAAGATCATCCAGGAGCTGGAGTCGTTCTTCCGCGGGGCCGGGTGGAACGTCATCAAGGTGGTCTGGGGCCGCGAGTGGGACGCGCTGCTGCACGCCGACCGCGACGGCGCGCTGGTCAACCTGATGAACACCACGCCCGACGGGGACTACCAGACCTACAAGGCCAACGACGGCGGCTACGTCCGCGACCACTTCTTCGGCCGCGACCCGCGCACCAAGCAGCTGGTGGAGAACATGTCCGACGCCGAGATCTGGAATCTCAAGCGCGGCGGCCACGACTACCGGAAGGTCTACGCCGCCTACCGCGCGGCGATGGAGCACAAGGGTCAGCCGACGGTCATCCTCGCCAAGACCATCAAGGGCTACACCCTGGGCAAGCACTTCGAGGGACGCAACGCGACCCACCAGATGAAAAAGCTTGCGCTGCAGGACCTCAAGGACTTCCGCGACGTTCAGCGCATTCCGGTCAGCGACTCCCAGCTCGAGGAGAACCCCTACCTGCCGCCCTACTACCATCCGGGTCCGGAGGCGCCGGAGATCCGCTACATGCTCGACCGCAGACGCGCGCTCGGCGGTTTCGTGCCCGAGCGCCGCACCAAGTCCAAGGCTCTGACCCTGCCCGGCAGCGACGCCTACAAGGCGCTGAAGAAGGGCTCGGGCAAGCAGGAGGTCGCCACCACGATGGCGACCGTCCGCACGTTCAAGGAGATCTTGCGGGACAAGAACATCGGGCATCGCGTCGTGCCGATCATCCCCGACGAGGCGCGCACCTTCGGGATGGACTCGTGGTTCCCGAACCTCAAGATCTACAACCGCAACGGGCAGCTCTACACCTCCGTCGACGCCGAGCTGATGCTGGCGTACCGGGAGAGCGAGGCCGGCCAGATCCTGCACGAGGGCATCAACGAGGCCGGTTCGGTCGGCACGTTCATCGCGGCGGGCACGTCCTACGCCACGCACAACGAGCCGATGATCCCGATCTACATCTTCTATTCGATGTTCGGGTTCCAGCGCACCGGCGACAGCTTCTGGGCGGCCTCCGACCAGATGACCCGCGGCTTCGTGCTGGGCGCGACGGCCGGCCGGACCACGCTCGTCGGCGAGGGGCTGCAGCACGCCGACGGCCACTCGTTGCTGCTGGCGTCGACCAACCCCGCGGTCGTGGCGTACGACCCGGCGTTCGCCTACGAGATCGCCTACATCATCGAATCCGGCCTGCACCGGATGTACGGGGAGAACCCGGAGAACGTCTACTTCTACCTGACGATCTACAACGAGCCGTACGTCCAGCCCGCCGAACCGGAGAACGTCGACGTCGAAGGGCTGTTGCGCGGGATCTACCGGTACCGCGCGGCGACGGAGAAGAAGGCCAACACCGCGCAGATCCTCGTGTCCGGGGTGGCCATGCCGTCTGCCCTCAAGGCCGCCGAGATGCTGGCCGAGGAATGGGACGTGGCCGCCGACGTGTGGTCGGTGACCAGCTGGAACGAGCTCAACCGCGACGGCGTGCAGGTCGAGAAGCACCTGCTGCGCCATCCCGACCAGCCGGCAGGTACCCCGTACGTCACCCAGGCCCTGGCCGACGCGGCCGGACCCGTCGTCGCGGTCTCGGACTGGATGCGGGCGGTGCCCGAGCAGATCCGGCCGTGGGTGCCCGGCACCTACATCACGCTGGGCACCGACGGGTTCGGGTTCTCCGACACCCGGCCCGCGGCGCGGCGCTACTTCAACACCGACGCCGAGTCGATCGCGGTGGCGGTGCTCGAGGGCCTGGCCCGCGACGGCAACATCGACATCTCGGTGGCCGTCGAGGCGGCCAAACGCTACGAGATCGACGACGTGCTGGCCGCACCGGAGCAGACGTCCGATCCCGGGGTCGCCTGACCCGGCCCCGCTCGGCATCAGTGACTTGGAGGTTGCTGCCAGAAAACCCGGGTAGCTTTTAGGGATGCCCGACAATCGGTACGTGCCGCCGGCGTCCACGGTCGAGGTTCTGCAGACCGTGCCGGACTCCGTCCTACGCCGGTTGAAGCAGTACTCCGGCCCGCTGGCCACGCAGGCGGTGACCTTCATGCAGGACCGGTTGCCGTTCTTCGCGAGCCTGGAGGCCTCGCAGCGCGCCAGCGTGCAGCTGGTGGTGCAGACGGCGGTGGTCAACTTCGTCGAGTGGATGCGCGACCCGCAGAGCAACGTCAGTTACACCGCGCAGGCGTTCGAGGTCGTTCCCCAGGACCTGACCCGCCGCATCGCGTTGCGCCAGACGGTCGAGATGGTGCGCACCACGATGGAGTTCTTCGAGGAGGCGGTGCCGCTGTTGGCTCGCTCCGACGAACAGGTCACGGCGCTGACGGCGGGCATCCTGCGTTACAGCCGGGACCTGGCGTTCGCCGCGGCCTCGGCCTACGCGGACGCGGCGGAGGCACGCGGTGCGTGGGACACCCGGATGGAGGCCAACGTCGTCGACGCGGTGGTCCGCGGTGACGTCGGGCCGGAACTGCAGTCCCAGGCGGCCACGCTCAACTGGGACGCCACCGCGCCGGCCACGGTCATCGTCGGGCTCCCCCACCCCGACCGCATCGACCTCGCCTCCGACGACGTGCGCGACGTGGTGACCCGCAACGACCGCGCCGCGCTGTCCGACGTACACGGCACCTGGCTGGTCGCGATCGTCTCGGGGCCCATCTCCCCCACCGACCGCTTCCTCAGGGAGATCCTCGCGGTGTTCGCCGACGGTCCGGTCGTCGTCGGCCCGACGGCGCCGACCCTGTCGGCCGCACACCTGTCCGCGACCGAAGCCATCGCGGGGATGAACGCGGTCGCGGGCTGGAGCGGTGCGCCCCGACCGGTGTCGGCGCGCGAACTGCTGCCCGAACGCGCCCTGCTCGGCGATGCGACAGCCATCGCCGCACTGGAGGCGGAGGTGATGCGCCCGCTCGGCGACGCCGGTCCGGCCCTCGCCGAAACCCTCGACGCCTACCTCGATGCGGGTGGCGCGATCGAGGCCTGCGCCCGTCAATTGTTCGTTCATCCAAATACCGTCCGTTACCGGCTGAAACGGATCGCCGACTTCACCGGTCGCGACCCCACCCTGCCCCGCGATGCGTACGTTCTGCGGGTGGCCTCCACGGTCGGCCGGCTGAACCGGCACGCGGCCCAGTCCACCCGCGCGAGTACGCAGTCTGCGCAGGTCCCGGCCGTGCGACCGGCCAGCGCGAACCTGTACCGCAGCGGCTGAGGTCGCGACGCGGTATCGCTGGAGTCGCATCACATGCCGATTTGTGGACTTGCTACAAAAACATAAGACGAGGTTCATAATCTCTTACACGGCGCAAAGTCGTCTTCACAGTGTTCTCTTAGAGACGTGCCTCAATCGCATACGCAGATCGCGCTGCTCGCGCCCGGCCAGGGCTCGCAGACCCCCGGGATGCTCGAGCCGTGGCTGCAGTTGACCGGCGCCGCGGAGCGCCTGGCCACGTGGTCGGAGATCAGCGGTCTCGACCTGGCCCGGCTGGGTACGACCGCCGACGCCGACGAGATCACCGACACGGCGGTGACCCAGCCGCTGGTGGTGGCCGCGACGCTGCTCGCCCACGAGGAGGCGGCCCGGCGCGACCTGTTCGGTGCCGATTCTGTCGTGGCCGGTCACTCCGTCGGTGAGATCGCCGCCTACGCGATCGCCGGGGTCATCTCCGCCGACGATGCGATCAAGCTGGCCGCGACCCGCGGCGCCGAGATGGCCAAGGCCTGCGCGCTGGAGCCCACCGGGATGGCCGCCGTCCTCGGTGGCGACGAGGCCGAGGTACTCGCCCGCCTCGAGGCGCTGGACCTTGTTCCGGCCAACCGCAACGCCGCCGGCCAGATCGTGGCCGCCGGTGCGGTGTCCGCCCTGGACAAGCTCGCCGAGGATCCGCCGGCCAAGGCCCGGGTCCGCAAGCTGGCGACCGCCGGCGCCTTCCACACCGCCTACATGGCCTCCGCGCTCGAGGGGTACGAGGCCGCCGCGCGCGCCGTGGCCACCGCCGAACCGACCGCGACGCTGCTGTCGAACGCCGACGGACAGCCGGTAGCCTCGGCTGCGGACGCAATCGACAAGCTGGTCGCCCAGCTGACCCGGCCGGTGCGCTGGGATCTCTGTACCGCAACGATGCGGCAGCGCTTCGAGAACGCCGAGAACGCCGCGATCGTCGAATTCCCGCCCGCGGGCACACTCGTCGGCATCGCCAAACGTGAACTTCGGGGGGTTCCGACGCACGCCGTCAAATCCCCCGCTGACCTGGACGGACTGAACTCCCTGTAGCCCGCCGGGACAACCACATATCGATCGTCATCTCAAGAGTTCTCCGCTCCGCGGAGGCATGTTCACCACACATATAGAAGGAGCCACCGTGCCCGCAAGTCAGGAAGAAATCATCGCCGGTCTCGCCGAGATCATCGAAGAGGTCACCGGTATCGAGCCCTCGGAGGTCACCCCGGAGAAGTCGTTCGTCGACGACCTCGACATCGACTCGCTGTCCATGGTGGAGATCGCCGTGCAGACCGAGGACAAGTACGGCGTGAAGATCCCCGACGAGGACCTCGCCGGCCTGCGCACCGTCGGTGACGTCGTCGCCTACATCCAGAAGCTCGAGGAAGAGAACCCCGAGGCTGCCGCCGCGCTCCGCGAGAAGTTCACCCAGTGACCCGGCCTTCCACTGCTAACGGCGGTTTCCCGAGCGTCGTGGTGACCGCCGTCGAGGCCACCACGTCACTTGCCGCGGACATCGAGAGCACGTGGAAGGGCCTGCTGGCTGGCGAGAGCGGCATCCGTGTTCTCGAAGACGAATTCGTCACCAAGTGGGACCTGCCCGTGCGTATCGGCGGTCATCTGGTCGACAACGTCGACGATCACATGACCCGCATCGACATGCGCCGCATGTCCTACGTGCAGCGCATGTCGAAGCTCCTCGCCGGCCGGCTCTGGGAGACGGCAGGTAAGCCGGAGGTCGATCCGGACCGGTTCGCCGTGATCATCGGCACCGGTCTGGGCGGCGGCGAGAAGATCGTCGAGACCTACGACGCGATGAACGAGGGCGGCCCCCGCAAGGTGTCGCCGCTCGCTGTGCAGATGATCATGCCCAACGGTGCGGCGGCCGTCGCCGGTCTGGAACTGGGCGCCCGCGCCGGGGTCATCACCCCGGTGTCGGCGTGTTCGTCCGGGTCGGAGGCGATCGCCCACGGCTGGCGCCAGGTCGTCATGGGTGACGCGGACTTCGCCGTCGTCGGCGGCGTGGAAGGCGGCATCGAGGCGCTGCCCATCGCGGCGTTCTCGATGATGCGCGCCATGTCGACCCGCAACGACGACCCCGCCGGTGCGTCGCGGCCGTTCGACAAGAACCGCGACGGCTTCGTGTTCGGCGAGGCCGGGGCGATGATGATCATCGAGACCGAGGAGCACGCCCTGGCCCGCGGCGCCAAGCCGCTGGCCCGGCTGATGGGCGCGGGCATCACCAGCGACGCGTTCCACATGGTGGCTCCGGCGGCGGACGGCCAGCGGGCCGGCCACGCGATGAAGCGGGCGATGGAGACGGCGGGCCTGTCCCCCAAGGACATCTCCCACGTCAACGCGCACGCCACCGCCACCCCGATCGGTGACACGGCCGAGGCCAACGCGCTGCGGGTTGCCGGTGTGGAGCACGCCGCGGTGTACGCGCCGAAGTCGGCGCTCGGCCACTCCATCGGTGCGGTCGGTGCGCTCGAATCGATCCTCACGGTGCTCGCGCTGCGTGACGGCGTCATTCCGCCGACACTGAACTACGAGACACCGGACCCTGAGATCGATCTCGATGTCGTCGCGGGCGAGCCACGGTATGGCGACTACCAGTACGCCATCAACAACTCGTTCGGATTCGGCGGCCACAATGTGGCCTTGGCGTTCGGGCGTTACTGAAGTTGCGCTGAGCCAACGGATAGATCAACGGAGCAGGAATGGCACGGTTAGCTACGGGGAACGGCTTCCCCAACGTGGTCGTCACTGGCGTTGCCATGACGACCGCCCTGGCTACCGACGCGGAGACCACCTGGCAGCGTCTTCTGGACGGACAGAGCGGTATCCGCACACTCGAGGATCCCTTCGTCGAGCAGTACGACCTTCCGGTGCGCATCGGCGGGCATCTGCTGGAGGATTTCGACAGTGAGCTGACGCGCGTCGAGCTGCGCCGGCTGTCCTACCTGCAGAAGATGTCCACGGTGCTGGGCCGGCGGGTCTGGGCGAACGCCGGGTCACCCGAGGTCGACCCGCGTCGGCTGATGGTGTCGATCGGCACCGGCATGGGCTCCACCGAGGAGCTCGTGTTCAGCTACGACGGGATGCGGGCCAAGGGCCTCAAGGCCGTGTCACCACTGGCCGTGCAGATGTACATGCCCAACGCGGCCGCCGCCGCGGTGGGTCTGGAGCGCAAGGCCCGGGCCGGGGTCATCACCCCGGTCTCGGCCTGCGCCTCCGGTTCGGAAGGCATCGCCCAGGCCTGGCGCAACATCGTGCTGGGCGAGGCCGACATCGCGATCTGCGGTGGGGTCGAGACCCGGATCGAGGCCGTGCCGATCGCCGGGTTCGCGCAGATGCGCATCGTGCTGTCGACCACCAACGACGATCCGGCGGGCGCCTGCCGTCCGTTCGACAAGGACCGCAACGGCTTCGTCTTCGGCGAGGGCGGCGCGCTCCTGGTCATCGAGACCGAGGAGCACGCCAAGGCGCGCGGCGCGGACATCCTCGCCCGCATCATGGGGGCGAGCGTCACCTCGGACGGCTACCACATCGTGGCGCCGGACCCCAACGGTGAACAGGCCGGGTGGGCGATGACCCGCGCCATCCAGCTGGCCGGTCTGCAACCGACCGATATCGACCACGTCAACGCGCACGCCACCGGCACCAGTGTCGGTGACGTCGCCGAGGGCAAGGCGATCAACAACGCGATGGGCGGCCACAAGCCGGCCGTCTACGCGCCGAAGGGGGCGCTCGGCCACTCGGTCGGCGCCGTCGGCGCGGTGGAGTCGATCCTGACGGTGCTGGCGCTCAAGAACGGCGTCATCCCCCCGACCCTCAATTTGAAGAACCTGGACCCGGAGATCGACCTCGACGTCGTCGCGGGCTCTCCGCGCCCCGGTAACTACCAGTACGCGATCAACAATTCGTTCGGATTCGGTGGGCACAACGTCGCGCTCGCTTTCGGGAAGTACTGAGCACGCACAGCAGCATCCCGACAGTCAGCTGACATCGGAACGGGCACTAGGAGGATTTGAATGACGATCATGGCCCCCGAGGCGGTCGGCGAGACGCTCGACCCGCGTGACCCGCTGCTGCGGCTGAGCACGTTCTTCGATGACGGCACCGTCGAGTTGCTGCACGAGCGCGACCGCTCGGGCGTGCTCGCGGCCGCCGGCACCGTCAACGGTGTGCGCAGCATCGCGTTCTGCACCGACGGGACCGTGATGGGTGGCGCCATGGGCACCGAGGGCTGCCGCCACATCGTCGACGCCTACGACACCGCGATCGAGGAGCAGAGCCCGATCATCGGGATCTGGCACTCCGGTGGCGCCCGCCTCGCCGAGGGGGTGAAGGCACTGCACGCCGTCGGTCTGGTGTTCGAGGCCATGATCCGCGCGTCCGGGTACATCCCGCAGATCTCCGTCGTCGTCGGTTTCGCCGCGGGCGGCGCCGCCTACGGCCCCGCCCTGACCGACGTCATCGTCATGGCACCCGACAGCAAGGTCTTCGTGACCGGCCCCGACGTGGTCCGCAGTGTCACCGGTGAGGACGTCGACATGGTGTCGCTCGGCGGACCCGAGGCCCACCACAAGAAGTCCGGCGTCTGCCACATCGTCGCCACCGACGAACTCGACGCCTACGAGCGCGGCCGCCGCCTGGTGGGACTGTTCAGCCAGCAGGGCCATTTCGACCGCACGAAGGCCGAGGCCCAGGACAGCGATCTGGCGGCCCTGCTGCCGGAGTCGGCGCGGCGCGCCTACGACGTGCACCCGCTGATCACCGCGCTGCTCGACGACGGCGTGCCGTTCGAGGAGTTCCAGGCCAAGTGGGCGCCGTCGATGGTGGTCGGCCTGGGCCGGCTGGCCGGGCGCACCGTCGGCGTGCTGGCCAACAACCCGCTGCGTCTCGGCGGTTGCCTGAACTCCGAAAGCGCCGAGAAGGCAGCACGTTTCGTGCGGTTGTGCGACGCGTTCGGCATCCCGCTGGTCGTCGTGGTCGACGTGCCCGGCTACCTACCCGGCGTCGACCAGGAATGGGGCGGCGTGGTCCGCCGCGGCGCCAAGCTGCTGCACGCGTTCGGTGAGGCCACCGTTCCGCGCGTCACGCTGGTCACCCGCAAGATCTACGGCGGCGCCTACATTGCGATGAACTCGCGCTCGCTGGGCGCGACCAAGGTCTTCGCCTGGCCGGACGCCGAGGTCGCCGTCATGGGTGCCAAGGCCGCCGTCGGGATCCTGCACAAGAAGAAGCTGGCCGCCGCCGCGCCCGAGGATCGCGAGGCGCTGCACGAGGAGCTCGCCGCCGAGCACGAACGGATCGCCGGCGGTGTCGATTCCGCGATCGAGATCGGCGTGGTGGACGAGAAGATCGACCCCGCGCACACCCGCAGCAAGCTGACCCAGGCGCTGGCCGAGGCGCCCGCGCGCCGTGGTCGGCACAAGAACATCCCGCTGTAGGCGTTCCGCGCACGAACACCTGAAGAGATCCCCGGTCGCTGTTCGGCGTACCGGGGATTTCTCCGTCTGCCCGAAGTGGCCGCGCGCTCGGCGTAGCGTGGCCAGTGGTGTCGGGGAGGAGATCACTGATCGAGGGGTTCGAATCATGCACACATCTGGCATCGCAGTGCGCCGTGGAGTCGGCGGCGCAGTCGTGACCGGCGCGCTTCTGGGACTGGCCGCCGCCACCGTCGCCCTGCCTACGGCAGCCGCCCAGCCGCAGTGCACCGCGGCGACGCTGAGCAACACGCTGGGCACCGTCTCCGCGCAGACCGGCCAATACCTGAGCAGCCATCCCGGCGCGAACGACGCCGTCACCAACGCCGGCGGTCAGGGCGCGGCGGGCGAGGCTTCCATCCGGCAGTACTTCGTCGCGCACCCCCAGGAGTGGGCCGACCTGCAACGGATCGCGCAGCCGTTGCGCACCTTGCGGCAGCAGTGCCAGGTCGACGTCGCACCGGCCGACATCGCGCGGCTCTACGACGCGATGGCGTCCTGAGATCCGCTGCCGGTCAACGCCTGGGCACGATCATCACCGGAACGGGGCTGTGCCGCAGGATCTTCGCGGCCGCGGACCCGAGGAACACGTGTGCGGCCGGCCCGGCCGCGCCGGAGCCGAGAAGCAGCAGGTCCCCCGGTTCCCAGCCGACGTCCTCGACCGCTTCGCGCCAGTCGTGTGAGACCCCGACGACAATCTCCACGTCGTCCGCGGCGATGGTGTTGCGGATCTCGTTGAGCTGACCGACGATCTCGTCGGCGGTCCGCTTGGACCACTGCTCGACGACCAGGCTCTCGGCCGACGGTTCGATCGAGCCGCTGAACACCGCCACCGGCCGCACGGTGAACGACGCGATGCGCAGCCGCGCCGACCACCGCACCGCGAGTTCGGCGGCGGTCTCGATCAGCCGGACGGCGTCGGCGTGCCCGCCGTAGGCGACCGTGAGCCGCCGGATCGGCCCGCGGCCCGACGGATAACCGCGGGGGGCGATCACCACCGCGACCGCGGCGGTGTGCACGAGGCGGTCGGTCACGCTGCCCAACGCCACCCGGCCGAGCAGACCCGACGACGAGGAGCCGACGACGACGGCGTCGGCGCGGTGATGGGTCGCGAGTTCGGTCAGACCCTCCGGCACCGACGTCGCCTTGTGCACGACGACCGACACCTCGACGTCGCCGCCCATCTCGCCGACCACCCGCTCCAGCGAGGTGCGCGCCGCCGCGGTGACGTAGCGCAGGTACTCCTGTTCGACCGGGTCGCCCCGCGCCGGCCACGGCCGTTCGACGATCGCCGCGGCGATGATGCGGTCGCAGGTGCACCGGGCGATCTCCGCCGCGAGGTGCAGCGGTGCGCTGCCCTGGCGGCTGGCGCTGAACCCGGCGACGATCGTCATGGCGTGGCCGTGGCCTCGACGCTCGAGGCGATCACGTGGGTCACCGGCACCTTGTGCTGGGCGCGCGCCCGGTCGACGACGTCGAAGCGATGCCACACCGATGCCTCCGGGGGAAGTGTCGAGATGACGATCTGATCGGGTCCGAACTCGTCGACCGCGTCGGCCAGCGCCCGCAGCGGCCGGCGGTCGCCGAGTGCGCCGTCGGCGGTGAAGTCGTGCCCCCGCAACACCTTCAGCGTGTGGTCGAGCCGGTCGGACGCGGCCTTCTGCGTCGCCTCCTCGACGTCGAGCGGGCCGTGCGTCTCGGCCACGCCGGTTTCGATCGGGCTGACCGGGACCACGACCCGGTAGTGCGTCTCCTGGTCGGCGCCGATCCGGCGCAGTTCGTCGAGCAGTTCGGTGGAGTTCACGGTCTGATTGGCCAGCACCAGCACGCGGTGCGGCTTCCCGGTGCCGGGTACGCCTGCCTCTGCGTGCCTCCGCTTGAGGAAGCCCCGGTTGGCGAAGTACAGCCCCAGCACCACCGCCCAGGACAGCAGGCTCAGAACCAGCTGGGACCGCAGTGCATCGTCGATGAACATCTGCACGAGGATCGCGACGATGCCGAGCGCGGTGAGCACCGACAGCACCGGGAACAGCCACATCTTCACCCGCAGTTCGGAATCCGGTGTGCGCCTGCGCAACACGATCTGGGAGACGGCGATCAGCAGGTAGACGAACAGGATGATCGCGCCGCTGGAGTTGAGCAGGAACGCGAAGATCGTGTCCGGCGAGACCGCGGCGGCGATCACGCACAGGAACCCGACCACCGACGAGGCGAGGATGGCGTTGGCCGGCACTCCCCTGCGGGTCACCCGGACCAGGGCCGGCGGCGCTTCGCGCCGGGCGGCGAGCACGAACAGCATCCGCGACGCGGTGTACATCCCGGAGTTGAGGCAACTCAGCACGGCGGTCAGCACGACGGCGTTCATGACGTGGTCGGCGTACGGGATGCCCATCTCGGTGAACGCCGCGACGAACGGTGACGCGGCGATGCCCTCGTCGTTCCAGGGCAGGATGGTCACCAGCAGCAGCGCGGAACCCACGTAGAACAGCAGGATGCGCACGATCACCGAGTTCGCGGCCTTCGCCACCGCCCGTTCGGGATCCGACGACTCGGCGGCCGCGATCGTCGCGATCTCGGCGCCGACCATCGAGAAGATCACCGTCACGATCCCGACGGTGATCACCCCGAATCCCATCGGCATGAAGCCGCCGTGGGCGGTCAGGTTGGAGAAGTCGGCGTCCTTACCCGGCCACAGCCCCACCACGAACAGGGCGCCGACCGCGATGAAGGCCAGGATCGCCGCGACCTTGATGCCGGCGAACCAGAACTCGAACTCGCCGTAGGACTTCACCGAGAACAGGTTCGTGGCGGTCATCAGCACCATGAACACCAGCGAGGACGCCCACAGCGGGACGTCGATCCAGTACTGGATGATCTTCGCGCCGGCGATGGCCTCGAAGCCGACGACGATCACCCAGAAGTACCAGTAGAGCCAACCGACGGAGAAGCCCGCCCAGTTGCCGAGGGCGTTGCGCGAGTAGTCGGCGAACGACCCCGTCGACGGGTTGGCCACCGCCATCTCGGCGAGCATCCGCATGACCATGATGATGAGCACGCCACTCATCGCGTAGGTGAGGAAGGAGCCGGGACCGGTGTCGGCTATCACCACACCGGAACCGACGAACAGGCCGGCGCCGATCACGCCGCCGATCGCGATCATTCGCAGTTGGCGCTGGTTGAGCGCCTTTTTGAGGGTGGGTGCTGCTGTCATCCGAGCCGGATACCCAGATGTGACCCAGGTCACTCCACGAGTGTGTCGACGAACTCCCTGGCCGCGGTCATTGCGCGGTCCCGGTCGGCTTCGACGAGACCGATGCGGGTGCGTCGGTCGAGGATGTCGTCGACGGTCATCGCGCCCTCGTGGGTGACCGCGTACTCGAACTCGGCCCGGGTGACGTCGATGCCGTCGGCCACGGGCGCGGTGGGCCGGTCGCAGCGGGCCTGGGCGATCACGCGCGGCGCCTCGGCGCCGTAGCGGGCGACCAGCGACCCCGGCAGGTCGACCGGTGCGCGCAGCGTCGACACCGGGTTGGCCGGCGCGCCGACCAACGGCAGGTTGCGGGTGCGGCACGGGCCGGCGGTCAGCCCGCGCAGGGCGATCGCGCGGTCGAGGACGTCCTCGGCCATGTAGCGGTACTCGGTGAGCTTGCCGCCGATCACGCTGATCACCCCGGACGGGGATTCGGTGACCGCGTGGTCGCGCGAGAGGTCGGCCGTGGCTCCGCCGCCTCCCCCTTTTTCGCTCCTCGCGTGCGCGGTGCCTTTTTCGCTCCTCACGTGCGCGGTGCCTTCTTCGCTCCTCGCGTGCGCGGTGCCTTTTTCGCTCCTCCCGTGCGCGGTGTCGATGAGCGGTCGTAACCCCGCGTACGCACCCCGGACATCGGCTTCGGTCAGCCTCGTCTCGAGCGCGGTGTTGACGGTGTCGAGCAGGAAGGTGACCTCCTGCGGGCTCGGTTGTGGCACATCGGGTATCGGGCCGGGTGCGTCCTCGTCGGTGAGCCCGAGGTAGACCCGGCCGAGTTGTTCGGGCATCGCGAAGACGAACCGGTTGAGCGCGCCCGGGATCGGAATGGTCAGCGCGGCGACCGGGTGCCCGAAGGCCGCCGCGTCGAACACCAGATGCGTCCCGCGCGAGGGCCGGAGGCGGAGCGTCTCGTCGACGTCGGCGGCCCACACGCCCGCGGCGTTGACCACCGCGCGGGCCGCCACGTCGAACGAGTCGCCGGTGCCCTGATCGGTGAGCCGGACGGAGGTCCCCGTGGCGTGGGAGGCGCCGACCCGGGTGAGGATGCGGGCGCCGTGCTGGGCGGCGGTGCGCGCCACCGCGGTCACCAGTCGCGCGTCGTCGATCAGCTGACCGTCGTAGGCCAGGAACGCCCCCGCCAGACCGTCACGGCGCACCGCGGGCACCAGTTCGACGGCGCGCTGCGCGCTGACCCGCCCCGAGCGCGGCAAGGTCGTCGACGGCGTGCCCGCGAGCCGGCGCAGACCGTCGCCCGCCAGGAACCCGGCCCGCACGAGCGCCCGCGCCGGGCCCGCCATCTCGGGCAGCAGCGGCACGAGTTGCGGCATCGCCGAGACGAGGTGAGGAGCGTTGCGCGTCATCAGGATTCCGCGTTCGGCCGCGCTGCGCCGCGCGATGCCCACGTTGCCGCTGGCCAGGTAGCGCAACCCGCCGTGGACGAGTTTGGAACTCCAGCGGCTGGTGCCGAACGCCAGGTCGTGCTTCTCCACCAGCGCCACCGTCAGGCCTCGGGTCGCGGCGTCCAGGGCGATCCCGGCCCCGGTGATCCCGCCGCCGATCACCACGAGGTCGAGCGGTGCGCCGTCGGCGAGGGCGGCCAGTTCTGTGTGACGGCGGGATGCGTTGAGGGCGGAACTCTTCGACGACGTCATGGCCGCAGATATCCGTTCAGCGAGCGCGCCAGTTCCTGCGACAGCGCATCCTCGTCGAGTATCGGGGCCACCATCTGCGCGGACTGGATGGTCGACTGGGTGATCAGCAGGCACATGGCGGCGAGCTGGCGGGGCTCCCCGGACCGGACGCTGCCCTCATCCTGGGCGAGTTTGAGCTCACCGGCCAGCGCGTCGATGAGGATCTGCTGGCTGGTGCCGAGCCTCTCGGTGATGTACACCATCGCGAGCTCCGGAGCGCTGTGCAGGACGGCCATCACGATCTCGTCGTTGCGGAGCCGGTTGCCCACCAACACGATTCGCTCGACCAGCGGTTGGCGGCCGACCCCCGCGTCGGGGACGGCGTCGAGGACCCCGGCGATCCGGGCGGTGAGCAGTGCGGCGAGGACGGCGTCGGTGTCCCGCCAGCGGCGGTAGATGGTCGGCCGGCTCACTCGCGCCCGGCGGGCGATCTCCGCCAGCGTCACCCGGTTGACGCCATAGGCCACGACGCACTCCGCGGCGGCGTCGAGGATGCGTTGCTCCACCGACGCCGAGCTGTCCTTACGGATTGACACCATGTGTAATACTGTAACGCATGCCAGGCCGATCCGAGCACCCAGCAGCCCTGCTCCCCCCGATGAAGTGGGACGCCTGGGGGGATCCGGCCGCCGCCAAACCGCTGTCCGACGGCATCCGGTCGCTGCTCGAACAGGCGCTCGGCGTCACGGAGGGGACCCCGCCGATCACCGCGGAGGAGGTGACCCTCCGGCCGTCGGCCCTGTCCGATGACGATCGCGCCGCGCTGACCGGCATCGTCGGTGAGCCGTACTGCCTGGTCGACGACACCGGCAGGATGCTGCACGCCGGCGGCAAATCCACCCTCGACCTGCTGCGCCGGCGCGACCGCGGCGCCCAGGACGCACCCGACGCGGTGCTGCTGCCCGCGGACGACGAGGAGATCGCGGCGATTCTCGAGCACTGCAGCGCGCGGCGCATCGCGGTCGTGCCGTTCGGCGGTGGCACCAGCGTGGTGGGCGGGCTGGACCCGGTCCGTGGCGACTTCACCGCGGTGGTGTCGCTCGACCTGCGCCGCCTCGACGCGCTGCACTGGCTCGACGAGGTGTCGGGCGAGGCCGAACTGGGTGCGGGAGTCACCGGCCCGGACGCCGAACGGTTGCTCGCCGAACGCGGCTACTCCCTCGGCCACTTCCCTCAGAGCTTCTGCTACGCGACCATCGGCGGTTTCGCCGCCACCCGGTCGTCCGGTCAGAACTCGGCGGGCTACGGCCGCTTCGACGACATGGTCCGCGGGCTGCGCGCGGTCACCCCGGCCGGCATCCTCGACGTCGGCCGCGCACCGGCGTCGGCGGCCGGACCCGACCTGCGGCAGCTCCTCGTCGGTTCCGAGGGGGTCCTCGGCGTCATCACCCGTGTGCGGGTGCGGGTGCACCCCGTCCCGGAGGTGACGCGTCACGAGGCCTGGTCGTTTCCCGACTTCGAGACCGGCGCAACGGCGTTGAGGGCGGTGACGCAGACCGGCAGCGGGCCGACCGTGATCCGGCTGTCCGACGAGGCGGAGACCGGCGTCAACCTCGCCACCACCGAGGCGATCGGCGAGCAGACCATCACCGGAGGATGCCTGGCGGTCACGGTGTTCGAGGGCACGGCGGCACACACCGAGAGCCGGCACGCCGAGACGCGAGCCCTCCTCGAACGGCACGGCGGCACGTCGCTGGGCGAGGAACCCGCGCGGGCCTGGGAGCACGGCCGGTTCGGGGCGCCCTACCTGCGCGACTCGCTGCTGTCCGCGGGGGCGCTCTGCGAGACGCTCGAGACCGCGACCACGTGGTCGAACATCCCGTCGCTCAAAACCGCCGTGACCGAGGCGCTGACTGCCGCGCTCGCCCAATCCGGCACGGCGGCACTGGTGCTCTGCCACATCTCCCACGTCTACCCGACCGGGGCGTCGCTGTACTTCACCGTCGTCGCCGCCCAACGCGGCAACCCGATCGAGCAGTGGCGCGCGGCGAAAGCCGCCGCGTCGGAGGCGATCGTGCGCGCCGGCGGCACCATCACCCATCACCACGCGGTCGGCGCCGACCACCGCCCGTGGATGCGGGACGAGGTCGGCGACCTCGGCGTCGAGATCCTGCGTGCGGTCAAGGCGACGCTCGACCCGGCAGGAATCCTCAACCCGGGCAAGCTGATCCCATGACACGCGCGCGAGGACCACGATGACCATCGGCCACGTCACCGTGCTGACCAATCCGCTGTCGGGCCACGGCAACGCCCCGCACGCCACCGAACGCGCCGTCGCCCGCTTCCAGCAGCGTGGGGTCGACGTGACCGCGATCGTCGGCACCGATGCCGCCCACGCCCGGCGACTGGTCGACGAGGCACTGGCCGGCGGGACCGACGCGCTCGTCGTCGTCGGTGGGGACGGCGTCATCTCGCTGGCGCTGCAGGCGCTCGCGCACGGCGACGTGCCGCTGGGGATCGTTCCCGCGGGCACCGGTAACGACCATGCGCGCGAATACCGCCTGCCGACCGGGCATCCGGAGGCCGCGGCCGACGTGATCGCCGACGGGTACACCGAGACCGTGGACCTCGGGCGTATCGACGACGCGGCCGGCGGGCACAAATGGTTCGGCACCGTGATGGCGGCCGGCTTCGACTCCCTGGTGAGCGACCGCACCAACCGGATGCGCTGGCCGCACGGCCGGATGCGCTACAACGTCGCGATGGTCGCCGAACTGTCCAAGCTGCGGCTGCTGCCGTTCCGGCTGCGCTTCGACGGCGGACCGGCACGAGACGTCCAGCTCACGCTCGCCGCGTTCGGCAACACCCGCAGTTACGGCGGCGGAATGCTGATCTGCCCGGGCGCCGACCACGCCGACGGAATGCTCGACGTCACGATGGTGCACTCCGCATCGCGCACCCGGTTGGTCCGGCTGTTCCCGACCGTCTTCAAGGGCACCCACGTCGACCTCGACGACGTGACCACCGCCCGCGCGCGCGTCATCGAGGTGGACTGCCCGGGCATCAACGCCTACGCCGACGGGGATCTCGCCTGCCCGCTGCCGGTCACGGTGTCGGCGGTGCCGGGCGCCCTGCAGATTCTGGTGCCCGCCCCCTAGCGCCAGCGGGGAGGGTCAGCCCACTCCGCGGTTCAGCCAGCTGACCTCGGCCCCGGAGCCGCCGTCGCGGTAGGGCTCCAGCGCCTCGTCCCACGCGGTGCCGAGCACGGTGTCCAGTTCGGCCGCCAGCACGTCGGCGCCTGCGGCCATCAAGGCCCGCAGCCGCATCTCCCCGACCACGATGTCGCCGTTGGCGCTCATCGGACCGCTCCACAGACCGAGCTGCGGGGTGTGGCACCACCGGTGCCCGTCGACCCCCGGGCTCGGATCCTCGGTGACCTCGAAACGCAGCACCGACCAGGACCGCAGGGCGTTCGCCAACTGCGCTCCGGTGCCGACCGGACCCACCCAGTTGGTGACCGCACGCAGCTGTCCGGGCATGGCGGGTTGTGGGGTCCACTTCAGGTTGGCGCGCGCCGACAGGGTCGACGACAACGCCCACTCGACATGTGGGCACACCGCCGCGGGTGAGGCGTGCACGTACACCACGCCTGTCGTCGCGTCGGCGAACTGATTCGACGCACGCATAGCTGCTCCTTCGGCTCCACGAGGGACGTCTTCCCCAAGCGGCCTCTTGAAACCGAATGACAACTGTGTCGTGCGTGTCTATTGTGCCTTGTGAGGCGGGTGTTGCGCTAGTGTGGCCCGAATTCTCTCAGGACTCCATCAGAGATCGTCGGCCAGCGCTCGTACGCCCAGTCCCCGAAGTCCCGGTCAGCAAACGCGACGAACGCCAGGTCCGCCCCCGGGTCCACCCACAGAAACGTCCCTGACTGGCCGAAATGCCCGTATGTCCGCTTCGAGTTGGTCGAGCCGGTCCAGTGCGGCGACTTGTCGTCGCGAATCTCGAAGCCCAGCCCCCAGTCGTTCGGGCGCTGCACGCCGAAGCCGGGCAACACGCCGTCAAGCCCCGGGAACTGCACACTGGTCGCCTCGTCGTGCATCTGCTGGGACACCAGTCGCGGCCGCAGCAGGTCGCCTGCGAAGGCCGCGACGTCGGCGACCGTGGAGTAGACGCCGTAGCCGGCGGCCTCCGCCCCGCCGTCGAGCGTGCTGTCGGACATGCCGAGCGGTTCGAACACCGCCTCGGCGAGGTAGCGGCCGAATTCGATGTCGGCGGCCTTCTCGATCGTGGCGGCGAGCGCCCCGAAACCGTAGTTGGAGTAGACGCGGCGGTCGCCGGGTTCGGCCATCGTCTCGTCGGAGTGCATGGCCAACCCGGAGGTGTGGGCGAGCAGGTGCCGGACGGTGGAGCCGGGCGGACCCGCCTCGGTGTCCAGGTCGACGACCCCTTCCTCGACCGCGATCTGCGCGGCACGCGCCGAGAGCGGTTTGGTCACCGACGCGAGCCGGAACCGGTGCCCAAGGTCGCCGTACTCGTCCAGCACACCGGCCGGTCCCACCACCGCCGCGGCGGCGGTGCGAACCGGCCAGTCCGCGATCACGTCCAGCACACCCATCGGGCAGATGTTACTTGCGGCAGACGTAGTAGAAGTTCAGCGGATCGGTGTCGATCTCGCGCACGTCGACGTCGGTGAAGCCGGCATCGGCGAGCATCGACGTGGCGAGCTGGCGACCCCAGCAGGTGCCGAGCCCCGCACCGTCGAGCCCGAGCGAGACGCTCATGCAGTGCATCGTCGACACGGTGTAGAGGTACGACGCCAACGGCATCCCGACGTTGTCCTCGAGATGACTGGACGCCTTGATGTCGACCATCAGGAACACGCCGCCGGGCCGCAGCGCGCGCTGGATGTTGGCCAGCACCCGCGCGGGCTGCGCCTGGTCGTGGATCGCGTCGAACACGGTGATGACGTCGTAGGCCTCGGCGACGTCGAGCGTCGCGACGTCGGCGGCGACGAACTGTGCGTTGTGCAGCCCGAGGCGTTGCGCCTCGGCACGGCCGACGCTCAACCCCTCCTCGGAGAAGTCGATGCCGGTGAACCGGCTGGCCGGAAACGCCTGCGCCATCACGTTGATCGCGTGACCGCTGCCGCACCCGATGTCGGCGACGTCGACACCGGCGGCCAGCCGCGCAGGCAGACCGTCGGCCATCGGCAGGATCACGTCGACGAGTGCGGCGTCGAACACCTCACCGCTCTCCTCGGCCATCAGGGTGTGGAACCGCGGATAGGCGCTGTAGGGCAGTCCCCCACCGCGACGGAAGCATTCGATGATCTGCTGCTCGACCTCGCCGAGCAGCGGGATGAACTGTGCGACCCGGGCCAGATTGTCCGGGCCCGCCGCCCGGGTGAGCACGGCGGCGTGCGTACGCGGCAACGAATAGGTCTGCGCCGCAGCGTCGTAATCCACCACGCGGGAAACGACGGCGCCGCCGAGCCATTCACGTACGTAGCGTTCGTCGAGCCCCGCCGCGTCGGCGATCTGGGTGCTGCTGGCCGGGGGCAGTTCGGCCAGGGTGTCGAGCAAGCCGGTCTGGTGACCGATGGACAGCAGGATCGCCAGGCTCGCGCTGTCGATGACGCCGACGATGCGTTCGGCGAACTGTTCGGTGGAGGAAGAAGAGGTGGTGTCGTCGAGTGTGGTCATACCCGAGACGCTAGGCGCCGGGGCACGGTGGGCGGATCGGGCAAACCATGTATTTCCGCCGCCCCGGGCTACACGATGTTGTGCTGGTGCGCCCACGCCACGGCCGCCGCGCGCGAGGACACCTGCAGTTTGAGGTAGATGTTCGCCAGGTGCCGGCCGACGGTCTTCTCGCTGATGAACAGCTGTTGCGCCAACTGGCGGTTGCTCGCCCCGTCGGTGGCGATCCGGCGCAGGATGTCGATCTCGCGTTTGGTGAGCCCACCGGGCGGCCGGCCGCAGATCGCCGCCGGCTCCACACCGAGGTGGGCGTAGATGCTCTCCGCGGTGGCGGAGTCGGCGTCGGCGGTGGCGTGGTCGCCCAGCGCGCGGTGCGCCACCGCCATCCACTCGTACACCTCGGCCGTCTCGTACCGCGACTGTTGCGTGCGGTATTCGCGCAGCGCGAGGCCCAGGCTCTCGAGCGCCTCGGCGTGCCGTCCGGCCTGGACGTGGACGGCCCCGCGGGCATGGGCCGCCCACCCCCGGAACCCGGCGGTGCCGAATTGCGCCGCACCGTCCTCCAACTCGCGGCAGTACGCGTCGGCCTCCTCGAATTGCCCACGCGCCAGGGCGATCTCGACCGCGGCCCGGAGCAGGCGCATCCGGTCGAGCCGGCCCGCGGAGGCCAATGCCACCCGCAGATCGGCCCACGCGACCTGGCTCTGGCCCTGCCGGCAGCGCAGCAGCGCCTCGCCCGGCTGGGGGTCGACGCCCAGGGCGCGGGCCCGCGCGTACGCGGCGAACGCGCCGTCCGCGTCGCCGCGCAGCCGACGTACCTCCCCCAGTTGATAGAAACCCTCGCCGGCCGCCCACGAGTTGACACTCTCGAGTGTCTGACTGGCACCGGCCAACTGGTTCTCGAGGCTCTCGTAGTCGTCGGTCGCGGCGCGGACCTGCAGCCGGTGCACGTCGCACACCCCGCCGTAGGTGTCCGAGCCCGCCACCTCGCACCACCGTTCCATGGAGTGCACCCAGGCCCGCATCCGCGGCAGGTCGGCGACCTTGTGGCAGATGTGCAGCACGACGCAGTAGATGTCGCCGGCCCAGTCGATCGGCACGTCGTCGGCCAGCAGCGGCAGCATCACCTCGTCGAGAAGCCCGCCGGCGTGCGACATCCGCCCGGCATAGACCGCCTCGATGGCCTCGGCCACCATCGCGAGCGCGGTCAAGGCGGGCACGTCGAGCCGGCCGCTCATCGCCCGCAGGTCCGCCACCAACCGGGCCAGGTTCTCGAAGTCGTCGCCGAGCACGGCGACGACCGCGTCCAGATAGGCGAGGTATCCGTGCGTGGGGCTCTCGGGGACGCCGTCGAGCAGTCGGCGGGCCCGGTTCATCCAGCCGGCGGCGATGTTGAGATCGCCGCGGGTGAGCCACGCCAGCGCCAGCTCGACGGCCTTGCGCGCCGCGGCGTTCGGATCGCTGCGCACCAGCCGCGTGAAGACCCGCTCGGCGATCCGCACCGCTTCCTTCGCCTCGCCGATGCGCCAGGCCGCGACCGACAACGCGTCGAGATCGTCCGTGCTCAGCTCCGCAACGGCGCCGGCCCGGGCGAAACCCGCGTACGAACCGTGCCAGTCGCGGCGGGCATGGGCCGCGCGGGCCGTCGTCACCAGTTCGGTGTGGAGGTCGGTGGTGGTGGTGTTCATCTCGCTCGGTTCAACGGTAGAGCGGGCGCACCGGTTCAACCATGCGTTTGGCCGAGCCCGACAACATTCGTTCCCACCCCCGAGGCACTAGGTTGTGAGGCATGAGTCAGACAGTGCGCGGGGTGATCTCCCGGTCCAAACAGAATCCCGTGGAAGTCGTGGACATCGTCGTTCCGGATCCGGGTCCGGGTGAGGTGGTGGTCGACGTCATCGCCTGCGGGGTGTGTCATACCGATCTGACCTACCGCGAGGGCGGGATCAACGACGAGTACCCGTTCCTGTTGGGCCACGAGGCGGCCGGCACGGTGGAATCGGTCGGCGACGGCGTGACCAACGTCGTGCCGGGAGATTTCGTGATCCTGAACTGGCGGGCGGTGTGTGGGCAGTGCCGGGCGTGCAAGCGGGGCCGGCCGCATCTGTGTTTCGACACCCACAACGCCGCGCAGAAGATGACGCTGACCGACGGCACCGAGTTGACCCCTGCGTTGGGGATCGGGGCGTTCGCCGACAAGACCCTGGTGCACGAGGGGCAGTGCACCAAGGTTGATTCGGCCGCCGATCCGGCGGTGGCCGGGTTGTTGGGGTGCGGAGTGATGGCCGGGATCGGCGCGGCGATCAACACCGGCGCGCTGACCCGCGACGACACCGTCGCGGTGATCGGCTGCGGCGGGGTGGGCGACGCGGCGATCGCCGGTGCGGCGCTGGTGGGCGCCAAGACGATCATCGCCGTGGACACCGACGACCAGAAACTGCAGTGGGCGCGCGAGTTCGGCGCCACCCACACGATCAACGCCCGCACCGTCGCCGACGTGGTGGAGGCCATCCAGGAGCTGACCGACGGGTTCGGCACCGACGTGGTGATCGACGCGGTCGGCCGCCCCGAGACCTGGCGTCAGGCGTTCTACGCCCGTGATCTGGCCGGAACCGTTGTGCTGGTGGGGGTTCCGACCCCGGACATGCGGCTGGAGATGCCTCTGGTGGACTTCTTCTCCCGCGGCGGATCGCTGAAATCCAGTTGGTACGGCGATTGTCTGCCCGAACGCGACTTCCCCACCCTGATCAGCCTGTACCGGCAGGGCCGGCTGCCGCTGGACAAATTCGTCTCCGAACGCATCGGCCTCGACGACATCGAGGCGGCCTTCGACAAGATGCATCACGGACAGGTGCTGCGCTCGGTGGTGATCCTGTGACCGCCGACAACATCGCCCGGGTGGTCACCCACGGCACCTTCGAACTCGACGGCGGGTCCTGGGAGGTCGACAACAACATCTGGATCGTCGGCGACGAGAACGACGTCATCGTCTTCGACGCCGCCCACGACGCCGCCCCGATCGTGATGGCCGTCGGCGGCCGCAACGTCGTCGCGGTGATCTGCACCCACGGACACAACGACCACATCACCGTCGCACCCGAACTCGGCGAGGCGCTCGACGCGCCGGTGCTGCTGCACCCGGCCGACGAGATGCTCTGGCAGATGACCCACGCCGAGCAGACGTTCCGCTCGGTGGAGGACGGCGCCACGCTGCGCGCCGGCGGGATCGAGGTGCGCGCGCTGCACACTCCCGGCCACTCCCCGGGCTCGGTGTGCTGGTATGCCCCCGACCTCGGTGCGGTCTTCTCCGGCGACACCCTGTTCCAGGGCGGGCCCGGCGCCACCGGCCGCTCGTTCTCCGACTTCCCCACCATCCTGGAGTCGATCTCCGGGCGCCTGGGCCCCCTGCCCGGCGACACCGTCGTCTACACCGGCCACGGCGACACCACCACCATCGGCGACGAGATCGTCCACTACGACGACTGGGTGGCGCGCGGCCACTAGGACGCCTGGCCACTTGGCCACCGAACCCGACGCGCGGCGACTACCGTCGACGGTGTCGTCCGCGTTCGAAGGAAGTCCGCTCGTGCCCGAGTCCAGCGTCGTGGTCCGTCCGCAACCGATGGACAGCGCCTATTACACCGCCGGGTCGCGGCTGCAGGCGGCCGGCCTGCGCCCGGCGATCGCCCTGTTCGAACAGGCCGCCAGGGTGGTGCCCCTGCCCGCACCGCCGCAGCCCATCGCGATCGCGGACTACGGTGCCGCGACGGGGCACAACTCCCTGTTGCCGATCTGCGCGGCGATCGCGGTCCTGCGCACCAGGACCACGCGCGAGCATTCGGTGCTGGTGGCGCACACCGACGTACCCGACAACGACTTCACCGCGATGTTCCGGACGTTGACCGACGACCCCGACTCGTATCTGCGCAAGGATGCCGCGTCGTTCGCGTCGGCGGTCGGCCGGTCGTTCTACTCGCAGATACTGCCGTCCAACAGCGTGACGCTGGGCTGGAGTTCGTATGCCATCCAGTGGTTGAGCCGGGTGCCCGGCCCGGTGCCGGACCACCTGCAGGTCGCCCACTCCGCCGAGGAGTCGCTGCGCACCGCGTACGCGCGTCAGGCCGCCCACGATTGGCACGAGTTCATCGCGTTCCGGGGCCGCGAACTGTGTCCGGGCGGGCGCATGGTGGTGATGACCATGGGCATCGGCGAGGACGGCGAATACGGGTACCGGCCGCTGCTGGCGGCGTTGAGCGATGCGCTCAGTGAACTGGCCGGGACGGGGTTGGTCCGTGAGGACGAACTGCGGCGCATGACGATCCCGACCGTGAGCAGGCGCGCCGCGGACTTCATGGCGCCGTTCGCCCCGTCCGGCCGCTTCGAGCGCCTCGAGATCGAACACCTCGACATCTTCGACGGTGAGGACAGATTCTTCGCCCAGTATCGAAAGGACAAGGACGCGAACGCGTTCGGCGCCAACTGGGGGCAGTTCGCGCGGGCGTCGGTGTTCCCCACCATGGTCGGCGCACTCGACGGCGGACGCGACGATCCGCGTGCGGCGCAGTTCCTCGACCGGCTCGAGGCCGGCATCGCCACCCGGCTGGCCGCCGCCCCGGAGCAGACGCAGATCCCGCTGGCGCACCTGGTGCTGCACAAGCGGCCGAAGTCCCGCTGACTCAACCGGCGACGCTGTCCCGGAACGTGTTGCGATAGCTCGTCGGTGCGACGCCGGTGAGCCGGCGGAATTGTTCGCGGAAGTTCGCCGGTGAGGTGAACCCGACCTGGCGCCCGATGCGTTCGACACCGTGATCGGTGGTCTCCAGAAGCTGCTGGGCGTGCCGGACCCGCACCCCGGTCACCCACTGCATCGGGGTCTGCCCGGTCTCCGCCTGGAAGCGTCGGTTGAGGGTGCGCACGCTCATCGACGCGTACTGCGCGATGTCGGCGAGCGTGAGGTCCCGGTGGGCGTGCTCCTCGAGCCAGGCCAGCACGCCGTCGAGTCCGGCGCGCTCGGCGAGCGATCCGCGCGCCGCCCGGTTGCGCAGGATGAACTGTGCCTGACCGCCGCTGCGGTGCAGGGGTGCGACCGCCATGCGGGCGGAGTCCGCGGCCACCGCGGCGCCGTGGTCGCGCGACACCATGTGCAGGCACAGGTCCAGACCGGCCGAGGCGCCGGCCGACGTGAGCACCTGCCCCTCGTCGACGTAGAGCACGTCCGGGTCGAGATCCACGGCGGGGAATGCGGCCCGGAAGGCGTCGGCGGCCAGCCAGTGGGTGGTGGCTCGCCTGCCGTCGAGCAGACCGGCCGCGGCCACCGTGAAGGCGCCCGTGCAGATCGACGCGATCCGCGTGCCCGCGGAGTGCGCCGCCTGCAGCGCCTCCAGCACCGCGGCGGGGGCTTCGACACCGAGGTCGTTGCAGCCGGGCACCACGATCGTGTCGGCGCCGGCCAGGGCGTCGATGCCGTGGTCCGCGCCGATGCGCAGCGGCCCCGCGTCGACCTGTGGCGCGGTGGCGCACACCCGCACGTCGTAACCCCGTCCGCCATCGGCCGTTCGGGCCCGGCCGAACACCTCGACGGCGGTGGCCAGATCGAACGCGATGGTGTCCGGAACTGCCAGGACCGCGACGGTGTGCATGCGGCACGATAGCAGGCACGTGGCAAGATGTCGGCGCAGTATGGCGATCTGGACACTGTCGAGGGCGCGGCACGGCGGGCACGCTGATCGGCATGGATGCCCAGATCGTGCTGTTCGACGGGTTCGACCCGCTCGACATCATCGCGCCCTTCGAAGTCCTCGTCGCCGGCAGCGACGCCGTCGGGGGTGACCTGCGCGTGGAACTCGTCTCCGCGGAGGGACCCCGCCCGGTGACCAGCGGCAGCCGGGGGCTGGTGCTGCAGGCGGCGCGCGGCCTCGACCCCCACCGGCCGGGTTTCGTGATCGTCCCCGGTGCGGCGGGACCGATCGAGGGCGACCCCGACGAGGGCGTCGAGACGATCCCGGTACTGTTGGCCCGCTTCGCCGAGACGGTCGCGATCCCGCTCATCCGCCGGGCCATGGCCGATCCGGAGGTCACCGTGGCCACGGTGTGCGGCGGCTCGCTCGCCCTGGCGATGGCCGGTCTGCTCGAGGGCAGGTTCGCCGTCACGCACCACCTGGGGATGGACCTGCTCGACGCGACGGGGGCCCACGCCGTGCCGGCGCGGGTGGTCGACGACGGCGACCTGGTCACCGCCGCGGGCGTGACCTCGGGGCTGGACCTGGCGCTGCACCTGCTCGACCGCACCTACGGCCCGCAGATCGCGGCCGCGGTCGAGACGCTGTTCGCCTACGAGCGCCGGGGCACCGTGTGGAGCAACCGCGGCCAGGTGCCGGTGACGGTGTGACGGGCCTCGCCGGGCGGTGGGATGTGCGCATCAAGACCCCGATCGGATCCCTCTCCACCACATACGAATTCGTCGCCGACGGGGATTCGCTGCGCGGCAGTGCGACGTCGAAGGAGGAGACGGTCTCCCTGCACGGCATCACCGTGATCGACGAACCGGACGGTCAGCGGGTGCGGTGGCGCCAGTCGGTGACCACACCGATGCGGCTGTACCTCGACTTCGACGTGCTCGTCGACGGCGACCGGATGACCGGCCACTCCCGGGCCGGGAGGCTGCCGCGCTCGGCCGTGACCGGCGTGCGCCGCCCCGGCTAACCGCCGAACCCGGGTGGGGCGGGGACGAACGGCAGCCCAGGGATCGTCGTGTACGGCAACGTCGGGATCACCGGCGGCGGCTGCGTCGTCGGTGGCGGCGCCGGCGGTTCCGTCGTGGCCGGCGGCGGTGGCGGCGGCGGTGGTTCCTCCGGCGGTGGTGGTGGCGCCTCGGCGGGCGGGGGCGGTGGCGCCTCGGTCCCCGCCGGAGGCGGCGCCTCCTGCACGACGGTGCCGGGTGCGGGTGCCTGCGGCGCCGGGCTGTCGGCGGGTGGTGGCGCCGCCGGCGCCGGGGCGGGCGCCTCCGTCGTCACAGTGGTGGTGGTGGTGTTCGTCGTCGCGGGGGTCTCGCCGTCGTCACGGTTGACCAGGTAGACCGCCGCCGCGAGCGCCGCGAGCACTGCGGCCGCCCCGATCGCCAGCGCCACCGCAGGTCGCCGGTACCACGGCACCGCGGCGGGCCGGTCGTCGGCGGCGGACTCGGGGGCGCCGAACAACAACCGCGGCCGCACGTCACCCGGGTCTGCGGCCGGATCGGATTCGTAGGCGGTGGGCGCGATGTCGGGGATGTCGTCGGCGTCCGACCACGCCAGCGCCCCGAACGTGGTCGAGTCGGGGTTGTCGCCGATGACCGGGGCGGCGGCGGTTGCCGGTGCGGCCGCGGCGAGTGCGGTGCGGTCGTCGGGACCGCGCACCGCGGTCAGCCCCGCACCGATCGCCGCCGACAGTTCGGGTCGCGGGGTGGTGATCACCGGGACACGGAAGTTCTCCGACAGCGCCGTCGTGACGATCGGTATCCGCGCACCGCCGCCGGCAGTGGCGACCGCGGCCAGGTCCGCGGGCCGTGCGCCGGTTCGCTCGAGGGTGTTGCGCACGACCTCGACGAAGCCGGCGAGCGGCCCGCGCACCGCGTCGTCGAGTTCGGTGCGGGTGATCCGCACCTCGCCGGCGCCCCCCGGCAGGTCGGCGCTCAGCGCGGTCACCGTGTCGGTCGACAGGCGCTCCTTGGCGCCGCGGCACTGGCCGCGCAGCCTGGTGAGCGAACCGATGGCCGAGGTTCCGGTCAGATCCGCCGACCCCGGCCCGCCGTCGAGGACGTGCGTCAGCAGTGCCTGGTCGATCAGGTCGCCGGACAGGTCGAGGTGACGGACGGTCGGCGCGACGGGTCGATACCCGTCGGCCGCGTCGACGATGGTGAGGCTGGTCCCGGAGCCGCCGAAGTCGCACAGGGCGATCAGTCCGCGGGTGGGCAGTCCCGGCTCGGCCTGCAGGGCGGTCAGCGTGGCCTCCGCGTCGGGGAGCACGGGGGTGGCCGGGCCGAATTCGGCGACCTCGGCCAGGGCGGCGCGCAGCGCGTCGACCGACCCGCCGTGCCAGTGAGCCGGGTGGGTCACCGCGACGGGCGCCCCGGGTTCGCGGCCGCGGGGCAGCGCGTGGAACAGGGCCCGCAGCGCATCGGCCGTCAGCTTCTCGCCGCGGTGGCTGGTGCCGTCGGCGGCGAGGATGCCGACCGGGTCGCCGACGCGGTCGACGAAGCCGGTGATGACCAGTCCGCGCTCGTCGAGGCGGGGGTTCTCGCTCGGCACGCCGACTTCGGGCGGCCGGTGCGGGTACAGCGTCAGCACAGGCGAGCGCCGCACGGCCGCGCGGTCCACGACCACCGCGGTCAGTGCTGTCGCGCCGATCGACAGCCCGGTCCCATCCGTCATGTCAGCGAATTGTGCCCGCTCCGGCGATCAGCGGTAAATCCAGTGCCGTGACCCACCCCGGCCGCAGGTCGTTGACCGCGGGCACCGCGTTGAGCGCCCGCATGCCCGTGGCCAGGCAGCCCGCGGCGGCGGCGTCGCGTCCGGAGCCGTCGGTGAACCGGAACGCGGTCTCCTGCACGATGCTGGGCGTGCCGTCGATCTCGACGCGGTAGACGTCGTCCTGGGTTCCCGAGGGCCAGTCGGGTGCGGCGTCGGCGCCGATGCGGTTGACGTGTTCGAGCTGGATGCGGGTCTCACCGCGGTAGATCCCGTTGATGGTGAAGCGGACCGCGGCGACGTTGCCCGCCTCGATCACGCCCTTGGCGCTCGCGCGGTCGGTCGGGGTCACCCACTTGTCGTAGGTGGTGGTGATCTCGTCGAGCATGATGCCCGCCGCATGGGCGATCATGGGAACTGTTGCACCCCAGGCGAACACGAGGATGTCCGAAGTTTCCAGCAGCGCCCGGTGCTCCGGCGGTCTGCCGATGCCCATCTCGTTCTCGTAATCGCCGGTGTAGTGGGTGTAGTCCAGTAGCTCGGCGGCGCGGACACGCTTGACCTCGGAGCACACACCCATCAGCGTCATCGGGAAGAGGTCGTTGGCGAACCCGGGGTCGATGCCGGTGGTGAAACACGACGATTCGCCGAGTTCGCACGCCTCGGTCACCGGCACGATCCAGTCGGGTGGGTTGAGGTGCATGGTCGGCCATACCCACGGCGTCATCGCCGTCGAGCAGACGTCGATGCCTGCGCGCAGGAAGCGGGTGATCAGCGCGATGTTGGCGTCGGCGTGCGCGGCGGTGGGCCCGAAGTGCACCAGGGCGTCGGGCCGCAGGGCGATCAGCGCGTCGACGTCGTCGGTGGCGGTCACGCCGAGCCGGTGGCCGAGCCCGCAGATCTCCCCCGCGTCGCGGCCGACCTTGTCCGGGTTGCTCACCCCGACGCCGACGAGTTCGAACAGCGGGTGCCTGTCGATTTCGGCGATCACCATCGTGCCGACGAACCCGGTGCCCCACACGACGATCCGTTTGGCCATCTGCTGCCTTCCTTCGCCCTGCGTTCACCATAGGGGGCGAAGCGGCCCGGCACGGGCGTCCCGCGGTCTACATTGCCGTTCATGACCATGGGGACCCAAGGGCGCCTGGCCGGGCGGCGGGCGCTGGTGACCGGCGGATCGCGCGGCATCGGCGCGGAGATCGTGCGGCGACTGGCCTTCGACGGCGCAGCCGTCGCGTTCACGTACGGGTCGTCGGCGACCGATGCGGACCAGGTCGTGGTCGACGTGTCCCGCGGCGGCGGCCGGGTGCTGCCGATCCGCGCGGACAGTTCCGACGCCGGGCAGATCGCCTCGGCCGTCGACGAGACCGTCACCCGCCTCGGCGGCCTGGACATCCTCGTCAACAACGCCGGCGTGGCAAGGGCAGGCGCCGTCGAGTCGTTTCCGCTCGAGCAGTTCGACCAGTTGGTGGCGGTCAACGTGCGCGGAGTGTTCGTGGCGATCCAGTGCGCGGTGCCCCACCTCGGCGACGGCGGGCGCATCATCAACATCGGCAGCATCAACGCCGACCGTGTGCCGTCACCCGGGCTGTCGGTGTACTCGATGACGAAGGCCGCGGTGGCCGGCCTGACCCGCGGCCTGGCCCGCGAACTGGGGCCGCGCGGCATCACGATCAACAACGTCCAGCCCGGGCCGATCGCGACGGACATGAATCCCGCCGAAGGCGAGTTCGCCGACGCCGCAAAGCAATTCATCGCCGTCGGGCATTACGGGCACACCGCCGACGTGGCGGGGGTGGTGAGCTACCTGGCCGGCCCGGACACCGGCTACATCACCGGCGCCAACTGGAACGTCGACGGCGGGTTCACCGCTTAGAAGCAGCGCCTCAGGCCGCCCGGCTCGCAGATCAGCGGGTACTTGTCCACCGGGATCGGCAACGGTTTCTTGAACGCCAGGGTGAACGACGTCTTGATCATCGTCGCCGGGAGCTGGCCGTTGCACCCGGGGGCGTGGGTGGTGGTGCGCGTGCCGGTCATCGTGTCGGTGTTGAACTCGAGGACCTCGACGACCTGCAGCGGACTGCCGTCCGAGCAGATCACCCCGTCGGCGATCGTGGTGTCGTAGGTCCACACCCCGTTGGTGAGCACCGCGTCCCCGCTCTTGACCTCCGGGAACGACGTCACGTGCAGACGGCAGGCGACCGGCAGGTAGAGCGGCTCGCGCAGATCCCCCACCGTGGGCACGCACGACGGGAGGATCTCCCACTCGCCGGTCAGGCCATCCTGCTGGGTGTAGGTGTAGACCCCCTGCAGCACCTGCTGTTCGGCATGCGCCGGACCGGCGGCGACGGTGGCGACGGTGGCGACGCCGAGCGCCAGGAGCGCGGCGGCCAGCAGTCGCGAGATGGTGGTCATCGGGGTCAGTATGACAGTCCGCCTCCCCGGAAGTCACCGGTTCGCCGCTTCGGCGTTTGCGGCGACGACCCGGTGGGGTAAGAAGCGTGGAGGTGCCTGGTTGATCTTGAGGTGGTCGTGATGCGGCGTGACGCGGTGCGGGCTGCCTGCCTGGCGCTCACCGTCGCGCTGCTGCTCGCGCTCACCGGCTGCTCCACCGGTGAACGCGTCGACCTCGGCGACGCCGCGACCGGCAACCTGGTCGCCGCGATCGCGGGCGAACCCGACCAACTCGACCCGCACAAGACCAGCGCGTACTTCTCGTTCGAAGTGCTCGAGAACGTCTTCGACACGCTGGTGGAACCCGACGCCGACCTCGAGATGCGCCCGGCGCTCGCCGAACGCTGGGACGTCAGCCCCGATCAGTTGGTGTGGACATTCCACCTGCGGCGCGGGGTCACGTTCCACGACGGGTCGCCGTTCACCGCCGACGACGTCGTCTACTCCTACCGCCGCATCATCGACGAGGAACTGACCAACGTCGACAAGTTCAGCGCCGTCACCGACGTCACCGCCGTCGACCCGGCCACCGTGCGGATCACCGTGGACAAACCGACCCCCAACCTGCTGACGAACCTCGGCGGGTTCAAGGGGATGGCGATCGTGTCCCGGGCCAACGTCGAGAGCGGACGCATCGCCACCCATCCCGTCGGGACCGGGCCGTTCTCGTTCGCAGGCGCCACCAGCGGTGACTCGATCACGTTGCGCGCGAACCCCTCGTACTGGGGTGGCGGTCCGCGGATCTCGGGAGTGACGTTCCGTTTCATCTCCGAACCGTCGACGGCGTTGTCGGCGCTGCAGGCCGGGGAGGTCGACTGGACCGATTCGGTTCCCCCGCAGCGTGTCTCGCAGCTGCGCGACGACGATTCCCTGCGCCTCGCCGTCACCCCGAGCAACGACTACTGGTATCTGGCGCTCAACGAGGCCCGTGCGCCGTGGAACGACGTGCGGGTGCGCCAGGCGATCGCCTACGGCATCGACCGCGAGGCGATCGTCGCGGCGACGAGCTACGGGACCGCGGCCCGCAATCAGCTCGCGATCCCCGAGGGCAACCCCTGGTACACCCCCTACGACCGGTATCCCGCCTCCGCCGAGGCGGGCCTGGACACCGCCAAGGGCCTGCTCGCCGAGGCGGGGGCCGATCCGGACAGACTCGACATGCTGGTCACCAGCGAATACCCCGAGACGGTCACCGCCGCGCAGATCATCGCCGACAACCTCGCGCCCCTGGGGATCACCGTCGACATCCGCACGGTGGATTTCGCCACCTGGCTCGACGAGCAGAACAACGGCAACTTCGACATGTTGATGATGGGCTGGCTCGGCAACATCGACCCCGACGACTTCTACTACGCCCAGCACCACACCAACGGCACCAGCAACGCGCAGAAGTTCTCCGATCCGGCGGTGGACCGGCTGCTCGACGCCGGCCGTGTCGAGACCGACCGCGACAGGCGCCGAAACGTCTACGCCGAGGCCGCCACCCGCATCGCCGACCAGGTGAGCTACATCTACCTCTACAACCCGTCGGTCATCCAGGCCTGGACACCGGCGCTGTCGGGGTACGAGGCGCGCCGCGACGGTGCGGTCCGGTTCCGCGGCGCCGTCCTCGGTGAGGACGAATCGACATGACCGCGTTGCTCACCCACCCGGTCGTGCGGTTCCTGGCCCGGCGCATCGCCTACTCGGTGGTGGTGCTGATCGGCGTCCTGATCGTGGTGTTCGCGCTCGTGCAGTTGGTGCCCGGCGACCCCGTACGCATCGCGCTCGGGACCCGGTACACCCCGGAGGCCTACGAGGCGCTGCGGTCGGCGAGCGGCCTGGACCGCCCGCTGATCGTGCAGTTCTTCAGCTATCTGGGCAACGCGCTCACCGGCGACCTCGGGGTGAGTTTCCGCAACGGTGACCCCGTCACCGCCACCCTGCTCGACCGGCTGCCCGCGACGGTGTCCCTCGGGCTGGTGGGCATCGTGTTCGCGTTGCTCATCGCGGTGCCCGCGGGTATCTGGGCGGCGCTGCGCGAGGGCCGGGTCAGCGACGCGATCGTGCGGGTCGGCAGTCAGTTCGGCGTCTCGGTCCCGGATTTCTGGCTCGGGATCCTGCTGATCGCGCTGTTCTCGTCCACCCTCGGCTGGCTGCCCACCTCGGGGTACCGGCCGCTGTTCGACGACCCGGCGGGCTGGCTTCGCCACATCATCCTGCCGGGGCTGACGGTCGGACTGGTGGCCGCGGCGATCATGACCCGCTACATCCGGTCCGCGGTGCTGGAGGTGGCGTCGATGGGGTACGTGCGCACGGCTCGGTCGAAAGGCCTTGCGCCGCGGGTGGTCACGCTGCGTCACACGGTGCGCAACGCGCTGATCCCCGTGCTCACCATCACCGGCATCCAGCTGGCCACGATCCTGGGCGGCGTCATCGTCGTCGAGGTCGTGTTCGCCTGGCCCGGCCTGGGCCGGCTCGTCTACAACGCCGTCGCCGCCCGCGACTACCCCGTCATCCAGGGCGCGGTGCTGCTGATGGCGGCCCTGTTCCTGCTCATCAACCTGATCGTCGACGTGCTGTACGCGGTCGCCGACCCGAGGATCCGGCTGTCATGACCGCCCCCACCGAAACGACCCGCATCGCCTCCTGGCGGTTGCTGCTCGGCAATCCCGTCACGGTGGTCAGCTCGGTGGTCCTCGCCGTGGTCGTCGTCGTCGCGCTGTTCGCACAGTGGTTGATCCCGTACGGCGTCAACGACATCGACGTGCCGAACGCCCTGCAGTCACCCAGCGGCACGCACTGGTTCGGCACCGACGAACTCGGCCGCGACGTGTTCTCGCGCGTGCTCGTCGCCGTCCAGGCGTCGATGCGGGTGTCCGTGGTCAGCGTGGCGTTCGCGGTCGTCGTCGGGGTCACGGTGGGTGTGGTCGCCGGCTACCGCGGCGGGTGGCTCGACACCGTGCTGATGCGCATCGTCGACGTGATGTTCGCGTTTCCGGTGCTGCTGCTCGCGCTCGCGGTGGTGGCGATCCTCGGGCCGGGCGTGACGACGACGATCCTTGCGATCGGCATCGTCTTCACCCCGATCTTCGCCCGCGTGGCCAGGGCGAGCACGCTGTCGGTGCGGGTGGAACCGTATGTGGCGGTGTCGCGGACGATGGGCACCGGACACCTCTACATCCTGGGCCGCCACGTGCTGCCCAACATCTCCGGACCGCTGATCGTGCAGACGTCGCTGTCGCTGGCGTTCGCGATCCTGTCGGAGGCTGCGCTGTCGTTCCTCGGCCTGGGCATCCAGCCGCCACAGCCGTCGCTGGGTCGGATGATCTTCGATTCACAGGGCTTCGTCACGCTGGCGTGGTGGATGGCGGTGTTCCCCGGCGCGGCGATATTCGTCATCGTCCTGGCGTTCAACCTGTTCGGCGACGGGCTGCGCGATGTGCTGGATCCCAAGCAGCGCACGATGATCGAGGCACGCGCACGCAGGGAGCGAGGATGACACCGGAGGAAGCGATGACCGGACCCGTCCTCGACGTCGCCGAGCTGGGCGTGCGGATCGGCAGGCGTGAGATCGTGCGCGGCGTCTCGTTCACCGTCGAGCGGGAGAAGACGCTCGGCATCGTCGGGGAGTCGGGCTCGGGGAAGTCGATGACGGTGCTGGCCGCCACGGGTCTGCTGGACGCCCCCGGCGCGGTGGTCAGCGGATCCAGCCTGCTCGGCGGGCAGACGCCGACACAGTTGGTCGGCGCCTCGGCCCGCACGCTTCGCGCCGTGCACGGCGGCCGGATCGGTTTCGTGTTCCAGGACCCCGGCACGTCACTGAACCCGCTGCTGACCCTGGAGCGTCAGATCACCGAATCCCTCGAGGCCCACCGGAACATGACGCGCAGGCAGGCCCGGGGACGCGCCCTGGAACTGCTCACCGCGGTGGGCCTGCCCGAGCCCGAACGCCGCCTGGACTCCTACCCGCACCAGTTGTCGGGCGGACAGCGCCAGCGGGTGATGATCGCGATCGCCCTGGCGTGCGACCCGGAACTGTTGATCGCCGACGAGCCGACGACAGCGCTCGACGTCACCACGCAGGCGCAGATCATCGAGCTGGTGCGAGATCTCCAGCGAGACTTCGGGACCGCGGTCGTGTGGATCAGCCACGACCTCGGGGTGATCGGGCAGGTCGCCGACGACGTCACCGTCCTGCAGAACGGGGTGGCGGTCGAACATGCCCCGGTACTCGACGTGTTCGACCGCCCACAGCACGCCTACACCCGCGAACTGCTGGCGGCGCGGCCCCTCGTCGGTGGCGACGGTCCGCCGCCGGCCGATCCGGACGCCCCCGTCCTGCTCGAGGTCGACGGCCTCGACGTCCGCTTCGACGTGTCGGGTCCGACCGGCCGCTCGACCGTGCATGCGGTACGGGATCTCTCGTTCCGCATCCGCCGCGGCAGCACGCTCGGCCTGGTCGGCGAGTCCGGGTCCGGGAAGTCGACCGTCGCGGCCGCGCTGACCGGTCTGGTCACACCCCGTGCCGGGTCCGCAAACCTCGACGGCGCCGACGTGCTCGCCGTACGGGGCGCCGACGAGAAGAAGCTGCGCCGCCGCATCAGCCTGGTGTTCCAGGACCCGTTCTCCTCGTTGAACTCCCGGATGCGGGTGGGTGCGGCGATCGGCGAACCGCTGGCGGTGCACAAGCTCGTCGACGGGCGGGCCGCCCGCCGGGCGCGCGTCGCCGAACTACTCGGCCTCGTCGGCCTGCCCGCCGACTTCAGTTCGCGGTACCCGCACGAACTGTCCGGCGGTCAGCGCCAGCGCGTGAGCATCGCCCGTGCGCTGGCGACCGAACCCGATCTGCTCATCCTCGACGAATCGACCGCCTCCCTTGACGTTTCGGTGCAGTCGAAGGTTCTCGACCTGCTCGCCGGCCTGCAGCGTGACCTCGGCCTGACCTATCTGTTCATCGGCCACGACCTCGCGGTCATCCAGCGGATGAGCCACGACGTGCTGGTGATGCGCGACGGCGTCGCGGTCGAGTACCGGCCCGCGGCCGATCTGTTCGCCGCGCCCGAACAGCCCTACACCCGCGACCTGCTGGCAGCCGTACCTCCAGCTCGGCCGCGCGCCTCCGCGTGAGAGGCTCACTCCCATGGCACAACTGAGCGGCAAGGTGGCGTTGGTGACGGGTGCGTCGTCGGGGCTCGGCGCGGCCACCGCGAAACTGTTCGCCGAGCGCGGCGCGACCGTGTTCGGGATCTCCCGGGACACCCACCGGATGGCGTCGGTGTTCGCCGACGTGCCCGGCGGGGCGTACGCGTCGGTCGACATCACCTCCCCCGCCGCCTGCCGCGAAGCCGTCGACGACTGCGTCGAGAGGTTCGGCAGGCTCGACGTGCTGGCCAATGTCGCGGGCTACCACCAGATGCGGCACACACCGACGATGTCCGATGCGGACTGGGACCACGACCTCGCCGTCAACCTCAACGGCCCGTTCTTCCTGTGCCGCGCCGCGTTGCCGCACCTGCTCGAGACCGGCGGCAGCATCGTCAACGTGGCGTCCATCGCCGGCGTGGAGGGCGAGGTGTACTCCGCGGGCTACTGTGCGGCCAAACACGGCCTGGTCGGCCTGACCCGCGCGCTGGCCATCGAGTTCACCGCGGACCGGTTGCGGGTCAACGCCGTGTGCCCCGGCGGGATGGTGACCCCGCAGACCACGGACTTCGCCGCCCCGGAGCAGGCGGACTGGAACTTGATCATGCGGATCGCCGCGCCCCGCGGGATGATGGACGTCGCCGACGTCGCCAAGACCATCGCGTTTCTGGCCAGCGACGACGCCTCGGCGGTGCACGGTGCGGTGTACGTGGTGGACAACGGGAAGACGGCGGGATGACGCGAGTGCCTGCGGTGTTGCGATCCAGGGCGACCCGCGCGAGCGCCGGGGTCGTCCGGTCGGTGGCGACCGTCAACAGCGCCGGCGTCTCGGCCTCCGTGGGCACGGTCAACAGCGCCGGCGTCTCGGCCTCGGTGGGCACCGTCAACAGCGCCGGGGTGACGGGGTCGGTCGCCACCGCCTCCAGCGCGGCGGTGGCCGGGAGTGCGCTCACCGCACTGTCGTTCGCGGTGAGCGCGTGCCTGGCCTGTGTGGGGTGTTTCGCCTGCGCCAGGTGCGTCGCGTGCATCGGATGCGCGAAGTGCACCAATTGTGTTGGCTGCGTGGGGTGTTACAACTGTTCAGGGCTGCGCAACGCGGTCGGCCTGAGGGATGTGCACGTCTAGCCGAGTGTGGTGTGCATCAGCAGGGTGCTGTAGTCCGACCAGCGCGACAGCGTGAAGTACAGGTCGTCGCCCTTCGACCAGGGGTGGATGTAGGGGGCGTAGATGCCGCCGGGCATGGCGGCCGAGGTGACGATCGTCTTGGCCGAACTCCAGGGGCCCTCGGGCTTGTCGGCGGTGCGCATCACGACGTCGCTCACCGTGTTGGTGTAGAGCATCACGAATTTCTTCAGATGGTCGTTCCACGCCACCGACATCTCACTGCCCGGGGCCCACACCACCTGGATGGCGAGGAACGGAAAGCCGCGCAGCCAGCCGAAGGGCGTGTAGTACTCGTAGGCTGATTTGTCGGCGACCGCGTTCTCGCTGACGCGGGACAGGAACGGCATCCCACCGCGACCGGCGCCGGTGCCGTATGCGTAGACGTAGCCGTTGTGGCGCAGGTACGCGCCCATCTGGAAATTCTGATCGCCCCACACGAACTGCACCCCGGGCACGGTGTTGAACCAGCTGGGCCGAATGCTGGTCCGCGGCACCGTCCACGTCTCGCCGTTGTCGTCGGAGACCGCGACGGCCGAGAAGTTCGTCGACCACTGACCGGGCGCGCCCCACTGGCTGACCGACATGAAGTTGACGTACTGCCGTGTGCCCACGGATATCCCGGCGGTGGGGATCACGGTGACCTCGGTGGCCGCGAGGTTGAGGCTCTGGATCACCTGACGGGAGAAGCTCGGCCGGTTGGCGTTGACCGGTGAACCACCGAATGTGTCGCCGGGCACCGGGTCGGTGACCACCATTCCGTTCGACAGGTCCGTGGTCGCGCTGCGGAACAGCGTGTTCTTCCGCCATTCCTGGTCCTGCAGGCTGCAGTTGCCGAAGGTGTCGCCGAAAGCGATCAGCACCTGCCGCTGCGCGCCGGTGCGCCCGTTGTCCCAGAGAATGCCGAGATCGGCCCCTGAGATGCCGAACCGCGGGTAGGACGACGAGTCCGGCCCGGCGACGGTGTCGACGACGGTCGCTCCCGACGCGGCGGGCGCCGCGGCCGCCCGCGCCTCGGTGTCGGGGGCGACAGCGGCGTCGGACTGCGCGGCCTCGGCGGCGGTGGTCTTCGGCGCGGGTTTGCGACCGATCGGCAGGTGCAGGATCGGGAACTTCGGGACGGTGAACCCCGGGTTGGCACTGCGGGCCGACGGCGCCGCGACGGGGACCGAACAGGGGTCGGCGGCCGCGGGCGGGCTGGTCACGATCGGCACCACCAGCGACGCCAGAGTCGCCGACGCCACGGTCAGCGCCGCCAGTCGTCGCATGGCCGACATGTCACACCTTTCGGGCCGAGATACCCGTGTGACAGTAGTGGCCTCTGTGGTTTACCGACCGCGTCGGGGAGCGAACCGCAACGCCTTCGTGATCGATCCGAGATGGTTTGCCAGAAGAAGCTGACGCCTACGTCAGCCCAGACTGCGGCGATTCGCCGCGGGGTTTATTTGTTTGCGCAAAGGACGGCTAGCTGGCCGCCCGGCCCAGCAACACCTGGGGGGCGCGCTGCGTGCCGTCGAGCTGGCGGGCGAACTGCTCGCGGGCGGCGAGCACCACGTTCTGCAGACGTGCCACGTGGGCGGACTGCCCTCCGACCGCGGCGGCCGCGTCGGCCACCTCGTCGATCGCCTGCCAGGTCTGCGCGCTCAGCGGGGTGAGGGGCTGCAGGTGGGCGCTGCGGACACCGGTGCGGATGGCTTCACACAACCAATGTTCAAAGTTAATTCGAAGGGTTTCCTCAGGGAATTCATTGGTATACATGTTCGCTGTCCTCCGCACGCCAAGCTGTTTAGGCTGTTCACAGCTTCGCGTCTGATCTTACCCCGCTTTGCAACTTCGAAACCCTCCAGATCGGGTGGGCGGCGCAGATGGCGCCGGAACGGTTCAGCGGCGGACCCGTCGGCCCGTCGGCCGACGTGTATTCGCTG
>NZ_LQIV01000012.1 GCF_001500125.1 Mycobacterium sp. IS-1742 | reverse complement strand
CGCGGCGGGCAGCAGCGCCCGGAGACCGTGACGGTCACCGAGCCGCCGCCACCGCCGCCCCCGGCCGAGGCGCCGCCGCCTCCGCCGCCGGAGACGACCACGCCGCCGCCTCCGCCGCCGACCACCACGACACCGGCCGGCCCGCGGCAGGTGACCTATTCGGTGACGGGCACGAAGGCGCCCGGAGACATCATCACCGTCACCTATGTCGACGCCTCGGGCCGCCGGAGGACTCAGCGCAACGTGTACATCCCCTGGTCGCTGACCGTCACCCCGATCTCCCAGTCGGAGGTCGGATCGGTGCAGGCATCGAGCCTGTTCCTGGTCAGCAAATTGAACTGTTCGATCACGACGAGCGACGGGACGGTCTTGTCCTCCAACACCGGCAACGCCGCGCAGACCAGCTGCTGATGACGGACAGCACCATCGCCCCCGCCCGTTCCGGCGCGGCGGCCGAGAGACTCAACCGCATCCTGCTCGGTGTCTGCGCGGCTGTATGGCTGATCGCGCTCGGCGCAGGCGTGGCGGCCACCGTCGCGCTGACCGAACTGGGCCGCAGTCAGCCCGCGGTCTCGTCCGACGGGGACACCCCGTGGCTGCTCTACACCGTCATCGGGGTGTCCGCCGCCGTGATCATCGGCTCGGTGCCCCTGCTGTTGCGTGCGCGGCAGACCGCGCAGGCGGAGCCGGAGGCTGTGGTGTTGCCGCGCGAAAGGGCAACGGCCACAGACGAACCAGCGACCGAGAAGCTGCGCATCGCCCCGGTGGCACAGCAGGTGCCGAGCCGGCTGGATCCCGGTGTGCCGACGGCCGAGGTGGATCGGTTGTGGCTGCAGTGCGCGCTGGTGCTCGGTATCGCGATGGGTGTGGCGATGATCGCGATCGGCGCCGCCACCTATCTGATGGCGGTCGGCAGCGACACGGTCTCGTGGGTCCTGTACGCGCTGACTGCGCTGGTGACGCTGGCGATGCCGGTCGCGCCCTGGTGGTACCTGCGTGAGCTGCGTGCCCTCCACGATTCTGCTGCCTGACGCACGCTTGACCGGGCGCCCTGCCGCGCTCGAGGCTTAAACCACGCAGACGACGTGCGAGTAGTGCCCTGCATGCGTTCCGTGTCGCGTCGGCCTGCGGGTGTCGAGATCCTGCCGCGCTCGAGGCTGAAGCCATGCAGATGACGTGCGAGTAGTGCCCTGCGTGCGTTCAGTCTCGCGACCGCGGTAGGGGAGGGGAGTGGTCCGACATCCCCACACACAGACAAAACGGCCGCCGCGACCTCCGGTGTGGAGGACCGCGGCGGCCGTCTCGTTGTCGGACTTAGTGGTGACCGTTCGTCGAACCGTTGCCGTCGCCGTCGGCCGAACCATTGGTGCCCTGCCGCTCCCGGAGCGCCGTGAGCGCGCGGCGGTGTGAGGCGTGCTGGGCCTCGGTCAGCGCCTCGTGCTCGACGATCGGGTCGGCGAACAGGAAGCTGCCGCTGCCCGGCGCACCGCCGGAGCCCAGCTTGTTCATCCGCTTGGGCAGCGGAGCGCCCTGGTACTCCAACGGAATCGGATGCCCGTGAGCGTCGACCGGTCCGAGCGGCTGGTGCAGCTCGATGTACGCACCGTGCGGCAGCCGCTTGATGATGCCGGTCTCGATCCCGTGCTCGAGCACCTCGCGGTCGCTGCGCTGCAACGACACCGCCCACCGGTAGGTGGTGTAGTACACGATCACCGGCAGCACCACCATCGCGATACGGCCGATCCACGTCGTCGCGTTCAGCGAGATGTCGAACTTCAGCGCGATGATGTCGTTCATGCAGGCGAACGTCAGCAGGATGTAGAAGGCCACAGCCATCGCGCCGATCGCGGTGCGGACCGGGGCGTCACGCGGACGCTGCAACAGGTTGTGGTGCGCGTCGTCACCGGTGAGCCTCTTCTCGAGGAACGGATACACCGTCAGCAGGCCGAGGATCAGGCCCATCAGCACCGCGATCCACACCGGCTGCGGGATCGTGTAGTTGCCGATGTAGAACTCCCACGCCGGCCACAACCGGATCAGACCGTCGGTCCACATCATGTAGAAGTCCGGCTGGCTGCCCGCCGACACCTGAGAAGGCTTGTAGGGACCCAGGTTCCAGATCGGGTTGATCTGCAACAGACCGCCCATCAGGCCGAGGATGCCCACGGTCAACGCGAAGAACGCACCCGACTTGACCGCGAACACCGGCATGACGCGCACGCCGACGACGTTCTTCTCGGTGCGGCCGGGGCCGGGGAACTGCGTGTGCTTCTGGAACCACACCAGCGCCAGGTGGGCCGCGATGAGAGCGAGCATGATGCCGGGGATCAACAGGATGTGCAGCGCGTAGAGCCGCGGGATGATGATCGTGCCGGGGAAGTCGCCGCCGAACAGCGCCCAGTGCATCCACGTGCCGACCACCGGGATGCCCATCGTGATGCCGGACAGGGCGGCGCGCAGGCCGGTGCCGGACAGCAGGTCGTCGGGCAGCGAGTAGCCGAAGAAGCCCTCGAACATCGCCAGGATCAGCAGCAGCGAGCCGATGACCCAGTTGGCTTCACGCGGCCGCCGGAACGCACCGGTGAAGAAGATGCGGGCCAGGTGGACCATGATCGACGCGGCGAACAGCAGTGCCGCCCAGTGGTGGATCTGCCGGACGAAAAGCCCGCCGCGGACCTCGAAGCTGATGTCGAGCGCCGAGGCGTACGCCCGCGACATCTCCACACCGCGCAACGGCTGGTAGACGCCGTCGTAGACGACCTCTGCCATCGACGGGTCGAAGAACAGGGTCAGCCAGACGCCCGTGATCAACAAGATGATGAAGCTGTACAGGGCGATCTCACCCAGCAGGAACGACCAGTGGGTGGGGAAGACCTTGTTCAGCTGGCGACGGACCGCCGCCGACGGGTGGTAGCGCGAATCGATCGCGTTACCCTGCGCCGCGAGTCGGGCGGCCATCTTGGAACCACTCTGTGCACTCATGATGTCTTCCGTTCCCAGAATGCAGGCCCGACGGGTTCGATGAAATCGCCGTTGGCGACCAGGTACCCGTCCTGATCAATGGTGATGGGCAACTGCGCGAGGGCGCGCGCAGCCGGACCGAATATGGGTTTCGCGAAGTGCAACGCGTCGAACTGCGACTGGTGGCACGGGCACAGGATGCGGTGCGTCTGCTGTTCGTACAGCGACGACGGGCACCCCAGGTGCGAGCAGATCTTCGTGTAGGCGAAGAACTCGCCGAAGTTGAAGCTCTCCTGGCCCTTGCGCTTGACCACCTTGGACATCTCTTCGGGCCGCAGACGGATGAGCATCACGGGATTGCGCACGCCCATGATGATCTCGGTCATCTTGTGGTGCGACTCGACCGTGGTGCCGTCACCGTCGGATTCGCGCCACGGGTAGACCGTCTCCATACCGCCGGCGTCGAGATCCTCCGGCCGCATCTTGGCGAACGTCGGACCGTGCCCGGTGTTCCCGGTCGCCCGGGCCAGGAAGATCGTCTCGCCCTGGAAGCGCGGGGTCCACCCGGAGGTCCACAGCACGGCCTTGGGGCCGTCGGCGGTCGGGACGACCGGCTTCCACGGGTTCTTGATGAGGCCGCCGATGAACGCCACCGCGGTGCCGAGGCCGAAGGCGCCGAGCCCGACGCCGAGCGAGACGCCGATCATCTTGCGGCGCTTGATGGTCGAGCCCTCGAGCGCGTCGGTCAGGTTGGCCGCGGCGGTCTTGCGCTGGATCTCGGGGGAGGCGCCGTCGTGGCGGTCCTGGATCGAGATCTCCTCGGGGATGAACCGCTTCTGGTAGAGCACCGCGCCGATGCCGATCGCGAGGATCGACAAGCCGAAGAACAGGCCGTAGAGCGGGGTCGCCAGCGAGTACAGGAACTCACCCTCGGAGCCGTAGGGCTGGTACTCCCACGGCCAGAACAGGAAGACCAGCAGCAGGATCAGCCCGGACACGCCGCCGATCAGCAGCCAGGTCGCGACCCCGCGCTCCGCGCGCTTCTCGGCGCGGGTGCCGGGGACCGGCCAGCGTGGCTCCTTGTAGACGGTCTCGACGCCGTCGAGACGGCCGCCGAGTTCGACGAGCTCCTCACGCGACATCGCAGCCAGTTCGGCGTCGGTCGGCTGACCCGGCACGCCACCGTGGCCGGGTGCATCGGTGCCCTTGGGGGCGCCGCCCGGGGTGTCGGTCACCCGATCTTCGTTCCGCTCGTCGCTCACGCCCGTGCTCCGATCCAGAGAGCCGCACCGATGACGGCCACCATGCCGATGATCCACGCCGCCATGCCCTCGGACACCGGGCCGAAGCCGCCGAGGCCGTATCCGCCGGGAGGCGGCGTCTTCCGCGACTCCTCGACGTAGGCGATGATGTCGCGCTTCTCCTCCGGCGAGAGCTGACGGTCGGAGAACTTGGGCATGTTCTGCGGACCGGATGTCATCGCCGTGTACACCTGCGCGGGAGAGGCCTGCAGTTCGGGCGCGTACTTACCCGACGACAGGGCGCCGCCCCGGCCGGTGAAGTTGTGGCACGACGCGCAGTTGAGCCGGAAGAGGTCACCGCCGCGGGCGACGTTGTCGCCGATCAGCGACTGGTTGGCGATCTCGCCGTTCTCGTCGCGCGGGACGACGGGCCCGCCGCCGTTGGCCTGCACGTAGGCGCCGAGCGCATCGGTCTGCGCCTCGTCGAAGTCGGCCGGCTTGTCCGGCGCCTGGGCCTCGTTGCGGCGCGCGGGCATGCGGCCGGTCGAGACCTGGAAGTACACCGCCGCCTCACCGACACCGATCAGGCTGGGTCCGCGGTCCGCCACACCCTGCAGGTTGCTGCCGTGGCAGCTCACGCAGGACATGTCGTAGAGCTCCTTGCCGGTGCGCAGCAGGGCCGACTGTGACTCGTCGGCCACCGCCACCTGCGGTGCGGGCGTCAGCGTGGCGGCGACGCCGCCCGCGACACCAAGTCCGACCAGCAGCAGCACCGCTGCCGACAAGCGCCGGCGGAACCGTCGGCGGGACTTGCTGATCATCGAACCCCTTCTCATCGGCTGCGAATCCTGTGAGCTCATCGGACGAAGTAGATGACGGCGAACAGCGCGATCCACACGATGTCGACGAAGTGCCAGTAGTACGACACGACGATCGCCGCGGTGGCCTGTGCCGGTGTGAACTTGCTCATCTTGGTGCGGGCGAGCAGGAACACGAAGGCGACCAGACCGCCGATCACGTGCAGGCCGTGGAATCCGGTGGCCAGGTAGAAGACCGAGCCGTAGGCGCTGCCCGGGATCGTCGTGCCCTCATGCACCAGGTGGTAGTACTCGTAGAGCTGGCCGCACACGAAGAACAGGCCCATCAGGAACGTGAGGACGTACCACCGGCGCAGGCCGAACACGTCACCGCGTTCGGCGGCGAAGACACCCATCTGGCAGGTGAACGACGACGCGATCAGCACCAGCGTGACGGGTACCGCCAACGCCAGGTTCAGTTCGGTCGGCGGGGGCGGCCACTCGCCGCCTGCCTGGGCGCGCGCGGTGAAGTACATCGCGAACAGTCCAGCAAAGAACATCAACTCACTGGAAAGCCACACAATGGTGCCGACACTGACCATATTTGGCCGGTTCAGCGAATGCACGCGCGAGGTGATCGCGGTTCCCGAGGTCCCAACAGCACTCGTCACACCGCAAGTATGACGCTTTGTAGTTGTCGAACTCCACCCGGGTCGCCTATTCGTCACAAGTGTCGTAAGGAACGATCGGGGCGACCTTTGGGAGTCCCGGATGCCGTGGGAACATCGGCGCGTGACTGATACTCCCACGTGGCCGTCGATCCTGGGGCGGTTGACCACCGGACAGAACCTGGTGACCGGGCAGGCCGGCTGGGCGATGGACCAGATCATGACCGGTGCGGCCACCCCGGCGCAGATCGCCGGGTTCGCCGTGGCGATGAAGCTCAAGCGCCCGACGTCCGCGGAGGTCACCGAACTGGCCGACGTGATGCTCAAGCACGCGCGCCGCATCCCGACCGACGTCATCGGCAACGAGACGGTCGACATCGTCGGCACCGGGGGCGACGGCGCCAACACCGTGAACCTGTCCACCATGGCGGCGATCGTGGTGGCCGCCGCGGGCGTGCCGGTGATGAAACACGGCAACCGGGCCGCGTCCTCGCTGTCCGGCGGGGCCGACACGCTCGAGGCGCTCGGCGTCCGGATCGACCTGAGCCCCGACCAGGTGGCCGCCTCGGTCGCCGAGGTCGGTATCGGGTTCGCGTTCGCAAACCACTTCCACCCGTCGTACAAGCACGCCTCGGCGGTGCGCCGGGAGCTCGGCGTGCCGACGGTGTTCAACCTCCTCGGGCCGTTGACCAACCCCGCGCGGCCCCGCGCCGGGCTGATCGGCTGCGCGTGGGCGGAGCTCGCGGAGGTGATGGCCGGGGTCTACGCCTCGCGCAACTCCAGCGTGCTGGTGGTGCACGGCGACGACGGTCTGGACGAACTGACCACGACCACCACGAGCACGATCTGGCGCGTGCAGGCGGGCACGGTCGAGCGGCTGACGTTCGACCCGGCGGCGTTCGGCTTCCAGCGCGCCCAGCTGTCCGAACTGGTCGGCGGCGACGCCGAACACAACGCCGCCGAGGTGCGGGCGGTGCTCGGCGGAGCCAAGGGTGCGGTGCGCGACGCGGTGGTCCTCAACGCCGCGGGCGCAATGGTCGCGCACGCCGGGCTATCCAGCGACGCCAAATGGGTGCCGGCCTGGGAGGCGGGCCTGGCCCGCGCCACCGAGACCATCGACTCCGGGGCGGCCGAAAAGCTGCTCGCGCGTTGGGTGCGGTTCACCCAGAAGCTCTGACGGGGCGGTCTGTTCGGCGGCCAGCCGTGCCGAACGGGCCGTCTCCGCCCACACCAGCCACCGACCCGCCGCGCCGATCGGCGTGGCGTAGCCGGGGTCGCAGCGCACGATCCGCACGCCGGGGGTGGTGAGCCAGCGGGCGATCAGCGCGGTCTCCTCGACCAGCGCACCGCCCAGCGGGGCGGCCTCCGGCAGCACCGTCTGCGCCGCGGCGGTCAACGCGTCGACGACCGGCATCGGCGGCACCCCACGGCGGGCGCAGCCCGCGGCGGCCAGCCGCCCGTGGCGCACCACCGCGAGCTCCCACCCGCCACTGCCGTCCGGACGTGCCGCGACCAGTTCGGTCTGGTCGGCCAGTGCGCGCAGCCGCTGCCCGCGCCACAGCACCTCGATGCCCGTTGCGGCATGGTCGCGCAGCCGCGCCGCCGACTCGTAGCGGTTGACGGCGGCCAGCTCGGCGATCCCGTCGATCACCGCGGCCAGCGCCGCATCGTCGCGGCCCTCGATGAGGTCGGCGGCGCGGCGGGGAGCGGGGGCGTACGTTCCGGCGTCGATGTCGCGCGGGGCCGGGCACGGGGACAGTTCCCGCTCGGCGCAGCCCGCCCCGTGCCGGGCCGCGCGGGCCAGCCGCGCGGCGCAGGTGCGCACACCGGTGAACCGGGCGAGCAGTTCGGCGGTCTGCACGGCGTCCGCGCGAGCGCGGAACGGACCCACCGCCGAACCGTGGCGGGGGGCCCGGACGACCGAGAACCGGGGAAAGGCCTCGTCGGTCAGCACCACCCACCACCAGCGCTGCGGGAACTTCGAACGCCGGTTGTAGGGCGGCGCGTGCGCGGCCAGCAGACGCAGCTCGCGCACGCCCGCCTCGAGCTCGTGGGCGCATTCGACATGGTCGACGCGCGTGGCCAGTGACGCCATCTCCTTCATCCGCGCCCGCGGATCGGCTCCGGTGAAGTACTGGCCGACCCGGCGGCGCAGGTCCACGGCTGTGCCGACGTAGAGCACCTCGTCACCCGGGCCGCGGAACAGGTACACCCCAGGACGGTGCGGCAGACCGTCGGCCAGCCGGCGGTTGCGGCGCTGCGCGGGGGTGACGTCCGGCAGGTAGGCGCGCAGGTCGGTGTAGCTGTGCACGCCCTGGTTGCCGATCCGCTCGATCAGCCCGTGCAGGACGTCCACCGTGGCGCGTGCGTCGTCGAGGGCCCGGTGGGTCGGAGTGGTCTTCGCGTGGAACAACTGCGCCAGCGCGGACAGCCGCACACTGGGCGCCTCCTCACGGGTGAGCACGCGGCGGGCCAGCTTGACCGTGCACAGCACCGGCGGGCGCGGCCAGGTCAGCCGGCACTGTTCGGCCGCGGCCCGCAGGAAGCCGATGTCGAAACCGGCGTTGTGGGCGACGAGCACCGAACCGCGCGCGAACTCGAGGAAGGAGGGCAGCACCGACTCGATGCGCGGGGCCGCGCAGACCATCGCGGTGGTGATGCCGGTCAGCGAGACGATCTGCGGCGGTATCGCCCGCCCGGGGTCGACCAGGGTGGCCAGCTCCCCGAGCACCTCGCCGCCGCGGACCTTCACGGCGCCGATCTCGGTGATCGCGTCCGGATGATCTCCCGTGGCGCGACCGCCGGTGGTCTCCAGATCGACGACGACGAAGGTGGTGTCCCGCAACGACAGTGACTCCATGTCGAAGGACAGCTGCTCGGCCGCGCGCCCCTCGGCACCGACGCTGCGCTGACCCATGCGAGAAACGTAGGGAACGGCACCGACACCGCGGCGGTGCCACGCGGGCCGCGGTGTTCCCGGTCGGGTCGTGTCGGTGGGCGCCGCTAGCGTGCGGGCACCACCCAATGAGAGGACCACCCATGGCTTCGGACGCCGACATCGTGACCATCGACTGCGACGACTGTGCCGTGCGCGGTCCGGGGTGTCAGGACTGTGTTGTGAGTGTGCTGCTCGGAGTTCCCGAGACGTTGCTCGTCGACGAGCGCCGTGCCCTGGAAGTGCTGGCCGAGGCCGGATTGGCGCCGCGACTGCGCCTGGTTCCGGTTCACCGGCAAAACAATTCGGGCGTTGCCTGAGGGTCCGCCCGGGGAGGGAGCGGAACAAACCGCCCCTTGGCACCTGTTAAATTTGGCTCTCCTGTTGGACAAGCCCGATGCCGTTTCGTAACCTATCTGAGACCTAAGAGCAGTTCGAGGCGGCTCGTTACGCCAGTTGAAGGACGCAAAATCTTGAGGCTCGTTCGCGCGCAGTGGGGCACCCGTGTTCTCAGACGACCCGCCGTCGGTGCGATAGCGGCTCTGACCATGTTCTCCTCGGTGCTGGCCGGCAGCGCGCTGGCCGATCCGGCCGACGATGCACTGGCAAAGCTCAACGAGCTGTCGCGGCAGGCCGAGCAGACCACCGAGGCCATGCACTCGGCGCAGCTCGAGCTCACCGACAAGCTGGCCGCGCAGCAGGCCGCCGAGGCCAGGCACACCGCCGACCTCGCCGCCACCGAGCGGGCCAAGGCGCAGCTGGCTGACTTCCAGTCGGCGGTGAACAAGGTGGCCGCCACCCAGTACATGGGCGGTCGCACCGACGGGATGAGCGCGATCTTCACCGCGGACTCCCCACAGCAGTTCATCGACAAGATCTCGGTACAGCGGGTGATGGCCGGTGAGATGGCCGCCCGGATGGCGGGGTTCCGCGACGCCACATCCCGGGCCGCCGCCGCCGAGCAGGCGTCGGCACGGTCGGCCGCCGACGCCAAGACCGCCGCCGAGCAGGCCGCTCAGGTACGCGCCGATCTACAGAACAAGCAAAGCCGGCTGCAGACCCAGATCGCCGTCGTCAAGTCCCAGTACGAGGCGCTGACGCCCAGCCAGCGGGAGGCGCTGGCCGCCCTTCCGCCCGCGCCGCCGGTTCCGCCGGCCGCGGCACCCCCGGCCCCCAACGATCCCGGTGTGCTGGCCGCACCGCCCGGGGCCATCCCGCCGGGCGACATCGCCCCGCCGGCGCCAGGAGGGGCCAACCGCGCCGTCGCGGTGCAGGCCGCGCTCAGCCGTATCGGATCGCCGTACTCGTGGGGCGGGTCCGGCCCGAACGCCTTCGACTGCTCCGGTCTGGTGATGTGGGCCTTCCAGCAGGAGGGCATCTCGCTTCCGCACTCCAGCCAGGCGTTGGCCCGCGGCGGGCAGCCCGTGTCGACGGACCAGATGCAGCCCGGTGACCTCGTCACCTACTACTCCGATGCCTCGCACGTCGGCATCTACATCGGCGACGGGATGATGGTCCACGCCTCGACCTACGGGACCCCGGTCCGCGTGGCGCCGGTGAACAACGCGCCGATCCACAACGTGCGTCGCTACTGATACCCGTGGCCACCGGGCCCGGCTCCATCCGACCCCGACGGGTCCTGCTCGCGCTGCTGCTGGCCGAGTTCGTCTCCGCCGTCCTGCTGCTCGACCGGGTGCATCCTCCGGTCGCGCCGCCGCCGCTCGCCGCCGCGGTCGCCGACCAGCCGACGGCGGCCGGACCCACCGCCGTCACCACACAGCTGCCCGACGGACGCCGCGCGGAGTTCGTCGCGCTCGGCGGCACCCGCAGCGCGACCCTGCTGTCCCGCATCGCCGCCGAACTCCCGGCCGCCGCCGATGCGGTGACCGGCTTCTGGGGCCAGGACTGGCGGCGGGAGATCATCATCGTCGCGACCGGTTCGGATCCGCAGTTCGCGGCGCTCGCCGGCGGGGGAGCCGACATCGCGGCCGCGACCACCGCCGACCGCATCTTGTTCGCCCCGGGCGCCGCCGCGATGACCGACGAGTCACTGCGCATCGTGCTGCGCCATGAACTGTTCCACCACGCGGTTCGCGAGCAGACCGCAGCCGACGCGCCGCGCTGGCTGACCGAGGGCGTCGCCGACTACCTGGCCCGCCCGCGCGACGCGGCGTTAGCACCGGATGCGGTGCCCACCCTGCCCACCGACAGCGACCTCGACACCCCTGGCCCCACCAGGTCCCTCGCCTACGACCGGGCGTGGCGGTTCGCCGTCTACGTCGCCGACCGTTACGGCCCCGAACGCCTGCGGGCGCTGTATGTGCGGGCGTGCGGCCCCGACCATGTCGACGTCGCCGCGGCGGTGCGGGACACGCTCGGCGCCGGCCACGACGAGCTGCTGGCCGGGTGGCGGCACTGGCCGCAGGGTTAGCCTGGGCCCGATGTCGCGAGTCCTGCTGGTCACCAACGACTTTCCGCCGCGCCCCGGCGGTATCCAGAACTACCTCGAGGCGTTCGTCGACCACGTCGTGGCGGCGGGCGAACACCAGGTGACCGTCTACGCCCCGGCGTGGAAGAACGCCGCGGATTACGACCGTGCGGCCGCCTACGAGGTGGTGCGCCACCCCGGCACCCTGATGCTGCCCGAACCGTCGGTGGCGGGCCGGATGCGCGGCCTCATCACAAGCCGCGACATCGACACCGTGTGGTTCGGCGCGGCGGCCCCGCTGGCCCTGCTCACGCCGATCGCCCGGCGTGCCGGCGCCGCCCGGGCGATCGCCAGCACCCACGGCCACGAAGTGGGCTGGTCCATGTTGCCGGTGGCGCGCACGGCGCTGCGCCGCATCGGCGACGACACCGATGTGGTGACCTTCGTCAGCCGCTACACCCGCGGCCGGTTCGCCGGGGCGTTCGGACCGCGCGCCGCGCTGGAACACCTGCCGCCCGGGGTGGACACCGAGCGGTTCACCCCCGATCCGGCCGCGCGCGCCGAGCTGCGGGCCCGCTACGGCCTCGGGGACCGCCCCGTCGTGCTCTGCCTGTCGCGACTGGTGCCCCGCAAGGGGCAGGACATGCTGATCAAGGCGATGCCCGCGATCCGGCGCCGGGCGCCGGATGCGGTGCTGGTGATCGTCGGGGGCGGTCCGTACCGCACCGCGCTGGAACGGCTGGCCCGCGAGCACGGTGTCGGCGGGCACGTGTGCTTCACCGGCGGCGTCCCGGGCGACGAACTGCCCGCCCACCACGCGATGGCCGACGTGTTCGCGATGCCTTGCCGCACCCGCGGCGCCGGTCTGGACGTCGAAGGGCTCGGCATCGTCTATCTGGAGGCCTCGGCGACCGGGGTGCCGGTGGTGGCGGGCCGCTCGGGCGGCGCGCCGGAGACCGTCCGCGACGGGGAGACCGGGCTCGTCGTCGACGGCACCGACGTCGGTGCGGTGGCCACCGCGGTCGGCGATCTGCTCGCCGACCCGGCGCGGGCGGGGGCGATGGGTGACGCGGGCAGGCGGTGGGCGCTGCAGAACTGGCAGTGGCCGACGCGCGCGGCCCGGCTCACCGAGCTTCTCTAACTGATGTAGAGCGCCTCGATGTCGTCGGCGAACTTCTCGGCGACCACCGTGCGCTTGACCTTCAGGGTGGGGGTCAGTTCGCCGGTGTCCTCGGTGAAGTCCACCGGCAGGACGCGGAACTTGCGGATCGCCTCGGCCTTGGACACGGCCTGGTTGGCCTGCGTGACCGCGGTGTCGATCTCGGCGATCAGATCGGGGTCGGCCGCGAGGTCGCCGACCGAGGCGTCGGGCGCCTTGCCGTTGCGCTGTTTCCAACCCTCGAACGCCTCGGGGTCGATGGTGATCAACGCGCCGACGAACGGCCGGGCGTCGCCGACGGCCATCGCCTGGCTGATCAGCGGATGGGCCCGCAACTGGTCTTCCATGACCGCGGGCGCGACGTTCTTGCCGCCGGCGGTCACGATGATCTCCTTCTTGCGCCCGACGATCGTGAGGAATCCGTCGTCGTCGATGGCGCCCAGGTCGCCGGTGTGGAACCAGCCGTCGGTGAAGACCTTCGCGGTCTCCTCCTCGTTGCGCCAGTAACCGCCGAACACCACGCCACCCTTGACCAGCAGTTCGTTGTCGTCGCCGAGTTGCATGCTGTTGCCCGGCAGCAGTTTGCCCACCGATCCGATCCTGATGTCGTCGATCCGGTTCACGGTGATCGCCGCGCTGGTCTCGGTCAGGCCGTAACCCTCGTAGATGGTCAGCCCGACGCCGCGGTAGAAGTGGCCGAGGCGTGCGCCCAGCGGTGCGCCGCCCGAGATGGCGGCGTGGCACTCCCCGCCGAGCGCGGCGCGCAGCTTGCCGTACACCAGCCGGTCGAACAGCGCGTGGCGGGCGCGCAGCAGCAGGCCCGGTCCGCGCCCGGCACCCGCGGCGTCCAGGGCGCGGCTGTACTCGATCGCCGTCGCGGCGGCGATGTCGAAGATGCGGCCCTTCCCGTCGTTGCGGGCGTTCTGCTCGGCGGTGTTGTACACCTTCTCGAAGACCCGCGGCACCGACACCACCAGCGTCGGCCTGAACACCCCGAACAGCGGGACGAGGTTCTTGATGTCGCTGGTGAAGCCGAGGGTGACCTTGTTGGCGAACGCGGCGATGGTGATGGCGCGGGCCAGCACATGGGCCAGCGGCAGGAACACCAGCATCCGCTCACCCTCGGCGAGCTGGGCCGGGAAGCAGCTCTTGGCGCCGCGGATCTCGTAGACCAGGTTCGCGTGGGTGAGCTGGCAGCCCTTCGGCCGCCCGGTGGTGCCGGAGGTGTAGATCATGGTGGCCGGTTGAGCAGACCGGATCCCGGCCAGCCGGTTGTCGAGTTCGTCGGGCGCCACCTGCCTGCCGGCCTCGGCCAGCGCCTCGAGCGCACCGGGGCCGGAACCCTCGATGCGCAGTACCGTGCGCAGCTCGGGCAGGTCGTCCCTGAGCTGTTCGATCCTGTCGGCGTGGGCGTCGTTCTCGGCGATCACCAGCACCGCGCCCGAGTCCGACAGCACCCAGCGGATCTGTTCGACCGAGGATGTCTCGTAGATCGGAACGGTCAGCGCGCCGACGGCCAGGATCGCGAAGTCGAGGATCGGCCACTCGTAGCGGGTTGCGGACAGCAGCGCGACGCGGTCACCGGGCTGCACGCCCGATGCGATGAGACCCAGTGCGGCGGAACGGATCTGCGCAGCAGCCTCGGCGCATGTCACGTCCGTCCAGGTGCCGTCGACCAACCGGCGGAAGATGACGTGGCCGGGATCGTCGCGCTCGTGGTCGAAGACCGCGCTGACGACGGTGTCGCGCTCACCCACCGTGAACGGGGCGGGCACGCTGAACTCGGGCACGGCTTCCAGCCTAGTCGGCCGCTGCACCGCGGCGAGGGGCCGTGTGTGAAGCTTGGGAGACGATGAACAGCATCCAGATCGCCGACGAGACGTTCGTTGCCGCCGACCCCGCTGAGGTGGGCCGCGCCGTCGCAGAACCGGCCAACTGGCGGCGCTGGTGGCCGGATCTTCGGCTGACCGTCGTGGAGGACCGGGGACCCGTCGGGCACCGCTGGACGGTGACCGGCGCGCTGATCGGGACCATGGAGGTGTGGCTGGAGCCGTCGCTGGACGGCGTGATCCTGCACTACTTCCTGCACGCCGAACCGGCGGGCGTCTCCGCGCGGCAATTGGCGCGGACGAACCTGGCGAAGGTGAACCACGCGCGGCGGGTAGCGGGTAAGAAGATGGCGTTCGAGCTCAAGCGGACCCTGGAGGCGTCACGGCCGGTGGGGGTGTCGCGGCTGTCCTGACGATGGGTACAGCCGCGGACGTGAGGGTACATTTCGGCTTGAGGAGGGCGGGCACGTGGCGGACAAGACGGCGCAGACGATCTACATCGATGCCGATCCTGCGACGGTGATGGACGTCATCGCCGACATCGGGTCCTATCCCGACTGGGTCAAGGAGTACCGGGAGACCGAGGTGCTCGACACCGACGTCGACGGATACCCGAAGACCGCGCGGCTGGTGCTCGACGCAGCCGTACTCAAGGACACCATGGTGCTGGCCTACGAGTGGCCCGCCGACCGCAACTCGGTGACGTGGACGCTCGTCTCGAGTTCTTTGCTGAAGTCCCTCGAGGGCGCCTACCGCCTGGCTCCCAAGGGGTCGGGCACCGACGTCACCTACGAGCTCGCGGTCGACCTGATGATCCCGATGATCGGCCTGCTCAAACGCAAGGCGGAGCGAAGGCTGACCGAGACGGCGCTCAAGGATCTGAAGAAACGGGCCGAGGCTGAGTGAACTCCAGTGGCGCCGCCGCCCGCATCAGCCTGTTCGTCGGCAAGGGCGGGGTAGGTAAGTCCACGCTCGCGACGGCCACGGCCGTCCGCGAGGCGCGGGCGGGCGGCCGGGTCCTGATCGTGTCCACCGACCAGGCGCACTCGACCGGGGATGTGCTCGGGGCGACGGTCACCCCGACCGGGCGGCGGGAACCGACCCGCATCCTCGCCGACCTCGACGCCGGCACCGCCGACGCCGGGGGCACCCTCGACGCGCTGGCCCTCGACACGCTGGCGCTGCTGACGCAGAGGTGGCGGGAGGTCGCCGGGCCCGTCGCCGCGCGGTTCCCCGATTCTGACCTCAATGACGTTGCGCCAGAAGAACTCTCAGCGCTCCCCGGGGTGCAGGAAGTGCTCGGCCTGCACGAGGTCGCGGAGTTGGCGGCGAGCGGTCTGTGGGAGCACGTCGTGGTCGACTGCGCCTCCACCGCCGACGCGCTGCGCATGCTGACGCTGCCCGGCACGCTTGCGCTCTACCTCGAGCGGGCGTGGCCCCGGCACCGCCGGTTGTCCCGGGGCGCCGACGATGCGGCGTCGGCGGCGATGGTGGATCTCGTGGAGCGTATCGATGCGGCGACCCAGCGGTTGACGGTTCTGCTCGCCGACGCCTCGCAGGTCAGCGCGCACCTGGTGCTCACCGCCGCGCGGGTGGTCGCCGCCGAGGCGTCCCGCACGCTGGGCTCGTTGGCGCTGATGGGCGTCCGGGTCGGCGAGCTGATCGTCAACCAAGTTCTGCTGCAGGATGATTCGTTCGAGTACCGGAACCTGCCCGAACATCCCGCATTCGACTGGTACGCCGAACGCATCTCCGAGCAGAAGGCGGTGCTCGACCACCTCGACACCGCGATCGGGGACGTGGCGCTGGTGCTGGTGCCCCACCTGCCCGGGGAGCCGATCGGCCCCAAGGCGCTGGGGGAGCTGCTCGACGCCGCCCGCAGGCGCGACGGATCGGCCCCGCCTGCGCCGGTCCGCCCGGTCGTCGACCGTGAGTCGGGAACCGGCCTCGATGCGGTGTACCGATTGCGGTTAGAGTTGCCGCAGGTCGATCCCGGCGAGCTCACGCTGGGCCGGGTCGACGACGACCTGATCATCGGTGCCGGCGGTATGCGGCGCCGGGTCCGACTCGCATCCGTGTTGCGCAGGTGCATCGTCACCGACGCGGCACTGCGGGGAAGCGAGCTGACCGTGCGATTTCGACCGAACCCGGAGGTGTGGCCGGCATGAGTGCTGAACATTCCGACCTCGGTCCCGAGCTGCGGGCGCTGGCGCAGGCGATCCTCAACCGCGTGGACCCCGCGATCCGGTTCGCCGCCGCCCGTGCGGCCGGAAGCGGTGGGGAGCGGCCCGGCAGCTGTCAGCAGGTCTGGTGCCCGGTGTGTGCATTGGCCGCGCTGGTCCAGGGTGAACAGCACCCGCTGCTCAACGTCGTCGCCGAACACAGCGTCGCGCTTCTCGACGTCGTGCGCGCGCTCGTCGACGACATCGACGCGGCGGGGCCGCCGCCGACACCGCCGTCACCCCCGTCACCCCCGCCCCAGACCGACCAGCCGCCCGATCAGCCGCCCGGCCCGGGCCGCTACCAGCACATTCCGGTGACCGTCCAGGAGTGAGGTCCGCACCCGGGCCGACACTGTGGTCGTGTTCTCACCGCCTGGGTAAAGTTGTCGCAGAGCACCGTCCGGTGCGCCCGATGCGGAGGGTCCATGTGGTATTGGCTGTTCAAGTACGTCTTCATGGGCCCGTTGCTGACCCTGCTCGGCCGCCCCAAAGTGCAAGGGCTGGAATACCTTCCCCGCTCGGGCGCCGCGATCCTGGCCAGTAACCACCTCGCCGTCGCCGACAGCTTCTATCTACCCCTGGTGGTCAGCAGGCGCATCACGTTCCTGGCCAAGGCCGAGTACTTCACCGGAACCGGGCTCAAGGGTTGGTTCCAGCGTTGGTTCTACACCGTCGCCGGACAGGTGCCGATCGACCGGACCGACGCGGACTCCGCGAAGAGCGCCCTGACCACCGCGCAGCGCATACTCGCCGAAGGCAAACTGCTCGGCATGTACCCCGAGGGCACCCGCTCACCCGACGGACGCCTCTACAAGGGTAAGACCGGTCTGGCGCGGCTCGCGCTGGAGACCGGCATGCCGGTGATCCCCGTCGCGATGATCGGCACCGACGTCGTCAACCCGCCCGGCAGCAAGATGTGGCGGTTCGGCAAGGTCGAGGTCAAATTCGGCAAGCCGATGGACTTCACCCGGTTCGAGGGTCTCGCGGGCAATCGCTTCATCGAGCGGGCCGTCATCGACGAGGTCATGTACGAGCTGATGCGGCTCTCCGGTCAGGAGTACGTGGACCTCTACGCCGCCGACGTCAAGGAAGGCACCGCGGTCGCTCAGCCGGCCGCGCGACTGCCCGAGGCCGCTGCGGGCTGAACCGCCCTGACGGGTTCGGGGCGGTGGGTCGCCCGCGCGGTCAGCGTGCCCGCCGCCGCGATCACCAGCAGCGCCCACCACACGTAGGAGCCGCCGGCCAGCTGACGCCACAGCGACGCCGAGGTCTCCCGGTGCTCTGGTAGCAGGGTGATCGGCGACCACACCGTCAGCGCGAAGCCGAGTGCCCCGGCGACGGCCAGCCCCAGGTGCCGGGTGCGGTGGGCCACCACGAGCGTCACCAGCACCGTGGGCAGCGACCACACCCAGTGGTGTGACCACGACACCGGCGAGACCACCAGGCCGAACATCGCGACGCAGACCAGGGCCAGCACCGGTTCGTCCGCGCGCAGTGCGCGGCGTCCCGCCCAGACGGTCAACCCCAGCACCGCGAAGCACGCCAGCGCCCACAGGGCGAACCGGAGGTCTTCGCCGACCCCCAGGCGCGCCAGCGTGCCCGCGATGTTCTGGTTGGTGTTCAGCGTGGCTGCGCCGATCCGGTCGGTGTTGCGCACCGTCGCGGTCCAGTACTCCCACGAGTCGCGCCAGGCCAGCGCGAACCCGAGCACCATGAGCACGACGACCGAGGCGGCGCTGACCAGCAGTGCCCGGGTGTCGCGGCGCAGCAGGAAGTACAGCAGGAACACGGCGGGGGTCAGCTTGAGCGCGATCGCCAGACCGACCAGCATCCCGCGCGGCCACGGGGTGCGCCGCGGCAGGCAGTCGGCGATCACCAGCGTCATCAGAACGACGTTGATCTGGCCGAAGTCGAAGTTCGCCCGGATGGGTTCGAGGAAGAGCACCGCCGGGGCGACGATCGCCGCGGCCAGCCACGTGCGCCGCAGCCAGGCCGGTTGTGCCGTCACCCGCGTGGCCGGCCAGACGTCGAGCCGGGTCAGCACGATCACCAGGGCGACGACCAGCAGCAACAGCGTGGTCGCGGTGATCACCGCGCTGGCCGCGGGCAGTGGCATCACGGCGAACGGGGAGAAGACGATCGCCGCGAGCGGGGGATAGGTGAACGGCAGCTCGAGGCCGCCCTGGGTGGCGAACATGGCGCCGTCGGCGTAGAGCGGGCTGCCGTCGAGCCAGGCCCGGCCGCCCATCCGGTAGACGTCGATGTCGATCCGGTACGGCGTCTCACCGAGTAACCGCCAGCCGGCCCAGCCGAGCGCGGCCAGGGTCAGAAGGCAGAACGTCCGCCACGCAAAGGTTGGCGCCCAAGCAGGCGACCGCCGAGTACTCATGTCGCCGACCAGCCTATCGGTGGGCTCCGGCGAGTCGGACGACATCCCGGTCGCGCCACGCGCAGGTCGGCGTAAGTTTCCACAGCGTGCACCTGACCCTGCAGCTGGACTTCCTCACCCTCGATCGCCTGCCGCTGCTGTGCTGCCTGGTCGCGTTCATCCTCACCTTCTTCGTGACACGCACGATCGTGCGCTACATCCGGCGTCACGCCGGCAGCGACGCCCCGCGCAAGTGGTGGCAGCCGCGCAACATCGCCGGTTCGGGTGGCACGCACATCCACCACGTCGTCATCGGGGTGATTCTCGTGATGGTGTCGGGACTCACCATGGTGACGCTGGCCGTCAACGGGGGAGTGCCTGAATTCACCGCGGCCGCAACCGTTTTCGGGATAGGCGCCGCGCTGGTGCTCGACGAGTACGCCCTGATCCTGCATCTGTCGGACGTGTACTGGTCCGAGGACGGCCGCACCTCGGTGGACGCGGTGTTCGCCGCCGTCGCGGTGGCGGGCCTGCTCATCCTGGGGTTCAATCCACTGTCGTTCTTCGACGTCGGCATCTGGCGCGACGACCACAGCGTGGTGGCGCGCGCGACGGTCATCGCACTGGCGGTCGCGACGCTGATGCTGGCGATGGTGGTGCTGGCCAAGGGAAAGGTGTGGACCGGGCTGGTGGGCATGTTCATCACACCCCTGCTGTTCGTCGGTGCGCTGCGGCTGTCCCGCCCACACGCCCCGTGGGCCCGCTGGCGCTATACGAACCGGCCCCGCAAGATGCACCGGGCGCTGGAACGCGAGCGCTGGCTGCGCCGGCCCGTGGTGCAGGCCAAGCTGTGGCTGCAGGACGCCATCGCCGGGATGCCGAAGTTCCCCGACGACGCGAAGGTCGACGAACAGCTGGACCGCGAGATCCACGCCGCACCCGCCCCGCAGAAGGTCCCCGCCGCCGAGAGGACCGGTGCGGTCTAGATGCGTTACTTCTACGACACCGAGTTCATCGACAATGGCCGCACCATCGAGCTCATCTCGATCGGCGTGGCCGCCGAGGACGGCCGTGAGTACTACGCGGTGTCCACCGAGTTCGACCCGGAACGCGCAGGCAGCTGGGTCCGCAAGCACGTGCTGCCGAAGCTGCCGTCGCCCGCGTCGAAGTCGTGGCGGTCGCGCCGCGAGATCCGCTCCGAACTCGAGGACTTCTTCGGCATCGACGGCGACGAGCCGATCGAGCTGTGGGCCTGGGTGGGCGCCTACGACCACGTGGTGCTCTGCCAGCTGTGGGGACCGATGACCGCGCTGCCGCCCGCGATACCCCGGTTCACCCGCGAGCTGCGCCAGTTCTGGGAGGACCAGGGCTCACCGCGGATGCCCCCGCGGCCCCGCGACTCCCACGACGCGCTGGTCGACGCCAAGCACAACCTGCTGCGCTATCAGGTCATGACCGGAACAGCGGGGATGGACGGCCGGTTCCGGCGCTGACTTACCATTGACGGGTGAACTGGACCGTCGACATCCCCATCGACCAGCTCCCGGACCTGCCGCCCCTGCCGGACGAGCTGCGTCACCGCCTCGATTCCGCGCTGGCCAAGCCGGCGGTACAGCAGCCGAGCTGGGACGCCGACGCCGCGAAGGCCATGCGCACGGTCCTCGAGAGCGTCCCGCCGGTCACGGTGCCCTCGGAGATCGAGAAGCTCAAGGGGCTGCTCGCCGACGTCGCGCGGGGCGAGGCGTTCCTGCTGCAGGGCGGCGACTGCGCCGAGACGTTCGTCGACAACACCGAACCACACATCCGCGCCAACATCCGCACCCTGCTGCAGATGGCGGTCGTGCTCACCTACGGCGCGAGCATGCCGGTGGTCAAGGTGGCGCGCATCGCCGGGCAGTACGCCAAACCGCGCTCGTCAGACGTCGACGCCCTCGGGCTCAAGTCCTACCGCGGCGACATGATCAACGGGTTCGCCCCCGACGCCGCCGCACGCCAGCACGACCCGTCGCGTCTCGTGCGGGCCTACGCGAACGCCAGCGCCGCAATGAACCTGGTGCGGGCCCTCACCTCGTCGGGGATGGCGTCGCTGCAGAGTGTGCACGACTGGAACCGCGAGTTCGTGCGAACCTCCCCGGCCGGGGCCCGGTACGAGGCGCTGGCCGGCGAGATCGACCGCGGCCTGCGCTTCATGGGCGCCTGCGGGGTCGACGACATCAACCTGCAGACCGCCGAGATCTTCGCCAGCCACGAAGCGCTGGTGCTCGACTACGAACGGGCCATGCTCCGGCTGTCGACGGAGTTCCCGGCCCACGATCCGGAGCCGCGGCTCTACGACCTGTCCGCGCACTACGTGTGGATCGGCGAACGCACCCGCCAGCTCGACGGCGCGCACATCGCGTTCGTCGAGACCATCGCCAACCCCATCGGGATCAAGCTCGGGCCGACGACCACACCCGAGCTGGCCGTCGAGTACGTCGAGCGGCTCGATCCGCAGAACCAGCCCGGCCGGCTGACCCTGGTCACCCGGATGGGCAACAGCAAGGTGCGCGACCTGCTGCCGCCGATCATCGAGAAGGTGGAGGCCAGCGGCCACCAGGTGATCTGGCAGTGCGATCCGATGCACGGCAACACCCACGAGTCCTCGACCGGGTACAAGACCCGCCACTTCGACCGCATCGTCGACGAGGTGCAGGGCTTCTTCGAGGTGCACCGCGCCCTGGGCACCCATCCGGGTGGCATCCACGTCGAGATCACCGGTGAGAACGTCACCGAATGCCTCGGTGGCGCCCAGGACATCTCTGACAGCGATCTGGCCGGGCGGTACGAGACCGCCTGCGATCCGCGGATGAACACCCAGCAGAGCCTTGAGCTCGCGTTCCTCGTCGCGGAGATGCTGCGCGACTAGAACAGGTTCGCGACGTTGCTGCCGAGCGCCCATGCGCCTGCGGCGAGTAGACCGGCGAGCGTGATGACCGCGACGACCCAGAACAGCAGCGCGCGCTTGGCCCGCTGCCGGGCCCAGTAGAACTCGTCGATGTCGATTCCCGCGAATCGCCCTGCCGGATAGTCGATCTCACCCGAGTCGCGGGTGAACACCCGGGTGTGCTGACGCGGCGGGGCCGCGGGCGCACGTGTGGTCGTGTCCGTGGTGGCCTGCTGCCCGTGCAGTTGGCTGTGGTAGAGCACCGCCGACGCGTGCTGGGCGGAGTGCCGCGGCGCGGGCACCCGGAACGGCGGCAACCGCAGTTCCTCGGCGATCTCCTCCAGGTCCTCGCCCATGTCGAGCGCGTCGGCGTAGCGGCCCGCCGGGTCGCGGGCGGTGGCGCGCAGCACCAGGTCGTCGAATTGCGCTGGCACACCGGCGATCACCGAACTCGGCGGCGGCACGTCGTTGTCCATGCGCTGATACGCCACCGCGAGGGCGCTGTCCCCGGTGAACGGGGTGACGCCGGTGAGCAGTTCGAAGGCCATGACGCCGACGGAGTACACATCGCTGCGCGGGCCGGCGTTGCCGGTGCCGACCTGTTCGGGGGACAGATACGCCGCCGTGCCGAGAATGACGCTCGTGGAGGTGATCTTGGCTTCCGCGACGGCTCGGACCAGGCCGAAGTCGGCGATCTTGACCTCACCGTCGTCGGAGATGAGCACGTTCTCCGGTTTGACGTCGCGGTGCACCAGCCCGGCGCGGTGCGCCACGGCCAACCCCGACAGCACGGGCGCCAGCACCGCGGCCGCGGCGTGCGGCGGCATGGGGCCGCGTTCGCGCAACAGTTCCCGCAGCGTGCCGCCCTCGACGAGTTCCATGACCAGGAACGGATACTGGCCGTCGATGCCCTGGTCGTAGACGGCCACCAGCCCGGGGTCCTTGAGCCGCGCCACCGCCCGCGCCTCCCGCTGGAAGCGGGTGAGGAACTGCTGGTCCCCGGAGTAGCGCGGGTCCATCACCTTCAGCGCGACGGGCCGGTCCAGGCGGACGTCGAGCCCCCGGTACACCGTGGACATGCCGCCGGTGGCGATCTGCGTGTCGACGCGGTAACGGCCGTCGAGTACGGCGCCGACGAGCGGGTCCGACTGCGGGTAGGCCTCCACCGAAGACATGTTACGAGTCGCGCCGGTGGCCCTAGACTCAGTGCGTGAGCAGTATTCCGGCGGCGGACGACGTCCTCGACCCCGATGAACCCGTCTACGACCTGCCCACGGTCGCCGACCTGCTCGGCATACCGGTGACGCGGGTCCACCATCTCCTGCGGCAGCGCCAGTTGCTCGCCGTGCGGCGCGAGGGGAAGTTCGTGGTGCCGCAGATGTTCTTCGACCGCCATGGTCACGTGGTGAAGCCGTTGCCCGGACTGCTCGTGGTGCTGCGCGACGGCGGCTACCGCGACAACGAGATCGTCCGGTGGCTGTTCACCCCGGACCCCTCGCTGACCATCAGCCGGGACGGGTCCACCGAACAGATCGCCAACGCCAGGCCGGTCGACGCGCTGCACTCGCACCAGGCCCGAGAGGTGCTCCGGCGGGCCCAGGCTCTGGCCTACTGACCGCCCGCGGTCACGGCATGACCGCCCGCTCGCCCGGCTCGACCTTCGCCAGCGAATACCAGGCCAGAACCGCGCATGCCGCGGCGAGCAGGACGTGCAACCACGAGTACATGCCGTGCGCCCCATCGGGTTTGAAGATCACCATGATCCAGGTGGAGAACCCGGCGATCAGCGCGACCGACCGCCTCGACTGGGCCAGCGCGGAGACCACCGCCAACGGCCAGGTGTAGTACCAGGGCAGTGCGGCGGGCACGAACAGCACGACCACGAGCATCACCGATGCGATGCCGACCAGCGCTTCGCGGTCGTCGTGCCGGAACCGCCACCACAGCAGCGGAAGCGCGACCACGATGATCGTCAGGCCGATGATGCGGGTGACGTCGATGACGGCGTAGAAGTTCACCGGCAGGAACAGCCCCACCACGGCGTTGGTCAGGTTCGCCACCGCGGTCGGCACCGTCAGCCAGTTGATGATCTTGACGTTCCCGGCCGCCAGCGCGGTCAGCCAGCCCAGGCCGACCCCCGCGACCCAGGACAGCACCGCGAACGTGGCGACGAAGATCAGCAGCGCCGCGGCGGTCGCGGTCGCGAAAGCCCGCGGTGCGCCGTAGCCGCGGCGCGCGCGTAGCTGGCGCATCCAGATCCACACGGTGAACGGCAGCGCCAGCCCGGCGGTCGCCTTCACCGCGACCGCGACGACGATCACCGCGACACCGGCCGCGGGGCGCCCGTTCAGGAGCAGCGCCAGCCCGGCCATCATCAACCCGACCATCAACATCTCGTTGTGGACGCCGCCCATGAGGTGGATGATCACCAGCGGGTTGAGTACGCAGATCCACAGCGCCGCAGCGCCGCTCGCGCCGACGTGGCGGGCCACCCGCGGCGCCGCCCAGATCAGCAGGATCAGGCCCGGCAGCATGCACAGCCGCAGCAGCATCGTGCCGGCCACCACGTGTTCGCCGACGATCATGGTGACGAACTTCGCGACCATGATGAACGCCGGTCCGTACGGTGCCGTGGTGGTGGTCCAGATCGGGCTGACGTCGTCGAGCAACGGGTTCGGGTTGGCGATCGGACCGACGACGTAGGGGTCGAAACCGTCGCGCAGCAGCGCCCCCTGCGCCAGGTACGAGTAGGTGTCGCGGCTGAACACCGGGACGCTCAGCAGCAGCGGCGCCAGCCAGAACCCCGTCGTCGCGACCATGGTGTATTCGTCGGCGGTCCGGTCCACGACCCGGCGGCCCAGCCACAGCCAGGCCGCCAGCATGATCGCCACGCCACCCCACAGCAGCAGCGAGGACAGCACCAGGCCGTGGCCGAAGCGCAGCCACGACAGGTGCAGCGATTCGAGCAGCGGATCGTGCACCCGGGTGCTGCCCGCGCCGAGCCCGCCGGCCGTGATGAGCACCGCGCCCACGAAACCGAGCAGCGCGGGTCTGGCGGACGGCGACGTGGCGAACGCGACCAGCCTCGAGAGGTGTTGCGTCACGCCGCGTTTGGGCGTCTCGGTCGGAGTGGGTGTGACCATGCTCAGGCGGACCGGTTGGCGGCCAATCTGGCGAGTTCGGTCAGGCCGGCCTTGGCCTGCGGGTCGATCGGGGCGGCGTCGAGCGCCTCGAGTGAGCGGCGGGTGAGCAGCTCGATGCGTTCCTCGACCGCCGCGAGCGCACCGACCGACTCGATGGCCGAGCACAGGTCACGCACCTGCGCCTCGCTGAGCTCGGTGCCGATCGACGAGCGCAGCAGCGCGGCCGTGTCGGGATCGGTCTTGTCGGCGAGTTCGACCGCCTCGGCCAGCAGCACGGTGCGCTTACCCGACCGCAGGTCGTCGCCGGAGGGTTTACCGGTGACCGCCGGATCCCCGAACACGCCGAGGACGTCGTCGCGCAGCTGGAAGGCGACCCCGATGTCGGTGCCGACCTGGTGGAAGATCTCCTGCACCTCGGGCCGGTCGGCGGCCGCGGCGGCACCGAGCTGTAGCGGCCGCGACACCGTGTATGAGGCGGTCTTGTAGGTGTTCACCGTCATCGCCGAGGCGACCGTGTCGGCCCCGCTGGCTTCGGCGGCGATGTCGAGGAACTGGCCGCCGAGCACCTCGGTCCGGATGTCGGCCCACACCCGTTGCACGCGGCGGTGGGCGTCGAGGGGCAGGTCGACCGAGGCGACGATGTCGTCGGCCCACACCAGCGACAGGTCACCGGCGAGGATCGCCGCGGACAGGCCGAACTGTTCGGACGACCCGTGCCACCCCTTCTCGGCGTGGCGGTCGGCGAAGAGCCGGTGCACGGTCGGCAACCCGCGGCGGGTGGCCGAGGCGTCGATCACGTCGTCGTGCACCAGCGCGCAGGCGTGCAGGAGTTCCAGGGCGGAGAACAGCAGCAGCACACCGCTGTCGGCGGGACGGTCGGCCACCGCCCGCCACCCCCAGTACGCAAAGGCCGGGCGCAGGCGTTTACCGCCCCGCAGGACGAACTCCTCGAGGGCGGCGGTCAGCTCCGCGTAGTCGGAACCGATGTAGGCGGCGTCGCGCCGGCGGGTGGACAGGTAGTCCCGCAACTGCTCGGTGACGGCCCCGGCCAGCTCGGCGGCGCTCGGAGCCGTGGCATCCACGCTCAGTGGGTGCCCCTTTCGTCGTTCGTGTACGGGTCGGCGAGGGTGGGGGAGCGGTCCCGGCTGGTCCACGCCAGACCGCCGATGATCCCGGCCACCACCAGCGTGGCCACCGTCAGCCAGATGGCCGCGGTGGTGAACGACCGTGCGCTGGGATCGGTGTAGCGCGCCTGGGCGTTCAGCGTCGACACCACACCCGGGTTGAGTTTCCACTCCACGACCTCGGAGCTGACCTGGTCGCCGTTGGTCGAGGTCACCTCGCCGGGGAACGCGACCGACAGCGACACGTCGGCCTGCGGATCGCTCACCGACGTCAGGTCCACGCGGCCCTCGAGAATCACCAGATCACCCGCGCGGCGCAGAGAGATGTCCACGCCTGCGGCGTCGCGGTTCATGTTCGCCAGCTGCGGCAACTCGGCGAAGGTGAGGTCGGAGAACACCGCCTGGGAGCCCACGTAGTCGTCGCGGTTGTAGTCCGAGACCGCGACCTTGGTGGCGAAGGGCAGGTTGTTCAGCAGCTGCGGGCCCTTGTCGTCGGGTCCGCGGGGTTTGGTCGCGGTGACGATCTGGCCGGACACCCGGTCGTCGGGGGACACGGTGATCGAGGCCCGGACCCGCACACACCCCACCACCATGGGCAGCATCAGCAACAGCAGAACCCAGGCCACCAGGCGGGTGCGTTGTGGTCGGGCGAGCACGGAGGTCATCGGGGGTCATCGTGCCAGATGCGGGTCTACAGCGGCAGTGCGCGGCCCAGGATCGCGAAGGCCCTCGGGTCGCCCGCGAAGTGGTAGCCGCGGATGACGTCGGAGAAACCGAGCCTGCGGTAGAGCCGCCAGGCCCGGTTGGCCTCGCCGTTGATCTCGGGCGTGGAGAGCAGGACGTGCTTCTCGGCGCGGTCGCTGAGCAGCCGGCGGGCCAGGCCCTCGCCGAGGCCGCGGCCCTGCGCATGCGGCGCGATGTGCAGTTCGGTCAGCTCGAAATAGTCGTTCATCAACTCCTCGATGCGGGCCGGTTCGGCCCCGACGCGCTTGAGCCCGGCCACCACCTGCTGCTGCCACCACTGGTCGGGAGCCCCGCAGTAGCCGTACGCGACCCCGAGCAGCGGCGCGCCGCGCAGATCCTCCGGCGTGTCGGGCTCGCCGGTGGGCGGTTCGACGGCGGCCACGGCCTTCCATCCCTGCCGCCGGGTGTGCTCGATCCACATCGAGGCGCGCTGGTCCTCCGTCCCGCGCGGATAGCGCATGGCATCGACGTAGATACCGAGCGCCTCGCCGAGTCGGCGCTCCATGTCGGTCGGCGACAGATCGATGAGATGCGGCGCCAATGTCGTTGCCCTTCGGTCCGTCGCGCGGGAGTGTGCACAAGAGTCGTCGGTCCCCATTATCTCCGCGGACAGGCGGTGTCATTCGAGGGGCGGCAGAGGTCATACAATCGTGGGGCGAAGTAGGTGGTACGGCTCAGATCGACCTCGTATCATGACGGTTAGAGGTCCGTGAACGCGGGCACGCACGAGTTTGAACGAACGGCCGCAGGCGGCGAGGAGGGACGAATGCCACTCTCCGATCATGAGCAGCGCATGCTCGATCAGATCGAGAGCGCGCTCTATGCCGAGGATCCCAAATTCGCGTCGAGTGTGCGCGGCGGGACTCTGCGAGCGCCGTCGGCCCGCCGCCGGCTACAGGGCGCGGCCCTGTTCGTCGTCGGGCTGGCGATGCTGGTGTCCGGTGTCGCGTTCAAGGCGACCATGATCGGAAGCTTCCCGATCCTTTCGGTGATCGGGTTCATCGTGATGTTCGGAGGCGTGGTCTTCGCGATCACCGGCCCGCGGGTGACCGGCGGCCGGGACCGCTCGGCGCCGCCCGCCGGCGGTGGCGCGCGCCAGAAGCGGTCGAAGGGTTCGAGTGGTGGTTCGTTCACCAGCCGGATGGAGGACCGTTTCCGCCGGCGCTTCGACGAGTAGTCGCTGACACGCTGAAAGGGGTGGCCCCGAGTGGGGCTGCCCCTTTTTTCGTGGCTCCGGCCGGGTGAGTTCCCCCCACAACGCCCCACCTCCCTTTCCTGCGGGTTGACCTGCGCTTTCGCGCGGGTCGACACCGCCGCTGCGGTCCGAAATCTGCCAACGACCCGCCTCGGAACCCGACGAAGTGGGGCATCGGGGCAATTGGGCGCCGAGCAATGGCGCAAAGTGGGGGATTGTGGGGTAAAGTGGCGTGCAGCGGAGCGACCGGGGCTCCCAGTGGCGCAGGAGGTGGCCAGGATGTTTCTGGGCACCTACACGCCGAAGCTCGACGACAAAGGGCGGCTCACACTGCCCGCCAAGTTCCGCGACGCACTGGCAGGAGGGTTGATGGTCACCAAGAGCCAGGACCACAGCCTCGCCGTCTACCCGCGTGCGGAGTTCGAAGAACTGGCCCGCCGGGCCTCGCAGGCGTCGCGGAGCAATCCGGAAGCACGCGCCTTCCTGCGCAACCTGGCGGCCTCGACCGATGAACAGCATCCCGACGCCCAGGGCCGGATCACGCTGTCGGCCGACCATCGCCGTTACGCAGGCCTGTCCAAGGAGTGTGTGGTGATCGGTTCGGTCGACTACCTCGAGATCTGGGACGCCGCGGCGTGGCAGGAGTACCAGCAGGCCCACGAAGAGAACTTCTCCGCGGCGACTGATGAAACTCTGCGCGACATCATCTGAACCGGCCCGTGCAGCGTGGCCTCTGTCCGAACCGGCCCTGGCGTACTTCCCCGACGCCAGGTCCGCCTCGGACAGGGACCTCGCTGCAGGGGCACACAGCCCGGGGGTGGCGATGGAGCACATTCCGGTCCTCCTGGACCGTTGCGTCGAACTGCTCACCCCCGCACTGACCCGCCGGAATCCCGACGGCAGCGGAGCCGTCCTGGTCGACGCCACACTCGGCGCCGGCGGTCACGCGCACCGTTTCCTGACCGACCTGCCCGGACTGCATCTCATCGGACTCGACCGCGACCCCCAGGCCCTGCAGATCGCCGGCGAGCGGCTCGCGCCCTTCGGTGACCGGGTGTCGCTGGTGCGCACCCGTTACGACGGGATCGACGACGCGCTGGCGCAGACGGGCGTCGATACCGTCAGCGGATTCCTGTTCGACCTCGGGGTGTCGTCCATGCAACTCGACCGCACCGAGCGCGGGTTCTCCTACAGCGCGGACGCCCCGTTGGACATGCGGATGGACAGCGACGCGCCGCTGACGGCGGCCGACGTGGTCAACACGTTCGCGGAGAAGGACATCGCCCGGATCCTGCGGGAATTCGGCGAGGAACGGTTCGCCGGCCGCATCGCCAAGCACATCGTGCGGCGCCGGCCGCTGACCACCACCGGCGAGCTGGTCGAGCTGCTTTACGACGCGATCCCCGCTCCCGCCCGGCGGACCGGCGGGCATCCGGCCAAGCGCACCTTCCAGGCCCTGCGGATCGCGGTCAACAGTGAGCTCGACTCGCTGCGCGCGGCGATGCCCGCCGCGCTGGCCGCCCTCGAACCCGGCGGCCGGATCGTCGTGATGGCCTACCAGTCGCTGGAGGACCGCATCGTCAAGACCGAGTTCGCCGCGGCGACCGCGTCGCGCACACCGCCCGGCCTGCCCGTCGAACTGCCCGGCCACGAACCCGGGTTCGTCGCGCTCACCCGCGGGGCCGAACGGGCCACGCCCGAGGAGATCGAACGCAATCCGCGCAGCGCGCCCGTGCGGTTGCGCGCACTGGAGAAGGTCGCAGGCAGGCCGGAAACGGCCAGGAGGGACGCCCGATGAAGGCAAAGCGATCTGCACCCGTGCGCGGTGACGAACGACGGCGGGCGCCCCGCCAGCCGGTGCGCAAGGCGCCCCGCCGGGCCGTCGAGGCGGCTCCGCGTCGGGGTAGGCCGACCCGTGACTCGCGATCGGCGCCGCAGACCGCCCCGATCGCGCGGCCCGCGGAGCTGCCGGCGCGCCCGAAGAACGCCAGCCAGGCCAAGGCGCGGGCGAAGGCGCGGAAGGCCAAGGCGCCCAAGGTGGTACGCCCGCCTTTGCGGGAACGGCTGCTGATCAAGCTCTCCTCGATCGAGCTGAACCCGAAGGCGCTGATCGCGCGGGTGCCGTTCGTGGTGCTGGTCATCGGCTCACTCGGCGTGGGGCTCGGCATCACGCTGTGGCTGTCGACCGGCGCGGCCGAACGGTCCTACCAGCTCGGTGCGGCCCGCCAGACGAACCAGGCGCTGGCGCAACAGAAAGAAGCCCTCGAACGCGATGTGCTGGAAGCGCAGGCGGCGCCGGCACTGGCCGAAGCCGCCCGCAATCTGGGCATGATCCCGTCGCGCGACACCGCTCACCTGGTGCAGGACCCGGCGGGTAACTGGGTGGTGGTCGGAACGCCGAAGCCGGCCGAGGGGGTGCCGCCGCCGCCGCTGAACACCCCGATCCCCGACGTGGTGCCGTCGCCCGCCCCTCCGCGGCCCGCAGCCCCGGCCGCCGCCCCCCGGGTGGTCGATCCCCGAGAGGTCCCCGTCCGCGTCACCACCCGTCCGCAGGCCGCCTCTCCGCAGGCAGCACTCCCGCAGGGTGAGGCACCGCACCTGGCCCCCGGCGCCCAGCCGCCGGCGCCGGGTCCGGTTGCCGCGCCGATGGATTCGGCCCCAGCCGCTCCCGTACCGGCGCCCGCACCGATGGCGGCGCCGCCGCCGGTCGCCGCCCCCGGGGGCCCTGTCGCCCCTGTGGTCCCGGTGGTGCCTGAAGCGCCGCCGGTTGCGGTGCCCGCCCTTGATCACCTCGCCGCGCCGCAGGCGCCCGTGCCGGCCGGACCGCCGGCATGAGCGCCCGCCGCGATCCGCAGGGCGGCGCGCCGCGCCGCACCCGCAAGCCGAAAGGCGCTCCGGCCCAGGGCCGCCCGGCCAAGGCCCGGCGTACCCGCAAGGCGGTCGCCGGCGAAGCCGGCCTGCGCAGTTCGTCGTTCGTGTTCCGGCACCGCGCAGGCAACGCGGTGATGCTGGTGCTGCTGCTGGTCGCCGGCGTTCAGCTGTTCAACCTGCAGGTGCCGCGCGCCGAGGGGTTGCGCGCGGAGGCGGCCGGCCAGCTCAAGGTCACCGATGTACATAAGGCGGTGCGCGGCAGCATCGTCGACCGCAACGAGGACAAGCTCGCGTTCACGATCGAGGCGCGGGCCCTGACGTTCCAGCCGGTCAAGGTCCGCAAGCAACTCGAGGAGGCGCGCGCGAAATCGGAGGAGGCGCCGGACCCCAAACGCCGCCTGGTCGAGATCGCCGACGAGGTCGCCTCGCGGCTCAACAACAAGCCCGATGCGACAACCGTTCTGCGCAAACTGAACAGCAACGAGACGTTCGTCTACCTGGCGCGCGCCGTCGACCCGGTGATCTCCGATGCGATCACCGAGAAGTTCCCCGAGGTCGGTTCGGAACGCCAGGACATCCGCCAGTACCCGGGTGGCTCGCTGGCGGCCAACATCGTCGGCGGCATCGACTGGGACGGCCACGGCCTGCTGGGCCTGGAGGACTCGCTCGACGCCGTCCTGGCCGGCACGGACGGTTCGGTCACCTACGACCGGGGTTCCGACGGTGTGGTGATCCCGGGTAGCTACCGCAACCGCCACGACGCGGTCAACGGGTCGACCGTGCAGCTGACCATCGACGACGACATCCAGTTCTACGTCCAGCAGCAGGTCCAGCTGGCCAAGGACGCCTCCGGCGCCAAGAACGTCTCGGCCGTCGTGCTCGATGCGAAAACCGCCGAGGTGCTGGCGATGTCGAACGACAGTACGTTCGACCCCAGCCAGGACATCGGCCGTCAGGAGAAGCGCCAGATCGGCAATCTGCCGGTGTCCTCGCCGTTCGAGCCCGGGTCGGTCAACAAGATCGTCACCGCCGCCGCGGCGATCGAATACGGGCTGACCAACCCCGACGAGGTGCTGCAGGTCCCCGGCTCCATCCACATGGGTGGCGTCACGGTCAACGACGCGTGGAACCACGGCGTCATGCCGTACACCACCACCGGCGTGTTCGGGAAGTCGTCGAACGTCGGCACGCTGATGCTCGCCGAACGCGTCGGCAAGGAGCGGTACGCCGACATGCTGAAGAAGTTCGGTCTGGGCCAGCGCACCGGCGTCGGCCTGCCGGGTGAGAGCGCGGGTCTGGTCCCGCCGATCCATCAGTGGTCGGGCAGCTCGTTCGCCAACCTGCCCATCGGGCAGGGCCTTTCGATGACGCTGCTGCAGATGGCGGGCATGTACCAGGCGATGGCCAACGACGGTGTGCGCGTCCCGCCGCGCGTCGTCAAGGCGACCATCGCCCCCGACGGCACCCGCACCGAAGAGGAGCGGCCCGAAGGGATTCGGGTGGTGTCGCCGCAGACGGCGCAGACCGTGCGCAACATGTTCCGCTCGGTCGTCCAGCGCGATCCGATGGGCGAGCAGCAGGGCACCGGACCCGCGGCCGCGGTCGAGGGCTACCAGATCGCCGGTAAGACCGGCACCGCACAGCAGATCAACCCCGCCTGCGGCTGCTACTACAGCGACGTCTACTGGATCACCTTCGCGGGCATGGCCACCGTCGACGACCCGCGCTACGTCATCGGGATCATGATGGACGCCCCGCACCGCGCCGCCGACGGCTCGCCCGGCTCCTCGGCCGCGCCCCTGTTCCACAACATCGCCTCGTGGCTGTTGCAGCGGGAGAACGTGCCGCTGTCACCGCCCGGCACGCCGCTGACGCTGCAGGCGACCTGACCGACGAGGCGGGCCGACCGGGGCTCGGTACTGTGTCATGGCCATGAAGCTGCGCCCCAGCCATCCCGTCGGACACGCGCTCGGTGCCCTCGCCGAGCAGGTCCACGCGGTTCCCGCCCCCGGATTCCCGGTGCCCGACATCCGGGTCACCGGGGTGACGCTGCGCGGTCAGGACGCCCTGCCCGGCGACCTGTTCGCCGCACTGCCCGGATCCTCCGCGCACGGTGCGCGATTCGTCGCCGACGCCGTCGCAGGCGGTGCGGTGGCCGTGCTCACCGACGCCGTCGGGGCGGTCATGCTGGGCGCCGACCCCGCGGTCCCGGTGCTCGTCCACCCGGATCCCCGCGCCGTGCTCGGAGAGGTCGCGTCGACGGTGTACGGCCACCCGTCGCGGCACCTGCGAGTCGTCGGCGTGACCGGCACCTCCGGCAAGACCACCACCACCTACCTGGTCGAGGCCGGGTTGCGGGCGGCCGAGCGGGTCGCCGGCCTGATCGGCACGGTCGGCATCCGCATCGACGGGCGCGACCAGCCCAGCGCGCTGACCACCCCCGAGGCGCCTGATCTGCAGGCGCTGCTGGCCGTGATGGTCGAACAGGGCGCCGACACCGTCGTCATGGAGGTGTCCAGCCACGCCCTGACCCTCGGCCGGGTCGACGGGGTGCGCTTCGCGGCGGGCGGGTTCACCAACCTCTCGCGCGACCACCTGGACTTCCACCCCACGATGGAGGACTACTTCGAGGCCAAGGCGCGCCTGTTCGACCCGCAGTCGAGCGCGCACGCCGCGATCTCGGTGGTGTGCGTCGACGACGACGCCGGCCGGGCGATGGCCACCCGGGCCGACCGCGCGGTGACCGTCAGCGCCACCGGCAGACCCGCGGACTGGCGGGCCGAGGACATCCGCACGGTCGAGGCGGGCGCGCAGGAATTCGTCGCCGTCGACCCGGCGGGCGTGCACCACGGCCTGCGCATCGGGTTGCCCGGGCACTACAACGTGGCGAACTGTCTGCTGGCCACCGCGTTGCTGGACGCCGTCGATGTGTCACCCGAACAGGCCGCGCCGGGGCTGCGCACCGCGACCGTTCCCGGCCGGCTGGAGGCCGTCGACCGCGGTCAGGACTTCCTCGCGCTGGTGGACTACGCGCACAAGCCGGGTGCGCTGCGCGCGGTGCTCGAGACGCTGCGCGGCCAGAGCGCCGGTGGGCGGCTGGCCGTGGTGTTCGGCGCGGGCGGCAACCGCGACGCAGGCAAACGGGAGCCGATGGGGCAGGTCGCGGCCGAACTCGCCGACCTGGTCGTCGTCACCGACGACAACCCGCGCGACGAGGACCCGGCCGCCATCCGGGCCGCGATCACGGCAGGTGCCCGTGCGGTCGGCGGCGGGGCCGACATCGCCGAGATCGGGGACCGCCGCGAGGCGATCGCCCACGCGGTGCGGTGGGCGCGCTCCGGTGACGTGGTGCTGATCGCGGGCAAGGGCCACGAGACCGGCCAGACCGCGGCCGGCCGGACCCACCCGTTCGACGACCGCGTCGAACTGGCCGAACTGCTGGAGAAGCGCGGGTGATCGAGCTGACCCTGGCCCGGGTGGCCGAGATCGTCGGCGGCACGCTCGCCGACATCACCCCCGAGGAGGCCGCCGCGACCCGGATCACCGGAACCGTGGAATTCGACTCACGCGCCGGCACGGCGGGCGGGCTGTTCCTGGCGCTGCCCGGCGCCCGATCCGACGGCCACGACTTCGCGCCCGCTGCGGTCGCCGCGGGCGCTGCGGCGGTACTGGCCGCCCGTCCGGTCGGGGTGCCCGCGGTCATCGCGCCTCCCGCCGAGGGGCCCGAGGGCGCCGGGGTGCTCGAACACGACACCGACGGCGCGGGCGCCGCGGTGCTGGCCGCGCTGGCCCGCCTCGCCGCCGCAGTCGCCGCCGAACTGGTCGAGGGCGGGCTACGGATCGTCGGCATCACGGGATCGTCGGGGAAGACCTCGACGAAGGATCTGGTGGCCGCCGTGCTGGCTCCCCTCGGCGAGGTGATCGCCCCGCCGGGCTCGTTCAACAACGAACTCGGGCACCCGTGGACGGTGCTGCGCGCCGACCGGTCCACCGACTTCCTCGTCCTCGAGATGTCGGCGCGGCATCCGGGCAACATCGCCGCGCTGGCCCGGATCGCCACGCCGTCGATCGCGGTGGTGCTCAACGTGGGCACCGCCCACCTGGGCGAGTTCGGCTCGCGCGAAGCCATTGCCGCAACGAAATCCGAACTGCCGCAGTCAGTTCCGGCCTCGGGCGTGGTGATCCTCAATGCCGACGATCACGCGGTCGCCGCGATGGCGGACACGACCGCGGCCCGGGTGGTGCGGGTGTCGCGCGAACCCGGCGCCGACCTCTGGGCGGACGCGGTGACCCTCGACGAACTGGCCCGGCCACGCTTCACGCTGCACGCGGCGGGTGGCCAGGTTCCGGTGAGCCTGGCGGTGCACGGCGACCACCAGGTGTCCAACGCGCTGTGCGCGGCCGCGGTTGCGCTGGAATGCGGGGCCACCCTCGACCAGGTCGCGGCGGCGCTCGCCGGAGCCGGTCCGGTGTCGCGACACCGCATGCAGGTCACGACCCGCGAGGACGGCGTCACCGTGGTCAACGACGCCTACAACGCCAACCCGGACTCCATGCGGGCCGGGCTCAAGGCGCTGGCATGGATGAGTGGGCGCGGCACGGCCAAACGCCGCAGCTGGGCGGTGCTCGGCGAAATGGCCGAGCTCGGCGACGACTCGATATCGGAGCACGACGCTGTCGGCCGGCTGGCGGTGCGCTTAGATGTGTCTCGACTCATCGTCGTCGGAACCGGGAGGTCAGCGAGCGCCATGCATCAGGGGGCGGTCATGGAGGGATCCTGGGGGGCGGAGGCCACCCGGGTCGATGACGCCGACGCCGCGCTGGCGCTGTTGAGCGACGAACTGCAGCCCGGCGACGTCGTCCTGGTGAAGGCGTCGAACTCGGCGGGCCTCGGTGTGCTCGCCGACGCGCTGGCCGCCGGGGACGACGGGACCGCCGCCCGATGAGGCAGATTCTCATCGCCGTCGGCCTCGCGCTGGCGGTGTCGATCCTGCTGACGCCGGTGCTGATCCGGTTGTTCACCCGGCAGGGCTTCGGCCACGAGATCCGCGAGGACGGCCCGCCGACCCACGCCAAGAAGCGCGGCACCCCGTCGATGGGCGGGGTGGCGATCCTGGCGGGCATCTGGGTCAGCTACCTCGGCACCCACCTGGTCGGCATGGCGCTGGACGGGGAGGGGCCGTCGGCGTCGGGACTGCTGGTCCTCGGCTTGGCCACGGCGCTGGGCATCGTGGGCTTCGTCGACGACCTGATCAAGATTCGCCGGGCCCGCAATCTCGGCCTGAACAAGACCGCCAAGACCGTCGGCATCCTCGCCGCCGCCCTGCTGTTCGGGGTGCTGGCACTGCAGTTCGGCAACGCCGACGGGCTCACCCCGGGTAGTCCGGAACTGTCCTACGTGCGCGAGATCGCCACCGTGACGCTGGCGCCGCTGATCTTCGTGTTGTTCTGCGTCGTGCTCGTCAGCGCCTGGTCCAACGCGGTGAACTTCACCGACGGGCTCGACGGCCTGGCCGCGGGCGCGATGGCGATGGTGTGCGCGGCGTATGTGCTGATCACGTTCTGGCAGTACCGCAACGCCTGCGCGACCAGCCCCGGACTGGGCTGTTACAACGTGCGTGACCCGCTGGATCTCGCGCTGGTCGCCGCGGCCGCCGCGGGCGCCTGCATCGGATTCCTGTGGTGGAACGCCGCCCCGGCGAAGATCTTCATGGGCGACACCGGATCGCTGGCGCTCGGCGGCATCATCGCCGGGCTCTCGGTGACCAGCCGCACCGAGATTCTCGCCGTGGTGCTGGGTGCGCTGTTCGTCGCCGAGGTCACCTCGGTCGTCGTGCAGATCCTGGCGTTCCGCACCACGGGCCGGCGGGTGTTCCGGATGGCGCCGTTCCACCACCACTTCGAACTCGTCGGCTGGGCCGAGACGACCGTGATCATCCGGTTCTGGCTGCTCACCGCAATCGCCTGCGGGCTCGGCGTGGCGCTGTTCTACGGCGAGTGGCTCACCGCCGTCGGGGCCTGAGATGGCCCGTCCCGTCGTCGACCCGCTGACCCCGGGCGCCCGGATACTGGTCACCGGCGCCGGGCTGACCGGCCGCTCGGTCAGCGCCGTGCTCGAGCCCACCGGCGTGCGGCTGACGATCTGCGACGACGACCCGCTGGCGCTGCAGCGCCTGGTCACCCCGGCCACCGTGGTCACCACCGACGAGGCGGTGGCGGCGATCGCCGACTACGCCCTGGTGGTCACCAGCCCGGGATTCCCCCCGACCGCACCGGTGCTCGCCGCGGCCGCGGACGCCGGGGTGCCGATCTGGGGTGACGTCGAACTCGCGTGGCGGCTGGACCGGGCCGGCTGGTTCGGGCCGCCGCGGCGCTGGCTCGTGGTCACCGGCACCAACGGCAAGACCACGACGACGTCGATGCTCTACGCCATCCTGCAGGCGGCGGGCCGCCGCGCGGCGCTGTGCGGCAACATCGGCAACCCGGTGCTCGACGTGCTCGGCGACCCGCCTCGCACGGTAGGCGCGGCTGACGAACCCGAGATCCTGGCCGTGGAACTGTCGAGTTTCCAGCTGCACTGGGCGCCGTCGCTGCGGCCGGACGCCGGTGTCGTGCTCAACGTGGCCGAGGACCATCTCGACTGGCACGGGTCGATGACGGCGTACGCGCGCGACAAGGCCCGGGTGCTCGACGGCCGGGTGGCCGTGGTGGGTCTCGACGACCCGGTGGCCGCCGACCTGCTCACGACCGCGGCCGCGCCGGTGCGGGTGGGGTTCCGGCTCGGTCCGCCGGTGGCCGGCGAACTGGGCGTACAGGACGGCTGGCTCGTCGACAACGCGTTCGCGTCCGGCCTGCGACTCGCGCGCGCCGACGACATCCCGGTCGCCGGCCCGGTCGGGGTGCTCAACGCGTTGGCCGCCGCCGCTCTCGCGCGTGCGGCGGACGTACCCGCCGAGGCGGTGGCCGCGGCGCTGGCGTCGTTCGAGGTCGGTCGGCACCGCGCCGAGGTCGTCGCTGTCGCGGACGGCGTGACCTGGGTCGACGACTCCAAGGCCACCAACCCGCACGCCGCCCGCGCCTCGATCGCTGCCTATCCGCGGGTGGTGTGGATCGCGGGCGGATTGCTCAAGGGTGTGTCGGTGGACGCGCTCGTCGCCGAGGTGGCCGAGCGCCTCGCCGGGGCGGTGCTGATCGGCCGGGACCGCGCCGTGGTCGCCGAGGCGTTATCGCGACACGCGCCCGATGTCCCCGTCGTCGAGCTTGTGACGGGGGAGGATTCTGGGGTGCATGGGACAACTGAGTCAGCTGTGAATCTTGTGACTCGTGTGATCGACACGACGGGTCGATCGCTACCCGATGCGGTGATGAGGGCGGCGGTCGATGCCGCCCGCCACCTCGCCCGCCCGGGCGACGCTGTGCTGCTGGCGCCCGCGGGCGCCTCGTTCGACCAGTTCAGCGGGTACACCCAGCGCGGCGACGCCTTCGCCGCCGCGGTGCGCGCCGACCTCGGATAAGCGCCGTGGCGACGATCCTGGCCCGGTTGCGCGGCAGGGCGGCCGGCACCGAGACCGCTGACGCGCCCGCGATGAGCGCCCCCACGGCGCCCGTGGTCTCGCGCACCCGTTTCGCGGCCTGGCTGGGCCGCCCGATGACGTCGTTCCACCTGATCATCGCCGTGACCGCCCTGCTGATCACGCTCGGGCTGACCATGGTGCTCTCGGCGTCCGGCGTGTACTCGTACGACTCCGACGGCTCACCCTGGTCGGTGTTCGCCAAACAAGTGCTGTGGACGGTGGTCGGGCTCGCCGCGTTCTACGCGGCGCTGCGGATGCCGGTGAAGACGTTGCGGCGCTTGGCTTTCCCCGGCTTCGCTTTCACGGTCGTGCTGCTGATCCTGGTGTTGATCCCGGGTATCGGCAAGGTCGCCAACGGGTCGCGCGGCTGGTTCGTCGTGGCCGGTTTCTCCATGCAGCCCTCGGAACTGGCGAAGATCGCGTTCGCGATCTGGGGTGCGCACCTGCTGGCGGCGCGGCGCATGGAGCGGGCCACCCTGCGCGAGATGCTCATCCCGCTGGTGCCCGCGGCGGTCATCGCGCTGGCGCTGATCGTCGCCCAGCCCGACCTCGGCCAGACGGTGTCGCTGGGCATCATCCTGCTTGCCCTGCTGTGGTATGCCGGCCTGCCGCTGAAGGTGTTCCTGTCCTCGCTGTTCGCGGTCATGGTGTCGGCGGCCGTGCTCGCCATGGCCGAGGGGTACCGCTCGGCACGCGTGCAGTCCTGGCTCGATCCCAGCGCCGACGCGCAGGGCTCGGGGTATCAGGCCCGGCAGGCGAAGTTCGCGCTGGCCAACGGCGGCGTGTTCGGCGACGGGCTGGGGCAGGGCACCGCGAAGTGGAATTACCTGCCCAACGCGCACAACGACTTCATCTTCGCGATCATCGGCGAGGAACTCGGGTTCGTCGGCGCGGCTGGACTGCTCGCACTGTTCGGGTTGTTCGCCTACACCGGCATGCGCATCGCGCGCCGCTCGGCCGATCCGTTCCTGCGGCTGCTCACCGCGACGGCGACCACGTGGGTGCTCGGCCAGGTGTTCATCAACGTCGGCTACGTGGTGGGCCTGCTGCCCGTCACCGGACTGCAGCTGCCGCTGATCTCGGCGGGCGGGACGTCGACGGCGACGACGCTGCTCATGATGGGCCTGATCACCAACGCCGCGCGCCACGAACCCGAGGCGGTGGCCGCGCGGCGGGCCGGCCGCGACGACCGGGTCAACCGGCTGCTGCGGCTGCCCCCGCCCGAGCCCTATGTACCCACCCCGCTCGAGGCGGTCCGCGACCGGCTGCGCTCGCGTCCGGGTAAGCCGGCGGCCCCGCGCGCGGCCAAACCGGCCCGCGCCACGCGGCGCAAACCCCCCGCGGCTGAACGTCGCGAGCGGGGCTCAAGGCATCATGTAGGCGGTCAGCGGTCGGCGGCGAGCCGGACCGGTCAGCGCCAACAGGGTCGACGAGGTCGGCCCAGGGAAGGTCAGCGTTACGGGTGAACGGCACCATCTCGGTCGTCCTCGCCGGCGGCGGAACCGCGGGGCACGTCGAACCGGCGATGGCCGTCGCCGACGCCCTGGCCGCGCTGGAGCCCGGAGTGCGGATCACCGCGCTCGGCACCGAGCGGGGGCTGGAGACGCGGCTGGTTCCCGAGCGCGGCTACGACCTCGAACTGATCACGCCCGTCCCGCTGCTCCGCAAGCCGTCCGCGGACCTGGCGCGGTTACCGCTGCGGGTGCGCCGTGCGGTGCGGGAGACCCGCGCCGTCCTCGACAGCGTGCACGCCGACGTCGTGATCGGGTTCGGCGGCTACGTGGCGCTGCCCGCCTACCTGGCGGCCCGACGCGCCCATGTGCCCATCGTCGTGCACGAGGCCAACGCCAGCGCGGGCCTGGCCAACAAGGTCGGCGCGCGCTTCGCGCGCCGGGTGCTCTCCGCCGTGGCGGACCCGGGTCTGGGCCGGGTGGAGGTGGTCGGCACGCCGGTGCGGGCGAACATCACCGAACTGGACCGCGGTGCGCTGCGCGCCGAGGCCCGCGCGCATTTCGGATTCGCCGACGACGCCCGCGTCCTGCTTGTGTTCGGCGGCTCGCAGGGCGCCCGCTCGCTCAACAACGCCGTCTCCGGCGCCGCGAAAGCGATTGCCGCGGCGGGGGTTTCGGTGCTGCACGCCTACGGGGCGAAGAACACCCTCGAACTGCCGGACCCGGCGCCGGGCGATCCGCCGTACGTCGCGGTGCCGTACCTGAGCCGGATGGACCTCGCCTATTCGGCCGCCGACCTGGCGGTCTGCCGGGCGGGTGCGATGACGGTGGCCGAGGTGACCGCCGTCGGACTGCCCGCGGTGTACGTGCCGCTGCCGATCGGCAACGGCGAACAACGGCTCAACGCGCAACCGGTGGTGGACGCCGGCGGCGGCCTCGTCGTCGACGACGCCGACCTGTCACCGCAGTTCGTGGCCGATACGGTGGTCCCGCTGCTCACCGACACCGGCCGGCTGCAGACCATGACCGCGGGCGCCGCGCTCTCCGGCCACCGCGACGCCGCCCGGCACGTCGCCCACGTCGCGCTCGACGTGGCGCGCGAGGCGGCGGGCGAGCGGAAGAAGGCCCGGTGAGCACGCCGCCGCTACCCGAGGAACTGCGCCGGGTCCACATGGTCGGCATCGGCGGCGCGGGCATGTCGGGGATCGCCCGCATCCTGCTCGACCGCGGGGCGCTGGTCTCCGGCTCGGACGCCAAGGAGTCGCGCGCGGTGGTGGCGCTGCGGGCGCGTGGCGCCGCGATCCGGATCGGGCACGACGCGTCGTCGCTCGACCTGCTGCCGGGCGGGCCGACCGCCGTCGTCACCACGCACGCGGCGATCCCCAAGACCAACCCCGAATTGGTCGAGGCGCGCAGGCGCGCGGTCCCGGTGGTCCTGCGGCCGGTCGTGCTGGCCAAGCTGATGGCCGGCCACACCACGCTGATGGTGACCGGCACCCACGGCAAGACCACGACCACCTCGATGCTGATCGTGGCCCTGCAGCACTGCGGATTCGATCCGTCCTTCGCCGTCGGCGGTGACCTCGGTGAGGCAGGCACCAACGCCCACCACGGCAGCGGCGAGTGCTTCGTGGCCGAGGCCGACGAAAGCGACGGTTCGCTGCTGGAGTACACCCCCGATGTCGCCGTGGTCACCAACATCGAAGCCGACCACCTGGATTTCTTCGGCAGCCCCGAGGCCTACACCGCGGTCTTCGACGCGTTCGTCGAGCGGCTCACCCCCGGTGGCGCGTTGCTCGCGTGCGTCGACGACCCCGGCTCCGCGGCACTCGCGGAACGCACTGCGGCGCTTGGGGTCCGGGTGTTGCGCTACGGTTCGGCCGGGCGCGGGGACCTCGCGGGCGCGCTGGTCGGCTGGGAGCAGCAGGGCACCGGCGCGGTTGCCCACATCCAGCTGGCGGCCGAGGGCGCCCCGCGGGCGATGCGGCTGTCGGTGCCCGGCCGGCACATGGCGCTCAACGCGCTGGGCGCGCTGCTGGCCGCCCTGCAGGTCGGGGCGGACCCCGACACCGTGCTCGACGGGCTGGCCGGCTTCGAGGGGGTGCGGCGCCGCTTCGAACTGGTCGGGACGGCGAGCGGGGTCCGGGTCTTCGACGACTACGCCCACCACCCGACCGAGGTCGGGGCGACGCTGGCGGCGTTGCGCGCGGTCACCGACCAGGCCGGCGAGGGCCGGGCGGTGGTGGTCTTCCAGCCGCACCTGTACTCGCGCACCGAGACGTTCGCCCGCGAGTTCGGCACCGCGCTGAGCGCCGCCGACCTGGTGTTCGTGCTCGACGTCTACGGCGCCCGGGAACAGCCGATCGCCGGGGTGAGCGGGGCCAGCATCGTCGAGCACGTGCACGCGCCGGTGACCTACGTGCCCGACTTCTCGGCGGTGGCCGGGCGGGTGGCCGATTCCGTGCGACCCGGCGACGTGGTCGTCACGATGGGCGCCGGCGACGTGACGATGCTGGGGCCGGAGATCGTCACCGCGCTGCAGGCCAGGGCCAACCGGACCGTACCGGGGGCCGGCGCGCGATGACCGTGCCGCCGTCCGGGTCGCATCCGGACCAGCCCGAGGCGGCGCCGGAGGATCCCACCACGCCACCGACGGCCGCACCGGCCGAGGACCCACCCGCACCGCCCGCGGACGACGAGGACCGGGAGGGGCCCCGGCGCCGCGCCCGGCGCGAGCGCGAGCAGCGCCGCGAGGTGAAGGACCGCGCGATGGCCCTCGAGGTGGCCCGCCGCGAGGCCAAGCGGCGGGCCACCAGCGGACCGGCCCGGGAGGTGACCCCGATCGCCCGCGGGGCCGTTCGCGGCCTGAAGGTGCTGGTCTGGTCGGCGCTGGCCTCCGTCGTCGCGGTCGGCCTGGGGCTTCTCCTCTACTTCACCCCGATCATGTCGGTGCGCGACATCGTCGTCGTCGGCGTGGAGGCCATCCCGCGCGAGGAGGTGCTCGGCGCTGCGGCGGTGGTGCCGGGTACCCCGTTGCTGCAGGTCGACACCGATGCCGTCGCCGAACGCGTCGCGACGATCCGCCGGGTCGCCAGCGCGCGGGTGCAGCGCGAGTATCCGTCCTCGCTGCGGATCACGGTCGTCGAACGGGTTCCGTTGGTGGTCAAGGACTATCCCGACGGTCCGCACCTGTTCGACCGGGACGGGGTGGATTTCGCGACCGCACCGCCCCCGCCGAATCTGCCGTATCTGGAGACGGCGACCCCCGGGCCGAACGATCCGGCGACCGAGGCCGCGCTGCAGGTGATGCTGGCGCTGCCGCCCGAGGTGGCGGGTCAGGTGGGGCGGATCGCCGCGCCGTCGGTCGCCTCGATCACGCTCACGCTCGTCGACGGCCGGGTGGTGGTGTGGGGGACCACCGACCGCACCGACGAGAAGGCGCTCAAGCTCGCCGCGCTGCTCACGCAACCGGGCCGCACGTACGACGTGTCCAGCCCCGATTTGCCCACGGTCAAGTAGAAATTCGTGTCGACACCGTCGGCGCGCCTGCATGGCTGAGCGGCACCGTCGCCCTACCGTTCTGGTTGCGCGGAACTACTTGACATAACTCTAAGCCTGTGGTTGAGGTTGAGGGTTTGCGGGAAGGCTTCGCACCGAGTACTGGCAACCAGGCAGCAGAAAGGCGACCGCTCATGAGCGCTTGCGCGAAGAAGGTCGAGCGATGACCCCGCCGCACAACTACCTCGCCGTCATCAAGGTGGTCGGCATCGGCGGCGGTGGCGTGAACGCCGTCAATCGAATGATCGAACAGGGCCTCAAGGGCGTCGAGTTCATCGCGATCAACACCGACGCCCAGGCGTTGTTGATGAGCGATGCGGACGTCAAGCTCGACGTCGGCCGGGACTCGACCCGCGGCCTCGGGGCGGGGGCGGATCCCGAGGTGGGTCGCAAGGCCGCCGAGGACGCCAAGGACGACATCGAGGAACTCCTGCGCGGCGCCGACATGGTGTTCGTGACCGCCGGCGAGGGTGGCGGCACCGGCACCGGCGGCGCGCCGGTGGTGGCGTCGATCGCACGCAAGCTCGGCGCGCTGACGGTGGGCGTGGTGACCCGGCCGTTCTCGTTCGAGGGCAAGCGGCGCAGCAACCAGGCCGAGAACGGCATCCAGGCGCTGCGCGAGAGCTGCGACACGCTGATCGTCATCCCCAACGACCGGCTGCTGCAGATGGGTGACGCCGCGGTGTCGCTGATGGACGCGTTCCGCAGCGCCGACGAGGTGCTGCTCAACGGTGTCCAGGGCATCACCGACCTGATCACCACACCCGGTCTGATCAACGTCGACTTCGCCGACGTCAAGGGCGTGATGAGCGGTGCCGGGACGGCGTTGATGGGCATCGGTTCGGCCCGCGGCGACGGCCGGGCGCTCAAAGCCGCCGAGATCGCGATCAACTCGCCACTGCTCGAGGCCTCGATGGAAGGCGCCCAGGGGGTGCTGCTGTCGGTGGCCGGCGGCAGTGATCTGGGGCTCTTCGAGATCAACGAGGCGGCATCGCTGGTGCAGGACGCCGCGCACCCCGAGGCCAACATCATCTTCGGCACCGTGATCGACGATTCGCTCGGCGACGAGGTCCGCGTCACCGTGATCGCGGCCGGGTTCGACTCGGCGGGTCCGAGCCGCAACCCGGTGGTGAGCCCGGGGACCCCCAGCGCCGCACCGACGCAGCCGATCGCCCCCGGGCGGGCGGGCAAGGTGGCCTCGCCGCTGTTCGAACCGGCCGATCCGGCGAGCGTGCCGGTGCACACCAACGGCGCAACCGTCAGCATCGGCGGTGACGACGGCGGGATCGCGGACGACGACGTCGACGTGCCACCGTTCATGCGGCACTGACCCGGGTCCGATACTGGGAACGTGACCGTTCGTGTGCGGCGGGTGACCACGACCCGCGCCGGTGGCGTGTCGGCGCCGCCGTACGACACCTTCAATCTGGGCGACCACGTCGGCGACGATCCGACCGCCGTCGCCGCCAACCGTGAGCGGCTCGCGAAGGCGACCCGGCTCGACGGCCGACTGGTGTGGATGCACCAGGTGCACAGCGACCGGGTCGTGCGAGTCGACGCTCCGGCAGACGGACCGGTCGACGACGCCGACGGTCTGGTCACCACGACCCGCCGCCTGGGGCTGGCCGTCGTGACCGCCGACTGTGTCCCGGTCCTGCTGGCCGATGCGCGCGCCGGGGTGATCGGCGCGGTCCACGCCGGACGGGTCGGTGCCCGCGACGGTGTCGTCGTGCGCGCGGTGGAGACGATGCGCGAGGCCGGTGCGAGAGTCGAGGACATCTCGGTGCTGCTCGGCCCCGCGGTGAGCGGGCGGAACTACGAGGTACCCGAGGAGATGGCCGCCGAGGTCGAGGCGGTGCTGCCCGGCAGCCGTACCACCACCGCCCGCGGTACCGCCGGACTGGACCTGCGGGCCGGAATCGCCCGTCAGCTCACCGATCTGGGCATCACGGCCATCGACGTCGACCCGCGGTGCACCGTCGCCGACCGCAACCTGTTCAGCCACCGCCGCAACGCCCCGACCGGCAGGCTGGCGTCGCTGGTGTGGATGGAGTGAGCGCCGTGGTGTTTCGGGCCGGAGTCACCGACCGGGAGTCCGAGTTGGGCGCCTCGCTGACCGCGGTGCGGGAGCGGCTCGCGCGCGCCGCGCAGGCGGCGGGCCGCGACGCCGGCGAGATCACCCTGTTGCCGGTGACCAAGTTCTTCCCGGCCTCCGACGTCCGGATCCTGCACGGTCTGGGGTGCCGGGACTTCGCCGAATCGCGCGAACAGGAGGCGTCGAGGAAGGCCGGCGAGCTGGCCGCCGAGTTCGCCGACGATCCGGTGCGCTGGCACATGGTGGGCCGGATCCAGCGCAACAAGGCCAGGGCCGTCGCGCGGTGGGCGTACGCCGCGCACTCGGTGGACAGCGCCAAGCTGATCGCCGCTCTCGACCGGGGCGCCGCCGACGCGCTGGCCGACGGAGTGCGCGTCGCGCCGCTGCGGGTGTATCTCCAGCTCAGCCTCGACAACGACGTCGAACGGGGTGGCATCGACGTCGACCGGCCGGACCTGATCGACGAGCTCTGTGCCGCAATCGATTCCGCGGAGGCGCTGCAGTTCGTCGGGTTGATGGGCATCCCGCCGCTGGGCGCCGACCCCGCGGCGGCGTTCGCGCGCCTGCACGCGGAGTGGGAGCGGGTCCGCCGACGGCGGGAGGAAACCGGCCACGAGCAGCGACTGGAGCTGTCCGCGGGGATGTCCGGTGATCTCGAGGCGGCGGTCGAACACGGCTCGACATGTGTGCGTGTCGGAACCGCGCTTATGGGACCTCGTCCTCTAACGTCACCCTGAGTAGTCACTCCAGTCACATCTTCATCACAGACACCACAGCTTGACGGTCTTCAGAAGGGTCGCGCGATGAGCACACTCCACAAGGTCAAGGCCTACTTCGGTATGGCGCCCATGGATGACTACGACGACGAGTACTACGAGGACGACGACCGCGCCGAGCGCGGCCCGGCCCGTGGCTACGCCCGCCGGCCCCGTGAAGACCGCTTCGAGGAGGACGGGTACGGCCGCGAGTACGACGATCGGCCGGCCCCGCGCGAGTACGACGAACCGCCGATCTACCGCGGCGGCTACGACGAGCCCCGGTTCGACCCACGGCTTCGCGGTCCCCGCGAGTTCGAGCGCCCGGCGCCGCGACTGGGCGCGCTGCGCGGCTCGACCCGCGGTGCCCTGGCGATGGACCCGCGCCGGATGGCGATGCTCTTCGAGGAAGGCAGCCCACTGGCCAAGATCACGACCCTGCGCCCGAAGGACTACAGCGAGGCCCGCACCATCGGCGAGAAGTTCCGGGACGGCACCCCGGTGATCATGGACCTGGTGTCCATGGACAACGCCGACGCCAAACGCCTCGTCGACTTCGCCGCCGGCCTCGCGTTCGCGCTGCGCGGCTCGTTCGACAAGGTCGCCACCAAGGTGTTCCTGCTGTCGCCGGCCGACGTGGACGTCACCGCAGACGAGCGCCGACGCATCGCCGAGGCGGGCTTCTACGCGTATCAGTGACTTCGGCGGCGCCCCGGCGCGGCAGGTAGGCTGACGAGGTTGTTTTCCCACCTGTATCGAATGTCACATATCTGCCCGTAGTGAGGTCGAGCTTCCGTTGGCGCTGTTCTTCGAAATCCTTGGTTTTGCGCTGTTCGTCTTCTGGCTCCTGCTCATCGCGCGGGTCGTCGTCGAGTTCATCCGATCGTTCAGCCGGGACTGGCGTCCACGGGGTCTGACGGTCGTGGTGCTCGAGGTGATCATGACGCTGACCGATCCTCCGGTGAAGTTGCTGCGGCGCCTGATTCCCCAGCTCACCATCGGCGCGGTGCGTTTCGACCTGTCGATCATGGTGCTGCTGCTCGTCGCCTTCATCGGTATGCAATTGGCGTTCGGGGCGGCGGCCTGACCCTGGCCGGCGGCCGGCCGCCGCGGCGCGGTCCACGGGGTTTGCCGAGGTGCGGCGCAGGCGTGGTGAAAACTGAAATTCGCTCTTAAAATTTGACCTCCGCTGCAACCGCCGGGTCTGGTGTGACAGGATGGACGCCAGTTGCGATCCATGCAGGCTTTACACTTTGAGATCGGTTGACGGTCCAGACTCAAGGGGGCAGACGATGCCGCTCACACCCGCCGACGTTCACAACGTCGCGTTCAGCAAGCCGCCCATCGGCAAGCGGGGCTACAACGAGGACGAAGTCGACGCCTTCCTCGACCTGGTCGAGAACGAGCTGACCCGGCTGATCGAGGAGAACACCGACCTGCGTCAGCGGGTGGCCGAGCTGGACCAGGAGCTCTCCTCGGCCCGGTCCGGTGGCGGTGCCGCGCCGCAGCAGCAGGCCGCGCCGGTCTACGAGCCGGAGCCCGAGCCGACTCCGCCGCCCCAGCCGGTGTACGAGGCGCCCCCCGCGGCGCCGGCGCCGACCCAGCAGCAGAGCGAGGACTCGGCACTGCGCGCGGCCAAGGTGCTGAGCCTGGCCCAGGAGACCGCCGACCGGTTGACCAGCACCGCCAAGGCCGAGTCGGACAAACTGCTCTCCGACGCGCGCGCCCAGGCCGATGCGATGGTCAGCGACGCCCGGCAGACCGCGGAGACCACGGTCACCGAGGCCCGTCAGCGCGCCGACGCCATGCTCGCCGACGCCCAGACCCGCTCCGAGGCCCAGCTGCGGCAGGCCCAGGAGAAGGCGGACGCACTGCAGGCCGACGCCGAGCGCAAGCACTCCGAGATCATGGGGACCATCAACCAGCAGCGGACGGTGCTCGAAGGCCGGCTGGAACAGCTGCGGACCTTCGAACGTGAGTACCGCACCCGCCTGAAGACCTACCTGGAGTCCCAGCTCGAGGAGTTGGGCCAGCGTGGTTCCGCCGCGCCGGTGGATTCGAGCGCCAACAACGACGGCGGCGGCTTCAACCAATTCAACCGCGGCAACAACTGACGCGGCGGCGCTGATCGATGCTGATCATCGCGCTCGTCCTGGCCGTCATCGGGCTCGCTGCGCTGGTGACCGCCGTGGTCACCGGCAATGCCGTGATCGCCTGGGTGTGCATCGCAGCCAGCGTGATCGGTGTCGTGTTGCTGATCGTCGACGCCGTCCGCGAGCGGTCCCGCAAGCCGACCGCCGCGACGGCCGGGCCGACCGGCCCCGCTGACGCCGGGACGGCCGACGAGTTCGACGCCGACTATCCCGACGAAGCCGAGGCCTACGAGGCCGATGGCACCCGTGGCGACGCCGAACCGCGGTCCGACGCCGACGCCGACGCCGACACCCGCGCGGTCCCGTACGACGAGCGCCATGAGGACGAAGTGGGCGCCGAGCATCCTGAGGAACCCACCACCCGCTAACGGGTCGGGGTCGCCAGCAGGTCCCGCACCTCGTCGTCGGTGACCTGGTGGAAGTCGGCGTACACCTGCCCCACGGCCTCAAAGCCCGCCGGCATCGTCGCGCAGACCACCGCATCCGCTTCGGCGCCGATCTCCCGGCACGCCGTGGCCGGACCCACCGGAACGGCCACCACCACCTGCGCGGGCTCCGATGCGCGGACCGCCCGCACCGCGGCGAGCATGCTCGCGCCGGTCGCGATGCCGTCGTCGGTGAGCACCACCGTCGCCCCGGCGAGCTCCGGCGGCGGGCGGCCCTGCCGGTAGGCGGTCTCCCGGCGGCGCAGTTCCGACGTCTCGCGCTCGATCGCGCGGGCCAACGCCTCCTCGGTGATGCCCAGGCGGGCGACGAGCTGCTCGTTGATCACGACGCTGCCACCGGACGCGATGGCGCCCATCGCGAGCTCTTCCCACTGCGGCACACCGAGTTTGCGTACCAGGAACACGTCGAGCGGAGCGCCGAGCCCGTGGGCCACCTCCCAGCCGACCGGGACGCCGCCGCGCGCCAGACCGAGGACCACCACGTCGTCACGGCCGGCATAGGCCGACAACTTCCCGGCCAGGATCCGGCCGGCATCACGGCGGTCCCGGAAGGTGCGCCCGCCGGACCTGCCGGCGAACCTGTCCCATCCGCTCATCGCCATGAGTGCGTACCCGCCGTGCACCGGGGCAATCCACCATTCGTGCGGCGCCGAATACCGACCAGGCGCCGGCGACAGGGAGGGCCATGGGCATCGAGTACGAGAGCATCGTCGATCATCCGCTCGACGAGGTGTTCGCCTGGCACACCCGGCCAGGGGCCATGCCTCGCCTGGTCCCGCCCTGGCAGCCGATGACGGTGGTCGCCGAGACCCCGTCGCTGGCGGACGGTCAGGCGGTGCTGGGCCTGCCCGCCGGCCTGCGGTGGATCGCCCAGCACGACCCGTCCGGGTACGACCCGCCGCACCGGTTCGTCGATGCCCTGTCGTCGCGCGGCGTGATGTCGCTGCCCCCGCGGGTGATCGGCTGGTGGCGACACACCCACGACTTCGCCGACGCCGGTCGGGGCCGCACGCTGGTCCGCGACCGTGTCGACACGACGGTGCCGGGTGCGCTGCTGCGGTCGACGTTCGTCTACCGGCACCGCCAGCTGGCCGACGACCTGGCCGCGCACCGGGAGGCCGCCGGAGCCGGGTGCGGGCCGCTGGTCGTCGCCGTCACGGGGTCCTCGGGGCTGGTCGGCTCGGCGCTGACCGCGATGCTGACCAGCGGCGGGCACAGGGTGATCCGGCTGGTGCGGCGGCCCCCGGCCGGCGCCGACGAACGGCAGTGGGACCCGCGGCGGCCTGCGCCGGACCTGTTGAGCGGGGTGGACGCCGTCGTGCACCTGGCGGGCGCGTCCATCGCGGGCCGGTTCACCGCGTCGCACAAGGCCGCGATCCGCGACAGCCGCATCGAACCCACCCGCCGGCTCGCGGAGTCGGCGGCCGGCGCGGGCGTGCGCACCGTCGTCAGCGCCTCGGCGATCGGGTTCTACGGCTATGACCGCGGCGACGCGCTGCTCGGCGAGGACAGCGCGCGGGGGACCGGTTTCCTGGCCGACGTCGTCGCCGACTGGGAGGCCGCGACCGCACCGGCGGCCGACGCGGGGGTGCGGGTGGTCGCCGTGCGCACCGGCATCGTCCAGGCCGCCGCGGGTGGGACCCTGCGGCTGTTCCGCCCGCTCTTCGGCGCCGGCCTGGGCGGGCGGCTCGGCACCGGACGGCAGTGGCTGTCGTGGATCGGGCTGGACGACCTGCTCGACGTGTACTACCGGGCGCTGTGGGACGACCGGGTGAGCGGGCCGGTCAACGCCGTCGCGCCCGAACCGGTCCGCAACGCCGACTACACGAAGACGCTGGCGGCGGTGCTGCACCGGCCCGCCGTGCTGCCCGTCCCGTCAGTCGGCCCGCGGCTGCTCCTGGGCGCCCAGGGGGCCCGCGAACTGGCCGAAGCCGACCAGCGGGTGGTGCCGACGGTCCTGCACTCGCTGGGTCACCGTTTCCGTCATCCCCGGCTCAGCGATGCGCTCGCACATCAGCTCGGGCAGGGCGCCGCCGCGACATAGGACAGGAACCTTCGCACCAGCCCGTGGATCCGGCTCGCCGCGTCGTCTTCCAAATGTCTTGTGCGAGCGAGCAATTCGTCGTGGGCGAGGCCGAATCCCAGGGCCTCGCCGTCGCGGTCGTCGGCCAGCCACTCGGTCAGCAGTGCGTGGTCGAGCTCCGGGTGGAACTGCAGCGCGAGGCTGCGGTCGAGCAGGAACGCCTGCGAGGAGGCGGTGCTCCTGGCGATCTCCACCGCCCCCGGCGGCACTGTCCACCGGTCGAAATGCCACTGGAACCACGGGCCGGTCGCGACGAGGTCCGGCCGGTCGGTCGCGATGTCGTACCACCCGATCTCCGGTGTCGGGGCGCGGCCGACGCTGCCGCCGAACGCCTGGGCGATGATCTGCCCGCCGAAGCACACCCCCAGCAGCGCGACCCCGACCGCGGCGGCCTCGCGGAGCATCGCCATCTCGGCCCCGACCCAGGTGCGGCGCAGGGCATCGTCGTACACCGGCCACCGCGCACCCAGAGGCACGATGACGTCGTAGCCGGTGGGATCGGGGAACACCACGTCGAGGGCGGGGTCCGCAGCGTGCTCGCGGGGGACCACCGTGAACGTGTCGATATCGAAGCCGGCGTCGGCGAACGCGTTGCCGAGCAGCGCCTCGGTGGCGATGGGATCGTTGTGGAGGAACAGGACTCGGGGCGTCACCCGGCCATTATGGCGGCGGGGCCGGTGGTGCGTCGTCCGGTGCGAGTTCGGCGGCGATCCGGGAGAACAACGTCTGCGCCCCGTTGGTGTAGTCGCCCAGGGAGTCGAACGCCTGGGGGGTGAACGTGACCGCGACGGCGATCGCCAGTCTGCGGGACGGCAGGTACGCCGCGACGGCCCCGTAGCCGGACAGCATCGGGTTCTGCAGCAGCCAGTTCCCGGAGACCACGATGCCCAGCCCGTAGGTGTAGCGGTCGTTCATCGGGGCGCAGGTCGGGCAGCCGGGCTGGGCCCGGGTGCGGCCCCGCAGGTCCGTCGACACCATGCGGCGGTAGGACTCCGGTGACAGCAGCGTGCCGGATCCGACACCGACGGCGGTGGCCTCCAGGTCGGCGACGGTGGAGGTCTGGACGGCGCCGTGCGTGATGGTCCACGACGGATTCCAGTACGTCGACTCCTCGTAGAAGTCCGTGCCGGCGGGGATGTCGAGCGCCTGCCGACGTTCGGACGAGAAGGCGTGCAGTGCTGGTTCCGGGATCTCCGCGGTCAACGAGGCCCGGGTGCCGGTCAGCCCGAGCGGTCGAAGGACTCGCTCGCCGAGCAGGTCGGCCATGGGGCGGCCGGTGGCCCTCTCCAGCGCCAGCCCGAGCAGGACGTAATTGGTGTGGGCGTAGCTCCAGTTGGTGCCCGGTTCGTACTGCAGCGGTTTGTGCACGGCGAACTCGAACAGGTCGTCGGTCGTGTAGGCCCGGAACGGGTCGGCGTACGCCGCGTCGGCGAACGCGTCGTTGCCGAGCACGTAGTCGTGATAGCCCGACGTCATCTGTGCCAGCTGACCGAGCGTCACACGGTCGGAGTGCGGCACGTCGGGCAGCCAGCGCGAGAGCCGGTCGTCGAGGCTCACGGTGCCGTCCTCGACGAGCAGCAGCAGCAGCGTGGCGACGTAGGAGATGGCCACCGCGCCGTTGCGGAAGTGCATGTCGGCGGTGGCGGGCACGCCGGTCATCGATTCGCCGAGCGCACGGCTGAGGATCTCGTCGCCGTCCTCGGTGACCCGCACGATGACCGACCTCAGGTGCGCGTCGGCCATCGTCTTGCGAACGATGTCCATGACGGCCTCCGCACGCGGGTCCGCACCGGTGCGGGAGGGGCCGGTTCCCGTGCAGGCCGCGAGCACCAGCAGCACTGCGAGCGCGCCGACGACGCGGCGGGGGACGGGCATGGCCGATACTAGCGAGTATGGCGGACCTGTCCGACTGGTTCCTGACGGCTGACGAGCGCGGCAACCCGTCGTCGGACCTGCCCGTGTGCTGCGAGGGCAACCGGGTCGAACCGCTGATCCACGGCGCGACGTACTTCGACGCGCTGGCCACCGAGGTGTCCGCGCTGGGTCCCGGTGACCATCTCTTCTTCACCGACTGGCGCGGGGACCCCGACGAGAAGATGCGTGACGGCGGACCGACGATCCGCGAATTGTTCTGCGCCGCTGCCGAACGCGGCGCCGTGGTCAAGGGGTTGGTGTGGCGCTCGCATCTGGACCAGTTCGCCTACAGCGAGCAGGAGAACCAGCATCTCGGTGAGGCGATCGAGCGGGCGGGCGGTGAGGTGCTGCTCGACCAGCGGGTCCGGATCGGCGGGTCGCACCACCAGAAGTTCGTCGTGCTCCGTCATCCCGGGGCGCCCGAACGCGATGTGGCGTTCGCCGGCGGCATCGACCTGTGCCATTCGCGCCGCGACGACGCCTCGCACCGCGGCGATCCGCAGGCGGTGCAGATGTCGAAGCGGTACGGCGACCGGCCGCCGTGGCACGACGCGCAGTTGCGGTTGCAGGGTCCCGTGGTGGGCGCACTCGACGCCACGTTCCGGGAGCGGTGGAACGATCCGGCACCCCTGGACACGCTGAACCCGGTCGCATGGGTGGTGGACCGCCTGCGGGGTGCGGATCTGCAGGCGGATCCGCTGCCCGAGCAGCCGCCGGACCCGGCGCCGTGCGGCCCGCATGCCGTGCAGGTGCTGCGCACGTATCCGGACGCGCACTTCACCTACGACTTCGCCCCGCACGGCGAACGCAGCGTGGCGCGCGGATACACCAAGGCGGTGCGGCGCGCGCGGCGGCTGATCTACCTGGAGGACCAGTACCTGTGGTCCAAGCAGGTGGCGGATCTGTTCGCCAGGGCCCTCGCCGACAATCCGGACCTCCATCTGATCGCTGTGATCCCGCGGTACCCGGATGTCGACGGCAGGCTGGCGCTGCCGCCGAATCAGGTCGGACGCAGGCAGGCCATCGAGGCGTGCCGGGCGGCAGGTCCGGACCGGGTGCACCTGTTCGACGTCGAAAACCACGAAGGGACTCCGGTTTACGTCCATGCGAAGGTCTGCGTGGTCGACGACACGTGGGCATGCGTGGGCAGTGACAACTTCAACCGGCGGTCGTGGACGCACGACAGCGAGTTGTCGTGCGCGGTGCTCGACGAGACCCGTGACGAGCGCTCGCCGCGTGATCCGGCGGGTACCGGGGACGGTGCGCGGGTCTTCGCCCGCGACCTGCGGTTGCGGCTGATGCGGGAACACCTCGACCGCACGGACGACGACGGGCTGATCGACCCCTCGAACGCGGTGAACGAAATCGTCAGGGCAGCAGAGGGTCTCGACGACTGGTATGCGGGTGGTCAGGTCGGTCCCCGGCCCCCGGGCCGGCTGCGGCCGCACCGGACCGAAGGGCTCGGCCGGCTCACCCGGCTGTGGGCGGTGCCGGTGTACCGGATGATGTACGACCCCGACGGGCGGTCGTACCGCGCCCGGTGGCGCGGGGAGTGGTGACGCCACCCGTCTGAAAGCGCAAACACTGTGCGCCAGCGGGGTTTGCTGTCACCACGTGTCGGGTACAACGCCGCGTGTCGGGGACGTGAACCGGAGTAAGATCGCTGTGCCGTGATCGGCACCAGGGGAGGAGTCCCTTCATGTCCGTTTCCTTCACCCGCCTGCGGAAACTGCGACGCGTCCCCTTGGCGGTGATCGCGGCGGTGGGCCTCATCGGTGCCCTGTGCTGGTCCGGGCCGACCGCGCAGGCGTTCTACATCCACAACCACGCCATCGTCACCCGCACCGCGCTGCCGCCCGATCAGGTCAACGAGATCGCGATCCTGCAGATACTCAACGGGCCGCCGCCCGGCGGCGGCGCCATGGGCAGCGACGCCTTCGCGACCGACCAGTGGCGGCACATCGACAACGCGAAGAACCCGACCGAGATCTGTGCGCGCGCCCAGCAGGCGTGGACCACCCTCTCGCCGGTCATCCTGCGCGGGTCACAACCGATCGGCCCGGGTGCCACGGCGCTGCGCGACGGACCGGCCGCCCGTGCCGCGTTCGGCGGTCTGGTGCACGCGCAGCAGGACTTCTACTCCCACTCCAACTGGGTGGAGTCCAACATCGCTGCGGGGCAACCGGACCGGCCGGCTCCCGCACTCTTCCCCTCCTGTAACCCGAGCGCGTTCCCGGCCGACCTGCACACCGGATACTTCAACGCGCTCTATTCGGCGCAGTTCCCGCTCGACGGCTGTCCACCGGCAGGCCCGCCGCCGGGGTTCGAAGAGTGCCACGCCGCGATGAACAAGGACGGACCCAACACTGCACGCGGCGGTCAGCCGGTTCCGGGCACCTCGATGAACATGTACGACCTGGCGGCGCGGTTGTCGGCCGTGACGACCACGGACCTCTACCGGTACGTGCGTGGCCTCATCGCCGACACCGTGTCGGCGCAGAACCCAGGCGTCGACGGCCAGTGCATCGCGAACAAATTCTTCCGCCCCGATCTGTTGGGGCCGTGCGCCACATCCATCAATCCGTTCGGGGTACCGCCCCGCTGACCCGGTAGCGCCGTTCGGGGCGGCCCGCCCCGTACTGCAACCGCAGTTCCAGCGCGCCCGTGCTCAGGTAGTGCTCGAGGTAGCGGCGCGCGCTGACCCGTGAGATGCCCACCCACTCGGCGCATTCGGTCGCGGACACCTCGCCCGCCTGCTGCACGGCGTCGAGGACCAGTCGCCCCGTCTCGATACCCAGACCCTTCGGGAGCACCTCGCCGCGGCTGTGCCGGCCGAACAGGGAATCGATCAACGACTGGTCGGCGCCGCGCGCGGACTCCAGTGCGTCGGCCCGGGCCGCGAACGCCTCCAACTTCGCGCGCAACTGGGTGAACTCGAACGGTTTGATCAGGTAGTCCGCCGCACCGCCGTCGAGCGCGGCGCGGACGGTGTCGAGTTCCCGCGCGGCGGTGATCATGATGACTCCGACGCCGTCCCCGTCCGACCGCAGACGCTGCAGCACCTCGAGGCCGGTCATATCCGGCAGGTAGACGTCCAGCAGGATCAGGTGCGGCGCGAGTTCCCTTGCCGCCGTGAGGGCTTCGCCGCCGGTGCGCGCCACCCCGACCGCCCGGAATCCCTCCACCCGGTCGACGAACCGGCGGTGGATGTCGGCGACCATGAAATCGTCGTCGACCACCAGCACGTCACGCATGCGCGGTCACCCGGCTGCGCGGCAGCCGCACCGCGAACACCGCGCCGCCGTCGACGCGGTCGGAGACCTCCACGACGCCGCCGTGCTGCGCGGTGACCAATCGGACCAGCGCCAGTCCGATGCCGCGGCCGCCCGGCGCCTCGGGTTTCGACGTCACTCCGCGGGCGAAGATCTCCTCCCGGAGGTGTTCGGGCACACCGGGTCCGGTGTCTGTGACGGCGATCGACAGACCGTCGGCGTCATCGATGCGCACGCTCACCCGCGCGGCCCCCGACCCCACCGACACGTCGACCGCGTTGTCGATCAGATTGCCCAGCACCGTGATCACGTCGGTCGCCAGCGCCGGATCCAGCGCGCCCAGATGGGAATCCGGATCGAGCCACAGCGTCACCCCGCTCTCGGCGGCCAGCGTGGTCTTCGCGATCAGCAGCGCCGCGACCGCCGGATCGGCGATCCGCCGGGTCACCGCGTCGCTGATCGCCGCGCGCCGCCGCGTCAGCTCGCCGATCAGATCCCGCACCGCGTCGTACTCTCCGAGCTGCACCAGACCGGAGATGGTGTGCAACTGGTTGGCGAACTCGTGGGTCTGCGCGCGCAGCGTGTCGGTGACGCTCTTGTGCGACGACAACTGTGCCTGCAGGGCGGCCAGTTCGGTGCTGTCCCGCATCGTGGTGACCGTGCCGATCCATTCGCCGCCGCTGGATGCCGTGCGCCGGTTGAGCGCGAGTACGCGGGTGCGGGTCGCGATCACCACGTCGCGACCGTCCTCGCCGGACAGCAGGAACTCGACGACCGCCGGATCGAGTCCCACCGCATCGGCGCGTCGGCCCACCGCCGACCCGGACAGGCCGAGCAACTCCTGGGCGCTGTCGTTGAGCAGGGTGATGACGCCGTCGGTGTTCACGGCCACCACGCCTTCACGGATGCTGTGCAGCAACGCTTCCCGGTGATCCGCCAGTCCGGCGATCTCCGCCACCTCCAACCCGCGGGTGTGGCGTTTGATCCGCCGCGACAGCACCCACGACGCCACCAGGCCCAGGGCGGCGGCCAGCCCGAGGTAGAGCAGGAGCCGTTCGCCCGCACCGCTGAGCAGCTGCCACACCGACGGATACGGTTCGCTGACCGACGCGATCGCCAGCACCTCGCCCCGGTTGGTCAGCACCGGCACCTGCCCGATCAGGCTGTGCACACCGTCGACGTCGTCGTCGCCGTACCAGGCCCGGCCCTCGTCGGCGCGGGTGACGCTCAGGTCCACCCGGTCGCCCACCCGCGACGGATCCGACGACGCCAGCACCCGGCCGTCCGGGCGCACGATCTCGGCCAGCTCCGCACCCGACAGGGCGACCGCCTGGTCCACTTCGGGTGCCAGCACCCGCGCGGCGAACGGATCCGCCAGGCGGTCACGCACGATCGGGGTGGAGGCGACGTTCTCGGCCACCGCGATCATTCGCTGGCTGCGCGCCTCGCGGAACTCCCGGGTGGACTGCGCGACCGATACCGCCGCGACGGCCAGCAGCACCACCGCGACCACCAACAGCTGGAACACCAGGAACCGTCCGGCCAGGCTGCGGCCGCCGAACCCCCGCACCGTCCCGGACCATCGTGAACTCAACGACCAAAACGTCCTTTGCTTCCGAATCAGTGACTCACGTCACTTTCCGGGTCCAGTATGACCTTCGTGAGACGAAATCTGCGGGCGCTGGCCGTCATCGTGCTGGCTGTGGTGACCGCCATGGTGCTGACGTCGTGCGGGGTGACCCGCGGCGGCGACTCCGAAGGTCTGCACCGGCTGCGAATGATGGTGCCCAACAGCCCGGGCGGCGGATACGACCTGACCGCGCGCACCGCGGTGAAGATCATGGAGGACAACGACATCACCGGCCGCGTCGAGGTGTTCAACGTGATCGGCGCCGGCGGGACCGTCGCGATGGCCCGGCTGATGAACGAGCGCGGCAACGACGACCTCATGATGACGATGGGCCTCGGGGTGGTCGGCGCCACCTACACCAACGGCTCCAACATCAAGGCCTCCGACGCCACCGCGGTGGCCAAGCTCATCGAGGACCCGGGCGCGATATTCGTGCCCGCCGACTCGCCGTTCCAGACCGTCGGCGACTTCGTCGAGGCGTGGAAGGCCGATCCGGCCGCCGTGACCATCGGCGGCGGCTCCTCACCGGGCGGCCCCGACCACCTGTTCCCGATGGAGCTCGCCGAAACGGTCGGCGTGGACCCCAAAGCCGTCAACTTCGTCACCTACGACGGCGGCGGCGACCTGCTGACCGCGCTGCTCGGCAAGAAGATCACCGCGGGGACGTCGAGCCCCGGCGAGCTCATCGACCAGATCGAGGCCGGTCAGCTGCGTGTGCTGGCCGTCTCCAGCGACGACCGGGTCGAGGGCGTCGACGCGCCCACGCTGACGGAGTCGGGCATCGATCTCACGTTCGCGAACTGGCGGGGAGTGCTTGCCCCGCCCGGCATTTCCGACGACGCGAAGCAGGCGATGATCCGCGCGCTCGAGGAACTGCACGCAACCGAGCAGTGGAAGGAGGCGCTGACCAAGAACGGGTGGACCGACGCCTTCGTCACCGGACCGGCCTTCGAGCAGTTCCTCGTCGAACAGGACAACCGGGTCTCGTCGACCCTGACCGAACTGGGGCTGGTATGACCACCACCGACAAGCCTGCGCGCGTCGATCGGGCGCAGTACCTGATCTGCGCCGTCCTGGTCGCCGTCGGCGCCTTCCTCATCGTCGACGCCCTGCGACTGACCGCCGGATTCGCCAAAGTGGATCCGGTGGGGCCCAAGGCCTTTCCGATCGTCATCGGGGCCGTGCTCATCCTGCTCGCGGTGATCCTCGCGATCGCGATCCCACGCGGTTCGGTGGGGGAGGCCGACGCCGGTGAGGACGTCGACCCGGACGCGCCGAGCGACTGGCGCACCGTCGGCATGCTCGTCGGGCTGTTCGTGGCGGTGATCGTGCTCGTGCAACCGCTCGGCTGGGTCATCACCGGAACGCTGCTGTTCGCCGGAGCGGTCGCCGTCCTCGGCAACCGCCACTGGGTGCGCAACATCGCGATCGGGCTCGTCCTGTCCCTGGCGAGCTTCTACGCGTTCTACTCGGGGCTCGGAATACCGCTGCCCGCAGGCATTTTGGACGGGATCCTGTAGATGAACAACCTGGATTGGCTGATGCAGGGGTTCGCGGAGGCCGCGACACCCATGAACCTGCTCTACGCGGTGATCGGTGTGTTGCTGGGCACCGCGGTCGGTGTGCTGCCGGGCATCGGGCCCGCGATGACGGTCGCGCTGCTGCTTCCGGTCACCTACAACGTCAGCCCGAGTGCGGCGTTCATCATGTTCGCGGGAATCTTCTACGGCGGCATGTACGGCGGGTCGACCACCTCGATCCTGCTGAACACACCCGGCGAATCGTCCTCGGTGATCACCGCGATCGAGGGCAACAGGATGGCCAAGGCCGGACGGGCGGCCCAGGCGCTGGCCACCGCCGCAATCGGATCGTTCGTCGCGGGTGCGATCGGCACCGCACTGCTCGCCGCCTTCGCCCCGCCGATCTCACGCTTCGCCGTCACCCTCGGGGCGCCGTCGTACCTGGCGATCATGGTGTTCGCGCTGGTCGCGGTGACCGCCGTACTCGGTGCGTCGAAGCTGCGTGGGGCGATCTCGCTGTTCCTCGGCCTGGCCATCGGGGTCGTGGGCATCGACTTCCTCACGGGCCAACCGCGGGCCACCTTCGGTCTGCCGCAGCTGTCCGACGGCATCGACATCGTCGTGATCGCCGTCGCCGTCTTCGCCGTCGGAGAGGCGCTGTGGGTGGCGGCCCATCTGCGGCGCCGTCCCGCGGAGGTGATCCCGGTGGGCCGGCCGTGGATGGGCCGCGAGGACTTCCGCCGGTCGTGGAAGCCCTGGCTGCGCGGCACCGCCTACGGCTTCCCGTTCGGCGCGCTGCCCGCGGGCGGCGCCGAACTCCCGACGTTCCTGTCCTACATCACCGAGAAGCGGCTCTCGAAACACCGCGAGGAGTTCGGCAAGGGGGCGATCGAGGGTGTGGCCGGACCCGAGGCGGCCAACAACGCCTCGGCGGCCGGCACGCTGGTGCCGATGCTGTCGCTCGGCCTGCCCACGAACGCCACCGCGGCGGTGATCCTCACCGCATTCGTGTCCTACGGAATCCAGCCCGGCCCAACCCTTTTCGAGAAGGAGCCGTTGCTGATCTGGACGCTGATCGCCAGCCTGTTCATCGGCAACCTGCTGCTGTTGCTGCTCAACCTGCCGCTGGCGCCGCTGTGGGCGAAGTTGCTGCGCACCCCGCGGCCGTACCTCTACGCCGGCATCCTGTTCTTCGCGACGCTCGGCGCGCTGGCCGTCAACATCCAGCCGCTCGACCTGGCGCTGCTGCTGGTCTTCGGACTGCTCGGGCTGATGATGCGCCGGTTCGGGCTGCCGGTGCTGCCGCTGATCATCGGGGTCATCCTCGGACCGCGGATCGAACGCCAGCTGCGGCAGAGCCTGCAGCTGGGGGGCGGCGACTGGACGAGCCTGTTCACCGAGCCGGTCGCGATCGTCGTCTACGTGCTGATGGCGCTGCTGCTGATGGCGCCGCTGGTGCTCAAGCTCCTTCACCGTAGTGAGGACACGCTGCTCATCGTGGAGGACGATGTGGACCAACAGGAGAAGGCGGCACGGACATGATCACCGACGAGCGCTCGCGCGAGGAGTCATGATAGTCGTGGGATACACCGCGGACCGGTACGGCGAGGTGGCGGTCGAACACGGGATCGCCGAAGCCGCCCGGCGCGGAACCGGCCTGCTGGTGGTCAACTCGACCGCGGGGGACTCCTACGTCGACGCCGCGTTCGCCCAGTCCAAGGACGTCAGCGGGCTCGAGGCGCAACTCGCCGACTGCGGCGTGCCGTTCGAGGTGCAGCAACCCGTCGGCGTCTACGCCGCGGACGCGCTGCTCACCGCGATGGACCGCGACGACGCCGAACTGCTGGTGATCGGTCTGCGTCACCGCAGCCCGGTGGGAAAGCTGCTGCTGGGCAGCGTGTCTCAGCAGGTCCTGCTGGAATGCCCGAAGCCGGTGCTGGCCGTCAAACCGGACGAGGGCTGATCCGCCACCACCCGGCTGTCACCACTGCGCCAGCACCTTCTCGCCGATCGTGGCGGCGACCCGCACCGCCGAGTCGGCCGGGTTGGCGCTGCACGTGTTGACGTCGACGATGATGTTGTTGCGCAGCGCCAGCGCGCGCCCGCACCCCCAGCCCGGCGCCTTCGCCTCCTGCATGATCGCGGTGGTGCTCAAAATGTGATCCTCGTTGACGATCTGCCCGACGTCATAGACGTATCCGCTCTGCGTATGGGTGAACTGGCGGCAGGCCGGCCACTGATCGACCGACCTGTCGAAGAAGGCGGCCGCCTTCTCCCGGTACGGGAACAGCACCACGGCCTGTTTGAGGAAGTGGGTGAAGTCGTCGCCGTTGTTCATGCTCACCCCGCGCTCGGCCCAGTATTCGCTGCCCTCGTAGACCAGCGCCTCGGCCGCGGCGTCGACGGCGAGGCACTCCCGGGGCTCCATGATCGCGCTGTTGTCCTCCATCGCGCTCTCGGTCAGGGTGACCGCCATCCCGGTCGTCCCCATCACCGCGGACGCCTCATCGGGTGCGAGCAGCAGCCCGGGCAGCTCGCGCTCCACGAGTGGACGCGGGATCATCGAGCGGGTCGTGGTGGCCGACTCGGCGCTCACCGACTGCGTGCAGCCGGTGACGACAAGGGTGACGGCTGCGACAACAACGAGGGCTCTTGATTGGCGCATATGTAGATGGTGAGGTAAGAGCGGCCCCTGTGTGGCGAGGTTGACGGCGATTCGTGATCACGATGCACCGCACCTCCTGATAACGAATCGGCGCCTTCAAGATCGGCTGATCCGGATCGTCCCGTCGACCGCGTCGACGGGGTAGCTGCGCACCGAGAAGTGCGCGCCGCCCGCCTCGACGCCGCTGCACAGGTCGAACGTGTGACCGTGCAGCGGGCACACCACCACCCGTTCGTCGGCCAACCCGTCGGCCAGCGGTCCGCCCCGGTGCGGACACACCGCGTCCACGGCCCGCAGCGACCCGTCCCGCAGCCGGAACACCGCGATCTGGTCGCCGTCGACGGTGAACGTGCGGCCCTCGCCGACCGGGATCTCGTCGACGCGGCCGACCTCGACGGCGCTCACCGCACCGGCAGCAGCGGTAGCGACGGCCGGAACTGGCCCTCGGTGGCCGGTTCCCGCCCGTCGTGCCACGGATCGCGGTACGCGTCGACGGATTTCTGCATGCGGGCGTCGAGGCCCTCGGCGTCCTCGGCGATCGCGGCGCGGATCTGCTCGATGCCGACGCGCGGGACGAACGCGTAGGTGCGTTCCAGCCAGTTGGCGTTCTCCCGGTAGTACTGCAGGAACCGCCCGGTCAGCGTCATCACGTCGTCGGGGGAGTCGACGGTGGCCAGCAGATCGCCCTTGCGGATGTGCGCACCGGCGGCTCCGCCCACGTAGACCTCCCACCGGCCGCCGTCGATCGCGACGACCCCGAGGTCCTTGCACAGCGACTCCGCGCAGTTGCGTGGACATCCGGTGACGGCGAGCTTCATCTTCGCCGGGCTGGCCAGCCCCTTGTACCGGTCCTCGATCGCGATGCCCAGCGCGGTCGAGTCGCCGACCCCGTAGCGGCAGAAGTCGCTGCCCACACAGGTTTTCACCGTGCGGAAACTCTTGCCGTACGCGTAGCCCGACGGCATGTCCAGATCCGCCCACACCGCAGGCAGATCCTCTTTGCGCACCCCGAGCAGGTCGATGCGCTGGCCGCCGGTCAGCTTGATCATCGGGATCGAGTACTTGTCCGCGACGTCGGCGATGCGGCGCAGCTGCCACGGGTTGGTGACGCCGCCCTTCATCTGCGGCACCACCGAGAAGGTGCCGTCGCGCTGGATGTTGGCGTGCACCCGGTCGTTGATGAACCGGGCGTCGCGCTCGTCGACGAACTCGTCGGCCCACATCATCTCCAGCAGCGACGCCAGGGCCATCTTCGAGCCGGCGTCCTCCCTGCCGTCCGGCGCCAGCGCGGCGAACACCGACGACACCGAGTGCAGCCGGAGGTCGCGGATGTGGCGCATCAACGTCGGTTTGTCATACGGGACGCCCGGTACGTACCACGACGCCGACGGATCCTCGGTGACGGCGCCGTCGGCGGCCCATTCGACGATCTGCCCGACGAGTTCCTTGCACGATCCGCACCCCTTGCCCGCCTTGGTCTTGGCCATCACCCCCGACACCGACGTCTCGCCGCCACGCACACAGCCCACGAGCGCGCCCTTGGAGACGCCGTTGCAGTTGCACACCTGCGCGTCGTCGGCCAGTTCGGCCACCCCGACGGCGACGTCGGGGGTGCCGATGTCGAACATCAGCGACACCCGCTCCTCGGGTAGCGGCAGCCCGGTGTCGAAGGCCTGGGTCAGGAACGACACCTTGCTGACATCCCCGAGAAGCGTTGCGCCGACCAGCTTCCCGTCGCGGATGACGATCGTCTTGTACACCCCGTGGCGGGGTTCGGAGTACTGGACGAACTCGTCGTCGGGCAATTCGGGCGCCTTGAGGCCCATCGCCGCGACGTCCACCCCGGCGACCTTCAGCTTCGTCGCCGTCCTGGAGCCGTGATAGGCCGCCGTCGGGTCGGTGCCGGTGAGGTGGGCGGCCAGCACGCCCGCCTGTTCCCACAGCGGGGCGACCAGCCCGTACACCTGACCCCGGTGCTGCGCGCACTCACCGACGACGTAGATGTGGTCGTCGTCGATCGAGCGCATGTGGTCGTCGACCACGATGGCGCGTTCGACGGTCAGCCCGGCGCGCTGCGCGAGGCCGACGTTGGGCCGGATCCCCGCCGCGACCACCAGCATGTCGCAGTCGATCTCCGTGCCGTCGGAGAACACGATGCCGCACAGTGTCCCGTCGGCGTCGGTGCGCACCTCGGTGGTGCGTTTCTCCACGTGCACCGTGATGCCGAGGCGCTCCACCGAGCGGCGCAGGATCGCTCCCGCGGTGTCGTCGAGCTGGGCGTTCATCAGCACCGGCCCGGCGTGCACCACCTCGACGGTCAGACCGCGGCTCTGCAGGCCCCGGGCGGCCTCGAGTCCCAGCAGGCCGCCGCCGATCACGACCGCCTTCGTCCGGTGTTCGGCCTCGTGGATCATGGCCAGGCAGTCGTCGAGGGTGCGGAAGCCGAAGACGCCGTCGGTCAGTGTCTTGTCGTCCGCCCAGAGCCCGGCCATCGGCGGGAAGAAGGACCGGCTCCCGGTGGCCACGATCAGCTCGTCGTAGCGCAGCGTGGTGCCGTCGTCGGCGTGCACCAGGCGCGCGTAGCGGTCGATGCGCACCACCCGCACGCCTGCGCGCAGGTCGATGCCGTTGTCGGTGTACCAGTCCAGGGCGTTCAGGTAGATCTCGGACGTGTCGTCCCCGACGTCCTGGATGCCGGCCAGCACGTTCGACAGCAGGATCCGGTTGTAGTTGCCGTAGGGTTCGTCCCCGAACACGGTGATGTCGAGTATGTCCCCGCCACCGCGGGCCAGGATCTCCTCGATGGCCCGCACCCCGGCCATCCCGTTGCCGATGACGACGAGTCGTCTGCGGGTCATCGGATCTCCACCAGCCCCAGGTCGACGATCAACGTCCCGGCGCATCCGGCGGGTGCGGCGACGAACAGTTCGAGCACCGTGTCCCCGAGCAGGTCCTCCACCACGCGCAACGCCACATGGGTGGCGCCTGCGGCCCCGATCGGGAAGTACCGCATGGGTTTCCCGTCGCGGAACAACACGACCGTGACCATCTCGCCGGTCGAATTGCCCCCGCGGAAGTACACGGGCTGGGCCACCGCCCCGGCAGGGACGAGGTAGCGCAGTCCGGCGTCGATCGGCATCGGCTTGTCGAGTCCGTTGCCCTCGAAGTCGAAGGCGCCCTGCATAAAACGGGGTGTGCTTCCGTCGCTCATGCCTTCGACAAGGTAGGGCGCCGTTGTTTCGCGGCCGTTTCGTCGGCGAGTCCGGCGTGGGTCGGTGATCCTGACGCTGGGGCTCACGAGGTGCCGATCCGCGCGGTGAGGACCAGTTTTCCTGCCCATAACGTCAGCGGAAACGAACCGGAACAGGCCCGGCCGACCATGGGCGCATGGCCGTGACCAGGACTGCGTGCTCGTATTGCGGGGTGGGATGCGGCATCGAGGTGCACACCCGCAGCGAGGGCGGGCGGCCCGTCATCGCCCGGGTCTCCGGGGACCGGTTGCACCCGACCAACGCCGGCCGGCTGTGCACCAAGGGCTCGACACACGCCGAGATGATGAACGCCGCCGACGGCCGGCTGACCTCCGCCCTGGTGCGGCCCGCCCGCGACGAGGAACCGGTACCGGCACCCGTCGACGACGCGATCGCCGAAGCGGGCCGGCGGCTGCGCGCCATCGTCGACGAGCACGGACCCGATGCGGTCGGGCTGTACGTGTCGGGACAGATGTCGCTCGAGGCGCAGTATCTCGCCACGAAACTGGCGAAGGGGTTCCTGCGGACCCGCTACCTTGAGTCCAATTCGCGGCTGTGCATGGCCAGCGCGGCCACCGGCTACAAACAGTCGCTGGGTGCCGACGGGCCGCCCGGGTCCTACACCGACTTCGACGCCACCGACCTGTTCTTCGTCATCGGGTCGAACATGGCGGACTGTCATCCGATCCTCTACCAGCGCATGGTCGACCGGCTCAAGGCCGGCGCCCGACTCATCGTGGTGGACCCGCGCCGCACCGCCACCGCCGACCGCGCCGATCTGTACCTGCCGATCAGGCCGGGTACCGATCTCGCGTTGCTCAACGGGCTGCTGCACCTGCTGGTCGAGCGCGGCGACATCGACGAGCAGTTCATCGCCGAACACACCGAGGGCTGGGCCGGTATGCCGGACTTCCTCGCCGACTACGCCCCGTCCCGGGTCGCGGCGATCACCGGTCTCGACGAATCCGACCTGCACCGCGCCGCGGCGATGATCGCCGACGCCGGTGAGTGGATGACGTGCTGGGCGGTGGGGATGAACCAGAGCACCCACGGCACCTGGAACACCAACGCGATCTGCAACCTGCACCTGGCCACCGGCGCCATCTGCCGACCCGGCAGCGGGCCGATGTCGTTGACCGGACAGCCCAACGCGATGGGTGGCCGCGAGATGGGCTACATGGGGCCCGGCCTGCCCGGGCAACGCTCCATCGCCTCAGCCGAGGACCGCGCGTTCGTCGAACAGCGGTGGGGTCTGCCGTCCGGCACGATCCGCACCGACGCCGGACCCGGCGCGGTCGACATGTTCGAGCGGCTGGCCGCCGGTGAGATCAAGGCCTGCTGGATCATCTGCACCAACCCGGTGGCGACCATGCCCAACCGCAGGACCACCATCGCCGGCCTGGAGGCCGCAGACCTGGTGATCACCCAGGACGTGTACCGCGACACCGCCACCAACCGGTACGCCGACATCGTGCTGCCCGCCACCATGTGGGCCGAATCCGACCAGGTCATGGTGAACTCGGACCGCACGATGACACTGCTGCAGCAGGCGATCCCGGCCCCGGGTCAGGCCCGACCGGACTGGCAGCTGATCTGCCGGATCGCCGCCGAACTGGGGTTCGGCGAACACTTCGCCTACGCCGACAGTGAACAGATCTTCGACGAGATCCGTGAATTCGGCAATCGCAGAACGGGTTTCGACCTCCGCGGCGCGAGCTACCCGCGGCTGCGGGAGACCCCGCTGCAGTGGCCGGTCCCGCCGGAGGACGCGCCCGGTGGGGACACCGACCGGCACCCGATCCGCTACCTCAACGACGGGGTGAGCCAGGACCTGCACGTCGACGCCGGCGGTCACCGTCCCCGCCTGGCGTTCCCGACACCGTCACGGCGGGCGGTGTTCCACGCCCGCCCGCACGTCGACGCCGCGGAACTGCCCGACGGCGACTACCCCTTCGTCCTCAACACCGGCCGCCTGCCGCACCAGTGGCACACCATGACCAAGACCGGCCGGGTGCGCGCCCTGGTCAAACTCGACGGCCGGCCGCTGGTCGAGGTCCACCCGCACGACGCCGAGGCGCTCGGTCTCGTCGACGGGCAGTCGGTCGAACTGACCTCGCGACGCGGGCGTGCGGTGCTGCCCGCGGTGGTGAGTGACCGGGTGTTGCCCGGAAACTGTTTCGTGCCTTTACATTTCAACGACGAACACGGCGAGTACCTCACGGTCAACGCGTTGACCAACGACGCGGTCGACGCCGACTCGCTGCAGCCGGAGTTCAAGGTGTGCGCGGTGGCCCTGCGGCCGGTGCGCACCGTCGCCGCACCCACCGAGGCACGGCGGGACCCGGCGCCGGAACCCGTGTCCACCGACGGTCCGCTGGTGCTGTGGGCGTCCCAGACCGGCACCGCCGAGGACTTCGCCACCGACGTGGCGGCCCGGCTGCCCGGGTCCCAGCTGGTCACCATGGACGAGCTGCCGCTGCCCCGGCTGGCCGAGGCGCGCGACGTCGTGGTCATCACCAGCACCTTCGGCGACGGCGGCCCACCCGACAACGGCGCGGACTTCTTCGACCGGCTGCAGGGTCCGGAGGCGCCGAAGCTGGACCGCGTCCGCTTCGCGGTGCTGGGCATCGGCGACCGGTCCTACAGCGACTTCTGCGGCCACGCCCGGTCCCTCGACGGGCGGCTGGCCTCGCTGGGCGCCACGCGGATGCTCGAACGGGTCGACTGCGAGGCCTACGACCGGGAGCAGATGGAGCACTGGGCGCAGCAGATGACCGACCTGCTGAACCCGGACGGCACGGAGTCCGGGGGCGGCGGGATCGGCACGAGGCGGCGGACCACGACCGTCGCCGAACCGTTCACCCGGACCCGGCCGCTGCTCGCACCCCTGTCCCGCAACACGCTGCTCACCCCGGCGGGATCGCGGAAAGAGGTGCGCCACTTCGGTTTCGACATCTCCGAATACGACGTTTCCTATGCTGCGGGTGACTCCCTGGGCGTCTACGCCACCAACAGCGCGGCGGCCGTCGACGCCTGGCTCGCCGCCACCGGCCTCGACGGGTCGGTGCGCGTCGACGTCGACGGCGCCGAACACAGTCTGCGCGACGCGCTGACGGTGAGCTACGACTTCTGCCGCGTGACCCCGGATCTCATGCGCTTCGTGGCCGAGCGGTGCCGCGACCGGGCGGCGGCCAAGAGGCTGCGGACGGCGCGCGCGGATCTCGACGCCTGGCTGGTCGACCGCAACGGTCTCGACGTGGTGCGCGAGTTCGAGGTCCGCGCCGACCCGCAGCAGTGGCAGGAGGTGCTGGTGCGGCTGACCCCGCGGCAGTACTCCATCAGCAGCAGTCCGCTCGTCAGCCCGCGTGAGGTGCAGTTGACGGCGTCGGTGGTGCGCTACCGCGGCAGCGACGGCGGTGCGCGCGGGGGAGTGGCGAGCACGTTCCTGGCCGACCGCGCCGCCACACCGGTTCCGGTGTTCCTGCAACGCTCCCCGCACTTTCGGCCACCCCGCGACGGTGACGCGCCGATGATCATGGTCGGTCCGGGCACCGGCATCGCGCCGTTCCGGGCGTTCCTGCAGGAACGCCGCGCCCTCGGCCACACCGGCGCCAACTGGCTGTTCTTCGGCGACCGCCACCGCGACGAGAACTTCTACTACCGCGACGATCTCGAGGACATGGTCACCGACGGTTTCCTGCGGCTGGACCTGGCGTTCTCCCGCGACCAACCGAAGCCGGTGTACGTCCAGCACCGGATGCTCGAACACGGCGCGCAGCTGTGGGACTGGCTGGAACGCGGCGCGCACCTCTACGTCTGCGGTGACGCCGCCCGGATGGCCAAGGACGTCGACGCCGCCCTCACCGCGATCATCAAGAAGCACGGCCGCATGCCGGAATCGGGTGCGCGCGAACACAAGAAGACCCTGGTCGCGCAGAAGCGCTACCTGCGCGACGTGTACTGAGGCGTCACGCCGACGCCTCCTCGGCGAGGTACCGGTCGTGTTCGGCGTGGGCGCGGCGCAGAAGATCCATGAGCTCGTCCTCGCGGCGGATCATCGCGCGGTACTTGGGCGGCATCTCCTTGATCTGCTGCTCCTCGGCGCACAGTTTGGCGAAGGCCTTCTCGCGTTCGGCGGCCTCCTCGCCGTAGTACGCCTTGTCGAGATAGGTCTTGGCGTGCCGCTGGGCATTGCCGATCGCGTTCTTGACCCGGCCCTTGGGCGACATGAGCGAGGCGACGGTGGTGCCCACCAGCAGCGCGATGATCACGCCCAGCGACACCGGCGTACTGACCTCCCCGACGTCGACGGGTTCGCCGCTGTTGACGAACGGCACGTTGTTCTCGTGCAGTGCGTGCAGGAACAGCTTGACGCCGATGAAGGCCAGGATCGCGGCCAACCCGTAGTGCAGGTAGATCAGGCGGTCCAGGAGTCCGTCGATGAGGAAGTACAACTGGCGCAGGCCCAGCAGGCTGAACGCGGTGGCGGTGAAGACGATGTACACGTCCTGGGTGAGGCCGAAGATCGCCGGGATCGAGTCGAGCGCGAACAGCAGGTCGGTGCCGCCGATCGCGACCATCACCAGCAGCATCGGCGTCAGCATGCGCTTGCCGTCCTGGACGGTGAACAGTTTGTCGCCGTCGTAGTCGTCGGTGGTGCGCAGGAACCGCCGCGCCAGCCGGATCACCATGTTGTTCGCGCCGCGATCGTCGTCGTCGGAGGGTTTGATCAACTGGCCGGCGGTCAGCAACAGGGCCAGCCCGAACAGGTAGAACACCCACGCGAACGCGTTGATCAGCGCCGCGCCGACGAAGATCAGCCCGGTGCGGGCGATGAGCGCGAACACGATGCCGAACAGCAGCACCTTCTGCTGATCCGCGCGCGGCACCGAGAAGCTGCCGATGATCACCAGGAACACGAACAGGTTGTCCACCGACAGCGCCTTCTCGGTGACGTACCCGGCGAAGTACTCCAGCCCGGGGTCGGTGCCACCGAAGACCGTCACGCCGAGTCCGAATACGATCGCGATGCCGACGTAGAACGCCGACCAGATCGCCGCCTCCCGCAGTGTCGGGATGTGCGCCTTGCGGACGTGGAAGAAGAAGTCGAACAGGACGAGCGCGACGATGACGGCGATGGTCAGCGCCCAGACCACCGGGGAGACGTTCATCGGGCGTCGGCCAAGCGCGTCGGGGCAGTGAGCATGGCGGCAGTGTTCCCACAACAGGGCCCGGCCATGCGTCGCAGGAAAGGCGATGGGCCCCGGCTTCGTCGAAGCCGGGGCCCATCGGCTCTCACCGGTGTCCGAGGGGGGACTTGTCCGTCTACGACACGGGTCGTGGTCTGGCGATTGGGGCGCTGACCGCTTCGGTCAAGCACCGGTCCACCTTTTTCGCTCAATCGCGACGCCGAGGAGCTCGCCCATCGGGCGGCCAGCCGTCGGTACCGGACTCAAGCGGAATATTCAGAGATCGAAGCAGGATCGAAAAGAGCCGCCAATTGGCGATTGCTCCGACAAGTTCGACCAAAACCGCGTGATCGCTATTGAACGCCTTCTGGCACCCAGCCCAGTTTTCCTCGGAGATGACCCCGTCGCGTACCACATCATCGGTCGCTGCGAGGACCGCACGCTCGACTGGCCCGAGGCTTTCGGAATTCTGCCAGTCGCGCACCGCGAGGAGATCACGCTCAGGCACGCCGAGCAGTGTGGCGATTCGCCAATGTTGAGTCCATTCGTATTCGGAGCCAGTGATCCAGCCGATGCGCAAGATGACCAGCTCGCGTAGCCGCGCGTCAAGGGAACCGCGGAAGAGTAACGCGTCCAGCAGCCCATACAGCGCAACCGCCACACGCGGCTGATGAAGTGCCACGCGGAATACCGACAGCTCTGCCAACTCTTCGGGCAACCCACATTCGGCAGCTCGCAGCTGGGCCTGCTCACGGTCGAGCATCGGTACGCGTTCCGCCATGGTCACGGGTGGCCCTCTCTGTTGAACCTCTGCACCGCCGTTAGGGCGTGGGCAAAAAGACGTTGTGGAGCGCCCCACTTGATCGGGCACTTTCATCTGCAAGCGAAGTGAGCAGCTGTGCGAGCCCAGCGAATCCGGTTGATTCTCTGGTGATCCGGTCGAACGGCCAGCGGCCCATGGCGAGAATCTCGAGGGCTGCCCGGTAGGCGGGATACTCCACGCCGAGTGCGCCTACGACGTGTAATTCTTTATAGACCAACAAGTCTGGTTCAAACCGGGGCGCGCCGCCTCCTCCGCGGGTGCCGGCCACCACAATTGTGCCGCCGGGCCTGGCAAGGCCGACGGCATCGGCGAACGCGGAGGGTGCTTTGGCGGTGACGTCGACGACCACGTCGGCAAGCCGTCCGCCTGTCTCACGCTGAAGCGCGGTCGCTGCATCGTCCTGCGATACATCGATGGGCAGGTCGACACCGAATGATCTGGCGATGGCCAGTCGTTGTTCGTCGCGTGGGCCGACGCCGGTCATCGCGACGAACGCGGCTCCCGCCTCTTTGGCCGCCACCGCCGCACAGATTCCGCGGATGCCGGGCCCCAGGATCGCTACGACGTCCCCGGCCTTGGTGTCGGGAAGAGTCGCCCCCCATTGGATACCGGCCCCGAGAGGGTTGAACAACGTGGCGAGAACGGGGTCCATGTCTTCGGCAATCGGGAGCAGCATCGCGTCCCACGGAAGCTCCACATGGGTGGCGTATCCGCCCCATAAGCCCGCGCCGATCTCCACGTCGACGAACCCGAACATGGTGGCGATGCCGTTCACCGCGCACCGCCGGTATTCGCCGCGGCGGCACTCGGGGCAGTCTCGGCAGGACCGGAACACCTCAACGGCCACGCGCTGGCCGGCTTGTACACCCCAGCGTTGGCCGGCCGCAGCGCCGACATGTTCGACGATGCCGACGATTTCGTGCCCTGGAACGAATGAGAAGCCGGCAGGCAGGTGTCCGGTGAATTGTTCGTGATCTGTTCCGCACAGACCGCATGCTTCAACTCGCAGGATCGCACCCCGGTCGCCGACGTCGGGGATGATCATCTGGCGCCGCTGCAGACTCCGCGGTCCGGTCAGCACCATCGCCTCGGCGATCATGGAAGCTCGAATCCGGTGAACGACCCTGTGTTTCGGAGGCACACCGTTTTACCTACATACATTTCCCCGCCCATCGCCTCGGCAATCTGCGGATCGTCGCTGCGTGCGACGACTCTTCGCCCGTCGGACAGGTGCGCGATGATCGGAGTCCATCGAGGTTGCCCGTCTCGGTCGTAGACGACGGTGTATCCGTCCACTGTCGCGCAACCGGTCGCCTCGTCGACGCCTGCGACACCCAACCTCGATGAATCGATCTGAGCTTGCTCGACCGCCGTGTCGAGCAGTCGCCACCCGGTTGGTGGCGGGGTGGCCGACCACAGACCGACCGAATGCTTCGTCGAATACCACCCGAGGCCGGTGACGAGTCCGACATCGGTTGGGTCGCGTCTACACCGTCGGACCATCTCAACGATCGAGTGGCTGACGTAATTGTTTCCGGGACCGCCGTGATACGGCAGGCCTCCGGTTACTGTGAGGCCTCTGTCGTCGAGGGGGTCCAAGTCGAGAGCCTCGGCAGTCATCTCAATTGCCGACGGGAAGCAGGAGTAGAGATCGAACCACCGGATGTCGTCGATGGTCAACCGCCCCGCATTGAGAGCCTTCCGTGCCGCTACCTCGATACCCGATGAGCGACTGAGGTCCGGCCGTTCCACGGGGAAGTACACGTCGTTGCAAGTCGCTGCTGACCAGGGAAAGACCCAACGATCGCGCGCGACGCCCAATTCGTCCGCCACCTCGGCCGCCATGAGAATGAAGGCGGCAGCCATGTCGACGGACATGATGCTGTTGAGCAACTTGGGATAGGGCAAGCAGACCATGCGGTTTTCCGCGGTGACTTCGCTGAGTTCGGTGGCACTTCGTGCGCGTGGGAACCAGGCCTGTTCCGGATGGCGTGCCGCCTCGGCTGTGAACGGTGCCATCAGCGTGCCCAGCCACTCCCGTTGAGCATCGAAGTCGCGGCCGTGGCGCGCGGCGATCGCGGACTCGAAGATGGGATACACCTCGTGCGGCCAACTCAGACCCACCGACAATTCGGCTTGACTCAGCCCGGGGCGGGCGTCGCCCAGGGATTCGTCGCCGGAGCGGGGTGGGGGCGGCGAGTCGAGAAGTGCCCTGCCCTGAAGCTTGCGTGCGGAATGCCCGCTCTCCGCCCCGACGACCAGGACGACATCTGCACGGCCTTCGCGTATTTCGCCACCCAACACCTCGACGAGATACTGCGGGGTGTTTCCGCCGACGGGACAGCTGATGCGGCGGGCGGGACTGATGTGCATCGCTTCGGCGATCCTGCTGGCGGGATTGTCGCGCGGTATGACCAGGATGCCGGGAGTCGCGACGGTGTCGATGCGCCGCTCGACCGGGCGACCTGCGTCTTTGACCGCGCGGCGTGCGGCTTCTACCGCCAAGTCGATCGGGTCCACGAAGTCGTTCCCGCGATGGGTAACTTCGCCCACGCCGACGACAACCGGGGTACGCGCTTCTACCAACATCGGCATCGGCATCCGCTCAGGGCCACGGGGCTGACTTGAGACATAACTGCGATGGTGTCATGTGCGTGGGCAAGTCACAATGGTGTGCGCGCGCGGCATACTGGCTGTGTGTCGACGAGGTTGTTGAGATGGGGCGCCGCCGCGCCGACAGATCGTGGGTCCGCTCGCGACCGGTTGCTCGATGCTGCCGAGCGGTGCCTCGAGAGTTGCGGTGTGGTGGGCACGACTATGGAGGACATCGGCAGAACAGCGGGTGTGTCCAGGGCAACGGTGTATCGCTACTTCCCCAGTCGGGAGGCGGTGATGTCGGGCGTCATCATTCGCGCCGCCGAGCGCTATCTCGACCGCATCAGCCCGCGGATCGCGGCGCACGCCGACCTGGGCTCCGCGCTCGTCGACTTCGTGGAATACACGGTTGAGGCCGCGCGCCGCGAAGAGATCATCGGATTGTTGTTCGGCAGCGACGAGGAACTAGCCGGCGTGGGTCTCGCGGCGGGGACCTCGACGTCCCTCTTCGAAATCGTCACCGAATTTCTGCGTCCCATCTTCACCAGACACTGGAGTTGCGTGGAACCGGGCGTCTCCGTCGACGACGCCGCCGAGTGGGTTGTCCGCACGATACTGAGCCTGCTGACTGTTCGAGGGCCGCGGGAGCGCAGTCGTGACGGACTCCGGGCGTTTCTGTCGAGGTTTCTCCTTCCGGCGATCCTGGCGGGTGACCACGCTCGACCGATGTGACATCTATGGAGTAATGTCTCGACGGCAGATGAGGTAGGAGGGCCTGTGCAATTCACCACGTTCAACGAACAGGTCGCTGAGCAACTCAAGAGCGCAGCAGAAACCACGGGCGGGTTGGCCGGTTACCTCGGCTTCCGTCACACCGAATTCGCTGCGGGACGGCTCGTCGCGGAGATGGACGCACGCGACGACCTGAAGACGCCGTTCGGCAACCTGCATGGGGGCTGCTTATCGGCCATGGTCGACCACTGCCTCGGCGTGGTGTTTTATCCCGTGATTCCACTGGGATCTTGGGTCGCGACAACGGAGTTCAAACTGAATCTGCTTCGTCCGGTCTCCAGCGGCACCTGTGTAGCCACAGCTGAGATCATCGCGCTGGGCAGAACCAGCGGGGTGGCGCGGATCGACATCTGCAACGACGGCAGAGCGGTGTGTGCGGCCCAGGGAACCGTCACCGTCGTCGCACCGAAGACGAGCTCCTGATGTCGGCAAAGAGAACAGGCGATTCGTCGGCTCCTGTGGTCGAGCGCGTGCCCACGGCAGACGGGCTGGCGCTGGCCGTCGACCTCTACCACTGTGACGCACCGCGGGCGGTCGTGTTGCTCCTTCACGGCGGCGGTCAAAGCCGACACGCCTGGGACGTCACCGCCCAACGCCTGCACCAGCGGGGATACACGGTGGCCGCGTACGACACCAGGGGACACGGGGACAGCGACTGGGACCCCGACGGACGCTACGACATGGACCGGCTGGGGTCCGACCTATTGGCCGTGCGCTCATACGCCGATTCCGGCCGCCCCGTCGCCGCGATCGGCGCATCTCTGGGCGGGTTGACCATTCTCGGAACACACTTGCTCGCCCCGCCGGATCTATGGCAGGCCGTCGTGCTGGTTGACGTCACTCCGAGAATGGAGATGGACGGCGCCCGACGAGTCGTAGCGTTCATGTCGGCACACCCCGAAGGTTTCGACAGCCTAGAGTCGGCCGCTGACGTGATCGCCGCCTACAACCCGCACCGCCCTCGCCCCGAAAACCTCGACGGGCTCCGAAAAGTCCTCGCCCGTCGCGAAGACGGTCGCTGGTCCTGGCGATGGGATCCAGCCTTCGTGACGTCGAATTTCCAGTTCCTGCAGGGTGATCCAGACGAGGGCGCTGAGTACTTCGAGATGATGAGCGCCTTCCTTCTCGATGGTGCGCGGCAGGTGTCCGCGCCAACGCTGCTGGTCCGGGGCCTACTATCTGACATCGTCTCCGAAGAGACAGTAAGGCATTTCCTGACCGTCGTTCCGCACGCGCAAACCGTTGACGTGTCGGGCGCGGGACACATGATTGCCGGCGACAACAACGACGCATTCTCGACGGCGGTCGTCGAATTCCTCGACAGGACCATATGAACCCTGCTGTCGGTTGACTGCCCATGTAGGGCTGGCGCCTATCCTGCTCCTATGCCAACTGAACCAGTGCGGGTGTCTTTCCGCCGGCATGTGCGCGAAAAGGTTTTGAGGGCGACACGAGAACTCGCCATCGAGAAGGGCTGGGATCAGGTCCGGATGAGCGAGGTTGCCGAATCGGTCGGCGTCTCCCGCCCGACGTTGTACAAAGAGTTCGGCGACAAACAGGGGCTCGGCGACGCGCTTGTGGTGTCGGAGGGCCAGCGCTTTATGGAAGGCATTCTTGCCGTCCTTGCCGAACACGTGGGCGACGTGCGGGGCGGCATCACCGCAGCGGTGCAATTCACCCTCTGTGAAGCAGAAGACAGCCCGCTCCTCAAGGCAGTTCTGACGTCCAACGCTTCGGGGAATGATCGCGGTGGCTCGTCGTCTACTGGAGTCCTACCTCTTCTGCCGACGTCGGCTTCCCTGCTTCAGCTCTGCTCCGCGGCTCTGATCACGTGGTTTAACGACCACTTCGACGATCTCGATCCCGAAGACGTTGAGGAGGTCGCAGATGTTCTGGTGCGACTGACAGTGAGTCATGTTGTACTCCCCGCCGCGGACATCGCCACCACCGGTGAGCGGATCTCCCGCGTAGCACTCAGGTACCTGGGAGTTGTCCACAGTTTGTAGCCAGCAAGCTCTCGTGTCAGATCGAGCCGGCGAGGAGCTCTGAGCGGTCAACTCGGAGCTGCTGGCTGATGGCCCGCTTACTGGACATGAAATCGCGAGGACGATTGACGCAGTCGGCGGCGATGAGTTCGCCCTCGCGGAAGTAGAAGCAGCTGAAGTCACGGTCACGCGACGGGTCACCACTGAGCAACAGTTCGTCGTATCCGGCGTTGAGACCGGCAATCTGGAGTTTGAGATCGTACTGGTCGGACCAGAACCACGGAAGCGCAGCGATTGCGCTGTGTTTTCCGCAGATTGTCGCCGCAGCGATCTTGGCCTGCTCGCCGGCGCTCGATACGGATTCCAAACGAATACGCGAGCCGTATCGAGCCATGGTGTGGCTCGTGCAGTCGCCGGCGGCCACGATGTCGGGGTCGCTGGTGCGGGCCTGGTCGTCGATCACGATGCCGTTGTCGACGGATAATCCTGCGGCCGAGGCGAGCTCGGTGTTCGGCACCACACCGACGCCGACGATGACCAAGTCGGCGGGGATCGATTCGCCGTCAGCCAGCACGACCTCCTGCACCCCACCGTTACCGGAGAAGGCTTCGACGAGGGCGTGTGTTCGGATCTCCACTCCCTCGCCGCGGTGGATTCGCGTGTAAAACGCGGAAACCTCCGGCGCGGTGACCCTTTCGAGTACACGCTCGGTTGCCTCGAGGACGGTGACGTTCATGCCGAGCGAACACAGCGAGGCCGCCGTTTCCAACCCGATGTAACCGCCGCCCACGATCACAACCCTCCGACCCGGTGTGGCGGCGGCACGGATCAACTCGACGTCTGCAGCGGTACGCAGGTAGTGAATTCCGGGAAGATCCACCCCTGGTGTGGGGAGTCGTCTGGCCCTTGCGCCGGTGCACAACGCGAGCTTGGTGTACGTCAGCGTGTCGCCGGTGCTCAGAGACACACGCTTGGCACTCCGGTGGATCGCCTCCACGGTCGCATTCAAGAGTCGAATGTGCTGCTTTTCGTAGAAATCAGCGCCGCGAATCAGGAGGTCGTCGAGGCCGTTCTTGCCGGCCAGGTATCCCTTCGACAACGGAGGCCGGTGGTAGGGCAGTCCCCCCTCGTCGCCGATGAGCACGACCTCCCCAGACCACCCCTCCCTTCGAAGATTAGCTGCCAACTGCGCGCCGGCGTGGCTCGCGCCGACGATCACCGCTCGTTCGGGAGTCATGCACTCGGCCTGGGAGTGAGGCGAACCATCAGCTTGCTGATACCCCTGACGAAATTCGATTGCACATACTCGGGTTCGCCGACCACCTCGATGTTCTCAAAGCGAGGGAGCAATTCCTCCCACAGGATTCGAAGCTGCAACTCAGCAAGTCGGTTTCCCATGCACCTGTGCACGCCGAACCCGAACGAGATGTGATTGCGGGCGTTGCTCCTATCGATGATCAACTCATCGGCCCGCTCGAAGACACGCTCATCGCGGTTACCAGAGGCGTACCACATCACGACCTTGTCGCCCTTGCGGATGAATTGCCCGTTCAACATGATGTCTTTTTTCGCGACTCGGCGCATGTACGCCAACGGGGTCTGCCAGCGAATGATCTCGGACACCATGTTGGGAATCAGGTCAGGGTTCGCCTTCAACTTCTCGAACTGATCGGGGAACTGGTTCAAGGCGAGAACCCCTCCGCTCATCGAGTTGCGAGTCGTGTCGTTTCCCCCGACGATCAGCAATACCAAATTGCCGAGGAATTCCATCGGGCGGTCGATGAGATCCTTAGTGTCCTCGTTGGCCTGCAGCATCGTGATCAGATCGAAGCCCGGTCGCTCCCCGTTGGCGGTACGGGCCGCCTTGTCATGCCAGAGAGCGCTGAGCCCCTTCGCCATGTCGACCATGCCACGAAACACTCTGTCGTTGTCGGAAGGACCGCCATTGGCTTGCTCCATGGAGGTGGCGAGGTCCGACCATTCCACGAGCTTGTGCCGCTGCTCGTACGGGAAGTCCAGCAGGGTCGCGAGCATGCGCGCTGTCAGTTCGATGGAGACGTGGTGCACCCAATTGAACGGCTGATCCACCGGTAGATCGTCCAGCACTTCCTGGACACGCGAGCGGATCAGCCCCTCCATCTCGCGCAGGTTCTTCGGCGCGACAACCCCTTGGACGGAAGCGCGCTGCAAGTCGTGTTGTGGCGGATCCATCGCGATGAACATGGCGATGTCCATAAAACGAGGCGGTCTCCCGATGATGATGAACGGCTCTGCGGAGAAAGCCTCGTGGTTCTTGTCGACGGCGATGATGTCCGCGTGGCGGGTCACCGACCAGAACGGGCCGAACGGACTGCGAGCCTGGTAATGCACCGGCGCCTCGTTGCGCACGCGTTCGAAGTAGGACTTCCAGCGGCCTTGGCGGTAGAGGAACGGGTTGCTGAGATCGATGTCGGCGATATCGACGTCCTCGACCGGAGGAATGGGCGTCTCGGTGAAGATCTTCTTACCATTGGTTCCGGTTACCCACCGACGTGTCTTGTCGTAGAGGTGTGCGCCGCGGATTTGCAGCTCCAGAGGCACGGCAGACTGGGCTTTGGCGGCCACTGCCGCGGGAATACTCATTATTGTTTCCTCCAAATCCATGACGTTGTTTCAGAGCTGGAACTCAGGTAGCTCGACCGTCAAGCCATCCCATGCCTCGGAGGCGGCCATCTGGCAGGACAGCCTCGACGTCCGCTGACGCTCGGGGTTCATCGCGAGCATCTCCTCTTCGTTGGCGCCGCAGAGTCCCACCGTGTCCGACCACTCGGGAGCGACGATCACGTGGCATGTTCCGCATGCGGCTTCCCCTCCGCAATCGCCGTCGATGCCGGGCACCGCGTTATTGACCGCAATCTGCATCAAGGACTGCCCTTCGGCCAAGGGGGCTTCGTACTTCTCGCCGTCATGAGAGACGAAGGTGACGACTGCCATGATTAACTCTCCTCAATCTGGAACTTCTCTTTTTAGTGTTGTCGCGCGTGACCAGCGTCGCTAGACTCGCAGGAGTCAAAGAGTTGTGTTTTTAGCTCACGCGCAGGGAGGCACGTGAAACTCGACGACTCGGGTATGCCAGCGCTGGCTTTCCTGCAGATGCTGGACAGTGAGGCGCTGGGGCATGACGCCAGCATTGCGCTGCGCAGCATCATGGTTCGCGAGCACGTCACCGAGTCGATGTTGGTGGGCCGCGACGCGCAGGTCCCCTTACGGTGGTTCAGGGAGATATATTCCGATTTCGATTGTGATCAGGGAACCCGTCTGGGTTTCGCGTTCGCTGAACACGCCAAACTGACGTCCTTTGGGGCACTCAGTGTTCCCTTGGTCAGCGCGGGCTCGGTAGCCGAGGTTGTCGAGTTGCTTGCTTATCTGCCGGTGATCACCACAGCCCTCAGCCCGTCGTTCCATTCGACGGAACGCGGCCTCACGATCGGGCTCACCGGTCGCACCGGTGACGCGGGCCTGAACTGCCTGGCCGTCACCTACGGTGGGCTGGCGCTGTTGCGTCTGCTCGACATGCTCGCGGGTGCCGTACCGAATATTGAACTGCATCTGAGTCATTCAGCGCCGGAGTCGTGGGTTCTTCATGACGAAGTGTTGGCGGGTCGGATCTTCTTCGACGCCCCCAGCTCGTTCGTCCACGTTCCCGCGGCTACGCTGGAGGAGGTCTGTCGATTCTCCGATCCTGTGGCGTACCGGATTGCCGTCACCGATTTGCAGCGAACTCTCGATCAACGACGTGACACGTCGGTCTCCGAAAAAGTAAGGGACCTGCTCGAGAAAGATCCCGGAAAAACGAACATCAGCCGGACGGCGGGCGAGCTCTCGATATCCCCGAGCACGTTGAAGCGGCGCCTGCGCGAAGAGGGGACCACCTTTCGAGAATTACGTCAGTCGTTCTTGCAGGAGCGAGCAATTCTGCGAATTCTCGACAGATCGGTGTCTGTAAGCGAGATCGCGGCAGAACTCGGGTACGCGGACCTCACGAACTTCACACATGCGTTCAAACGGTGGACCGGTCGGTCACCGCGCCACTTCAGAAAAACGCGCGACTGAGCGCGCAAAGTTCCGCCCGGGCGCGTGCCGGGCGTCCACCGGAACCAGCGGGCTTCGCGATCGGCCTCATCTGTCACCTGGACATCGTCGAGAAACGACACGATCGGCGCGGGTTTCGGTCATCGCAGCACCCTCTTGGGAAGAGGCGCAACGACATCCAGAGAATCCATACCGCGCTGGCGGCGGGTGCGGGCCGGGGGTGACGCGGACCCCCTAGTCACGCTATGCTAACCGTCGTTCACGTCGGGACCGGCGTTGAACGCGTGGTCGGAAGGAGTCCGGATGCCACACGACCAGCCGGCCATCATCGGTGCCGCCGAAGTCGCTCCAGGAAGAAACGTTCCGTACACCTCCACTGAATTGCATGTGCGCGCCGCGGTCGCGGCTCTCGCCGACGCAGGGGTGGTCCCAGACGAGGTCGACGGTCTCGTGTGCGCCGGGCCGATGACGAACGAGGGTTCGATCTTCCTGTCCGAGGACCTCATGGACTATCTCGGGCTGCACAACCTGAAACTTCAGATGACCTGTCAGCTTGGCGGCGGGACCCATCTGGCCATGACGCGCATGGCGAGTAACGTCATCGCCCGGGGCGAGGCCGAGACGGTGCTGGTCGTGTCGGCGGGCAAGTTTCCACCGATCCGCGATGGCGGGCGCGAACTGATGGCGCTGGTGTGTGACCACGCGTTCGAGATGCCCTACGGACCCTCCGTGCCGGCGCTGTACGGTTTGATCGCGCAGGCCTGGATGCACGAGACGGGACAGGGCAAGGCGGACATCGCCGAGGTCACCGCGTCGCAGGACCGGTGGGCCGCGCTGAATCCCGCGGCGATCGCGCACCGCTCACAACGCCTGACTGTGGAGGACGTGCTGGCGTCCCGCCCGATCGCCGGGCCGTTCCACTTCTACCACTGCTCGATTCCCTGCGAGGGCGGTGGCGCGCTCGTGCTGGGCTCGGCCCGCCGGGCTCGCGCGGGCAAACACCGGCCGGTACACCTGCTCGGGTTTGGAGAGGGTCACACCCACGGTTTTCTGACCTCGCTGGCCCGCCCGGGTCGTACCGGGGCCGCCCGTTCGGGTCCGATGGCCTTCGAGCGCTCCGGACGGGCGCCGGCCGACATCGACATCGCCTTGCTCTACGACGCCTTCGCCTCAAACCCGGCGATGATCCTGGAGGAGGCGGGCTTCGTGAAGCCCGGCGGGGCAGGCGATTTCTACCGTGACGGCCGCGCCGATCCGGGGGGCGACCTTCCGGTGAACACCGACGGCGGCCTGATCCGGTTCGGGCACACCGGGACCTCCTCTGGCATTTCGCAGATCCTCGAGGGTTATTGGCAGTTGTCCCGGTCGCGCCGAGGGCCGTCAGGTCTTCGGGGCGGACACCGCGTTCGTGCACAGCTACGGCTCGATGCTGTGCAGTCACGTCAGCATGGTGATGGAGGGAGCGTCATGACCGCAGCTTCGAGTTCCCTCGACGGTCTGCACGATCCTGAGGCGCTGCCGCCGCTGACCGATGTCAACCGTCCCTACTTCGCAGCAGCGGCCCGCGGCGTACTCGTCTTCCAGCGGTGCGCGAACGGCCACCCGTTCCTCTACCCGCGGCTGGTGTGTCCCGTCTGCCATGACGGTGAGTTGGCCTGGGAGACCGCGGCGGGTACTGGTGAGATCGTCAGTTTCGCGCCGGTGTACCGCCCCCCGTGGGACTCGTTCCCGCGCAGCGAGCCGTACGTCGTCGTGCTCGTTCGTCTGGACGAGGGGCCGCAGTTGTTGGCCAGTCTCGAGGGCGTGGCCCCCGATGAAGTTGCGATCGGCGCAAGAGTGCGCGCAGTGTTCGAGCGGGTGAACGAGGACCTTGGGCTGGTCCGATTCAGGCCGGCGGCGTCGTGAGCACGTACGGGGTCTCGGTGCTCGGCGCGGACTTGGCCACCCTTGTCGAGACCGCCGAGGCTACCGACCTCGCCGGCTTCGACGCCGCCTGGGCCTCGGAGTTCTACTCGCGCTCCGGCTCGATCTCGATGGCCGCGATGGCCGCGCGCACAAAGCGCTGCCGCATCGGGTCGTCGATCCTGTATGGCGTCGGGCGCAGCCCGCTCGTGCTCGCCACCGAGGCGCGTGACCTCGACGAGCTTTCAGGCGGGCGCGTCGTGCTCGGGCTCGGCAACGGCACACGCCGCATGATGAGCGACTGGCACGGCGTGGAGGACACCTCCGCTCCCGCTCTGCGCATGGAGGAGCTGGTCCCGCTCGTGCGTCGGATCTGGAACCTGCACGAGGGCCCCGTGCGCCATGAGGGTCGCTTCTATCGGATGAATCTCGTCCCGACCGGCGACGTCGCGCCGCCGCAGCGGGCCATCCCGATCATCACCGCGGGCGTGCGTCCGCGGATGTGCGAGGTGGCAGGGCGCGTCGCCGACGGGTTGGCCGGTCATCCGCTATTCACCACGACCTACGTCGAGGAGGTCGCCCGCCCAGCCGTCGTGCGCGGTGCGGAGCGGGCCGGACGCGATCCCGCCGACATTGAGATCGTCTCGATGGTCATCTGCGCGGTGCACGACGACCCACAGATCGCACGCCGTGAGGCCGCGCAGCAGATCGCGTTCTACTCCTCGGTGAAGACCTACGAACACGTTCTCGATGTGAGCGGCTTCGCCAGGCAGGGGGCGGCGATTCGCGACGCGTTCGCGCGGCGTGACCTGCCGGCCATGTTCGCAGCCGTCACCGACGACATGATCGACGCGATGGCGGTGGCCGGCACCGCCGCCGAGGTCCGAGAAGGGCTGCGCCGCTACGAGGGCGTGCTGGACCACATCGTTCTCTACTCACCCTCGATCGGCCTCGCGCCCGAGCGCATCGCCGAGAACCTAGGCAGCCTCATTCGCGATTGTGCACCGGCCTTCGCCGGCGGGAAAGGTGACCAGAGTGGCTGACGCATCGCTCATCGGGACGCAACTCGGGAGCACCACATTTCCCGTCGACCGGTCCAAAGTGCGCGAGTTCGCGCTGTCCCTCGACGACCACGACCCGATCTACCAGGACGCCGCAGCGGCCCGCGCCGCCGGCTTCGGCGCGATCCCCGCTCCGCCGACCTTCGTCGTCTCCTCGGCTCACTGGCGCGCCGACGACGACATGTTCGGCGCCCTCGGGCTCGACCTGCGACGCGTACTGCACGGTGAGTGCGGCTGGGAGTATTTCGCGCCGGTGGTCGTCGGCGACGAGCTCACCGAGACGCGTCGGGTGTCGAACGTGACCAGCCGCGAGGGCAAGCGCGGCGGCACCATGACAATCGTGACGATCGAGACCGACTTCACCAACCAGCGCGACGAACTCGTCGTGCGCCAGACCGACGTCTTGATCGAAACCGGAGGCTCCACCCAATGACGACATCCCCCGCGCCGGTGGCGTTGGCCGCCGGCGACGAGATGCCGAGCTCACAGTTCGGCCCGCTGACGCGCTCGCACATCGTCCGCTACGCCGGGTCCGGCGGCGACTTCAACCCGATCCACCATGACGAGGAGTTCGCCCGCGCGGCCGGCATGCCCGGTGTGTTCGGTATGGGACTGCTGCACGGCGGTGTGCTCGCCCAGCGGCTGACCGCCTGGGTGGGGCTGGCCAACATCCGCTCGTTCCGCATCCGGTTCACCGGTCAGGTATGGCCCGGTGACCTGCTCAGCTTCGGCGGCAGGGTCACCGGCGTGCGCGAGGCCGGAGGGCAGCAGGTGGCAGACCTCGAACTCGTGGTCACGCGCCAGTCCGGCGAACCCGCGATAAAGGGGAGCGCCGTCGTGCAGGTGGCCCGGTGAGCGCGCCAACGAGCGACGTCACCGGCCTCGGGATGACATTCGGGACCTTCGACGAAGGCCGGGCGTGGGTCGGTCATCGCTCCGAACCGCGGCGTGCGTGGTTCCCGATCGACCGCTCGATGGTGTTGTACTACTGCTCGCTCGTCGAGGACGCGAACCCCCGTTACTGGGAGGGTGAGGACTGCCCGCCCGGGCTGCTGATGAGCCTCGGCTTCGCGCCGCAGTGGGTGCCCGGGTACCTAGCGCGTGCCGACATGATGTTCGCGCTCAGCGTCCCGTTGCCGGGCCACCACATCATCAACGCCTCGACGACGACGGAGTTCGAACGCCGGCCCCGGGTAGGCGATCACGTGTCGATCGTGGAGGAGATCGCCTCGATCTCCGAGCCGAAGACGACGCGGGTGGGCACCGGCGTGTTCATCACCACGGTGAGTACGTTCTCCGACCAGCACGGTGAGGTCATCGGCCGCAACACCAACGTGCTCTTCCGATACGACACCGCCGATAGTGAAGGCGCATCATGAACGGATCCACCGAGCACAGCATGGTCCGCTTCCCCGTGCGGTTCGAGGACATCGCCGTCGGCGACACCCTGACGCCCGTCTCGATCGAGATCAGCTACAAGCGCATCTGCATGAACGCGGCTTCGACATGGGACTGGTTCCCCGGTCACCACGACCCCGACTACGCGCGCAGCCAGGGCCAGCGCACAATCTACCTGTCAACCCTCTTCTTCCATGGCTTCATCGACCGCGGCCTCAACGAATGGGCCGGACCCGACGCGCTCATCCGGCGCCGCAGAATCTCAATGATCCGGTCGATCTACCCGGGCCAGACCGCGACCCTGAGCGGCAAGGTCGTGGCCAAACGCGACGATGGCGGACGGCGCCTCGTCGACCTCGAGTTGCTCGTCTCGAGCGAAGATGGTCCGTGCGTGCCGAGTGAAGCCACCGTTGAGCTGGCCGACCCGTTTGTCGAGGTGCCGGGGTGAACTGCCACTCACATGCGAGACGACGGTGAGGGACGGAGGCTCGGTGGCCGAGCAACCGATTCGCTACGAGGTCGTCGACAGCGTGGCCTGGCTGACGATCAACCGGCCCGAGGCGCGCAACGCGCTGAACAACGCTGTGCGCACGGGGCTTATCGACGCGGTACTCCGCTTCAATGACGACGACGCGGCGAAGGTGCTCGTCCTCACCGGCGTGGGCGATAAGGCGTTCTGCGCCGGCGGGGACTTGAAGGAGATGGCGCAGAACGCGCTCAAGGTGCCCCCGAAGGACTTCGCTCCGCAGTTCGGCCGCAACATCGATGTCGCGAAGCCGACGATCGCGGCCGTCAACGGTGTCGCGTTCGCCGGGGGCTTCCTGCTCGCGCAGCAGTGCGACCTGGTCGTGGCCGCCGAACACGCGACCTTCGCCGTCAGCGAGGTCAAGGTCGGCCGCGGTTCGCCGTGGGCGACACCCCTGTCGTGGCTGGTGCCCCCGCGCGTTGCCATGCAAATCCTGCTGACCGGCGACCCGATCACCGCCGCGCGCGCCCACCAGGTCGGCTTGGTCAATGAGGTGGTGCCGGCCGATCAGTTACGCGAGCGTACCCAGCAGTTGGCGCTCAGCATCGCCGCGAACGCACCGCTGTCCGTGCTCGCGTCCAAGCGCACCGTGTACCTCTCGGCGCAGCACCACCTCGCCGCCGCGTACGACCTGGCCGACGAGATATGGGAGCCGGTCTATCTGAGCGACGACGCGCAGGAAGGCCCGGCGGCGTTCCGCGAGAAGCGCGCGCCGCAGTGGAAGGGACACTGACATGGCGGTGAGCATGCAGTCGGTTATCACCGACATCGAAGCGGAGACGGCAGCCCTACGCGGATTGGTCGCGCCGCTGACCGAAGGTCCGCGCGGCTGGGACGCGCCGACTCCGGCCGTGGGCTGGACGATCCGCGACCAGATCAGCCATCTGGCGTTCTTCGACGACGTCGCGGTGCGCTCGGCCACCGACCCCGACGGGTTCAGCAGCGACTACCTGCCGATGATGGCCGACGGAGCCATCTCACCCGACGTCATCGCCGAGCGCTACCGTCAAATGCCGGCTGCCGACCTGCTCGCGTGGTTCGACACGTCGCGTGCCGCCCTCGTTGCGGCGTTCGCGGACATTGACCCGGCGACCCGCCTGCCGTGGTTCGGGCCGCCGATGAGCGCGGTCTCGTCGCTGACAGCGCGACTCATGGAGACCTGGGCGCACGGCCAGGACGTCGTCGACGCGCTCGGCGCGACCCGCGAGGCCACGGCACGGCTGCGTCACGTGGCCCACATCGGGGTGGGTGCACGCGCGTTCAGCTACCTGGCCAACGGTCTGGACCTGCCCGCGGACCCGGTACGCGTTGAGCTGACCGCTCCGGACGGCAGCGTCTGGACGTGGGGGCCAGCCGACGCGGCCAACCGCGTGAGCGGGCCGGCGCTCGACTTTTGCCTGTTGGTCACCCAACGCCGCCACCGCGACGACACCGCTTTGGTCGCCGACGGCCCGCTGGCCGACCAGTGGCTCGCGATCGCCCAGGCCTTCGCGGGGCCCCCTGGCGGCGGGCGCGTGGCGGGCCAGTTTGCAGGGCGTCAGCGGTGAGCGTCCCGGTCCGCATCGGCAACTGCTCCGGCTTTTACGGCGACCGCATCGCCGCAGCCCGCGAGATGGTCGAGGGCGGACCGATCGACGTCCTGTGCGGTGACTATCTGGCCGAGCTGACCATGCTCATCCTGGCCAAGGCCCAGGCCAAAGACCCGTCCGGCGGGTACGCGCGGACTTTCCTCACCCAAATGGAACAGGTGCTGGGCACCTGTCTCGATCATGGCATCAAGGTCGTCGCGAACGCGGGCGGGCTGAATCCCGCCGGCTTGGCCGCCGCGTTGCGCGAGCTGTCCGCCCGTCTCGGCCTCACCGCGCGCGTCGCTCACGTCGAGGGCGACGACCTACGTGGCGACCTCCACGCAATCACGCCGCCCGTCGGCGACATCAAACCGGTATCGGCCAACGCGTACCTCGGCGCCTGGGGCATCACCGAGGCGCTGCGTTCGGGCGCCGACGTCGTCGTGACCGGCCGGGTCACCGACGCATCCCTGGTCGTCGGTCCAGCCGCCTGGTGGCACGCCTGGGCACCCGCCGACTGGGATCGGCTCGCGGGCGCGGTCGTCGCCGGGCACGTGATCGAGTGCGGCCCTCAGGCGACGGGCGGCAACTACGCGTTCCTGGACGAGATCACGGACCGCCGCTACCCGGGGTTTCCGATCGCCGAGGTCGCCGAGGACGGCTCTTCGGTGATCACGAAGCATCCCGGCACCGGGGGACTGGTCTCAGTCGGCACGGTCACCGCCCAGCTGCTCTACGAGACCGCTGAACCTGCCTACCTCGGCCCCGACGTCGTCGCCCACTTCGACACCATCCGGCTGGCTCAACAGGGTGAGCACCGCGTCGCGATCAGCGGTACGAAAGGCAGTCCGCCGCCGGACACGTTGAAGGTGGCGTTGAATGAGGTGGGCGGCTTCCGTAACACAATGACCATGGTGCTCACCGGCCTCGACATCGGGGCCAAGGCGGCTTTCGCCGAACAGCAGCTCTTCGACGTTCTCGGCGGACGCGACGCCTTCGACGAAGTCGACGTGAGGCTGTTGCGTTTCGACGTCTCCGACGCACCGACGAACGAGCAAGCCTGCGCGCACCTGCGTGTGACGGTGAAGGACGCCGACCCGCGCAAGGTGGGCCGAGCCTTCTCCGGGGGGGGTCATGGAGATCGCCCTGGCTGGTTTCGCCGGCTTCCACACCACCACGCCACCGTCCTCGGAGACCGCCTTCGGCGTCTACCGGCCGGCCTACGTAGCGCGGTCGGCCCTCACGCACGTACTCGTCGACGCCGACGGCACACGGCACGAGATCCCCGACCCGCCGACCGGTGCCGTCCCGCCGGCTAGGATCGCCGCGCTCGCGAAGCTGCCAGTGCCGTCCGGGCCGACACGTCGCGCGCCGCTCGGGTCGGTACTCGGCGCGCGGTCCGGAGACAAGGGCGGCAACGCTAACCTCGGCCTGTGGGCACGGGATGACCCTGGGTACGCGTGGGCGCGTGACTACCTCAGCGTCGAGCGGCTGCGCACTCTGCTCGGGCCGGAGACGGCGCACCTGCCCATGGAGCGCTTCGAACTGCCGAACCTGCGCGCCCTCAACGTGGTGGTGCACGGCTTGCTCGGTGACGGGGTGGCCTCCTCGACCCGGCTGGACGCACAGGCCAAGGGGCTCGGGGAATACGTGCGGTCCCGCATGGTGGACATTCCCCAGTCGCTGCTCGACACACACTAAATCCGGTGCGGGGCGCCGTCTACCTGCTGTGTAACCGCGCGGCTGAACAGCGCCGCAACGGCCGCGGCGGCCAGCATCGCCTCAATCGTCGCGTCGTCCAGCGACGCCGGCATGTACGCGGACGCGTTGAGCAATGACAGCACGGCGGCGACCAGGCCCTGTGCGCGCTCACGGTCCAGATCGCCCCGTGCTCGTACGAGTGCCTCGACCCAAAAGGACTCGTAGCTGTGCTGTCGGCGTCGCAGGGCACGGGTCGCCAGCGGCGACAGCGAGCGGTGCTCGCGGGCGTAGACGGCCAACAGGCCGCGTCGTCGCGCGCCGAAGGCCGCGTGCAGGTCGACAAGGGCGTGCAGGACCTCCGTCGGTGTGCCGGCCGTGGTGGCGCGCCGGGCGCCGGCCAGCAGCTCAGTCATGGCGGCGTCGCATAACTCGCGAAGGATCGCGTCCTTGTTCTGAAAGTGCCGGTAGACGGCCGGCCCGCTCACCCCTGCTGCGGCACCGATGTCGTCGATGCCCACGGCGTGAAAGCCTTGCCGCGCGAACAGGTCGGCGGCGGCCTCGAGGAGCAGTTTGCGGCGCAAACCGGCCACTTTCAGGCCTCCTGTCGATTTGTGGTTACGTTGTTCGCCGTCCGATCCGCTGGGCTGGGATCCTACCGACGCTGGGGTTGCCTGCGTCGGCACCCGCCGCACCGAATCGAGGGAGGTGAACGAAACCGCTAGCCCCCGCCGATGCTGTCGATCCTTTTCTCAGTTCATGATTTAGGGGCCCTGCTCCGAACCCGCGATGTGCAGCGGCACGACTCAGCGCAAAACGACTCCGCCCTCGATGCCCGTGAACTGCGCGCGCAGCTCGGTCTTGAGCAGCTTGCCGGTGGCGTTGCGCGGCAGTTCGGCGACGAAGTGCACGTCACGCGGACACTTGAAGTGTGCCAGCCGCTCCCGGCACCACGCCACGATCTCCTCGGCGCTCGGCGCCTGCGTCGCCGGGTCGGCAACCACGACCGCGACGACGCGTTCGCCCCACTTCGCGTCCTTACCGCCGATCACGGCGGCGTCGAACACCGCCGGGTGGCGGAAGAGGACCTGCTCGACCTCGATCGGGTAGACGTTCTCGCCGCCGGAGATGATCATGTCCTTCTTGCGGTCGACGAGGGTGATGAAGCCCTCCGCGTCCATGCGCCCGAGATCGCCCGTGTGGAACCAGCCCCCGCGCAACGCCTCGGCGCTCGAATCGGCCTTCATCCAGTAGCCGGTGAACACATTCGGACCGCGCACGATCAGTTCGCCCACGGTGTCGGTCGCGACGTCGCGGTCGTCGTCGTCGACGATGCGGGCGTCGACATGCATCGCGACGCGGCCGATCGACCCGGCCCGCGTGCTGATGTTCTCGGCGTCGAGGACGGTCACCAGGGGAGCGGTCTCGGTCATGCCGAAGCCCTCGGTGAAGGGCACGCCTCGCTCGCGCATGAAGTCGATGACCGTGAGGGGGACGGGCGACCCGCCGCCCATGGCGAAACGCAGCGCAGACAGGTTGAAGGAGTCGAAGTCGGACACCTGTGTGAGAGCGGTCCACATGGCCGGCACCATGAACTGAACCGTGACGTGGTGGTCGGCCATCGCCTGCAGCGTAGCTCGCGGCTCGAAGGACGGCATGATGACGCTGGTGCCGCCGACGTAGAGCAGCGGCAGGGTGTGTACTCCCAGCCCGCCGATGTGGAACAACGGCGCCACCGCGACGGTGACGTCCTCGCCCCGCAGGCCGATGTCGGTGCCGAGGACGTTGATCGCGTTCCATAGCAGGTTGTCGTGGGTGAGGATCGCGCCCTTGGGTCGGCCCGTCGTCCCCGACGTGTACATGATGAACGCGGGGTCGCTGCCGTCGACGTCACCGTTGAGCGGTTCGGGCGCGGCGCCCGAGACGACGTCTTCGTAGCCGAGCTCGCCCGGCGCCGGCGCCCCACCGGCGCGTACGACATGGCGCACGCGGACTCCGGACTCGGTGACGGCGCTCTTGGCCTGCGCGGCGAACGGCTCGTGGAAGACCAGAACATCGGCGCCTGAGTCGGCCAGGATGTAGCCGATCTCGGGTCCGGCAAGGCGCACGTTGAGCGGAACTGCAAGTGCGCCGATTTTGGCGCAGCCCAGCAGCACCTGGATGAACTCGGTCGAATTGACCAGCAGCATCGCGACCCGATCGCCCTTGCGCACGCCGAGGGCGATGAGTGCGGCGGCGACCTGGTTGGTGCGCCGATCGAGGTCGGCGTAGGTGATGTGCGCGCCGTTGCTGATCAACGCGGTGCGCCCGCCGTTGAGGAAGGCGCGCCGGGTCACCCACTGACCGATGCCGAGTTGCATGCGATTCCCTTTCCGTCCGCGGCGACTCAGTAGGACGCGGGCAGTTTCAGGCTGTGCTGCGCCACGAAGTTGAGGATCATTTCGCGGCTGATCGGCGCGGTGCGCATGAGCCGGGCCGGACCCCACAACGTGGCGAGGCCGTACTCGGTGGCCATGCCGTTGCCGCCGTGGGTCTGAATCGCCTGGTCGAGCGCCAGGATGCCCGCCTCGGCTGCGGCATATTTCGCCATGTTCGACGCCTCACCCGACCCCGGATCGCCGGCGTCGTGCAGGGCGGCGGCACGCTGGGTCATCAACCGGGCCAGCTCGACCTGGATCTTGGCGTGGGCGAGGGGGTGCGATACGCCCTGGTGCGAGCCGATCGGCGCTCCCCACACGTGGCGGTTGCGGGCGTAATCGGCGGCTTTATCCAGCGCGTAACGGCCGATGCCGTTGCCGAGCGCTGCCCCCATGATTCGCTCCGGGTTCAGGCCCATGAAGACCTGGCGCAGGCCCTCGTTCTCCGTGCCGATAAGGTTGGCGGCCGGCACGCGGACGTCATCGAAGAATAGAGTGAACTGCTTCTCTGGAGTGACCGCCTGGACCGGGATGAGTGACTTGGTGAGCCCGGGGACATCGGTGGGCACGACGAGCAGGCTGAGTAGTCCGCGACCACTGTCGTTGGTAGACGTTCGGGTGACGACCAGGATCGCTTCGGCTTCGTCGACACCGGAGATGTAGTACTTGGTGCCGTTGATGACCCAGTCGTCGCCGTCGCGTTTCGCGGTCGTGGAGATGTTGTGCGAGTTCGAGCCCGCGTCCGGCTCGGTGATTGCGAATGCCATGATCGTCTCGCCGCTGGCGATGCCCGGCAGCCACTGCTGCTTGAGTTCCTCACTGCCGAATGCCTGGATGATCGTGCCGCAGATGGTTGGCGAGACGACGGTCATCAGCAGCGGGCAGCCCGCCGCGGCGAGCTCCTCACCGACGATCTGCATGTCGTAGATGCCGCCGCCGCCGCCGCCGTACTGCTCGGAAAGGTTCACCCCGAGGAAGCCCTGTTTGCCCACGGCCTGCCACAGCTCGGTGCTCTTCGCGCCGGCCAGCGATTTTTCCAGGTAGTACTCGTGTCCGAAGTCCTTGGCGATCTCGGCGACCGCCTTGCGCAGGTCCTGACGTTCCTCTGTCTCGTGCAATTCCATGACACTCCTCACATCGGTATCGACGCGCCACCGATCGGGAGCGCGCCGGGTTCATTAGAGCTCGGTGGCGTCCGACGCCACTTCACCGCCGTCCACCGCCTCGACCACGGCGAGGACGTCACCGCTCGAGACCTGATGGCCGACCTGGACCGGCAGGGCGCTCAGCACCCCGTCGATCGGGCTCGCGACGGTGTGCTCCATCTTCATCGCCTCCAGGACGACAAGGGTTTGGCCCGCCGAGACCGTCTCGCCCTCGGCGACCGGTAGTCGGATCACCGAGCCCGGCATCGGCGCGGTGAGCGACCCGGGCGGGTTGAGAGTGCTCGGGTCGACGAAGCGTGGCGCCAGCCGCAGGGCGGAGTAGCCGGCGACCGAGTCGAGGTGGGCAACATCGCCGTCGAGGACGACATCATAAGTGCGGCGCACCCCGTCGACGCGCAGCACCACCCGCTCGCTACTGCCCTCGACAACCTCGACGTCGGCCAACGGCTCGTCGTCGACCTGCAGGCAGGTCCCTGTCGAACCTAACGTGTACCCGACGCGCACTTCGCGCCCACCCTGGGTCTGCCAGGTCGTGGTCTGCGGCTGCGAAGGGTTGTTGCGCCAGCCGGCGGGCAACGTGGCCTGCAGAGTTGCGACGGCACGCCGCGCGGCCACCCCGGCCACGGTCGCCGCGACGGCGTGCAGGCGCTCGGACTGCGTGTCTGGGAGGGCAGCGCCGAGTTGGGCGACGTCGTGTCGGTCAAGGAACCCAGTGTCGGTGCCCCGCCCGGCGAACTCGTCATGGCGCAGGACGCGAACAAGCAGGTTGCGATTGGTGGTCACGCCGTGAATACGGGCGCCGGCCAGCGCCGCCGAGAGGCTGGCAAGTGCCTCGTCGCGCGTTGGTGCCCACGCGATGACCTTGGCCAGCAGCGAATCGTAGTAATGACTGATGACCGAACCGGCACGAAAACCCGAGTCAACCCGCACGCCGGCAAGCGCCGGGACATCCAAGGTGCGCAGGGTGCCGGTACAGGGCCGGTAGTCATCGGCCGGATCCTCGGCGCACAGACGGGCCTCGACCGCGTGACCGCGAATTCGCGGGTTGTGCATCTCCTCAGGCAGCGGGCGGCCCATGGCTACGAGCAGCTGGGCACGCACCAGGTCGAGGCCGGTGATCAGCTCGGTAACCGGGTGCTCGACCTGCAGCCGGGTGTTCATCTCGAGGAAGGCGAAGGAGTCGGCTTTGCCATCCTGAGCGGCGTCGTAGACGAACTCGACCGTCCCGGCGCCTACGTAGCCGACGGCGCGCGCGGCGGCGATGGCGGCCTCGCTCATCCGAGCGCGCAACGCGTCGTCGACGACCGGTGACGGCGCCTCCTCGATCACCTTCTGGTGTCGACGCTGCACGGAGCACTCGCGCTCGAACAGAGAGACGACGTTTCCGTGCGTGTCGGCCATGATCTGGATCTCGACGTGGCGTGGGCGCTGGACGTAACGCTCGAGGAAGACGGTGCCGTCGGCGAACGCGGCGGCGGCCTCACGCGAAGCGGAGGTGACCGCTTCGTCGAGCTCGTCCGGCGACGCGACAATGCGCATGCCTCGGCCACCGCCGCCGGCGCTGGCCTTGACCAGCACGGGGTAGCCGACGTCGGCGGCCAGCTTCGCCAGCTGCTCGGCCGATAGCCCCGTCGTGTCGCCACCGGGCAGCACAGGCACCCCCGCGTCGGACATCGTCTTCTTGGCCTGCAGCTTCGAGCCCATCGCGTCGATCGCCCCGGGCGGCGGACCGATGAAGACGAGGTCGGCGGCGGCACAGGCGCGCGCGAACCCGGCGTTTTCCGAAAGGAAGCCGTAGCCGGGGTGTACTGCGTCCGCGCCGGTGAGCGAGGCAGCGGCGATGATCCGGTGGATGTCGAGGTAGGTCTCAGCGGCAGACGAGCCGGGAAGGTGCACGGCCTCGTCGGCGTCGGCGACGTGCCACGCGTCGGCGTCGGCGTCGGAATAGACCGCGACGGTGGCGATGCCGAGATCGCGGCAAGTGCGGAACACCCGCCGCGCGATCTCGCCACGGTTGGCGACCAGGACCTTGCGGATCTTGGGCATCGCCATCACATCCGGAACACGCCGTAGCCACGCTGGCCACGGACCTCGCCGTTGTGGATCACCGACAGGCAGAACCCGAGAACGGTCCGCGTATCGCGGGGATCGATGATCCCGTCGTCGTAAAGTCGGCCGCTGTTGGCCAGTGCGACGGATTCGCGCTCGATCTGTTCCTCGACGGCGGCGCGCATCTGGGCGTCGGCCTCCTCGTCGAAGGGCAGCCCGCGGTCGGCGGCGGACTCGCGCGCCACGATGGACAGCACTCCGGCCAGTTGCGCCGGACCCATCACGGCCGACTTCGAGTTAGGCCAAGCGAATAGGAAACGCGGCGAGTACGATCGCCCGCACATGCCGTAGTTCCCGGCACCGTAGGACGCACCCATGGTGATGGTCACGTGGGGGACCGTGCTGTTGGATACGGCGTTGATCATCTTGGCGCCGTCCTTGATGATGCCGCCCTGTTCGTACTCGGCACCGACCATGAAACCGGTGGTGTTCTGCAGGAAGATGAGGGGGGTGTCGATCTGATTTGCCAGTTGGATGAACTGCGAACCTTTCTCGGCCTCCTCACTGAACAGGATGCCCCGTGCGTTGGCGAGGATGCCGACTGGGAAGCCGTGGATCGAGGCCCAGCCGGTGACGAGTGACGTGCCGTAGAGAGGTTTGAACTCGTCGAAGGCCGAGCCGTCGACCACTCGGGCGATGACGTCGCGGGGGTCGAAGGGCACCTTCGGATCGACCGACGCGATGCCGAGCAGCTGATCGGGGTCGTGCACCGGTGGGTGCGGCGGCGTGGTGGGTCCGGGGCCGTTCTTCCGCCAGTTGAGCCGCGCCATGATGCGACGGCCGATGCGGATCGCATCCTGCTCGTCCTCGGCCATGTAATCGGCCAGCCCCGAGGTGCGGGCGTGCATGTCGGCGCCGCCGAGCGACTCGTCATCGGAGACCTCGCCCGTGGCCATCTTGACCAGCGGCGGACCCCCGAGGAACACCTTGGAACGGTTGCGAACCATCACGACGTAGTCGCACATGCCCGGGACGTACGCACCTCCAGCGGTGGAGTTGCCGAAGACCAAGGCCAGTGTCGGCAGCCCCGCTGCGCTGTGCTGTGTCAAGTCGTGGAACAGCTGTCCGCCGGGCACGAAGATGTCTGCCTGTGTGGGCAGGTCGGCGCCGCCAGACTCGACGATGTTGATGATGGGCAGTCGGTTCTCCCGCGCGATGGCCATGCCGCGGAACACCTTGCGGAAGGTATAGGGGTTCGATGCGCCGCCGCGGACGGTGGGGTCGTGGGCGATGATCATCGACTCGATGCCCTCGACTACGCCGATGCCGACCACCACGCTACCGCCGACGGGGAACTTACTGCCCCAGGCGGCGAAGGGACATAGTTCGAGGAACGCCGTGTCGGGGTCGAGCATCAGCTCGATGCGCTCGCGGACGAGCAGCTTGCCCCGCTTGCGGTGGCGCGCAACGTATTTCGCGCCTCCGCCGCCGTTGACCAGCGCCAGTTGCTCCACGATGGTGTGGAGTTGCGCGCTCAGTCCTTCGCGGTTCTTGAGATACCCGGGCGCGGTGTCGTCGACCCGGTCGGGCAAGACCTGTACCAAAATTTTCCCTCCGGGCGAGCATCGACGTCATCTGCTAGGCGCTGATGTTAGCCGCAATTAACATCAGGTGACAACGGCGGCAGGGCTTGCGTCAGATTTGTTTCCCGCGCCGCGATTCCGTCGAAGCGCGATGGATCGAAGCGGTGCGCTTCGCTGCAGATCGAGCGATCAAAGGAATTGACTGCGGGCGCGACGGCACACACAGGGCCCTTGCTAGGTCGTATCGAGTTCCTCGTCCGGCGCGCGTGGAGTCTACGGTCGCGATCTCGGGTGAACGCCAGCAGTGATTATCAGCGTCGCGCCATGCGCCTCAGCCAACCGAGTCGTATATAAATCCGGGTCGGTCAGAATCTATCGGGTCTCGTCAACTGCGGCCAGCCGCGGAGCGGCCTGATCAGGCGCCTGCCCGAGGGTATATAGGCCGAGACTGCCGAGAAAACCCGCACAGTGCTCGATAAGCATTTCAGTCGAGAGGTTCAGTTGTCCGTCTATCCAGCGACGGAGTATCTCGAACAGGCCCCCGACACCGTAGGTGGCGGCGAGATCTGCGACTTGAAGCACCTCGCTGGGTATATCGAGGTGCAAGCGGGCCTCTCTGAGCACCAGCTCCGCAAAATCGGTCATCAGCTCGCTTCGCAGCTGCCGAAGGAGGGGTTCTGCGCCCGATTCGACAAACAGTATGCGGGCCATGCTGGGATCGTTCTCGATCACCTGAACCAGGGCCTTGATCGGAGCGTAAGCGAGTTCTTGAGGAGCAACCGTGTCGTCCGGAATGGCGCTGGTTATCACCGCCTGGAAGGTGGCGGAGATCTTGGCAAATACCGCGCGCAAGAGTGCGTCTCGGTCGCGAAACTGCTGGTAGAAGTACCGGCTCGTCACTCCTGACTTCGCACACACGGCGGTCACGGTGCACGCGGTAGCTCCGTGGGTGCCCATGATTGAGACCGCGGCATCAATCAACATCACGCGGCGCTGCGCATCGCGTTGAGCTGCGGACAGCCCGCCATAAACACGTGCTGGACTCATGTCCTACAGTCTGGCAGTCTTATCTGACAAGGCATAAAGTCAGATCCAACTTCGAGGAAGGACCTCCAGTGTCGGAAGATCAAGCCCGGACCAGGACCCGCGTGCTGCCAAAACCCAGGCGTGTTCGTTTTCCGATGCCGACCTCCACGAAGCGGCAACACTTCGTGGATGGCGACCTGGTGATGAGCCATTTCATCTCGGTGCTTTCTGCGACGTTCCCGGAAGGCGAGGATTTCTTCATCCGATCGGTCAGGAACTTCCAGAGCTCCATCGACGATCCCCAATTGGATACAGCGGTCAAGGGTTTCATCGGACAAGAGGCCACACATCGACACCAGCATCGTCTCCTCAACGAGCGACTCCAGGTCATGGGGTATCCGACGGCGCGAATCGACCGTCATGTCGCACGCCTGATCAAGCGATTGGAACGGCGCTTTTCGCCGGAAATGCGGCTGTCCATGACCTCCGCGTTGGAGCACTACACCGCTACGCTGGCAGAAATCATTCTTACCAGCGAAGACGCCCAGAAGCTCATCGGACAGACAGAGGTTCGACCGATTCTGCTGTGGCATGCCTTCGAGGAGTCGGAGCACAAAGCGGTTGCCTTCGATGTCTATCGGCTCGTGGGAGGAACCGAGCGCACCCGTGTACGCGGCATGCGGATCGCTTCAGTAATTCTGTTCGGCGAACTCATTCTGCAGACTGCCCTGTCCATGGCCGCTGACAAAGCCTCATATAACCCGGTCACGTTGGTGCGCAGTCTGTACCGCTTCAGTCGCACCCCGATGTTCACCGCCGATGCGCTGCGGCGTTTCCGTTCCTACAATCGCCCGGGTTTCCATCCTGATGATTGGGACAGCGCCGCGGTCCTGGAGCATTGGAGCAAAGAACTGTTCGACCAAGACGGTTCACAGCGAGTTATCGCTTCGTCGGGATAGCAAAGATGCGGAAGTGCGGCGACGCAGGAGCACCGTTCCTGCGTCGCTCCTTCCGAACAGGGTGCGACGCGTCGGTCGACTCACGGATTCGGTGCTCGGTGGCCGGTGAAGGTGGCGGTCGGACCCGCAAATGCGGTTCGCAGCGATCGCCACGGGGCTGGCTGGCCCTGTTGTGAGCCTCGATCAGTCGCTGATGACATAGCGTTGAGCCAGGGTTTCAGCAAGTCTGCTGGTGTGCGCGACCACTTCTTTCTCGGTCACCGCAAGCAAACCGGAGTGCCAGGCGGTGATGACTTCGACGAATCCCCCGACAGCGATCAGGGTGTCCATGCGAAGGGCTATCTCGTCGGCATCTTGTCGGAGGTGTGGCCGGCTTGCCTCAACGACCAACTGCGTTGCTTCCTGTAGCGCCACGGCGCGGCGGTCTTGTAGCGGTGAGCTACCGACATGCTGAGCGAGGAGGATGCGTGCCCGGCCGGGATCGCGTGCGATCCGGTCGACCACGATGGTGATCGCCGCGGTGATGGTTTCGATCGGCGGCCGATTCGCACGCTCGTTGAAGAGCGCGGCGACCTCGCCGAGCATGTCATTGCGGACGCCATCCCACGCAGCAACGAGCAGCTCATCGCGCGTCTTGAAGCCCTCGTAGAAGTATCGATCGTTCAGCCCTGTGCGGGCGCATACGCCGCGCATAGTGACCGCGGCCCAACCGCTCTCACTCCAAATCTCGGTTGCGGCCTCGATCAATTGCTGCCGTCGCTCGGCACGACGCTCGGCCCCGGTCCGACCACCCCAGCGCTTGTTTCTCGACCGCACCTCTCCATCTTGACAAGGTGCTCGTTCCACCACCAAACTGGTGGCATGCGACACCAATGGTGGCTGGTGCCCCCAGATGAGAGTTTCCCCACAGCAGACGTCCATGTCGCGACCCGAAAGGCAGACGGATGAGATTGCTGCCCTTCGGCGGCGCACCAGGCAGAACGCACCGCGCCGATGCAGTCGTCACGGGCGCAGGAAGCGGTATCGGCCGCGCATTCGCCGTGGAGCTTGCGCGCCGAGGTGGACGCGTGGTGTGCGCCGACAAAGATCCCGTCACTGCAAAAGAGTCGGCAGAGTTGGTGAGGCAGGCTGGCGGCGAGGGCTTCGACATCGCATGCGATGTCACCGATCTTGAGCAGGTCCGCAACCTCGCTGATGTGAGCGAAGACTGGTTCGAGAAGGCTGCGAGCCTCGTCATCAACAACGCCGGAATCGGTGCGGGCGGCAACCGCATCGGCGCGACGTCGATCGAGGACTGGAACGCGGCGATTTCTGTCAACCTCTGGGGCGTTATCTACGGCTGCGAGACTTTTGTGCCTCGGCTCCGCAGCAATGGGCATGGCGGAGTCATCAATGTGGCGTCGGCAGCGAGCTTTGGCTCGGCCCCTCGGATGGCGGCTTACAACGTGAGCAAGGCCGGGGTGCTCGCTCTGTCGGAGACATTGGCGGCCGAACTGAGCGGTACTGACATCAACGTCACAGTGCTTTGCCCCACCTTCGTGAAGACGAACATCGTCAACAATCCTCAAATCGACGAGGCGGCTGCAAGACTCGCGGCCAACCTGATGAAATGGACCGGCATTTCGCCACAGCACGTTGCTCGAACGACGTTGAACGCGCACGATCGCGGACAAATTTATGTAGTACCCCAACTCGATGCCAAAGTCTTGTGGCAACTCAAGAGAGCCCTACCCGGCCCCTTTACTCGCACGCTGGGCCTCGTGGAGCGCATGGCCTCATGGAACGATTCAGCCGAGTAGAGGAGCAGGGAAAATGGCTTTCGCATACAGTGACATGCTCGAGACAATCAAAAACAAGCAATGGGCTCTTGCCGATATCGATTGGAACGCCCCTGGCGCGGAACTGATCACCGATGAACAGCGTCCCAAACTCAAGCAATTCATGTCCGACGTGGTGTGGATTGAGCATGTTGGAGCACGTGCCTTCGCCGCGATGGCTCCAAAGGCGCCATTCGAAGCGCTCGGAGACATTTACCGTTACTTTCACGCCGAGGAGCAGCGTCACGCCAATGCCGAACTTGCCTTGATGCGTCGCTGGGGCATGCTCGAGGAAGGCGAGAAACCGGTCCCGAACAAGAATATTCGGCTGGTCATCGAATGGCTGGACCGTTATGCGGAAGCCCTGCCCCTGACCGTCATCGGGGCCGCGATTCCGGCACTGGAGACTGCGCTCGATGGAGCGCTGCTGAAGTTTCTCCTCGATGAGGTTGACGACCCTGTGTGCGGGGAGGTGTTCAACAAGGTCAACAGCGACGAATCAAGGCATCTCGCGGTTGGCTTCCAGGTCTTGAATGACCTGGGCGCCAGCCCGATGCGAATCCACGCCATTCAAACTGCGGGTGCTCTTGTCGACCCGCGAATTCTCACCGGCGCTTTGCTGTATATCCCGCTCCTGACGCGCATGTTGATGAATCTCAACGCTATGGGTCTGTCCGAGGAGAAGTTATACAACGCAGTGACGCGGTATGCCAATGTCGGCGATCGCAGTGAGCATACGCGGAGGGTGCCCGGCTATCACATCTTGAAGGCGCACATGTCGTCGTCCATCAAGCGGTCCCAGCCTCTGCACTTCGTGTCTCAGCGCCTTGGCAATGCGATCGATGTTTTCCCTGTTCAGATTTTCGGTCGGCCGCCATCCTGGACGGACGAACTGACCTACGAACCGGTTGCCAAATGACAGGCACCACGACGACGTTGATCGTCGGCGCCGGGTTCGCAGGTATCGGTGCGGCGATCAGACTGCTTCAAGAGGGCACGGATGACTTGGTCATCCTGGAACGGTCAGATCGCGTCGGAGGCACCTGGCGAGACAATACTTATCCCGGTGCGGCCTGCGATATTCCCTCGCTTCTCTACTCCTACTCGTTCGAGCCGAATCCGGGCTGGACTCGTACCTACTCGGGGAGCGCTGAGATCCTCGAATATATCGACGATATGGTCGCCAAGTACGATCTTGCCCGGTTCATCCAGTTTGATACCGACGTGACTGCCTTGGAATTCGATGAGAGTGCCGGCATCTGGATGGCCGACACGGCAGATGGAAAGCGGTATCACACCCGGTCAGTTGTGATGGCCAGTGGACCACTTGCCAACGCCAGCTTTCCCGATATTCGGGGTATTGACTCGTACGGTGGAAAAAAGATCCACAGCGCTCGATGGGACCATGGCTACGATCTCGGCGGTAAGAGGGTTGCAGTCATCGGGACAGGCGCGAGCGCGGTTCAGATCATTCCCGAGCTCGTAAAGTCGGCTGCCTCGGTCAAAGTCTTCCAGAGAACGCCCGGCTGGGTGTTGCCCAGGGTGAACTTCAGGCATCCGGCCTGGGCGCGTTCGACCTTCACACACCTGCCGGTGAGCGAACAAGCGCTCCGCGACGCGTGGTTTTGGGCCCACGAAGTGATGGCAGTGGGTATGGTCTGGAACACCGCCGCGACGTCCGCGATACAGCTGGCGGCCAAGGCTCATCTCCGTCGGCAGGTGAAAGACTCCTGGTTGAGACGTCAGTTGACGCCCCATTTCAGGCCTGGATGCAAGCGCATGCTCATGACCAGTGATTATTACCCTGCGCTACAGGCGGATAACTGCAAGCTGATCAGCTGGCCGATCGCCACATTGTCACCCAACGGTGTTCGGACCGCCGACGGTGTCGAGCACGAAGTGGACTGTATCGTATTTGCCACTGGCTTCGATGTGGCCAAACGTGGCACCCCGTTCCCGATTAGCGGCCTCGGCGGTCGGAAGCTCGGCGATGAATGGTCTCAGGGGACATTTGCCTTCAAGAGCGTGAGCGTGGCCGGGTATCCGAACTTATTCTTCACTTTCGGACCGAATTCGGGGCCAGGCCACAACTCGGCGCTCGTATATATGGAGGCTGCAATTGACTATATAGTCAAGGCGATCAAGCTCCTTCAGCAAAATGACATCGGCACTTTGGATGTGAGGGAGGATCGTCAGGACCGCTATCACTCCGAAATTCAGCGCCGCCTTCGACGAACGACTTGGAATTCGGGGTGCAGCAGTTGGTATTTGACCGAGGACGGCTACAACGGCACGATGTACCCAGGTTTCGCGACCCAGTTTATGAGAGAACTATCCCGCTTGGATCCTCATGATTACGTGATAACCCGGCGCGACGATACACACGTCGAGCTGACGCAATCACTCTGAATACAAGTTTGCAAGGCTGACCGTCAGAACGGTGAAATACAGGAATGGATCGCAAGTCCGACCGTAATTACGAGATAATTATCATAGGAGCTGGATTTTCCGGCATCGGGTCTGGCATTAGCTTGATGAAGGCGGGATTTACCGACTTCTTGATGGTTGATGACGCCGATGGCGTAGGTGGTACGTGGCACTGGAACACCTACCCGGGTATCGCTGTCGATATACCGTCGTTCAGTTATCAATTCTCATACGAAATGCGGCCCTCTTGGTCGCGCACGTACGCCCACGGCAATGAGCTCAAAGCCTATGCCGAGCGATGTGTTGAAAAGTATCGGCTCTGGGACCATATTCGTTTCAACACAACCATTACCGAGGCTTGTTTCGACGAGAACGCAACACGGTGGCATTTGACCAGTGCCAATGGTGAGGAGTTCACGGCACGCTTCGTGATAAATTGCTCCGGCGTTCTCAGTCGGCCAAAGTGGCCTGAAATCAAGGGGGTGCGAGATTTCGCCGGCGTTACGCTCCACACGGCTAGATGGGACAATGCCAAAGATCTCAGCGGGAAGAGGGTTGCAGTAATCGGTACCGGTGCATCGGCGGTGCAACTGATACCCGAAGTCGCAAAGAAAGCAGAGAGTCTGACGGTATTTCAGCGAACTCCAATTTATTGTCTGCCGAAGCCAGACTTCCCCATACCGACGTGGGGTGGAAGGCTTCTACATTTCCTGCCGGGGGCACAATTGGCGACCCGGACCGCCAGCCAGGCGTTCGTGGAAATCACTTTCCCAATCGCCGCTCACTTTCATACGGTGATACCGTTCGCCGATGTCATGGAGAGCGCCGCAAAGCGGTACATGCGGCGTGAGGTCCATGACCCGACGACGAGAGAACAACTCATTCCGCGCTACTCGTTGGGCTGTAAACGACCCAGCTTCCACAATTCCTATCTCGCAACCTACAACCGGTCCAACGTTTCGCTCGAGACGAGCGGCATAACCCATATCGACCATGCATCCGTCCATACTCGAGACGGCAAAGCTCATCCCATTGACGTCTTGATCCTGGCCACCGGCTTCAAAGTGATGGAGTCGGGCAACATGCCTACTTACGTATTGAAGGGACGCGGCGGGCTGGAGCAGGCTACATGGTGGGGCGAGCATCGACTGCAGGCCTTCGAAGGGGTGAGCGTCCCGGGATTTCCGAATCATTTCAACATCTTCGGCCCGTACGGCTACAACGGTTCCTCGTACTTCACGCTCATCGAGGCGCAGAGTCGGCACATCGTCCGGTGTCTTCGTCGCGCGCGGGCGCTGGGTGCTAACTGGGTGGAGGTCAAGAAGGAGGCGAACGACCGTTATTTCGCCGAAGTGCTAAGGCGGCGTCACAGACAGGTTTTCTGGCAGCCGAGCTGTTCCAGTGCCAACAGCTACTACTTCGACAGGCACGGTGACGTTCCACTCCGTCCATCAACGACTCTGGAGACCTATTGGCGGAGCCGCACCTTTCGCCTCTCGGACTACCGATTCGAGAATCGGCCCGAAGAGGTGTGTCCCCGGTGACCAGAATGGATGCCCCTGACTGGCAGCCCAGTCTTGCCAGTCATCTCGTCGCGATGTCCTCGCGAACCACGCTGCGGCCACTGGCGCAGCTGATGCCATCAAACGCCTACGGACTTGCGGTGATGGATCGCGTGCTTCGAACAGCGCTCGTAGCCTCACGGCCTCGGCGCGGCGTCACAGTGCGCAAGGTTGACACTGTATTCGCCGGAGGCCCGGTTCGTGGGGACTGGATCACCACGCCTGCCATTAATCCGCATGCCAACCCTTTGCTGTACATCCACGGCGGCGCCTATTCTATGTGCTCGCCGGAGACGCACCGCGGTCTTCTTGGTGAACTCGCCTCGGCGAGCGGGCGCCCCATCTTCGCAGTGAAGTATCGTCTTGCCCCGCGGTATCCCTATCCCGCAGCCGCGGACGATGCGCTGAATGCGTATCGCTGGCTTACCAGCGGAGGGTCCCCGGGTTCTTGTCAGCGCACCGTCGCGGTTGCCGGCGATTCAGCGGGCGGTCAGCTCACGATGGCCACGGCCTTGGGCGCTCGTGCAGTTGGATTGCCGCTCCCTGATGCGATGCTGCTGATGTCTCCCGTCCTGGATCTCAGGTGCGAACTTGCCAGAGCGCGTGAACTTCGCCGCCGGGATCCTTTTGCCTCCGCTCAATCAGCGGCGCGCGCTCTTGACCTCTACGTAGGTGGCGCAGATCGCGGAGATCCGCGCCTCAGCGTGCTTGACGCGGACCTCACCTCGATGCCGCCGATCCTCATTCAGGTGGGCGGGAGAGAAATGTTGATCGATGACTCGCGCCGTCTCGCCGAGCGACTTCAATCAGCTGGATCCCACGTCGACATCCAGGTATACCGGGGACAGATCCATGTATTCCAGGCTATGTTCCGGATTCTTCCCGAAGCCCGAGACGCGATTCATCGAGCGGGACGCTTCCTTGAAGCCTCGGAAGTCAGGTGAAAGTGTCCGAACAGGCAATGCTCCTACACCTACACCACCTCGACCGCCGCAGCGTGAAGTCAGTCGTCTCTGCCTCATGAGCAGCAACTTCGCGACGGCCTGTCGCGCGTACGATCCGTCGATCGTGATCATCGGGGCCGGCTTCGCCGGGGTTGCGATGGCCCACCGGCTGAAGAAGGACGGGTTCACGAACTTCACGATCCTGGAAAAGGCTGCAGACATCGGGGGTGTTTGGCGTGACAACACCTATCCGGGAGCGGCCTGCGACGTGCCGTCAGCGTTGTACTCACTCTCGTACAAGCCCAATCCTCGTTGGTCACGGCGATATGCCGAGCAGCCCGAGATACTCAAGTACCTCCAACAACTCGTGGAGAGTGGCGGACTGGCCGCGCATCTGCGTACCCAGACCGAAGTTGTCGCAATGACCTTCGATGACCAGCCAGGGCGTTGGACCCTGGTTACGAACTCGAACGAGACAATAACCTGCGATGTCGTCGTCTCGGCCGTGGGTCAGCTCTCCTTGCCCCACGTACCCGTTATTGCCGACGCAGACACCTTCCAGGGGCCGCGCTTTCATTCGGCGCGTTGGGACCGATCGGTTTCGCTTCGCGGCAAGCAAGTAGCCGTCATCGGCACAGGAGCTAGTGCCATCCAATTCGTGCCACACATCGCCCAGGAGGCGGAGCATGTCACGCTATATCAGCGCACGGCTCCGTGGATCTTGCCGAAGTGGGACAGCAGGTATGGAGTCCTTCACGACAGGGTGAGCGAGTTATTGCCGATGGCGCTGCGCCTCGAGCGTTTCGCGGTATGGCTAATTTTCGAGTTGCTCGCTGTGACGCTAGTCGACGCGAAGCCCCTCTCACGCGTCCTCGGTGCGATCGCGCGCCGCCACCTACATCGGCAGGTTGCTAGCCCATCTTTGCGCGAGCAATTGATGCCTTCGGACGCGCCAGGGTGCAAGCGAGTGCTGTTCTCGAATGATTACTATCCAGCAATCGCGAGTGATCGCGTGTCGTTGGTGCCGAAGGCTATCGCAGAGCTCTGCGACAACGGTGTCAAGACCGTGGATGGAAAGTTTCGTCCTGCAGATGTCGTGATCTACGGAACCGGGTTTCGCGCCACCGATTTTCTCGCCCCGATGTCCGTGCGCGGCTCTCGCGGAGTCTCCTTGGCCGAGGGTTGGAAGACCCAGGCGTACGCATATCTGGGCATCACTGTCCCCATGTTCCCGAACCTGTTCCTGCTTTATGGTCCCAACACGAATGTGGGCTCGGGGTCGATCCTCTACATGATCGAGTCACAAGTCCGTCACATCGCAACGCTCATCAAAGCCGTGGCTGCTCATCCGGGTCATGCGATCGATGTCAGGGCGGAGAGCGCGCAACGCTACAACACGCGCTTGAGAAGGCGACTACGGAGGTCGGTGTGGGCGCTGTGTGCGAGCTGGTATCGAACCTCGAGCGGGGAAATCCCGACGAACTGGCCGGGGCCTACCTTGGTTTATCGACTCCTTACCCGGAAGCCGCACAGCGGCGATTACGTCTTGAGAAACGTCGGGCGTCTAAAGGTCGGAGACCCTGCAGAACCGAGCCTGGCCGACTAAGGGCACGAGACGCGCACTTAACCGCTAGGCCAATAATGTCTAGATATTGACATCAATGGCATCTTTGTAAAGACTGGTGGACGCCGTCAAAGCGGCCCAGCGTCCAGGAGGAACCATGACGAATCACCTTCTCGCACCTGCGCACCACGTGAAGGAGCGGTTGTCCTCTGTGATCATGGTCCCCGCGCCTCACGCCGTCGACGACAGATGGCGTCGATGGAGCCGGGACTGGCCGGTTCGTGAACTGGCACCGGCACCCGCGGGCAGTGGATTGAAAGCCGTCCGGGGGGATGCCGGACTGCCCTTCGTAGGTCACACGCTCGACTACATCCGATTCGGCTCGGATTTCAGTCGAGAGCGCTACGACCGTCTGGGTTCGGTGTCGTGGATGGGCGCGTTCGGCACCAAGATGGTGGTCATCGCCGGCCCTGACGCCACTCGAGAGGCGTTCACGAGCGAAGCGAAGGCATTCTCTCAGGATGGCTGGTCCTTCCTGATCGACGCCTTCTTCCATCGCGGTTTGATGCTCATGAGCTTCGACGAGCACTTGATGCACCGGCGCATCATGCAGGAGGCGTTTACGCGTCCGCGCCTGACCGGATACGTCGAACAGGTAACGCCATGCGTTCGCTCGGCAGTGCCTGCGTGGCCGGTGGGCCCGTCGGTTCGAATCTACCCACTGTTGAAGGAACTCACCCTCGACATCGCTACCGACGTCTTCATGGGCGGCCGCGGCAAGGACGAGAGCGATGCTGTCAACAAGGCGTTCGTCGCTACGGTCCGGGCGGCGAGTTCCCTTGTGCGTGCTCCGCTTCCGGGAACCAGATTCCGCGCTGGTGTGCAAGGGCGGCGCGTTTTGGAGGACTACTTCTTCCGGCATCTGCCGGCCGCGCGAGCCGGTGAAACGGAGGATCTGTTCGCTGCTCTCTGTCAAGCCACGACCGAAGACGGGGAGCGGTTTTCCGACGAGGATGTGGTGAATCACATGATCTTCTTGATGATGGCGGCCCACGACACCTCGACGATCACCACCACAGCGGTCACCTATTTCCTTGCCAAGTATCCGCAGTGGCAGGAGGCTGCGGCTGCGGAAGCCGCGGCCATCGGTGACGGGTTGCCGGACATCGAGGCCCTGGAGAAGATGACGGTCATCGACCTCGTGATCAAGGAAGCGCTCAGACTGCTTGCACCTGTTCCGCTGGTGATGCGCAAGACGGTTCGAGATGTCGCCATCGATGGATATCACATCCCCTCGAACACGTTATGCGCTATAACGCCTGCCGTAAATCACTTCGATCGAACGATCTGGAGTGATCCGGGGCGGTTCGATCCCTCACGTTTCGACGAGCCTCGGCGCGAAGACCAACACCACCGATTCGCCTGGGTTCCGTTCGGAGGTGGAGCGCACAAGTGCATCGGCATGCAATTCGGGACGCTCGAGGTCAAAGCAATCCTGCACAGGATGCTGCGTTCGCTCACCTGGACGGTGCCGGAGAACTATCACGTCCGATGGGACAACACCTCCCTGCCCATTCCGGTGGACGGACTTCCGTTGCAGTTGAAGCGCCGATGACCGTCGACCACAGGCCCTACCTCGAACCCACGGAGTTTCTTGACTGGCAACAAGATTCGGTACGTGACTTCGTGTCATCGACGATCCGTGATGCCTGCGGCGACACCGAGAAGGCCATCGCCATCTTCACCGCGGTCCGTGACTCCATTTGGTACGACCCCTACACGGTGACCGACAACCCGCACGCGTATCGCGCCAGCACCGTCGCGACCGCAGAACGGGCCTACTGCGTCCCGAAGGCCGTGCTCTTGACTGCAGCGTGCCGAGCGGCGGGAATCCCGGCGCGGCTGGGGTTCGCCGACGTCCGAAACCACCTCCAGACCAAGGCATTGCGCGAGCGGATGGGTGGTAGCGACGTTTTCGTCTACCACGGCTACAGTCTCATGTTCCTCAACGGTGCGTGGGTAAAGGCCACCCCGGCGTTCAATCGCGAGCTGTGCGCACGCTTCGGTGTCTCGCCGATCGAGTTCGACGGCCGTAGCGACGCGCTACTCCATGGTTTCACCGCTGACGGCACCCAGCACATGGAGTATCTGCGCGACCGGGGAGCCTACGACGATCTACCCCTAGCAGACATCCTGCAAGCACTGAGAACGCATTACGGCACATTCATCGATCAGCCGAACAGCCGTCCCGACCTCTTCGCCTGAAAGGGCACTACACGATGCAAAGCACAATGCAAAATGTTCCGCTCACGGTGTCGGCGATCGTCCAGCATGCGGCAGCCATACACGGTGACAGCGAGGTCGTCACTCCGACCGGAAATGGATATCGGAGAACGCCTTACCGCATTGTGCTGGCGCGAGTGGCTCGCCTTGCCAATGCGCTGCGCAGTCTTGGCGTCACGGCAGACCAACGCGTGGCCACCTTCCAGTGGAGCAACCAGGAACATCTGGAGGCCTACTGTGCGATTCCCTCCATGGGCGCGGTCCTGCACACGCTCAACATTCGTTTGGCCCCAGAGCAACTGGCGTACATCGCCAACCACGCGAGCGATCAGATCGTCCTAGTCGACGCTTCGGTTGCCCCGTTGTTGGCGCGCGCGCTCCCAGCGATGGCGTCGGTGCACACCGTCATCGTCACCGGAGAGGGCGACCTTGCCCCGCTACAGGGATGCGGGAAGACCGTTCTGCGTTACGAGGAAGTGCTTGCCGGCCAAGAAGAATCATTCGACTGGCCTGAGCTCGACGAGCTGTCCGCCGCGGCCATGTGTTATACGAGCGGTACCACCGGAGATCCCAAAGGCGTCGTCTACAGCCACCGTTCGACGTACCTTCACTCCCTGACCGCCTGCACAGCTAACGCTTTGTCAGTCAGCGAGGCCGACCGTCTGCTGGCCATCGTCCCAATGTTTCACGCCAATGCGTGGGGGCTTATTTACGCAGCGTTGATGTCCGGTGCGGATCTGGTACTGCCTGACCGGTATCTCCAAGCCGAACCGTTGGTGTCGATCATCGAAGACACCAGACCGACCTTGGCCGGTGCAGTGCCGACGATCTGGAACGATGTCGACCGATATCTGGATTCGCACCCTGAGCGGGACATTTCTTCGTTACGGCTGGTCGCGTGCGGGGGGTCTGCTGTTCCGCTTTCGTTGATGCGGGCATTCGAAGAGAAGTACGACGTGCCCATTGTGCAGGCCTGGGGTATGACCGAAACCTCTCCGTTGGCGACCGTTGCACGTCCGCCTCACAGAGCCGACGCGACGCGGCGCTGGGAGCTGCGCGCATCCCAGGGCCGGCCGATCTGCGGTGTCGAAATCCGGTTGCGGGACGACGACGGGAAAGACGTGCCGTGGGACGGGCAATCAGTTGGGGAGATCCAGGCGCGCGGTCCCTGGATCACCGGGTCCTATTTCGGAGACAACGATACGGAGAAGTTCGACGAAGGATGGCTGCGTACCGGTGATGTGGGCAAGATCGAGGCCGAGGGCTATCTGACACTGACCGACCGCTCGAAAGACGTCATCAAGTCAGGTGGCGAATGGATCTCCTCGGTGGAGCTGGAAAACACGCTGATCGGCCACCCTGCCGTGTACGAAGCGGCGGTAGTCGGCGTCGCGGACGATAAATGGCAGGAAAGGCCGTTGGCGCTTGTCGTCGTCCACCCCGGAACCGATGTTGACATTGACCAACTCCGATCGTTCCTTGCGGACAAAGTCGCCAAATGGTGGATTCCCGAGCGATGGAGCTTCGTGTCCGATATTCCGAGAACGAGCGTCGGAAAGTACGACAAAAAGGCCATCCGTGCGCGCCACTCTGCCGGCGAATACCTCATCGAAATCGAAACGTCATAACGTCAAATCCCTGAAATTCCAACTGTCGGAAGGTAATCATGTCCTCACCAATCTCTCCCTGGATGAATGCCGAATTACTCGAGCTTCGTGACCTCGCTGCGAAGTTCTTCTCGGCCGAATTGGCGCCGCATGCGAACCGCTTTGCAGACCAGCACCACGTCGACCGAGAACTGTGGAACCGAGCAGGCGAGCTGGGCCTGCTCTGCATGTCTATACCTGAGGAATACGGCGGAGGCGGTGGCACTTTCGCGCACGAAGCGGTCGTGCTTGAAGAGCAGGCCCGCATAGGTGACAGCTCATGGGGCGCGGGACTGCACAGCGGAATCGTCGCCCACTACATCCTGCAGTACGCGACTGAAGAGCTGCGCGCGCAGTGGCTTCCCAAGATGGCGTCCGGTGAAATGATCGGGGCGATCGCCATGACAGAACCGGGGACCGGGTCCGATCTGCAGAGCGTCAAGACAAAAGCCCTCCTGGACGGTGACGAGTACGTGATCACCGGCTCCAAGACTTTCATCACCAACGGCCAACAGGCCGACCTCATCATCGTTGTTGCCAAGACAGATCCGAGCCAGGGCGCTGCGGGCATCTCTTTGATCGTTGTCGAGGCTGACCGGGCGGGATTCCGGCGCGGCAAGGTTCTCGACAAAATCGGCCAGCGCGGCCAGGACACCTCCGAGTTGTTCTTCGATGAAGTGAGAGTTCCGCGCTCGCATCTACTGGGCCAGTCTGAGGGACAGGGCTTCATTCAGCTGATGACGCAGCTGCCACAAGAGCGACTCATCGTCGCGGTGGGGGCTGTCGCAGCGATGGAACTTGCCCTGGAGCAGACGCTCAAGTACACCCGTGAGCGGGAGGCGTTCGGTCGGCCTGTCTTTGGCTTTCAGAACACTAAGTTCACGCTGGCTGAAGCCGCGACAGAAACGCGCATCGCACGAGTGTTCCTCGACTACTGCATCGACCTGCACCTTGCGGGTCAACTCGACGTGCAGACCGTCGCCATGGCGAAGTGGTGGACCACTGAGCGAGCGATGAAGGTACTCGATGACTGTATGCAGCTTCACGGCGGATATGGCTACATGACCGAGTACCCCATCTCGAGGTTGTGGGTGGATCAGCGCGTGCAAAAAATCTATGCCGGCACGAACGAGGTGATGAAGGAAATCATCTCGCGTTCCCTATGACTCAGAGGAGTTGCCGCCCGCACGTTAGTCATCTAGAGGAGGAGGACTGATGGCATCGATGGTGGTGCCGTATCGCCACGACATGGGCGGCCACTGCGGATCGGGGGCTCTTCGGGATTTGACCGAATGGGCCGGGATCCGTTGGGGTGATGACACCCCGGACGAAGGCATCGTGTTTGCTCTCGGCGGGGCCCTCGACTTCTCGTATGTTCGCTCGGCCCACCTACGTCCACCGATCTACCTCGTTGGACGCAGCGCGGACCTCGAAGACGAATACTTGACCCGGTTGGGCGCGCGCTTCGAGTGTCGTTCGACAGACGACCCCGATCTCGGGTGGAAATGGGTGACCGAACAGATCGATGCCGGTACGCCGGTCATGGTGTGGACTGACATCGCCGAATTGCCCTATCTGAGAACGCGTCTGAGTATGAGCCGGCACGATGTCGTGATCGTAGGGTACGACGACGACGAGGAACTCGCCTTCGTGGTCGATAACGATCGCGATACACCTCAAGCCGTGCCTTACGAGAATCTACGGAAGGCGCGGGCATCGACGGGATTTCCCGTCCCCACGCGGCACACCACCTACGTAGTCGAGTGGCCCGGCGCGGCACCAGATCTCGGCAATGCTGCCCGGTCGGCCTTCCGTAGGTCCGCGGACGCGATGCAGGGTTCGTGTGTGAGCGCGCCGATCACCGAGGACTCCGATTGTGAAATTCAGGTGCGTGGGCTACCAGGGGTATCGACTTTTGTGGAGGATCTCAAGCGGTGGCCGAAGATCTTTGACGACGACACCCTCGACGGAGCCTTGTTTGCGCTGAGCGCCTTCATCGAAAAAGCCGGAACCGGAGGCGGTCTGTTCCGAGATCTGCAAGCACGTGGATGTCGGCGCGTCGCTGAAGAGTTGAGTTTCGAACCTGCGTTTAAAGCAGCGGAGGCTGCAAAGACCGCATCTGAGTTGTGGACCGCGGTTGCGCACGCCGCTTATGACCGCGGTGCAGATCCGCACCGAAGAGCGAGCGGCGCCGCGTCCGTGGCTGCGCAATTGCCGACAGCCGAACGTCGACTCGCGGAGGCGCTGAGGGAGGCAGGAGATCTACTCCTATGAGTTCTGATTGCTTCGGAGCAAGCCGAACTGGTTGCGACCCAGCAGATTTATTTGAGCGCTTTGAATTGTGTCATAAGAAGGGAGAATCACGATGGCTGTCTTCGCTGATGCGGAAGAGGTTTACCGCTACCTCGCCGGCATCTTTCGACGAGGTTTGGAGAACGAAGACCTTGCGAACAGACTTGCCGGGTCCGGGGTGGTGTTACGGATCCACTACACCGATCCGGATGCGGTACTAACCGTGGATATGCCGGAGAAGGTCGTAGAGACCGGCGCGGACAGTGGCGTTACACCGAATGTCGAATTGTTCATGTCCGCGGATACCGGCAACAGGTTCTGGTTGGGGAAGGTGAACTTGACCATGGCGATGGCGAAAGGAACTGTACGAGCGAAAGGTCCTGTCACCAAACTGATCAAGCTCATACCGCAGGCAAAGAACCTCTTTCCGGAATACCGGGCAATCCTTGAGGCCGACAAGCGTCACGACCTGCTCAATGTGTGATGTCGGTGCGGTACCGCGCCCGGGCACGGGTGAGCGGCGCGGGCCTCTGGGCGATGTGCCCGGAGATCATCCAGGACAGTTCGCGCGACCACCGTGCGCGGTCGGGATAACTACTCGAGAAGCGTAATTCGATAGAAGGGACTTCAACATGAAGACACGTGCGGCTGTTTTGTGGGGCTTGGAGCAGAAGTGGGAGGTCGAAGAAGTCGATTTGGATCCGCCAGGTCCCGGGGAGGTCCTCGTGCGGCTGGCGGCCACCGGCTTGTGCCATTCCGACGAACATCTGGTGACCGGCGACCTCCCGATCCCATTGCCGGTAGTGGGGGGTCATGAGGGTGCTGGCACAGTCGTGGAGTGCGGCGAAGGGGTTGAGGAACTGTCCGAAGGTGATTCTGTCATCTTGACCTTCCTTCCCTCGTGTGGGCGCTGCTCGTACTGCGCGCGCGGCATGGGCAATCTCTGTGAGTTGGGAGCGGCGCTCATGATGGGACCGCAGATCGACGGCACCTATCGCTTTCACGCACGAGGCGAGGACGTCGGGCAGATGTGTTTGCTCGGGACGTTTTCCGAGTACACAGTGGTGCCGCAGGCGTCCGTGGTCAAGATTGACGGCGGAATCCCCCTGGATCGGGCAGCCTTGATCGGTTGCGGCGTCACGACCGGTTACGGATCTGCGGTGCGGACTGGGGAGGTGCGCGCCGGGGACACCGTCGTGGTAGTGGGAGCGGGCGGAATCGGAATGAATGCGATTCAGGGCGCGCGAATCGCGGGAGCGCTGGCGATTGTGGCGGTCGATCCGGTGAAGTTCAAGCGAGAGCAAGCGAGCGGGTTCGGTGCGACGCACACCGCGGCCTCGATGGATGAAGCTTGGTCGCTGGTCAGCGATATGACGCTGGGCAAGCTGGCTGATGTCTGCATCCTCACCACCGATGTGGCTGAGGCCTCCTACACCGCGGAAGCGCTGGCCTTGGTCGGAAAGCGCGGGCGCGTCGTGGTCACGGCCATCGGGCACCCCGACGACTCATCGATCTCAGGATCACTGCTTGAAATGACGCTTTACGAGAAGCAGATTCGTGGCGCTTTGTATGGCTCATCCAATGCGCCGCACGATATTCCGCGACTGGTCGAGCTGTACTCCGCTGGGTTGTTGAAGCTCGATGAATTGGTCACCCGCGAATACTCCCTCGACCAAATCAATGAGGGCTACGAGGATATGCGTTCAGGAAAAAACATCCGAGGGCTGGTCCGGTTCTGAAGAGCATCATGCCCACTGCTGGTCTTCATGTCCTTGCGTCGCTGCAGATCATGCGGCCGGGCCGCTTGGGTGGTTGGCGTCGCGTCCTTCTTTCCCGTCGTGAGGACGGCAAGCATCAGACACCTCATAGATCATTTATCAAATTCTCTGGAGGCTGAGATGACGGACGCTGGCACGACCACGGCAAGCGGGGATGGGGCTGCTCGTTTCGCTATCGCCCCGGAGGTGTGGACCACGCCGGAGCGACGAGCGCTGAGCCAAATGGCGCGGTCTTTCGTGGAACGTGAAATCGCGCCGAAGCTAGCGGAATGGGAGCACGTGGGTGAGATTCCGCGCGACCTGCATCTCAATGCTGCCGAGGTGGGGCTTCTCGGAATCGGGTTCCCGGAAGAAGTCGGCGGCAGCGGCGGCAATGCGATTGACTCTGCACTGGTCACTGAGGCCATCCTGGCCGCAGGCGGGTCCACTGGCGTCTGCGCCGCCTTGTTCACCCATGGCATTGCCCTTCCCCACATTGCCGCCAATGGCTCCGACGCCCTGATTGAACGATATGTCCGTCCGACGCTCGCAGGAAAGATGATCGGCTCGCTGGGCGTTACCGAGCCTGGGGCAGGTTCAGATGTCGCGAATTTGCGCACACGCGCAGTGCGCGACGGCGACACCTACGTGGTCAACGGAGCAAAGACGTTCATCACCAGCGGAGTTCGGGCGGACTTCGTTACTACGGCGGTACGCACCGGCGGACCGGGTTACGGTGGAGTTTCATTGCTCGTGATCGACAAGAATTCGCCTGGATTCGAAGTGTCCCGCCGGTTGGACAAGATGGGATGGCGATGTAGCGACACCGCCGAGTTGTCTTTCGTCGACGTTCGCGTACCGGCTGAGAACCTGGTGGGGGCAGCAAACAGCGGGTTTTTGCAGATCATGCAGCAATTTCAGGCTGAACGGCTCGGCATCGCCGTCCAGGCGTACGCGACGGCGGGTCGGGCTCTCGATCTCGCCAAGAGTTGGGCGCGGGAGCGTGAAACGTTCGGTAGACCCTTGACGGGGCGCCAGGTCATTCGCCATAAGCTCGCGGAGATGGCTCGACAGGTCGACGTGGCGTGCACCTATACCCGTGCGGTCATGCAGAGGTGGCTAGCGGGGGAGGATGTCGTTGCCGAGGTGTCGATGGCCAAGAACACCGCTGTGTATGCGTGCGACTACGTGGTCAATGAGGCGGTTCAGATCTTTGGTGGGATGGGCTACATGCGTGAGTCTGAGATCGAGAGACACTACCGAGACTGCCGGATTCTCGGAATAGGCGGCGGCACCAACGAAATCATGAATGAGATCATTGCCAAACGTATCGGACTCTAGTTCTTGATACCAGTAAAGAAAGTTCTCACATCGCAGGTCAACGACGGTCAGGCGGCTGTTGGTCCAGCCTGCCGCTCGCGGCGTCTCGATGCGGCGAGGAGCGAGGGCAGCTGCGCTTCGTCGTGATGCCAGAGCTGTGGTGGCCTGCGACTTAGTTCCGGCGCCGGTCGTGGGTGCATGTGTGCGTGGCGGCGGACGGAGGGCGAAGCGCAGGGAGCGGCGCGGACGGGAGCGCCAGCGTACGGGAGCAGAGCGAGCGTAGCGAAGCCTGCAGGTAGCCGCCGTTCCTCGCAGATCCTGGCCTCCAGGATCTACGTCATAAGCTGCGAGGGGGCTGCGTCATGGTGCTGTGGCTCGTAAGCTGGCGGCTGTGAGCGGGGTTCTGACGCAGCGTGCACGGCGCGAGACCGAGACGCGGCTGGCTGAGCAGCCGCGGCGGTTGGCGCATGTCCGGGGCGTCGCGGCGACTGCCGAGCGGTTGAGTCGGCGTTTCGATCCCCAGACAGCGGACTGTCTGGTCGCAGCGGCGTGGCTGCACGATATCGGTTACGCATCGTCGTTGCGCCGGACCGGGTTTCATCCGCTCGATGGAGCGGAGTACGTGCGAGCGGCCGGCTTCGGGGAGCTGGCCGCCTCCTTGGTGGCCTTTCATACCGGAGCGCACGCGGAGGCTGCCGAGCGGGGCTTGTCAGGCTTATCCGCGTTCAGTGATCCGCCCAGCGATTTCCTTGATGTGCTGACTTTTTGCGATCTGACGACCGGACCTGACGGGGCGCCGATATCACCGCGCGATCGGTTACGCGACGTGCTGTCGCGTTATGGATCCGAGGACCCGGTGCACCGGGCGGTCGACGCGGGCCGCGACGAATTGTTGGCGGCCGTCCGGCGAGTACGCGACTGGCTATAAACCCAGCCGGTTAGCCGAGGTAGGGGCCGTCGCGGTGTTGCAGGTAGTGCTCGATGCGCAGCCTCATCGACGGATGCATATCCAGGTTAGGGATCTCGTCGGGTGCAGTCCAGGCGATGTCCGTGCTTTCGTGGTCGATGGCAAGGGTGCCGCCGAGCACCGTGGTGGTGAACAGGAGCGAGAATTGCTGGCGGACTTCGCCATCGGTGAACGCGACCACGTGGCGGGGATTGGTGTAGACACCGACCAGACCCGTGACTTTGACGTCAAGCCCGGTTTCCTCTTTGACTTCCCGCACGGCGGTGTCGGCGATAGTTTCGCCGATGTCGTGGCCGCCGCCCGGTAGCGCCCACAGGGTGTTGTCGCGGCGTTTGATCAGCAGAATGCGACCGTGTTCGTCGGTGACGATGGCCGAGGCCGACGGAACGACACTGTTGGGCGCCGGGGCGTTGGGGTCGTTGTAGTAGTCGGTGCGCATCGGGGTCAGCCTTTCGAGGTCAGCGGTCTGGCATGGTCCCAGACCTGGGTGAAAGCGTCTTCAAGGGTGGCCCAGAGCCGTGGCTCGTGGTGACGTGACAGAACCAGCACAGGGTTGTTGCGCCCGGCTGAGCCGTAGATGTGGAAGTTGACGATCATGGCGTCATCGACCCGAAAGATCGACGTGTAGAGCGCGGTGTCGTGGGTGCGGATGTCCAGCCCCGGGGTGCCGGCGTGAGGGGCGAGCAGTTCCACGGACGTGCGGCAGCGGGCGATGACGGCCTCGCCGATCCCTTCCTCCTCGCCGCGCAGGATCGTGGTGGGGGTGTCGGGGTCCCCGACGAGAAACCGCACCGTCACACCGCGGGCGGCGGCGGCGAGCAGGGTGTCGAGGAATCCGTCGAGGGTGTCGAACAGGAACGTGGCCGCCAGGACGAGGATGTCGATGCCGGTGGTGGCGTCGGCGAAATGCTGCTGCCACATGGTGATGGGTAGCTGGGTGCGGCTGGCATACAGGGTCGCGGTGAACGGCCCACCCGCAGACGCTGTTGCCACTGCGCTCGCGGTGGAGGGTGGGTACTGGTTGGGCCACAGGTCATGCGGGGTGCAGTCGAGCACCTCGCTGGCTCTGTGGGCGTTGTGTTCGCGAATTCTGTAGTCGCTATCGGCCAGCCAGCGTCGCACCGACTTGATATCGACACCCACCGCGGTGGCGAACCGCTGCGAGGACAGACCTTTGGCGTGTAGCCGCTGCACGAGGCGATCGTTGGGAGTGATGGCGGCCTCGGTGCCGTCCTGCTCGTCCATCGTGCCAGCGCACATCTTCCCGTGTCGTCCGTATCCATCCCTCAGCGCGTGGTGTCTAGTTTGCCATGCGACTGCCGCCACCCGGCGGCGATAGTGCCGGTGTGATGTCCGTGGGTATGTCCGGGCCGTGTCCGAAATGCCCGTGGATGTGTCGGAAATGTCGGCATATGTCTCTCGCAACGTCCGTGATGTCCACGTGAACTGAGTCCAGCGCCGGACCGGCGTCAACAGCTCACGAAAGGACCAGTAGGACAATGCGTTTGAGAATCGATACGTCTGGGACTCGTTTTATCGTCACCCGCGCTCCTGAGCCACGGCTGAACTTCGAAACCGGCGCCCCGAAAGTCGACACCGCCACCGGGATGCCGATGTACGCCACCCAGGTCCTCGCGCTGGATGACTCCGGCGGCGAAGTGCTCATTGTCACTGTGGCAGGAGACCCCAAAGTGACAGTCACGCAGCCTGTTTCGGTAGTTGGTCTGGTGGCCATCCCGTGGGCCCAAGGTGATCGCAGCGGGGTGGCGTTCCGTGCTGATGCCCTCACCGCCGCCACCGCCAGTGGTGCTGCGCCGAGTGAGCAGACACGCCCGCAGAAGTAACAACCCCCAAGCGGGTGTGGGGTGCGGTGAGCAGATCATCGCACCCCGCCACCCCGACACCCCGGGCATTGCTGTTGACCACACGCTCACGGAGGGCATCTCTCATGACATCGAACAAGAAGAACACCACCAACAGTGGATCAGGCGATGACGACTGGTTCGGAGAACTGGTCATGTCGCTGTTCACCGCATCCGGGTATGTGCTGTGGTGGGCGGTGCTGTTCCCGGCGATCAGCGTGCCCATCATCGCCAGCCTCGTCCTTGCTATCAGCCACGGCCCACGCGTGGGCCTGATCTGCGCGATCGTGTGCAGTGCCGGGTATGCGGGCTGGGCCTGGCTCCAACCGGGGTCATTTCGCGCCTGGGTGACCGAACCGGTACGGCGGCGCTGGCTCACGTGGTCGCGCTACACCCGCACCTGGGAATCGACCTGCACCTTGCACGGCCTGACCGCCACCCTCGGCGGACGCACTCTCACTCCCACCCTGCGCACGGTGACGATCGGTAAAACCACCGATGTGCTCGTGGTGCGGATCGTCACCGGCCAGTCCGTGGCAGATTGGCATAAACAGTCCGACGCGCTGGCCGCCGCGTGGCGCGCCGGCCGCATCAGCATCACCGCCATCTCGCCCGGCGAACTGCGCATCACGTTAATGCGCGCAGACGTGCTGGCTGAACCGATCGCCCTGCCCATGCCAACCCCGGCCACCCCGGTCGATCTGGTGTCGGTGCGGGTCGGGATCACCGAAACGCGACATTGGTGGCAGGTGCCGCTGCTCGGTCACCACGTGCTGATCGCCGGGGCAACCGGCGCAGGCAAAGGCTCAGTGCTGTGGTCGTTGATCGCCGGCATTGCCCCCGCGGTGAAGACCGGGCTGGTCCGGTTGTGTGTCATCGACCCCAAAGGCGGCATGGAACTCGGTGCCGGAGCACCCCTGTTCACCGTGTTCACCCACGACGCCACCGACACCACCCTGGAGTTGCTACGCCAGCTCGTCACGGTGATGCACGCCCGGGCGAATCGTCTGCGCGGCCACACCCGCCTACACACCCCCACGACGTCGGAGCCGTTGTTCGTTGCGGTGATCGATGAGATCGCCGCACTGACCGCATACGTGACCGACCGCAAGGTCCGCACCGAAGTCGAACAACTCCTGGGCCTGCTGCTCTCCCAAGGCCGCGCAGTCGGCATCAGCGTGGTCGCCGCGGTCCAAGACCCGGCCAAAGACACCCTGCCGGTACGGCAGCTGTTCACGGTGCGGATCGGGTTGCGGCTGACCGAAGCCACCCAAACCACCATGGTCCTCGGCCAAGGGGCGCGCGATGCCGGGGCAGAATGCGACCGCATCCCCGACACCACCCCCGGGGTGGGCTACATGATGGTTGACGGCACCGCCCACGCCCAGCGGGTGCGGGCCTTTCACGTCACCGACCACGACATTACCGCCCTGGCCAGCCGGTTCCGCCGAACCGCGAGGCGACCGAACAAGCCCCACCAGCCACACAACACCGATACCGGCCACACCGCGAGTGAGGGCAGCGGTGAATAGCTCCACGACATCGGCGCAGCTTGTCCTACCGGGTGTTCCGGATACAGCTGACACCGCCCGGGTGGTCGAGCAGATGGTGCGGCGCGCCGCCTCGATGGGATACGAATCCTGGTGGCGACGAGCAGAATCCGTCGGATTCTGCGCCCACCCCATCCAGCTGATCGGTGCCGATGAGTACGGGCGTCAGCGGGTGGTATGGACGCGCTGCAACAACCGTCGCGCCCACATCTGCCCCTCCTGCTCGGATCTCTACGCCCGCGACACCTGGCAACTCGTGCACGCCGGTGCCGCTGGCGGTCACCACGGCATGCCCACCACGGTGGCCGATCATCCGCAAGTGTTTGTCACTCTCACCGCACCGAGCTTCGGGGCCGTCCACACCGCCACGAAGTCACGGGAGAAGGCAGCGCAGGTGTGCCGCGACCAGCACCGGGTCGGCGGCTACCGACGCTGCCCGCATGGAAAACAATTGTGGTGCAGCATGTCCCATGATCATGGCGACGAGCGGGTCGGCCAGCCGCTGTGTCCGGAGTGCTACGACTATGCCGGGCATGTGCTGTTCACGTGGCACCTGCCCGAACTGTGGCGACGCTTCACCATCACCCTGCGGCGCGCCCTACGCAAAAGCCTGAAAGCCGCCGGAGTTGACCCGGATACGGTGCGAGTGAGCTTCATCAAGATCGTCGAACTGCAAGCCCGCGCTATCCCACACATCCACGCACTGATCCGCCTGGATCCCCACGACGACCTTGACCGCCCCGGGTGGGAATCACCTATCGGTGCAGTCGAACTCGCTAAGGTCATCCAGTACGCCATCCGCACCGTCACACTCACCGTCAACGACCCGACAGCCGATGGCGGTGGGCAGACGATACGGTTCGGCACACAGATCGACACCCAACCGCTAACCGCATCGGTGGATCCGCCGCCAAATGAGCACAATTCAGGCTCAAGCCGGTCCATGTCTAGCCGGCTGGTGGCGCGCTATCTCGCCAAGTATGTCACCAAATCCTTGGCAGCCCTCGGAATCAGCGCACGCCGCCTATCTACGGAAGCCATACCCGACCTGGACGTGTCCGAGCATGTGCGGACCATCCTGACCACCATCAGCGATCTCGCGGACAAAGGACTGTCCGGCATCGGGCGGTGGTTGCACACCCTCGGATTCCGCGGCCACATCACCAGCAAATCCCGCCGTTATTCGACTACCATGACCGTGCTGCGCGAACAGCGCGCCATTTGGACGCGTCAGGAAAGCTCGAAAAGCACTGCATACCAATACGATCCCGACTGTGACTTCGCCGGTGGCGATGATCTGGTGGCGTGGGAGTTTGACCGTGCCGGCCCCGGCAGCCTCGGCGATCGCAGTCTCGTCTATTCCGCGGCCCTCCAACGTATTCACATCCGCCGCATCGGACTAGTGGAAGCCCGTCGCCACACACGCAGCCAGCATTGGGATCCACCAGGGGCAAGCGATGGCTGAACGATGCCCAACCCCACATGCTCGCTCCGAATGTGACGCTCGAATTAATGCACCGAGCATGTCAGAGGGAGGTGTTCAAATTGACCTGCCGAACCGGAATCGGCTTCCGCGCGAGGCCAACCGCGCGCTGGTAAACGTCATACTGGCTGTGCGGGACCGGACCCGCGGATCACGAAGGGAAGTGGCATGAGCCTCAGGTTCGCTTTCTATGGCCGAGTGAGTACCGAGGACGCTCAAGATCCCGAGGCGAGCCGCAGCTGGCAGAAACGTCGTGCCATCGATCTGATCACTCCGCATGGCGGAGTCCTCGCTGTCGACTACTTCGATATAGGTCAAAGCCGTTCGCTTCCCTGGAAACGCAGACCGGAGGCTTCACGTCTGCTTGCAGATGTCACTTCTCGTGACCGTGGCTTCGATGCCGTGGTGATCGGGGAACCTGCTCGCGCGTTCTACGGACCGCAATTTGCGCTCACTTTCCCGGTGCTCACGCACTACGGGGTTGGCCTATGGGTGCCTGAAGTCGGCGGAGCGGTTGATCCCGGATCCGAGGCACACGACCTCGTGATGACGCTCTTCGGCGGTATGAGCAAGGGAGAACGCGCACGAATCCAGATGCGCGTCCGTACCGCGATGTCGGCACTCGCGCAGGACACAACCAGATACCTCGGCGGTCGCCCACCGTACGGGTATCGACTCGTCGATGCCGGCCCGCATCCCAACCCTGCCAAGGCAAGTCTTGGGCAGCGGCTCCATCGTCTCGAACCCGACCCCGCGACATGTTCGGTCGTCGAGCGGATCTACCGCATGTACGCCGATGGTGCTGGCTTGCGCTTCATCGCACAGCAGCTCACCGACGATGGAGTGCCATCACCAAGCCAATATGACCCGGAGCGGAACCGGCACCGTGATCCGCGCGGATGGTCCCATTCGGCGATCCGCGCAATCCTCGACAACCCGGCGTACCGCGGTATTCGTGTGTGGGGCAAGCAGGAGAAATACGAGGTCTTGGTCAACCCCGACGATGTCGCTGCCGGGTACGAGACTCGCATGCGGTGGCGTGACGAGGTCGACTGGATCGCACCTGACCGGCGAACGCACGAAGCGCTGATCACTGACGAGCTGGCGCGGGCTGTCCGACTTCGGATGCAGGCGCGGCGGGGTCCGGGTCTTGTGTGTAGCAGAGAATCGACGGTGCCATATGCGCTGCGCGGGCTGCTGTTCTGTGCCGCATGTGGACGCCGCATGCAGGGCGCCGCCCGGCCGGGGAAGCAAACAACGCGGATCCTCTACCGTTGTGAGTTCGGCAAGTCACGTTCTGTACCTGTGGACCTGAGTGATCATCCGCGCACCGTCTATCTCCGCGAAGACGCAGTGACAGCGCGACTCGACGAATGGATCGCCACTCTGGCCGATCCAGAAGACCTCGCACGCGGGCAAGACGTGGACCCGGCGGCCGGACCTGGCTACGCCGCCTTGCAGCGCCAGCTGAGCGAGGCGAATGCCAAAGTGGCTGCCTTGATCACCGCCGTGGAGTCTGGCGTGGCCGTTGAGGATCTAACTGCTGCGTTGCGTCAACGTACCGCCGAGCGCGACGAGCTGAGGGCACGCGTTGAGCGAGTGGCGCGGCCCCGCGCCATGTGTGCCGCCGAGATCAGTGAGTTAGTTAAGGAGTTAGGCGGACTGTCGGTCATCCTCGGCGCGGCAACCGGAGCTGAGCGCGCCGAGGTGTACGCAAGCTTGGGCCTGCGTCTCGACTACGACCCGCATCTTCGGCGAGTCACGGCGACTGCCGACCTGAGTCGTGTCGCCGGATGTGTCCGAGGGGGGACTTGAACCCCCACGCCCGTTAATAGGGCACTAGCACCTCAAGCTAGCGCGTCTGCCATTCCGCCACTCGGACCGTCCCACGTCCCGCGTGGGCAGCTAAGGCTATCGGATCAGGCAGCCCGAACCCAAACCCGGTGTCCCTGGTACGAATGGTGGTTGTGACAGGACCCGCGGATGAGGTGGTCGAACTCGTCAGCTCGCTGATTCGCTTCGACACCTCCAACACCGGAGACCCGGCCACGACCAAGGGTGAGGGCGACTGCGCCAGGTGGGTGCAGGCCCAACTCACCGAGGTCGGCTACGAGTGCGAGTACCTCGACGCGGGCGCGCCGAATCGGGGCAACGTCTTCGCCCGTCTGCCCGGCGCGGACCCGTCCCGTGGCGCCCTGATGATCCACGGCCACCTCGACGTGGTGCCCGCCGAACCGGCCGACTGGAGCGTGCACCCTTTCTCCGGCGCGGTGTCCGACGGATACGTCTGGGGCCGCGGCGCGGTCGACATGAAGGACATGTGCGGGATGATGATCGCCGTCGCCCGCCACTTCAAACGCGCAGGCATCGTCCCGCCGCGCGATCTGCTGTTCGCCTTCGTCTCCGACGAGGAGCACGGCGGCACCTACGGCGCGAACTGGTTGGTGGACAACCGGCCGGACCTGTTCGACGGTGTGACCGAGGCGATCGGCGAGGTCGGCGGGTTCTCGCTGACGGTGCCGCGCCGCGACGGCGGTGAGCGCCGCCTCTACCTCATCGAGACGGCCGAGAAGGGTCTGTCGTGGATGCGCCTCACCGCGCGCGGCCGGGCCGGACACGGGTCGATGGTGCACGACGACAACGCCGTCACCGCGGTCGCCGAAGCCGTCGCCAAACTCGGGCGCCACCAATTCCCGCTGGTGCTAAGCGACACGGTCGAGCAATTTCTCGACGCCGTCGCCGAGGAGACGGGGTACTCGTTCGACGTCGACTCCCCGGATCTCGAGGGGTCCATCGCCAAGCTGGGCGGCATCGCGCGGATCGTCGGCGCCACGCTGCGCGACACCGCCAACCCGACGATGCTCAAGGCGGGCTACAAGGCCAACGTCATCCCGCAGACCGCCGAGGCCATGGTGGACTGCCGGGTGCTGCCGGGGCGCAAGGAGGCGTTCGAACGCGAGGTCGACGCGCTGATCGGACCCGACGTGGTCCGCTCGTGGGAACGCGATCTGCCCTCCTACGAGACGACGTTCGACGGTGACCTGGTCGACCAGATGAACGCCTCGCTGCTGGCGCTGGACCCCGACGCCCGCACGGTGCCCTACATGCTCTCCGGCGGCACGGATGCGAAATCGTTCCAGCGGTTGGGCATTCGCTGCTTCGGGTTCATCCCCCTGCGGCTGCCGCCGGAACTCGACTTCGCCGCGCTGTTCCACGGTATCGACGAACGGGTACCCGTCGACGCCCTCGAATTCGGGGCGCAGGTTCTGCAACACTTTCTCGAGCACTGCTGAGCGGTTCCCATCCACGCGAAAGGACATCATGGCTTTTCCGTACAACCCCTATGAGTTCCTGCCAGAACTGCCGTCGTTCACGCTGACCTCCGAGTCGGTGACCGACGGGCAGCCGTTGTCCAACGATCAGGTGAGCGGCCTGATGGGCGCCGGCGGCTCCGACGTGTCGCCGCAGCTGTCGTGGTCCGGCTTCCCGGAGGAGACGCGCAGCTTCGCCGTCACCGTCTACGACCCCGATGCGCCGACCGGATCCGGGTTCTGGCACTGGGCGGTGTTCAACCTGCCCGCCACGGTCACCGACCTGCCCGCCGGGGTCGGCGACGGCAGCGCCAAGGGCTTCCCGGGCGACGCCGTCACACTGGCCAACGACGCCGGGATGAAGCGCTATGTCGGCGCCGCCCCGCCGCCGGGGCACGGCCCGCACCGCTACTTCATCGTGGTGCACGCGGTCGACGTCGAGAAGCTCGACATCCCCGAAGACGCGACCCCGGCCTACCTCGGGTTCAACCTCTTCAGCCACGCCATCGCCCGCGCGATCATCCACGGCACCTACGAGCAGAACTAGCGCGCGGCTCAGCCGCGAGCTGACGCAGATTCGCGTTGGGCCGCCGCGAATCACGCGATTCTGTGTCTGCTCGCGCGTGGGCGCACCCCTGCCATCAGCGGAACTGGCTTTATCCGGTGAATGACGTATGGTCGCGATCGAGTGGTTGTCACTTCGATCAAGGAGCGTCAATGGCTGACAAGAAACCGGGCAGAAACCTGAAAAAGCCTGCGGCACGGTCTCTCAAGGAGCGGCGCGCCGACAAGCGCGACCGCGCCGTGGAGGCAGGCGAAACGGTGCGCAAGCGCAAGCGCTGAACTACCGCGAACGCATCGCCGAACCCACCGCATCCGACAGCGACGCGAAGCCCTCCGCGTGCAGCCGAGCCGCCAGCCCGTCGTGAATGTGCTTGGCCCACAACCCGCCTCCGTAGACGAAGCCGGTGTAGCCCTGCAGCAGTGAGGCGCCCGAGACGATGCGCTCCCAGGCGTCGTCGGCGGTCTCGATGCCGCCGACGCTGACGAGCACCAACCGGTCACCGGCCCGGCGGTAGAGCCGGCGCAGCACCTCGAGCGAGCGCGCGGCCACCGGTGCGCCGGACACCCCGCCCGGTCCGAGCTCCTCGACGCCGGGGGTCTCGAGTCCCGCCCGCGAGACCGTGGTGTTCGTGGCCACGATACCGGCCAGGCCCAATCCGACTGCCAGGTCGGCGATCTCGTCGACGTCGGCGTCGGACAGGTCGGGAGCGATCTTCACCAGCACCGGCGTCGAGGTCTGGGCGCGCACCGCGGCCAGGATCGGTCGTAACGCCTCGACCGCCTGCAGGTCACGCAGTCCCGGCGTGTTCGGCGAACTGACATTGACCACCAGGAACGAGGCGAGCGGCCCGAGCTGGCGTGCGCTCTCGGCGTAGTCGTCGACGGCGAGCTCCGGGGGCGTGGTCTTGGTCTTGCCGATGTTCACGCCGACGGGTGCGTCGGAGACGTGGCGGGTGAGCCGCTGCGCGAGCCGGGCCGCGCCGTCGTTGTTGAACCCCATGCGGTTGAGCAGCGCCCGGTCCTCGGGCAGGCGGAACAACCGGGGTTCGGGGTTCCCCGGTTGCGGCTGGGCGGTGACGGTGCCCACCTCGGCGTATCCGAATCCCAGCGCCGGCCAGGTGTGCAGGCCGCGGCCGTCCTTGTCGAAGCCGGCCGCCAGCCCGAGCGGCCCCGGGAAGCGCACACCGAACACGGTGCTGGCCAGCACGGGATCGCGGGGTGCGAGCCGGGCCCGCAGCGCCCGGCGCAGCAGGCCCGGCGTGGTCAGGGTCCGGAGCAGTGCGAACACCCAGGTGTGGATGCGCTCGGGGTCGACCAGGAACAGCACCCGCCGCAGCGCGTGGTAGCCGGTCACTGCCCCGGCTGCTCCACCGTGCTCGCGGTCTTGCGGCGCCGCAGCAGCACCCGGCGACTCCCGTCGGTGTAGGCGCGCACCCGGGTCAGCTCCCAACCGCGGTACTCCGCCTCGATGGAGAGGCGGATCGACGCGCTGATCCTGGTGACGTCGGGGGGCAGCCGCAGCGGGACCCATTCCCACTCGTCGGACGCCTCGGCCACCACCTGGTCCCAGGCCGCGGGCATCCGGCCGCGTGCGGCCGTCATCGCGGCTCCGCCGCATCGGCCGTCATCGCGGCTCCGCCGCGCCGGTGATCACCTGCACACCCGCTCCCGTCCCTGACACCACATACAGCGTGCCAGACACATCGTCGTAGGCGAGGAGGTTCGGTTGCTGCACGGTTCGGTGACGCACCTTTTCGACGGGGATCCCGGTGGACAGATCGTAGCCAATCACGGTGTTCGACGCCGTCTGCGACACCCACGCCAGCCCGCTCGATCCGGCCAGGCCGTAGGGGGCGTCCGGCACCGGGTAGCGCTGCCGCATGATCAGCGGGTTCGTGCCGAACACCAGCAGTTCGTCGCCACGGGTGTCGGCGACCAGGACCCGGCCCTGCGGATCGGCGGCCATGGTGGTCGCGCCCTCGCCTGCGCGCAGCGCCTGGGCGGCCTTGGTGCCGCCGGCGTCGACCGTCGTCACCGAGGTCTGTCCACGATCCAGCACGACCGTCGTATTGCCCTGCGCGACAAGCGCATCCACGCGCGCAAAGATCCCCAGCCGGGCGCCGACGGTGGTGTCGGACTCGAGCGTCAGCACCGCACCGTCGGACGTGCCCAGCACCAGGCGCCCATCGGCGCGCCGCGCGACGGCGGTGAAGTCGGTGTCGGCCTCACCTTCCACCTCCACCTGCTCGACGCGTCCGGCGGCGATGTCCACCCGTGAGTAGCCGCCCCGGGCGGAGAGGTACACCGTGCCGTCGCCGGTTCCCGCCATCGCGGTCGCCGTCCCGGGAGTGAGCAGGGTGCGCGGCGGCGCCGGCGAGGTCAGCACCGTCAGCGTCGACTGACCCTCGGGCCCCTGTCCGAGCACCACCAGCGAGCGGGTGGCCGGATCGAAGAGCGCGGCCCGCGCGTCGCCGGCCAGCGGACGAACCGTGCCGTCCGGCGCGCCGGTGACCGGCGGTGACGACGCGGCCGATGCGGGCGTGATCGTCGGGGGAGGCGCGTCGACCGGATTCGACGAGCAGCCGGCCGCGGCGACGGCCAGGGCCGCGACGGCGGTGGCCAGTGAGCGGGGTCGGAGGTTTACGCGCAGCGACACGGGGTAGCTCTCGGTTTGTGCGAACGGAAATTCTCGGCATTCGAGGGTCGGTGCGTCAGTCTAGGCGTGATTGGACCGACCAATTTCGCGCATTCCCTAGACTGTCTTACATAACCGTGGCTATGGTCTGATCATGACGCTCGTCACAGAAAGGCACGCCCGCAGCGCCGGTTTGGAGTTCGAGGACATCTCCACCGGTGTCCACGCCAGCGGCTTCGGCCAGATCGGCGACGGCCGCAGCTTTTCGTTCCACGTCGAGCGCCAGCACCTCGTCGTCGAGGTGTACCGCCCGCGTCTGCGGGGTCCGGTTCCGACCGAGGACGACGTGGTCGCCGCGACCACCCGGACGCTTCACGACATCGATGTGACCGACGAGCGCAGCCTCGCCGCCGCGGTGCGCGACGCCGTGTGGACCGCCCAGCCGGTGGCTCGACCCGGTCGCTGACACTCCCGCCACGGTACGGTCGTCGTCGTGATCGACGCACCGGACATGTCGTGGTTGCAGGTCATCGTCCTCGCCGTCGTCCAAGGCCTCACCGAATTCCTGCCGGTCTCCTCCTCCGGACACCTCGCGATCGTGTCCCGGGTGTTCTTCGACGACGATGCGGGCGCGTCGTTCACCGCGGTCACGCAGTTGGGCACCGAGGTGGCGGTGCTGGTCTACTTCGCCCGCGACATCGCGCGCATCGTGCGCGCCTGGTTCGGCGGCCTGCGCCGTCCCGAGCGCCGAGACGCCGACTACCGGCTGGGCTGGTATGTGATCATCGGCACGATCCCGATCGCCGTGCTGGGACTGCTGCTCAAGGACGAGATCCGCACCGCCGCACGCAACCTGTGGGCCATCGCGATCGCGCTGATCGTGTTCTCCGCCGTGATCGCCGCCGCCGAGTACTACGGCAGGCAGGTCCGCCACGTCGAACAGCTGACCTGGCGCGACGGCGTCATCGTCGGCTTCGCCCAGTGCCTGGCGCTGCTGCCCGGGGTGTCCCGGTCGGGCGCGACGATCAGCGCGGGGCTCTTCCTCGGCCTCGACCGCGAGCTGGCCGCCCGGTTCGGGTTCCTGCTCGCCATCCCCGCGGTGTTCGCCTCGGGGCTGTTCTCGCTGCCCGACGCCTTCGCCCCGGTCGGCGAGGGGATGAGCGCCACCGGACCGCAGCTGTTGGTCGCCACGGTGATCGCGTTCGTCGTCGGGTTCGCCGCGGTCGCCTGGTTCCTGCGGTTCCTCGTGCGCCACGGCATGTACTGGTTCGTCGGCTACCGGGTGGTGTTGGGTGTGGTGGTGCTGATCCTGTTGTCCACCGGGGTGGTGGCCGCGACATGACCGACGAGCGCTCGCGCGAGGAGCCGACATGACCGACGAGCGCTTGCGCGAGGAGCCGACATGACCGTGATCCTGCTGCGGCACGGCCGTTCGACCTCCAACACCGCGCACACGCTGGCCGGCCGCAGCGAGGGCGTCGACCTCGACGAACGCGGTGCCGAACAGGCCAGGGACGTGGTCGGCCGCATCGGTGAGCTGCCAGTGCGCGCGATCGTGCGCTCACCGCTGCTGCGTTGCCGGCGCACAGTCGAACCGCTGGCCGCGGCCCTCGGCCTCGAACCCGTCGTCGACGAGCGGCTCTCCGAGGTCGACTACGGCGCGTGGACCGGCCGCAAGATCGGCGACCTCGTCAAGGAGCCGCTGTGGGCGGTGGTGCAGCAGCAGCCCAGCGCCGCGGTGTTCCCCGACGGCGAAGGCCTCGCCCAGGTGCAGGCCCGCGCTGTGGCGGCCGTCCGCGAACACGACCGGCGGTTGGCCGAGGAGCACGGCGGTGACACCCTGTGGGTGGCGTGCAGTCACGGCGACGTGATCAAGGCCGTGCTCGCCGACGCGCTCGGCACCCACCTGGACAGCTTCCAGCGCATCACCGCCGATCCGGCGTCGATGAGCGTGATCCGCTACACCACGCTGCGTCCGTTCGTCGTGCACATCAACCACACCGGTGCCGAACTGGCTGCCGGGCTCGTGGCCAAACCCGCACCCGCGACCGACGGCCAACCGGGCGGGTCGGACGAACTGCCTCCGGAGGACGCGGTCGTCGGCGGTTCCACCGGTTGACCCGCCACCCGGTATTTTGGAAGGTGCCATGGCCCGAGCAATTCACGTCTTCCGCACGCCCGACCGCTTCGTGGCCGGGACGGTCGGGCAGCCCGGCAACCGGACGTTCTATCTGCAGGCCGTGCACGACAAGCGCGTGGTCTCGGTCATCCTCGAGAAACAGCAGGTGGCCGTCCTCGCCGAGCGCATCGCGGCGCTGCTCCAGGAGATCAACCGGCGCTTCGGCACCCCTATCCCGCCCGATACCGGTGAAGTCGACGACCTGAGCCCGTTGGTGACACCCGTCGACGCCGAGTTCCGGGTGGGAACCATGGGCCTGGGGTGGGACTCCGAGGCGCAGACGATCGTGGTGGAGCTGCTCGCGGTGTCGGACACCGAATTCGATGCCTCGGTGGTGCTCGACGACGCCGAGGACGGCCCGGATGCGGTGCGGGTGTTCCTCACCCCCGAATCGGCCCGTCAGTTCGCCACCCGCTCCAACCGCGTCATCTCGGCAGGCCGCCCGCCCTGCCCGCTGTGCGACGAACCCCTCGACCCGGAGGGCCACATCTGCGTGCGCACCAACGGCTATCGGCGCGGCGCGCTGACCGAGACCGACGATGACGCCGACATCTGAGGGCTCCGCACACGACCGCGCCGACGACGGATGGGTGATGCGGACGGGCGACCTGACCGTCATCGGACGGATCCGCTCGGCGAGCAACGCCACGTTCCTGTGCGAGGCACACCTCGACGGCGCTCAGACCCACTGCGTCTACAAGCCGGTCGCCGGCGAGGCGCCCCTGTGGGACTTCCCGGACGGCACACTGGCCGGCCGGGAGTTCGCGGCCTACCTCGTGTCGGCGGCGACGGGCTGGGACATCGTGCCCGACACCGTCATTCGTGACGGGCCTGCCGGGTCGGGCATGGTGCAGCGGTGGGTCGACCAACTCGGCGACGAGGGTGACGAGAACCCGGGCCCGGACCTGGTGGACCTGCTGCCCGCGGGCCGCATCCCGCCGGGTTACCTCCCGATCCTGCAGGCCTACGACTACGCCGGCGACGAGGTCACGCTCGTGCACGCCGACGACGTCCGGTTGCGCCGGATGGCGGTGTTCGACGTGCTGATCAACAACGCCGACCGCAAGGGCGGCCACATCCTCGCCGGCGTGGACGGCCGCGTGTACGGCGTCGACCACGGCGTGAGCCTGCACGCCGAGGACAAGCTGCGCACCGTTCTGTGGGGCTGGGCGGGCAAACCCGTCGACGACGAGACCCTCGAAACCGTGGCGCGCCTCGGCGACGACCTACGCGGCGGGGAACTGCGCGACCGGCTGCGGCCCCACATCACCGCCCGCGAAGTGACCGCGCTGCGCGTGAGAACCCTTGAGCTGCTGGATAATCCGGTGATGCCGACCCCGGACCGTCGCCGTCCGATCCCGTGGCCGGCCTTTTGATGCAGACCGACGCCGAACTGGCCGCCGCGGTGGCCGCAGAAGCCGGTGAGATGCTCGTCGCGCTCCGCGAGGAGTACGACTGGTACCACCCCTACGACCTCGGCGACGCCGGAGACAACCGCGCGAACGTGCTGATCCTCGACCGGCTCAAGGAACACCGGCCCGACGATGCCGTGCTCAGCGAGGAGTCGGTCGACGACCTGACCCGGGTCGACGCCGACCGGGTGTGGATCGTCGACCCCGTGGACGGCACCCGTGAGTACTCGCTGCCGCCGCGATCGGACTGGGCGGTGCACATCGCGCTGTGGCAGCGCGACGGGACACCCCCGGGCGGGCTCACGGACGCCGCCGTCGCGCTGCCCGCCCGTGGCGAGGTCTACCGCACCGACACCGTGACGGTGCCCGCCCCGCGGCGCGACGGACCCATCCGCATCACCGCCAGCGCCACCCGGCCGCCCGCGGTGCTGTGGTGGATCCGCGACCGCCTGGACATCGAGATGGTGCGTATCGGCTCCGCGGGCGCGAAGGCGATGGCCGTCGTCCGCGGTGACGTCGACGCCTATATCCACGCCGGTGGTCAGTGGGAGTGGGATTCGGCGGCCCCGGCAGCGGTGGTGCGGGCCGCGGGTCTGCACGCCTCGCGGATCGACGGGTCCCCGCTCGTCTACAACCGTCGCGACCCTTACCTGCCGGATCTGCTGATGTGCCGCAGCGAACTGGCCGACGTGCTGCTGGCCGCGATCCACTCGGCGTACTGAGCGGGGAATGAAACCGGCGCTGCGGTTGTCGCACTGCGCGAGACTGCACCAGCGGGAGGCTGCCCTGATCGAACAACCTAGAGTCGACGTCATGCAATCGTGGTCCGCGCCGGAGGTACCGGCCGTGCCGGGCCGGGGCCCGCAGTTGCGGCTCTACGACAGTGCCGACCGTCAGGTCCGTCCCGTCTCGGCGGGGGAGACCGCCACCATGTACGTGTGCGGGATCACCCCGTACGACGCCACCCACCTCGGGCACGCCGCGACCTACCTGGCGTTCGACCTCGTGCACCGGCTGTGGCTGGATGCCGGCCACCGCGTGCACTACGTGCAGAACGTCACCGACGTCGACGATCCGCTGTTCGAGCGTGCCGACCGCGACGGGATCGACTGGCGCGATCTCGGTGCGCGCGAGACCGAGCTCTTCCGCGAGGACATGGCGGCGCTGCGCGTGCTGCCGCCCCAGGACTATGTGGCGGCCACTGACGCGATCGCCGAGGTCATCGAGCTGGTGGAGAAGATGCTGGCCTCCGGCGCGGCCTACGTGGTCGAGGACGCCGAGTTCCCGGACGTGTACTTCCGGGCCGACGCGACCGTCCAGTTCGGCTACGAGTCGAACTACGACCACGACACGATGCTGCGGTTGTTCGCCGAACGCGGTGGCGACCCGGAGCGGCCGGGCAAGGCCGACGCACTCGACGCGCTGCTGTGGCGGGCGCACCGGCCGGGCGAGCCGAGCTGGCCGTCCCCGTTCGGCCCGGGCCGGCCGGGCTGGCATGTGGAGTGCGCGGCGATCGCGCTGAGCCGCATCGGGACCGGTCTGGACATCCAGGGCGGCGGAAGCGACCTGATCTTCCCGCACCACGAGTTCTCCGCGGCCCACGCCGAGTCGGTGACGGGGGAGCGGCGCTTCGCCCGGCACTACGTGCACGCGGGGATGATCGGCTGGGACGGGCACAAGATGAGCAAGAGCCGGGGCAACCTGGTGCTGGTGTCGAGGCTGCGCGCCGACGGCGTCGACCCGTCGGCGATCCGGCTCGGGCTGCTGGCCGGCCACTACCGGGCCGACCGGTTCTGGAGCGACGACCTGCTGGCCGAGGCGCAGGCCCGGCTGCAGCGATGGCGGCGGGCCACGGCGCTGCCCGCGGGTCCCGACGCGACCGACGTGCTCGCCCGCGTCCGCACCTACCTCGCCGACGATTTGGACACCCCGAAGGCGCTCGTCGCGCTGGACGCGTGGTGTACCGAGGCGCTCGACGACGGCGGCAGCGACACCGAGGCACCCAAAACCGTTGCCGCGGCCATCGACGCGTTGCTGGGAGTTGCGCTCGCCGTGGAGTAGCTTGCGACGCATGACTTCGGTACACGGCAAGGTCGTGCTGATCACCGGTGGGGCCCGAGGGGTCGGCGAAGAGCTGGCCCGCAGGCTGCACGCCAAGGGCGCCAAGCTGGTCCTCACCGACCTCGACGAGGGACCGCTGTCGGCACTGGCCGCCGACCTCGGCGAGGACCGGGTGCTCACGATGGTCGCCGACGTGTGCGACCTCGGGACCATGCAGTCCACCGTCGACCAGGCGGTGACCCGGTTCGGCGGGATCGACATCGTCATCGCGAACGCGGGCATCGCCAGCTACGGGTCGGTGCTGGTGGTCGATCCCGACGCCTTCCGCCGGGTGCTCGACGTCAACGTGGTCGGCGTGTTCAACACCGTGCGCGCCGCGCTGCCGTCGGTGATCGACCGCAAGGGCTACGTGCTGGTGGTGTCGTCGCTGGCGGCGTTCGCCGCCGCACCGGGGATGGCGCCCTACGACGCGTCGAAGGCCGGCGTGGAGCACTTCGCCAACGCGCTCCGACTCGAGGTCGCCCACCACGGCGTGACGGTCGGCTGCGCGCACATGTCGTGGATCGACACCCCGCTGGTGCAGGACACCAAGGCCGATCTGCCGAGCTTCAAGACGATGCTCGATTCGCTGCCCGGGCCGCTGAGCCGGACCACCTCGGTGGAGAAGTGTGGCGAGGTGTTCGTCAAGGGCATCGAACGCCGCAGGGAGCGCATCTACTGCCCGGGCTGGGTGGGCCTGATCCGCTGGGTCAAACCGCTGCTGACCACGCGCATCGGTCAGGCGTCGGTGCTCAAGACCGCGCCGAAGGTGTTGCCGCAGATGGACGCCGAGGTCACCGCGCTCAAGCGCTCGCTCGGCGCCCGCACCCACGGGCTGAAGAAGTGATCCGCCGGTTGATCGCGCTCGCGGCGGTCGCGGCGCTGGCGGGGTGCGCCCAGGGCGGTGACAACGAGGAGGCGGCCCCCGCCCCGGCCACCACGCCGCCGGCGGCGGTCAGCCCGGACGAAGCCCGCGCGATCGCCAAGGAGGCCTACATCTACGGCTTCCCGATCGTCGACAACTACCGGGTGCAGTACGCCTACTACGTCAACAGGGACAATCCGGAATACAAGGGCGGGTGGAATCAGATCCACAGCACCGCAAGGGTTTACACCCCGGAAGACAAGACGGTGCAGACGCCCAACTCGGATACGCCCTACTCGATGCTCGGCGCGGATCTGCGGGCCGAACCGCTGGTGCTGACCGTTCCGCCGATCGAGCAGGACCGCTACTACTCGCTGCAGTTCATCAACGGCTACACCAACAACGTCGCCTACGTCGGCAGCCGGACCACCGGCAACGGGGGCGGCAAGTACCTGTTCGCCGGACCCGGCTGGCAGGGTGGCACCCCCGACGGTATCGACGAGGTGATCCGCTCCGACACCGACCTGGCCGGCGTGATCTACCGCACCCAGTTGTTCGGGCCGTCGGACATCGAGAGCGTCAAGAAGATCCAGGCCGGCTATCAGGTGGCGCCGTTGTCGGTGTACCTCAACGCACCACCGCCTCCCGGGGCGCCGCCCATCGACTTCGTCCCGCCGCTGACGCCCGAGCAGCAGCGCACGTCGCCGCAGTTCTTCGAGATCCTCAACTTCGCGCTCCGCACCGCACCGGTGCTGCCGAACGAGCGGGAGATGCGGAACCGATTCGCGCGCATCGGGATCGGACCCGACGGCGACTTCGACGCCGATGCGCTGGCCCCGGAGATGCGCTCGGCGGTCGAGGACGGGATGGCCGACGCCTGGGCGGAGTTCGACGCCTTCAAGAAGAACGAGGTCGACACGGGCAAGGTCGGGTCGGCCCAGTTCTTCGGGACCGCCGAGGACCTCAAAGGCAACTATCTGTACCGGATGGCCGGCGCGGTGCTCGGGATCTACGGCAACACCGCCGCCGAAGCGCTCTATCCCGGTCTGCTCAACGACTCCGAGGGCCAACCGCTGACCGGGGCCAACAACTACACCGTGCGCTTCGCGCCGGGCCAGCTGCCGCCGGTGAACGCGTTCTGGTCACTGACGATGTACGAGATGCCGGCCAGCCTGCTGGTGGCCAACCCGATGCAGCGCTACCTCATCAACTCGCCGATGCTGCCCAGCCTCGTGCCTGATCCCGACGGCGGCTACACGTTCTACGTCCAGAACGCCTCGCCCGGCATCGAGAAGGAGTCGAACTGGCTGCCCGCGCCGAAGGGCCCGTTCCAGATGGTGCTGCGGCTGTACTGGCCGAAGCCCGATGCGCTCAACGGCACGTGGAAACCGCCGCAGGCGGTGAAGGTCGCCTGAGAAACCGCCGCAGGCGGTGAAGGTCAGCTCCTGAAGCCAGGCCCGCGCCTGCGCAGGTACCGCTCGAATTCGGCGGCCAGCGCGTCGCCGTCGATCTTGCCGAGCACCTCGGTCATGTCGACCTCCGCGTCGCCGCGCTGTTCGAGGGAAGCAACGTATTCGGCGATCTCGTCGTCCTCGGCGGTCATCTCGGTGACCGCCTCCTCCCACTCCTCGGCCTGCGTCGGCAGGTCCGCCAGCGGGACCTCGATGTCGAGCACATCCTCGACGCGGCGCAGCAGCGCGACGGTGGCCTTCGGATTCGGCGGCTGCGACACGTAGTGCGGAACGGCCGCCCAGAACGTCACCGCCGGGATCCCGGCCTGCACGCAGGCGTCCTGGAACACCCCGGCGATACCGGTCGGCCCCTCGTAGCGGGTCTCCTCCAGCCCGAAGAACTTCGCCGACTCGGGGGAGTACGCCGCCCCGGACACCGGCACCGGCCTGGTGTGCGGCGTGTCGGCGAGCAGTGCCCCCAGGATGACGACCGTCTGCACGTTGAGCTTGTCGGCGATGTTCAGCAACTCGGCGCAGAACGTGCGCCAGCGCATGTTGGGTTCCACCCCGTGCATGAGCACGATGTCGCGCTCGGCGCCGGGCGGGCGGCAGTGCGAGATCCGCATCGACGGCCACACCAGCTCGCGGGTCACCCCGTCGACCTGGCGGATCACCGGCCGGTTGACCTGGTAGTCGTAGTACGACTCGTCGTCGATCTCGGCGATCGGTTCGGCCTCCCAGATCGCGTCGAGGTGCTCGAGCGCGTCGCTGGCCGCGTCGCCGGCGTCGTTCCACCCCTCGAATGCGGCGACGACCACGGCATCGCGCAACGGCGGCAGGTCAGGTCCCTTCTCTGGGCCGAAGTCCGATGGGGTCACAACGCCAGCCTAAGGCCTGGCGGGCCCGCATGAGCCCCATCGACCCACGCAGCGGTTTGCAGTCACCGACTACCCTGGCGATGTGACCGCTGCTGACGAACGCGTCTGTGACACCGACCTGCTCGGCGCCTCGCCGAAGCGGGTCGTGGTCTCGACGAAATACGTTTGGCTGCACTCTGGTTGACCCTGGTGACGAGAACATTGCCGACATCGCCGACATTGCCGACCCGATCACGGAGCGTTCGCGCAACGGCGATGACCTGGGCGTCCGGACGTCGATCTGGTGACGACGTAGACTTTCCCCGTCGAGAGGCGTTGCAACGGTTCCCGGTCGCTGCCGGTAACCGCCACGCTCGGCGGAGTCAAGGACGCCTTCCGCTACGGAAGGGACGCACGTGAACTCCGCTGATCCGAACACCGTCGTGCCGGAAACCCCAGAGCCGAACATCCGCCCCGACTGCACCGACGACCTGAAGGCCGCGCTCGGCCGGCGGATCATGGTGATCGACGGCGCGATGGGCACGGCCATCCAGCGGGACCGGCCCGACGAGGCCGGCTACCGCGGTGACCGGTTCACCGAGTGGCCGACCGCGCTGCAGGGCAACAACGACCTGCTCAACCTCACGCAGCCGCAGATCATCGAGGCGATCCACCGCGAGTACCTCGAGGCGGGCGCCGACATCCTCGAGACCAACACGTTCAACGCGAACGCGATCTCGCTGTCCGACTACGACATGGCGGACCTGGCCTACGAGCTGAACTACGCCGGCGCCGCCCTGGCGCGCAAGGCCGCCGACGAATACAGCACCCCGGACAAGCCCCGCTACGTCGCCGGCGCCATCGGCCCGACGACCCGCACCGCGTCCATTTCGCCGGACGTCAACGACCCCGGGGCCCGCAACGTCTCCTACGACCAGCTGGTCGCCGCCTACCTCGAGGCCGCCAACGGCCTGGTCGACGGCGGTGCCGACCTGATCATCGTCGAGACGATCTTCGACTCGCTGAACGCCAAGGCGGCCGTGTTCGCTGTCGAGACGCTGTTCGAGGAGCGCGGACGCCGCTGGCCGGTGATCATCTCGGGCACCATCACCGACGCGTCGGGGCGGACGTTGTCCGGTCAGGTCACCGAGGCGTTCTGGAACGCCATCCGGCACGCGAAACCGATCGCGGTGGGCCTCAACTGCGCCCTGGGCGCGCCGGAGATGCGGCCCTACATCGCCGAGATGGCGCGGATCGCGGACACCTACGTCTCCTGCTACCCGAACGCCGGCCTGCCCAACGCCTTCGGCGAGTACGACGAGACCCCCGAGCGCCAGGCCCGCTACATCGCCGACTTCGCCGAGGCCGGGCTGGTCAACCTGGTCGGTGGATGCTGCGGTACGGCCCCGCCGCACATCGCCGAGATCGCCAAGGTCGTGGAGGGCAAGCCGCCGCGCCCGCTGCCGGAGATCCCGGTGGCCACCCGCCTGTCGGGCCTGGAGCCGCTCAACATCACCGACGACTCGCTGTTCGTGAACATCGGCGAGCGCACCAACATCACCGGCTCCGCCCGGTTCCGCAACCTGATCAAAGCCGAGGACTACGACACCGCGCTGTCGGTCGCGCTGCAGCAGGTCGAGGTCGGTGCGCAGGTCATCGACATCAACATGGACGAGGGCATGATCGACGGCGTCGCCGCGATGGACCGGTTCACCAAGCTCATCGCGGCCGAACCCGACATCAGCCGCGTCCCGGTGATGATCGACTCCTCCAAGTGGGAGGTCATCGAGGCGGGCCTGAAGAACGTGCAGGGCAAGCCGATCGTCAACTCGATCTCCATGAAGGAGGGCGAGGAGAAGTTCATCCGCGAGGCACGGCTGTGCCGCAAGTACGGCGCCGCCGTCGTCGTGATGGCCTTCGACGAGCAGGGACAGGCCGACAACCTGGAGCGCCGCAAAGAGATCTGCGGACGTGCCTACCGGATCCTGACCGAACAGGTCGGCTTCCCGCCCGAAGACATCATCTTCGACCCGAACTGCTTCGCGCTGGCGACCGGCATCGAGGAGCACGCGACCTACGGCATCGACTTCATCGAGGCCTGCGCCTGGATCAAGGAGAACCTGCCCGGGGTGCACATCTCCGGCGGTATCTCGAACGTGTCGTTCTCGTTCCGCGGCAACAACCCCGTCCGCGAGGCGATCCACTCGGTGTTCCTGTTCCACGCCATCAAGGCCGGCCTGGACATGGGCATCGTCAACGCCGGTGCGCTCGTGCCGTACGACTCGATCGACCCCGAGCTGCGGGACCGCATCGAGGACGTCGTGCTGAACCGTCGCGAGGATGCCGCCGAGAGGCTGCTGGAGATCGCGGAGCGGTTCAACAAGGCCGACAAGGCCGAGGACCCCCAGGCGGCCGAGTGGCGCAGCCTGCCGGTCCGCGAGCGGATCACCCACGCGCTGGTCAAGGGCATCGACGCCCACGTCGACGACGACACCGAGGAACTACGGGCCGAGATCGCCGCGGCCGGCGGCCGGCCGATCGAGGTGATCGAGGGCCCGCTGATGGACGGCATGAACGTCGTCGGGGACCTCTTCGGCGCGGGCAAGATGTTCCTGCCCCAGGTCGTGAAGTCGGCCCGGGTGATGAAGAAGGCCGTCGCCTACCTCCTGCCCTACATCGAGGCGGAGAAGGATCAGTCCGCCGCGGCCAGCAAGGACACCAACGGCACCATCGTGATGGCGACCGTCAAGGGCGACGTCCACGACATCGGCAAGAACATCGTCGGGGTCGTCCTGCAGTGCAACAACTACGAGGTGATCGACCTCGGGGTGATGGTGCCCGCGCAGAAGATCCTCGACGCGGCCAGGGAACACGACGCCGACATCATCGGGCTCTCCGGCCTGATCACCCCGTCCCTGGACGAGATGGTCAACTTCGCCGTCGAGATGGAGCGTGAGGGACTGGAGATCCCGCTGCTGATCGGCGGTGCGACCACCTCGCGCGCCCACACCGCCGTGAAGGTCGCGCCGCGCCGCACAGGTCCGGTGGTCTGGGTCAAGGACGCGTCCCGGTCCGTGCCGGTCGCCGCGGCGCTGCTCGACGACAAGCAGCGGCCTGCCCTGCTCGAGGCCACCGAGAAGGACTACGCATCCCTGCGGGAACGGCATGCCCAGAAGAACGAGCGGCCGATGCTGACGCTGGAGAAGGCCCGCGCGAACCGGACGCCGATCGAGTGGGACGGCTATACGCCGCCGGTACCCGCCGCGGGGACCGGGGTGTGGGAGTTCCTCAATTACGACCTCTCGGAGCTGCGCGAGTACATCGACTGGCAGCCGTTCTTCAACGCCTGGGAGATGAAGGGCCGCTTCCCCGACATCCTCAACAACCCGGCGACGGGCGAGGCCGCGCGCAAGCTCTACGACGACGCCCAGGAGATGCTCGACACCCTGATCAAGGAGAAGTGGCTGACCGCCAACGGGGTGATCGGCTTCTTCCCGGCCAACGCCGTCGGTGACGACATCGAGGTCTACACCGACGACAGCCGCAGCGAAGTGCTGACCACGCTGCACAACCTGCGCCAGCAGGGCGAGCACCGGGAAGGCATCCCGAACCGGTCGCTGGGCGACTACATCGCCCCCAGGGAAACGGGTCTGGCCGACTACGTCGGCGCGTTCGCCGTCACCGCCGGGCTCGGCGGCCAGGACAAGATCATGGAGTTCAAGGCAGCCCTGGACGACTACAGCGCGATCCTGTTGGAGTCGCTCGCCGACCGGCTCGCGGAGGCGTTCGCCGAGCGCATGCACCAACGGGTCCGCATGGAGTTCTGGGGATACCAGCCGGAGGAGCAGCTGGACAACGACGCACTGATCGGCGAGAAGTACGTCGGCATCCGCCCCGCCCCCGGCTACCCGGCCTGCCCGGAGCACACCGAGAAGACGACACTGTGGCAGCTGATGGACGTCCAGGAGCGGACCGGCATCGAGCTGACCGAGTCGATGGCGATGTGGCCCGGCGCCGCTGTCAGCGGCTTCTACTTCTCGCACCCGCAGTCGCAGTACTTCGTGGTCGGTCGGCTGGCCCAGGACCAGGTCGCCGACTACGCGCGGCGCAAGGGCTGGACCCTGGCCGAAGCCGAGCGCTGGCTGGCCCCGAATCTCGGCTACAACCCGGAGGACTGACCGCGAACGTGAAGATCTGCACGAGAAATCGGCGGTATGTCGACCACGAGCTCACGTTCGGCAGGCCATGAAAGCGGTTCTGTTCGACATGGACGGGACACTCGTCGACTCCGAAAAGCTCTGGGACGTCTCGCTCGCCGCGCTCTACGACCGGCTCGGCGGGGTGATCACCGACGAGCTGCGCACCGCGCTGGTCGGCAGCTCCGCGGAGAACACCATCAGGACGATCTTCGCCGACCTGGGTCTCGAACCGGACCCGGTGGCGATGGCCGAGGCCGACCGCTGGCTGCACGACCACACCGGTCAACTGTTCGCCACTCACGGCCTGCCGTGGTGTGAAGGGGCCCGCGAGCTGCTCGAAGCGCTTGCGCGCGAGGGCCTTCCGATGGCCCTGGTCACCAACACGCAGCGTGCGTTGACCGAACAGGCGCTCGACAGCATTGGCCGCCACTACTTCTCGGTGACGGTGTGCGGGGACGAGGTGCCCCACGGCAAGCCCGAGCCGGACCCGTATCGCCGGGCCGCCGAGTTGCTCGGCCTCGACCCGGCCGCATGCCTGGCGGTGGAGGATTCGGTGACCGGAACGCTGGCCGCGGAACTCGCCGGGTGCCCGGTTCTCGTGGTGCCCAACGATGTCGTCGTCCCCCCGAGTCCGCGCCGCAGGCACGTCGATTCACTGCGCGACGTCGCCGTCGACGACCTACGGGCCTTCCACGCCGAGATCGACGTCGCCTCCGGTCGACGCAGCGCCTGACCACGGCATCCGGGGCCGTCCGGTTTCACGCCCTCCACTTCCGGGAACTCGCCTTTTCCGGCCGGATGAGTGTTTGAATGTGATTCCGGTCACGCGACGATGCGCGGGAAGGGACGTTCGATGGCTGGTCACGGAGGGGCGCCGGTAGGGGACGATCTGCCGGTCGGGGACGACCAATTCACCTCCGGCAAGACCGCGGTCCGGATCGCCTCCGTGGCGGCGCTCGGCGGCCTGCTGTTCGGCTACGACAGCGCGGTCATCAACGGCGCCGTGGACTCCATCCAGGAGGACTTCGGCATCGGTAACGCGTCACTCGGGTTCGCGGTCGCCTCGGCGCTGCTGGGTGCCGCGGCCGGGGCGATGACCGCCGGCCGCATCGCCGACAAGATCGGCCGTATCGCGGTGATGAAGATCGCGGCGGTGCTGTTCCTGGTCAGTGCCTTCGGAACCGGCTTCGCCCCGGAGGTGTGGGCAGTCGTGCTGTTCCGCATCGTCGGCGGCGTCGGCGTCGGCGTGGCGTCGGTGATCGCACCCGCCTACATCGCCGAGACCTCGCCGCCGAGCATCCGCGGCCGGCTCGGATCCCTGCAGCAGCTGGCGATCGTGTCCGGCATCTTCCTGTCCTTCGTCGTCAACTGGCTGCTGCAGTGGGCGGCGGGCGGGCCGAACGAACCGCTGTGGTTCGGCGTCGACGCCTGGCGCTGGATGTTCCTGGCGATGGCGATACCCGCCGTGGTGTACGGCGCGCTGGCGTTCACGATTCCCGAATCCCCGCGGTATCTGGTTGCCAGCCACCGGATCCCGGAGGCGCGGCGGGTGCTGAGCACGCTGCTGGGCGGTAAGAACCTCGAGATCACGATCACCCGGATCCGGGACACGCTCGAGCGCGAGGACAAGCCGTCGTGGCGGGATCTGCGCAAGCCGACCGGCGGCCTGTACGGGATCGTCTGGGTGGGCCTCGGGCTGTCTATCTTCCAGCAGTTCGTCGGGATCAACGTGATCTTCTACTACTCCAACGTGCTGTGGCAGGCGGTCGGTTTCAGCGCCGACGAATCGGCGATCTACACGGTCATCACCTCGGTGATCAACGTGCTGACCACGCTCATCGCGATCGCGCTGATCGACAAGATCGGCCGTAAACCGCTGCTGCTCATCGGGTCATCGGGGATGGCGGTCACGCTGATCACCATGGCGGTGATCTTCGCCAACGCCACCATCGGCCCCGACGGCAATCCGAGCCTGCCCGGCGCGTCCGGGGTGATCGCGCTCATCGCGGCGAACCTGTTCGTCGTCGCGTTCGGCATGTCCTGGGGCCCGGTCGTCTGGGTGCTGCTCGGCGAGATGTTCCCCAATCGCATCCGCGCCGCCGCGCTGGGCCTGGCCGCCGCCGGTCAGTGGGCGGCCAACTGGCTGATCACCGTCACCTTCCCGGGACTGCGCGACCATCTCGGGCTGGCCTACGGTTTCTACGGGCTGTGCGCGGTCCTGTCGGGGCTGTTCGTGTGGCGCTGGGTGATGGAGACCAAGGGCGTGTCACTGGAGGACATGCACGCCGACATCCTGCACGAGGACCTGCCCACGGCCGCCAAAGAGGGCTGAGGCCCGTGCCCGCACGGGGCTGACGCAGCGGCGTGGGAGAATCGCAGCCTGTGAAGACCTTCGATGCGCTGTTCGACGAGTTGACCGAACGCGCGCGCACCCGGCCCGAGGGCAGTGGCACCGTGGCGGCCCTCGACGGGGGCGTGCACGGCCTGGGCAAGAAGATCCTCGAGGAGGCCGGCGAGGTGTGGCTGGCCGCCGAACACGAGAGTGACGACGCGCTCGCCGAGGAGATCAGCCAGTTGCTGTACTGGACGCAGGTGTTGATGATCGCCCGCGGCCTGTCGCCCGCCGACGTCTACCGCAAGCTGTGAACGGCATGCTGAGGGTCGCCGTGCCCAACAAGGGCACCCTGAGCGAACCGGCCGCCGAGATCCTGTCGGAGGCGGGCTACCGACGCCGGACCGACACCAAGGACCTCACGGTCGTCGACCCGGCCAACAACGTCGAGTTCTTCTTCCTGCGCCCGAAGGACATCGCGATCTACGTCGGCTCCGGCCAACTCGACTTCGGGATCACCGGTCGCGACCTGGCCGCCGAATCGGACGCACCGGTGCGCGAACGGCTGGCGCTGGGGTTCGGATCGTCGACCTTCCGCTACGCCGCCCCCGCCGGACGCGAATGGACGCCGGAGGATCTGGACGGGAAGCGAATCGCCACCGCGTTCCCGAATCTGGTCCGAAAAGACCTCGCCGCCAGAGGAATCGAGGCCACCGTGATCCGGCTCGACGGTGCGGTGGAGATCTCGGTGGCGCTCGGTGTCGCCGATGCGATCGCCGACGTGGTCGGTTCCGGCCGCACGCTGGGCCTGCACAACCTGGTCGCATTCGGTGACTCGCTGTGCGATTCGGAGGCCGTGCTGATCGAGCGCGACGGCGCCGACGACGAGAACGCCGCGGCCCGTGACCAACTCGCCGCGCGCGTACAGGGTGTGGTGTTCGGCCAGCAGTACCTGATGCTGGACTACGACTGCCCGCGGGTTGTGCTCGAACGGGCCACCGAGGTGACGCCGGGGTTGGAATCGCCCACCATCGCTCCGTTGGCCGACCCGGACTGGGTGGCGGTTCGGGCGCTGGTGCCCCGGCGCGACGTCAACGCGATCATGGACGAACTCGCCGCGATCGGCGCCAAGGCGATCCTCGCCTCGGACATCCGGTTCTGCCGCTTCTGAGCACCGCTCAGACGCGCGGCCGGCGCTCGTTGCCCGGTGCGAACCGAGGTTGCGTGTTAGCGTCCGGAAGACTCATCGTCGGCCGGAGGTTGCCATGACGCATGCCCTTGTCCTGCTCCTCGCACTGCTGATCGGTGTGGTCGCCGGATTGCGCACATTCACCGCGCCCGCGGCGGTCGCGTGGGCGGCGATGCTGGGCTGGATCGTCCTCGACGGAACGTGGGCGGACTGGCTGGCGCACCCGATCACCGTCACGGTGGCCACCATCCTCGCGGTCGGTGAACTGATCACCGACCAGCTGCCCAAGACGCCCAGCCGCAAGACGCCGATGCAGTTCATCCCACGCCTGGTCTCCGGCGGCTTCGCCGGCGCGGTGATCGGAACCGCGTGGGGCTACACGTTCGGCGGGGTGGGCGCCGGGGTCGTCGGCGCCGTACTCGGCACGCTGGGCGGATACGAGGCCCGGAAACGTCTGGTGGCCGCCAACCGCGGGCGTGACCTGCCGATCGCGCTGCTCGAGGACGGAGTCGCCGTGGCCGGCGGCCTCGCCATCGCCTGGCTGACCTCGGTCGTGTGAGATGGCCACGGAATCAACGACGTTCGACGCGATCATCATCGGCGCGGGGCAGGCCGGCCCGCCGCTGGCCGGTCGGCTGACCGAGGCCGGACAGTCCGTCGCGGTCATCGAACGCAAGCTCGTCGGCGGCACTTGCGTCAACTACGGGTGCATCCCCACCAAGACGCTCGTCGCCAGCGCGCACGCGGCCCACCTGGCCAGGCGCGGTGCCGAATACGGCGTCGGTACCGGCGAGGTGACCGTCGACATGGGAAAGGTCAAGGCGCGCAAAGACAAAATCATGCTCGGCGACCGCGACGGCGTCGAGTCGTGGCTGCAGGGGATGGACGGGTGCACGTTCATCCGCGGCCATGCCCGGTTCGAGGATCCGCACACCGTGCGGGTCGACGATCAGGTACTGAAGGCCGACCGCTTCTACCTCAACGTCGGCGGCCGCGCCGTCGCCCCGGATCTGCCCGGGTTGTCGGACATCGACTACCTCACCAACGTCGGCATCCTCGACCTCGAGACGCTGCCCGAGCACCTGGTCATCGTCGGCGGCAGCTACATCGCGTTGGAGTTCGCCCAGATGTACCGCCGGTTCGGGGCGCGGGTGACGGTGCTCGAACACGGCCCGCGGCTGACCTCCCGTGAGGACGAGGACGTCTCCGCGGCGATCAAGGACATCCTGGAAGCCGAAGGCATCGAGATCGTCCTCGACGCCGACGGCCTCGAATTCGTCAAGCGGGACAACGGGTTCGAGGTCGTTCCGCGTGCGGGTGCGGAGCCCATCGCGGGCAGCCATCTGCTGGTGGCGGTCGGCAGGCAGCCCAACACGGACGATCTGGGGCTCGATGCCGCGGGCGTGCAGACCGACGAACGCGGCTACATCGTCGTCGACGACCAGCTCCGCACCAGCGCCGACCACATCTGGGCGATGGGGGACTGCAACGGCCGGGGCGCGTTCACGCACACCTCCTACAACGACTTCGAGATCGTCGCGGCGAACCTCCTCGACGACGATCCCCGGCGTGTGAGCGATCGCATCACCACCTACGCGCTCTACATCGACCCGCCGCTCGGCCGCGCCGGCATGACGGTCGAGCAGGTTCGCAAGTCCGGGCGCAAGGCGCTGGTCGGCAAGCGCCCGATGACCCGCGTCGGCCGCGCGGTCGAAAAAGGCGAGACGCAGGGGTTCATGAAGGTGGTGGTCGACGCCGAAACCGAGGAGATCCTCGGCGCAGCCATCCTCGGTGTCGGCGGCGACGAGGTCGTCCACGCCATCCTCGACATCATGACGGCCAAGAAGCCCTACACCGCGATCTCGCGCACCATGCACATCCACCCGACGGTCAGCGAACTGGTGCCGACGATGCTGCAGGACCTCACACCGCTGACGTGACGCGGATCAGACCCACTGGACGAACTGGACGATGATTCCGTTCGGGTCCTCGAACTGGCAGTAGCGCTCACCCCACGGCTCGGTCTCGGGAGCGGTGACGACCGGCGCGCCGCCGGCGCACACCGCCTCGAATGCGGCGTCGACGTCGTCGACGACGAAGACCAGCAGAAGGCCCTCGCCCGCGGTGCCGGCCCGGTGGGCCGGTGTGAACGTGGCGAGTCCGGTGCGCAGGAAGATCACGTTCGGCCCACCGCCCGGATGTTCCAGCGACACGAACCCGTCGGCCTGCATGGCAATCGTGTAGCCGACGTGAGCGGTCAGGAAGTCGGCAGAAGCCTGCGGATCGGGCACGTTGAGCGAGATCGCGGTGGCGGTGATATTCATGGGCACCTTTCTCGTATCATGTACGAGATCAAGTATCCGTACTGAGTACGGAAATGCAAGCGAGGATGGCCCCCATGGACACCGTCGACCTGCTGTGGCGCCACGAGAGACCGCTCCCGGCGCGTCGCGGCCGCCCACCCAAGTTGAGCGCGGATCAGATCGTCGGCACCGCCATCGGGGTCGCCGACCGGCTCGGATCGACGTTCACGCTGCGCGATGTCGCCACCGCGCTCGAGGTCCCGGTGATGACGCTGTACACCTATGTGCGCAGCCGCGAGCAGCTGCTCGAACTCATGGCCGACCAGTGCCGGGCCGATATGGACGTCACCGCACCGGCCGGCGACTGGCGGGAACGGCTGACCGCCGTCGTCCACGACAACCTGCGATTGTTCGGCCGGCACCCGTGGCTGGCCGAGATCGAATCCGAGCGGACGGTCCTGGGGCCGGGCACGCTCGCCAAGTACGAACGAGAACTGGGCGCGGTGGACCCGTTGCCGCTCGGCGACGTCGACAAGGACGCGGCCCTGGCGTTGGTGCTCGACTTCGCCCGGTCCTGCGCACGCGCGCTGGCGCACGCCCGCCGGGAACGCGAGCAGGAGCCGCCGCGGCAATGGTGGGAGCGTGAGAGTGTCAAGCTCGCCCGGCTCCAGATCGCCGAACGTTATCCGCTGGCCTCGCGCATCGGCACGGCCGCCGGTGAGGCCCGTGGCGCGGCCCACGACGCCGACGCCGCCCTGGCGTTCGGGTTGGACGTGCTGCTCGACGGGCTCAGTGCGATACCGCCCGCAGCATCCGGAGCTGTCCGATCTCGGCGACGTTCTTCGTGAGCTCCACGTGCAGCCACAGCACCGTGTCCGCGACGGTGCGCTCGCCGTCGGCGCCCCACGGAAATGCCGACGGGTGTTCGAGGTCCGCGGTGGTGAGGCGGTCGAGGACCGCCCGCCAGCGTGTGGACAGCTCGGTGATGCGGGACACCGCCGCGGCGCCGCCGGGCCAGGTGATGTCGGTGCGTCCGGGTGGTTCGTCGCCGTCGAGATGGGCCAGCGTCACCGACCACCACCAGGTGATGTGCCATGTCAGCCAGCCGATCGTGGGCACCGGGATCGGATCGGGTTCGCGCTCGGCCCAGTCCGCCCGCCAGATGCCCGCGTCGTCGCGCCGGACCGTCCACACGACGTCGGCAGGCTCCCAGAGAAAGTCGTCGTCGGCGAGTGCGGACAGGTGCAGCTCGGCCAGTGCCCACGCCAGCTCGAACTGGCAGGCCAGGTGGTTCACCGCTGCCGCTGTACCAGAAGCGTCTGGGCGGACGTCCCGATGAAACCCCGGCGGTCGAAGATCTCGCCCGTCGTGACGCCGATCCCGTCCGGTCCGATCGACCCGCGGGTGCGCAGACCGAAATCCGCGCCTTCGGGCAAGCGGTGCAGATGCACGACGGTGTCGGTGTTCATGAACATGAACTCCTGGGGATCGAGCGCCGCGCCGATGCCGTTGGCCGAGTCGACCACCATCGCCAGCCGCTGCAGCGCCGTCGTCGGCTCGTCGTCGACGACCGGGACGAGCGGGGTCAACCACGCCACCGCGGAGTTGCCGTCGTCGGCCTGGCGGCGCCAGCTGACCGTCTCCAGGTACCCCGGGGCGCCCTCCCACGCATGCGCCACACCCGACATCTCGCCTTCGGTCAGCGGCGGATAGCGGTCGGTGGCGGCGTCCGCGGTGTCGCTGGGCAGAAGCAGCCACGCGGTGACCCGAGCCACCGCGCGCAGACTGCCGTCGGGGCGCTCGGCGAGCATGTCGGCGGCCATCAGCGAGATCCGGTTGCCCGGCCGCAGCACCTCGGCGCGCACCCGGACCGGCGCCACGGGGATCGCGCCGAGGATGTCGAGAGCGAGCCGGCCGACGCGCAGCCCACTGCCGGCCGCGAGATCCTCGACGGCCCTGGTGAGCAGCGCCAGCGGCGGTGATCCGTGCTGGATGGCCGGATCCCAGTTGCTGCGGGTGTCGGCGGTCGACTCGAACGCATCGAGGCCGCCGTCGTCCGGCAACCGGTGATAGAGGTGGCCGATCACGCCGCCGGTCGCTCCGGCCAGCCCGGGTAGGGCGGCGGGGTGCCGCCGAACTCCGGGCACAGGGGGCGGTGCGAGCACCAGTCGCACAGCCGCGACGGCTTCGGCCGGAAGTCCCCGGTGGCCCCTGCCGCCAGGATCGCCCGCCAGATCGCGGTCAGTGTGCGCTCGAACCGGATGAGCTCCTCGAGGTCGGGCGAGTAGTCCAGCACCTGGCTGTCGGCCAGGTAGAGCAGCCGCAACCGCGTGGGGAGCACGCCGCGGGAGCGCAGGAGCGCCACCGCGTAGAACTTCATCTGGAACAGCGCCTTCGCCTCGGCCAGCGCCCTCGCCTCCGGCGGCGCCTTCCCGGTCTTGTAGTCGACCACCCGCAGTTCGCCGGTCGGCGCGACGTCGATGCGGTCGACGAATCCCCGCAGCAGGGTGCCGTCGTCGAGTTCGACCTCGACGTGCTGTTCACAGCACTGCGGGTCGAACCGTGTCGGATCCTCCAGGCGGTAGTAGCCCGCCAGGAGGGCGCGGGCCTCACCGAGTAGCGCGTCGCGCACCGCGGGCTCGATGTCGTCGGCCACCTCGGGTCGTTCGGCGACCACCCGCTCCCAGGCCGGGGCGACCAGGGTGAGCGCCGTGTCGGGCCCGCGGTCCGCCGCGGGCAGCGTGTACAGCTGCTCGAGCGCGGCGTGCACCACCGACCCCCGCAACTGTGCGGTGGACTGCGGCTCGGGCAGCCGGTCGATCGCGCGGAACCGGTACAGCAACGGGCACTGCTTGAAGTCGGCGGCCCGCGACGGCGACAGCGCGGGACGCCGGACCGGCGCGGGCTGTTCGCTCATGCTCTGCAGCTTAGGACGGGTCTCCGACAGATCAGCGCAACCCCGCGGACCCGCTGCGGCACGCCGACTGGCAGGCTGGGCGACTATGCCCAGAACCGGTCCGTTCGCCGTCGGAGACCGCGTCCAACTCACCGACGCCAAGGGGCGTCACTACACGATGCTGCTCACGCCGGGCGGCGAATTCCACACGCATCGCGGGATGATCGCGCTGGACGGCGTCATCGGGCTGCCCGAGGGCAGCGTCGTCAAATCGACCAGCGGAGACCAGTTCCTGGTGCTGCGGCCGCTGCTCGTCGACTATGTGATGTCGATGCCGCGCGGGGCGCAGGTCATCTATCCCAAGGACGCCGCGCAGATCGTCCACGAGGGCGACATCTTCCCCGGCGCGCGCGTGCTCGAGGCCGGCGCCGGCTCGGGTGCGCTCACCTGCTCGCTGCTGCGGGCGGTCGGACCGCACGGCCGGGTGACGTCCTACGAGGTGCGTGACGACCACGCCGTGCACGCCGCACGCAACGTCGACACGTTCTTCGGGGAGCGGCCCGACAACTGGGACCTCGTCATCGCCGACCTCAACGACTACAGCGGCGGTGAGGTCGACCGCGTCGTGCTCGACATGCTCGCGCCGTGGGAGGTGCTCGACACCGTCTCGCGCCACCTCGTGCCGGGCGGCGTGCTGATGATCTACGTCGCGACCGTCACGCAGCTGTCGCGCGCGGTGGAGGCGTTGCGCGCCCAGCAGTGCTGGACCGAACCGCGCGCCTGGGAGAGCATGCAGCGCGGCTGGTACGTCGTCGGTCTGGCGGTGCGCCCCCAGCACACCATGCGCGGACACACCGCCTTCCTCATCAGCGCCCGGCGGCTGGCGCCCGGCGCGGTCGCCCCGATCCCGTTGCGCCGCAAGCGTCAACTCGCCGCGCCGACGGAGCAGCCGGAAGGCTAGTCGTCGTCGCTGCGCCGCAGACCGCGGCGGGCCGAGAGCAACTCCATCTCGGGGCGGGCGGCGACCAGTCGTTCGGCGGCGTCGAGCACCTGGACCACGTGGGCGCGGTCGGCGGCCACGACGGCCAGCCCGATCCCGGCCCGGCGATGCAGCTCCTGGGACCCGGTCTCGGCCGCCGACACGGTGAACCGCCGCTGCAGTTCGGCGATCACCGGCCGGATCGCCGAACGCTTCTGTTTCAGCGAGCGCACGTCACCGAGGAGCAGGTCGAATTCGAGCCAGCCGATCCACATGGGTCACCGCGGTGGGCTCTGGCCGGCGTCCACCTCGAGCAGCATGTCGGCGCTGTCGCGGGTGAGCTGCCAGGTGCCGTCGGGGGTCCGCGCGAACTCCATCGGGAAGGTGAAGTCGCCCCCGGTGCGGCCCGGCGGCGTCCGGGCGATCACGGTGGCCACCACATCGACACCACTGGCCGTCCACGCCAGGTCGGCCGCGTCGAAGGTCATCGGGTGATAGCCGTTGTCCGCCAACGCCTTGCCGAACCGGTCGAGCGCCGCCGCGTCGCCGGGGCCGGCGTCCTCGATGAGGCCGGCCTTCTCGGTGCCCGGCACGTTGGGGTCGGCGAGCCGGTACAGCACGTCGGTCAGCGCGCTGGGCGGCGGCAGCGGCGCGGGCACCGGGGGATTCGGAGCCGCGGCCGGGGCGGAGGACACCGGCGACGGCGGCGGGGCCGGTGGGTTGTCGCTGCCGCACCCGCTGAGTCCGACCGAAAGGCCGAACGCCGCCACCACGAGGGTGACGGCGCTTCGGACCACTGCGGTCATGGTGCGTTGCGGCACCGACGGATGTCTCAGCCGACCGCCGAGAGCAGGTTCAGGGCGGAGCCCTTCGACACCTGCCAGCCGCTCGGGCTGGGACCGGAGACGAACACGATGTTCTGCGTGGCGGTGCCGCCGGCGGCCGCGGTCGCGGTGACGTCGGCGGTGGCGACGCCGCCGTTCTGATCGACGTTGGCGATGCTGAAGCTCAGCGGGAACTTGCCCTGCGCCGCGGCGTTGCTGTACGCGCGGTCGGCGGTGAGCGCCTCGATGCGGCCGATGCCACCCTGGATGAACGGCGCCTTGCCACGGAACGAGCCGGGGCCCGCGAGGGCCTGCAGCGTCTGGGTCAGCGGGCCTGCCAGGTCGGGTGCCGGAACCTGCGGCATCGGTACGCCGAACACGACCGGCGCCACGGCGGGCGAGGCCACCGTGGTCGATGCAATGGAGGTCACACCTGCCGCGCCACCTGCTACTACAGCGGCTGCTGCAACGCCGGTTACGAGGGTTTTCAGGGTCACGGCTGTCCTTTCGATCTGTCCAACTCGGAATCGAGGTTAACAGTGCTGCGGGTGTGTCGAACTCCCTACGCCGCACACAAAGTCTGAATCGCCGGTAGCGTTGAAGTTGTTACTGCACCACTATTCGGTGTGGGAAAGGGGCGCAACATGAGTGAGTCACAGCGTCACGAAGCCAGAGATGACGGTTTCACGACACCCCATGAGTCCGGCCTGTCCAGCGAGGACGCCGCGGAGCTGGAGGAGCTGCGCCGTGAGGCAGCCGCCCTCCGAGAGCAGCTCGAGAACGCGGTAGGCCCGCAGAGCGGTCTGCGCAGCGCCCGCGACGTGCACCAGCTCGAGGCGCGGATCGATTCCCTCGCCGCGCGCAACGCGAAACTGATGGACACCCTCAAGGAAGCGCGTCAGCAACTGCTCGCGCTGCGCGAGGAGGTCGACCGGCTGGGACAGCCCCCGAGTGGCTACGGCGTCCTGCTGGCCGCCCACGAGGACGACACCGTGGACGTGTTCACCTCCGGACGCAAGATGCGGCTGACCTGCTCGCCCAACATCGATGTCAAGGCGCTCAAGCAAGGGCAGACCGTCCGCCTCAACGAGGCGCTGACGGTGGTCGAGGCCGGCACCTTCGAGGCCGTCGGTGAGATCAGCACCCTGCGCGAGATCCTCTCCGACGGGCACCGCGCACTGGTCGTCGGCCACGCCGACGAGGAGCGCATCGTCTGGCTGGCCGAGCCGCTGGTGTCGGTCGAACACCTCCCCGACAGCGAGGTCGCCGGACCCGAACTCGACGACGACCGGCCCCGCAGGCTGCGCCCCGGCGACTCGCTGCTGGTCGACACCAAGGCCGGCTACGCGTTCGAGCGCATCCCGAAGGCCGAGGTCGAGGATCTGGTCCTCGAAGAGGTGCCCGACGTCAGCTACAGCGACATCGGCGGCCTCGGCCGTCAGATCGAGCAGATCCGTGACGCCGTCGAGTTGCCGTTCCTGCACAAGGAGCTCTACCGCGAGTACTCGCTGCGGCCGCCCAAGGGTGTGCTGCTCTACGGCCCGCCCGGCTGCGGCAAGACGCTGATCGCCAAGGCCGTCGCGAACTCGCTGGCCAAGAAGATGGCCGAGGTGCGCGGCGACGACGCCCGCGAGGCGAAGTCGTACTTCCTCAACATCAAGGGCCCGGAGCTGCTGAACAAGTTCGTCGGCGAGACCGAGCGTCATATCCGGCTGATCTTCCAGCGGGCACGGGAGAAGGCGTCCGAGGGCACGCCGGTGATCGTCTTCTTCGACGAGATGGACTCGATCTTCCGCACCCGCGGCACCGGTGTCAGCTCGGATGTCGAGACGACGGTGGTCCCGCAGCTGCTGAGCGAGATCGACGGCGTCGAGGGCCTGGAGAACGTCATCGTCATCGGCGCCTCGAACCGCGAGGACATGATCGACCCGGCGATCCTGCGGCCCGGCCGCCTGGACGTCAAGATCAAGATCGAGCGGCCCGATGCCGAAGCGGCGCAGGACATCTTCAGCAAGTACCTCACCGAGGAACTGCCCGTCAACGACGACGATCTGTCCGAGTTCTCCGGCGACCGGGCGCTGACCATCAAGGCGATGATCGAGAAGGTCGTCGACCGGATGTACGCGGAGATCGACGACAACCGCTTCCTCGAGGTGACCTACGCCAACGGCGACAAAGAGGTCATGTACTTCAAGGACTTCAACTCCGGCGCGATGATCCAGAACGTCGTCGACCGGGCCAAGAAGTACGCGATCAAGTCGGTGCTGGAGACCGGCCAGCGTGGCCTGCGGATCCAGCACCTGCTCGACTCGATCGTCGACGAGTTCGCCGAGAACGAGGACCTGCCCAACACCACCAACCCGGATGACTGGGCACGCATCTCGGGCAAGAAGGGCGAGCGGATCGTCTACATCCGCACGCTGGTCACCGGCAAGAGCAGCAGTGCCAACCGGGCGATCGACACCGAGAGCAACCTGGGGCAGTACCTCTGATCTTGCGAGCGGTAGACGCGAGAGCTCCCGACACGCCGTGCGTGCGGGAGCTTTCGTGTCTGGTCAGGTGAGCAGCGAGCAGCCGCTGTCAGGGGACCGCCCGGAACACGTCCCGGGCCACGAGCGTCACCCGCAGATCCTCGATCAGAGGATCGAGGAACGAGACGCGATGTTCGGGATCGGTGGCCGCCCGGGCGCTGAGATACATGAACGTCAGCCCGCCCAGGAACAGGACGACATGCAGGAGTGCCAGCGGAACGGGCCACGTGACATCGAGGAACGTTGCCCGATCGGTGTGCCCGGCGGTCAGCCGCGTCAGCACGGCGGGGCTCACCACGATGAGGCCCAGCACGAAGAACAGAGCCATGGTCACCAGCGCGACCGTGAGGATCTGGATCACCTGTGAGGCGACCGCGACCAGGAGCAGGTTGAAACGTTCGCCGGTGCTCAGCGGGGGCGCGGCGCCCGAGCGCACCTCCCCGGCGAACGGAGAGCCGGTGAGCAGCGCGTCGCCGCCCCCACGCCCGGCCGGCGCGGTCGTCAGCGAACGGACACGCTCGCGCATGCTCATGGTCAGAAACGAGATGGCCAGCGTCGTCATGAAGGCCACGATCAGCCAGAACCGGTCGGTGCTGAGCTCGCCCGCCATCGACCACACCGGGCCGTTGAAGAAGACCAGCACGGTCAGGAGGACCACCGGCAGCGCGCGGGCCGCCAACGCACCCGCCGACGCCAGGTGCGCCAGCGTCGTTCGGCCCGCCCAGGTCAGGACCGAACCGACACCCAGCCCCGTCGCGACCACGATGGCGACCACCACCGCCGCGTCGATCACCAGGTCGGTCAGCAGATCGACCGGACCGGCCGGGTAGAGGTCACAGAGGACGGCCACCGCGATGGCGGTGACCGCGATTCTCCGCCGCGCCCCGGGCGCCCGGACGCGGGAGGCTCCCCACGCGGCGGCCACGATGGCGGGCACGATGAGGCCCAGCAGCAGCAGGACCAGCCATTCGATGACCGTCGGGTCGCCGTCGACGTCGATGTCGTCGCCACCGGAGAGCACCGCGACGAGCAGGTTCACCACCGACAGGGCGGCGTAGCCGGCCAGGCCGGTCGCGCTGCGGGCCAGCACATGCGTCCAGCGGGCCCGAGGCCCCAGCACAGCGGGTACGCCACGGTCGAGGAACCACTGCGCGGCGGTGTCCGGCCGGGCCGGCGCAAGCTGACTCATGGTCACCCTTCAGTCGCGGTGAAGACCACCAGCATCAGAATCCCGGCAGGATCAGCGACACTGTCGCCGGTCATAGGGCAACAGTTCATCAACCCGGCCCGATCGCCGCAACCGCCGGTGACGGGACCCTGGGAGCGTCACCTACGCTGAGGTCATGCAGCGGATCATCGGAACCGAGGTCGAATACGGTATCTCCTCACCGTCCGATCCGACCGCCAACCCGATCCTGACGTCGACGCAGGCGGTGCTCGCCTACGCCGCGGCGGCCGGTATCCAGCGGGCCAAGCGGACCCGGTGGGACTACGAGGTGGAGTCGCCGCTGCGCGACGCCCGCGGGTTCGACCTGAGCCGGGCGTCCGGCCCGCCGCCGGTCGTCGACGCCGACGAGGTCGGCGCCGCCAACATGATCCTGACCAACGGCGCGCGGCTCTACGTCGACCACGCGCACCCCGAGTACTCCGCACCCGAGTGCACCGACCCGCTCGACGCGGTGATCTGGGACAAGGCCGGCGAGCGGGTCATGGAGGCCGCGGCGCGCCACGTCGCGAGCGTGCCGGGTGCGGCCAAGCTGCAGCTCTACAAGAACAACGTCGACGGCAAGGGCGCGTCCTACGGTTCGCACGAGAACTACCTGATGAGCCGGCAGACCCCGTTCTCCGCGGTGATCGCCGGGCTCACCCCGTTCCTGGTGTCGCGTCAGGTGGTCACCGGCTCGGGCCGGGTGGGCATCGGCCCCTCGGGGGACGAGCCCGGCTTCCAGCTGTCCCAGCGCGCCGACTACATCGAGGTCGAGGTCGGGCTGGAGACCACGCTCAAACGCGGCATCATCAACACCCGCGACGAGCCGCACGCCGACGCCGACAAGTACCGGCGCCTGCACGTCATCATCGGCGACGCCAACCTGGCCGAGACGTCGACCTATCTCAAACTGGGCGCCACCTCGCTGGTCCTCGACCTCATCGAGGAGGGGATGGACCTCTCCGACCTGGCGTTGGCCCGGCCGGTGCACGCGGTGCACGTGATCAGCCGGGATCCGTCGCTGCGGGCGACGGTCGCGCTCGCCGACGGCCGTGAACTGACCGCGCTGGCGCTGCAACGCATCTACCTCGACCGGGTGGCCAAACTCGTCGACTCGCGCGACCCCGATCCGCGGGCCTCGCACGTCGTCGAGACCTGGGCCGAGGTGCTCGACCTGCTGGAGCGCGACCCGATGGAGTGCGCCGAGATCCTCGACTGGCCGGCCAAGCTGCGGCTGCTGGAGGGGTTCCGGCACCGGGAGAACCTGGGCTGGTCGGCGCCGCGGCTGCACCTGGTCGACCTGCAGTATTCCGACGTCCGGTTGGACAAGGGGCTGTACAACCGGCTGGTGGCCCGTGGATCGATGAAGCGCCTGGTCACCGAACAGCAGGTGCTCGATGCCGTCGACAGCCCGCCCACCGACACCCGCGCGTATTTCCGCGGCGAGTGCCTGCGCCGGTTCGGCGCCGACATCGCCGCGGCCAGTTGGGACTCGGTGATCTTCGACCTCGGCGGTGACTCGCTGGTGCGGATCCCGACGCTGGAGCCGCTGCGCGGCAGCAAGGCGCATGTGGGGGCGCTGCTCGATTCGGTCGACAGCGCGGTCCAACTCGTCGAGCAGCTGACCGCCACCTGACGGCCGGTCGGAAAGCCCGGCTATCCCGGGCAATCCGGACGCCGACCGGTAGTGTGGAGTAACCGGTGGGTGGCTGTGGGCCCGCCGATGACAAGTGCAGGAGGCGGCGATGGCGCAGGAGCAGACCAAGCGTGGTGGTGGCGGCGGCGAGGACGACGACCTCTCCGGCGGCACGGGCGCCGGGCAGGAGCGTCGCGAGAAGCTCACCGAGGAGACCGACGACCTGCTGGACGAGATCGACGACGTCCTCGAGGAGAACGCCGAGGACTTCGTGCGCGCTTACGTCCAAAAGGGCGGACAGTGACCTGGCCGCACCTCGAGCAGCTGGCCTTCCCTGACCTTCCCCCCCATTCCCGCTCCACGACCCGAGGGGTTCCCTCCGTACCCATGGACTTGTCGTCCTTCTCCGACATGCTGCGCCGCCAGGCTCCCCATCTGTTGCCGTTCGGTGGCGAGGCGCCCGTGAGGCCGACCGACGCGGTGCCTCACGGCACGACGATCGTCGCCCTGAAGTTCCCCGGCGGTGTGGTGATGGCCGGTGACCGGCGCGCCACACAGGGCAACATGATCGCCAGCCGCGACGTGCAGAAGGTGTACGTCACCGACGATTACACGGCGACCGGCATCGCAGGCACCGCCGCGATCGCGGTCGAATTCGCGCGCCTGTACGCGGTGGAACTCGAACACTACGAGAAGCTCGAAGGCGTCGCGCTGACCTTCGCGGGCAAGGTCAACCGGCTCGCCACCATGGTGCGCGGCAATCTCGGTGCGGCGCTGCAGGGTTTCGTGGCCCTGCCGCTGCTGGCCGGTTTCGACCTCGACGACCCCGACCCGCAGGCCGCGGGCCGCATCGTGTCGTTCGACGCCGCCGGCGGGCACAACCTCGAAGAAGAGGGTTTCCAGTCGGTGGGGTCGGGCTCGCTGTTCGCGAAGTCGTCGATGAAGAAGCTCTACCATCAGGTGACCGACGCCGATTCGGCGCTGCGCGTGGCGGTCGAGGCGCTCTACGACGCCGCCGACGACGACTCCGCCACCGGCGGACCGGATCTGGTGCGCGGTATCTTCCCGACCGCCGTGCTGATCACCGCCGACGGCGCCGAAGAGGTGACCCAGGAGCGCATCGCCGGACTCGCCCGTGAGGTCATCCAGAACCGTTCCCGCGCCGACACTTTCGGCCCTGACGCGCATGCGCCGCGAGGTACAGATTCGTGAGTTTCCCGTATTTCATCTCGCCCGAGCAGGCGATGCGCGAGCGTTCGGAGCTCGCGCGCAAGGGGATCAGCCGCGGCCGCAGCGTGGTGGCGCTGGCCTACGCGGACGGCGTCCTGTTCGTCGCGGAGAACCCGTCGCGGTCACTGCAGAAGGTCAGCGAACTCTATGACCGCGTCGGCTTCGCCGCGGTAGGGCGCTTCAACGAGTTCAACAACCTGCGCAGCGGCGGGATCCGCTTCGCCGACACCCAGGGCTACGCCTACTCGCGCCGCGACGTGACCGGCCGACAACTGGCCAACGTCTACGCGCAGACCCTCGGCACCATCTTCACCGAGCAGGCCAAGCCCTACGAGGTGGAGCTGTGCGTGGCCGAGGTGGCCCACTTCGGCGAGTCGAAAGCCCCGGAGCTGTACCGGATCACCTACGACGGGTCGATCGCGGACGAACCCCATTTCGTGGTGATGGGGGGGACGACCGAGCCGATCATCGCCAAGCTCAACGACTCCTACACCGAGAACGCCGAACTCGCCGACGCGGTGCGCATCGCCGTCGACGCGCTCGAGTCCGGCGGCAACGGGTCCGAACCGCGAACGCTGGGCCCGTCGACGCTCGAGGTGGCGATCCTGGACGCCAACCGGCCCCGCCGGGCGTTTCGCCGGATCACCGGGGCCGCGCTCGAAGCGCTTCTGCCGCAGCGGGATACGAAGCCGTCCGCGGAGGCCGGCGGAGCGGACCAACCCGCCGAGTAGCGGCCGGGTCAGCGCTGCCAGGCGGAGTGCAGGATCGCGGTCAGCGCGGCGATCCGCGCCGCCCGCACCACACCCACCAGCGGCCGCAGCGCATCGCTGGCGATCTGCACCTCCGAGGAGCTCTGCAGCCCGATCGGCATCAGACCGGAGCTCACGGTGATGATCGCGTCGACGTGTGCGGCGTTCTCCAGCACCCGGGCGGCCCGGTTCGGTGCGTGATCGGGCAGGCGGTGACCGCGTCCGGACTCCAGCACTTGTTCGACCAGGCCCCGCGGATCGTCGACGTCGGCGCCGCCCATGCCGGCCCGCAGCGCGCCGAGGGCCTCGGCGGCCGCGCGCACGGCCGAACGCAGTTCGTACTCCGCCTCACCGAGGTCGATGTGCGCGGCAGGTGGCGTCGCGGGCGCCGAGTAGACCGTCCACGACAGCGCCGAGACCTCCGGGTCGAACTCGGGATCGTCGCTGCCGTCGTCGAACTCGAAGTCGGGCACCAGACCCACCGTGGTGGACGGGAGGTGCGGGTCGGCGACGATCAGGGCCTCGCCGACGGCGATCGCGTCGCGCTGGAACTGGGTGCCTGCGGGCAGTCCCCGCACATCGCCGGGCACCGGCAGGGCGACCGTCACCGACGGGCCCGACGGTGCGGGACCGGCCGCGGTCCGCAGCGTCTGCAGCAGCGACACCGCGCCGGTGCCGTTGAGATCGGGCCACGGCAGACCGGTCCGGCCCGCCGCGGCGGAGTCGTAAGCGGTCACCGAATGCTTTGGCGCCCAAGCGGAGAGCGAGTCGAGCACGTCGTCGGGCGCGGCGGTTCCCGCGAGCCACGAATTGGCCCACACCGCCAGCGTTGCACTGGGACACCACATGATGCCCGCAGTGTAGTTGTTCGCCGCTGCACCGGCGCCTCACGCGTTAGGCTGGCGGCATGCCCGTTTGGCTGATCTGGCTGATCCTCGCGATTGTGCTGGCCGGGGCAGAGGCGCTGACCGGTGACATGTTCCTGCTGATGCTGTCCGGCGGTGCGCTGGCCGCCACCGGGACGAGTTGGCTGTTCGACTGGCCTCTCTGGGCCGACGGCGTGGTCTTCCTGCTGGTGTCGGTGCTGTTGCTGGGTGTGGTTCGACCGCTGCTGCGGAAGCGGTTCTACTCCGGAACCGGACTGCCCGAGCCGGCCAAGGCGCTGGAGGGTAAGCAGGCGCTGGTGCTCGACCGCGTCGCGCAGCACGCCGGTCAGGTCAAACTCGAGGGCGAGGTCTGGACGGCCCGGCCGCTGGACGGCAACGATGTGTACGAACCGGGCGACCAGGTGACCGTCATGCGAATCGACGGCGCCACCGCGGTCGTCTGGAAGAACCCCTGAGCCGAAGGGAAGTCCGCTGTGGATGGAGCCGTCGCCGGCCTGGTCCTGCTGTTGGTGCTGGTCGTGTTCGCCGTCATCGTGGTGGCCAAATCGGTCGCGCTGATCCCGCAGGCCGAGGCCGCGGTCATCGAGCGACTCGGCCGGTACAGCCGTACGGTCAGCGGCCAACTCACACTGTTGATCCCGTTCATCGACAGGGTCCGCGCCCGGGTCGATCTTCGTGAGCGTGTGGTGTCGTTCCCGCCCCAGCCGGTGATCACCGAGGACAACCTGACCGTCGCGATCGACACCGTCGTCTACTTCCAGGTGACCAATCCGCAGGCCGCGGTCTACCAGATCAGCAACTACATCGTCGGCGTGGAACAGCTCACCACCACGACACTGCGCAACCTGGTCGGCGGGATGACGCTGGAGCAGACGCTGACGTCACGCGACCAGATCAACACCGCGCTGCGCGGCGTGCTCGACGAGGCCACCAACCGGTGGGGTCTGCGTGTCGCGCGCGTCGAACTGCGCGCGATCGACCCGCCCCCGTCGATCCAGGACTCGATGGAGAAGCAGATGCGCGCCGACCGCGAGAAGCGGGCGATGATCCTGACCGCCGAGGGCAGCCGCGAAGCCGCCATCAAACAGGCCGAAGGCCAGAAGCAGGCGCAGATCCTGGCCGCCGAGGGCGCCAAACAGGCCGCCATCCTCGGCGCTGAGGCCGAGCGCCAGTCACGCATGCTGCGGGCGCAGGGCGAACGCGCCGCCGCCTATCTGCAGGCCCAGGGGCAGGCCAAGGCGATCGAGAAGACGTTCGCGGCGATCAAGGCCGGCCGCCCCACCCCGGAGATGCTGGCCTACCAGTACCTGCAGACGCTGCCCGAGATGGCCAAAGGCGAGGCCAACAAGGTCTGGGTGGTGCCCAGCGACTTCGCCGGTGCGCTCCAGGGAATGACGAAGCTGCTGGGCACGCCGGGGGAGGACGGGGTCATCCGGTACACGCCGACGCCCGAGGAGGCACGGCCGGAGGCCCACGACGACTCCGACGAGGTGGCCGACTGGTTCTCCACCGAGACCGACCCCGCGATCGCGCAGGCGGTCGCCAAGGCCGAGGCTGAGGCCCGCACCCCGGTTGAGGGGCCCGGCGTCCTGTCGGCCACCGAGCCCCCCGGCCAGCTCAGCGCGCCCCGCCACGGCAGCCCGGACCAATGAGCGCGTTGGGCTCGAACCGGACCTACGCCGTCCTGGCGGCGATGCAGGTCGCGGACGCGGTGGCGTGTGTCAGACCGATCGCGCCGATCAAGAAGGCGTTCGACGACGTCGGCCTCCCCGAGGAGCTGCGGCCGCTCATCCCCGTCGTCAAGGCGGCCAGCGCGGTCGGGCTGCTTTCGGTGTTCCGCTGGCCGCCGCTGGCCCGGCTGACCACGTTCATGCTGACGGTGTACTTCGTGCTCGCGGCCGGGTCCCATGTGCGGGCCCGGGATTGGAGCCCGGGGCTGGTCGCGGCCTCGTCGCTGCTCGTGCTGTTCGGCGCGATGACCGCGAAGGGTCCGGACGTCAGGACACCGTGACCGGGGTCGCCCTGCGCCGCTGTACGCGGTTCTCGTAGAGCAGCACGACGACGCCGATGCTCGCGGTGGCGGCCGAGATCAGCACCAGCAGCGGGTTGACGCGCCCGGTGAGGGCATCGCCGAGGATCACCACCGCCGCGGTGCCCGGCAGCAGACCGAAGAACGTCGCCAGCGAGTACGGGAGCAGGCGGACCGCCGACGCGCCCGCGGCGTAGTTCAGCACGGCGAACGGCACGGCCGGGATGAGCCGTAGCGCGATCACCGACGGCCAGCCGCGGCGCCGCAACCGCACGTCGATGCGATCGATGGCGGGATGGCTGACCAGGTTGTTGAGCTGCCAGCCGAGCGCGCGGATCAACAGCACGGCCAGCAGCGCGCTGACGGTGCTCGCGGCCACCGCGATCGCGATGCCGAGCAGCGGGCCGAACAGCAGACCGGCGGCGAGGGTGAACGCCGTGCGGGGGAACGGGAACGTGGTCACCACGATGTGGGCGGCCAGGAAGACCAGCGGGAACCAAACGCCGACCGACGTCGCCCAGTCGCGCAGCTCCAGCGCATTGGGGATCGGCACCCACCAGGTGAGTGCGACGAGAATCACAATCGCGGCGGCGATCGCGACGAGGCGTCGGCGGGGGACCTGCACGGCTGCGGCGGCCACCGTCGACTGCACGGCCTGCAGGGTCCTGACGACGGCTTTCACGTTCACCCACCCTACGGCCCGAAGCCGTTCCGCGGCGTCCGGCACGTCGGCCGACCGGCGGGAAACGCGGTGACCACCATCATTTAGCCTGATGGGCGGATACGTCAGTCACACGCTGCGACAACAGGAGAATGCCGGTGTCTGTGCAGGGGGCCAGTGCTGTCGAGTCCGGTCTGGAGCAGTGGCGCTCCGCGGTAGCCGGGGTGTTGGCCAAGAGCACCCGCAAGGACCCCGCGGACCTGCCCGCCGAACCCGACCGGCTGCTCGATTCGCCGACCTACGAGGGTTTCGCGATCCGCCCCCTCTACACCAGCCTCGACGAGTTGCCCGAGCCGTCGCTGCCGGGGCAGTGGCCGTACGTGCGCGGCGGTGACGCCCTGCGTGACGTCAAGTCCGGATGGAAGGTCGCCGAGACCTTCCCGGCCGCACCGGGCGGCGCGGACGAGACCAACGGCGCGATCCTGCTCGGCCTGACCGAAGGTGTCAGCGCGCTGGTGCTGCGCGTCGGTGCCGACGGCGTCGCGCCGGCCGAGCTCGGACGGCTCCTCGACTCGGTGTTCCTCGACCTGGTCCCGGTTCAGCTCGAGGCGGGCGCCGACTACGTCGCCGCCGCCGAAGCCCTGCTGGCCCTGCTGCCCGGCCTCGATGCCGAACAGCGCGAACGTCTTTCGGTGGATCTGGGCGCCGACCCGCTCACCACACCGTTCAGCGACCGGCCGGCGCCCGACGTGGCGGAGGTCGTGTCGACGGCCGCGAAGGTCACCGGTTACGGCGGCCACGTACGGGCCATCACCGTCGACGGGCCCGCGCTGCACAACCGCGGGGCGAGCGCCGCCTGGGAACTGGCGGGCGCCGTCGCGGCCGGGGTGTCGTATCTGCGCCTGCTCGAGCAGGGCGGCTTGCCCGTCGCCGACGCGGTGCGCCAGATCAGCTTCCGCTTCGCCGCCGACGACGACCAGTTCATGACGATCGCGAAGCTGCGGGCGGCCCGGCTGCTGTGGGCGCGGGTATGCGAGGTCGTCGGCGCCGCGGACGCGGGCGCGGCCACCGTGCACGCCGTGTCGTCGCTGCCGATGATGGCCCAGCGCGATCCGTGGGTGAACATGCTGCGCACCACGCTGGCGGCGTTCTCCGCGGGTGTCGGCGGAGCGGACACCGTGCTGGTGCACCCGTTCGACGCGGCGATCCCGGGCGGATTCCCGGGCACCTCGGACGCGTTCGCGCGCCGCATCGCCCGTAACACCCAGCTGTTGCTGCTCGAGGAGTCCCACATCGGCCGGGTGCTCGACCCGGGGGGCGGTTCCTGGTTCGTCGAGGACCTGACCGCCCAGCTGGCCGAGCAGGCGTGGACGCACTTCCAGGACGTCGAGGCCCGCGGTGGCTTCGTCGCCGCACACGACCACGTCGCCGAGCAGATCGCCGACGTCGCCGCCCGGCGCGCCGACGACATCGCCCACCGGCGCACCGCGCTGACCGGTGTCAACGAGTACCCGAACATCGACGAACCCGCGCTGCCGCCGGGTGAGGCGTTCACCGCCGTGGCCCGCTACGCGGCCGGTTTCGAAGCGCTGCGTGACCGGTCCGACGCGGTGCTGGCGAGCACGGGCGCCCGCCCGAAGGTGCTGCTGCTGCCAATGGGGCCGCTCGCCGAGCACAACATCCGCGCGACGTTCGCCACCAACCTGCTCGCCTCGGGCGGGATCGAGGCCGTCAACCCGGGGACCGTGGGCGCCGCCGACGTCGCGCAGGCGGTGTCGGCCGCCGGTGGCCCGTCGGTCGCGGTGATCTGCGGCACCGACACCCGCTACGGCACCGACGCCGCCGCGGTGGTGGCGGCCGCCCGCGAGGCCGGCGTCACCCGCGTCTACCTCGCCGGCCCCGAGAAGTCCGTCGCCGACGCGGAGCCGAAGCCCGACGACTACCTCACCGCCAAGATCGACGCGGTCGCGGCGTTGTCGAACCTCCTCACCCGATTGGGGGCCTGAGATGACCGCTTCAACCGGAATCCGGAGTTTCGCCGACGTCCCGCTGCATGGCGAGCGCACCGGTGAGCCGGCGACCGAGGCCGCCGTCGCCGAGCACGTCGCCGCCGGGGCCGCCGCGCACGGGTACACCCCCGAACAGCTCGACTGGGTGACACCCGAGGGCATCGACGTCAAACCCGTCTACGTCGCCGCCGACCGCGATGCCGCCGCCGCCGCGGGCTACCCCCTCGACTCGTTCCCGGGCGCTCCGCCGTTCCTGCGCGGTCCCTACCCGACGATGTACGTCAACCAGCCCTGGACCATCCGCCAGTACGCCGGGTTCTCCACCGCCGCCGAGTCGAACGCGTTCTACCGGCGCAACCTGGCCGCGGGGCAGAAGGGTCTGTCGGTGGCGTTCGACCTGGCCACCCACCGCGGGTACGACTCCGACCACCCGCGGGTGCAGGGAGACGTCGGCATGGCCGGGGTGGCCATCGACTCCATCCTCGACATGCGGCAGCTCTTCGACGGCATCGACCTGTCGTCGGTGTCGGTGTCGATGACGATGAACGGCGCGGTGCTGCCCATCCTGGCGCTCTACGTCGTGGCGGCCGAGGAGCAGGGGGTGCCGCCGGAGAAACTGGCCGGGACCATCCAGAACGACATCCTCAAAGAGTTCATGGTCCGCAACACCTACATCTATCCGCCCAAGGAGTCGATGCGGATCATCTCCGACATCTTCGGCTACACCAGCGCGAAGATGCCGAAGTTCAACTCGATCTCGATCTCCGGCTACCACATCCAGGAAGCGGGGGCGACGGCCGATCTGGAGCTGGCGTACACGCTCGCCGACGGCGTCGAGTACATCAAGGCCGGCCTCGACGCGGGGCTCTCGATCGACAAGTTCGCGCCGCGGCTGAGCTTCTTCTGGGGCATCGGGATGAACTTCTTCATGGAGGTCGCCAAGCTGCGCGCGGGCCGGCTGCTGTGGAGCGAGCTGGTCGCCGAGTTCGACCCGAAGAACGAGAAGTCGTTGTCGCTGCGCACCCATTCGCAGACCTCGGGTTGGTCGCTGACCGCGCAGGACGTGTTCAACAATGTCGCGCGCACCTGCATCGAGGCGATGGCCGCCACGCAGGGGCACACCCAGTCGCTGCACACCAACGCCCTCGACGAGGCGCTGGCGCTGCCGACCGACTTCTCGGCCCGCATTGCCCGCAACACCCAGCTGCTGCTGCAGCAGGAGTCGGGCACCACCAGGCCGATCGACCCGTGGGGCGGGTCGTACTACGTCGAATGGCTGACCCACCAGCTGGCGACCGCCGCCCGGATGCACATCGGCGAGGTCGTGGCCCACGGCGGGATGGCCCAGGCCATCAGCGACGGCATCCCGAAGCTGCGCATCGAGGAGGCCGCGGCCCGCACCCAGGCGCGCATCGACTCCGGCGCGCAGACCGTGATCGGCGTCAACAAGTACCAGGTCGCCGAGGACCACGAGATCGAGGTGCTCAAGGTCGAGAACAGCCGGGTGCGCGCCGAGCAGCTGGCCAAACTCGAGCAGCTGCGGGCCGAGCGCGACGAGGACGCCACCCGCGCGGCACTCGACGCGTTGACCCGCGCGGCCGGGACCTCTGGCACCTCGGGCCCCGACGGGCTGGGCAACAATCTGTTGGCTCTGGCCATCGACGCCGCCCGCGCCAAGGCGACCGTGGGGGAGATCTCCGACGCGCTGGAGAAGGTCTACGGTCGCCACGTCGCCGAGATCCGCACCATCTCGGGCGTGTACCGCGACGAAGCCGGGACGGGTGACAACATCTCGAAGATGAGTACCGCCACCGAACTCGTGGACAAGTTCGCCGAGGCCGACGGCCGCAGGCCCCGCATCCTGGTCGCCAAGATGGGCCAGGACGGTCACGACCGCGGTCAGAAGGTGATCGCGACGGCGTTCGCCGACATCGGGTTCGACGTGGACGTGGGCTCGTTGTTCTCCACACCCGACGAGGTCGCCCAGCAGGCCGCCGACAACGACGTGCACGTCGTCGGCGTCTCGTCGCTGGCCGCCGGTCACCTCACGCTGGTGCCCGCGCTCCGCGACGCGCTGGCCGCGGTGGGGAGGCCCGACATCATGGTGGTGGTCGGCGGCGTGATCCCGCCCGGCGACTTCGACGAGCTCTACGCCGCCGGCGCCGCCGCGATCTTCCCGCCCGGCACCGTGATCGCCGACGCCGCGACGGGGCTGCTGCACAAGCTCGCCGAGCGGCTCGGCTACGACATCGGCTGACCCCGGCCAGATGAAGCATTCGGTCGGCGAACTCGCCGTGGCGCTGCGCGGCGGCGACCGCTCGGCACTCGCGCGGGCGATCACCCTGGTTGAGTCGACGCGGGCCGACCACCGCGACCGGGCCCAGCAGCTGCTGCTGGAGTTGATGCCGGAGGCCGGCTCCGCCATGCACGTCGGCATCACGGGTGTGCCGGGTGTCGGCAAGTCCACGACGATCGAGGCGCTCGGCATGTACCTGATCGGGCAGGGGCACCGGGTCGCGGTACTGGCGGTCGACCCGTCATCGACGCGGACGGGCGGCTCGATCCTCGGGGACAAGACCCGGATGGCCAGACTCGCCGTGCATCCCGATGCCTACATCCGTCCGTCGCCCACCTCGGGCACGCTCGGCGGGGTCGCGAAGGCGACCCGCGAGACGATCGTGCTGCTCGAGGCGGCCGGTTACGACGTGATCCTCGTCGAGACCGTCGGCGTGGGGCAGTCCGAGGTGACGGTGTCCAACATGGTCGACACCTTCGTGTTCCTCACCCTGGCCCGCACCGGCGATCAGTTGCAGGGCATCAAGAAGGGGGTGCTCGAACTCGCCGACATCGTGGTGGTGAACAAGGCCGACGGCGAGCACGCCGTCGAGGCGAAGTCCGCGGCGCGTGAACTGACCGCCGCGCTGCGGCTGATCTACCCGCGCGAGACGCTGTGGCGGCCGCCGGTGCTGACCATGAGCGCACTGCACGACGACGGGGTACGCGAGTTGTGGGACAAGGTTCTCGAACACCGCGAGGTGCTGCGCGAGGCCGGGCAGTTCGACAGCCGCCGCCGCGCGCAGCAGGTCGAGTGGACATGGTCGATGGTGCGGGACGCGGTGCTCGACCGGGTGCTGACCCACCCCGAGGTGCGCCGAATTCGTGCCGAGCTGGAGCGGCAGGTTCGCGACGGTGAGCTGACTCCGGCGCTGGCGGCGCGCCAGATCCTCGACGCCGCCCACTGATTCCGTGCCTGACCTGGTATTTAACGCTTCAATAACGCTCTGTTTAATTAGCTCCTAGCAGGGTTAAATTCATAACTGTGACCAACCTCTCAACGCGGGAACGCAGCGCGGCGCTCCCGCACGGCGTGCAGGGTGCCGCGGACCCGAACTTCGCGTGCACGCTGCAGGGCTTCTCGCAGCTGTTCCCCGGCCGCCGGTTCGGGGGCGGGGCGCTCTGCATCTACCTGCACGGAGAGCCGGTCGTCGACGTGTGGACCGGCTACTCGGACCGCCGCGGGCGGCAGTACTGGACCGCCGACACCGGGGCGATGGTCTTCTCCGCGACCAAGGGCATGGCCTCGACGGTCATCCACCGACTGGTCGACCGGGGTCTGCTGGACTACGACGCCCCCGTCGCGCGGTACTGGCCCGAGTTCGGCGCCAACGGCAAGGAAGGCATCACCGTTCGCGACGTCATGCGGCACCGCGCCGGACTGTCGCAACTCAACGGGGTGCGCAGGGAGGACCTCCTCGACCACCTGACGATGGAGGAGCGACTGGCGGCGGCGCCCGTCAACCGGATGCTTCACGGCCGCCCGGCCTATCACGCGCTGACCTACGGCTGGCTGATTTCCGGGCTGGCGCGTGCGGTCACCGGGCAGGGGATGGGGGATCTGATCCGCACCGAACTGGCCGGACCGCTCAACACCGACGGTCTGCACCTGGGTCGCCCGCCCGCGCACGCCGCCACCAGGGCGGCGCAGATCCTGGCCCCCCAGGGCACGATGGCCAACCCGGTGTTCAATCTCGTCGCGCCGAAGGTCGCCGCGCTGCAGTTCTCCGGGATGTTCGGCTCGATGTATTTCCCGGGCATGAAGGCCGTCGTGCAGGGGGACATCCCGTTCCTGGATGCGGAGATACCCTCCGCCAACGGCGTCGCGACCGCCCGCGGTCTGGCCCGGATGTACGGGGCGATCGCCAACGGTGGCGAGATCGGCGGCGAGCAGTTCCTGTCACCGCAGGTCGCAGCCGGTTTGACCGGCAGGCCGAATCTGCGGCCGGACCGCAACATCGGGATCCCGCTGGCCTTCCACCTCGGGTACCACAGCCTGCCGTTCGGGCTCATGCGCGGCTTCGGCCACGTCGGGCTCGGCGGGTCCGTCGGCTGGGCCGACCCGTCCAGCGGCCTGGCGATCGGCTTCGTGCACAACCGGCTGCTGACCCCGATGCTCCTCGACATGGGGTCCTTCGCGGGGCTCAACGTGCTCATCCGGCGGGATGTGGCCCGCGCACGCCGGCGTGGATACCAGGTCATACCGGCCCTGGGAGCGCCGTTCGCGGTGCCCAAGCCGGTTGCCGGGTAGCGTCGCCAGACCCCTCTCAGCACCCCTCCGGGGGCGATTTGTGGGGTATTTCACCAGGTTCACTGACAACGTTTGTTGTCCCTGGAAATGGTTGTCCAACAGGTCAATTCGCTTTTGCCGGGTCGGTTGACGTTTGCCGGGTATGCGGCCCCGTCCGGGCTCCGATGCCTTTGCTGGTGACCGAAAACGCGAGAACATCGTTATTCGCCCACTGGTTGCCGAATCACAGAAGTCTTGTCTTTCGCACATATTCAGCACACCGCGGCCCGTCCCGATACATCTGTCTGGCCGCAGTGATGTTGAGCACGCAAAAACGCTGTGCGCTGCTCAAACAAGATCACGCACGGCGGGCCCGCGCCGTCGACGCCGCGCGAAATAGCCCCGCAGAGGCGATTGCAGCAACGCCATCAGTGCGGTGATGGTGTTTGCTGGATTCTTGCGTAGCGAAAAACCTGAGAGGAACCCAAGAAGCTGCCAAGATTGACATTAGAGTCAAAAAACGAAATAACTGCAGGTCAAAGCGCTGCGAGCCGAGGAAACTGCGATCTTGTCCTTGCTCGTGTAACGTTTTGGCCGCGGACATTGATCTAGCAACAGCCGAGGGGGATTTGCTCGGTACTTGCACCGGAGTCGGCGCGAGCGGTTACGCTCCGACTCGGCGCCACCGAAGGCCGTAGAGATACAGAGGGGAGCGGACGGAGCACGCCGAAAAGTGCTGGATTTCCGAAACCATCGATTTTCTTCCGTCCCGAAACTTCCGTATCCCGTTTTCAGAAGAGGTTTGCACACGTGGTCGATGCACCGGTCACTCCCATCGCCGTCATCGGAATGGCCTGCCGGCTGCCCGGGGGAATCGACTCTCCTGAGCGGCTGTGGGAGGCGCTGCTGCGCGGGGACGACTTCGTCACCGAGGTGCCGCTGGAGCGGTGGGATGCCGAGGAGTATTACGACCCCGAGCCCGGCGTCCCGGGACGATCGGTGTCGAAGTGGGGCGCCTTCCTCGACGACGTGGCCGGCTTCGACGCCGAGTTCTTCGGCATCAGCGAGCGCGAAGCGACCGCCATCGACCCGCAGCACCGGCTGCTGCTCGAGACCGCCTGGGAAGCCGTCGAGCACGCCGGCATCGACCCGGCCGCCCTGCACGAATCGCTGACCGGCGTCTTCATCGGTATGACGCACGGTGACTACCAGCTCGTCGCGGCCGACGCCAACGCCATCGAGGGGCCCTACGGCTTCACCGGCAACAACTACAGCCTCGCCTCGGGGCGTATCTCCTACGCGATGGGCCTGCACGGTCCCGCGTACACGGTCGACTCCGCGTGCTCGTCGAGCCTCCTGGCGGTCCACATGGCGTGCCGCAGCCTCCACGACGGCGAGAGCGACATGGCGCTCGCAGGCGGCGTCTCGATCATGCTCGAGCCGCGCAAGATGTCGTCCGGATCCGCCCAGGGCATGCTCTCGCCCACCGGCCACTGCCACGCCTTCGACGTCGACGCCGACGGGTTCGTCTCCGGCGAGGCCTCGGTGATCCTCATGTTCAAGCGGCTCGCGGACGCTCAGCGCGACGGGGACCGCATCCTGGCCGTGGTCAAGGGATCGGCCGCCAACCAGGACGGTCACACCGTCAACATCGCCACACCGTCCCGGGACGCGCAGGTCTCGGTCTACCGGGCCGCACTGGCCGCCGCCGGCATGGATCCGGCGACGGTCGGCATGGTCGAGGCGCACGGCACCGGGACCCCGGTCGGCGACCCGATCGAGTACGCGAGCCTCGCGCAGGTGTACGGCACCGACGCGCCGTGCGCGCTCGGCGCGGTGAAGACCAACTTCGGCCACGGCCAGTCCGCCTCCGGCGCCGTCGGCATGATGAAGGCGATCCTGGCCCTGCAGCACGCCACCGTGCCGCAAAACCTGCACTACACCCGCATGCCGGACGAGATGGCGCGTATCAGCACCAACCTGTTCGTCCCGCAGGAGATCACCCCCTGGCCGCTCGGCGACCAGCAGCCACGGCGTGCGGCGGTCTCCTCCTATGGACTGTCCGGCACCAACGTGCACACCGTTCTCGAGCAGGCCCCGGAGGCGCCTGCGCCGGTCATCGAGCCCACCGACAAGGCGATGCTCTTCCCGCTGTCGGCCACCTCCGCCGAAGAACTGCGGCGCACCGCCGCGCGCCTCGCCGACTGGGTCGACGCCCAGTCGGACGGGGACCTGCGCGATCTGGCCTACACGCTGGCGCGCCGGCGTGGGCACCGCCCGGTGCGCACCAGCGTCAGCGCAAGCACCCGCGAAGAGCTCATCAAGGCGCTCCGCGAGATCGCCGACGGGGAGACGCCCTACGAGCCCGCCGTCGCCAAGGGCGAGCGCGGTCCGGTCTGGGTGTTCTCCGGTCAGGGTTCGCAGTGGGCCGGGATGGGCAAGGGCCTGCTGGCCACCGAGCCGGTGTTCGCCGCCGCCGTGGCCGAACTCGAGCCGCTGATCGCCCGCGAATCCGGATTCTCGGTCACCGAGGCGATGTCCGCACCGGAGAAGGTCACCGGCATCGACCGCGTGCAGCCCACGGTCTTCGCCGTGCAGGTCGCGCTCGCGGCCACCATGAAGTCCTACGGGGTGACCCCCGGCGCCGTGATCGGCCACTCGATGGGGGAGTCGGCCGCGGCCGTCGTCGCCGGCGGCCTGTCCCTCGAGGACGGCGCCAAGGTGATCTGCCGCCGGTCGAAGCTGATGGCCCGGATTGCCGGTTCCGGTGCGATGGCATCGGTGGAACTGCCTGCGCAGCAGGTGCTCTCGGAGCTGGCCGCCCGCGGCATCAGCGACGTGGTGCTCTCCGTGGTCGCCTCGCCGCAGTCCACCGTCGTCGGCGGCGCCAAGGAGGCGATCCGCGAACTCGTCGCCGAGTGGGACGCGCGCGGTGTCATGGCCCGCGAGGTCGCCGTCGACGTGGCGTCCCACTCGCCGCAGGTCGACCCGATCCTCGACGAGCTCACCGAGGTGCTCGAGGACCTCGAGCCGATGGAGCCCGAGATCCCTTATTACTCCGCCACGCTTTACGATCCGCGCGATCCGGCCGAGTTCGACGCCTACTACTGGGTGGACAACCTGCGGCACGCCGTGCGGTTCTCCGCGGCCGTGCAGGCGGCACTCGAGGACGGGTTCCGGGTGTTCGGCGAGCTCGCCCCGCACCCGCTGCTCACCCACGCCGTCGATCAGACCGGCCGCAGCCTTGACATGAGCCTGGCCGCGCTGGCCGCGATGCGCCGTGAGCAGGAGACCCCCGACGGTCTGCTGGGTTTCGTCGCCGACGTCCACAACGCCGGTGGGGCAGTGGACTTCTCGGTGATCTACCCCGACGGCCGTCTGGTCGACGCACCGCTGCCCACCTGGACCCACGTCCAGCTTCTGCTGACCCGCGACGGCCAGGAGCAGGCACAGGGCGGGTCCACGGTGGCGGTGCACCCGCTGCTCGGCGCGCACGTGCGTCTTCCGGAGGAGCCGGAGCGCCATGTGTGGCAGGTCGACGTGGGCACCGCGGCCCAGCCGTGGCTGGGCGATCACCAGGTGCACAACGTGGCGGCGCTGCCCGGTGCGGCGTACTGCGAGATGGCGCTGGCCGCCTCCCGCACCGTGTTCGGCGACTCCGCCGAGGTCCGCGACATCACCTTCGAGGCGATGCTGCTGCTCGAGGATCAGACGCCGGTCTCCTCGGTCGCCACCGTGAAACGCCCCGGTGTGGCCGACTTCGTGGTGGAGACCTACGACGAGGGCGCCGAGGTGCGCCGGGCCACGGCCGTGCTGCACGGTGACGACGCCGCCCAGGCGCCCGCCGCCTACGACGTGGACGACCTGCTCACCGCTCATCCCGAGCGGCGCGAAGGTGCGGACCTGCACGCCTGGTTCGCCGAGCGCGGCATCTCCTACGGGCAGGCGTTCTCCGGTCTGGTGGCCGCCCACACCCGCGACGACGGCGGCAACACCGTCCTCGCCGAGGTGGCGTTGCCGGGGTCGATCCGATCGCAGCAGGGCGCGTACGGCATCCACCCGGCGCTGCTCGACGCCTGCTTCCAGGCGGTCGGCGCACACTCCGCCCTGCAGGCCGATGTCACCGGGACGCTGATGCTCCCGCTCGGGGTGCGCCGGCTCAGCGCGCACGCTTCGCTGCGCAATGCGCACTACTGCTACGTCACGGTCACCACCGTGAGCGCCGCCGCCGTCGAGGCCGACATCGAGGTGCTCGACGAGGAGGGTGCGTCCCTGCTCACCGTGGAGGGCCTCCGCCTCGGCAGCGGCGCCACCGCGGGCGGACAGCGGGAGCGACTGCTCAACGAGCGGCTGCTGACCATCGACTGGCGCACCCAGGACCGGCCGGAGACCGACCACGTGGACGCGGGGCGCTGGCTGCTGATCGCCACCTCTGCCGAAGCGCAGCCGGAGGCCGCCCGGTTGGCCGACGCCCTCACCGGTGCCGACGCCGCGGTGACCACGACGGTGTGGACCGCTGACGTCGATCAGGCCGCGACCGCGGCGCAGGTGCGCGACCGGCTCACCGCCGACCATCACAGCGGTGTGGTCGTGGTGACCGCGCCGGCAGCCGCCGGCGCGGACGCGCCCGCCCGCGGAGCCGACCACGTCCGCCATGTGGTCCGCATCGCGCGGGAACTGCCCGAGATCCCCGGCGAGCCGCCGCGGCTGTTCGTGCTGACCCACCACGCCCAGACCGTGCTCGCCGACGACGTCGCCAACCTCGAACAGGCCGGCCTGCGTGGTCTGCTGCGGGTGCTCGCGATGGAGCATCCGGCGCTTCGCCCGACCCAGGTCGACCTCGACGGCGCCACCGATGCCGCCGCGGTCGCCGCACAGCTGCTCTCCGATTCGGAGGAAGACGAAACCGCATGGCGCGGTGGGGAATTCCATGTCGCACGGCTGGCGTTGAGCCCGCTGCGCCCCGAGGAGCGCCGTACCACCGTCGTCGACCACGCGACCCAGGGCATGCGGCTGCAGATCCGCACCCCCGGTGACCTCGAGTCGCTCGAGCTCGTCGCCTTCGAGCGGGTCGCACCGGGGCCGGGGGAGATCGAGGTCTCGGTGACCGCGTCGAACCTGAACTTCGCCGACGTGCTCGTCGCCTACGGGCGCTACCCGAGCTTCGAGGGCCGGCTGCCCAACCTGGGCGGCGATTTCGCCGGTGTCGTCACCGGCGTGGGTCCCGGGGTCACCGAACACCGGATCGGCGACCGTGTCGCGGGCATCTCCGCCAACGGGGCGTGGGCCACGTTCGTCACCTGCGATGCCAACCTCGCGGTCACGCTGCCCGAGGGACTGCCGGAAAAGCAGGCGGCCGCGGTGCCCAGTGCGCACGCCACCGCCTGGTACAGCCTGCACGACCTGGCCCGCATCGGCGCCCGCGACAAGGTGCTGATCCACTCCGCGACCGGCGGTGTGGGTCAGGCCGCGGTGGCGATCGCCAAGGCCGCGGGTGCGGAGATCTACGCCACCGCGGGCAGCCCGGAGCGCCGGAAGATGCTGCGCGACATGGGTATCGAGCACGTCTACGATTCGCGCAGCACGGCGTTCGCCGATGAGATCCGCCGCGACACCGACGGCTACGGGGTGGACATCGTGCTGAACTCGCTGCCGGGCGCCGCCCAGCGTGCGGGTCTGGAACTGCTGTCCTTCGGTGGCCGCTTCGTCGAGATCGGCAAGCGCGACATCTACGGCGACAGCAAGATGGGCCTGTTCCCGTTCCGGCGCAACCTGGCGTTCTACGCGGTGGACCTCGCGCTGCTGACGCTGACGAACCCGAGCATTTTGCGCCGTCTGCTCGAGACGGTGTACCAGCAGATCGCGGACGGCGTGCTGCCGGTGCCGGAGACCACGCACTACCCGCTGGCCGACGGTGCGACCGCGATCCGCGTGATGGGCGCGGCCGGCCACACCGGCAAGCTCGTGCTCGACGTCCCGCACACCGGGCAGAGCACCGCGGTGGTTCCGCCGGAGAACGCCGAGATCTTCCGTGGCGACGGTGCGTACGTCGTGACCGGTGGCATGGGCGGGCTCGGCCTGTTCCTCGCCGAGAAGATGGGCGCGGCGGGCTGCGGCCGGATCGTGCTCAACGGCCGTTCGGCGCCGGGCGCGGAAGCAGCGGCCGTCATCGACCGCATCCGGGCCGGCGGCACGGAGGTCGAGGTGACGCTGGGCGACATCGCCGATCCCGCCACCGCGGGACGCCTGATCGCCGCGGCGAACGCCACCGGGCTGCCGGTGCGCGGCGTGCTGCACGCCGCCGCCGTCGTCGAGGACGCGACGCTGCCCAACATCACCGACGAGCTGATCGACCGCGACTGGGCGCCGAAGGTGTACGGCGCCTGGAATCTGCACACGGCGCTGCAGGATTCGGGACAGGGCGACCGTCTGGACTGGTTCTGCTCGTTCTCGTCGGCCGCCGCGATGGTCGGTTCGCCGGGACAGGGCGCCTACGCCGCGGCCAACAGCTGGCTCGATGCGTTCACGCACTGGCGCCGTGCGCAGGGGCTGCCCGCCTCCGCGATCGCCTGGGGCGCCTGGGCGGAGATCGGCAAGGGCCAGGGGATGGCCGAGGACACCGCGATGGCGATCCTGCCCGACGACGGGGCCGACGCCTTCGACGCGCTGCTGCGCCACGACCGCGGCTACTGCGGGTACGCGCCGGTCGCCGGTGCCCCGTGGCTGACGGCGTTCGCGCAGACCAGCAAGTTCGCCGAGGCGTTCGCGTCGATCGGCCAGGGCGGCGCAGGCACCAGCGCATTCCTCACCGAGCTCTTCGAGCTGCCGCAGGAGGAGTGGCCGGGGCGGTTGCGCAAACTGGTCGCCGACCAGATCGGGCTGATCCTGCGCCGGTCGGTCGACTCGGACCGGCCGCTGTCCGAGTACGGCCTGGACTCGCTCGGCACGCTGGAAGTGCGTACGCGCATCGAGAACGAGACCGGTATCCGCATCGGATCCACCGACATCACCACGGTCCGGGCGCTGGCTCAGCGCCTCGCCGACACGCTCGCCGGTGATTCGGCCGCATCGAGTTCGTCGTGAGGACGGCTCACATGGCGTCGACGAAGTCGCCCGGGAACACACACGAAGCACGGGAGGTCTGATGGTTGCCATCAAAGCGATCCATGACTGGATCGGCGCCCCGGGTACGCTCGTCTCCTGGAATCCGTCGGCGACGTCGCTGGCCAAGATGCAGGACGCGCCGATCAGCCCGGTGCCGGTCAGTTATCAACAGGAGCAACACATCCGGGGTTACCGGAAGCACCTGTCGCAGGGCACCGACATGGCCCGCCTGAACATCCCGGCCTGGGACATGCCCGGTCAGTGTGACCTGCGGGCGATGACCCACGTCATCAACGCCTACATCCGCAGGCACGACACGTACCACAGCCGGTTCGAGTTCACCGAGGCCGACGAGGTCGTGCGGCGCACGATCGGCAACCCGCGCGACATCAAGTTCGTGCCGACCCAGCACGGCGAGGTGACCGCCGACCAGTGGCGCCGGCACGTGCTGTCCACCCCGGATCCGTTGCAGTGGAACTGCTTCCACTTCGGCATCATCCAACGCGCGGACCACTTCACGTTCTACATCAGCGTCGACCACGTGCACACCGACGCGATGTTCATGGGCCTGGTGCTCGTCGAGATCCACATGATGTACGCCACCCTCGTCGGTGGCGGGGCGCCGTTGAAGCTGCCCGATGCCGGCAGCTACGACGACTACTGCCTGCGTCAGCGTGAGTACACCGACTCGCTCACGCTCGAGTCGCCCGAAGTGCAGGACTGGGTGCGGTTCGCCCAGAACAACGGTGGCACGCTGCCGCACTTCCCGCTCCCGCTCGGCGATCCGGCCGAACCCTGCTCCGGAGAACTGCTCACCGTCCGACTGCTCGACAAGCAGCAGGGCGAGCGGTTCGAGGCGGCGTGCAACGCCGCCGACGCGCGGTTCATCGGCGGCGTGTTCGCGTGCGCCGCGCTGACCGATCACGAATTCACCGGTAACAGCGACTACCACATCATCACGCCCACGACCACCAGGCGCACCCCGGACGAGTTCATGACCACCGGCTGGTTCACCGGTCTGGTGCCGGTCACGGTGTCGGTGGACCGCAACAGCTTCGGCGACACCGCCCGTTCGGCGCAGAAGTCCTTCGACTCCGGGCTCGATCTCGCGCATGTGCCGTTCGAGCGGGTGCTCGAGCTCGCGGAGTCGGTGGGTGTGCGGCCCGCCGATCCGGGTGTGCCGATGGTGTCCTACCTCGACGCCGGGCTGCCGCCGTTGTCGCCGAGCGTCATCGCCCAGTGGGAGGGGATGAACGGCAAGGTCTACAGCGACGCGCGCGCGGCTTTCCAGGTCGGTATGTGGGTCAACCGCACCGAGCGGGAAACGACTGTGACCGTGGCGTTCCCGGACAATCCGACCGCCAGGGAGTCGATCAGCCGGTACCTGCAGGTGATGATGTCGTGGTACCTGCGCGTGGCCGACGGTGGCGCAGCCGGACTTCTGGCCGGTCGGCACGCCGCCGCCGTGCGGCGTCGCGACGAATTGGTTCCCGTAGTCGGAGGTTGATGTTGTCGACGCAGATCAGGCCGGTGCGTAGGCCTTTTCGCGGTCTCGTGACCAGAATCGACGAGCGGCCCGATGAACGGCTCTCGTATCTGGATCAGGCGCTGTTCCTCGGCCTGCGGGCGACGGGACAGGCCGCCGTCATGCAGTGCGTGTGGGTCTACGAGCACGCCGTCGACGTCGACGGCCTGCGTCGGTTCCACCGCAACTTCGGCTACGGGTTGGCGGGCCGGCGCATCGAACCGTCGCCGCTGCCGTTCGGCCGGCACCGCTGGGTCTCCTCGCTCGGGCCGCCGTCGAGCATGCACATCGAGCAGACGCCCCGTCCCCGTGCGGAACTGAGCGACTGGATCGACGAGCGCGCCCAGCTGCCGGTGGATCCGGAATGGGGTCCGGCCTGGCACATGGGCGTCCTCCCGATGACCGACGGGTCCACCGCGATCAGCCTCGTGGGCTCGCATTGCATCGGCGACGGAGGCGGCGCCCTGTTGACGGTGTTCAACGCCGTCACCGGCAACACACCGGACTTCGGATACCCGATGCCCGGTGCGCGCACCCGAATGCGCGGCATCGCCGCCGACGCCCGGCAGGCGTTGCGAGACGCCCCGGAGATCGGCCGGACACTGGTCGCGGCGGCCAAGCTCGCCTACCGCAGGCGCAAGGACTTCTCCCGGTCGGACCAGGCGAGCACAGTCGCCGGGCGTGACGAACACGTTGTGGTCCCGTCGGTCTCGCTGTTCGTCGACGGCGACGAATGGGATGCGCGGGCCGCCGCGCTGGGCGGTAACAGCTATTCGCTGCTCGCCGGGTTCGCCGCGACGCTCTCGGAGCGGATAGGTCGTCACCAACCCGGTGACGGCTGCGTGCCGTTCATCATCCCGATCAACGACCGTTCGCTCGAGGACACCCGCGCGAACGCTGTGAAGCTGGCCAACGCCAGGATCGATCCGCGCGGGATCACCAGTGACCTCACCGCCGCGCGGGCGACGATCAAACAGGCGCTCAAGACGATGCGCGACGAACCCGACGAGACGCTGGCGCTTCTCCCGTTGACCCCGTTCATCCCCAAGCGCGCCGTGAAGTCCACGGCCGACGTGGCTTTCGGGTTCTCCGACCTGCCGGTGTCGTGCTCGAACCTGGGCGACCTCCCGCCCGAGATCGGCCGCATCGACGGCTCCGACGCCGAATACGTGATCCTGCGCGGGGTGGACCGTTTCATTCCGCGCTCGGTCCTCGAGCAACGTCGCGGTCTGCTCACCGTGATCGGTGCCAGGGTCGGCGACAAGATGTCGATCGCGGTCATCGGCTTCCAGCCCGGCGCCACGAACACGAAACCCCGTCTGCGCGAACTGACCACCGCGGCGCTGTCGGACTTCGGTCTGACCGCCGCGGTCATCTGAGGGGCGGGTGGGCATGGCGATCCAGACGCGGCCCACACGGACGACGGTCGGACAACCCCGATCCCGCGCCGCCCAGGCGCACGACGAGCGGCTCGCCTACATCGACCAGGCGGCGTACCTGCAGACCAGGGCGACCGGCATCGGCAAGCTCGCCCAGGCGGTGTGGGTGTACGAGCACCCCGTGGACCACGACGCGCTCGGCCGATTCCACGCGAACCTCGACCACAGCCTGCTCGGTAGACGCATCGAGCCGTCCGTGCTGCCCTTCGGACGGCACCGCTGGGTCAGTGCGCCCGGGGGACCGCCCGCGATGTCGCGCACGCGGCCGCGCGCGGACCTCAGCGACTGGATCGACGAACGTTCGGCCGTCCCGATCGATCCGGAGTTCGGGCCCAGCTGGCATCTCGGCATCCTGCCGATGGACGACGGCTCGACCGCGATCAGCCTGGCGGCCTCGCACTGCGTCACCGACGGTGTCGGGTTGTTGCGTTCGGTCGCCGACGCGGCCGAAGGCCGCACCCGTCACCTCGGATACGCCGCTGCCCGTTCCCGATCCACACTCGACGCGTGGCGCGCCGACGTCCGCCAGACGACGCGCGACCTGCCCGAGGTGGGACGGACACTGGCTGCGGCCGCCAGGCTGGGGTGGCGGCGGCGCCACGAGTTCACGAAGACCGGCGCGACGCGTCCGGCCGTGACCGTCGCCGACGGCGGCGATCCGGTGACCGTCCCGGTGATCACCGCGTTCATCGACGCCTCCCATTGGGACGAGTGCGCCGAGAAGCTGAACGGCACGACGTATTCGCTGCTCGCCGGATTCGCCGCGCGGCTGGCCGAACGCACCGGACGCCACCGTCCCGACGACGGCGCGGTGTCGCTGCTGATCGCGATCAGCGAGCGCACCCACGAGGACACCAGGGCGAATGCCGTTGCGCTGACGAACGCGTGCGTCGACCCGGCGCGGGTGACCACGGATCTGACGGACTGCCGCACGGCGATCCGGCACGCCATCACGACGCTGCGCGATGTGCCCGACGAGACGTTCGCGCTGCTCCCGCTGAATCCGTTCGTGCCCAAGCGGGCCGTCAAGCGCGCCGCCGACGTCATGTTCGGCGACCTGCCGGTGTCGTGCTCCAACCTCGGCGAGATCGATCCGGCGGTGGGACGTCCCGACGGCACCGACGCCGAGTACTTCATGCTGCGTGGCGTCGACCAGAACCTGACCCGTGACCAGATCGAACGGGCCGGCGGGCAACTGGTCGTGGTGAGTGTGCGCATGGGCGACGTGATCTCGCTCGGCATCGTGTCCTACCAGCCGGGCGGCACCAACACGAAGCGCCACCTGCGCGACCTCACGACGTTGACGCTGGCCGAGTTCGACCTCTACGGCGAGATGGTCTGATCATGTCGGCGCCCGTGACGCGCCGCATCTTCGAGAAGGTCGGCCGCGGTACCCACACTCGTGGCCGGTTTCGTCATCGCCGCGGCGACCTCGCGCGCGCGGTCGACATACCGCTGGCCGAGCACCCTGCGCAGGGACTGCCGAAGCGATTTGCGCGTGGTGGACGAGAAGCGTTGGTAGTCACCGACACCGAGGTGTTTGACCCGCGACCCCCAGATCGGCTGTTCGGCGCCCACCCACAACACCAGCGTCGGCACCCCGGCGCGGACACCGGCCGCCGTCGTCCCCGCACCCCCGTGGTGAACCACGGCGCGGCACAACGGGAAGACCGCCGCGTGATTGACGCTGCGCACGATCTTCACGTGCGTGGCGTGCGGCAGATCGTCGACATCCCACACCCCCGAGCAGATCAGCGCGCGCTCGCCCAGATCGGCGCACGCCGCTTCGATCATCGCCACCGCATCGGCGGGCGACTTCACCGGCATGCTGCCGAATCCGAAGTAGACGGGCGGTGTCCCGGCCGCGATCCACGACACCACGTCGTCGTCGGCCTCGGTGTTCTTCTCGAGGGTGATGCCGCCCACCAGCGGACGCTGCGGGCCCCACTCCTCGGCCAGCCCGGGGAAGAAGATCCGGTCGTAGGCCTGGATTTCCAGTGCGCCGCCGTCGATCATGCGCCGCACCGCGCGGGTGCCCGCCTTGGGCAGTCCCAGCTCGCGCCGCTGCTCGTCCTCGGCCTGTTTGAGCACTCGCCAGTGCGCCCACTCACCGACAGCCCACACCGGGCCGACCACCGCCGACGGCAGGGGTACGGGCAGCACCTTGGTGCTCGGACGCACCGGGAAGTAGTGCAGCGCCGCCAACGGAACCGCGTGCGCTGCAGCGACGTTGGCGGCGAGTTCCTGGTACGTCGTTCCGGTGAGGATCAGGTCCGCACCGTCGGCCAGCGTGTCGAGCGACCGGCTCATCTCCGCCCAACCCTCGACGACGTACTCGCGCGCCTCCCGCAACACCGTCATCGGGTTCCGCAACCGGTACCACTCGCGGAAGATGTCCGCGTCGAGTTGCTGTTGCGAGTCCACGCCGTAGGAGACCGGGACACCGAGTCCGCATTCCTCCACGAAGGAAACGAGGTTGGGCGGCACCGCAGTCCGCACCTCGTGCCCGCGTCCGGCCAGTTCGAGTCCGACGGCGGCGCAGGGTTCGACATCGCCACGCGTACCGTGGACGGCCACCACGAATCTCACCGGCGCCCGCCTCGACTGCGCGCGTGTAACGACCAGAAGTGCACACCCGATTACAACATGGATTGTTTCCGTGGGTGCTCGGCGATGAGACCGGCGACGTGCCCTGAGCGCAACTGCGTCAGGGGTTTTGATCTTGTGGGCCGTGTAGCGTGAAAATCATGTTCGATCGCACCAAACTCCGTGGTGCGTTTGCAGACGGGGGACTTCCCCTGCTCGGGCGGTTCATCGTCCGACATCCCGTCCTCATCATCATCGCGTGGGTCGCGACAGCCGCGGTGCTGTTCCTGCTCATCCCGCCGCTGGCCGTCGTGTCGCAGAAGAACCCTCCGGAGTTCCTGCCCAAGGACGCGCCGGTCATGGTCGACAGCAGGGAGATGAGCCAGGCCTTCAAGGGGGCCGAGGAGACCAACGCGGGCAACCTGAACGTCGTCATCCTCAGTAACGACAACGGTCTGTCACCCGAGGACGAGGCGACCTACAAGACGCTCGTCGAACGGCTCAAGGCCGACGAAGACCACGTGATCTCCACTCAGGACTTCGTATCGACTCCCCAACTGCGGGAGGTGATGACCAGCAAGGACGGCAAGGCCTGGAACCTACCGGTCAGCCTGGTCGGCAACATGGGCACCCCGAAGGGGCAGGCCGCCTATCGCGCGGCGTCCAAGATCGTCAAGGAGACGACGGACGGCAGCTCGCTGCAGGCCAACATGGTCGGCGCGGCCGCGACCCTCGAGGACATCAACGCCATCGGTGCGCGCGACCAGCGAGTGATCGAGATCGCCACGGTCGGCACGATCCTGACCATCCTGTTGGTGGTCTACCGCAGCATCATCGGGATGCTGATCCCGCTCTTGACGATCGGCCTGGCGCTCGGGGTCGCCAACCAGGCCGTGGCCGGATTGGGCGAACTCGGGCTCGGGCTGGGACCGCAGACCATCGTGTTGATGACCGGCATGCTGATGGGTGCGGGCACCGACTTCTCGATCTTCTTCTTCAGTCGCTACCACGAACTCGTCAGGGAGGGGTTGGAATCCGACGACGCCATGGTGGGTGCCCTGGTGACGATCGGCAAGGTGGTCGCCGGGTCCGCGGCGACCACGGCCATCGCGTTCCTGGGCCTGGCGTTCACCACGCTCGGCGTGTTCGCCACCGTCGGCCCGGCCCTGTCGGTGACCATCGCGATCGGCTTCCTCGCCTCGATCACGTTGTTGCCCGCGCTCATCGTGCTGGCCGGGCGGCGCGGCTGGGTCAAACCCCGCAAGGACCTGACCGGCCGGTTCTGGCGCCGGTCCGGCGTCCACATCGTCCGCAGGCCGGTCGTCCACCTGGTCGGTAGCCTCGCCGTCCTGATCGTCCTCGCGGCGTGCGCGGGGTTCATCAAGTTCAACTACGACGATCGCAAGGCGCTGCCCGCCGATTCGGAGAGCAACCGCGCCTACCAGGCGATGGACGACCACTTCCCGATCAGCACGACGATGCAGCAGTTCGTCGTGATCCAGGCGCCCGACCAGGATCTGCGGTCCCCGCGGTCACTGGCCGACATGGAGGAGATGGCGCAGCGCATCGCCGCGCTGCCCGACATCGACATGGTGCGCGGCATCACCCGGCCGACGGGGGAGATGCTCGAACAGGCCAAGGCCACCTACCAGGCCGGTGAGGTCGGCGGCAAGCTCGACGAGGCGTCGACGCTGATCGAGGACAACGACGCCAACCTCAACCGGCTCAGCGGCGGTGCGCACCAGCTCGCCGACGTCCTGGACCAGGTGCGCGACGGCGTCCTCGGCGCCGTGGGGAGTGTGCGCGGACTGGCCGGCGCCCTCGACGACATGTCACGCAAGTACGGCGGCGCCAAGACGCTCGACGAGATCGACCGGACGGCGACGCTCGTGACGAACATGCGCGACCTCGGCAACGCGATCGGTGTCGACGTCAACCGGATGACCGACATCTACGCGTGGGCCGATCCGGTGCTCCGTTCGCTCGACGACAGCCCGAGCTGCGATGCGGACCCCGAGTGCGTCACCTCGCGTGAGGACATGCGCCGGATCGTCAGCACCCGGGAGAGCCCCTACCTGAACAGCATCTCCGACCTGGGCAGCCAACTGCAGGACACCGAGGGGTATCAGACGCTCGACGAGACCATCCAGGGCCTCAGCCAGAGTCTGAAGACCGCGACCAGCGCGGCCAGGGAACTCGGCCTCGACGAGCCGAACGGGGTGCAGAACAAGATCCGCGAGGTCACCCAGGGCGCGAACACGCTGGCTGATTCGAGCCGCCAGCTCGCCGAGGGTGTCCAGCTGCTGGTCGACCAGACCAAGAACATCGGGGGCGGTCTGGACCAGGCGTCGGACTTCCTGCTCGCGATGAAACGCGATGCCGCAGAGCCCAATCAGGCCGGCTTCTACATCCCGCCGCAGGTCCTCACCCAGCCGGAGTTCAAGAAGGCGGCGAACCTGTTCGTCTCCAAGGACGGACACACCGCTCGCTACCTCGTGCAGACCGCGCTCGATCCGTTCGGCACCGAGGCGATGGACCAGGTCGCCGACATCATCGCCGCCGCCGAGGGCGCCAGGCCCAACACCACGCTGGCCAACGCCGACATCTCGATGGTGGGCTTCTCGCCGGTGCAGAACAACCTGCGGGAGTACTACAACGGCGACATCCGGTTCATCATCATCGTCACGCTGCTGGTGGTGTTCCTGGTCCTGGTCCTGCTGCTGCGCGCGATCGTCGCGCCGATCTACCTCGTCGCGTCCGTCGTGCTGTCGTACGTGTCCGCGATCGGGATCGGCGTGCTGTTCTTCCAGTTCATCCTCGGACAGGAATTGGCCTGGACGGTGCCGGGTATGGCGTTCCTGGTGCTGGTGGCCGTCGGCGCCGACTACAACCTGTTGCTGATCGCGCGAATACGCGAGGAATCCCGCGACGGGATCCGCACCGGCATCATCCGCACCGTCGGCGCCACCGGTGGCGTGATCACCTCCGCCGGCCTGATCTTCGCCGCGTCCATGCTGTCGCTGACGGTGAGCAGCATCGGCACCGTCATCCAGCTCGGCTTCGTCATCGGTGTCGGCCTGCTGCTCGACACGTTCATCGTCCGCACGGTCACCGTGCCTGCGGCCGCGGTGCTGATCGGCAAGGCGAACTGGTGGCCCTCCAAACCCAAGTACGACGAGCGGGTTTCGTCGGTGAACGCCGTCGCCGGCGCCGCCACGTTCTCCGGGCCCCGCGGCCGGGTCCGGAAATGTCTCAGCGACGCGACCGCCGCCTACCGGGGATTCGGCGACCGCACACGCTACGGGGAAAGGGAGATGAGTGGCGATCAGGGATGACGCGCCCGCGCCTGTCGCGGAGCCGACCGCCGGCGCCCCGGGGGTCAAGACGTTGGCCGCCGACGAGATCCGGCGCTGGTGGCACAAACTCACGGGCACCGCACTCGGCCGCGAGCGTCGCTACGTCAGACGTGGCATACGCGCCTACAAGCGGTCGATGGACGACGGGACGGCGGTGCATCTGTTGCGGCGCAACGTCCACCGGGTCGAGAAGGGCCTCACGATGCGGCCCGCTCGCAACCAGTTCGCCACCGAGTACATCGGCGAGACGGTCGAGGCGTTCCGCGACGGGTTGTCGGCGGGCACGCTGCGGCCCGAACGTCCGGAGTTCAACTGGATGTACTCGGTGCTGGACCGCTACTTCTCGGTGACGGCCGAGTCCACGCATCGTTCGATCGTGCAGTCACGCAAGGTCTTTCGTGAAGCAATAGCCACGATCGACCCGGTGACCCCGCAGAACGGTCCGCATCTGGCGGTTCCGCTGACGCCGACGGTGAGGATCGAGGACCTGGAGGCGCTGGCCTCCGGTCGCCGGTCGGTGCGGTGGTTCACCTCCGAGCCGGTGTCACGCGAGCTGGTGGACCGCGCCGTGGCTATCGCCGCCGAATCCCCGACCGCTTGCAATCGGCAGCCGTACCGCTTCGAGATCTTCGACGATCCGGCCAGCACCGCGAAGGTCGCGGCGATCCCGATGGGGACGGACGGATACGAACATCAGATCCCCGGCCTGATCGTCATCGTCGGCAATCTCGGCGCGTTCTTCGATCAGCGCGACCGGCACCTGATCTACATCGACGGTTGTCTCGCCGCGATGGGCCTGATCTACGGGCTGGAGGCGCAGGGCGTCAACAGCTGCTGCATCAACTGGCCGGACATGCCCGAACGCGAGGTCCAGATGCGCCGGTTGCTCGGTCTGCAACCGTACGAACGCGTCGTGATGCTCATCGCCTACGGCTACGCGGATCCCGATGCGTTCGTTCCCTATTCGGCCAAGCGCCTGGTCGACGAGGTCCGGAGGTTCCGGACCCTGTGATCGTCGACGTCCGCGGGGTCAACACCGTCAACAAGGGGGCGCAGCTGATGCTGCAGGCGATCTGCGCGCGCCTCGGCGACCGGTTCCAGTTGTCCGTCCCGCCGCTGATGACCGATTACGCGGTGCGTTCCCGGCTCGGGCTGCGGCAGACGCTGGCCGATCCGATGGTTCCGCGTATGACCGCCACGCTGGGCAACGTCGTTCCGCGGGTGGCCAAGAAGGGTCTCGGGCTGACCAGCGATCGCGAGATCGGCGGGGTTCTCGACGCGTCGGGTTTCCACTACTCCGACCAGTTCCCGGTGTCGTTCGCCCGCAGGCATGCGCTCGCCGGGCGGAGCTGGGCACGGCGCGGGATCCCGAAAGTCCTGCTGCCGCAGGCGTTCGGCCCGTTCGAGAAGCGCGCGACGCAACGCTGGACGCGCGAGGCGCTCGAACAGGCGAGCCTGGTGTTCGTCCGCGACCGGGTCAGCGAGAGGTACGTCGGCCAGTTGGGCGTGGCCACCAGGATCGTGCTCAGCCCCGACTTCACGATCGGCCTCCGGCCCAAGGCCGTGGAGCCGATCTCGGCGCAACCGTTCCTGGCGATCGTCCCCAACACCAAGATGTTCACGACCGGCCGGCTCGACCGGCCCCGCTACGTCGACACGCTCGCGGCGTTCCACAGCGCGGCCGCGGCCAACGGGCTCGCCTCCGTGGTGGTCGTGCACGAGGTGACCGACCATGACGTCGCCGGTGAGGTGGCCCGGCGCATCGGTGCGCCGGTGTTCAGCAGCGACGATCCGCTCGAACTCAAAGCCGTGCTGGGTCAGGCGTCCGCCGCGGTCGCCAGCCGCTTCCACGCGGTGGTCGGGTGTGTTTCCCAGTCCGTGCCGACCCTGGCCTTCGGCTGGTCGCACAAATACCGCGAATTGCTGGAGGATTTCGAGGTCGGCGACCGCGTGGTCACGCCCGACACGGATCCCGCGGCGGCGCTCTCCGGCCTGTTGTCGGACACCGCCGGCGACACCCGGCAGAAGGACCGGCTCCCCGCACTTGTGGAGAAGGTCGACCTCATGTGGGATCAGACGATCGAGGTACTCAACGGCGGTGGGCGCCGGTGACGAGAGGGTAGGGGGGATCATGAGGATCAGTGTCTTCGGTACGGGGTACCTGGGGGCCGTTCATGCGACGTGCATGGCCCACCTCGGCCACGACGTCGTGGCCTACGACACCGATGAATCGAAGATCGCGACGCTGGCCGCGGGCCGTTCACCGTTCTTCGAGCCGGGGCTCGAGGATCTGCTCGCCGAGGTGCTCGCGACCGGGCGGCTGCGGTTCACCGATTCGGCCGAGGAGGCGGCGTCCGGTGCAGCGGTGCACTTCATCTGCGTCGGCACTCCACAACAGCCGGACTCCGACGCCGCCGACGTGCGGTACGTCGACAGTGCCGTGCGGACCGTCGCGATGCACGCCGACTGCGACGGGCTGATCGTCGGCAAGTCCACCGTGCCGGTCGGCACGGCGCAGCGATTGGGCCGGGACCTCGCCGACCTGAACTCCGAGCACCGCCTCGAAGTCGCCTGGAACCCGGAGTTCCTCCGCGAGGGCAAGGCGATCGAGGACACCCTGCGGCCCGATCGCCTCGTCTTCGGTGTGACGTCGGAGTACGCGGAGAAGGTTCTGCTCGAGGTCTACCGGCACGTGGTCGACAACGGGACACCGCACCTGACGGCGGATCTGGCCACCGCGGAGATGGTCAAGGTGGCGGCCAATTCGTTTCTCGCCACCAAGATCTCGTTCATCAATGCGATGGCCGAGGTCTGCGAGGCGGTGGACGCCGACGTGGTGCTGCTCAGCGAGGCACTGGGTTACGACGACCGGATCGGCCGCCGGTTCCTCAACGCCGGCCTCGGGTTCGGCGGGGGATGCCTGCCCAAGGACATCCGCGCCTTCAGCGCCAGGGCGGGTGAACTCGGGGCTTCAGCCGCGCTGACCTTCCTGCACGAGGTCGACAAGATCAACTTCCGCAGGCGCGAGAAGGCGGTGTCGGTGGCCGGCGCCCTGGTCGGCGGAGAGTTCCTCGGACGCAACATCGCGGTCCTCGGTGCGGCGTTCAAACCGAACAGCGACGACGTCCGAGACTCACCGGCGCTGAACGTGGCGGCCGCGATGCACCTCAAGGGCGCCAATGTCCGGGTCCACGATCCGAAGGCGATCCCCAACGCACGGGCCCGGTTCCCCACCCTGACGTACTGCGCGGACCTCGAAGAGGCCTGCCGCAACGTCGACCTGATCGTCCTGGCCACCGAATGGGACGAGTACCGGGCGATCGACCCGGTGGCCTTCCGCTCGCTCGTCCGTTCGCCCCGCCTGCTGGACACCCGCAATGCCGTCGACCGCGAATACTGGTCGAACGCGGGGTGGCAGGTGTACGCGCTGGGCCGGGGCGCCCTGAATGTCTGAGGAGTCGTCACCCATGAGCACATCGGTCGAGGTCATCATCCCGGTCCGCAACATGGCCCACCACCTGCCCAAGGTGCTGACGCCCTTGCGCGCGCAGTTCACCGGCGACGACGTCGTCACGGTGATCGATGACGCCTCGACCGACGGCACCGGTGAGGTCGCGCGGTCGCTCGGGGCAAAGGTCGTCGACCTCGCCGAGAGTCGCGGTCCGTACTACGCCCGCCAGATCGTCGCACGCCGGTCCACCGCGGACATCCTGCTCTTCATCGACGGGCGGTGCCGTCCGCTGCCCGGACTGCTCGACGCGCACCGGGAACTGCAGTCACGTCCGGGTGTGGCGTTGTCCTGCACCGACGTTCGGACACTGTCGGGTCCGACGCTGGCCGCACGCGTCGCCGCCCTGCTTCAGCCTTTCAGCGTGCCGACCCGCGGCGCGGTCCCCGGTAAGCCGCCGTACTATCCCACCGCCAACCTCGGGATCGACAGGGCCGCTTTCGAATCGGTCGGCGGGTTCCGTGCCATGCGCAGCGGGGGCGACGCGGACATCTGCTGGCGGATCCAGGAGCAGGGCCTGGGCACCATGGCCGTCGACCCCCGGATCCTGATGGAGTGGGAGCCGAGGGACAGTGTCCGGGAACTGGCCAGGCAGTGGAAACGCTACGGGCGTGGCACCGCGTACCTGAGATGGGCGTACCGCACCGATCCGGCCGCACAGGCGGCGGCGAAACCGCCACTGAAGTCGACGATCTCGTCGCTGCGGCCCAGGCTGGGTGAACTCCGGACCGAACTGCGGAAGTCCCCGGCACAGATCCTCGCGGGTACGGCGATCAACGTCATGTTCCAGTACGGCTATCACGCCGAGAAGCGCAAGCGCGCCGAGTTCACCATGCCGAAGACCTACGATCTGACGTCGACATAGCGGGGCCGCTCAGCCCTCCGAACCGGCTGCCGAGCGGTAACCGCGGATGGCCAGCGGCCCGAACACGCACGTGAGGCCGACGAGCCACACCGCGGTGAGCAGCAACGGCGACCACGCCGGTTCCCCTTGTGCGAGAGCCCTCATCGCGTCGATGGTCGGCGTCATCGGCTGATATTCGACGATCGGACGGACGAAGACGGGTATGCGCTCCACGGGCGCGACGCCGGCGAACACCAGACCGATCGTTCCGGTGCTCAGCCACGTGAGCATGGCGCGACTCTCGGCCCGCACCGCGATCGTGATCACCACCAGGGTGTAGACGATCACGACCAGCACGGGGATGACGAGGAACACGGTCAACGCGAGCCAGTTGCCCTGGAACCGGAAGCCGAGTGCCGCACCCACCCCGGTGATGAGCGCGGTGCCGGCGACGGTGCGGCCCGCCTCGGCGAGCAACGTGCCACTCAGCGGGCTCGCCCGGTGCACCGGCATCACCCAGATCCGGCTCAGCAGACCGGTATCGCGCTCCTTCGGTACCGTCAGCGCCGATCCGATCGCACCGGACATGGCCCCGGCGACCGCGCACAGCGCCACGAGCGCGTCCATGCTGTCGGTTCCGGTGATCCGCGTCATCGACTTGCTGACGAGAAGGCTGTAGATGATCAGCAGCACGGTGGGGAACAGCAGGGCCTGGATGGGCACGATGGGGTAGCGCCGCCAATGGGTGAACAGCCGCCCGGCGAAGACCATGCTCTCCGTCGCGAACGAGTGGTTGAGCCGCGCTTCGGTGCTCATCGGGTCCGCCTCTGCATCCGGATCGCCACCGCGCCGAACAGGAGCAGTAGACCCAGACACCACGCCAGGGTCGTCGCGAGATTGGGCCCGCTGACATGACCCTGGGTGAATCCGCGCAGCGTCTCGGTCACCTGTGAGATCGGTTGGTAGCGAACGAAAGGCTGCAGCCAGCCGGGAAACGCCTCCACCGGCGCCATACCGGTGGACAGCAGCACGAGGAGCAGCTGCGGCACGAGGAGGAGCTGGCTGGCCACTTCGGTGCGTTGTGCCCGGGTCCCGGTGGCGTCCGCGCCGAGCGACAGGGCAAGTGTGAGCGTCAGCGCGAGCACGACGAAGGCGACGCCGTAGAGCAGCCCACCGGTCATCTCGAAACCGAAGAAATAAGCGGTGGCGAATGCGGCGGCCACCGCGAAAGCGCCCCGGATGAGGCAGTAGATCATCCGCGCGGTCAACGGCGCCAGCACCGACATCGGCAGGGTGCGCAGTCTGACCCCGAAACCCGTCATCTGTTCCTGCGCTGCACGATCCGTCGTGGTCAGGGCGCCGAACAGCATGGCCTGGACGACCACCGCGGGCAGGACGTACTGCGTGTAGTTCATCCCGCCGGTGTCGATGACGTTGCGCAGCGCCAGGGTGAACCCGATGAGCGTGACCACCGGGGCGACGATCGCGAACAGCAGGTCCAGATCGCGCGTCGCGCGGATGATCACGCGTTCGGTGAGGGCGACGAGCGCGGTCATGTGGTCACGGTCGGCACGGTGAGATGCATGAACACCTCGTCGAGCGACGGCTTGCGCAGCGAGATGTCGATCAGCTCAACGCCCAGTTGATCGATGCGCCGGAACACATCTGCGAACGTCGTGACGTGGTCGGGGGCCGGAACCGACACCGTGTTCGCCTCCGCATCGACCTCGACGCCCTCGAGATCGGACAGTGCGGCGGCCGTCCGGTCGAGGTCCGCGGGATTGGCGAGCGTCACCTGGCAGTAGCTGAACCCGACACGGCGTTTCAGATCGTCGGCGGTCCCGCTGGCGACCACCCGGCCCGAGTTGAGGATGACGATCGAATCGCTCAGCACGTCGGCCTCTTCCAGGTACTGCGTGGTGAGCAGCACGGTGACGTCCTGCGCCGCGAGCGAGGACACCAGGTTCCACACGTCGCGGCGGCTACGCGGGTCGAGGCCGGTCGTCGGCTCGTCGAGGAACAGCACCTTCGGCGACACGACCAGGGCGACCGCGATGTCGATCCGGCGACGCATCCCGCCGGAGTAGGTCTGCACGCGGCGATCCCGCGCGTGCTGCATGTCGAACTGCTCGATGAGCTCGTCGGCCCGGCGGCGGGCGTCCTTGCGGCGCATACCGCGAAGCCGCCCGAACAGAACGAGGTTCTCCCAGCCGGTGAGCCGCAGATCCAGTGCCGCGTCCTGTCCGGTGACGCCGATGCTCTCACGCACCTTGGCGGCCTCACGGACGACGTCGTATCCGGCCACGATCGCCTCCCCGCGGGTCGGCTGGACCAGGGTGGACAGGATGTTGACGGTGGTCGTCTTACCGGCGCCGTTGTGGCCGAGCAGGGCGCAGATGGAGCCGGTCGGAACTGAAAAGCTCACATCCTGCAACGCGGGAACCTGGCCCGCGAAGGTCTTTGCGAGACCTCTCAGTTCAATCACGGATTCATATGTTACAGGGGGAGTGCAGGCTCGTTCGTCCGCCGCAGTGTCCGCCATGAGCGTTGTACGCCAAGCGAAATGGCGTCGAAGCCGCTGCGGGCCAGGCGTTCTCGATCATCGGATGTGTTGCTGCGCAGCGCCGAATCGTCCATCGACCCACTGCGACGCATCGTTGCCGCATCCGCGGCCGTCGCTGAGATCCCGTTCTGGCGCACCGTTTGTCGTGGCGGCACGTTCGGCGGTCTGCCCGGCGCGGGCCGAATTCCGGCACTATAGGCTGGACTTCCGTACCGCCGAGACGACCGAGGATGGCGTGAGCACCAATCGCGAGCGGCTGCCGATCGTGGCGGCGATCCCGAACTACAACATGGGCGGCCACCTCCGTCGCCTCCTGCCGCAGGTGTTGGAGCAGGGCTACGACCACGTGTTCGTGCTCGACGACGCCTCGACCGACGACAGCGTCGACGTGGTCGGCGGCTTCGGCGACGCGGTCACCATGGTGCGCAGCGGCGCCAACCAGGGCGCGGGGGCCAACCGCAACCAGATCATCGGCCAGGTCGACGACGCAACCGTCATCCACTTCATCGACGCCGACATGGACATCGCCACACCCCGTGCCGCGACGGTGGGGCGTGAGCTGTTCGCCCGGTACGCGGCGCAGGGCGTCGGCGCGATCGGCGGTCTGGTCCGCCGGGCCGACGGCAGTCAGGAGCCGTTCAACTACGGCCCGGTGTTCTCCCTGCGGACCAACGTCACCTCGTTCCCCTGGATGGTGGACCGCATCCGGCACCGCCCGCGGATGGTCGAGATCTTCCGCCGCACCGGTATGCCCGGCACCAAGCACTGGCCGAACATCCTGGAGACCCCGCAGCCGACGGAGACCTACTGGTTGCACGAGGGCAACATGCTCATCGACGCAGGCGCATTCCGTGCCGTCGGCGGCTACGACCCGAAGTTCCGGTCACACGAGGCGCAGGATCTCGCGATCCGGCTGCACCGGATCGGGGTGAAGCGGCGCTTCGAGCCGAGCTTGGAGACCGTGCACCACTACATCGACGTTCGGGGCAAGAACCGGAGCAGGTACGAGCGGGAGGCCGTCCGGTACATGATCCGCAAACACGGTCTGGTCCGGTTCCTCACCGACCACTGAGGTGGTGCCGCCTCAGGCGTCGAGCCGGGTGAACGCACCCTCGCGGTACAACTCGGCGCAGGACGCCCGACGCACCTTGCCGCTCGTGGTGATCGGGATCGAGCCGCGCGGCACGAGCACCAGGTCGGCGGCGCTGATCCCGTGCGCGGTGGAGATCGCGCTGGTCACCCGGTTCTTCAGGTCCGCGAAGTACGCGGCCACGTCCTCCTCGGTGTCCCCGCGCTTCCTGACTTCGACGATGGCGACCAGCTGCTCGGTCCGGTCCTGTTCGACGGAGATGGCGGCGACCCGGCCGCCGGAGATCTCCTGGATCGTGCCCTCGATGTCGTCCGGATAGTGGTTGCGGCCGCGCACGATCAACAGATCCTTCAGGCGGCCCATGATGAACAGCTCGTCGTCGGAGATGAAGCCGAGGTCACCGGTGCGCAGCCACGGTCCCGCGTCGGTGCCGGGCGACGGGGAGTCGAGGAAGGCGTTGAACACCTCCTCGGTCTGTTCGGGCTTGTTCCAGTAACCCAGGCAGACGTTCTCACCGCGCACCCAGATCTCGCCGATCGCACCCGCGGACAACTCCCGGCGGGTCTGCGGGTCGACGATGCGGACCGCGGGCGAATCGGGGCTGCCGTAGCTGACCAGCGGGGTGCCCGTCTCGGTACGTTTGGCGTGACCGGCCGACAGTTTCTCCGGTTCGAAGTGCACGATGGTCGGCGGTTTGCCGGGGGAGTTCGTCGCGACGTAGAGCGTGGCCTCGGCCAGCCCGTACGCCGGGCGCAGCACCTCCTCGGGCAGGTTGAACTTGCGGAAGCGCTGCGCGAAACGCCTCAGGGTGGCGTCGTGCACGCGTTCGCTGCCGCTGATGATGATGCAGGTGTCGCCGAGGTCGTACCCGGCCATGTCGTCGTCGGAGGTCTTGCCGACCGCCAGTTCGAAGGCGAAGTTCGGCCCCGCGGTGATCGCGAGCGGGCTGCTCGCCACCATCTGCATCCACCGCGCCGGGCGGGCCAGGAACGAGAGCGGGGTGGTGAACACCGTCGGCCAGCCGGCCAGGATCGGGGCGAACACCCCGAGGAGCAGGCCCATGTCGTGGTAGAAGGGCAGCCACGTCACCGCCGTGGTCCCCGGTGGGGCGATCCCGCCGTAGTGGGCCAGGAACGAGGCCATGATCTGCTCGAAGTTGGCCGACAGGTTCCGGTAGGACACCATGACGCCCGCAGGCGTACGGGTGGACCCCGAGGTGTACTGCAGGTAGGCGGTCTCGGGTCGCTGCACGCGGCGCGCCGCCGACTTCCGCCTGCTCTCCAGATCCAGCAGGTCGACCTCGATCAGCGCCGCCGCGGTCTCCCCGTCCTCCGGCGTCACGTACTCGGTGACCATCGCGCCGATGGAGGACGTCGTCAGCACCACTGTGGGGGCGGCGTCCCGCAGCACCGCGCTGATGCGTTCGTCGTGCACCCCGGGCATGGGCGTCGACAGCGGCACCGCGATGAGGCCGGCCTGCAGGGAGCCCAGGAAGGCGACCAGATAGTCCAGGCCCTGCGGTGCGACGATCACCACCCGGTCGCCGGGTTGCGCGCGCTCGCTCAGCTCGTGCGCCAGGTTCACCGTGCGGCGGTACAGTTGCGCCCACGTGAGCGTCTCGCGGACGCCTTCGACGGCCTTCTCGTAGTCGATGAACGTGAACGCCGTGTCGTTGGGCTGCAGACTTGCGCGTTCCCGCAGCACGGTGGGAAGTGATGACGCAGTCATAGCGGGCCCTTCGTCCTTGCCTAGCGAACAATGCAGTCGAGCATAAGGCAACCGTTGCCCAAAACGCGCATTCGTCGGCGGAGCCGAAATGCGGTGTGAGCGCGGTGGATGCGCCGGCCGGGCCCGGCCTTCCTACCTTCCGAAACGCCTGAAAACGGTTGCTGTCTCAGCGCCGTTCAGCGACGTGCGCCGGTGAACCACTTCGTCTTGATCCGCCAGGAGTGTGCGGAGGCGAGAGCAAAGCCGGCCCCGCAGCAACAGGCGAACACCCAGACCAGCGTGCCGCCTTCGATGGCCTGCAGCCAGGGCACGTAGGCGGTGGCGATGCGGATCGCGCAGGCGGTGATGCCGAACGCGGACGCGATCAGGTAGATGTTGGCGATGCGCCGGGACCTCGGGTCCTTGCGCAGCACCATCAACGCCCGGGCGCCGTAGCCGAGCAGGTAGATCAACATGCCGCAGAGCATCAGCCAGTACGCGCTGAGCCAGAAGTCGGTGGGTGTCTTGAAGAAGTCCGCCCGGTAGACGTCGGCGCCGTTGCCCGCGGAGAACGCGGCCAGCAGCAGGGGGATGCACAAGGTGGCCGGGAGTTCGACGTACCGCTTGAACGACGTCTGCATGGCGTGGTCGTCCTGCAGGCGGCCCAGCGTGTTGTAGACGACTGCGGAGGCCGCCACGATGTAGAGGTCGTGGGCGATGTAGTCCTCGAGGTTCCACTTGCCGGTGAGGTCGTGGAGCAGGTGGCCGAGGGTCTCGGACGCCACCGGGGACATCAGCACGACCGCGCCCAACTGCAGCGCGATGTTCAGCGTCGCGGCAACTTCCCAGCGGCAACTCCAGGTCACCCGGCGGATCCACAGACTCCACGCCATGCAGCCAACCGTGATGGCAATGAGTACCGCGAGTGTCATCGGGAGTCGCTCTCGTGCTGAATCACTTTCAGCAAATTGTACGACCTACAGCGGCGGAGCGTCAGGACGCGGCGACAATTCCGACAGTTTGGGCCTGCGCCGTGTCGTCGGAGCGGCCTCGGCAACGGTGGTCACGGTGAAGGGCGCCGATTCGACGTAGTGCCACACTTCCTGCCGGCTCATCAGGCCGAACCGGATCTGGAGGTCCGGGTAGCTCAGCGCGAACCGGTCCGCGACGCGTCGTAGCTCTTCAGCGTCGGGATAATTGTGCTCTTTGATCCTGCGGTAATACGTACTGCTGGAGATGCCCAGCGCGTCGTAGATCGCCTTGGCCTCCACGTCGCCGTCGAGCAGATAGTCGAGCAACGCTTTGAGCTGTCTGCCGTTCTCGTCAGTGCGTGGCATCCATCCACGATAACCGGTGTTCCCGGCATTGGGCAGTGGCAACCGCCAATCGGATGGCTCTGCCCTTATTGACACGGCCGTCACAGTTTTGGCAGTGGTCTCCCAATTCTGGGACACACCGCGTAGCGTGGTCACCATGGTTGCTCCCCACCTGGCTAAACCGCACGACCTCGCGGCGGACGTCGCGGCGTCCGCCCTGCGCATGCGTGTCACCGATCGCGACGCACCGCTGGGAGCGCGTCCCGGCAACCCGGTCCGCCTCTCGGCGCCGCTCGACACGGTGCTGACCCTGGAACTCGACGGAGCCGCATTCGCGCTCGGTCTGGCGGCCGACGAACTACTGCTCGCGGCGTTGGGCCGCACCGTCGCGCGCACCATGGGCGAAGGCGTCGTCGCCGTCGATGTGGTCCGCGACGGCCGCTCGGTACCGGCGCTGGTCGATCTGCACTGCGTCGGTGAAGGAGAGCTCGACGCGACCGAGATGGTGCTCATGGCGCACCACGCGCTGACCGACGTGCCCGCCGGCCGTCTCGGCGGCTTCTTCGGCGACCGCGAACCCGCCGCGGAAATCTTCTTCCACTACATCGGCACCACGCCGGCGCGCGGGACCGAGCCGCCGCTGCTCGGCCACGCCCTGGAGGTTCGCGCCTACCGCGACCGCGGTGTGATGCAGGTGGACTGGTGGTTCGACAGCCAGCGGTTCGACCGCGCCACCGTGCAGGAGCTCGCGGAACAGTTTCCGTTCGCGCTCATCGGGCTGACCTCGGAAGCGATGCCGTCGGCGTAGCCGCTAGAATCGCTGTTCAGCGGCACTGATCCGGCCATCACCGGGGAGCCTCCGGAAGAACGGTCACCTCGCGTGGCCCAGTAGACCCGGACGGGTGGGCCCGTCACAGCCTCAATCAAGCGGCGCACACCGGAGTGCGCAAGCGGGGTGGTACCGCGGCGCTCGCGCAACGGCGTGACGTCGTCCCCGTGCCGGATCGTCCGTGGCTTCCGAGGCCGGAGGCCGCAATCAGGCACAGGAGACATCGCGAGTGACCGCCTACCCCAAACCGGCCAGTGGAGCGCCGAACTTCCCCGAGCTGGAAGCCGACGTCCTGGGTTACTGGGACAGCGACGACACCTTCCGCGCCAGCATCGCCGGTCGCGGCGGGGCCCCCGAGTACGTCTTCTACGACGGGCCGCCCTTCGCGAACGGGCTCCCGCACTACGGCCACCTGCTGACCGGCTACGTCAAGGACATCGTTCCGCGCTACCGCACCATGCGCGGCTACAAGGTGGAGCGCCGCTTCGGCTGGGACACTCACGGCCTGCCCGCCGAACTCGAGGTGCAGCGCCAACTCGGCATCACCGACAAAGCCGACATCGACGCGATGGGCATCGAGAAATTCAACGACGCGTGCCGCGCCTCGGTGCTCAAGTACACCGACGAGTGGCGCAGCTACGTCACCCGCCAGGCCCGGTGGGTCGACTTCGACAACGACTACAAGACGCTGGATCTCGGCTTCATGGAGTCGGTGATCTGGGCGTTCAGACAACTGTGGGACAAGGGACTGGCCTACCAGGGGGTGCGGGTGCTCCCGTACTGCTGGAACGACGAGACGCCGCTGTCCAGCCACGAATTGCGGATGGACGACGACGTCTACCAGAGCAGGCAGGACCCGGCGATCACCGTCGGCCTGCGCGTGGTCGACGGCCCGCTGGCCGGATCGCACCTGCTGGTGTGGACGACGACGCCGTGGACGCTGCCGTCGAACCAGGCCGTCGCGGTCCACCCCGATGTGACCTACGTGCAGGTCGCGGCCGGGGAGGGGCGGCGTTACGTGCTGGCCGAGGCCCGGCTGGCCGCCTACGCCCGCGAACTCGGCGAAGAGCCCGAGGTGCTGGCCACCGTCACCGGCGGTGAACTGCTCGGCACCCGCTACCTGCCGCCGTTCCCGTACTTCACCGCAAAGCCCGAGGCGCACAACGCGTGGCAGGTGCTGCGCGGTGATTTCGTCACCACCGAGGACGGCACCGGCATCGTCCACATGGCGCCTGCGTACGGCGAGGACGACAAGGCGACCACCGACACCGTCGGCATCACGCCCGTCACCCCGGTCGACTCCAAGGGCAGGTTCGACGCGAGCGTGCCGGACTACCGGGGCCAACATGTCTTCGACGCCAACCCGCAGATCATCCGCGACCTCAAGAACGGCACCGGGTCGGCCGGCGACAACGGTGCGGTGCTGGTGCGGCACGAGACCTACGAACACTCCTATCCGCACTGCTGGCGCTGCCGCAATCCGCTGATCTACCGGGCGGTGTCGTCCTGGTTCATCAAGGTCACCGAGTTCCGGGACCGCATGGTCGAACTCAACCAGGAGATCACCTGGTACCCCGAACACGTCAAGGACGGTCAGTTCGGCAAGTGGCTGCAGGGCGCACGAGACTGGTCGATCTCGCGAAACCGCTACTGGGGCACACCGATTCCGGTGTGGATGTCCGACGACCCGCAGTACCCGAGGATCGACGTGTACGGCAGCCTCGACGAACTCGAACGCGATTTCGGGGTGCGGCCCACCAACCTGCACCGCCCCTACATCGACGAACTCACCCGGCCCAATCCCGATGACCCGACGGGCAAGTCGACGATGCGGCGTATCGAGGACGTCCTCGACGTGTGGTTCGACTCCGGATCGATGCCGTACGCCCAGGTTCACTATCCGTTCGAGAACGCCGACTGGTTCGACGGGTCGGGTGGCGAAGAGCCGCACTTCCCGGGCGACTTCATCGTCGAGTACATCGGCCAGACGCGCGGCTGGTTCTACACCCTGCACGTGCTGGCGACCGCGCTGTTCGACCGGCCCGCCTTCAAGACGTGTGTGTCCCACGGGATCGTGCTCGGCAACGACGGCCAGAAGATGAGCAAGTCGCTGCGAAACTATCCCGACGTCACCGAGGTGTTCGACCGCGACGGTTCGGACGCGATGCGCTGGTTCCTGATGGCCTCGCCGATCCTGCGCGGCGGCAACCTGATCGTCACCGAACAGGGCATCCGCGAGGGCGTGCGGCAGGTGTTGCTGCCGCTGTGGAACGCCTATACGTTCCTGGCGCTCTACGCGCCGCAGAAGGGCACCTGGCGCACCGACTCCTCGCACGTGCTCGACCGGTACATCCTGGCCAAGCTGGCGCAGCTGCGCGATGACCTGACCGAGTCGCTGGACGTCTGTGACATCTCGGGGGCGTGCGATCAGCTGCGGCAGTTCACCGAGGCGCTGACGAACTGGTATGTGCGCCGGTCACGTTCGCGGTTCTGGGAGGAGGATCGCGACGCGATCGACACGTTGCACACCGTGCTCGAGGTGACGGGGCGGCTGGCGGCGCCACTGCTGCCGCTGATCACCGAGGTGATCTGGCGCGGGATCACCGGGGAGCGCTCCGTGCACCTGACCGACTGGCCCTCGGCCGACGAGCTGCCGAAGGACCCGGCGCTGGTCGCCGCGATGGACCAGGTCCGGTCGGTGTGCTCGACCGCCTCCTCGCTGCGGAAGGCGAAGAAGCTCCGGGTTCGGCTTCCGCTGCCGAAACTCACTGTCGCGGTAGATGATCCGGCGCAGCTCGAACCGTTCGCCGACCTGATCGCCGACGAGCTCAACGTGAAGACGGTCGACCTCACCGACGACATCGACACCTACGGCCGGTTCGAGCTCACGGTGAACGCCCGCGTGGCCGGTCCTCGGTTGGGCAAGGACGTGCAGGCGGCGATCAAGGCGGTCAAGGCGGGCGAGGGGGTCGTCAACCCGGACGGCACGCTGACCGCCGGGCCCGCGGTGCTCCAGCCCGCGGAGTACTCGTCGAAGCTCGTCGCCGCCGACCCCGAGTTCACTGCCGCTCTGCCCGACGGCGCCGTGCTGGTGGTGCTCGACGGCACGGTCACGCCGGAACTCGAGGCCGAAGGCTGGGCCAAGGACCGGATCCGGGAACTGCAGGAACTGCGCAAGTCCAGCGGCCTGGACGTCTCGGACCGAATCAGCGTGGTGATGTCGGTGCCGCAGACCCACGAGGAGTGGGCACACGCGCACCGTGACCTGATCGCCGGTGAGATCCTCGCGACCGCGTTCGAGTTCGGCGAGCCGGCCGACGGGGCCGAGATCGGGGACGGGGTGCGGGTCGCGATCGCCAAGGCGTGATCAGCGGCGCGGCGCCGCCCCCACGACGAAGCTGACCGTGGTGGCGGTGCTGCCGCCGATGTTGAGGGTGCCGAAGCGGGCGGCACCGTCGACCTGGTAGTCGCCTGCGGTGCCGCTGACCTGCTTGGCCGCGTCGACGAGCATCCGGACGCCGGTGGCGCCGACGGGGTGGCCGCCGCCGATGAGCCCGCCGCCGGGGTTGATCGGCACCCGTCCGCCGATGGCGATGTCCCCGCCCTCGACGGCCTGCCAGGATGCGCCGGGCCCGGTCAGCCCGATGTGGTCGATCGCGAGGTACTCGCTGGGCGTGAAGCAGTCGTGCACCTCGAAGCCGTCCACGGCCTCGAGCGCGACACCGGCCCTGCCGAACGCGTCCTGCACCGCGTCCCGCACATGGGGGAGTACGTACGGTGACTCCGGGCCCCGCCCGAGTTTCTGCGCCAGCCCGAGCCCGACGGTGCGGTGTCCCCAGCCCTCGATGCGCGCCAGCGGTCTCGCGTCCGGGTGGGCGCGCAGGTAGTCGTCGGTGACCAGGACCAGGCCCGCGCCGCCGTCGGTGAGCTGGCTGCAGTCGTACCGCCGCAGCCGGCCCTCCACCGCCGGGTTGCGCTCGTCGTCGGCCTCGGCGAGATGCGGGACCGACCAGTCGCGGGTCTGGGCGTTGGGGTTGCGACGGGCGTTGCCGTAGTTCAGTTCGGCAATGGCCCGCAGATGCGCCTCGTCGAGCCCGTAGCGCCGGTCGTACTCGTCGGCGATCGTCGAAAAGGTCTGCGCCCAGATGTTTTTCGTATCTGCGCCCTCGTGGCCGGCCCACGCGGCGGCGGCCAGGTGCGCCGCGCCGACCGGACCCGGGACGGTCTTCTCCAACTCCACACCGGCGACCAGTGCCACGTCGTAGGCGCGGGAGCGCAGGTCGGCGATCGCGGCGAGGGTCGCGACACTGCCGGATGCGCACGCCGCCTCGTGGCGGGTGGCGGGCACCCCCCACAGTTCCGGTTCGACGGTCGCGGGCATCGCCCCGAGATGGCCCTGCGCGGCGAACAGTTCACCGAAGGCGTTGCCGACGTGGACGACCTCGACGGCGCCGGCGGGCATCCGCGCGGAGGTCAGCGTGCACTCGACGACCTCGGCGGTCAGCGCGGCGAAATCGCGGCCCTCACGGGTGAGGTTGCGGGCGAAATCGCTCTGGTAGGCGCCGAGGATCCAGATGTCCTGCATGACGCTCATAGTTCAATTGACAGAGTCACTCTGTCAACTGTAGTTTTCGCCGCATGCGAGTGGAGCGACTGCACACCTTCGAATCCACGCTGCCCGCCGACGACGACCACCCGTACCGCACCGGGCCGTGGCGCCCGCAGGTCACCGAATGGCGCGCCGACGACCTCGACGTGGTCGCGGGGGAGGTGCCCGCCGATCTCGACGGCATGTACCTGCGCAACACCGAGAACCCGCTGCACCCGGCCGCGACGGCCTACCATCCGTTCGACGGCGACGGCATGATCCACATCGTCGAGTTCGGCGGTGGACAGGCGTCCTACCGCAACCGGTTCGTGCGCACCGAGGGCTTTCTCGCCGAGAACGAGGCGGGCGGCCCGCTGTGGGCCGGGTTCATCGAGATGCCGTCGGCGGCCAGGCGCACCGACGGTTGGGGCGCGCGCACGCGGATGAAGGACGCGTCGAGCACCGACGTCGTCGTCCACCGCGGCACCGCGCTCACCAGCTTCTACATGTGCGGCGACCTCTATCGGATCGATCCCTACACCGCCGACACGGTCGGTAAGGAGACCTGGCACGGCGACTTCCCCGCATGGGGTGTGTCCGCGCACCCCAAGGTCGATCCGGTCACTGGCGAACTGCTGTTCTTCAGCTACAGCAAGGAGGCGCCCCATCTGCGCTACGGGGTGGTCGACAAGGACGCGAACCTGGTGCACCACACCGACGTCCCGTTGCCGGGGCCGCGCATGCCGCACGACATGGCGTTCACCGAGAACTACGTGATCCTCAACGACTTCCCGTTGTTCTGGGAGCCGTCGCTGCTCGCGAAGGACATCCACGCGCCGGTCTTCCACCGCGACATGCCGAGCCGGTTCGCCGTGTTGCCCCGCCGGGGTGACCAGTCCCAGGTGCGATGGTTCGAGACCGATCCGACGTACACCCTGCATTTCGTCAACGCCTTCGAGGACGGTGACGAGATCGTGCTCGACGGGTTCTTCCAGGACAACCCGTCGCCGTCGACCAAGGGTGCGAAGTCGTTGGAGGACGCGGCGTTCCGCTACCTCGCCCTTGACGGATTCGAATCCCACCTGCACCGCTGGCGGTTCAACCTGGCCACGGGCGCGGCCACCGAGGAGCGGCTGTCCGACCGTCTCACCGAGTTCGGCATGATAAACGGCGACTTCCAGACCCGCCCCTACCGCTACGTCTACGCCGCCACCGGCAAACCGGGCTGGTTCCTGTTCGACGGTCTGGTCAAACACGATCTGCGCGACGGAACCGAGGAACGGATGACGTTCGGCGACGGCGTCTTCGGCAGCGAGACCGCGATGGCGCCGCGTCCGAACGCCGCCACCGAGGACGACGGCTACCTGGTCACCCTCACCACCGACATGAACGACGACGCCTCGTACTGCCTGGTCTTCGACGCCGCGCGGCTCACCGACGGCCCCGTGTGCACCCTGCGTCTTCCCGAACGGATCTGCAGCGGAACACATTCGACCTGGGTGTCCGGGGACGAGTTGCGGCGCTGGCACGGCCCGCGGTGACCGATGATCGGGACGTCAACGCGATAGGCCGGATGCTCGGTCTGCTCGGCGACGAGTGGACACTGCTCATCGTCCGCGAAACGCTGCTCGGCGCAAGGCGATTCACCGACTACACCGCGCTGCCGATCTCCGCGGCCGTGCTGACCAACCGGCTCCGGTCACTGGTGCGCGACGGGTTGCTGGACCGGCAGGTCTACCAGGAGCAGCCGCTGCGGGCCGGATACCTGCCCACCGAGCGCTGTCGCGCGCTGTGGCCGCTGCTGGTGTCGATCTGGCACTGGGAGCGCACCTGGGTCGACGACCACGTCGATTCGCTGCCGGCGATGGGGCATCAGGACTGCGGGCGCGAGTTCTCCCCGGTGCTGCGGTGCGCCACCTGCCGCCGCGTCGTCGACGCGACCGATCTCGACGGACGGTGGGGCCCCAGCGGGGGTTGGCAGCGGTCCGTGCCGCGCGCCGCGACGCGTCGGCGCGCCCGCGACGCCACGGCGCAGGCCGGGCTGTTCCCGGAGACGATGGCGATCTTCGGCAACCGCTGGGCGTCGGCGATCATCGGTGCGGCGTTCCTGGGAACGCGGCGGTTCGGCGACTTCCAGCGCCGCCTGGGCGCTCCGGGCGCGCTGGTGGCCGAGCACCTGCGGGTGTTCTGCGGCATCGGGGTGCTGCAGGCGGCCGCGCACCCGCAGCGGTCGGACTGGTCCGAGTACCACCTCACCCCGAAGGGCCGGGCGTTCTTCCCCGTCGTCGCATCGGCCATCCGTTGGGCCGAGGAGTGGTTCGGCGCACCCGAGGGGCCCGCGCTGATGCTCACCCACACCGCGTGCGGGCAGCGGTTCGTCCCCGAGTTGGCCTGCGATCAGTGCGAGCAGACACTGGCCGCCGACACCGTCCGGATCCTGCCGCCCGACGGGCAGCGGCTACTCACCCACGGATGACCCGGGCGGAGTCGACGCCGAGTGTCACGGTGTCACCGGGACGTAGTTGACGGCCACGGCGCACCTCCACCTCACCGTTGACGCTCACCTGCCCGTCGGCGATCACGGATTTGGCGTCGGCGCCGCTGTCGATCAGCGAGGCCAGTTTGAGGAACTGCCCGAGACGGATCGTGTCGTCCGTGATCGGAACCTCGTGCGCCGCCATGACCGTCAGGCTAACGCCCTAGCATCGGCAGGTGTGGACGTGCGCTGGGTCCTGCACCTGGACATGGATGCGTTCTTCGCGTCGGTCGAGCAGTTGACCCGGCCCACCCTACGGGGGCGGCCGGTGCTGGTCGGTGGGTTGGGCGGCCGCGGTGTGGTGGCCGGCGCGAGCTACGAGGCCCGGGTGCACGGCGCGCGGTCGGCGATGCCGATGCACCAGGCCCGCCGGATGGTCGGCGCACCCGCCGTGGTGCTGCCGCCGCGGGGCGTGGTCTACGGCCTGGCCAGCCGCCGCGTGTTCGACACCGTGCGGACGCTGGTTCCGGTGCTCGAGCAGTTGTCGTTCGACGAGGCGTTCGGCGAACCGCAGGAGTTGGCGGGCGCATCGGCGGCCGACGTCGAGGAGTTCTGCGAGCTACTCCGGGCGCGGGTGCTCGAGGAGACGGGGCTGATCGCCTCGGTGGGCGCCGGATCGGGTAAGCAGATCGCCAAGATCGCCTCGGGTCTGGCCAAACCGGACGGCATCCGGGTGGTGGGCCGCGACGACGAACGTCGGCTGCTCGACGGCCTGGCGGTGCGCAAACTGTGGGGGATCGGGCCCGTCGCCGAGGACAGGCTGCACCGGCTCGGCATCGAGACCATCGGTCAGCTCGCCGCGCTCTCGGAGGCCGAGGTCGCCGACATCCTCGGCGCCACGGTGGGTCCGGCGCTGCACCGCCTCGCCCGCGGCATCGACGACCGGCCCGTCGCCGAACGGGCCGAGGCCAAACAGATCAGCGCCGAGTCCACCTTTCCGCAGGACCTCATCACCCTCGACCAGGTCCGCGAGGCCATCGGGCCGATCGCCGACCACGCCCACCGCCGGCTGGCGAAGGACGGGCGGGGGGCCCGGACGGTCACGGTGAAGCTGAAGAAATCGGATATGAGCACGCTGACTAGGTCGGCCACCCTGCCGTCGGCCACCACCGACGCGGCCACGCTGAGCGCCACCGCGCGCCGGCTGCTCGTCGACCCGGTCGAGATCGGGCCCATCCGGCTTGTGGGCGTGGGTTTCTCGGGCTTGTCGGAGGTGCGCCAGGAGTCGCTGTTCCCCGACCTCGAACTCGTCGAGGACGAACCCGCCACCCGTCCGGCGGTGCCCCTGTCGGTGAGCGAGGCGGCTGCGCGGCCGCCGGCGTGGCGCGTCGGCGACGACGTCGCGCACCGCGAGCTCGGGCACGGGTGGATCCAGGGGGCCGGTCACGGCGTCATGACCATCCGGTTCGAGACACGCAGCACCGGGCCGGGACCGGCGCGGACGTTCTCCGACAGCGTGCCCGAGGTGGTGCGGGCCAACCCGGTCGACAGTCTCGACTGGCCGGACTACGTCCAGCAGATGGCTGAGCACGAAAACCCCTGAGCATCAACCCCATTCGGCGAGCACGTCGGCGGCCGGGAGGTCCGCGGCGAGCGCGGCCATCAGCAACACCCGGGCCTGGGCGGGCCGCAGGGTCGGCACCGCCAGCGCACCGGCGTCGGCGAGGTCGCGGCCGGGGCCGTAGGCAGGGCGGACCCGCCCGCCCGCCACCCGCGTCGCCACCGCCACCACCACCCCGTCCGCGCACAGGCGGCGGACCCCGTCGATCACCGCCTGCCCGGCGTTGCCCGCACCCAGTGCCTCCAGCACGACGGCCCGCGCGCCCGCGGCGGCGCAGGCGTGCAGCGCGGCGGCGTCACCGCCCGGGTAGGTGGCGACGATGTCGACGCCCGGGGCGCGCGCCGCCGACAGGGTGCCCAGATGGAGCCGCCGTTTGGGCCCGGTGAGGGCCAACCGGCCGTCGGTGACGCGGCCGACCACCGGTCCGTCGAATCCGTCGAGGTCCTCGGTGGCCACCTTGCGGACGCCGAGCGGCTGCCGGACCGTCCCGGCGAAGCTGACGAGCACGCCGAGACCGCGGGCGTCGGCGTGCCCCGCGACCGTCAGCGCATCGCGCAGGTTGGCCGGGCCGTCGGCGTCGGGCGCGTCCGCCCCGCGTTGCGCACCGGTCAGCACCACCGGGGCGGAACCGTCGTAGGTGAGGTCGAGCCACAGCGCCGTCTCCTCCATGGTGTCGGTGCCATGGGTGACGACCACTCCGTGCGCACCGTGGGCCGCCACCGCGTCGCGGATGCGGTCCCAGTCGGCCGGGGTGAGCTGGGAGCTGTCCTTGCTGAACAGATCGACCACCTTCGCGTCGAGCCCCGCGGTCAACTCGGCGCCGCGGCGGGTCGGCCTGCGGACGCCGTCGGCGTCGGTGCTGGTGGCGATCGTGCCGCCGGTGGTGATCACGACGAGGCTCACGTGCGGAATTGTCCCGCATCGGTCGTTTGGGATGATGGTGCGGTGACTGATGAAACATCGGGTGAGGCCGAGTCCGCGTCGAGCGCCGCAGAGCCCGCGGACGCCGCCGCCGATCCGGCGCCCCGGCCGCGGCGTCGCCTGGGCCTGCTGTTGTCGGTCGCGGCGGTGGTGCTGGTCCTCGACATCGTGACCAAGGTGCTGGCGGTGCGGCTGCTGACGCCGGGTCAGCCGGTGTCGATCATCGGCGACACCGTGACGTGGACGCTGGTCCGCAACTCCGGCGCGGCCTTCTCGATGGCCACCGGTTACACCTGGGTGCTCACCCTGGTCGCGACCGGTGTGGTGGTCGGCATCATCTGGATGGGCCGGCGGCTGGTGTCGCCGTGGTGGGCGCTCGGACTCGGTCTGATCCTCGGTGGCGCCATGGGCAACCTGATCGACCGCTTCTTCCGGTCGCCCGGACCGCTGCGCGGCCACGTCGTCGACTTCCTGTCCATCGGGTGGTGGCCGGTGTTCAACGTGGCCGACCCGTCGGTGGTCGGCGGGGCCATCCTGCTGGTGGTGTTGTCGCTGTTCGGCTTCGATTTCGACACCGTGGGCAGGCGCCAGGCGGGCGACGAGTCCGAATCCGTCGGACGGTCCCGGCCGGGCACCCGTGCCGAGGCTGACCCGTCATAGTGGCCACACGGTCGATGCCCGTGCCGGAGGGGCTGGGCGGGATGCGGGTCGACGCCGGGCTGTCGCGGCTGCTCGGGCTGTCGCGCACCGCGGCCGCGGCGATCGCCGAGGACGGCGGGGTGGACCTCGACGGGACGCCCGCGGGCAAATCGGATCGGCTCACCGCGGGCGCATGGCTGGAGGTGCGGCTGCCGGAGGCGCCACCCCCGGTGGAGAACACCCCGGTCGAGATCGAGGGGATGGCGGTGCTGTACTCCGACGACGACATCGTCGCCGTCGACAAACCGCCCGGCGTGGCCGCCCACGCGACGGTGGGGTGGCACGGCCCCACCGTGCTCGGTGGGCTGGCCGCGGCCGGCTTCCGGATCAGTACCTCGGGCATCCACGAGCGTCAGGGCATCGTGCACCGCCTCGACGTCGGCACCTCGGGGGTCATGGTCGTGGCCCTGTCCGAACGCGCGTACACCGTGCTCAAGCGGGCGTTCAAACAGCGCACCGTCGAGAAGCGTTACCACGCACTGGTACAGGGCCATCCCGATCCGAGCAGCGGCACCATCGACGCACCGATCGGACGCCACCGCGGCCACGACTGGAAGTTCGCGGTCACCGAGGGCGGTCGGCACAGCGTCACCCACTACGACACCCTGGAGGCGTTCCAGGCGGCCAGCCTGCTCGACATCGAACTCGAGACCGGCCGCACGCACCAGATCCGGGTGCACTTCGCCGCGCTGCACCATCCGTGCTGCGGTGATCTGACCTACGGCGCCGATCCGACGCTGGCCCGCCGCCTCGGGCTCGAACGACAGTGGTTGCACGCCCGTTCGCTGGCGTTCGCGCACCCGGCCGACGGTCGCCGGGTCGAGATCACCAGCCCCTATCCGGCCGATCTGCAGCACGCACTCGACGTCCTGCGCCATCACGCGCGGTGACCGACGCGCGCCGCAGCGGCCTGCTCTTCGGCATCGGCGCCTACGTCTGGTGGGGATTGTGTCCGGGGTTCTTCCTGCTGTTGCTGCCCGCCGGATCGCTCGAGATCCTGGCGCACCGCATCGTGTGGAGTGTGGCGTTCCTGCTGCTGGTTCTCGCCGTGGCCCGCCGCCTCGGAGACCTGCTCCGGTTGTCCTGGCGCACGTGGCTGCAACTGCTCGCCGCGTCGGCGCTGGTGTCGGCGAACTGGGGGGTCTACATCTATGCGGCAACCCACTCGCACGTGGTGGACGCCGCGCTCGGTTACTTCATCAACCCGCTGCTCAGCGTGGCGCTCGGCGTCGTGGTCTTCCGGGAACGGATCAACCGCTGGCAGCAGGTCGCCCTGGTGCTGGCCGTCGTCGCGGTCGTCCTGCTCACCGTGGAGATCGGCGCACCGCCCTACATCGCGCTCGCGCTGGCGGTGTCGTTCGCGCTCTACGGGCTGGTCAAGAAGGTGGTCACGGCCGACCCACGGGTCAGCGTCGCGGTGGAGACGCTGATCGCGCTGCCGTTCGCGGGCGGTTACGTGCTGTTCCTGGAGCTCACCGATCGCGGGCACTTCCTCAGCGAGGGGGTGGGGCACGCGGGTCTGTTGCTGCTGGCCGGCCCGGTCACCGCGGTCCCGCTGCTGCTGTTCGGGGCGGCCGCGCAGCGGCTGCCGCTGGTGACGCTGGGCCTGTTGTTCTACATCAACCCCGGTCTGCAGATGGCCTGGGGTGTGGTGATCGGGCAGGAACCGATGCCGGTCGGTCGGTGGGTCGGCTTCGCGTTGATCTGGGTGGCGCTCGCGCTGCTCGCCGCGGACGCGGTGCGGCGCAGGGCGCCGCGGGAGCCGGCCGTGGCCGGATCTCCGCCCCCTGTCGATCGGGCTGCGCCACGATCGTCATGACGGTGACACACCGTTTCGACGACAGTGGAGGACACCATGCGGTACTGCCTGATCATGCACTACCAGGAGGGACCCGACGCCGGGCTGACCGAGCAGGACATGGCGCCCACGCAGGCGGCGTTCGCCCGGTACGCCGATGATCTGGACGCCGCCGGGGTACTGGTGGGCACGCAGGTGCTGGGACCGGCGGCGCTGACCACCACGGTGTCCGCCCGGACCGGAACGGTGGACGTGCACGACGGCCCGTTCGCCGACACGAAGGAACGTCTGGGCGGCATCTTCGTCATCGACGTCCCCGACCTGGACGCGGCGCTGGCGTGGGCCGAGCGCAACCCCGCCGCCGCGTTCGGCTCGATCGAGATCCGGCCGGTCGCGGTGACCTACAGCCGCGGACGGGGGTGGTGGCGCCCTGAATGACCCCGCGGCCGCGGCCCTGACCGCACTGACCCGTGACTCCTACGGACGGCTGCTGGCGATCCTGGCCGCACCGAGCCGGGACATCGCCGCGGCCGAGGACGCACTCGCCGACGCCCTCGAGCGCGCGCTCGAGCGGTGGCGGCGCGACGGCGTGCCGGACAACCCGGCGGCGTGGGTGCTCACGGTCGCCCGCAACAGGCTGCGCGACCGGTGGAAGTCCGCCGGCCACCGCATGACGGGTCGCCTCGGGGAACTCCCCGAAACCCCGGCCGACGGAGACGACGCCGAGGCACCGGTTTTCCCGGACAAGCGGCTGGAGCTCATGCTGGTGTGCGCCCACCCGGCCATCGCCCCCGATGTCCGCACGCCGCTGATGCTGCAGACCGTCCTGGGAGTCGACGCGGCCGCCATCGCCCGGGCGTTCGCGGTCCGGCCCGCCACGATGGCGCAGCGGCTGGTACGGGCGAAGCGACGAATCCGCGACGCCACAATCCCTTTCGTTCTCCCCCGGCAGACCGATCTCGCCGCGCGACTGCCGGCCGTGCTCGAGGCGGTCTACGGCGCCTACGCGATCGACTGGGAGGCCGGGACCGTGCCGGAGCCCCTGTCGCTGTCGGCCGAGGCGATGCACCTGGCGACGCTGCTGGCCGACCTGCTGCCCACCGAACCCGAGGTGCTCGGCCTGGCCGCGCTCATGTGCTTCACCGAGGCGCGCAGGCCCGCCCGGCGGGCGGCGGACGGAACCTTCGTCGCGCTCGACGACCAGGACGTCTCGCTCTGGGATGACGGGCTCATCGCGCGCGGCGAAGCACTGTTGAGGCGGGCCCACGCCGCGGGCCGGCCCGGCCGATTTCAGTACGAGGCGGCCATCCAGTCCGCCCACTGTCACCGTCCGGTCGATCGTCACGCGCTACGCAAGCTCTACCGGGCGCTGTCGCGGGTCGCCCCGTCGCTCGGCGCCGCGGTGGCGCTGGCCGCGGTGGAGGGTGAGATCGACGGCCCGGAGGCGGGCCTGCGCGTCCTTGACGGCATCGACAGTGCCGCGCTGGCGGCGTTCGCGCCCGCGTGGACCACGCGCGCGCACCTGTTGCGGGCCGCGGGCCGACACGAGCAGGCAAACCAGGCGCTCGAGCAGGCGATCTTGTTCACCAGCGATCCCGCCGTGCGCGCGCATTTGCGGCAACGTTTCGGCCGCACCGGCAATTCGTTTGCCGGATAGCCGGTTGCCAGCTGTGCAGCTATGTCCTAGCGTTTGCTAAGTGCAGCGGAAGGGGCGGGCCAGGGCAGCGGCGCGCGCCCGGGGGCGGCCGGTCGGGGCCGATTCCGCGGAAACCCGCAAGCAGATCGTCCGCGCCGGGCGCATGGTCCTCATCGAGCGCGGCTACTCCGGAATGACGTTTCAGGCCATCGCCGAACGCACCGGCCTGAGCCGGCCGACGCTGCACTACTACTTCGCCACCCGCGAAGAGGTGTACGAGGCCATCGTCACGGAGATGCGCGACGTCGTCGTCGACTGTGTCGAACAGTCACTGCGGCACGAACGGTTGCTCGACCGGTTGGCGGCCTTCGTGGCCGCCGTCCGACGCATCGACGCCAGGGACTCGTCCATCGTGCCGTTCCTGATCAGCGCGCGCCTCGAACCGCAGCGCAACCCCGAACTGCGGGCGGTGAGCGATTCGCCGGTCCGGGCGTTCCTGGTGCGGCTGGTGTCCGATGCGATCCGTCGCGGGGAACTCGGCGAGGAGACCGACCTCGAGGGCGTCTCCGACATGCTCCACGTCATTCTCTACGGGATGGCGTTCTACGCCGGTTTCACCGACGGCCCCGCCGCACTGGGATCGATTGCCAAGCAACTGATCGAATTGTTCGCCCACGGCCTGGTCGCGGCGCCGCCCGGACTGGATCTCGCCGGGGGCGGTGGAGACACGCATCGCGACACGCCGAAGGGTGTCGGACCGCGGTCCTAGACTGACGACCCTATGAGCGGTTCAGACGGGCGGTCCTCGGCGTCTTTTGTCCACCTGCATAACCACACCGAGTATTCGATGCTGGACGGCGCCGCGAAGGTCAAGCCGATGCTCGCCGAGGCCCAGCGCCTGGAGATGCCGGCGATCGGGATGACCGACCACGGAAACATGTTCGGCGCCAGCGAGTTCTACAACGCGGCCACCGACGCCGGCATCAAGCCGATCATCGGGATCGAGGCGTACATCGCGCCGGCGTCGCGCTTCGACACCAAACGCGTCCTGTGGGGCGATCCGAGCCAGAAATCCGACGACGTCTCCGGCAGCGGGTCCTACACCCACATGACCATGGTCGCCGAGAACGCGACCGGTCTGCGCAACCTGTTCAAGCTGTCCTCGCTGGCCTCGTTCGAGGGTCAACTCGGCAAGTGGTCGCGGATGGACGCCGAGATCATCGCCGAACACGCCGAGGGCATCATCGCCACCACGGGTTGCCCGTCCGGCGAGGTACAGACCCGACTGCGCCTCGGTCACCGGCGTGAGGCGCTGGAGGCGGCCGCCAAGTGGCGTGAGATCTTCGGGCCGCAGAACTTCTTCCTCGAGTTGATGGACCACGGACTCGACATCGAACGCCGGGTTCGGGAGGGCCTGCTCGAGATCGGGCAGAAGCTGGACATCCCCCCGCTGGCGACCAACGACTGTCACTACGTCACCCGCGACGCCTCGCAGAACCACGAGGCGCTGCTGTGCATCCAGACCGGCAAGACGCTGTCGGACCCCACCCGCTTCAAATTCGACGGTGACGGTTACTACCTGAAGTCGGCGGCGGAGATGCGCGCGCTGTGGGACTCCCAGGTTCCCGGCGCCTGCGACTCGACCCTGCTGATCGCCGAACGCGTGCAGTCCTACGCCGACGTGTGGGCGCCGCGCGACCGGATGCCGGTGTTCCCGGTCCCCGAGGGTCACGACCAGGCGTCGTGGCTGCACCACGAGGTGATGGCGGGGCTCGGGCGCCGCTTCCCGAACGGGGTCGGCCAGGACTACGTCGAACGCGCCGAATACGAGATCAAGGTCATCTGCGACAAGGGCTTCCCGTCGTACTTCCTCATCGTGGCCGACCTCATCAACTACGCGAAGTCGGTCGACATCCGGGTGGGCCCGGGTCGCGGATCGGCCGCCGGTTCGCTGGTGGCCTACGCGCTTGGGATCACCAACATCGACCCGATCCCGCACGGTCTGCTGTTCGAACGGTTCCTCAACCCGGAGCGCCCGTCGGCCCCCGACATCGACATCGACTTTGACGACCGCCGCCGCGGCGAGATGCTGCGGTATGCGGCCAACAAGTGGGGTAGCGACCGCGTCGCCCAGGTCATCACGTTCGGCACCATCAAAACCAAGGCGGCGCTGAAGGATTCGGCGCGGGTGCACTACGGCCAGCCCGGCTTCGCGATCGCCGACCGGATCACCAAGGCGCTCCCGCCGCCGATCATGGCCAAGGACATCCCGGTCTCGGGCATCACCGACCCCACCCACGAGCGGTACAAGGAAGCCGCCGAGGTGCGCGCCCTGATCGACACCGATCCGGACGTGCGGACCATCTACGAGACCGCCCGCGGTCTCGAAGGGCTGGTCCGCAACGCGGGTGTGCACGCGTGCGCGGTGATCATGAGCTCGGAGCCGCTGATCGACGCGATCCCGCTGTGGCGCCGCCCGCAGGACGGCGCGGTGATCACCGGCTGGGACTACCCGTCCTGCGAGGCCATCGGCCTGTTGAAGATGGACTTCCTCGGCCTGCGGAACCTGACGATCATCGGTGACTGCATCGAGAACATCAAGGCCAACCGCGGTATCGACCTGGACCTCGAATCGCTGGCGCTCGACGACCCCAAGGCCTACGAACTCCTCGGCCGCGGTGACACCCTCGGCGTGTTCCAGCTCGACGGCGGCCCAATGCGCGACCTGCTGCGCCGCATGCAGCCCACTGAGTTCAACGACATCGTCGCCGTACTGGCGCTGTACCGCCCGGGACCGATGGGCATGAACGCCCACAACGACTACGCCGATCGCAAGAACAACCGGCAGGCCATCAAGCCGATCCACCCCGAGCTCGAGGAACCGCTCAAGGAGATCCTCGCCGAGACCTACGGCCTGATCGTCTACCAGGAACAGATCATGTTCATCGCCCAGAAGGTCGCCTCCTACACGATGGGCAAGGCCGACGCGCTGCGTAAGGCCATGGGCAAGAAGAAGCTCGAGGTGCTCGAGGCCGAGTACAAGGGCTTCCAGGAGGGCATGATCGCCAACGGCTTCTCGCAGGCCGCGGTGAAGGCGTTGTGGGACACCATTCTTCCGTTCGCCGGCTACGCGTTCAACAAATCGCACGCCGCCGGCTACGGCCTGGTGTCGTACTGGACGGCGTATCTGAAGGCCAACTACCCGGCCGAGTACATGGCGGGGCTGCTCACCTCGGTCGGCGACGACAAGGACAAGGCCGCGGTGTACCTGGCGGACTGCCGCAGGCTGGGGATCACGGTGCTGCCGCCCGACGTCAACGAGTCGGTGCAGAACTTCGCCTCGGTCGGCAACGACATCCGGTTCGGGCTGGGCGCGGTGCGCAACGTGGGCGCCAATGTCGTTGCCTCGCTGGTGAACACGCGTGGCGAGAAGGGTAAGTACGCCGACTTCTCGGATTATCTGAACAAGATCGACATCGCCGCCTGCAACAAGAAGGTGACGGAGTCGCTGATCAAGGCCGGCGCGTTCGACTCGCTCGGCCACCCCCGCAAGGGCCTGTTCCTCATCCACACCGATGCCGTCGACTCGGTGCTGGGCACCAAGAAGGCCGAGGCGATGGGTCAGTTCGACCTGTTCGGCAGCGCCGACGGGTCGGGCGCGGACATGGGGGATTCCGCGTTCAGCATCAAGGTGCCCGAGGAGGAGTGGGAGGACAAGCACAAGCTGGCCCTCGAACGGGAGATGCTGGGGCTGTACGTGTCCGGACATCCGCTCAACGGGGTGGCACACCTGCTCGCCAACCAGGTGGACACGCAGATCCCCGCGATCCTCGACGGCGATGTGGCCAACGATGCGCAGGTGCTCGTCGGCGGCATCCTGGCCTCGGTGAACCGCCGGGTGAACAAGAACGGTCTGCCCTGGGCCTCAGCGCAGTTGGAGGATCTCACCGGCGGGATCGAGGTGCTGTTCTTCCCGCAGACCTACTCGGTGTTCGGCGCGGAGATCGCCGACGACGTGGTGGTGCTGGTGAAGGCCAAGGTCGCCGCCCGGGACGACCGCATCGCGCTGATCGCCCACGAACTGGTGGTGCCCGACTTCTCCAGCGCCCAGGCCGACCGGCCCCTGGCGGTCAGCCTGCCCACCCGGCAGTGCACGGTCGACAAGGTCACCGCGCTCAAGCAGGTGCTGGCCAACCATCCCGGCACCTCGCAGGTCCACCTGCGGTTGATCAGCGGGGAGCGGATCACGACCCTCGAACTCGACCAGTCGTTGCGGGTCACCCCGTCGTCGGCGCTGATGGGTGACCTCAAAGCGCTGCTCGGTCCGGGGTGTCTGGGAGGCTGAGGTGACCGCAGCCAACCACCCCGAGTCCCGGCACATCGCCGTGTGGATCGCCGCGCCGGCCGATGCGGTGTACGACCTCGCGGCGGATCCGCAGACCTGGCCCCGGTGGGCCGGCGGTCTGGCCCGAGGCGGGCTGAGGCAGACGGCGCAGGGGTGGGTCGCCGACTCGCCGATGGGCGAGGTGACCGTCGAATTCTCCCCGGCCAACGAGTTCGGCGTGCTCGACCATGTGGTGCGCATGCCGTCCGGCGAGGCGGTCTACAACCCGTTGCGGGTGGTGCCGGCCGGCCGGGGGGAGCAGCGTTGCGAGGTGGTCTTCAGCCTGCGCCGGCGTGCGGAGATGACCGATGAGCAATTCGAGGACGACGCGGCGGCGGTGGCGGCCGATCTCGAGGCGCTGCGCGCCCTCGTCGAGGACTAACGCCGGTTCGAGCAGACCATGCCGAAGCCCACCCAGGTCACGGTGGCGACGGCGGCGCCTGACAACACGGCGGGCGCGGCGCTCATCGTCAGCACGCCGACGACCGTGAACGCGACGATCCCGACGATCAGAGCGATCACCTTGTAGGCCGGCCAGGGGACACCGGCGACACTCACGTCGCACGCCGCGCGAGCGACGGTCGAACGGAAGTTCCCGGCGGTGGTCATGACCTCAACGATACCTCTCAACAAAGATTTCGGCCAGCCGAAACTCCGGTTCAGGGCGTGTCGTCCGAGCCCGCCTAAGCTGGCTTCATGCCACTCACCGGAGAATACGAACCGAGCACGTCTGACTGGGCCCGCGAACAGGCCGAGAAGTTCATGGAGTCGGGCGGGACCGAGGCCACCGAGCTCAACGGCAAACCGATCATCCTGCTCACGACCGTCGGCGCCAAGTCCGGCAAGCTGCGCAAGACCCCGCTGATGCGGGTCGAGCACCAGGGCGAGTACGCGGTCGTCGCATCCCTCGGAGGGGCGCCCAAACACCCGGTCTGGTACCACAACATCAAGAAGAACCCCCGGGTCGAACTCCAGGACCAGACCGTCGTCCGGGAGTACGACGCCCGCGAGGTGTACGGCCAGGAGAAGGCCGAGTGGTGGGACCGCGCGGTCGAGGTGTGGCCCGATTACGCCGACTACCAGAAGAAGACCGACCGTGAGATCCCCGTCTTCGTGCTCACCCCGGTCGAGTGAAACCGGATTTTCTCCCGCTGCGCAGCAGTGGCACCATTGACCGGTGTCCGCTGAACTGACCCAGACCACTCGCACGTCGCCGATCACCGCGGCCGACATCGACGAGGCGGCCCAGCGGATCGTCGATGTCGTCGTGCGCACACCGCTGCAGTACTCGGAGCGGTTGTCGGAGGTCACCGGCGCCGACATCTACCTCAAGCGCGAGGACCTGCAGGCCGTGCGGTCCTACAAGCTGCGCGGCGCGTTCAACCTGCTGTCGCAGCTCAGCGAAGAGGAGATCGCCGCGGGTGTGGTGTGCTCGTCGGCGGGCAACCACGCCCAGGGGTTCGCGATGGCGTGCCGGACGATGGGCATCAGGGGCCGGGTCTACGTCCCGGCGAAGACGCCGAAGCAGAAGCGCGACCGCATCCGCTACCACGGCCGCGAGTTCATCGAGTTGATCGCCGTCGGGGCCACCTACGATCTGGCTGCCGCGGCGGCGATCGACGACGTCGCCCGCACCGGCGCCACCCTCGTCCCGCCGTACGACGACGTGCGCACCATGGCGGGCCAGGGCACCATCGCCGCGGAGATCCTCGACGACCTCGACGACGAGCCGGATCTGGTGATCGTCCCGGTCGGCGGCGGCGGGTGCATCGCCGGCATCACCACCTATCTGGCCGAACGGACCTCCGGCACCGCGGTGCTCGGCGTGGAGCCGGCAGGTGCCGCATCGATGATCGCGGCGCTGAGCGCCGGTGAACCGGTCACACTCGACCACGTCGACCAGTTCGTCGACGGCGCGGCGGTCAACCGCGCCGGGCGTCTGCCGTTCGCCGCGCTGCAGGCGGCCGGCGACATGGTCTCGCTGACCACCGTGGACGAGGGTGCGGTCTGCACGGCGATGCTGGACCTCTACCAGAACGAGGGCATCATCGCCGAACCCGCGGGCGCTCTGTCGGTGGCCGGTCTGCTCGAGACGACGATCGAACCGGGTTCGACCGTCGTCTGCCTGATCTCGGGCGGCAACAACGACGTGTCCCGTTACGGCGAGATCCTCGAGCGCTCACTGGTCCACCTGGGGCTCAAGCACTACTTCCTGGTCGACTTCCCCCAGGAACCGGGCGCACTGCGGCGGTTCCTCGACGAGGTGCTCGGCCCGAACGACGACATCACGCTGTTCGAGTACGTCAAACGCAACAACCGGGAGACGGGGGAGGCGCTCGTCGGGATCGAACTCGGATCGGCGGCCGACTTCGACGGCCTGCTCACCCGGATGCGCGCCTCGGACATGCACGTCGAAGCGCTGGAGCCGGATTCGCCGGCCTACCGATACCTGCTCTGAGTCAGCCGGTCCGCACGACCGCGAACGAATGCCCGGCCAACCGCGTCCCGTCGCCGCCGGCCGCCGGGTCGCCCCAGGCGAGCACCACCTCGCCGGTGACGGGCACCGTCACCGCCTCGGCGCCCAGGTTGCACGCGACCGACAGCGCGCCGCGGTGCATCACGATCCAGCGCTGCGCCTCGTCGTAGTCGACGCGCAGGTGGTCCAGCCACGGGTCGGCCAGGTCCGGCTCGTTGTGCCGCAGCGCGATCAGATCCCGGTACAGCGCGTGCAGGCGGCCGTGGTCGCCCTGGTCGACCTCGTCCCACCGGAGTTTCGAGCGCAGGAAGGTCTGGGGGTCCTGCGGGTCGGGGATTTCGTCGGCGTCCCACCCGTGTTCGGCGAACTCCCGCTTGCGGCCCTCCGCGGTCGCGCGGGCCAGTTCCGGCTCCGGATGGCTGCTGAAGAACTGGAACGGTGACGACGAGCCCCATTCTTCGCCCATGAAAAGCATTGCGGTATAAGGTGATCCAAGCGCAAGCGCGGCCTTGACCGCGAGCTGTCCGGTGTCGAGGTTCTGTGACGGCCGGTCACCGACCGCGCGGTTGCCGACCTGGTCGTGGGTCAGCGTGTAGGCGAGCAGGCGGGTGGCCGGGATGGTCGCGGTGTCCAGCGGACGGCCGTGGCGCCGGCGCCGGAACGACGAGTAGGTGCCCGCGTGGAAATAACCACCCTGCAGCGTCTGTGCCAGCGCCTCGACGGTGCCCCAGTCGCCGTAGTAGCCCTGCGTCTCACCCGACACCGCGGCGTGGATCGCGTGGTGGATGTCGTCGTCCCACTGCGCGGTCATCCCGAGGCCGCCCTGATCGCGCGGGGTGATCAGCCGTGGATCATTCATGTCGCTCTCGGCGATCAGCGACAGCGGTCGGCCCAGTTCGGTTGCCAGCGCGTCGGTTTCGGCTGAGAGCTCCTCGAGGATGTGGATCGCGGTGGTGTCGACGAGGGCGTGCACCGCGTCCAGGCGCAGCCCGTCGGCGTGGAAGTCGCGCATCCACCGCAGCGCGCAGTCGAGGATGTAGCGGCGCACCTCGTCGGCACCGGCGTCGGCGATGTTGATCGACTCGCCCCACGGATTGCTGCCCGACGACAGATACGGGCCGAACTTGGGCAGATAGTTGCCCGACGGTCCGAGGTGGTTGAACACCGCGTCGATCAGCACACCGAGGCCGCGCGCATGACAGGCGTCGATGAACCGGATGAGCGCGTCGGGGCCGCCGTACGGTTCGTGCACGGCGTACCAGAGCACCCCGTCGTACCCCCAACCGTGCGTACCGCCGAACGCGTTGACCGGCATCAGCTCGACGAAGTCGACACCGAGGTCGACCAGATGGTCGAGCCTGCCGATCGCGGCGTCGAACGTGCCCTCGGGGGTGAAGGTGCCGGTGTGCAGTTCGTAGATCACCGGGCCGGTCTCGGACCCCTCGATCCTGCGGCCCGCCCACGCGTCGTCGGTCCACGCGCCGGGGGACGGCTGCCACAGCTGGGAGCGTTCGTGGACCCCGTCGGGTTGGCGCGCCGAGCGGGGGTCGGGCAGCACCTTGGGATCGTCGTCGAGGACGAAGCCGTACCGCGCGTCCGGGGCGGCGTCCACCTCGGCGCGCCACCATGCGTCGTCACCGCGCGTCATCGGGTGCAGGGTCCCGTCCACGTCGAGCTGCACCCGCTCGGGCAGCGGCGCCCACACCGCGAACTCAGGCATCGTCACGCTCCAGCAGCACGGTGGGCAGTTCGGCGAACAGGTCGGCGGCCGGCACGGTGCCGGTGAACCGGCTGCCGGTGATGCGGTCGGTCCAGTTGCCGTCGGGCAGGGTCAATTCGGTGTCACCCCAGCCGGTTTCGTGCAGACGCACGGTGTGGCGGCTGACGGCGGTCAGCACGTCGTCGCCACGCAGGAACGCCACGACGTGCTCGGCGGCCGCACCGCGCGCCAGCACCGGGGTGTACCCGCCCCCTGCGAAGGTGGCGGGCCGGTCGCGGCGGGCCCGCAGGGCGGCGTGCACCACGCGCATCTTGGGATGACGCAGCGCCTCCAGCTCGGTGCGGCGCTGCGCATAGTCGATCGGACGGCGGTTATCCGGATCGACCAGGCTGTCCTCCCACAGTTCGGTGCCCTGGTAGACGTCGGGGACGCCGGGACCGGTCAGCACGAGCAGTTTCTGGCCGAGGCTGTCGCTGCGGGCATGCGGGTCGAGTTGCTCGACCAGGCGGGTCAGTTCGGTGCCCACGGGGCCGTCGATGACGCTGTCCAGCCACGCGTGCACGCCGCTCTCGAACTCGCTGTCCGGATCGTTCCACGTCGTGTGGGATGCCGCTTCGCGAATCGCCTTCTCCGCGTACGCGTGCAACCGCTCACGCAGTTCGTCGGTGACCACCCCGTCGGCCGGCCAGACGCCGAACACGTTCTGCAACAGGAAGAGTCCGGTGCCGGAGTCGGGCGGCGGCGTCCGCTCCGCCCACGCCTCGACGTACTGCGCCCACAGCGACGGCACCTGCGAGAGCACGCCGATGCGGGCGCGCACGTCCTCACCGCGTTTGGTGTCGTGGGTGGACAGCGTGGTCATCGCGTGCGGCCACAGCGCGGCCCTGGCCGCGGCGCGCTGGTGGAACTCCGCGACGGACACGCCGAACCACTCGGGTTCGCCGCCGACCTCGTTGAGCGACACCAGCCGGGCGTCCCGGTAGAACAGACAGTCCTCCATGGCCTTCGCGGTGGCCGCCCCGCACAACTGCTGGAACCGCACCGCGGTCTCCCGGCTGCCGGTCAGCGCCGCGGACAGGATCTGCAGGGCCGGTGCGAAACGGGGCTGCTCCGAGAGTGTTTCGGCGATCGCGACCGGCAACACCGTCGCCAGCGCCCGATAGTCGGACCGGTACACGCCGAGGTGGCTGATCACCGTGGCGACCGCGTTCGGCAGGTCGTCGTGGTCCTGGCCGGTGGCGGCGACGATGGTGCGGCACAACCGGGCCAGCTCACTGCCCAGCGTGGTGGTCACGGCCTGCACCTTGAGCGCCCGCGCGGTGCGGGGCATCGCGGCGTAGTCGACACCGGTGGACTCGTAGAGCGTGCCGAGCGCCTCGGCGCCTGCGGGATCGATGAACACCCCGCCTGCCTCGCGCAGCGCGTCGTATCCGGTGGTGCCCGCGACCGGCAGGGTCGGGTCCAGCGGTTCGTCGACGGCGAGGATCTTCTCGATCACGATCCAGGCCTGCGGGCCGACCAACTCCCGCAGCCACGCCAGATACCCGGGCGGATCGGACAGCCCGTCGGGATGGTCGATGCGGATGCCGTCGACGAGGCCGTCGGTGAACCACCGTTTGACCTCGGTGTGGGTCGCCTCGAACACCGCGGGGTCCTCCTGGCGCAGCCCCGCCAGTGACGTGATCGAGAAGAACCGGCGGTATCCGCAGACGCCCCGTTTCCAGCCGATCAACCGGTAGTGCTGACGGTCGTGGACGTCCGGACCGGTGCCCTCACCGGTGCCCGGCGCGATCGGGAACACCAGGTCACCCAGCCGCAACCGGTCACCGTCGACGGTGAGATCCGCGACGTCGCCGTCGGATCCGAGTACCGGCAGCAGGATCCGGCCGTCTGGGTCGGCGGTCCAGTCGACGTCGAAGTAGTCGGCGTACGCGGAGTCGCGGCCGTGCGCGAGCAGATCCCACCACCACGGGTTCTGCGTCGGATCGTCGACGCCGACGTGGTTGGGCACGATGTCGACGATGAGGCCGAGGTTCCGCCTCTGCGCCGCCGCCGACAGCGAGGCGAGCGCCTCGGCGCCGCCGAGCGCCGCCGACACCGTCGTCGGATCGGTGACGTCGTAACCGTGGGTCGACCCCTCGACCGCGGTCAGGATCGGCGAGAGGTAGAGGTGCGAGACGCCGAGTTCGTCGAGGTAGTCCACCAGTGCCTCGGCGTCGGCGAGGGTGAAGGCGTCACCGCGCATCTGCAGCCGGTAGGTCGACAGGACGGGCCGGGCGGCGGGCATCAGGCGGTCTTCCGCAGCACGAGCAGCGATCGGGGTTGCAGCGAGATCTTCTCGCCCGCCGGGACGACGACGTCGGTGTGCCCGGTCGGGTCGGCGGTGTCCAGGTCGGCGGTCCACATCTCGGCGTAGTCGCCGTCGGGGGTGACGAAGTCCTGCACGTGGTCGTGGGCGTTGAAGCACAGCAGGAACGAGTCGTCGACGACGCGTTCTCCGCGCGCGTCGGGGGTGGGGATCGCCTCGCCGTTGAGAAAGACCGCCACGCACCTGCCCAGGCCGGTGCCCCAGTCCTCGGGGGTCATCTCGGCGCCCGCGGGTGTCAGCCATGCGATGTCGCGGACCTGATCGGCGCTGCGGATCGGTTTGCCCTCGAAGAACCTTCTACGCCGGAAGACGGGGTGGCTCTTGCGGAACGCGACGACCTTGCGGGTGAACTCGAGCAGGTCGGCGTTGGTCTCGCACAGCGACCAGTCCATCCAGGACAGTTCGGAGTCCTGGCAGTAGACGTTGTTGTTGCCCCGCTGGGTGCGGCCGATCTCGTCACCGTGGGCGATCATCGGCGTGCCCTGGCTGCACATCAGCGTGGCCAGCATGTTGCGCATCTGCTTACCGCGCAACGCCGTGATCTCCGGATCGTCGGTGGGACCCTCGACACCGCAGTTCCAGGACCGGTTGTGGCTCTCGCCGTCGCGGTTGTGCTCGCCGTTGGCTTCGTTGTGTTTCTCGTTGTAGGACACCAGATCCTGCATCGTGAACCCGTCATGGCAGGTCACGAAGTTGATCGAGGCGCTGGGGCGCCGCCCGGTGGCCTCGTAGAGGTCTGATGATCCCGTCAGCCGGGAGGCGAATTCGCCGAGGGTCGCGGGTTCTCCCCGCCAGTAGTCACGCACAGTGTCGCGATATTGCCCGTTCCACTCGGTCCACAAACCTGGGAAGTTCCCGACCTGGTAGCCGCCTTCGCCGACGTCCCACGGTTCGGCGATCAGCTTCACCTGGCTGACCACCGGATCCTGCTGCACCAGGTCGAAGAACGCCGAGAGCCGGTCGACGTCGTAGAACTCACGGGCCAGCGTCGAGGCCAGGTCGAAGCGGAACCCGTCGACGTGCATCTCCAGGACCCAGTAGCGCAGCGAGTCCATGATGAGCTGCAGGGTGTGCGGATGGCGGGCGTTGAGGCTGTTGCCGGTGCCGGTGAAGTCCTTGTAGAGCCGCAGGTCGCCGTCGAGGAGCCGGTAGTAGGCGGCGTTGTCGATCCCGCGGAAGTTGACCGTGGGTCCGAGGTGGTTGCCCTCGGCGGTGTGGTTGTAGACGACGTCGAGGATGACCTCGATGCCCGCTGCGTGGAAGGACCGCACCATGGCCTTGAACTCGGCCACCGCGCCGCCTGCGTGCTGATTGGCGGCGTACTCGTTGTGCGGGGCGAAGAAGCCGAACGTGTTGTAGCCCCAGTAGTTTCGCAGTCCGAGGTCCAGAAGCCGGTGGTCGTGCATGAACTGGTGCACCGGCATCAGCTCGATGGCGGTGACGTTCAGCGCTTTGAGGTGGTCGATGATCGCGGGGTGGCAGAGCCCGGCGTAGGTGCCGCGCAACTGCGGGGGGATCGCGGGGTGCCGCTGGGTCATCCCCTTGACGTGGGCCTCGTAGATCACGGTGTCGTGGTACGGCGTGCGCGGAGCGCGGTCCGAACCCCACTGGAAGAAGGGGTTGATGACCACGCTGGTCATCGTGTGCCCCGACGAGTCGACGCGTGGGGGAGTGCCGCCCGAGGCGAGGTCCTCGGCGTCGAGGTCGTAGGAGTACAGCGCCTGACCGAAGCGGAAGTCGCCGTGGAACGATTTGCCGTACGGATCGAGCAGCAGCTTGCTCGGGTCGCACCGGTGTCCCGCGGCCGGATCCCAGGGGCCGTGCACGCGGAACCCGTAGCGCTGGCCGGGGGTGACGGTGGGCAGGTAGGCGTGCCAGACGTAGCCGTCGACCTCGTCGAGGTTGATCCGTTCCTCGCGGCCGTCCTTGGCGATCAGGCACAGCTCGACGCGTTCGGCGACCTCGGAGAAGAGTGAGAAGTTGGTGCCGGCTCCGTCGTACGTTGCGCCCAGCGGGTAGGCCTCACCGGGCCAGACGGTGTGCGGGGTCACGTCACCACCAGCCGGTGGCGGCGGCGATCTGGCGTCCGAGTTCGTCGGTCATGGTGCGCATGTAGGTGGTGGAGATGTGGTGAGCGTCGTGGTACAGCAAGACATTTCCCTCCACCACCCGGCAGTAGTTCTCCCGACACACCGCGTCGCTCATGTCCAGTGGTTTGAGCATCGGGAACCGGTTGGCGTAGGCCAGTGTCGGATTGTCGTCGGAGAGTACCTTGGAGCGCTCGATACCGCAGGACACCGCGTCCCCGCCGTCGGCCAGGCAGTCCGCGGGGACGTACGGTTCGCCGTCGCGGACCAGCCACGGCGTGTCACGCATGGCGAGGATCGGAATCTTGTTGCGCGACAGTGTTTCCCAGATACCCAGGTACGTCGAGGGCATGACGTCGCCATCCTTGATGTTCCACGGCCGCGTCGACGTCGTGAACACGTAGTCCGGCTTGTCGGCGAGCAGTTTCGGCATCACCCGGGAGTTCCACTCGTGGCACTTGGGATACGGCCGGTTGTCGCCCATCACCAGCGGCATCTCCTCCGTGGTGAGCGGGCAGCCCATCTTGAGGTAGGTGACCACCTTGAAGTTGTGGGTCCGGCCGAGCAGGTCGAGCGCAGTGATCCAGTGCTCGGCGTGCGAGCCGCCGGCAAGCGCGATGGTGCGCGGCGCCGTCTTGTCGCCGTAGGTGCAGTTGATCACCCCGACGTTGTCGAAGTCGCTGATGCAGCCGTCGATCGTGCTGGCGGGCAGATCCTTCTTGGCCTCGAGCACCGACGGGCGCATCGGCAGCTTGGGCACCCGGACCTTGTCGATCAACGCCATCGCGCCGGGATAGTCCTGCGGGGACAGACCGGCGAGTTCCGCACCGTTGGCGCGCTGGACGGTGACGTGCTCACGCCAGGTGAACGACGTCGCGGTGAGCGCGACGCCCAACAGCGCCACCACCGAGCCCAGCGCGATCGTGGGCCTGCGCAGCCGGGTGCGCAGCGGCGCCGTCGCGAGGGCCGTAACCGGACCGCGGTAGCGCAGCGGCTCCTCGATGTAGCGCATCGTCAACCAGGCCAGCACCGCGGAGACGGCCAGCACGCCGGCACCCTGCCAGAAGTCGACCCGGGAGTGGCCGGTGTAGGACAGCCAGAAGATCAGCAGCGGCCAGTGCCACAGGTACAGCGAATAGGCCATCGACCCGAGCGTCACGAACGGTGCGGTGGCCAGCAGGCGGTTGGGGGCCGGCAGCCGGCCGCCCGGCCCGCGGTTGGCCGCCGACAGGACGAAGGCGACGGTGGCCCCGACCGGAACCAGCGCCCACGGGCCCGGGAACTCCCGGACGCCGTCGATGAACCATCCGCACGACAGGATTGCGGCCAACGCGACGGTGGCGACGATGCTGCGCAGCCACATCGGCCATCGGATGTAGGGCACCAGCGCCCCGGCCAGCGCGCCGAGCAGCAACTCCCAGGCCCGGGCGAAGCTGTTGTAGTAGGCGGTGGCCTGGTCGTCGTTGTGGGCGATGACGGCGTAGACGAACGAGGCGATGGTCAGCGCGGTGAGCAGCACCACCAGGACCGCGCGCAGATGGCGGCGCAGGAGCCGCCGGAACAGCAGCCCGAAGGTGAAGATCAGCACCAGGAAGGCGAGGTAGAACTGGCCCTGCACCGACATCGACCAGATGTGCTGCAGGGGGCTGACCGTCTCCCCGGCCCGCAGGTAGTCCGACGCGGTGATCGCCAGTTCCCAGTTCTGGTAGTACCCGAGGCTGGCCAGGCTCTGGTCGGCGAACGTCTCCCACCGGGTCTCCGGCTGGATGAGGATGGTCAGCACCGCCGAGGCCGCCAGCACCACCACCAGCGCGGGCAGCAGGCGCCGCACGAGCCGCGTGAACTCGGGGAGCGGGCGCAGCGGGGCACCCTGGGTCAACACCGTGCGCAGCAACCGGCCGCCGAAGAAGAACCCCGACAGGGCCAGGAAGACGTCGACGCCACCGGAGACCCGGCCGAACCACACGTGGAAGACCGCGACGAGCGCGATCGCGACACCCCGCAGACCGTCCAGATCGTGGCGGTAGAAGCCCGATGACCGGGTCCCCGTCGCGGTGGGCCGGACGGGTTCCGGGTCGGTGCCGGCCGCCGGCCGCCGGAGGGCGAGGGTCATCATGGTCGGCGGCTAATTTACCGAATATCGGCGCACACCTCATGCCGCGCATCGAGGGGATGCCGCGGCGGGCGGAGGCGTTAGTCTCGATTTCCGTGCCCGCGTTGACCCCCGACCAGATCAGCGCCCTCGATGCTGCGCACGTCTGGCATCCCTACAGCACCATCGGCGCCGGTGCGTTGCCGCCCGTGGTGGCGCTGGCCGCGAAGGGGGCGTGGATCACGATCGCCGACCCCGACGACGGTCGGCCGGTGGACGTCATCGACGCGATGAGCTCGTGGTGGACGGCGATCCACGGCCACGGCCACCCGGTGCTCGACGCGGCGATCACCCGGCAGCTGGCCACCATGAACCACGTGATGTTCGGCGGGCTGACCCATGAACCCGCCGCCCGCCTGGCCCAGTTGCTGGTGCAGATCACCCCGCCCGGGCTGGAGACGGTGTTCTTCTCCGACTCCGGGTCGGTGTCGGTGGAGGTGGCCGTCAAGATGGCGCTGCAGTACTGGCGGGCCGCCGGAGCGCCGGGCAAGACCCGCCTGATGACCTGGCGCGGCGGCTATCACGGCGACACCTTCACCCCGATGAGCGTGTGCGATCCCGACGGCGGTATGCACGGGCTGTGGACCGACATCCTGACGCGTCAGGTGTTCGCCCCGCCGGTGCCGCGCGAGCACGACCCCGGGTACGTCGCGGCCTTCGAGCGCCGACTCGCCGAGCACGCCGACGAACTGGCGGCCGTGATCGTGGAACCGGTGGTGCAGGGCGCGGGCGGGATGCGGTTCCACGATCCCCGGTACCTGACCGATCTGCGCGCGATGTGCGACCGCCACGGCGTGCTGCTGATCTTCGACGAGATCGCCACCGGCTTCGGCCGTACCGGTGAGCTGTTCGCCGCCGACCATGTCGGCGTCAGCCCCGACATCATGTGCGTCGGCAAGGGCCTCACCGGCGGCTACCTCACGCTGGCCGCGACGCTGTGCACCGCCGAGATCGCCCACACCATCAGCACCGGGGAAGCCGGTGCGCTGATGCACGGACCGACGTTCATGGCCAACGCGCTGGCCTGCGCGGTCGGGGTGGCCGCGGTCGAACTGCTGCTGGCCGGGGACTGGCGCGCCACGATCGCCGGCATCGAAGCGGCACTGGCCGACGGTCTGCGGCCGGCACGCGAGGTGCCCGGGGTCGCCGACGTGCGGGTGCTCGGCGCGATCGGCGTCGTCGAGATGGACCGTCCGGTCGACATGGCGACGGCGACCGCGGCGGCGCTGCGCCACCGGGTGTGGCTGCGGCCGTTCCGCAACCTCGTCTACGTCATGCCGCCGTACATCTGCACGGCCGAGGAGATCGCGCAGATCACCTCCGCCGTGGTGGGCGTGGCCCGTGCATTAGCCTGAACGGTGTTCAAGTGTCGGTTCGACCGACGCGTTCACATTGACCGTTCAGTCGCCGAGGAGCCGCCCGTGACCCGCGCCGGTGTGTCGCCCCTGGCCTGGCTCGACGAGGTCGCCGACCAGCGTCGCGCCGTCGGCCTGCGCCGCGCACTGCGCAGCAGGCCGTCCGGTGGGACCTCTTTGGACCTGGCCTCCAACGACTACCTCGGCCTGTCCACGCATCCGCGCGTCGTCGAGGGCGCGGTGCGCGCGCTGCACGAATGGGGCGCCGGGTCGACCGGTTCACGCCTGGTCACCGGCAACACCGAACTGCACGAGGGCTTCGAGCGCGCGCTGGCCGCGTTCACCGGCGCCGAGTCCGCGCTGGTGTTCTCCTCCGGGTACACCGCCAACCTCGGCGCGGTGGTGGCCCTGTCCGGGCGTGGTTCGCTGCTGGTATCCGACGCGCTGACCCACGCGTCGCTCGTCGACGCCAGCCGGCTGTCGCGGGCCCGTGTCGTGGTCACGCCGCACCGGGACGTCGGCGCGATCGAGACCGCGCTCGCCACCCGCGACGAGGAGCGCGCGGTCGTGGTGACCGATTCGGTGTTCTCGGCGGACGGGGTGCTGGCGCCGCTTCGGGACATGCACGAGGTGTGCCGCCGACACGGCGCCCTGCTCGTCGTCGACGAGGCGCACGGACTCGGCGTCCGCGGCACCGGCGGGCGCGGGCTGCTCGACGAGGTCGGCCTCGCCGGCGCCCCGGACGTGGTCATGACCACCACTCTGTCCAAGGCGCTGGGCAGTCAGGGCGGGGTCGTCCTCGGCCCCCATGCGGTGCGCGACCACCTCGTCGACGCCGCTCGGCCGTTCATCTTCGACACCGGCCTGGCGCCTGCCGCGGTCGGTGCGGCCTGGGCGGCGCTCGAGGTTCTGGTCGACGAACCTCAGCGTGCCCGCGCGGTGCTCGACAACGCCGCCGCACTGGCGCAGGCGTGCGGCGTGCCCGGACGGCCCGATTCGGCCGTCGTCTCGGTGATCCTCGAAGAACCCGAGGTGGCACTGGCCGCGGCGACCGCCTGCCTCGAGCGTGGCGTGCGCGTCGGGTGCTTCCGGCCGCCCACCGTGCCCGAGGGCACCTCCCGGCTGCGCCTGACCGCGCGGGCGTCGCTGACCCCCGACGACCTCGCGACCGCCCGGCGGGTGCTCACCGACGTGCTGACGGCGGCGCGCCGATGAGCGTCCTCGTGGTCACCGGGACCGACACCGGCGTCGGCAAGACCGTGGCCACCGCGGCGCTCGCCTGCGCCGCTCGTGTCGCCGGGATCGACGTCGCGGTGTGCAAACCCGTCCAGACCGGGATCGGACCGGCAGGCGGACCCGGGGACGACGACCTCGTCGAGATCGGCAGGCTCGCCGGGGTCGACGCCCTGCACTCGGGATGGCGCTATCCGGACCCGCTGGCGCCGGTGGCCGCCGCGCAGCGCGCGGGCGCCGCCCTGCCGACGCGCGACGAGCTGATCGGCATGATCCGCGACGCCGACGCGCCGGGCCGGCTGACCCTCGTGGAGGGCGCGGGCGGGCTGCTGGTCGAACTGGGCCAGGGCGGTGTCACGCTGCGCGACGTCGCAACCGAGATCGCCGCCCCCGTACTGGTCGTGGTCGCGCCGGGCCTGGGCACCCTCAACCACACCGCGCTCACCCTGGAATCCCTCGGCGCCCGGCGGATTCCGTGTGCGGGTCTGGTGATCGGCGCCTGGCCCGCCCAGCCGGGCGCGGCCGAGATCGACAACCGGGACGCGCTGGCCCGCCTGGCCCCGGTGCGGGCGGCCCTGCCCGCAGGCGCCGGTTCGGTCAGCGCCGTCGACTTCGAACGGATCTGCGCGACCGCATTCGACCCGGTCTGGCTCACGGGCCTGCTGTAGATGGTCCACTCGGTCGAGTTGCTCTTCGACCCCCACACCGACGCGGCCGTGCGCCGGGTCTGGGACGACCTGGACGCCGCCGGGATCCGCAGTCAGGCCGCCAACCGCTCACCGAGCAACCGGCCGCACGTCACGCTCACCGTGGCCGAGCACATGGCCGACGGGGTGGACGACGTGCTGCGGCCGCTCCTGCGCCGACTGCCGTTCGACGGGCTGATCGGGGCGCCGATGGTGTTCGGCGTCCGCGCGCTGATCCTCGTGCGACTGCTGGTGCCGTCGGCACCGCTGCTCGATCTGCACCGCGAGGTCGACCGGGTGTGCCGGCCCTTCATCGACGGCGCCCCGCTCCCGCACACCGCCCCCGGGCAGTGGACCCCGCACGTCACGCTGGCGCGCCGTATGCCGCGCGAGCAGCTACCCGACGCGGTGGCGGTCCCGGGACTGGGCTCCGACATCCGCTGCCGGATCGTGGGCCTGCGCCACTGGGACGGCGACGACCGCGTCGAATATCCGATCAGCTGACCACCCACATCACCTGGGGTAATTTACGGGTCAGTGGCCAAACGATCCGACGAGGAGTCCGGCGGGGCCTCTTACTGGAGTCCCGGTCGACTGCACTGGTGGACGACAACGGCGATCGCCGTCATCGGCGCGATCGTCGGTGGCACGTCGCTGATCATGAACTTCTTCTACCACCCCGGTGCGCCGCCGACCACGATCGAGTCCGGCCACTCGGAGTTCATGAAGCTGAGTTACTCGGACCGGATCGACCGGTGCGTTCCCTACATCTCGGAGCACCTCGACTCGTGGCGCGATCGGTGGCGAAGCGCCTTGAGCGAGACCGGCGGCTCACACCAGAAGCCGCCGGTGCCCTTCGCGCCGCTCGGCGATGCGGGCGCCCCGGGCCAGGCGATCGTCAACACGTACCTGGCCGTGGTCGACTACGCCGAGAAGTCGGCGCCCACCGACGAAGGCGAGAACCTGCTCTCGTGCGTCTACTCACCCGCGCTGAGGATGGGTCCGAGCCACGCGTATCCGGACGTCGAGGCCCTCGTCGGCAGCGGTAACGAGGTGCCGAAAGCCGACAACCTGGTGGTCGCGGAGAGCCCGGTGTACCTGCAGGGTCAATTCGCCGGGGTCACCGCGGAGGGTCGCCCGAACAAGATCGTCGAGGTCATCATTCGCCCCGGACCGAGCGAGACACGCCGTCAACTCGGTTTCGCCGTGGTGTCCGGTCACGATCAGGGAGTCCAGATCTGGGCGCTGACCGCGTCGGTGGACGCGGGTGACCCTCAGTGGATGACCGATATCGCCGGCTACCGCGGGTTCTGACTTCGGTCAGCGGCGGCCGTACGGGCGTGCATACCGTCCACGAGCAGGTCCAGCCCGAAGGTGAACCGGACTGTCGGGTCATCGGTGAGCACGGACTGCGCGTCGGGGAGCTGGGCGCCCGCGGCGTCCCACTGGAGGCGGGACTGCTCGTCGACAGTGAAGCCGAGCACGTAGTAGACGACGGTGCGCGCCGCCAGCTCGGCGTGCTCGAGAGCGACCCCTGCGTCGGCGGCGGCGCCGGCCAGCCAGTCGAGGATTCGGGTCATCGCCTGTGACCGGCCGGCGGCGAAGCTGGCCGACACCAGCTCGGCGCCGTCGGTGTGCGATAGCAGCGCGTCTCGGAGTGCGGAGCACAGCAGCGTGACGCGGTCGGGCCGACCTTCGGCCGCATCGTCGACGGGTTCCAGAATCCGGTCAGCCACCGCCCCGAGGAGCTCCTGTTTGTTGGCGAAGTGCCAGTACAGGGCGCCGGGGGAGACGCTGAGCTCGCGGGCGAGCCTGCGCATCGTCAGGTCGGCGATGCCGTAGGAGTCCAGGATCGCCGTCGCCGCTTCCACCACGTCGCGTTTGTGCAGCTGCACACCGCTACCCTAACCTGAACGCTGTTCAATTGTCGGCTCCGCCGACGTGTTCAAGTCGGTGAGGAGGCAACCGGGTGAGCGACATTCTGGCGGTGGCGCGCGAACAGGTGCTGGAACGCGGCGAGGGTCTGAACCAGGACCAGACGCTGCAGGTGCTGCAACTGCCGGACGATCGTCTCGACGATCTGCTCGCACTCGCACACGAGGTCCGCATGGCCTGGTGCGGCCCCGATGTCGAGGTCGAGGGCATCATCAGCCTCAAGACCGGCGGCTGCCCCGAGGACTGCCACTTCTGTTCGCAGTCCGGGCTGTTCGCCTCGCCCGTGCGCAGCGCGTGGCTCGACGTCCCGAGCCTGGTGGAGGCCGCCAAGCAGACCGCCAAGACCGGCGCGACGGAGTTCTGCATCGTCGCCGCGGTCCGTGGCCCGGACGAGCGGCTGCTGGCCCAGGTCGCCGCCGGGATCGAGGCGATCCGCAACGAGGTCGACATCCAGATCGCGTGCTCGCTGGGCATGCTCACCGCAGAGCAGGTCGAGCGCCTCTCGGCGATGGGCGTGCACCGCTACAACCACAACCTCGAGACGGCGCGGTCGTTCTTCACCAACGTGGTCACCACCCACACCTGGGAGGAGCGGTGGGAGACCCTGCGGATGGTCCGCGAGGCGGGCATGGAGGTGTGCTGCGGCGGGATCCTCGGCATGGGTGAGACACTCGAGCAGCGTGCGGAGTTCGCCGCGAACCTGGCCGAACTCGATCCGCACGAGGTGCCGCTGAACTTCCTCAACCCGCGGCCGGGTACCCCGTTCGGGGACCTCGAGGTGCTGCCCGCGGCCGAGGCGCTCAAGGCGGTCGCCGCCTTCCGGCTCGCGCTGCCCCGGACCATGTTGCGCTTCGCGGGCGGCCGGGAGATCACCCTCGGCGACCTCGGCGCCAAGAAGGGCATCCTCGGCGGTATCAACGCCGTCATCGTCGGCAATTACCTGACCACGCTCGGGCGGCCCGCGGAGGCCGATCTCGAACTGCTCGACGACCTGCAGATGCCGATCAAGGCGCTCAACGCCAGCCTGTGATGGCGCCCAAGTTCAACGTCTACACTGGCGAACCCGCAGGCGGCACCGTCCCGACCGCGGCTCAGCTGGGTCTGGAACCGCCGCGGTTCTGCGCCGAGTGCGGCCGGCGGATGGTGGTGCAGGTGCGTCCCGACGGGTGGTGGGCGAAGTGCTCCCGGCACGGCGTCCTGGACTCCCATGATCTGGAGACTCAACGGTGAATGATGTTGCGGCACCGCAATATTCGCGGCGGAAGGCCGCGCTGACCACGGTCGCCGGGTTGGTGGCGGCCGGTGCGGCCACCGGTGCGCTGTGGTCGGTGCTCGCGCCGCCGGTGCACGGTGTCGTCGCGCTGACGCGGGCGGGTGAGCGCGTCCGCGCGTACCTGGGCGGCGAGGCGGACCATTTCTTCACCTCGGCATTCCTGTTCGTCGGCATGCTGTCGGTGGTCGGCGTCGTGGCGGCGGTCTGGCTCTGGCAGTGGCGGGCGCACCGCGGGCCCGCGCTGGTCACGGCGCTGGCGGTCGGCGGCGCGGGTGCCGCCGCCGCGGCGGCGGGCGTCGGAGCGGCCCTGATGCGGTTGCGGTACGGCGCCGTGGACGTGGCCGGAGCGCCCGTGACGCCCGAGCGTCGGGTGCACTACGTCGTCGAGGCGCCCGCGGTGTTCTTCGGTCACACGCCGCTGCAGATCGCGTGTTCGCTCGTGTTCCCGGCCGCTCTCGGCGCACTGGTCTACGCGATGTGCGCGGTCTCCACGTCCCGCGACGATCTCGGCGGCTGGCCGCCGCAGGAGTACCAGCCGGTCAGCGGTCGAACTGAGACAGTGGGCGGCGCTCTACCCGTTGGCCCGCAATCACCTTCGCACTGATCACCGCGAGCCGCAGCATGCCGCGGTAGGTCGACGGGTTCAGCAGCGTCGGCCACTTGGTGCGGGTGAGGTTCTCGCTCAGCGGCCGTCCGGCGAACCGGTCCCGCAGCCAGCGCAGCGTCATCGGTGCGGACATCGGGTGAAGCAGCATGTGCTCGCTGAACATGTCGCGGTGGTAGGTGACGTGGGCGCCGCCGCTGCTGTAGGTGTCGATCAGCGCGTCGATGTCGTCGACCGAGACGATGCGGTCGTGCACGGCCTGCACGATCAGCACCGGGGGTTTCGGTGTCGCGGTGCCGAGCTTGATGCTGTCGAAAACCCGTTGGACCTCCGGGGTCTGCAGGATGTCCTCCAGCGGCCGGTCGACCAGCTTGCCCATGTCCATGCCGACCATGCGCAGTACCGCGTGCGCGGTCGTCATCTTCTGGATGCGCAGCAGCATCGCCTTGCCGGATTCGGTCGCGTGTTGCTGGATGACCCGGTCGAGTTCGGGGTAGCTCTGCGTCAGCGCCGACACGACCATGGCAGGCAGACCCGAGTAGAGGCTGCCGTTGAGTCGGCGGAACGCGTTGCCCAGATCTGCCACCGGTGAACCGAGCACCGCGCCGACGATGTTGAGTTCGGGAGCGTAGTCGTCGTAGGTCTCCGCCGCCCAGGCGGTGGCCAGTCCACCCCCGGAGTAGCCCCACAGGCCGACCGGCGCCTCTGTCGACAGCCCGAGACGGTCGCTGTTCAGCGCCGCCCTGACCCCGTCGAGCACGTGGTAGCCGGGTTCGTGGGGCGCACCCCAGATACCGTGCCGGCCCTCGTGGTCGGGAACGGAGACGGCCCAGCCCTCGGCGAGCGCGGCCGCGATCAGCAGGAATTCGGCCTGGGCCAGCGCACCGACCGCCTTGGCGCCGCGCCGCAGCGCGTAGGACGGGAAGCAGCGCCCGGCGATCGCGTCGATCGCGCACTGGTAGGACACGATCGGGCACGGCTTCTTGGGGTCCCGCTGGGTCGGTGCCACCACGGTGGTCACGGTGGCCTGCGGGTCACCCCGGAAATCGGTGGTGCGGTACAGCAGCTGGGTGGCGGTGAACCTCTGGGGGACGAGCCCCATGAAGGCCAGTTCGACGTCACGGGAGCGCAGGATCGTGCCGGGCCGGGCGTGTTCGAAACCCGCGGGCGGTTCGTAGAACGGGTCCTTGGCCGGTACCGACGGCCGCGCACCCCGGGAAACGTCCTCGTGGTGCGGCTGCCCGATCCACTCGGCGCCGGTTTCCCGCGCCACACTGCCCAAGTCCATCCGGCCAAGGCTACTTAAGAGGTCTATGAGATTCCACTCGCCTCACCCGGGCGGGCGAAGTGCGGCGAATTCGTCGGTCACCCGGTAGCGGGATTCGGTGAACCGGTACAGGGCCGGCGGCCGGCCCCCTGCCCGGCCGGAGCGGGCGGTGGACCCGGTCCTGGTGATGACGTTGCGGCGTTCGAGCACGCGTTGCAGGTTGGTGGCGTCCACCTGGTAGCCGAGCGCCGCTCCGTAGATGTCCCGCAACGTCGAGATCGCGAATTCTGTTGGGGTGAGGGCGAATCCAATGTTGGTGTAGGACAGTTTGGCCGCCAGGCGGGTATGGGCGTGTTCGACCATGGGGCCGTGGTCGAACGCCATCTCCGGTAGCTCGGACACCGGGTGCCAGCAGGTGTCCGGCGGGAGGGCCGGGGTGGCGGCCGACGGCACCAGGCCCAGGAACGTCGAGGCGATGGTGCGCGCGCCGGGAACGCGGGCCGGGTCGGAGAACACGGCGAGTTGTTCGAGGTGGGCTACCTCACGCAGGTCCACTTTCTCGGCAAGTTGGCGCCGCACGGACGTGGTGAGGTCCTCGTCGTGGCCGAGTCGGCCGCCCGGCAGCGACCACCGGCCCCGCTCCGGATCGAGCGCGCGCTGCCACAGCAGCACGTGCAGCGCGGGGTGGCCCGTACCGGGGCCGATGCCGCGAACCTGGAACACGACGGCGAGCACCTCGTGCGCGGTGCTAGTATGAGCCATGTTTTCGATTGTAAGTCGAAAACCGGATCGACACCGAGGGAGCCACCGTGACGCTGCTTGACGAGACCGTTCCGGCGGGGTTCGGCGACGTCGAACCCACCGAGGAGTGGGCCGCCGAAGTCCGCCGTCTGGCCCGGCAGCGCGGGGCGACCGTGCTGGCGCACAACTACCAGCTGCCGGCGATCCAGGACGTCGCCGACCACGTCGGGGACTCCCTGGCGCTGTCGCGGATCGCGGCCGAAGCGCCCGAGGAGACCATCGTGTTCTGCGGGGTGCACTTCATGGCGGAGACGGCCAAGATCCTCTCGCCGGACAAGACGGTCCTGATCCCCGACGCCAGGGCGGGCTGCTCGCTGGCCGATTCGATCACCGCCGACGAGCTGCGGGAGTGGAAGGCCGACCATCCCGGAGCGGTGGTCGTCTCCTATGTCAACACCACCGCCGCGGTGAAGGCGGAGACCGACATCTGCTGCACGTCCTCGAACGCCGTCGACGTCGTCGCGTCGATCCCGGCCGACCGTGAGGTGCTGTTCTGCCCGGACCAGTTCCTCGGTGCCCACGTGCGCCGCGTCACCGGCCGGACGAACATGCACATCTGGGCGGGCGAGTGCCACGTGCACGCCGGCATCAACGGTGACGAACTGGCCGACCAGGCCCGTGCGCATCCGGACGCCGAACTGTTCGTCCATCCCGAGTGCGGATGCGCCACTTCGGCGCTCTACCTCGCCGGCGAGGGCGCGTTCCCCGCCGACCGGGTGAAGATCCTGTCGACCGGAGGCATGCTCGACGCGGCCCGTGAGAGCCGCGCGAGCCAGGTGCTGGTCGCCACCGAGGTCGGCATGCTGCACCAGCTGCGCCGTGCGGCCCCGGAGATCGATTTCCAGGCGGTCAACGACCGGGCTTCGTGCCGCTACATGAAGATGATCACGCCCGCCGCGCTGCTGCGCTGCCTGACCGAGGGAGCGGACGAGGTCCACGTCGACCACGAGACCGCACGGCTGGCCCGGCGCAGCGTGCAGCGGATGATCGAGATCGGGCAGCCCGGCGGCGGGGAATGACGCTCCGTCGCGGTTGCGGCGGCACCACGCACTGGCAGCAGCGTGCCGACGTCGTCGTGATCGGCACCGGCGTCGCCGGTCTGGTGGCGGGGCTGGCGGGGCACCGCCGCGGCCGCCGCGTCATCGTGCTGAGCAAGGCCGAAGCACAGGCCGGGTCGACGGCCACCGGATACGCCCAGGGTGGGATCGCGGTGGTGCTGCCCGGCGGGTTGCGCGACGACGGCGATTCGGTGGACGCGCACGTCGCCGACACGCTCGCCGCGGGTGGGGGTCTGTGTGACGCCGAGGCGGTGCGGTCCATCGTGGCCGGCGGGTACCGCGGCGTGTGCGACCTGGTCGACGACGGCGCCCGCTTCGACGAATCCGCCGCAGGCCGCTGGGCGCTGACGCGCGAGGGCGGACATTCCCGCCGGCGCATCATCCACGCCGGCGGCGATGCGACCGGCGCCGAGGTGCAACGGGCACTCGACCGCGCGGCGCGCGTGCTCGACATCCGCCACGACCACGTGGCGGTCCGGGTGCTGCGCGACGACGCCGCGGTGACCGGCGTGCTGGTCCTCAACGAGGACGGACCCGGCATCGTGCACGCCCCGGCGGTCATCCTCGCGACCGGGGGCCTGGGCCACCTCTACACCGCCACCACGAATCCGGAGGCCTCGACCGGCGACGGGATCGCGCTTGCGCTGTGGGCCGGCGTACCGGTCGGCGACATCGAGTTCGTGCAGTTTCACCCGACCATGCTGTTCGACGGGCCCACCGGCGGCAGGCGCCCGCTGATCACCGAGGCGCTGCGCGGAGAAGGCGCGCGGCTGGTCGACGCGCACGGGGATCCGGTGACCGCGGGGGTGCATCCGTCGGGGGACCTGGCCCCACGCGACGTGGTCGCCGGCGCGATCGACGCGCGGCTGAGGGCCACCGGCGATCCGTGCGTCTACCTCGACGCGCGGCATGTGAGAGGGATCGCGCACCGGTTCCCGACCGTCACGGCGGCGTGCCGGAAGGCCGGCGTCGACCCCGCCCGTCACCCCATCCCGGTGGTGCCCGGCGCGCACTACAGCTGCGGCGGCGTCGTCACCGACGTGGACGGTCGCACCGCGCTGCCCGGCCTGTTCGCCGCGGGCGAGGTGGCCCGCACCGGCATGCACGGCGCCAACCGGCTGGCGTCCAACAGCCTGCTCGAAGGCCTGGTCGTCGGCGGCCGCGCGGGCCGCGCCGCCGCCGAACACGCCGCCGCGGTGGGCCCGAGCCGCGCCGTCGCACCCGAGATCCTCGTGGGTGAGGTGCTGGGACGCCGGGACCTGCAGGCGGCGATGAGCCGCGACGCCTCGGTGGTGCGCGACGCGGAGGGGCTGCTGCGCCTGGGCGACCGCCTCGCGACGGCGACCGCGCGTCCACTGCGCACCCGCACCGACGTCGAGGACGCCGCGCTCACCCTGACCGCCCAGGCGGTGTCGGTCGCCGCGCTGCAGCGCGCGGAGTCGCGGGGGTGCCACCACCGCGCCGACCACCCCGGCACCGACCCGGCGCAGGCCGTCAGCGGGGCGGTCGACCTGGACGACCACGGACACGTACGACTGAAGGTGAGGGCGGACGCGTGCTGCTGAGTCAACTGTCGGAAGCGGAGATCGCCGAGGTGCGGGCGGTGGTGTCGCGCGCCTTGGAAGAGGATCTGCGGTACGGGCCGGACATCACCACCCAGGCGACCGTGCCCGCCGACGCGGTCACCATAGCGTCGATGCGCAGCCGCGAACCGGGGGTGGCCGCGGGCGTCGACGTGGCGCTGCTCGTCCTCGACGAGGTCATCGGACCCGACCGCTACCGCGTGATCGACCGCGTCGAGGACGGCGCCCGGCTCGAGCCCGGCGCGGCACTGCTCACCCTGGAGGCCCCCACCCGCGGTCTGCTGACCGCCGAGCGCACGATGCTCAACCTCGTCTCACATCTGTCGGGCATCGCGACGGCGACCGCGCTGTGGGTGGACGCGGTGGCGGGAACGAACGCCACGATCCGCGACACCCGCAAGACGCTGCCCGGTCTGCGGACGTTGCAGAAGTACGCGGTGCGCGTCGGCGGCGGCGAGAACCACCGCATGGGCCTGGGCGATGCGGCGCTGATCAAGGACAACCACGTGGCGGCCGCCGGTTCGGTGGTCGCCGCGCTGCGGGCGGTGCGGGCCGCCGCGCCGGGTCTGCTCTGCGAGGTCGAGGTCGATTCGCTCGAACAGCTCGACGAGGTGCTCGGCGAGGACGTCGAGCTGGTGCTGCTCGACAACTTCCCCGTCTGGCAGACCCAGATCGCCGTGCAGCGTCGCGACGCCCGCTCGCCCGGCACGCGGCTGGAGTCCTCCGGCGGCCTGTCCCTGGAGACCGCGGCCGAGTACGCGGGCACCGGCGTCGACTACCTCGCCATCGGGGCGCTGACCCACTCGGTGCGAGTTCTCGACATCGGGCTGGACGTCTGAGAGACCGCGTCAGGCGGCGCGACGCGTCAGCACCAGTGGGTCGCCGTCGGTGACGGCGATGGTGTGTTCGCTGTGGGCGGTGCGCGAGCCGTCGGCCGACCGGATGGTCCACCCGTCGGGGTCGTAGACGATCCGATCGGTGCCGCGGGCGAGCCAGGGCTCGAGTGCGAGCGTCAGCCCGGGTCGCAACACCAGGCCGCGCCCGGGCCGTCCGCGGTTGGGCACGTGGGGGTCCTCGTGCATGGTCCGCCCGAGTCCGTGCCCACCGAAGTCGGTGTTGACCGGATAGCCGTAGTCGGCGGCGACCGCGCCGATCGCCGCCGAGATGTCGCCGAGGCGGTTGCCCGGGCGCGCGGCGGCGATGCCGGCGGCGAGGGCCTCCTCGGTGGCCTCGATCAGCCGCTGGTCGCCGTCGTCGGGAGTGCCGACGATGATGCTGCGCGCAGAGTCGGCCACCCACCCGTCGATGGAGACCGCGATGTCCATGCTGAGCAGGTCGCCGTCGAGCAGCGTGTAGTCGTGCGGGAGGCCGTGCAGGACTGCGTCGTTCACCGACAGGCAGATGACGTTGCGGAACGGGCCGCGGCCGAACGACGGCGCATAGTCCCAGTAGCACGAGACCGCGCCGCGCTCGGCGATCAAGTGGCGGGCGCGGTGTTCCAGGTCGAGCAGGTTCACCCCGACCTGTGCCCGCGACGCCAGGTCGTCGAGCAGGTCTGCGATGAACGCGCCGGTGGTGCGCATCGCCGCGATCTCGCGGGGGGTCTTCAGTTCCAGCACGCGCTCTCCTTCTCGGTATAGAAATACCAGGGTAGCGGAGCCTCCGGTATTTTCATACCAGGATGGCGTATCCTCGCGGCATGGTCCGATCGCCCCTGACGCCGCAACAGCGTGCCGCCGGCAAGCGGCTCGGCGCCCACCTCCGGCAGGCGCGGGGCGACCGCAAGCTCGTCGAGGTCGCCGAGGCCGCGTCGATCTCGCCCGAGACGCTCCGCAAGATCGAGTCCGGCCGCCTGGCGACGCCGGCGTTCGCCACGGTCGCCGCGCTGGCGGTCGTGCTGAGGATCCCGCTGGACGACCTCGCCCGAACCTGCCTGCCCGAACCGGACGCTCAGCTCACGTCGGCGACGAACACCGCGATGTTGCGGGCCTGACGGCGGGCGAACGACGGCAGCGCCGCGACCTCGCGCCCGTTGGGCACGATCCGGGGGTTGACGATGTGCACTTCGTCACGGAACAGCGTGAGGTCGGCCTCGCCCGCGGCGATCGCGTTGCGCGCCCAGTCGGTCATCCCGTGGCCCAGCACGATCGCGAGTTCGTTGCCCTTGCGGTAGGCCGTCACCGGCGTCTCGAACTGCCGCCCGGAGCGTCTACCAGTGTGTTTGATGAGCGCCAGGCCGGGTACGCGACCGGCCAGCGGCCTGATGACCGGATTGAAGTACTTGATCTGAAGGCGATCCAGCCACTCCGGGAACATCTTCGGTAGCTCCGACACGACGGCTCCAATACGATTTGGCCTGCTCTGGGACAATGGACAGCGTGAATGTATCGCCGGTGACGATGGCCCGCATCGACTTGCGCGGCAGGACGCTGTCCGCCGCGCAGCTGCGGTCGGCGCTGCCTCGCGGGGGTGTCGACGTGGACGCCGTCGTCCCGAAGGTCCGTCCGATCGTCGACGCCGTGGCCGACCGCTTCGCCGAGGCCGCGCTCGAATACGGCGAATCCTTCGACGGCATCCGTCCCGGCGCGGTGCGCGTGCCCGCCGAGCGGCTGGCCGCGGCGCTCTCTGAGCTCGACCCCGACGTCCGCGCGGCGCTGCAGGTCGCGATCGACCGGGCTCGGGCCGTCCACGCCGATCAGCGCCGCACCGACACCACCACCACGCTGGCGCCCGGGGCCACCGTCACCGAACGGTGGGTGCCCGTCGAACGGGTCGGCCTCTACGTGCCGGGCGGCAACGCCGTCTACCCGTCCAGCGTGGTGATGAACGTGGTGCCCGCCCAGACCGCGGGCGTCGACTCACTGGTCATCACCAGCCCGCCGCAGGCCGGACACGGCGGTCTCCCGCACCCGACCATCCTCGCGGCCGCGGCGCTTCTGGGCGTCGACGAGGTGTGGGCGGTCGGCGGGGCCCAGGCGGTGGCGTTGCTGGCCTACGGCGGCACCGACACCGACGGCACAGAACTCGCGCCGGTCGACATGATCACCGGGCCGGGCAACATCTACGTCACCGCCGCCAAGCGGATCTGCCGGTCGGCCGTGGGCATCGACGCCGAGGCGGGACCCACCGAGATCGCCGTGCTGGCCGACCACACCGCCGATCCGGTGCACGTGGCGGCCGACCTGATCAGCCAGGCCGAACACGACGAGATGGCCGCCAGCGTGCTGGTGACCACCAGCACCGATCTGGCCGACGCCACCGACCGCGAACTGCGGCGGCAGCTGGAGACCACCGTGCACCGCCAACGCGTCAGCACGGCGCTGACCGGCGAGCAGTCCGCGATCGTGCTCGTCGACGACCTCGACAGCGGGGTGCGGGTCGTCAACGCCTACGCCGCAGAGCATCTCGAGATCCAGACCGTCGATGCCGCCGGGGTGGCCGGCCGGATCCGTTCCGCCGGAGCCATTTTCGTCGGTCCGTACGCTCCGGTCAGCCTCGGTGACTACTGCGCCGGATCCAACCACGTCCTGCCGACGGCCGGCTGTGCGCGTCACCAGAGCGGCCTGTCGGTGCAGACGTTCCTGCGCGGCATCCACGTCGTCGACTACACCGAGGCGGCGCTCAAGGACGTGTCGGGTCATGTGATCACGCTGGCGAAGGCCGAGAACCTGCCCGCCCACGGTGAAGCGGTGCGGCGGAGGTTCGAGTCATGAGCGTGGGGGAGCGCATCACCCTGGCCGATCTGCCCCTGAGGGAGGATCTGCGCGGCAGGTCGCCCTACGGCGCACCGCAACTGCAGGTGCCCGTGCGGCTCAACACGAACGAGAACCCGCACCCGCCGAGCCAGGCGCTCGTCGACGACGTGACCCGCTCGGTGGGTGAGGCGGCCGCCGAGCTGCACCGCTATCCCGACCGCGACGCGGTGGCACTGCGCAGCGACCTCGCCGACTACCTGAACCTGCGGACGGGCGTCGAGCTGAGCGTGGAGAACCTCTGGGCCGCAAACGGTTCCAACGAAGTGCTGCAGCAGCTGCTGCAGGCGTTCGGCGGCCCGGGGCGCAGCGCGATCGGATTCGTGCCGTCGTACTCGATGCACCCGATCATCGCCGACGCCACCCGCACCGAATGGCTGCAGGCGCTGCGCGCCGAGGACTTCGGCCTGGACGTCGACACCGCCGTGGACGAGATCACCGCCCGGCGCCCCGACCTGGTGTTCGTCACCAGCCCGAACAACCCGTCCGGGCAGAGCGTTCCGCTCGACGACCTCCGGCGACTGCTCGACGCCATGCAGACCGGGATACTCGTTCTCGACGAGGCCTACGGCGAGTTCTCCGCGCAGCCCAGCGGTGTGGCGCTGATCGACGAGTACCCGACCAAGCTGGTCGTCAGCCGCACCATGAGCAAGGCGTTCGCGTTCGCCGGCGGGCGGCTCGGCTATCTGGTCGCGGCCCCGGCGGTGATCGACGCGATGCTGCTGGTGCGGTTGCCCTATCACCTGTCGTCGCTGACCCAGGCCGCCGCCAGGGCGGCGCTGCGCCACGCCGACGACACGCTGGCCAGCGTCGCCACCCTGATCGCCGAACGCGACCGGACCGCCAACGGCCTGAACCAGCTCGGTTTCCGCGTCGTCCCCAGTGACGCCAATTTCATTCTGTTCGGGGAGTTCGCCGACGCGCCCGCCACCTGGCAGCGTTACCTCGATCAGGGTGTGCTCATCCGGGATGTGGGCATACCCGGCTATCTGCGGGCCACGACCGGGCTGGCCGAAGAGAACGATGCGCTGCTGGCCGCCTCAGCCCGCCTCGTTGAGACTGAACTCGCGGCAAGATTAGGAGCCTCATGACCGACATGCTGACCGGCACCCGCCGCGCCCGCGTCGAACGCAGGACCAAGGAATCCGACATCGTCGTCGATCTCGACCTCGACGGCACCGGGGTCGTCGACATCCACACGGGTGTGCCGTTTTTCGACCACATGCTCACCTCGCTGGGCAGCCACGCCAGCTTCGATCTCACCGTGCGCGCCACGGGCGACATCGAGATCGAGGGCCACCACACGGTCGAGGACACCGCGATCGTGCTCGGGCAGGCCCTCGGACAGGCGCTCGGCGACAAGAAGGGCATCCGTCGCTTCGGTGACGCATTCATCCCGATGGACGAGACGCTCGCCCACGCCGCGGTCGACGTGTCCGGCCGGCCGTACTTCGTGCACACCGGCGAGCCCGACTACATGGTCGAGTTCACCATCGCCGGGTCGAGCGCGCCGTACCACACGGTGATCAACCGGCACGTCTTCGAGTCGCTCGCGTTCAACGCCCGCATCGCGCTGCACGTGCGCACCCTCTACGGCCGCGATCCGCACCACATCACCGAGGCGCAGTACAAGGCGGTGGCCCGCGCGCTCCGCCAGGCCGTCGAACCCGACCCGCGCGTGAGCGGTGTGCCGTCCACGAAAGGCTCACTGTAGGGATGGGAAGGTCCAAGAAAGTCGTCGTCCTCGACTACGGATCGGGCAATCTGCGGTCGGCGCAGCGCGCGGTCGAGCGCACCGGCGCCGACGTCGAGGTGACCGCCGACGCCGACGCCGCGCTGAACGCGGACGGCCTGGTGGTGCCGGGTGTCGGGGCGTTCGAGGCGTGTATGGCAGGCCTCCGCGAGGTCGGCGGGGAGAAGATCATCGCCGAGCGGATCGCCGCCGGCCGGCCGGTCCTCGGCGTCTGCGTGGGAATGCAGATCCTGTTCGCACGCGGCGTGGAATTCGGCGTCGAGACCGCCGGATGCGGGCAGTGGCCCGGATCGGTGGTGCGCCTCGACGCTCCGGTGATCCCGCACATGGGCTGGAACGTCGTCGACGCCCCGGCCGGGACGACCCTGTTCCGCGGGCTCGACCCCGACACCCGGTTCTACTTCGTGCACTCGTATGCCGCCCAGCAGTGGGAGGGCAATCCGGACGCGCTGCTGACCTGGGCGACCCACCATGTCCCGTTCCTGGCCGCCGTCGAGGACGGCGCGCTGTCGGCCACTCAGTTCCACCCGGAGAAGAGCGGTGACGCGGGCGCGACGCTGCTCCGCAACTGGGTCGAGGGGCTCTGATCTAAGGTTGTCCGCCGTGTCTGAGAACTCCGTGCCAGAGAAGCCCGTGTCTGAGAAAAGGCCGTTGATCCTCCTTCCCGCCGTCGACGTCGTCGAAGGCCGCGCTGTCCGCCTGGTCCAGGGCAAGGCCGGCAGCGAGACCGAGTACGGGTCCGCGCTCGACGCCGCCCTCGGCTGGCAGCGTGACGGGGCGGAGTGGATCCACCTCGTGGATCTCGACGCCGCCTTCGGCCGCGGGTCGAACCGCGAACTGCTCGCCGAGGTGGTGGGTCAACTCGAGGTGGCGGTCGAACTGTCCGGGGGCATCCGCGACGACGACTCCCTCGAGGCGGCCCTGGCCACCGGTTGTGCGCGGGTCAACATCGGCACCGCCGCGCTGGAGAACCCGCAGTGGTGCGCGAAGGTCGTCGCCGAGTACGGCGACCGGGTGGCGGTCGGGCTCGACGTCCTCATCGAAGACGGCAGGCACCGCCTGCGCGGTCGCGGCTGGGAGACCGACGGTGGGGACCTGTGGGAGGTGCTCGACCGCCTCGACTCCGAGGGCTGTGCGCGCTACGTGGTCACCGACGTGACCAAGGACGGCACCCTGCAGGGCCCGAACCTCGATCTGCTCGGCCGCGTCGCCGACCGCACCGACGCTCCGGTGATCGCCTCCGGCGGGGTGTCCAGCCTCGACGACCTGCGCGCGATCAGCACGCTGACCGACCGTGGTGTCGAGGGCGCGATCGTCGGCAAGGCGTTGTACGCCGGGCGTTTCACGCTGCCCGAGGCTCTGACGGCGATGGGGCAGTAGGGCGTCGATGGCACTGGACGAGACCGACCTGCAAGGTCTGGTCGACGAGGCCGCGGCGATTCTCGACGCCGCGTCCGAACCCTTCATCAGCGGCCACCGCGCCGACTCGGCGGTGCAGAAGAAGGGCAACGACTTCGCCACCGAGGTGGACCTGAAGATCGAGCGCCAGGTCGTCGATGCGCTGACCGCGGCGACCGGCATCGAGGTGCACGGTGAGGAGTACGGCGGCGCCGACATCGACTCACCGCTGGTGTGGGTGCTCGACCCCATCGACGGGACGTTCAACTACGCCGCCGGGCTGCCCACCGCGGCGATCCTGCTCGGTCTGCTGCGCGACGGGGAGCCGGTCGCCGGGCTGACGTGGCTGCCGTTCATGTCCCAGCGCTACACCGCCGTCGCGGGAAACCCGTTGTACGTCAACGGTGTTGCGCAGCCCGCGCTGCAGGAGGGCGCGCTGTCGGACTGTGTCGTCGGCACCGGGACGTTCAACATCGACTCGCGTGGGCGCTTCCCCGGGCGCTGGCGCGTGGCGCTGCTGGAGAATCTCAGCAGACAGTGCAACCGGATCCGGATGCACGGCGCGACCGGACTCGACCTGGCCTACACCGCCGCCGGTGTCCTCGGCGCGTCGATCAGCTTCGGTCACCACATCTGGGATCACGCCGCAGGCGTCGCGCTGGTGCGGTCCGCCGGTGGTGTCGTCACCGACCTCGCCGGCGCGGACTGGACCCCGCAGTCGACGTCCGTGCTGGCCGGTTCGCCACAGGTGCACGGCGAGATCCTCGACATCGTCGCGTCGGTCGGCGCCCCGGAGGACTTCTGATGGCCGCCGACAGAGAACTCGCCGTCCGTGTGATCCCGTGCCTGGACGTCGACGCGGGCCGCGTGGTGAAGGGCGTGAACTTCGAGAACCTGCGCGACGCCGGCGATCCGGTCGAACTCGCCGCCGTCTACGACGCGGAGGGCGCCGACGAGTTGACGTTCCTCGACGTCACCGCATCGTCGTCGGGACGGTCCACGATGCTCGACGTGGTGCGCCGCACGGCGGAGCAGGTCTTCATCCCGCTGACCGTCGGTGGCGGAGTGCGGGCGATCGCCGACGTGGACGCGTTGCTGCGGGCCGGCGCCGACAAGGTGTCGGTGAACACCGCCGCCATCGCCCGCCCGGAATTGTTGGCGGAACTGGCCCGTCAGTTCGGTTCCCAGTGCATCGTGCTGTCGGTGGACGCCAGGACCGTGCCGCAGGGGGAACCCCCCACCCCGTCCGGGTGGGAGGTGACCACCCACGGCGGCCGTCGTGGCACCGGGATCGACGCTGTCGAATGGGCAACGCGCGGAGCGGAACTCGGCGTGGGCGAGATCCTGCTGAACTCGATGGACTTCGACGGCACCAAAGCCGGGTTCGACCTGCCGATGCTGCGCGCGGTTCGGGGCGCGGTCACCGTGCCCGTCATCGCGAGCGGCGGTGCGGGCGCGGTGGAGCACTTCGCGCCCGCTGTGAAGGCGGGCGCCGACGCGGTGTTGGCCGCCAGCGTCTTTCACTTCAAGGAACTGACGATCGGCCAGGTCAAGGCGGCGATGGCGGCAGAGGGGATCACGGTGCGGTGATGAGCGCTTGCGCGAAGAACAGAGGGCACTGATGCCTCTCGACCCGGATATCGCCTCGCGGCTCAAGCGCGACGCCAACGGCCTGTTCGTCGCCGTCGCGCAGGAGCGCGGCACCGGTCAGGTGCTGATGGTGGCGTGGATGGACGACATCGCACTCGACCGCACGATGCGCACCCGCAAGGCCACCTACTGGTCGCGCTCGCGCGGCGAGCACTGGGTCAAGGGCGAGACGTCCGGCCACACCCAGTACGTGCACTCGGTCCGGTTGGACTGCGACGGTGACACCGTCCTGCTCGAGGTCGACCAGGCCGGTGCGGCATGCCACACCGGCACGCACACCTGCTTCGACGCCGACGTGCTGCTGGCCCCGGAGGCTTAAGCTCCCGGTGTGAAGAAGTCGGCGGTCATCCTCGGTGCCGCGGCGGCGGCCGTGGCGGGGAGCTACGCCGTCGCGCGCACAGCGTTGGCCCCGGTGGCCCGTGATCTGCGCAGCCCTGCGCTGCTTCTCGTGTCCGCCCCGTCGAACCGGGCGACGATGGTCGTGACCCGCAGGGTGATGAGGTTGCCCACCCGCGCCGGTCGCGGTGTCACCGTGACCGAGGCGCGCGTCGGCGACAACCAGTGCCGGGTCGTGATCACGTCCCCCGCGGGTAGCGGCTCGCAGCGTCCGGCTGTGCTGTGGATCCACAGCGGTGGATTCGTCGTGGGCTCACCGCAATTCGAGGCCTTCGTCACCGGGCAGCTCGCACGCGAACTCGGTGCCACCGTGGTGGCGCCGGACCACCGCCTGGCGCCGGAGCACCCGTTCCCCGCCGCGCTCGATGATTGCGCCGCGACTCTGACGTGGATGCGCGCCAACGCAGGCACGCTCGGCATCGACGCGGATCGGATCGTGGTCGGCGGCGCGAGCGCCGGTGGCGGTCTGGCGGCCACCGTCGCGCAGCGCAGTCACGATGAGGGTGTTCGGCTGCGGGGGCAGGCGCTCGTCTACCCGATGCTCGACGACCGCACCGTGCTCCGCGAGGACCACGCCGGACGCGGTCGGTTCGTGTGGACGCCGGCGTCGAGCCGGTTCGGCTGGACCTCGTATCTGGGCCACGAGCCCCGGATGTCCGACGTGCCCGAGTATGCGGCGGCGGCCCGCAGACCCGACCTCGACGGTCTACCGCCTGCCTGGCTGGGCGTCGGCGAGCTCGACCTGCTCCACGACGAAGGCGTCGCCTACGCCGAGCGCTTGAGGGCTGCCGGCGTACCGTGCGAACTCATCACCGTGCCCGGGATGTACCACGCCGCCGACGCCGTCGCGGCAAGGGCGTTGTCGATGAAGACGTTTCGTGCCAGCATGCTGAATTTCATGCGGGCACAGCTGGTTTAGGCGGACTGGCGCTGGCGCAGCACAGTCAGCGCCTTGTCCGCGTGGGCGTCCATGTTGAGCTCGCTGGAGAACACCTCGAGCACCGTGCGGTCGGTGTCGATCACGAACGTCGTCCGCTTGACCGGCATCAACTTGCCCAGCAGGCCCCGCTTGACCCCGAACCGTTCGGCGATCGCACCGCCGCTGTCGGAGAGCAGCGGGTAGTCGAAACGCTGGGTGTCGGCGAAGCGGGCCTGTTTGTCGACCGTGTCGGTGCTGATGCCGACCCGCGACGCGCCCACTGCGGCGAACTCCGCAGCGAGGTCACGGAAGTGGCAGGCCTCCTTCGTGCACCCGGGCGTCATCGCCGCCGGGTAGAAGAACAGCACCACCGGCCCGTCGGCCAGCAAACCCGTCAGGCTGCGCACAGCGCCCGTCTGGTCGGGCAGTTCGAAATCCTCGACTCGGTCACCGCGTTTCATGAGCGCTCACGCTACGCCTCCTGATGGCGAACGGGCCCGCACCGGTCTGGGAGAATTACGGCGTGCAGACGACCGCCGGCTCCGCCCTCGACACCGCGCGCGAGCGCTCGTCGCTGGCCACGACCACCTCCCGCGAGGACTTCCGGGCTCTGGCCGCCGAGCACCGCGTGGTGCCGGTGGTGCGCAAGGTGCTCGCCGACAGCGAGACGCCGCTGTCGGCGTACCGCAAGCTCGCCGCCAACCGGCCCGGGACCTTTCTGCTCGAATCCGCCGAGAACGGACGGTCGTGGTCGCGGTGGTCGTTCATCGGGGCAGGTGCACCGTCGGCACTGACGGTCCGCGACGGCGAGGCGGTGTGGCTCGGCGTGACGCCGAAGGACGCGCCGAGCGGCGGTGATCCGCTCCAGGCACTGCGGTCGACGCTGGCGCTGCTGGAGACCGCGCCGCTGCCGGGTCTGCCGCCGCTGTCGAGCGGTCTGGTCGGGTTCTTCGCCTACGACATGGTCCGCCGGCTCGAGCGGCTGCCCTCGCTGGCGGTCGACGATCTCGGACTGCCCGACATGGTGTTGCTGCTGGCCACCGACATCGCCGCTGTCGACCATCACGAGGGCACCATCACCCTGATCGCGAACGCGGTGAACTGGAACGGCACCGACGAGAACGTCGACGGGGCGTACGACGACGCCGTCGCCCGACTGGACGTGATGACCGCGGCGCTGGGGCAGTCGCTGCCCTCGGCGGTGGCGACGTTCGCCCGGCCGGCGCCGGTGCACCGGGCGCAGCGCACCGTCGAGGAGTACACCGCGATCGTCGACAAGCTCGTCGGCGACATCGAGGCCGGTGAGGCGTTCCAGGTGGTGCCGTCGCAGCGGTTCGAGATGGACACCGTCGCCGATCCACTCGACGTGTACCGCATGCTGCGGGTCACCAACCCCAGCCCCTACATGTACCTGCTCAACGTGCCCGATGCGGCCGGCGGACTGGACTTCTCGGTGGTCGGCTCCAGTCCGGAGGCGCTGGTGACCGTCGCCGACGGCAAGGCCACCACCCATCCGATCGCCGGCACCCGCTGGCGGGGCGACACCGAGGAAGAGGATCTGCTGCTCGAGAAGGAGCTGCTGGCCGACGAGAAGGAACGCGCCGAGCACCTGATGCTCGTGGACCTGGGCCGCAACGACCTGGGCCGGGTGTGCGAACCGGGCACCGTCCGCGTCGAGGACTACAGCCATATCGAGCGGTACAGCCACGTCATGCACCTGGTGTCGACGGTCACCGGGCGGCTGGCCGAGGGCAGGACCGCGCTCGACGCGGTGACGGCCTGTTTCCCGGCGGGCACGCTGTCGGGCGCGCCCAAGGTGCGGGCCATGGAGCTGATCGAGGAGGTCGAGAAGACCCGCCGCGGGCTCTACGGCGGGGTGCTGGGGTATCTGGACTTCGCCGGCAACGCCGACTTCGCGATCGCGATCCGCACCGCGCTGATGCGTGACGGGGTCGCCTACGTGCAGGCCGGCGGGGGAGTCGTCGCCGACTCCAACGGTCCCTACGAGTTCAACGAGGCGGCCAACAAGGCCAAGGCCGTGCTGGCCGCCGTCGCCGCGGCCGAGACCCTGCGCGAGCCATGACCCGGATCGCCCAGCTCGTCCTCGTCCTCGGCGCCGCGGTGCTGTGGGTGGCGTCGCGGTTGACGTGGGTCGACGTGCACTCGTTCGACGGGCTGGGGCAGCCGAAGACCTCGACGTTGAACGGGGCGGAGTGGTCCACCGCGCTGATCCCGCTCGCCCTGCTGGTCCTGGCGGCGGCCGTCGCGGTGCTGGCGGTGCGGGGATGGCCGCTGCGGATCCTGGCCGTGCTGGTGGCGGCGGCGAGCGCCGGGATGGCCTACCTGGGGATCACGCTGTGGGTGATCGTCGACGTCGCTCCGCGGGCGGCCAACCTGGCCGAGGTGCCGGTCGCCGATCTGACGGGCACCGAACGCCACTTCGCCGGCGCGGTGCTCACGTTGGTGGCGGCCGCGCTGGTGCTCGCAGGCGCGGTGTTGCTGATGCGCGCGGCGGTGAAGGGGACTGCCGCGACGAACAGGTACGCGGCGCCGTCGGCGCGGCGCGCCACGGCGGTGAAACGGGAGGAACAGGGGGAGCCGATGTCGGAACGGATGCTGTGGGACGCGCTCGACGAGGGCCACGATCCCACCGATCGCGACACGAAGGGCCGGTGACAGGCGATGGGGTCGCTGCGACTACCCTTCGATGAGAACCATCCGGCATCTGCCGGCGACGTACCAGAGGGGGATCGACGGGCTATGAGTTCGGCGACCGTGCTCGACTCCATCATCGAGGGAGTCCGCGCCGACGTTGCCGCTCGAGAGGCCGTGGTCAGCCTCACCGAGATCAAGGAACGGGCGCAGCGCGCCAAGCCTCCGCTCGATGTGATGGCCGCCCTGCGCGAACCCGGTATCGGTGTCATCGCCGAGGTCAAGCGGGCCAGCCCGTCGCGTGGGGCGCTCGCCCACATCGGTGATCCGGCCGATCTGGCCCGCGCCTATCAGGACGGCGGCGCCCGCGTGATCAGCGTGCTGACCGAACAGCGCCGGTTCAACGGCTCGCTCGACGACCTCGACGCCGTCCGGGCCGCGGTGTCCATCCCCGTGCTGCGCAAGGACTTCATCGTCCGGCCGTATCAGATCCACGAGGCGCGGGCACACGGCGCCGACATGTTGCTGCTGATCGTGGCCGCGCTCGAGCAGCCCGTGCTGGAGTCGTTGCTGGAGCGCACCGAGTCCCTCGGGATGACGGCGCTGGTCGAGGTCCACACCGAAGCCGAAGCCGACCGGGCCCTGCAGGCCGGCGCCCGGGTCATCGGCGTCAACGCCCGCGACCTCAAGACCCTGTCGGTGGACCGGAACTGCTTCGCGCGGATCGCCCCGGGGCTGCCGTCCAACGTCATCCGCGTCGCGGAGTCCGGCGTGCGCGGCCCGGCCGATCTGCTGGCCTACGCCGGTGCCGGCGCCGACGCCGTGCTCGTCGGCGAGGGCCTCGTCACCAGCCGCGATCCCCGCAGCGCGGTGGCCGATCTGGTGACCGCCGGAACCCATCCGTCCTGCCCGAAACCGTCCCGATAGCGTGGCCGAACTCCTCGACTCGGACCTGCCGCGCTCCAGTGCGGCCGTCGCCGAACCCACCAGCCACGATCCTGACGCCCGCGGCCACTTCGGCCCGTACGGCGGACGTCTGGTTCCCGAGGCGCTGATGGCGGTCATCGAGGAGGTCACCTCGGCCTACGAGAAGGCCCGCGGCGACCAGACGTTCCTCGACGAACTCGACCGGCTGCAGCGTCATTACAGCGGGCGCCCGTCGCCGCTGTACGAGGCCACCCGGCTCAGCGAACACGCCGGCGGCGCGCGCATCTTCCTCAAGCGAGAAGACCTCAACCACACGGGTTCTCACAAGATCAACAACGTGCTCGGTCAGGCTCTGCTCGCACGCCAGATGGGCAAGACCCGGGTCATCGCCGAGACCGGCGCAGGCCAGCACGGCGTCGCGACGGCCACCGCGTGCGCACTGCTCGGCCTGGAATGCGTGATCTACATGGGCGCGGTGGACACCGCCCGCCAGGCGCTCAACGTGGCGCGGATGCGCCTGCTCGGCGCCGAAGTCGTGTCCGTGGAGTCCGGTTCCAAGACGCTCAAGGACGCGATCAACGAGGCGTTCCGCGACTGGGTCACCAACGCCGACGAGACGTACTACTGCTTCGGGACCGCGGCGGGCCCGCACCCGTTCCCGTTGATGGTGCGCGACTTCCAGCGCATCATCGGCCTCGAGGCGCGGGCCCAGATCCAGGCGCAGGCCGGCAGGCTCCCGGATGCGGTGACGGCGTGCGTCGGCGGCGGGTCCAACGCGATCGGCGTCTTCCACGCCTTCATCGACGATCCGGGCGTGCGGTTGATCGGGTACGAGGCGGCCGGTGACGGCGTCGAGACCGGTCGGCACGCCGCCACGTTCACCGGCGGCTCACCCGGTGCGTTCCAGGGGTCGTTCTCCTACCTGCTCCAGGACGAGGACGGCCAGACCATCGAATCGCATTCGATCTCGGCCGGTCTGGACTATCCGGGCGTGGGTCCCGAGCACGCGTTGCTCAAAGACATCGGCCGCGCCGAATACCGGCCGATCACCGACTCCGAGGCCATGGACGCGTTCTCGCTGCTCTGCCGCACGGAAGGCATCATCCCGGCCATCGAATCCGCGCATGCGGTCGCCGGTGCGCTCAAGCTGGGCCAGGAGCTCGGATCGGGTTCGATGATCCTGGTCAACCTCTCGGGGCGTGGCGACAAAGACGTCGAGACTGCGGCGAAATGGTTCGGTCTGCTGGACAAAGGCGGTTCATGAGTCGGCTGGGTGGCTTGTTCGACGCTTGCCGCGCGGAGAAGCGCGCAGCGCTCATCGGATACCTGCCGACCGGATTCCCCGACGTCCCGGCGTCGATCTCGGCGATGACGGCGCTGGTCGAATCCGGTTGCGACATCATCGAAGTCGGCATCCCGTACTCCGATCCGGGGATGGACGGCCCGGTCATCGCCGCCGCCACCGAGGCGGCGCTGCAGGGCGGTGTGCGGGTGCGTGACACGCTGGCGGCGGTCGAGGCCATCAGCAACGCGGGTGGACGCGCGGTGGTGATGACCTACTGGAATCCGGTGCTGCGGAGGGGGATCGACGCTTTCGCGCGGGATCTCGCGGCCGCAGGCGGACTCGGCCTGATCACCCCGGACCTCATCCCCGACGAGGCCGACGAGTGGATGGCCGCATCGGACGCGCACGATCTCGACCGCATCTTCCTGGTGGCGCCGGCGTCGACGCCCGAGCGGCTCGCCAGGACCGTCGAAGCGACCCGGGGATTCGTCTACGCCGCATCGACCATGGGCGTCACCGGTGCCCGTGACGCGGTCTCGAGCGCCGCACCCGAACTCGTCGCGCGCGTCAAGGAGGTCTCCGACATCCCGGTCGGGGTCGGCCTCGGCGTCCGGTCGCGCGAGCAGGCGGCCGAGATCGGCGCGTACGCCGACGGCGTGATCGTGGGTTCGGCACTCGTATCGGCGCTGAAGGACGGATTGCCCGCGGTCCGGGCGCTGACCCAGGAACTAGCCGAGGGAGTGCGCCAGAGGGTGACCGCGTGACGACCACGCTGGCGTATATCCCCAGCCCGTCGCAGGGCGTGTGGGAGCTCGGCCCGTTCCCGTTGCGTGCGTATGCGCTGTGCATCATCGCAGGAATCATCGTGGCGCTGGTGCTGGGCGACCGTCGCTGGGAGGCGCGCGGCGGTGAGCGCGGCGTCATCTACGACATCGCCCTGTGGGCAGTGCCGTTCGGGCTCATCGGCGGCCGGATCTATCACGTCATCACCGACTGGCAGACCTACTTCGGACCGGATGGCGCCGGCCTGATCGCGGCGTTCCGCATCTGGGAGGGCGGCCTGGGCATCTGGGGTGCGGTGGCCCTCGGCGGGGTGGGGGCGTGGATCGCCTGCCGCCGCCGCGACATCCCGCTGCCCGCGTTCGGCGACGCCATCGCGCCCGGCATCATCCTGGCGCAGGCGATCGGCCGGCTCGGCAACTACTTCAACCAGGAGCTCTACGGGCGTGCGACGACCGTGCCGTGGGGCCTGGAGATCTATGAGCGGGTCGACGCCAGCGGGGCGCGCAACGACCTGATCGGGGTGTCGACGGGTCGCGTCATCGAGGTCGTACACCCCACCTTCTTGTACGAATTGCTGTGGAACCTGCTGGTGTTCGCGGTGCTGATCTGGGCGGACCGGCGGTTCAAGCTGGGGCACGGTCGGTTGTTCGCGCTGTATGTCGCGGGTTACTGCCTCGGCCGCTTCTGGATCGAGCTGCTCCGCAGTGACCTGGCCACGGAGCTGGCGGGTATCCGGGTCAACTCGTTCACGTCGATGTTCGTGTTCATCGGGGCGGTGGTGTACCTGATGGCGGCTCCGCGCGGACGAGAAGATCCCGCGACGCTGCGTCCGGCCGCCGAGGAGGACGTCGAGGCGCGCACGACCTCACCCGACGACTTCGAGAGCGACGGCACCGAGACCACGGGCCGCGAGAGTGTCGATGCCGAGACCGAGGAGCTTCTCAAAGGACTTGTCGGCGGTGTCGCGGTGACCACCGGTGTGGGGGCCGCGGCCAAGGTCGCAGGCGACGCCGAAGACGAGGATGCCGCCGCAGAGCAGGCCGCCGACGACAAGCCCGAGCCGGTGGCCGAGGCCGAAGCGTTGGCGGAGGACGTCGAGACGGCGCCGTCGGAGGACATCGCCGAGGCGGTCGCGTTCGCCGAGGCCGGTGAGGCCGCGGACAGGTCGTCGCCGTCGACGGTCGGTGCGGTCGAGGGTGAGGATGCGGTCGCGGCCGAGGAGTCGGCTGAAGAGGCGCACGAGGCCGCGGTGGAGCGTGCCGAGGAGGCCGAGGCGGTCGCGGCGGAGGTCGCTGCTGAAGGCACGGCCCAGGAGACACCCGCCGGCGCGCCGAACGTGAAACCTCCGCGATTTTTGGGCCGATTTTTCGCAAGAGCTTCACACTCGGCGAAGCCGGAACCCGCGGATGCGGGTGAAGGGACGCCGGAGCCGGTGGCTGAGGCCGAGGCGTTGGCGGAGGATGTCGAGTCGGCGCCGTCGGAGGACATCGCTGAGGCGGTGGCGTTCGCCGAGGCCGGTGAGGCTGCCGATGAGGAGCGTCCGGTCACGGTCGGTGCGGTCGAGGGTGAGGATGCGGTCGCGGCGGAGGAGTCTGCCGAGGAGGCGCATGAGGCTGCGGTCGAGCGCGCTGAAGAGGCTGAGGCGGTAGCGACGGAGGTCTCTGCTGATGAAACGGCGGAGCCCGAGACTGGCGAGGCTGCCGATGAGGAGCCCCCGGCCACTGTCGGTTCGGTTGAGGGTGAGGATGCGGTCGCGGCGGCGGAGTCCGCTGACGAGGCGCATGAGGCTGCGGTCGAGCGTGCCGAAGCGGCCGACAAGGTCGCCACCGAGCCCCCCGTAAAGACCGACGAAGACCTCGAGGCGGCGGTCGAACGCGCTGACGAGGCCGAGGCGGTTGCGGAGGAGATCGCCGTCGCCGACGCCGCCGGCGAGTTCGCCGACGAGGAACCCGTCGAAGGCGAGGATGCCGACGCTGTCGCCGGCGAGGTCGGTGCCGCCGAGGCGGAAGCCCTCGAAGACGCGGAGACGCACGAGCAGTCGGACGCCGGCGGCGATGCCGAACCCATCGTCGCGGACGAGGAACTGGCCGCGAGCGTGCAGGATGCGACCGGCGAAGACGTCTCCGAGGTCGGCGACGACGCCGGGGAGGCCGAGACGGGCACCGAGACCGACTCGTCGGCGTATCAGGTCATCACCACACCCGAGGCGGGACAGGCGCGCCGCAAGTGGTGGCGTCGCCGCAAGTGACCGCACAGCGCTAGCTGTTCGGTACCCCCTTGATGTGATCGGCCGTCCAAAACGGTTCGCGCAGTTCGCGTTTGAGTACCTTGCCGGGGCCGGATTGCGGGAGCGGCGACGTGCGGAACTCGACCGAGCGTGGGCACTTGTAGCCGGCGATCCGCGTACTGCAGTGGTCGATCACCGCCTCGGCGGTCAGGTCGGCCCCGGCGCGCGGCACCACGATGGCGTGGACGCACTCGCCCCACTTGGGATCGGGAATGCCGATCACCGCGACTTCGGCGACTCCCGCCATCAGTGAGATGGTGCTCTCGACCTCGGCCGAGTACACGTTCTCGCCACCCGAGATGATCATGTCCTTGAGCCGGTCGACGATGAAGAGGAATCCCTCTTCGTCCATGTAGCCGACGTCCCCGGTGTGGAACCAACCATCCTCGAGCACGGCCGCAGTCTGCTCGGGCATGTTCCAGTAGCCAGACATGATCATCGGTCCTCTGACCGCAACCTCACCGACCGAGCCGCGCGGCAGGGGATTTCGCTTCTCGTCGACGATCTTCAACTCGGTCGTGAACTGCGCCTGCCCGCATGACTCGAGGCGACCGGCATACGGCCCTTCCAGCGTGGCGTATCGGGGCGGCAGCAGGGTGACTCCGGGCGAAGCCTCGGTCATGCCGTAGGCGTGGATGAATCCGCACTGGGGGAAGGTCTCGAGTGCCCTGCGCAGCAGCCCTCCGGTCATCGGCGATGCGCCGTAGGTGAGGTGACGAAGGCTCGAGAGGTCGACCTGGTCGACCGCCGTGTTGGTGGTCAGCATGTTGATCATCGTCGGCACCAGCGCTGCGTGCGTGACCCGTTCCCGTTCCACCGTTTGGAGAAAGTCGGTGGCATCGAAGCGCGGGAGGAACACGTGACGCCCGCCGCAGGTGGTCACACCGAACGTCGCGCCGCCATCGGCGAGATGGAACATCGGGCCCGCGTGGACATAGGTCATGTCCTGGTCGTAGTACATCCCGGCGATGACGTTCATCGCATTCCAGACCAGATTGCTGTGGCTGAGCATCACCCCCTTGGCCTTTCCGGTGGTGCCGCCGGTGTAGAACAGACCGGCCAGCGTGTCGCCACCAGCGCCCACGTCCGCAACCGGTTCTGCTGCGGCGAGGTCCTCGAAGAACCGCGTGCCCGTCGGCGGCGTGTCGTCGTCGAGGTAGAAGGTCGCTCCGACGGATGACGCCCGGTCGGCCATCTCAACGGCATGCGTTTGCGTGGCGTTGTCGACGAACAACACACGGGCTCCGGAATCTTCGAGGATGTACCGGGTCTCCGGCGCAGCCAACCGGGTGTTCACCGGCACCAGGACTGCACCGATCCATGGGATGGCGTAGAGCAGTTCGAAGTAGCGGTCGCTGTTGAGCGCCAGAATCGCGACGCGGTCGCCGGGGCGCACGCCGGCTTCCCTGAGTCCTCCCGCGATCCGCGCGACGCGGTCAACCGTCTCCGCCCACACGCGCCGCCGCTCCCGGAACACGGTGGACTCTTCCCGTGGACGGATCTGTGCCGCTCGACGCAACCCCTGGGTCAGATACATGGACGCCCCGCTCGAGATCCGCTTGCCGGTATTCAGGATTCGCCCAGAAATCGATTCCGGCAAGCACGCCGTCGCCGTATGGGAGCTTCACACCCGGCGCTTCTGGCATGCTGATCACATGACCGATCCCTCGCAGTTCGGCAGCACGCCCGACGGCCCGCCACCGCCGCCGGGAGGCTACTCACCGTCGTACCCGCCGCCGGGCAACTACCCGCCCCCGCCGGGCAATTACCCGCCGCCCTATTACGACCCCGCCGCCCCGTACGGCAGGCATCCGATGACCGGGGAGCCGTACTCGGACAAGTCGAAGGTCGTGGCCGGCTTGCTCCAACTCGCGGGCCTGCTCGGAATCGTCGGCATCGGACGCATGTACCTCGGCCAGGTCGGCTTGGGTGTCGCCCAGCTGGTGGTCGGGCTCGTCACCTGCGGGATCGGCGCGGTCATCTGGGGGATCGTCGACGCGGTCCTCATCTTCACCGACAAGGTCCGCGACCCGAACGGTCTTCCCCTGCGCGATGGAACCTGACGCACCGGCACCGACTCGCACGCCGCTCTACCTCACCCTCGGCGCCGGCGCCCTGTTCGCCGGCGCACTGGCCTACATCGGTGTCGCCGACCCGCACCGGCCGGGCTTTCTCGCTCCGCTCTGCCCGTTCAAGCATGTGACCGGGTGGGACTGCCCGGCGTGCGGGGGGCTGCGCATGACCCACGACCTCCTGCACGGCGACATCGCGGCGGCCGTGGCCGACAACGTGTTCCTCCTCGTCGGTCTCCCGCTGCTGGCCGTGTGGGTGCTCATCCGGCGCCGTCGACACAGGTCGGTGATGCCGGTGGCCGCGATCGTCGCCATCGCAGTGGCCACCGTCACCTGGACCGTGGTGCGCAACCTGCCCGGATTTCCGCTGGTCCCGACGTCGCTCGGCGGGTAGGCGCTCACCTGCGCTGATACACTGGCACCTCGGGCCGCCGCAGTCCCGGCAACGATTTTCCGGAACTGCGGAGGTGCAATTCGATGCTCTACTCGGCTACCCCCGGCGCACAGGGACTCTACGACCCCGAGCACGAGAAGGACTCGTGCGGCGTCGCCATGATCGCCGACATCCAGGGCCGACGCTCGCACTCCATCGTCGCCGACGGTCTGGTCGCCCTGGAACATCTCGACCACCGCGGCGCAGCAGGCGCCGAGACCAACAGCGGCGACGGCGCAGGCATCCTGCTGCAGCTGCCCGTGGAGCTCTTCGCCGAGGCCGTCGACTTCGACCTCCCGCGGCCCACCGCCGAGGGCTGCAACACCTTCGCGGCCGGCACCTGCTTCCTGCCGCAGGATCCCTCCGCGCGCGCCCACGCCGTCCAGCGCGTGGAGGCGCTCGCCGCCGAGGAGAACCTCGAGGTGCTCGGGTGGCGCCCGGTCCCGGTCGACCCCCAGGGCGCCGACGTCGGGCAGACCGCGCTCGGCTGCATGCCGTACATGGCGCAGTTGTTCGTGGCCGCACCGGAAGTCGACGGTGTCCGCCCCGGCGGGATCGAGCTCGACCGGCGCGTGTACCCGCTGCGCAAACGCGCAGAGCGGTCCGCCGAGGTGTACTTCCCGTCCCTGTCGAGCCGCACCATCGCCTACAAGGGCATGCTCACCACGGCGCAGTTGCCGCTGTACTTCGGCGACCTGCGCGACGCGCGGTGCACCAGCGCCATCGCGATCGTGCACAGTCGCTTCTCCACCAACACCTTCCCGTCCTGGCCGCTGGCGCACCCGTTCCGCTTCGTCGCCCACAACGGCGAGATCAACACCGTGCGCGGCAACCGCAACCGCATGCACGCCAGGGAGGCGATGCTGGCCAGCGCCGACATCCCGGGCGACCTGAGCCGGCTGTCCCCGATCTGCACGGCCGACGCGTCGGACTCGGCCAGTTTCGACGAGGTCCTCGAACTGCTCCACCTCGGCGGCCGCAGCCTCCCGCACGCGGTGTTGATGATGATCCCCGAGGCGTGGGAGAACAACGCGTCGATGGATGCCGACGAGCGCGCCTTCTGGCAGTTTCACGCCTCGCTGATGGAACCGTGGGACGGTCCGGCCTGCGTCACCTTCACCGACGGCACCTTGGTCGGAGCGGTGTTGGACCGCAACGGTTTACGGCCCGGCCGCTGGTGGCGGACCCTCGACGACCGGATCATCCTCGCCAGCGAGAGCGGTGTGCTGGACGTGCCGCCCGAGCGGATCGTCGCCAAGGGCCGCCTGCAGCCCGGCAAGATGCTGCTCGTCGACACGGCGGCGGGCCGCATCGTCGGCGACGACGAGATCAAGCTCGAACTGTCGAAGGCCGAGGCCTACGGTGAGTGGCTGCACGCCGGGCTGCTCGAACTCGGCACGCTTCCGGACCGCGTGCGCGTGCAGCCCAACCACGAATCCGTTGTCCGCCGCCAGATCTCCTTCGGCTACACCGAGGAGGAACTGCGGATCCTCCTCACCCCGATGGCGGCGTCCGGCGCCGAACCTCTGGGGTCGATGGGCACCGACACCCCGACCGCGGTCCTGTCCGAACGGTCCCGGCCGCTCTACGACTACTTCGTGGAGCTCTTCGCCCAGGTCACCAACCCGCCGCTGGACGCGATCCGCGAGGAGGTGGTGACCAGCATGGCCCGCGTCATGGGCCCGGAGCAGAACCTGCTCGAGCCGACGGCGGCGTCCTGTCGGCAGATCCTGCTGAAGTGGCCGGTGCTCGACAACGACGAACTCGGCAAGATCGTCCACATCAACGACGACGGCGAGCATCCGGGCCTGCGCGCGACGGTCCTCAAGGCGCTCTATGACGTCGAGCGCGGCGGGGAGGGGCTGGCCGAAGCGCTCGACGATCTGCGCACCCGTGCCAGTCAGGCCATCGCGGACGGCGCCCGCACCCTGGTGATCTCGGACCGCGACTCCGACCACACCCGCGCACCGATCCCGTCGCTGCTCGCCGTGTCCGCGGTGCACCACCACCTCGTGCGCACCAAACAGCGCACCGCGGTGGCGCTGGTCGTGGAGTCCGGTGACGCCCGCGAGGTGCACCACGTGGCGATGCTCATCGGGTTCGGTGCCGCCGCGGTCAACCCCTACCTCGCCTTCGAATCCATCGAGGACCTCATCCGTGAGGGCGAACTCACCGGTATCGAAACCGCGGCCGCCGTGCGCAACTACCTCACGGCGCTCGGCAAGGGGGTGACGAAGGTGATGAGCAAGATGGGCATCTCCACGGTCGCTTCGTACACCGCCGCACAGGCGTTCGAGGCCGTCGGCATCGACCGCGACGTCGTCGACGAGTACTTCACCGGGACGCCCACCCAGCTCGGGGGCATCGGCCTCGACGTGATCGCCGAGGAGGTCAAGCTCCGGCACCGGCGCGCCTACCCGGAGAACCCGACCGAACGCGTGCACCGCCGGCTCGAGGTCGGCGGGGAGTACGCGTTCCGCCGCGAAGGTGAACTCCACCTGTTCACCCCGGAGGTCGTCTTCCTGCTGCAGCATTCGACGCGCACCGGCCGTGAGGACGTCTTCCGGCAGTACGCCGAGGAGGTCGACCGGCTGTCACGCGACGGCGGCACCCTGCGCGGGCTGTTCGAGTTCAAGACGGGTACTCGTCCGGCGGTGCCGCTCGACGAGGTCGAGCCGGCGAGCGAGATCGTCACACGGTTCAACACCGGGGCGATGAGTTACGGCTCGATCAGCGCCGAGGCGCACGAGACCATGGCCATCGCGATGAACAACCTCGGTGGCCGCTCCAACTCCGGTGAGGGCGGCGAGGATGTGGACCGGCTCTACGATCCGCGGCGGCGCAGCGCGGTCAAACAGGTCGCCAGCGGCCGGTTCGGCGTGACCAGCGACTACCTCGTCAACGCCACGGACATCCAGATCAAGATGGCCCAGGGCGCCAAACCCGGTGAGGGCGGTCAGCTTCCGGGTTACAAGGTGTACCCGAGCATCGCGAAGACCCGGCACTCCACACCGGGGGTGGGCCTGATCTCCCCGCCTCCGCACCACGACATCTACTCGATCGAGGACCTCGCGCAGCTCATCCACGACCTCAAGAACGCCAACGACCGGGCCCGGATCCACGTCAAGCTCGTCAGCAGCGTCGGGGTGGGGACGGTCGCGGCGGGGGTGTCCAAGGCCCACGCCGATGTGGTGCTGATCTCCGGACATGACGGCGGCACCGGGGCCGCCCCGCTGACCAGCCTCAAACACGCCGGTGCGCCCTGGGAGATCGGCCTGGCCGACGCCCAGCAGACGCTGGTGCTCAACGGCCTTCGCGATCGCATCACCGTGCAGTGCGACGGGGGCATGCGGACCGCGCGCGACGTGATGGTCGCGATGCTGCTCGGCGCCGAGGAGTTCGGGTTCGCGACGGCCCCGCTGGTGGTGGCGGGGTGCATCATGATGCGGGTCTGTCACCTCGACACCTGCCCGGTGGGCGTCGCCACCCAGAATCCCGAACTGCGGGCACGGTTCAACGGCAAACCGGAGTTCGTGGAGAACTTCTTCCGGTTCATCGCCGAGGACATCCGCCGTCACCTGGCCGAACTGGGCTTCCGCAGTGTCGACGAGGCCGTCGGCCACGCCGAGATGCTCGACACCGCAACCGGTGTGGAGCACTGGAAGAGCAAGGGACTGGACCTCACGCCGATCTTCGCCGTCCCGGCCGACGCGCACAGCGGTACGACTCAGCGACGCAAACTCACCGACCAGTACCACGCGCTGGATCAGGCGCTCGACCAGACCCTCATCCAGTTGTCCGAGGGCGCACTGGAAGACGCCCACCCGGTCACGCTGGAACTGCCTGTGCGCAACGTCAATCGCACCGTCGGCACCCTGCTCGGCGGCGAGGTGACCCGTCGCTACGGAGCGGCCGGACTCCCCGACGACACCATCCGCGTCAGGCTCACCGGGTCGGCGGGGCAGTCGATCGGCGCCTTCCTGCCGCCCGGCATCACGATCGAATTGACCGGGGACGCCAACGACTATGTCGGCAAGGGGCTTTCAGGGGGCCGGATCATCGTCAAACCCGCCGACGACGTGTTGTTCCTGCCGGAGGACAACGTGATCGCCGGCAACACCCTGCTCTACGGCGCCACGTCGGGTGAGGTCTTCCTGCGCGGCAAGGTCGGAGAGCGGTTCTGCGCCAGGAACTCCGGCGCACTGGCGGTCGTCGAGGGTGTCGGCGACCACGCCTGCGAATACATGACCGGGGGCCGGGTGGTGGTGCTCGGCAGGACCGGCCGCAACATGGCCGCCGGCATGTCGGGCGGCATCGCCTACGTGCTCGGCCTGAACCCGGCGAAGGTCAACACCGCCATGGTGGAGTTGCAGCGACTCGATCCGGAGGATCTGGTGTGGCTGCACGACGTCGTGGCCCGGCACGCGAGGAACACCGGCAGCACGGTGGCCACCTCGGTGCTCTCGGACTGGCCGCGGCGCAGCGCCCAGTTCACCAAAGTCATGCCCACCGACTACCAGCGCGTCCTGCAGGCCACCCGGATGGCCAAGGCCGAGGGGCGCGACGTCGACACCGCGATCATGGAGGCCAGCCGTGGCTGATCCCACCGGATTCCTCAAGGTGCCCAAGGTCGAGGCCGCCAAGCGGCCCGTCGACGAGCGCGTCGGCGACTGGCGCGAGGTGTACGAACGGCAGAGCCTGCCTGAGCGCGCCGACGAGGTGTCCCAGCAGGCGCGCCGCTGCATGGACTGCGGAATCCCGTTCTGCCACTCCGGTTCTGCCGGGTGCCCGCTGGGGAACCTGATCCCCGAGTGGAACGACCTGGTGCGGCGAGGACGCTGGGACGCCGCCAGCGAACGCCTGCACGCCACGAACAACTTCCCGGAGTTCACCGGGCGGCTGTGCCCGGCGCCGTGTGAGGCGGCCTGTGTCCTCTCGATCAGCGAGGACCACACCGGCGGCAGCGTCACCATCAAACGCATCGAGAACACCATCGCCGATCAGGCGTGGGCGCAGGGCCTCGTCGATCCGCAACCGGCGTCGATCCGCACCGGTAAGCGCATCGCCGTCGTGGGGTCCGGGCCCGCGGGTCTCGCTGCGGCGCAACAGCTCACCCGGGCCGGCCACGATGTCACGGTCTTCGAGCGCGACGACCGGATCGGTGGACTGATGCGCTACGGCATTCCCGAGTACAAGCTGGAGAAGCGGACGCTCGACCAGCGGCTGGCGCAGATGCGCGCGGAGGGCACGCGGTTCGTCACCGACTGTGAGGTGGGGGTCGACCTGACCGTGGAACAGCTGCGCGAACGCCACGATGCGGTGGTCCTGGCCGTCGGTGCGCTGCGCGCCCGGGACAACGCGGTCGAGGGCCGGGACCTCGACGGCGTGCACCTGGCGATGGAGCACCTGGTGCCCGCCAACAAGGAATGCGAGGGTGACGGCCCGTCGCCGCTGTCGGCCCGCGACAAGCACGTCGTGATCATCGGCGGCGGGGACACCGGCGCGGACTGTCTCGGCACCGCGCACCGCCAGGGCGCCAGGTCGGTCACCCAGCTCGACTACAACCCGGAACCGCCGGAGACCCGGGACGACACCCGTACCCCGTGGCCGACGTGGCCGCTGGTGCTGCGGACGCGGCTGTCCCCGGCCCACGCCGAGGGCGGGCAGCGTCGCTACCAGGTCGCCGTGCAGCGCTTCCTCGGTGACGAGCGCGGGCACGTGCGGGGCATGGAGATCGCCGAGGTGAAGGTGGAACGCGACGCCCAGGGCCGCAGGCGGATCGTGCCGGTCGGCGACACGCTGGAGATCCCGTGCGACATGGCGCTGCTCGCCATCGGATTCGACGGCGTCGAGCACATGCCGCTGCTCGACGGGCTCGGGCTGCGCCTGAACAACCGCGGTGCGCTGGCCTGCGGCAGCGACTGGCAGACCGACGCGCCGGGGGTGTTCGTCTGTGGTGACGCCCACCGCGGTGCGTCGTTGATCGTGTGGGCGATCGCCGAAGGGCGCAGCGCCGCCCATGCCGTCGACACCTACCTGATGGGCGAGTCCGACCTCCCGGCACCGGTGCGACCAGGCGCGCTACCGCTGGCCGTCGTCTGAATCGATCAACGACTACGATGAGTCAACGTGAATAGACGCGGGAAGATCGTCTGTACCCTCGGCCCGGCCACGGCCTCCGACGACGCCGTCCGAAAGCTCGTCGAGGCCGGGATGGATGTCGCGCGGCTCAACTTCAGCCACGGCGACTACCCCGATCACGAAGCCAACTACAAGCGGGTCCGCGCGGCCTCCGACCACACCGGCCGCGCCGTCGGCATCCTCGCCGACCTGCAGGGCCCGAAGATCCGGCTCGGCCGGTTCGCCGACGGGCCGACCGAGTGGAAAGAGGGTCAGACCGTCCGGATCACCGTCGACGACATCGACGGCACCCACGACCGCGTGTCGACGACCTACAAGCGGTTGGCCGAGGACGCCACCCCCGGCGACCGGGTGCTGGTCGACGACGGCAACGTCGCGCTGGTGGTCAACGCCATCGAGGGCAACGACGTCGTCTGCGAGGTCACCGAAGGCGGGCGGGTCAGCAACAACAAGGGCATGTCGCTACCGGGGATGAACGTCTCGGCGCCTGCGCTGTCGGAGAAGGACATCGAGGACCTCGAGTTCGCGGTGCGGCTCGGGGTCGACCTGGTCGCGCTGTCGTTCGTGCGTTCCCCCGCCGACGTCGAACTCGTGCACGAGGTGATGGACCGCGTCGGACGGCGAGTCCCGGTGATCGCCAAACTCGAGAAGCCCGAGGCGATCGACAACCTCGAGGCGATCGTGCTGGCGTTCGACGCGATCATGGTCGCCCGCGGCGATCTGGGCGTCGAACTCCCGCTCGAGGAGGTCCCGCTGGTCCAGAAGCGCGCCATCCAGATGGCGCGCGAGAACGCGAAGCCGGTCATCGTCGCCACCCAGATGCTGGAGTCGATGATCGAGAACTCCCGGCCCACCCGCGCCGAGGCCTCCGACGTCGCGAATGCGGTGCTCGACGGCGCCGACGCGGTCATGCTCTCGGGTGAGACCTCGGTCGGCAAGTACCCGCTCGAGGCCGTGCGCACCATGGCGCGCATCATCACCGCGGTCGAGGAGAACTCCGTCGTCGTCCCGCCCCTGACCCATGTGCCGCGCACGAAGCGCGGCGTGATCTCCTACGCCGCCCGCGACATCGGGGAGCGGTTGGACGCCAAGGCGCTGGTCGCGTTCACCCAGTCCGGCGACACGGTTCGGCGCCTCGCCCGGCTGCACACGCCGCTGCCGGTGCTCGCCTTCACCGCGCTGCCCGAGGTGCGTAGCCAGTTGGCGCTGACGTGGGGCACCGAGACGTTCATCGTGCCGCAGATCGGCACCACCGACGGCATGATCCGTCAGGTCGACAAGTCGCTGCTCGAACTCGGCCGCTACAAGCGCGGTGATCTGGTGGTCATCGTCGCGGGCGCGCCGCCGGGCACAGTAGGCTCCACGAATCTGATCCACGTGCACCGGATCGGGGAGGACGACGTCTAGAGGGGGCGATCTTGTCGGCAGCGGATTTCGCAGAGCTGCTGGCGGTTCTCGACCTCCGACGCCTCGACGACGACACCTTCCTCGGATCGCATCCGAGCAGAAATCCGGTCCGCACGTTCGGCGGGCAGATGATGGCCCAGGCGTTCGTGGCCTCCAGCCGCACGGTCGACCACCGGATCTCGCCCAGCGCGCTGTCGGTGCATTTCATCGCCGGCGGCGACCCGGCCAGGGACCTCGAGTTCCGGGTGACGCGGTTGCGCGACGAACGACGGTTCGCCAACCGCCGGGTCGACGTGTGCCAGGGTGACGACCTGTTGACCACGGCGATGGTGTCGTACATGAACGGCGGGCGCGGCCTCGAACACGGCGTCGCCGCGCCCGAGGTCCCGGCACCCGACGAGCTGCCGAAGATCGGGGAACTGCTGCGCGGCTACGAGGAGACCGTGCCGCACTTCGTCGACGCACTGCGGCCGATCGAGTGGCGCTACACCAACGATCCGGCGTGGGTGATGCGTGACAAGGGGGAGCGCCTCGACCACAACCGGGTATGGCTCAAGACCGAAGGCGCCATGCCCGAGGATCCGGTGTTGCACACCGCGGCGCTGGTCTACTCGTCGGACACCACCGTGCTGGACTCGATCATCACCACCCACGGCCTGTCGTGGGGATTCGACCGCATCTTCGCCGTGACGATTAACCACTCGGTGTGGTTCCACCGGCAGGTGCGGTTCGACGAGTGGGTGCTCTACTCGACGTCGTCGCCGGCGGCCGCCGAATCACGCGGCCTGGGCACCGGTCACTTCTTCGACCGGTCCGGCGCGCTGCTGGCGACAGTCGCGTCGGACGCGGTCGTGAAGTACTTCCCCGGCCGCTAACGCGAGGGCGTCAGCGTGACGCTGAACTGGTCTTCGATGTTGCGCTGGAACTGATCCTGGCACTCCTGCTGCGCATCGACGTCGTTGCCGGCCTGCTGCAGGCACTCGAACAGATCGCCCGCGCCGACCTCCCTGGCGAACATGACCGTCATCGCGATCGCGGCGATCGACACCACGACAGCCAGGGCGCCCAGGACGATGCCGGCCATCGCCACACCGCCGTTGGTCGCCTCACCCCGCTTGGCCCGGCCGCGGCCGAGGACACCGAGGATCACCGCGACGACCCCGAGCAGGATCCCGCCGTAGACCGAGAGCAGGCCGACGATCGCGACGATCAAGGAGGCGATGCCGAGGCCGTTCTTCGGTGCGGTCTGCGTCGGGTACCCGCCCGGGTAACCCCCCGGGTAGCCGCCCCCGTAGGAGCCCTGCGGCGGTGGGGGATAGCCGCCGGGGTAGGCGCCGTACTGGTACGGCTGTTGCGGCGGGTATGGCTGCTGCTGTTGCGGATACCCCTGTTGCGGATACCCCTGTTGCGGTGGGTAGCCCTGTTGCTGTGCCGGATCAGGTTGGGGTGGCGGCGGCGGTGCCGACGGCGACTGTTCGGGCTTGTCCGACTCGGTCATGTGTGCTGACGTTACCCGCTGACGGCCAGATTCAGGCGTAGACAGGGCAGGTCGTCGTCGGGTAGGTGGTGGGTGGCCACGACGACGGTGCGGTCGGCCGGGAAAAGCGCACCGGGAGTGAGTAGTTCGGTGAGCAGTCGTGTGGCGTCGTCCGCATCGAGGTGTTCGGTCGGCTCGTCGAGCAGCACGACGGGGAACGACGAGACGAGTGCGCGTGCGAGCAGCAGGCGACGGCGCTGGCCGGCGGAGACCGCGGCGGCGCCGCCGACCAGCACGGTGGACAACCCGTCGGGCAGGTCGTCGAGCCACGGCAGCAGGCCGACCTTCGCGAGCGCGGACCGCAGGTCCGCGTCGGTGGCGTCCCCGCGTGCGACCAGCAGATTGTCCCGCACGGTGGTGCTGAACAGGTGCGCGTCCTCGGCGAAAAACGCGCGGGCACCGGTGAAGTCGTCGGGCTGCTCGGCCATCGCCATCAACAGCGTGGTCTTCCCCGAACCGCTCGGTCCGGTGACGGCCACGCGGTCGCCCCTGTGCAGGGGGATGGGCGGCACCACGGGGCGTCGACGGTCGGCGGGCGCGGGGTCGGTCAGTTCGGACAGCCGCCGGGCGGCGATGCGCGAGCGGGTCAGTTGCACCGCCGCGGCGGGCAGCGCCGTGGTCGCCTCGAACGCGGACAGCGGAAGCAGCATGAGAATCGCCACCGTCGTCGGTGCCACCGATCCGGCGAGTGCGATACCCGCGGCGGCGGCGCCGAGCACGCTGACGCCCATCGCGGCACCGGGGACGGCGGCGGCCAGCGCCGCGGGCGCCGCGGCACGGTCGGCGGCCTCACCCCAATCGTGTTGACGGCGTTGAGCTTCGGCGACCACTCCGGCCAGTCGGCCGCAGACCCGCAGCTCGGCGGCGTGGTCGAGGGCGAGCAGCGCGGCGACGTCGCGATCCGCATGATGGGTCACCGCGGCGTTCTCGGCCGACGCGACCGCGCGTGCGGACAGCGCCGGTGCGGCGACGCCCGCGACGAGCAGGCAGGCCGCCAGCAGTGCCGCGGACCCCGGCGAGATAACAGCCAGCACGCCGACCGCGGCGAGCGACAGCACCGCGGCCACCGCGATCGGCACCACCGCCCGCACGAGCACGTCGGCGAGATCGTCGACCGACGCGCCGATGCGGGCGACCAGTTGACCGCCCGGCAGCCGCATCGCGACCTCCTGCGGCGCCGCGGCGAGCGTGCGGTACAGCCCCGTCCTGGCCTGACCTGCCGCGCGCAACGCGGTGTCGTGGACGGCGAGTCGCTGGCAGTAGCCGAGGAGACCGCGCGAGATGCCCAGCGCCCGCACCGCGACGGCGGCGACGCTCAGATCGAGGACCGGCGGCATCTGCCAGGCCCGGGTGATCAGCCACGCGGCGATGGCGGCCAGGGCCAGGGCGCTGCCCAGCGACAGCACGCCCAGGCCGATCGCGAGCATCAGCCGTCCGAGGCGGGGGCGCAGCAGGTCCACGGCCACGCGCAGCAGGGGGTCAGTGGTCGACAAGGACCTCGCCTCCCATCCTGACGACCTGGTCACCGACGGCCAGCACGCTGTCTCGGTGTCCGACCACCAGAACCGTTGCGCCGGCCCGCGCCCGCGCCGCGATCGCCGCGAGGACCCGGGCTTCCAGCGCCGCGTCGAGGTGGGCGGTCGGCTCGTCGAGCAGCAGCACCGCGGCGTCGGAGCCGAAGACCCTCGCCAGGCCCAGCCGCTGGCGTTGACCGAGCGACAGGCCGACCCCGTCGCGGCCCAGCACGGTGTCGAGGCCATCGGGCAGCCCAGCCAGAACCTCGTCGAATCCGCTGTCCCGGCAGGCACTCTCGACGTCGGTCAGGGGTCCGAACAGGTCGAGGTTGTCGCGGACGGTGCCGGGGATGAGCACCGGCCGGTGCGGCAGCCAGGCGATCTGCCTCCACCACGCGGGCAGGTCGAGTTCGGCGACGTCGACACCGGCGACGGTCACCCGGCCGGACAGCGGCGGGCCGAGCCCGAGGATGGCCTGCAGGGTCGTGGACTTGCCGCAGCCGTTCGGGCCGGTCAGCACCGTCACCCGTCCGGGCAGCAGGTCGGACGGCAAGCCGTCCACGTGGATCACGGCACCGCGTCCCGTCACGGTCTCGGTGCCCGACGACGTCGCGGTGCCCGAGTCGATCAGCGTGAATGCCCGCTCGGCGGCGGTCTTTCCGTCCTGGGCGGCGTGGAACTCGACACCGACGCGGCGCAGTGGCCAGAACACCTCGGGGGCGAGCAGCAGGGCGGCCAGGCCGGCGAAGAGCGTCATGTCGCCGAACACCAATCGCAGCCCGACGCTCACCGCGACCAGCGCAACGCCGAGCGTCGCCAGCAGTTCGAGGACGAGGGCGGACAGGAACGCCACCCGCAGCGTCGCCATCGCCGAGCGGCGGTGGGCGGCGGACAGTTCGGCGATGCGCTGCGCGGATCCGCCCGCGCGGCCGAGCGCGGCCAGGGTGGGGATGCCGGCGACGAGGTCGAGCAGCCGGGACTGCAGCGTCGTCATCGCCGCTAGCGCGGCCGCCGACCGGTCACGGGTCACCAGCCCGATCAGGATCATGAAGATCGGGATCAGCGGCAACGCGATGAGCACGATGACCGCCGAACGCCAGTCGACGACCAGGATCGCGAACACCGCTGCCGGCGTGAGGATCCCGGCGAGGAAGACGGCGGGCAGGTATCCGGTGAAGAACGGCCGCAAACCGTCGAGACCGCGGCTGACCACGGTGGCCGCATCGTCGCGCACCGCGGCCAGCTGCCGCGGCGGCAGCGTGGTCACGGTGTTGAGCACCTGTGCGGACAGGTCGGCGATCACCGCCGTGGCGCCCCGTTGCGACAACCGGCCCTGCAGCCATTGGGCCAGGAACCGCACCGTCCACAGTCCGGCGAGCAGCACCAGCATGGGTGACCACGCCGACAGGGTCCGCGAGCCCGGGTCGGTGATGACCCCGGCCACCACGCGGGCCAGCACGACCGCCGTGGCGATGGTGGTGGCGCTGATCACCACACCGCAGATCACCGATGCGGCCAGGAAGCGCCGCATCGCCGGTGAACTGCGCCAGAGGTTCAGCTCGACCGCCTCCGCAGGCCGATCGGTTCGGGGATGCGTTCGGCGGAGATCCGCTTGCTGAACACCCAGTACGTCCACGCCTGGTACGCGACCACAAGGGGAGCGAAGATGAGCGCCGCCCAGCTCATGATCTTCAACGTGTACGGCGACGAGGACGCGTTGTCGATGGTCAGACTCCAGGCGGGGTCGAGCGTCGAGGGAATCAGCTGGGGATAGAGCGAACCGAACAGCAGCACGACGACGGCCGCCACCACCACCGCGGTGTAGGTGAACGCCCAGCCCTCCCCGCTGCGGCTCCAGACGCGGATCACCGCGGCCAGTTGCGCGACGACGGCGACGGCGAGCACCCACCACGTCCAGCTCTTACCGTAGGACAGCTGCGTCCACAGACCGAACCCGGCGACCAGCACGGTGACCGGCAGTGCCAGCGCGCCGGCGAATCGCAGCGCGTCATCCCGCACGGCGCCTTCGGTTTTCAGCGCGGTGAACACCGCACCGTGCAGGAGGAACAACCCGCAGGTGGCCGACCCGCCGAGGAGGGTGTAGGCGTTGAGCAGGTCGCCGATGGACAAGTGGACCTGCTTGTCGGCGTCGACGGGCAGGCCGCGCACCAGCGCGGCGAACGCCACGCCCCACAGCACCGCGGGTAGCCACGAACCCGTGGCGATACCGATGTCGGCCCAGCGGCGCCAGTCCGGATCGTCGATCTTGCCGCGCCATTCGATCGCCACCACCCGCAGGATCATCGCGAACAGGATGACCAGCAGCGGCAGGTACAGCCCGGAGAACATGGTGGCGTACATGTCGGGGAACGCGGCGAACATCGCCCCGCCCGCGGTGATGAGCCACACCTCGTTGCCGTCCCACACCGGGCCGATGGTGTTGAGGGCGGTGCGCCGGTGCACCTCGACGGCCTCGGGTCCGCGGTCGCGGGCGGCGCGGCCGAAGAAGCCCATCAGCATCCCGACGCCGAAGTCGAAGCCCTCCAGGACGAAGAAGCCGAGGAACAGCACCGCCAGGAGGATGAACCAGAGTTCCTGAAGTCCCATTGTCGTCAACCCCCTCAGTACGCGAAGGACAGAGGTGCGACCTCGTCGTCACCGGGCGGATTGGGGGGAGTGGGTTCGGAGTCGTGTTCCTGTGGACCCTCGGCGACGTAGCGCTTGAGCAGCCAGAACCAGATGACGGCGAGCACGCCGTACACCAGCGTGAGGGTCACCAGTGAGGTGATCACCATCCCGATCGAGTGCCCGGACACGCCCTGGTCCACGGTGAGCCGGACGCTGAGGTCGCCGTCGAGGTTGGGCACCACCACCCACGGCTGCCGGCCCATCTCGGTGAAGATCCAGCCGGCGCTGTTGGCCAGGAACGGGGTCGGAAGCGTGAGCAGCGCGAACCGGGAGAGCCAGCGCTGATGGGCGACGCGGCCGCGGCGGGTCAGCCACAGCGCGGCCGCCGCGAACAGCACGGGTACGGCGAGGAACCCGATCATCGCGCGGAACGACCAGTAGGTGACGAACAGGTTGGGCCGGTAGTCGCCCGGGCCGAACTGCTGCTCGTACTGCTCCTGCAGGTCTTTGACGCCCTCGAGGTGGACACCGCTGAACTCGCCCTCGGCGAGGAACGGCAGCACGTAGGGCACCTCGATGAGGTGGGTGACGCTGTCGCAGTTGTTGTGCGTGCCTACGGTCAGGACCGAGAATGCCGGGTCGGTGGCGCTGTGGCACAACGATTCTGCCGATGCCATCTTCATGGGCTGCTGTTCGAACATCAGCTTGCCCTGGACGTCACCGGTGTAGAACAGCGCGCCGGCGGAGACGACCGCGACCAGACAGCCGAGGATGGTGGCCGGCCGGTAGAGCGCGGCGGCCATGTGCTTCTCGGCCGGTGTCCGCCCCTCGCGGTGCGCCTTGACCATCCACCAGGCGCACACGCACGCGACGAATGTGCCCGCCGTCAGGAACGACCCCGCCACCGCGTGGCTGAACGCGGCGATCGCGGTGTTGTTGGTGAACAACGCGACGATGCTGGTCAGTTCGGCGCGCCCGGTCTCCGGGTTGAACTGCGCGCCCACGGGGTGCTGCATGAACGAGTTCGCCGCGATGATGAAGAACGCGGACATGTTGACCGCGATCGCGACGATCCAGATGCACGCCAGGTGCACGAGGCGGGGCAGGCGCGTCCAGCCGAAGATCCACAGGCCGATGAAGGTGGATTCGAAGAAGAAGGCGGCGAGGCCCTCCATCGCCAGCGGCGCGCCGAAGACGTCACCGACGAAGCGTGAGTATTCGCTCCAGTTCATCCCGAACTGGAACTCCTGGACGATGCCGGTCGCGACGCCGATCGCGAAGTTGATCAGGAACAGTTTGCCGAAGAATCGGGTGAGGCGGTACCACGTCGGGTTGCCGGTGGCCACCCACACGGTCTGCATCACCGCGATCAGCGGCGCGAGGCCGATGGTCAGCGGTACGAAGATGAAGTGGTAGACGGTGGTGATACCGAACTGCCACCGTGACACGTCCAAAGCGTCCATCTGACCAACTCCCGCGATTACCCACGTATCTACGACGAAGTGTAGTAGCGCTGCGGGGTCCTGGACCAGGGACTTTGGTCCCCTACTGGGTGCGTTACGTCACGTTGTCCGCGCGGGACGGGGCGGCGGCCGCCGCGGACTCCCTGCGCATCCGGATCCCGGCGATGACCTCGACGATGCCGATCACGACAAGGATGACGCCGGTCACCTGGGTGAGGGCGACCAGGCCCTCGAGCGGCGCCACGAACATGATGATGCCGGCGATGACGCTGATGACGCCGACGATGATCTCCCAGATCCGGCCCGGCAGTGACTGGTCGCTGAACGCCGACATCGCGGTGGCGACGCCGCGGAAGATGAAGCCGACGCCGATCCAGATCGCCAGCAGGTCGATCGAGTTGGACAGGTTGATGAAGCACAGCACGGCGAGCACCAGGGCGGCGGCGCCGCTGATGAACAACAGCGCGCGCCCGCCGAACGACGAGCGGACGCTGAAGGCCAGGACGACCTGCGCGACACCGGTCACGAGGAGGTACGCGCCGAAGAAGATGGCTGTCACCAGGATGGCCGCACCCGGACGGATGAAGATGAGGACGCCGAGCAGCACCGCCAGGAGACCCGACACCACGGTGTAGATCCACAGGTGCCGCAACATGGTTGGGGCAGCGGTAGTTTCCATGCGCGCAGTGTGGCACAGCGCCGTGTGCGGGGCTGACGATTTGGCGGTACGCCTGTGGCTTCGGTGCCAGGTCGTTAATGTTCCGTTACCGGAAGTGCGTGCCGCGACCGCGATGGTTAACGTCGTCGGTTTGGAGACCGGGAACGGCCCGATGCAAGAGAAAGAGGCAACAGTGTCACGATGCCAGATCCGTACGGGGAAGATGTGGCGCTTCGCAGCGATTTTTGCTGTCAGCGGCGCGATGGCGTTGTCGGGATGTGCGCAGAACACCGACACCACCGGTCCGGCGGAGGAGACGACGGCGGCGACCGCGGAGAAGGTCGACGAGATCGCCAACACGTTGCCGCAGCCGATCAAGGACCGCGGTTCGCTCATCGTCGGCGTCAACGTTCCCTACGCCCCGAACGAGTTCAAGGACCCCAGCGGCAAGATCGTCGGCTTCGACGTCGACCTGATGAACGCGATCGCCTCCACGCTGGGCGTGACGGCCGAGTACCGGGAATCGGACTTCGAGAAGATCATCCCGTCCATCCAGGGCGGCACCTACGACGTCGGTATGTCGTCGTTCACCGACACCAAGGAACGCGAGGAGTCGGTCGACTTCGTGACGTACTTCTCGGCCGGCATCCAGTGGGCGCAGAAGGCGGGCGGCGGCATCGATCCCGCGAACGCCTGCGGTAAGCGGGTCGCCGTGCAGTCGACGACCATCGAGGAGACCGAGGAACTGCCGGCCAAGAGCAAGGCGTGCACCGATGCCGGCAAGCCGGCCATCGAGATCGTGAAATTCGACGAGCAGGACGCGGTGGCCAACGCCGTGGTCCTCGGACAGGCCGATGCGATGTCGGCGGACTCGCCGGTGACCGCCTACGCCGTCAAGCAGAGCAACGGCAAGCTCGAGACGGCCGGTGACATCTTCGACGCGGCGCCCTACGGGTGGCCCGTCGCCAAGGGATCACCGCTGGGCCAGTCGCTGCAGCAGGCGCTCGAGCACCTCATCGAATCCGGCGCCTACGAACAGATCGCGAAGAACTGGGGTGTCGAGGACGGAATGATCGACAAGCCGGTGATCAACGGCGCGATCAGCTAGCGAAACCGACCCGACACGATGACCGATGCCGACTCGTCGCCGCGCGCCGACCCCGCTCCCATCGATGCCGTACCGCTTCGACATCCCTGGCGGTGGGTGGCGGCGGTCGTCATCATCATCCTGGTCGGCCTGTTCCTCTACGGGGCGGCCACCAACGAGGCCTACGGATGGTCGACCTACAGCAAATACCTGTTCGACCAACGTATTTCCGAGGCCGCGTGGAACACCCTCCAGCTGACCATCTTCTCGATGGTGCTCGCGCTGGTGCTCGGCGTGATCCTGGCCGTGATGCGGCTGTCGCCCAATCCGGTGTTCAAATCGGTTGCCTGGGTGTACCTCTGGATCTTCCGCGGCACACCGGTGTACGTGCAGTTGGTCTTCTGGGGGCTGTTCCCGACGCTGTACCAGAACATCCGGATCGGCGTCCCGTTCGGGCCGTCGTTCTTCGAGTTCGATCTGCAGGGTCTGTCGATCAGCTTCACGCTGGCGATCATCGGTCTGGGCCTCAACGAGGCCGCCTACATGGCCGAGATCATCAGGGCCGGAATCAGTTCGGTGCCGGAGGGGCAGTCCGAAGCGTCCACCGCGCTGGGTATGTCATGGGCGATGACGATGCGCCGCACGGTCTTGCCGCAGGCGATGCGTGTCATCATCCCGCCCACCGGCAACGAGATCATCAGCATGCTCAAGACCACCTCGCTGGTGACCGCGGTGCCGTACAGCCTCGAGCTCTACGGCCGGGCCCGCGACATCGCCGGCGTCATCTTCCAGCCCATCCCGCTGCTGATGGTCGCCGCCACCTGGTACCTCGCGATCACCAGCGTGTTGATGGTCGGTCAGTACTACCTCGAGCGCTACTTCTCCCGTGGCGCGTCGCGAAAGCTGACCACCAAACAGCTCGAGGCGCTCGCGAAGGCGCAGAGAGTGGGTGAACACCCGTGACGCCGATGGTCAAAGCCGAAGCCGTCTGCAAGAACTTCGGCGCGCTGCAGGTGCTCCGGGGGGTGACGCTGGAGGTCGAACGGGGCGAGGTGCTGTGCATCGTCGGACCGTCCGGATCCGGGAAGTCGACGTTCCTGCGCTGCATCAACCACCTGGAGCACGTCAACGCCGGACGCCTCTACGTCGACGGCGCCCTGGTCGGCTACCGGGAGCGCGGTGGCCGGCTGCACGAGCTCAAACCCCGTGAGGCGGCCAAGCAGCGCCGCGATGTCGGCATGGTGTTCCAGCACTTCAACCTGTTCCCGCACCGGACGGCGCTGGGCAACGTCGTCGAGGCGCCGCTGCACGTCAAACGGGTGAAGAAGCATGACGCCGAGGCGCGGGCGAAGGATCTGCTCGAACTGGTCGGGCTGGCGGACAAGGCCACCGCCTATCCCGCTCAGCTGTCGGGCGGTCAGCAGCAACGCGTGGCGATCGCGCGGGCGCTGGCGATGAACCCGAAACTCATGCTCTTCGACGAGCCGACGTCGGCGCTCGACCCGGAACTGGTCGGCGAGGTGTTGGGGGTCATGAAGAAGTTGGCCTCGGAGGGTATGACGATGCTCGTGGTCACCCACGAGATGGGGTTCGCCCGCGAGGTCGCCGACAAGCTCGTGTTCATGGACGGCGGGGTGATCGTCGAGTCGGGGAACCCGCGCGAGATGATGGCCAACCCGCGCGAGGAACGCACGAAGGCCTTCCTGTCCAAGGTGATGTAGATGCCCCAGCGGGTGGATCCCGCGACCCCGTTGTGGCGGGCGGCGCAGGTCTTCCGGCTGCTGAGCTGGCTCTACGCACTGGGCTTCCAGCTCGCGGTCAACGACGACCTCGTGCGCCGTGGCGTCGCGTGGACACTGTTCGCCGCACTGACCGCCTGGAGCGGTGCCTGCGCCGTCGCGTATCTGCGGGGGTTCGGGCGCACACCGGCCTGGGTGGCGGCCGAGGTCGGCGTCGTGGCGGCGCTGATGTTGTCGACCGCCCTGGTGGCCGATGACCAGTGGGTGGCCGACAACCAGTCCTGGCCGACGACGCTGTGGGCCACCAATGCCGTCATCTCGGCGGCGATTCTGCGCGGGCCGGTGGCCGGGATGGTCACCGGTCTGGTGGTGATGGCGGCCTACGCCCTGCTCAAGGGTCACGTCACCATCAACGTCTTCCGCAACGCCACGATCGTCATCGAACTCGCGGTCGGGCTGGTGGTGGGGATGGCCGCCCAGACCGCCCGCCGCGCGCACGCCGACCTCGAACGCGCCACCCGTTTGGCCGCCGCACTGGAGGAACGCGAGCGGCTCTCGCGGCACGTTCACGACGGCGCCATCCAGGTGCTGGCGCTCGTCGCGCGCCGGGGCAGGGAGATCGGCGGGGAGACGGCGGAACTGGCCGAACTCGCCGGCGAACAGGAGCGTGCGTTGCGCCGGCTGGTCAGCGATCCCGACACCGCCGACGCGTCCGGCGCCCTGTCCGATGTGGGCGCGCTGCTGCGCCGCCACGCGTCCGACCTGGTCTCGGTCAGCCTGCCGCCCGACCCTGTCCTGCTCGACTCCGACGTCGCGGCCGAACTCTGTGCGGCAGCGGTCAACGCGCTCGACAACGTGACGGCCCACGCCGGTCCGAGCGCCCGGGCGTACGTCCTGGTCGAGGATCTCGGTGACGCGGTGACGGTGAGTGTGCGTGACGACGGGGTGGGCATCGCCGAGGGCCGGCTCGCCGAGGCCGCCGCCGAGGGCCGGATGGGTGTCGCGAAATCGATTGTGGGACGGATGAAGTCGTTGGGCGGGGTGGCCGAGCTGTACACCGAACCGGGTCACGGCACGGAATGGGAGCTGACCGTGCCGCGCAGGCGGCAGGATGGTGGGCGTGGCTGACGAACGGCCGACCACCGTGATGGTGGTCGACGACCATCCCATCTGGCGCGACGCGGTGGCCCGCGATCTCGATGACGACGGCTTCGCCGTGGTCGCGACCGCGGACGGCGTCGAGGCGGCCCGCCGCCGCGCCGCTGTCGTGAAACCGGCCGTGGTGGTGATGGACATGCGGTTGCCCGACGGTGACGGCGCCAGGGCCACCGCCGAGGTGCTCGCGGTGTCACCGGCGTCCCGGGTACTGGTGTTGTCCGCGTCCGACGAACGCGAGGACGTTCTGGAGGCGGTGAAGGCCGGTGCCACCGGCTACCTGGTCAAGAGCGCCTCCAAAGCCGAACTGAGCGACGCGGTGCGCGCGACTGCCGAGGGGCGCGCGGTGTTCACCCCGGGTCTGGCCGGGCTGGTGTTGGGGGAGTACCGGCGCATCGCGCAGCGACCGGACGCCGACGCGTCGGCGCCCACGCTCACCGAACGCGAGACCGAGGTGTTGCGCCATGTGGCGAAGGGGTTGACCGCCAAGCAGATCGCCGCCCGGCTCTCCCTGAGTCACCGCACCGTCGAGAACCATGTGCAGGCGACCTTCCGCAAGCTCCAGGTGGCCAATCGCGTGGAACTCGCGCGCTATGCGATCGAGCACGGGCTCGACGAATAGCGAAGTCGGGTAGTCCTACTCATCCGCACCGGGTGCCCCGGCGTCGACGATGAGTGCATGACCGAACCCCACCGTGCCGTGATCGCCCGGCTGTCGACCGATTTCGCGGCGATCTCCCGGCAACTCGCCCGCGTGTCGGCGGATCTGACCGAGTTGGACCGACTGCTGGCCGACCGGCCGCCCGCTGCGCAGGCGGCGCCGCAACCGCTTCCGATCTACATGCCGTCCCCGGTACCGCGGCCGGTCCCGCCGCTCCCGCCACCACCGCCCGCGCCGCTGCCACCGCCGCCGCCGCGTGTGCGGCGCGAGCGGTCGGAGGGGTGGATCGGCAAGGTGCTGGCGGTGGCCGGCGTGGCCGTGACGCTGATCGGTGTGGTCCTGCTCCTGGTGCTCGCGGCGCAGGCCGGCGTCCTGCGGCCGGAGATCCGTGTGGGCGCGGGCGCAGTGCTCGCGGCGACGCTCGTCGCCGTCGGCTGCCGGCTCAACGCCAGGGACGGTGGCCGGGTGGGCGGTATCGCCTTGGCGGCCACCGGGATCGCCGCGGCGTACTTCGACGTCATCGCCGTCACGACGATCTACCAATGGATCGCCGCCCCCGTCGGTCTGGTGCTCGCCGCGGCCGTCGGCGGGGGCGGGCTCGCGCTGGCCCGCCGGTGGGACTCCGAGCATCTCGGGCTGCTGGTGCTGGTGCCGCTGATCGCACTCGCCCCGGTGCTCACCGACGGGGTGACGCTGCTGCTCGTGTCGTTCATGCTCGCGCTGTCGGCCGCGACGCTTCCGGTGCAGTTGGACAGGGACTGGCTGTGGCTGCATGCCGCCCGGACGGCGGCGGTGACGCTGCCCCTGCTGGCGGCGCTCGTGTTCGACCGCGGCCACGATCTGCTGGTGGCCGGAGCCTGCGGCATCGCCGCGCTGCTCGCTCTGGCCGGTGCCCTGCTTGTGCTGCCACGGACGTCTCGGCGGGTGGCGATGTCGCTGCTCACCGCCGCGGGGGTGGCGCCGGTGCTCTGCGTGTCGCTCACCGCGGACCGGGTGGTGGCGTCGCTGATGAACGCGGCACTGGCCGCGGCGCTGTTGGCGATCGTGTTGAGCGCTCAGTGGCTGCCCGCGGTGGCCGGGCCCGTCCGCCAGATCTGGTCGGCGCTGTCGGCAGTGAGCGCGCTGATCGCGGTCACCGTCGCGTTCGACGGGGAGGTCGCCGCACCGTTGTTGCTGGCGATGGCGGCGGTGGTCGCGGTGGCCGGGCGCCATGACGAGGTCGCCAGGTGGTCGGCGCTCGGGTTCGCCGTGACCGGCGGCGGTCTGTACGTCGCCTACGCACCGCCGAGTGCGCTGGTGTACGCGGTCGAGACCAGCGGCCCCGACGCGGCGGCCGTTTTGGTCTCCAGCCTGCTGCTCATCGCGGCGGCGGTGGCGATCGCGCGCGCCTGGACCGGCCGGACCGGCGCGGGGGAGGACAACGCCCGCATGCTGTGGGCGGCCACGGGGGGCGTCGCCACCTACGCGGTGACGGTGTTCTGCGTGACCACGGGTGTGCTGATCGGCGGTACCGGCGGCGGATTCTTCGGCGGCCACGTGGCCGCGACGATCTGCTGGATCGGCGCCGCTGCGGCCCTGTTCGGATACGCCGCCCGCCGACCCAGGACCGAGCGGCCGCCGTTCCTCGCCGCCGCGCTCGCCCTGGTGAGCGCGGCCATGGCCAAGCTGTTCCTCTTCGACCTGGGCACGCTGGACGGAATCTTCCGGGTGACGGTGTTCCTCGTGGTCGGCCTGATCCTGCTCGGTATGGGTGCCGGCTACGCCCGACTGCTGGCCGTTCAGGACCGCCGGGTGGTGTGAGGAGAGTCACCCCGTATTCTGGAGTCATTCCAGATTGGTGGCCGTTGATACAGACATGAACACAACGCGTCGCACCGAAGCAGAAGTACAGGGATTCACCGCCTCACCCGGGTTCGCTGCCAGCCTGCAGCGTGTCCTGGTCGACCTGATCGAATTGCACCTGCAGGGCAAGCAGGCGCACTGGAACGTCGTCGGCACCAACTTCCGTGACCTGCATCTGCAGCTCGACGAACTGGTCGACTTCGCCCGTGAGGGCAGCGACACCATCGCCGAGCGCCTGCGGGCGCTCGACGCCGTGCCGGACGGCCGGTCCGACACCGTCGCGGCGATGACGAGCCTTCCCGAGTTCCCCGCCTACGAGCGCAGCACCGCGGAGGTGGTCGACCTGATCACCATCCGGATCCACGCCGCCGTCGACACGATGCGCAGCGTCCACGACACCGTCGACGCCGAGGATCCGAGCACCGCGGACATCCTGCATCAACTGATCGACGGCCTGGAGAAGCTGGCCTGGTTGATCAAATCGGAGAACCGGAAGGTCTAAACCGGTCCACGACGGGTACCCGTCCGGGCGTGACTGTGACCCGAGATATCGCCGCGTCGCGCCAGCGCGTCTGGGATGTGATCGCCGACGGCTGGACGTATTCGCAATGGGTGGTGGGCAACAGCCGGATGCGGGCCGTGGACCCCGACTGGCCCGCGTCCGGCTCCACCATCCACCACTCCATCGGCGTGTGGCCCGTGTTGCTCAACGACGAGACCGTGGTGGAGGAGGCCACCCCGCCGGAGCGGCTTGTCCTGCACGCCAAGGGCAGACCGTTCGGCGGCGCCCGAATCGTGCTGGACCTGAGCGACACTCCCGACGGGTGCCGGATCTCGATGCAGGAGTTCCCGATCAGCGGAATCGGCAAGCTCATGCCCGAGCGTCTCGCCGACGCCGCGGTGTGGCCGCGCAACAACGAGACCCTGCGGCGGCTCGCCTTCCTCGCCGAGCGCCGTGACGACCGTGACGTCGACGGCAGCTGACGCGGTCGTCATCGGCGCCGGCCACAACGGACTGGTCGCCGCTGCGCTGATGGCCGACGCGGGGTGGGACGTCGTGGTGCTCGAGGCGCAGCCGGAGCCCGGCGGGGCGGTGCGCAGCGCCGAACGCATCCCGGGCTACACCAGCGACCTCTACAGCGCGTTCTATCCGTTGTCGGTCGCGTCGCCGGTGCTGTCCGGCCTGCACCTGGAAGACCACGGTCTGCGGTGGACGCACGCGCCCGCAGTCGTCGGTCACCCGCGTTCGGCCACCGACGACGACGCCCCGGTCATCTACCGCGACATCGCCCGCACCGCCGAGGAACTCGCGCGCAATCACCCTGCGGACGGCGACAACTGGCTGCGGTTGTTCGAGCTCTGGCAGCAGGTCAGGGATCCGTTGTTGCGCAGCCTCTTCTCGCCGTTCCCGCCGGTGCGCGGTGCGGCCGGGCTGCTGAGGCGGCTGGGCACCGCCGACGCGTTGCGCCTGGTGCACCGGCTGGTGTTGCCTGTCGGTGAGATGGCCCGGCAGCTGTTCGCCGGCGACGCGGCCCGCCTGCTGCTCCTCGGCAACGCCCTGCACGCCGACGTCCCCGTCGACGCCCCCGGTAGCGGCGTCATGGGTTTCATGCTGATCATGATGGCGCAGGACGGGGGCTGGCCCGTCCCCGTCCGCACCGCCGGGCAACTCACCGCCGCCCTGGTCAACCGGGCCCGGTCCGCCGGTGCGGAGATCCACTGCGGCCGGCCGGTCACCGGGATCGAGGTGCGCGGCGGCCGGGCCGTCGGCGTGCGCACCGCCGACGGCCGGACGATCTCCGCGCGCCGCGCCGTGGTGGCCGACGTGTCGGCGCCCGCGTTGTACCGCGAACTGCTGCCGTCGTCGGCCGTACCGCCCCGCGTGCTCGAGGACCTCGAGCACTTCACATGGGACACCCCGGTCCTGAAGATCAACTACGCGCTGGACGCGCCGATACCGTGGCGGTCGAAGAATCTCAACGAGGTCGGCACGGTCCACCTCGGTGCGGACGCGGACGGGCTGGTCCGGTGGATGGCCGATCTCAACACCCGCACTGTCCCGGACCATCCGTTCATGCTGTTCGGCCAGATGACCACCGCCGATCCGATGCGCTCACCGGAGGGCACCGAAAGCGCCTGGGCGTACACGCATCTGCCGCGCGACGTCACCGACGACGCGTCGGCGGACCGGCTGTCCGAGGCGGTGGACCGGGTGCTGGAGGAGCACGCGCCCGGATTCTCCGATCAGATCGTCGGCAAGTTCATCCAGCGTCCTTCGGAGCTGACGGCGTCCGATGCGAACCTCGTGGGCGGGGCCGTCAACGGTGGCACCGCCCAGTTGCAGCAGCAGCTCATCTTCCGGCCCACACCCGGTTTCGGCCGCGCCGAGACGCCGATCGAAGGGCTGTTCCTCGGCAGCGCGGGCGCCCATCCCGGCGGCGGGGTGCACGGTGTCTGCGGCCGCAACGCCGCCGCGGCCGCGATCGCGAGCGACGGGCTGACCGGCTGGCCGCGGCGCAAGGTCAACCAGTTGGTGATGTCGCTGTTCGTCCGTTAGCGGGGTGTTCGACCGCCGCGCGCACCGCGTTGTCGTTGCGCCGCCCGACCAGGTACCAGGTGTGGATCACACCCTTACCCTTGACCTCGACGTCGCCGCGCTCCTCGAGGACGAATGAACTACGGATGCGCTCATAGACGTTGTGCGGCACCTGGATTCGACCCTCCTCGTCGGTGGTCTCCATCCGGGCGGCGACGTTGACCGCGTCGCCCCACACGTCGTAGAAGAACTTTCGCGCGCCCACCACGCCGGCGACCACCGGTCCGGACGCCAGGCCGATGCGCAGCGGCACCGCACGGCCCAGCGGATCCTTGAGGTCGGCGACCGCCTCCGCCATGTCGAGAGCCAGGCAGGCCAGCGCCTCGACGTGGTCCGGCCTCGGCCGCGGGACACCGCTGACCACCATGTAGCTGTCGCCGCTGGTCTTCACCTTCTCCAGCCCGTGACGGTCGACGAGCCCGTCGAGATCCGTGTAGAGCCGGTCGAGGAACCGCACCAGTTCGGTCGGGGAGGTGTCGCTGGCCCGTTTGGTGTAGCCGGCGATGTCGGCGAACAGGATCGAGGCGTCGTCGTACCGGTCGGCGATGATCGTGTGCGTCGGATCCTTGAGGCGTTCGGCGACCGAGGCGGGCAGGATGTTGGCCAGCAGCCGCTCCGAGCGCTGATACTCCGACTCCATCGCCCGTTCCGCGCGGTCGGTCTCGCGCAGTGCGTACCAGACGGTGGCGAAGACCATCACCGTCGCCGACACCGCCGACAGGACGAAACCGACGGTCATCATGCCCGGCGGACCCAGATCGCGGTCCTCGGGCACCGTCACCTCGATCACGATGCAGGCGACGAGGCCGACGCCGACGATCACCGCCGACATCACGATCCGTTCGATGCCCAGCACGAGCACCACCAGCGATGCGGCAACCAGGTAGTAGAACTGCAGACCGGAACCGGTGCCGACGGAGTAGCAGATGAACGTCACCGAGAGGTAGGCGAGGAAGAAGAACGTCAGCGGCGCGATCAGTTCACCGAAGCGGTAGAGCAGCGGGTTGGCCAGGAACAAGGCCGCGAACATGAGGTTCAGCGCGCCGATCCACCAGCCCGGGCCCCCCATCGCCACCTGCAGCGCGCCGAACAGCCCCGACACGACCGCCGCGATCCAGGTCGCGATGGTGAGCACACGCAGCCGGCGGACCACCGCCTCGGCGTAATGCCGGGTACGTGCGGGCATGCGGCTCTGCAGTGCCAGTTCCGGCACGCAGATGGCGCGCGAAGCGTCGCGGACGGCCATTGACGCAGCGTATCGCCGGGGACGTCCGGTCGGCCGGCATTCGCGCGGCCGGTCGGACGCGCGAGATCGGCGGACCTCGGCGAGGCTGGGTCCATGAACACGCCCATCGGTCCCGTCGACGCAACCAAGGTGCCCCGGTACGCCGGGCCCGCAACCTTCGCCCGCCTGCCGCGGCTCGACGAGGTGACCCACGCGGACGTCGCCGTCGTCGGGGTGCCCTTCGACTCGGGGGTGTCCTTTCGGCCGGGTGCCCGGTTCGGTCCCGCTCACATCCGCGCGTCGTCGAAGCTGCTGCGTCCCTACCATCCGCGCCTGGACGTGGAGCCGTTCGCGACACAACAGGTGGTCGACGCCGGTGACATCCCGGTCAACCCGTTCGACATCGCCGAGGCCATCGCGACTATCGAACGGCATTCCGACGAATTACGCCGCGGCGGAACGAAACTTGTGACGCTCGGCGGCGACCACACGATCGCGCTGCCGCTGCTACGGTCGTTGCACCGGGAGCACGGTCCCATCGCGGTCGTGCACTTCGACGCCCACCTCGACACGTGGGACACCTACTTCGGCGCACCGTTCACCCACGGCACACCGTTCCGGCGCGCCGGCGAAGAAGGACTGCTCGATCCGGAGCATTGTCTGCACGTCGGGATCCGCGGCCCCCTGTACGCGCCGACCGATCTGTCCGACGACGGCGTGCTCGGGTTCCAGGTGATCGCCTCCGACGACTTCCAACTCGACGGCCTCGCGACGGTCATCGAGCGGATGCGGGCCCGGCTCGGCGATGCGCCGGTGTACGTATCGGTGGACATCGATGTCCTCGACCCGGCCCACGCGCCGGGCACCGGTACGCCGGAGGCCGGCGGGATGACGAGCCGGGAGCTGCTGCTGAGCCTGCGAAGTCTGGTGGGTGCCAACGTCGTCGGCGCCGACATCGTCGAGGTCGCCCCGGCCTACGACCACGCCGAGATCACCGGAATCGCGGCCGCGCACGTGGCCTACGAACTCATCTCGGTGCTGGCCGCCAACCGGTGAGCGGTCAGGCGGCGTGGCAGCGTACGCCGTCGACATCGACCAGGACCCGGGTGCCGAGCCTGGCCACGGTGATGACCGGAGCCCACGGCAGCGGGGGCGCGGTGGATCGGTACCGCGTCCCGGTGGGGGTGACGAGGTGGGCGGTGTGCGGTCCTGTTCGGGTATCGGTGGTCGCGCGCCAGCCAGGGGCTTCTTTATCGTAATTGCAGCGTTCGCACTTGCCCTGCCCGTTGACCGCGTCGGTGGGCCCCCCGTCGCGGTGGGGGCGGGCGTGGTCGATGTGGCGGATCGGAGCGTCGCAGTAAGGGGTGCGGCAGGTCCGGTCGCGGAGGGTGATGAGGGCGGCGAGGCCTTTCGGGAATCGACGCGACCGTGACTCCATCGCGATCAGGGACCCGGCGGCGGGGCGGCGGTAGAGCCGGCGCACGGACGCCGTCGAGCGGGGATCGGTGAGTGCAGCGGCGGTCATCTGCCGGGCGACCGCGGCGGGGATGGGCCCGTAGCCGGCCAGTTCGGCCGGTTCCCGACCGCCGGCGATCAGGCTCCGGTCGGTCATCAGCAGGTTGAGCGCGACCGGCGTGGCCACCTCGGCGGGGATTCCGGTGACCCGTTCGACGAGGGTGTCGGCCATGACCTGTCCGTGGGAGCGGTCGTCGAAGGTGGTGTCGGCGGCCCGTTTGAGTGCGGCGTACACCCCGACACCCTGGCCCACGGGCAGCAACGCGGTCACGTAGACCATGGTGTCGGGCGCCGGGCGGCACGTGACGGTGCGTTCGGCGGGAGCCTTGGCGGCCCGGTCGACCACGGCCTGAGGGTCGAGCCGGTAGGCGATTCTCTTGGCGTCCGCTTCGATGGCCTTGTCGCCCTTGCCTTCCAGGGCCGTGACGTCGGCGCACATCTCGGCGTCGAGTTGGCGGCGGTGTTCGACGCTCAAGCAGGCCGATTCGCGCGCAATCAGGGTCGCCCGCCATTCCGAGAGCACCCCGGACTCGAGAGCCCTCAGTGTGTGAGGCATCTCGACCACCAGCGCCTTGGCCAAACCCAGGTGTGTGGCCCCGCGGACCGGCGAGTCACGCCGGGCGAGGCCGACCTCGCCGGCCAGCCCGCGGCCGCGTTTGGCGGCGGGTACCCCTTGGGCCGCCTCCCGGCTCCGCCGGGCGGCGTCCAACGCTGCGGTCGCGCGGGCCTGACCGGGCGCGGCGGCGGCCTTGACCCGCTCGAGATGAGCGATACGGGCGACCAGTGCGGCCTCGTCGGCCATCGGGTCGACCGCCGCGAGCACCTCGATGTCGAACATGTGTTCGACTATACCAATCTGGCCGACAACACGCCACGATGATTCCGGCGGGCTCACAGGGTCAGCCCATGGACGTCGATCACGGGAAAGGGTGTCGCAATGGGTGCGCTGGACGGCAGGGTCGCGCTGATCACGGGTGGAGCGCGCGGGCAGGGGAGGGCGCACGCCGCGACGCTCGCCCGCGAGGGCGCGGACATCGTCGTCTGCGACATCGCCGGCGCTGTGGAGGACGTCGACTACCCGCCGGCCTCCGCCGCCGACCTCGACGAGACCGCAGAGATGGTTCGAGGCCTGGGCCGTCGCTGCCTCGCCGCCACCGTCGACGTCCGCGACCACGCGTCCATGCTCACACTCGCGGAGCGCGCGGTCGAGGCGTTCGGCCGCATCGACGTGGCGGTGGCCAACGCCGGGATCGCCAGTAGCGCGCCGATCGCATCGATGTCGGAGCGGTGCTGGCGAACCATGCTCGACGTCAACCTCACCGGGGTCTTCAACACGTTCCGGGCCGTCCTGCCGCACATGATCGAACGCAAGGCGGGTCGGCTCGTCGCGACGTCGTCGAGCGTGGCCACCACCGGGGCGTCCAATTCGGGTCACTACGCGGCGGCGAAGGCGGGCGTCGTCGCACTGGTCAAGTCGGTCGCCTACGAGGTGGCCGAGCACGGGATCGTGGTGAACGCCGTGCTGCCGGCCGGCGTCAACACAACGATGATCCACAACCCGGGCATCTACCGGATGATCCGGCCCGATCTGGACCATCCGACTCGCCAGGACGTGGACGAGGTGTTCGCGAAGGGGCGGCCGCTGCCGGGACTGCTCGAACCCGAAGACGTGGCGAACGCGGTGCTGTATCTGGTGTCCGATCAGGGACGTTGCAGAACGGGGGAGACGCTCACCCTGGCCAACGGCCTGGATTGACGCCTGCGGTGCGGCGAGGTTGCCGGACGCAGGTTGGCGGGTACCAGACTGGGATGAATCCGAGCAGCGAGTCGGTGGCCGACGAACCACAACACGTCGGAGGCCGCCCGCAGTTGCCCGATGTCGACCCCTTCTACCGACCGCCCGCGGGCTGGGAGGACACCGAACCCGGAACGGTATTGCGTTGGCGTGAGGTGCAATTGGCGTTCCTCGGCGTGGTTCCCCAGCGATTCACCGCGACGCAGTTGCTGTACCGGACGGCCGACATGGCCGACAACCCACTGGCCACGGTGACGACCGTGCTGACCCCCTCCGCCCGCACCGAGCCCTGTCCGATCGTGTCGTACCAATGTGCCATCGACGCCATGGCGGGCCGCTGCTTCCCCTCTTACGCCCTGCGCCGCCGGGCCAGGGCGGTGGGCGCCCTCGCGCAGGTCGAACTCCTGCTGATCGCCGCGGTGCTCGCCGAAGGATGGGCCGTGTCGATCCCCGACCACGGCGGGCCCCACGGCGTGTTCGGGGCGCCGTTCGAACCCGGGCACTGCGTGCTGGACGGGCTGCGCGCCGCGTTGAATTTCGAACCCCTGCAGCTGTCGTCGACGGCGCCGATCGGTTTGTGGGGCTATTCGGGCGGCGGCCTGGCGACCGCGTGGGCCGCCGAGATGTACGACCGCTACGCGCCCGAACTCAACATCGTCGCCGCAGTGCTGGGGTCACCCGTCGGGGACCTCGGCAACACCTATCACCGTCTCAACGGCAAATTCTTCTCCGGGCTGCCGGTGATGGTGGTGGCGGCGCTGATGCACACCTATCCCGAGTTCCGGAGGGTCATCGGGGAACACCTGACCGACGAAGGCAGGGCGACGCTGGAACAGCTGGCCAGGATGACAACGGCGCATGCGGTGATGCGGCTGGCGAAGAAGGACATGGCGACCATGTTGAGCCGATCGCTCGACGAGGTTCTCGAGTTGCCTGAAGTCCAGCACGTGTTCGACAACATCCGCCTGGGCACCGCCGCCCCCACGATGCCCGTCCTCATCATCCAGGCCGTCCACGATCGGATCATCGCCGTCAGCGACATCGATCAGCTGGCACAGACCTATGCCCTCGGCGGCACCGACGTCACCTACCACCGGGACCGGTTCTGCGAACACATCCTCCTGCATCCGCTCTCGGCGCCGATGTCGCTGCGGTGGCTTCGCGACCGATTCGAGGGCCTCCCCGTCGAGGAGCGTAGAGCGCGGACCACCTGGCCCACGCTGCTGAACCCGTCGACGTATCGGGGTATGGCTCGGCTCGCCGTGGTGAGCGGGAAGGTGATCGCCGGTCGAGGCGTCGAGCGCCGCCCGTTGTCGCAGCTGGACCGGTAGGCGGGTACCGAGCTATTCGGCTTTCGTTGCGCGTCGCGCCGACATCGGTACGAACCGACTGCATCGCCGGTCGGCCGGCGAGGACCCGAACGAGCACAGGCGACCGGTCTGAAGCGGCCGCAGCTATCGGGCACTTTTCTTATAGTCGCAGCATGGAGGGGCCGCGCTATTTCTACGTCCGCGACAAAGGGGCGGCGGCGCATCACTGGGACTACCTCAAGAACCGCAATGACCACGCTCTGTGTGGACACGCCTTCGAAGCTCCGGTCGACCTGGGATACGTCGCTCGGCCGAAGGCGGTATGCCGGGCATGTCAGGCGCTGCTGCCTCGAGCAGACGGTGTCTTGTGGCGCGAGATTGCCGAGCGGCTCGACACCGAACTGGCCGAAACCCGCCGGAGACTCGAACAGGTCGAGGTGCATGCAGAGAATCAGCGACGAGCTCTGAGACAGTTCAACGAAGCGAAGAAGCGGTCACCGCGACGCCAGCCGCCACCCGAGCGCAAGAGCAGAATGTCCCCCCGGATGACGAAGAGCGTGAAACCGAACAGGGCTCGTAAGCCGCCGCCAATAAAGATCGTCTCCGGCGGCGCGCCGGGCTTGGGGAAGCGTCGCTGATACCGCCGCATCTGTGTGGTGCCCTCGGTGAGGTTCGAACTTCCACTGTACGGGTTTTGGAATGATCTCCGGTGCCGCGAACTGGCGTTTTGGCTTTTGACTGGTTTCGGTGGCTTTGCCGCTTCTGACCGTTGAGCTGCGGCGACTCGTGCTGAGTCTTGATGGCTTTGGATGGCTTGACCGGACTCCTGCAGGCTGGCTGCGGGCTGACGGGACCGGGTGCCGACCCAGCGCATGGGTCAAATTGCGGACCGCTGTCACCGTCCTCGTGGCAACCCGGTGCCGCCCCTGCTGGCCCGGTTGGCGTCACAGTGGCGGGCCGCGCCTCGACACGTCCTAGCTGTCCCTCGGCAAGAGCACCCGCAGTTTGTCGAAGGTGCCGTCGCGGGTCGCGGGTGACCACAACTGGAGTCTTAGATCCGGGTCGCTGATGTCCCGAAAGATATTCCAGTCGAAAGTCATTACGCCGACGTCGGGATGACGAATTGTCTTCGATCCGAAATCTGGCTGAGCGACGTGGCGAGCGGTCCACCACTGTCGGAATTGCGGATCCAGTAGCGACAGTTCGTCGACCAGGCCGGCCAGTTGGGGGTCTGCCGGATGCTCCCTGGCTTCCATCCGAAGTACAGCTACGGAGGTTCGTGCGACGTCTTCCCAGTTGGGGAACAGCATTCGGACGCTCGGGTGGGTGAACACCATGCGCACGTAGTTGCGCTCCTGCTGCGCGATCTCGCCGAAGTCGATGAGCAGCGCCGCCATCAACGAGTTCCACGCCAGGATGTCGAGGTGCTTTCCGAGCACCATGGCGGGCGTATCGACCAGCTGATCGAGGAGGCGCTGAATTTGGGGGCGGACTTGTCCAGTCCTGGGTCCGGGCGGCGCTGACCCCTCGGCGTGCCGTACGAGGCCCTCCACGTACGTCCGCTGAACCGGGGTGAGCCGCAGAGCGTCGGCAATCGACGTCAACACCGCATGCGACGGTGCCAACCTGCCCTGCTCAATCCGTGTGTAGTAGTCCCGGCTGATGGCGACAAAGTCGGCGATCTCCTCCCGCCGCAGGCCCTTGACCCGGCGGCGAGCCGCCCCCTTCTCGCCGCGTGTCAGCCCGATGTCTTTCGGCGCGAGTTCGTCCCTCCGGCTCCTCAGGAAGTGCCCGAGTTCGACGAGGTGTGGACTTCTGCTGGTCACGACGCCCCTGGCGGTCGCCGGGACGGCGCAGTGGCTCGACGTAGTGACGGGCGGCGCACCTGATTCATTTTAGGGACGCAGTTGACCTCTGACTGTGGCCCTCGCCTGCGTAGGAGTATTTCCTCCCATTGTCGCGGTGCGCAGTAGTCGTCACCATCGTGTGGGGGCCATGCGTGCCCCTGACTCCGCGCCGATAGGGCGGACATCGTCGTCTCACGATGGCAATCAGACTGTGAAGCAGGACGGAGGCAACGATGGGGCTGCGAGTGTCACGGCGGGTCCTGTTGGCCGGTGTGGCAGCGGCCTGCGCCGGAGGAGCGGGGCTTTCATGCGCCCCGCCAGGAAACGATCCTGCCGCCGTCGATCAACCCAGGAGAGACAATATGCAGAAGCGTGACGTGACCTTCACTCGCGACGGTCTGACTTTGGCGGGCAACCTGTTCACTCCCGCCGACTTCGACGAGAGCGGTATGTACCAGGCCGTCATCGTCCAGGGTTCCCTGACGTCGGTGAAGGAACAGATGCCCGGTACCTACGCGCAGAAACTCGCCGATCAAGGCTTCGTCGCTCTCGCTTTCGACTACAGCCACTATGGCGCTAGCGAGGGCGAGCCCCGCCAGTACGAGTCTCCGTCGGAGAAGCTGACCGACCTGGAAGCTGCCGTCACCTACCTCAGTGGCCTGCCGTACGTGCAGACGGTCGGCATGGTGGGCATCTGCACCTCGGGAGGCAACGCCGCGTATCTCGGCGCGGACGACTCGCGGGTCACGGCGGTGGCGACCGTTGCCGCGTTCCTCGCCGGTCCAGAACTGTTCAAGACGATGAATGGCGGGGATGAGGGGCTCGCTCGACGTCGAGCCGAGGGCACCGTCGCCGCACGCGAGTTCGAGGAGACCGGCACGGCGACGACGATCCCCGCGTACAGCGAGGTCGACGAGTCGGCGTTGAACTTCAAGCCCGAACCGGGGTCCTACGACTACTACCTGAACCCCTCCCGAGGAGGCGTGCCGCAGTGGAGGAACGAGTTTGCAGTGATGTCACTCGACCCGTGGCTCGACTTCGACCCCCTCTCGCAGGCTGCGCAGGTGACTATCCCGACCATGGTCGTGCACTCCGATGGATGCGCGTTCCCCGACGAGGCGAAGAAGTTTTACGGCGTGCTCAAGGGTCCCAAGGAACTCGTCTGGGCGGACGGAACACACTTCGACTACTACGACTCGCCCGCGCAGATCGACAACGCCGTTGCCAACCTGACGCGATTCTTCCGTGAGCAGCTCGTCTAGTTGACGCCTCGCCGGGGTCCGGCACACGGTTGGTACGCCAACTGGCTGGATCTCCGGGACCTCGCCTCCGCTGCGATGACCGCAGATGCCGAAACGGGGGCCTTCTAGTGACTAGAGGTCTCGGTAATCGTCGGGCCCTCGGTGCGGTCAAGACAGCCAGATACGGCTTGGAATCCAAGTAGACAATTCGCTGGGCTTGGCGGGCGTCGGCGGTTGCGCCCTATGTGGTGCCCTCGGTGAGATTCGAACTCACACTGTACGGGTTTTGAATCTGTCCCTCTCGACGTTTGTGGTTATCGGCTGTGTTTGGTGGTGAGGAAACCTGCAGCTCACGGCGTTGGCAGCGTTGGTTGTATCGAGCTGTCGACGAATCTGCTGCGGACGGCCTGCGGACGACTGCGGCGGGGTGGCCCGTATCTCGACCGAGACTCGACGGTGCGCGGACGGTCCGCGACCTGACCGCATTTCGACCCGCCACACGCATAGCTCATGCGCCCACCGGTTGACCTATGCGAAGTTGAAAGGTGCTGTTCCACAATGGTTTTCGGTGGTCTAACGTTCGCGGCATGACACAATTTCCGACCCCGGCCGCAGTCGTGGGGGACTGGCACCGCAGTGAGCACCCCGAGGACGTGTTCCGGTGCCTGACGTGGTCGCGCCACGACGCTGCCGGGCTCGTCGTGGCCGTCGAGGGAGCGCAGTACGCGGACGGCCGGATCGAGCGCCACGTCGCCGCCTACCCGATCGCCGGCTGCCTCGAGCTGGCGGCCGCTGACGCTCGGCGGCTCGCCGGTGCTCTTCTCGACGCCGCCGAGGTCCTGGACGGTCTGTGGTGAGCGCCAGCCTCGAGAGCCGAGCCCGGGTCGCGCGGCGGCAGGCGGCCGCACTCGACCTGCGGATGGTGCAGCGCGGCACGGAGATCGAGCTGCGCGACATCACCGGCCGGGTGTTCGCCGGCGGGCTCGCCGCCGCCGAGACGTACCTCCGGGAGTTGCACGAATCGCGGCAACCAGGTCCAGAGCGGTCCCAGATGCCCGCGGCGTGGCGAGAGATGACATGCGCCTACCTCGTCCACCTCGCGGCGGCGGGCCACACGGCACGCACGATCGACGCCCGCCGCAAGGCCATCACGCGGCTCGCCCGTGCGCTGCGCCGCCCGCCCGAACAGGTGACCGCCGAGCAGATCGTCGACTGGTTCGGCCGGCAGGACTGGAAACCGGAGACGCGCAGGTTCTACCGCAGCGCAGCCCGCGGGTTCTTCTCGTGGGCGTACACGACCGGCCGGGTGTCGACGTACCTGGGCGACGGGCTGCCGGCGGTGCGGGTGCCCGCCGCGGTCGCCCGGCCGGTCCCCGATGACGCCTGGCGAGAAGCGCTCGCCGTAGCCGATCCCCGCGTCACCGTCATGATGCGGCTCGCGGCCGAAGCCGGGCTGCGTCGCGCCGAGGTCGCCCGGGTCCACACGCGTGACGTCGTCGAGGGCATTGGCGGCGCTCAGCTCGTCGTGCACGGCAAGGGCGGCAAGATGCGCGTCGTGCCGATCAGCGACGCGCTGGCCGACGTGCTGCGACGCGGACCGGCCGGCCACACCGCAGGGATGCCGGCGTCGGGCTGGCTGTTCCCCACCGGTGTCGGCGGCCACATCGGCGAGCACCAGGTGGGGAAGATCGTCGCCGCGGCGCTGCCGGACGGTTGGTCGATGCACAAGCTCCGGCACCGGTTCGCCACCCGCGCGTACCGCGGCAGCCGGAATCTGCGGGCAGTGCAGCAGTTGCTCGGTCACGCCTCGGTCGCGACCACCGAGCGGTACACCGCCGTCGACGACGACGAAGTCCGGGCCGCAGCCATGGAGGCGCAGAACTGATGTCGCTCGCCGGTCAACGAATGTTTGCCGCGACACGCCCGACACGCCGTGACCTGACGAACTCACGGCCGAAATTTATCGCGCTGACCAGCAGAAATGCATATGGCCGCCAAATTTATCCACAGGTTGCCGGGGAACGCCTCCGCGCGGCAGTAGGCTCAGTCCTGCGGGACCGCTGTTGCCGGGCGGGTGCGCCAACACCCGCCCGGCATGCGATCTCGTGGGGCCTGTTGCACGTTGGTATGTGTCCTCGCGTTTGCCACCCGGGGTTTCCGGTTCGAATCCGGCAGGCTCCACTTTTTCGCGCGTCCAGCCGTCGAACTACTCCTGTGGACTACTTTTCGGGCTGGCGAACTTGACTGTAGCCCTCTTGTCAACCACTGTCACGCACCGAGCACTGCGCGTTTTCTCAGAATCGTCTACTTCGACAGAGTGCGTTTTGAGTCGTTTTGCGTCGTTCTGCATCACTCAGCCGCAATCTGCATGCGTTGGCTACGCGGCTCGTCGAGTGAAGAACCCTCGCCGACGCAGGCGTTTTCTTAGGGTTTATACCGACTTGGACGGCATTGTCGTCAACCGCTCAGCAAACTCCGCGGCCTGTGGATAACTTTCTCAGATCGTGGCTGTGCCCTTCGGGGCGTACGTGTTCAGTCGGTCGACGTTGAGGATCTGCCGCCGCACGTTGTCGGCGACCCTGTTTTCGTCGATGCCGTTCACGGTGACCGCGACGTGCTTCGAGTTGTCGACCGGCCCGGGAGCGGGACCGGTGCCGATGCCGGACGCCGGTGTTCCCGGCGGTGCCATACCGGGCATTGCTGCGCCGGCGGCGTCGATCGCGGACGGGATCATCCCGAACGGAAGTCCGCTCGCCGCGGCCGGCGTGAGGATCGGCTGATCGCCGCCGGCCACCGGTGAACCGGACCACGGTGTGCCGTCGCCGTTGGCGTAGCCGGTCTGCCAGGGGAAGCCCTTGCCCTGCGGGGTGTACTTGGTGCCGAGCATCGCGTTCGCGAGCTTGACGAGACCGATCTCGCCGAAGTCGGGGAACAGGTCGCCGAGCCCGAACGTCTCTTTCACGAATGAGCCGAGGATCCCGCCGAGCGGATCGAGCTCGCCGCCGGCATCCGACGACGACGATCCGGATCCGGTGCCCGTCTTCGTCTTGTCCTTCTCGAACTTGCCTTTCTGCGCTTCGCCGAGCTCGGCGCGCGCGTCGTCGGCTTCGCGGCGCGCGACGTCGGCGTCGTACTGCGCTTTACGGACCGCTTCGTCGGCGGCCATGACCTGCGACTGCTCGGCGTCGGCGTCGAGCTCGCGGCGTCGCTGCTCGGCCTGCGCCACTGCGGCGTCGGCCTCAGTGATGCGCTGCTGCGCGTCGGACAGCTTGTCCTGCGCGGACTTGACCGACTTCGGATCAGGCACGTAGTAGCCCGATTCGCCGGTCTCCGGGTCGACGCCGGGAGCGCCGGCCGACACCGCGTAGTCGCCGCCGACCGCCTGCTGCTTGGTCGTGAACGTGTTCGGCCATGCCTTCGGTCCGCGCTCCGGCCCGCGGTCACGCAGCAGGTTCTCGGCCGCGGCGATCTGCTGATCCTTCGTCGCCAGATCGGCGCGTTCGGCGTACTGCTTGCCGTACGCATTCCACGTCGGCTGGTCGAATTGCAGCCCGCCGTAGTAGCCGTTCCCGGTGTTGATCTGCCAGTTGCCGCCGGATTCCTTCTGCGCGATCGCGTCCCAATCCGGGACGGTCGTCGTCGTCGCCGGTGTCGCGGTGCCGCCGAAGCCGGCCAGATCCGGCGCAGCGCCGGTCGTCGCCGCGGCGGCGACGTCGTTCGCGAAGACGTGGACGTGATCCATGTGATCATCGGTCGGCGAGCCGCGGCCCGAAGCGTCCTGTTCGCGGCCGTCGCGGTAGATCAGCTTGCCGCGCCACATGATCCGATCGACGCCGGGAAGTGACAGCGCGAACTGTGCGACCTGATTGCCGAGCGCGATCCCGTCTTCCTGCTGCCAGTTCGGGATCATCACGTCGAGCGCGCGGCCCGAGCTGTGCTCATTCGGGCCGTCCGGCTGCCGATAGTCGCCGATCGTCTTGATCTGCGGGAACTGTGACGCGATGAGCTTCTTCATCTGCGCGGTGAACGGGAGCATCCCGCCGGCGTCGCCGAGCCCCCCGTTCGCGAACGACTGAAGCATCCCCAACCTGCGGCCGGTCTCGAGCCAGATGTCTTTCGACCGCTGCGACGCGTTGATCGGGATAAACGCCTCCGGGTCTCCGGCTTCGGCCCACTGAACGACGCCGCCGTTACCGACCGGCGGCTGAATCACCGCGCTATCGGGCAGCGGATCAATGCCGGCGAACAGTCCCCCGGCCGCGCGTCCGGCCGGCGTCAGCAGATCGGTGATTGATGCGCCGGGAGCAGCTGGCTTCGCGTTCGGATTGCCCGCCGGCGGTGCCGCGTTCGGGTTGAGCATCGGGTACTTCGCGAAGAACTCGTCGAGCTGGCGTTGCAGCTGCTCCGGTTTGAGCTGCGGCTCGACCGGCGGCTGAATCGGAACGCCTGCTTCGCGGTCGCGGAACTCGCGCAGGATCCGCTCGCCCTCATCGGTGGTCGCCGTGACGACGAGCCCGGTCGGTGTCTGCTGAACCTCGAGTCCGAGCGCGCGCAGCCGGGAGATCGTCTCCGGCGAGTTGTCGTCGATCGTGATCGTCTTGCCGTCCGGGATCGACAGCACGGCGTCGCCGAGCGCCTGGTTCAGCTGCGCGGAACGCTGCGCCTGTTCGGCCTGCTCCGCCATCGAGTGCCGCGTGACGTCGAGCCGGCCGTTGAGCGCGTCGGCGCTGTCGGCCGCCCGATACAGACCGTCAGCGAGCCCGAAGCCCTTCTCGGCTTCGGCCTCGAGCTTCGCAGCGCCGGCTTCGTCGCCGAAGAACCGCTTCATCGCCGCGCTGACCTTCGCGACCGCCCCGTACGTGTCGCCGAACGCGTTCACCAGCAGCGCCACGGTGCGGATCGAATCGCCTACCGTCTTGACGAGCGTCTGCCCGAAGCCGATCGCGACGTCGCCCACCTTGGCGAAGAAACCGATGATGTCGTCCTTGTGCTCGACGATCGCGTCCGCAGCATCGGCGAAGACAGGGGCGAACGCGCCGGCGAGGCTGCTCTGCATCCCGGCCACACCGAGCTCAACCGCACGACGCGCCGACTCAACCGAGCCGGCCGCGTTGTCACCCATCGTGTTGAGCGCGCCTTCCGCGGCTCCCTCGACAGTTCCGAACTTCTCCACCGCGACAGACGGATCCCACCGCGCGAACGAGCCGATGAAGTCGCCGGCAGTATCGCCGAGCAGCGCCATCGCCGCCTGATTACGCACTACCGGATCCTCGATGCCGCGGATTTTGTCGAAGACCTGATCGAACGCCCCGAACGCCTCAGGCCCGCCCGCCCGGAACTTCTCGAACATCTCCCGCCCGTTCAGTCCGATCGAATCCATCGCCTCGACCATCGTGTCGCGTTCCTCGGAGAGACGACGGCCGAACTCCCGCAACGCATCCGCCGAACGGTCGCTCACATCGACGCCGTTCTCCTGCGCCTGCTTGATCAACGCCAACGACTGCTCCGCGGTCAGCCCCGCGTTCATCCAGCCCGACGCGTACTCCTGAAGTGAGTCGATGATGTCGTCGCCGAGACCCGCCTGAAACGAGCGAGTGATGATGTCGAACGCGTTCCCGACGTCGGTCGCTAACCCACTCGTCACCAGCGTGCGCGCCGTGTTGATCGTTCCGGTCAGGTCACCGGCAATCAGGTCGTTGATCCCGCTGACCTGCTTCAGCACGCCCTCGACTTCCCGATCAGTCATCTCGGGATTGATCAGGCCCGCCCGCCACGCTTCCTGGGCCGCCTCGAGGACGGCCGCACTCGATTCCCCGAAGTTCTGGCCGTACACCCGGCCGGCGAGCTGCCCGATTCGCGCCATCGTGGCGTCATCCACGCCGAGCCGCGCCTGCACCAGATCGCCCGCGGCTTCCCTGTCCATGCCGGCGAGCACCTGCTGCGCGATCAGCGAGCCACCCGCCAACGCGACGCCGGCCGCCGCCGTGATCGCGAGCCCGATCGGTCCGGCCTTCGTGCCGAGCTTGGTCACCTGCGCGCCGAAGCCGGCGACGAACGCCGCTCCCGCGCCGTCTCCGCCGCCGCTGCCAGCCGACTCGAGCCCGCCGCCCGACAGCGCCCCCTCGGCCATCTCCTGAAGCGCGTCCGTCGCCTCCGACGCCTTCTCCCGTATCCGATCGAGCCAGCCGCCGGCCCGCGCCGCCCCGGGTGGATCGGCCGCTTCGCGCTGCGCATCGGCGAGCCGCTGCTGTGCCCGCTCGAGCTGCCGACTCTGTGTCTCGATGTCCCGCAGGGCGGACTCCTGCGCCCGAAGCGCCGTGTTGCGCTGCGCCTCCGCCCGCGCCAGCGACGAGCCGCCCTTCTCACGTACCTCTGCGATGCGCGCTTCGGCGACGCGGAGCTTATCGGCCGCCGCGGCCTCCTTATCGCGCAGCTTCGAGATCGCGTCCGATGACCGCTTCACCGCCGCCTCGGCCGACTTGACCCCGTCCTGAACGCCGCCGGCGATCGCCTTCGACGCCGACTTCGACACGCCATCGAAGGCGCGATCGAGGTCGCGGGAGATCTTGCCGACCCCACCCTCGAACGAAGGGATTATCGGAAGCGCATAGTAGCCGATATCTGTTCCGGGACTGGTCATTTCGTGTCACCACGCCTTTCTATATGCCGCGGTTATCGCGAAGTTTCGGGTCGAAATAAAAAAAATCCCGACTCACCGCGAAGGAGTCGGGCACCCCGGCCCCTTGAGAAAAGCGACGGGGGTGTTGGCGCAGCGCTGGCGGAACCGTGACTTGCCCTCGTCCAGCGCTGCGCCGTTCCCCGCGGCGAAGGGGGCCGCGAGTCTGGGGTTAGACGAACCACGCGGTCGACTCCCCGGAACTCGACCGCCGCAATCGAGCGAAGGGACTGGCTCGCCGCGAGCATCAGAAGGGGCGGTGTGGTGCCCACGGTCGACGCTGTGGTGTCGCCGATGATGTGGGCGGCTGCTCCCCGACTGCGCAGCCGTTCCTGTGGTCCTCGGGCGCGTAGGACCGTGTCGCGCAGGTGCAGCGTCGAAGTTCGCGCGGCCATTCGTCGCCGTCCTGGTCGTCGGGCATCAGAACCAGCCGAGGTCGGTACGCGGTGCGGCCGGCGTGGTCGGTGCCGTGTTGTCGAACCAGCCGAGGTCGGTCGTGCTGGCTTCGGCTCGGTCGAGTGCGGCGGTCCGGTCGGCTCGGCGCTGCGCTGCTTGCGCGCGTTCGGCGCGGCGCTTCACCGCGAGCGGGCGTTGCCGCGCCATCCATTCGGGATCCGGACCGGGGCCGCGATGCATCAGCTTCAGCCCGCCAAGCCGGTGAGCTTCTTCGCGCAGTGGGGCTTGTTGACCGCCATCGCGGGCACCGCGTATGCCTGCACGTAGCTGGTGCGCTTGTGCGGATCGCGCCACGTCTCGGTCTTGAGGATCTCCTCGAACCCGATGATCCCGACCTGCCCGCGCTGGACAACCCACGCCGTTCCGGCGGTGATGTGGACGTGGGAGAACATCGTCAGGCCGAGGCTGCGGAGCATCGCTTCGAGCCGGTCGCCGTAGGCCACGCGCAACGACATCTCTTCCTGCGGGTTGACGAGCAGCGTGTCGTATGTCGTGCCGAGCCGCTCGTTCTTCCCGACCATCAGCGCGGCGGCCAGGTCGGCGGCCGGCAGTTCTGTGTTCGGAGTGAGGGTTGATTCCGGGCCGCTGGTGAATGCGTTCATCCAGTCATTGCCGGGGATGGTGTTCTGCCCGGTGCCGGCGGCGGCGTCGAGGATCTCGAGTGCCCGAGTGTTGAGGCGCTCGACGATGGTGTTCGTGAGCTGCGTCGTCTGGTCGTTCAGGTACTCGGTGTCGTTGCGGTGGACGCGTTCGTCTTCGACGGCGAACTTGCCGCCCCAGTCCTGCGGCTTCGCGAGCTGCGGCCGTGGGTCGACGCGCTTCACGATCGGGTACTCGGTGCCCGGTGCGCGCTCTTCGATGGTCTGGTTGGGATCGAGGAAGTAGTCGTCGATCTTGACCTCGTTAAACAGCATCGCGCCGCCGGTGACGGGTGTGCCGAGCGTGTGGAAGATCTTGTCGAGCACCAGTTGATCGGCGGCCAGATTCGCGATGCGCTCGGTGATCCGATTCGGCTGCTTCAACGCGACGCTGACCGTGAGGTTCAGCCCGTTCAGCTCGGGGGTGAGGAATCCGGCCATCAGTGATCATGCTCCGTTTCGTGCTCGGGCTTCGACGTTGGCTGCGATGAACCGCCAGCGGCCGTTGACGCGTTCGGCGGGTAGTCGGCCGCGCCGGCGGAGGTCGCGGACGCCGTTCGGGGTGATCCCGAGGACGGCCGCGGCTTCGTCGGCGCTGAGGGTTGCATGCGAGCCATGTTGCGCCGAATTCCGTTGTCGCGCAGGGATGCCAGTGCTCGCGCTGGCGTCGGCGACGCGCTGCGCGGGTATTCTCCTGGTCGACCCACTGGCGTCGCGATTCGCGGCGATGCCAGTTTTTCCGATCGCGCGGCGCAGGTTCAGCGCGGCGATGCGGACGTTCGCCGGCGGGAAGTCCTGCGCCTCGAGGACATCCAGCACGGTCCGCGCCTCGTCGACCGACAGCAGCACCCCCGCGGGAACGGCGCAGATCACCAGCTCGCCGCCTCGTCGCCCTGGTCGTCGTCGAACCATGCCGCAGCCTCGTACTTCGCGCCGTCCGCGGCGTCGCCGTGCGCGTAGTCGGTGACGCCCGGATCGCCCGGGTCGCTGTCGTCGACGACGGGTTCGACGATCTCGCGAAGCACGCGAAGCGCGTCGTCGGGGTTGCGGTCGTCGAGCGCATAGACGCGGATGAGTTCGTGCCGGGCGGCCGCGATGTCGTCGGGTGTGAACCCGGCGCGGATGTAGTCCACGCTCAGGTTGGCGACCAGCTCGAAGTCCTGGTCGCCGCTGCGGGCGGCGGTGAGCAGCATCGCGGCGAACTGGCGCGCGCGGCCGGCACGGGCTGCGGCGTTCGCGCCGGGGACGTCTTCGTAGTCGGTGATCATGGGTTGCCTTTCTGCGGGTTGAGTGACCGCGGCGGCGATCGCCGCGGCTTGTGCCGGTGTGAGTTCTCGGGTCCGTGCGAGGCAGGGGGTTCGGCGGTCGCGGCCGTCCGGCTCGGAGCACCATCGCGCCGGAGCTGCGCCACACACCGGGCAGGCGCGGCCGAGTGCTCGGGTATCGAGGTAGGCGCGGACGAGGACACGGCCGTGATGGCGAATCATGCGTTCGATCCCGTTCTCCGCGCGCGCGGTCGGTGGTTGCGTACGTCCCCGGCTTGCATACCGGTGGGGGTGGTCAATTGCGGTAGGGGTTTGCGCGCCTTCTTGCACGCCAGTGCATGAAGGGATCTGTAGTCCGTAGGTAGGTTGTCCTGTGTTGCACCCACGGGGGTGCAAGGTGTGTTGCACGGCTGCCGTGCAAGGTTCGGGCGCTGATGTTGCACCCCTAGTCGTGCAAGGTCGCTCAGTTCAACATGCACGGTTTCCGTGCAACATCCGCACACGGAACATGCACGGCAGCCGTGCAACATCGGTCCGCGGGACATGCACGGATTCCGTGCAAGGTGGGGTGTCATACCGGTCTCGCCTTCGGTGGTAGTGAGACGGGCGCGGAGTGCCGAAGCAACTCTTCGTCGGTGAATCGGCGGCCGCCGGCGCACACGACATAGGCGCAGCGGCGCGGAACGACCTGCCCGTCGCGGATGTACTCACGGATGATCAGGCGGCGGTCTTTCACGGCGCGGTCCAGCGCACGCTTCGCGCGTTCGCGGTTGAGACCCCAGCCGAATTGCTCGGAGATCTGTGCGGCCGAGGTTTCCCAAGGTCGCCGCGCCGAGCCTGGCGTGATTGCCCAGGACAGCATGAACACCATCACGACAAGCCCATCGGAACCGAGCGCGTCATCGTGTGCGCCTGATCGAATGAGATCGTCCGAGATCCAGGTGACGCCTTGCCGGATCGGCTCGCCGACTACCTGTATCGGATTCCTTCGTCCCACGTCGAACTCCCGTTTTCTTGATCACCGAGCGAACAGTTCGAACGGGTGTCATGCCGAGGCGGCCTCTTGCGCTTCGAGCCAGGCGAGGACGACGGCCTTCCGCCACACCCGGCGGCGACCGATCTTGAATGACTGCGGTCCGTAGCCGGTGTGCGCCCAATAGCGCCAGGTCGCCTTCGGTGTTCCGGTGAGTTTCTCGAGGTCTGCTGCGCTGAGAAACTCCGGTGTCGACTCTTCCTGCGTACTCACTTGTGTTGCGCCTTCCTGTGTTGGCAACTGCCGATACAGTGGACGCTAGGGAGTCGGTGTTTACTTCGCTTGTGAACTCGGACTGATTGTCCGCGTGGACTATTCGCTCAACGCATACTTTGCTGATCAGGACAGGCAGGAAAAGTTATGAAGCGGAATCGCCGAGCAGGCGTTGAGGACCGCTGGACGAGGACAGTCCGCGAGGCAGACGGCTCGACAAAGAGCGTTCCGAGCGCGAGCCATGGCAAGGGCAGCCGGTGGCGCGCGCGGTACGTCGACGAGCAAGGCCGCGAGCACGCGCGAGGCTTCGCCCGCAAGACTGATGCGCAGCGATGGCTCGACCAACAAGTCAGCGATCAGGTGACCGGCACATGGACGGACCCCGCGCTCGCGGTGGTCACGTTCGGCGCGATCGCTGAACGCTGGTACGGGACGAAGGCGACCCGCGCGCCGAAGACGGTCGCCGGATACCGCTCCCTGCTCGATACCGTCGTGCTGCCGCGCTGGCGCGACGTGCCGCTGCGGGACGTGCGCTTTGACGACTTGCAGGTCTGGATCGCCGCCTTGTCGGCAACGGGATCCACGCGTTTCGAGGGCCGCGGACTCAGCGCCTCACGGGTCCGCCAGACACACCAGCTCGTCGGCGCGGTGCTGAAGTTCGCCGTCCGTGCGAAGCATCTCCCGGCCAGTCCCGCCGAAGGGATCGAGCTGCCGCGCGTCGGCGAGGTCGAGCAGCGGTTTTTGACGCATGAGCAGTTGCACCGGCTCGCGATCGCCGCCGGCCGCTTCCGGACGCTCGTGTTCGTCCTCGGATACTGCGGCCTCCGCTTCGGGGAGGCGGCTGCGCTCCGGGTCGGTGATGTCGACCTGGCGGCGCGTCGTATCCGCGTTCGGCGATCCGTCACGAACGTGACGGGCCGCGGACTCGTGGAGGGGCCAACGAAGAATCACAGCGCCCGCACGGTGCCGGTGCCGAGGTTCCTCGCCGACCTTCTCTCGACCGAGGCTGCATCCCGCGCCGAGGATGAGCTGCTGTTCCCGTCGCGCCGCGGCGGCGGCTTCGTCACGATCGGCGAACTGCGGTGGGCATTCGATCCGGCCGCGGAAGCGATCGGCCAGGCCGCTCTAACGCCGCACGATCTGCGCCACACCTGCGCGTCACTGTCGATCGCGGCCGGTTGCAACGTGAAGGTTCTGCAACGGCTGCTCGGCCACAAGACGGCGACGATGACGCTCGACCGGTACGGGCATTTGTTCGCTGACGATCTGGACGCGATTGCGGACGCGTTCGACGCTGCTGCGGACGGTCTGCGGACGGTCCCGGCGCTGAAGACGGTTCCGGCTGGCCGAAGTATGGCCTGATCAGCGGCTATGCGGTGCCCTCGGTGAGATTCGAACTCACACTGTACGGGTTTTGAATCCGTTTCCTCTGCCAGTTGGGATACGAGGGCGTGCGGTCTCCCACCATAGAGGATGGCCCCGAGGTCGCTGATCGCCCGGGTTACCGCCACAATGACATCCATGACCGGCTCACCGACGCCCCGCCGCGTGCTCATCGCCGAAGACGAGGCGCTCATCCGGATGGACCTGGCCGAGATGCTGCGTGACGAGGGCTACGAGATCGTCGGCGAGGCCGGCGACGGCCAGGAGGCCGTCGAACTGGCCGAGGCGCTGCGCCCCGATCTCGTCATCATGGACGTGAAGATGCCCCGCCGCGACGGGATCGACGCGGCGTCGGAGATAGCGGGCAAGCGGATCGCCCCGATCGTGATCCTCACCGCCTTCAGCCAGCGAGACCTCGTCGAGAAGGCCCGCGACGCCGGCGCGATGGCCTACCTGGTCAAACCGTTCAACGTCAACGACCTGATCCCCGCCATCGAGGTGGCCGTCAGCCGCTTCAGCGAGATCCACGCGCTCGAAGAAGAGGTCGCGACGCTCTCGGACCGCCTGGAGACCCGCAAGCTGGTCGAGCGGGCGAAGGGGCTGCTCCAGGCCAATCAGGGGATGACCGAGCCCGAGGCGTTCAAGTGGATCCAGCGCGCGGCGATGGACCGCAGAACCACCATGAAGCGGGTGGCCGAGGTGGTGCTCGAGACGCTGGACACCCCCAAGAGCGAGCCGTCGGCCGGTTAGGTCGGCCCGTTCCACCTGCGCGGACGCGCCGCGCGTTTTCCAACAACACGCACCATGGCCGGGTGTTGGCTATGTTCTACCGGAAGCGTCAGCGCCCAGGCCGTTGCGGCCACGGGAGTCGATGCCGACGACAACATCGACCAGGAGGTGAAACGTGCGCGGTCGCGTGGCACGGAACGCATTCGCTCTCGGTAGCGCGGGGCTGTTGGCGCTCGCCCTTGGCGGCTGCAGTCAGTCGACACCCGAAGAGGAAGCGGCGCAGACGAATCTGAAGATCGTCGAGCAGGTCCAGATCGACGAGAACGGCGCGGAGGTCAAGGCCGCAGAAGGCGCCGCCCCGGCAGATCCGGCCGGTGACGGCAAGGCGACCTGCCCGCCGCTCTCGATCGCGATGGCAGGCGCGCTCAACGGCCCGGACGCGGCGCTGGGCATCAACATCAAGAACGGCGTGCAGCTGGCCGTCGACAAGCACAACGCCGCCAACCCCGGCTGTCAGGTCCAGCTCAAGACGTTCGACACCGAGGGTGACCCGCAGAAGGCCAGCGCCATCGCCCCGCAGATCGTCGACGACCAGTACACGATCGGCCTTGTCGGCCCGGCCTTCTCGGGTGAGACCAACGCAACCGGCGACGTGTTCAACCAGGCCGGCCTGGTCGCCGCGACCGCCTCGGCGACCAACGTCACGCTGTCCGAGAAGGGATGGCGGACCTTCTTCCGCGGCCTGGCCAACGACGGCGTCCAGGGTCCGTCGGTCGCCAACTACCTGAAGAACACGCTGGGCCACCAGAAGGTCTGCGTCGTCGACGACAGCACCGACTACGGCCTCGGCCTCGCCCAGGCGGTCCGCGAGACGCTCGGGCCGGTCGCGGACCCGGCGTGCAACATCTCGGTGAAGAAGGGCGACAAGGACTTCTCGGCCGCCGTCACCCAGGTCAAGGGTGCCAGCCCGCAGTCGGTCTTCTTCAGCGGTTACTACGCGGAGGCCGCGCCGTTCGTGCAGCAGCTCAAGGACGGCGGCTTCGAGGGCACCTTCGTCAGCGCCGACGGCACGAAGGATCCGGAGTTCGTCAAGCAGGCCGGTGAGGCGTCCAAGGAGGCTCTGCTGTCCTGCCCCTGCGGCCCGGCCACCGGCGGCTTCGCCGACGAGTACACCCAGAAGTTCGGCCAGGAGCCCGGCACCTACAGCACCGAGGGCTACGACCTGGGCACCATCCTGGTGAAGGGCATCGACTCCGGGGCCATCACCCGCCAGGCGCTGCTGGACTACGTGCGCAACTACAACGGCCAGGGCGTGGCGCGCAACTACCAGTGGACACCGCAGGGTGAACTCACCACCACGCTGATCTGGATGTACAAGGTCCAGTGATCGACTAGACGAGACGCGTCCGAACCACTTGGCTCGGACGCGTCTCGCTTAGCACTCCCACCCGCGAGGAGCCCACCGCACCGTGATCGCCGATTGCGTCGACCAGTACGCCTGTCTGGCGGCGAATATCAGCTTCAACCTCGAGGGCCTGCGAAACGGGTTCTGGCAGTTGACGATCGACGGGTTGTCGTGGGGCGCCATCTATGCGCTGGTCGCGGTCGGCTACACGTTGGTGTTCGGCGTGCTGCGGCTGATCAACTTCGCCCACTCCGAGATCTTCATGCTGGGGATGTTCGGCGCCTACTTCTGTCTCGACTTCATCCTCGGTTTCACCCCGTCGGGCAACGCCTACAACAAAGGCATCGCGCTGACGGTGCTGTATCTGGCGATCGCGATGCTGTTCGCCATGTTGGTGTCCGGGTCTGCGGCCGTCGGTCTGGAGGCGGTGGCCTACCGTCCGCTGCGAAGACGGGGAGCGCGGCCGCTGACCTTCCTCATCACGGCCATCGGCATGTCGTTCGTGCTGCAGGAGTTCGTCCACTTCATCCTGCCGAAGATCATCAAGGGTTACGGGGGCAGCAATGCCCAGCAGCCGATCACGCTGGTGCAGCCGAAGACCCAATTTGAGATCTTCGGCGCGGCCGTCTCCAACGTCACGCTGGTGATCATCGGGGCCGCCCTGTTCTTCGCCCTGCTCACCGACATCGCCATCAACAGGACGAAATTCGGCCGCGGCATCCGCGCGGTGGCGCAGGACCCGAACACCGCGACGCTGATGGGGGTGTCGCGGGAACGGGTCATCATGCTGACGTTCATGATCGGCGGTCTGCTGGCCGGTGCGGCGGCGCTGCTCTACACCCTCAAGGTCCCGCAGGGCATCATCTACTCCGGCGGATTCCTGCTCGGCATCAAGGCCTTCTCCGCCGCGGTGCTCGGCGGTATCGGCAACCTGCGCGGCGCGCTGCTCGGCGGCCTCATCCTGGGGGTGATGGAGAACTACGGGCAGGCCGTGTTCGGCACGCAGTGGCGTGACGTCGTCGCCTTCGTCCTGCTGGTGCTCGTCCTGTTGTTCCGTCCGACGGGGATACTCGGTGAGAGCCTCGGGAAGGCACGGGTATGACAGACCAGCAGCGGGGTGCGACGCGGGCGCCCATGACGAGGATGGACAAGCTGCTCGCGCCCGGTGACGGCCTACGCGCCTGGTGGGCGAGCCTGAGCCGGCCGATGAAGTGGCTGTTCGGGGTGCTGGTGTTCGGCGTGCTGGCCCTGTTGCCGCTGTTCACCCCGCCGTTCCTCAACACACCCGGCATCAGCTTCGGTGGCACGATGGCCCAGTTCGCGATGGTGGCGATCATCGCGATCGGCCTCAATGTCGTTGTGGGCCAGGCAGGTCTGCTCGATCTGGGCTATGTCGGCTTCTACGCCGTCGGCGCCTACACCGTCGCGCTCCTGACCAGCCCCAGCAGCCCGTGGAACCAGGCCGGTCCCGGTGGCTGGCTGACGACGGACTGGGCGTGGCTGGCGTGTGTGCCCCTGGCGATGGCCGTGACCGCGCTCGCGGGGCTCATCCTGGGCACCCCGACACTGCGGTTGCGCGGTGACTATCTGGCGATCGTCACGCTCGGGTTCGGCGAGATCATCCGCCTGCTCGCCGACAACCTCTCCGACATCACCAACGGCCCCCGCGGCCTCAACGAGGTCGAGTACCCGCGCGTGGGGGAGAGCGAGCGGCTCCCCGAAGGCGTGTTCTCCCGGGCCAATTCGACGGGCGAGGCGAACTACGGCACCTGGTGGTTCTGGCTCGGCCTGGTGTTGATCGTGGCCATCCTGCTGCTGGTCGGCAACCTCGAACGCAGCCGGGTGGGTCGGGCGTGGGTCGCGGTCCGCGAGGACGAGGACGCGGCGGAGGTCATGGGGGTCAACACCTTCCGCTTCAAGCTGTGGGCGTTCGTCATCGGCGCCGCGATCGGCGGGCTCTCCGGGGCGCTGTATGCCGGGCAGGTTCAGTACGTGGCGCCGCCGACGTTCAACATCATCAACTCGATGCTGTTCCTGTGCGCTGTCGTCCTCGGCGGGCAGGGCAACAAGCTGGGCGTGATCTTCGGCGCGTTCATCATCGTCTACCTGCCGAATCGCCTTCTGGGCGTGCACTTCCTCGGCATCAACCTTGGCGACCTGAAGTACCTGTTCTTCGGACTGGCCCTGGTGGTGCTGATGATCTTCCGGCCGCAGGGCCTGTTCCCGGCGCGCCAGCAACTGCTCACTTACGGCAAGGCGGCGCGCGACCTGTTGCGTCGCGCGTCCGGCGAGAACGAGGGGGCGACGCGATGACGATCGAGGAACTCTCCGGTGTGCACCGCGATATCGAGGCTGCCGAGGGTGAGACCCTGCTGCAGACCCATGACCTCACCGTGAAGTTCGGCGGGCTGACCGCACTGGACTCGGTGACCTTCGACATCCGGCGCGGCGAGATCCTCGGGTTGATCGGTCCCAACGGTGCGGGCAAGACCACCTGCTTCAACGCCATCACCGGTGTCTACCGCCCCAGTTCGGGTTCGGTGACGTTCGACGGTAAGCCGCTCGGCCGCATCAAACGCCACCAGATCACCCGGCGCGGTATCGCCAGGACGTTCCAGAACATCCGGCTCTTCGGGGAGATGACGGCGCTGGAGAACGTCATGGTCGGCACCGATGCGCGGCACCTGACGTCGGTGCCGGGGGCCTTGATCCGCACACCCCGGCACCGCCGGGAGGAGAAGTCGGCGATCGAAAGAGCGGCTGCATTACTTCACTTCGTGGGCATCGCGCACCGCGGCGAGGAGAAGGCGAAGAACCTGTCCTACGGCGATCAGCGGCGGCTGGAGATCGCCCGCGCGCTGGCCACCGAACCCAAACTGCTGTGCCTGGACGAACCCGCTGCCGGCTTCAACCCCGCAGAGAAGGCCGCGCTGATCGAGCTGATCCGCAAGATCCGCGACGACGGTTACACCGTGCTGCTCATCGAGCACGACATGCGGCTGGTCATGGGTGTGACCGACCGGATCGTCGTTCTGGAGTTCGGCCGCAAGATCGCCGACGGGCTGCCTGCCGAGATCCGCGAGGACCCGAAGGTCATCGCCGCCTACCTGGGAGTGCCTGATGACGAAATCAACTGAGCCGCGCAAGGTCCTGCTGGAGGTCCGCGACATCGTCGTGCACTACGGCCGGATCCGGGCGCTGCACGGGGTTTCGATCAAGGTGCACGAGGGCGAGTTGGTCACGCTGCTGGGGTCCAACGGCGCGGGGAAGACCACCATGATGCGGGCCATCTCGGGCCTGCGCCCGCTCACCTCGGGTTCGGTGTGGTTCGACGGCACAGACGTCTCACGGGTGAAGGCGCACCGCCGGGTCGCGGACGGTCTGATCCAGGCTCCCGAGGGGCGTGGCGTGTTCCCCGGGATGACCGTGACCGAGAACCTCGAGATGGGCTGCTACGCAAGAAAATTCGCCACCAAGGCCGAGCATCGCGAGCGGTTGGACTGGGTGTTCGAGACGTTTCCGCGGCTGGCGGAGCGGCGCTCGCAGGTCGGCGGCACGTTGTCCGGCGGCGAGCAGCAGATGCTGGCGATCGGGCGGGCGCTGATGGCCCGGCCCAAGGTGCTGCTCCTCGACGAGCCGTCGATGGGGCTTGCGCCGATGGTGATCTCGCAGATCTTCAAGATCATCGCCGACATCAACGCCCAGGGCACGACGGTGCTGCTGGTCGAACAGAACGCACAGCAGGCGCTGTCCCGCTCGGACCGTGCCTACATCCTCGAGACCGGCGAGGTGACGCGAACCGGGAACGCGCGCGAACTGCTGCACGACGACAGCGTCCGCGCCGCGTATCTCGGTGTCGCCTGAGCCACCGGACCCGGGGCGGCTTACCGCGCGACGACCACCGATGAGCCGTGGCCGAACAAACCCTGGTTCGCGGTCACGCCGACCTTCGCGCCCTCGACCTGCCTGCCGGTGGCCTGACCCTTGAGCTGCCAGGTCAACTCGCAGACCTGGGCGATCGCCTGCGCCGGGATGGCCTCACCGAAGCACGCCAACCCGCCCGACGGGTTGACCGGGATCCGGCCGCCGATCGTCGTGGCGCCGCTGCGCAACAGCTGCTCGGCCTCGCCCTTCGGGCACAGCCCGAGGTGCTCGTACCAGTCGAGTTCCAGTGCGGTGGAGAGGTCGTAGACCTCGGCGACGCTCAGATCCTCCGGGCCGATCCCGGCTTCCGCGTAGGCCGCGTCGAGGATCTGGTCCTTGAACACCCGCTCGGGTGCCGGCACCACGGCCGTCGAATCGGTGGCGATGTCCGGAAGTTCGGGCAGGTGCTGCGGGTACTGCGGTGTCTGCAGGCTCACCGCGCGCACCGAGGGCACACCCTCGACCGAGCCGAGGTGCTTCTCGGCGAACGACCTGCTGGCCACGATGAGCGCCGCCGCGCCGTCGGACGTCGCGCAGATGTCCAGCAGCCGGAGCGGATCGGACACGACCGGGCTGGCCAGAACGTCCTCGACGGAGCTTTCCTTGCGGTAGCGGGCGTTCGGGTTGTCGAGGCCGTGGCGGGCGTTCTTGACCTTCACCGCGGCGAAATCCTCGAGCGTGGCGCCGTACAAATCCATCCGCCTGCGCGCGAGCATCGCGAAGTAGACGGTGTTGGTGGCGCCGATGAGATGGAAGCGCTGCCAGTCGGGGTCGTTCTTGCGCTCGCCGCCGACCGGGGCGAAGAACCCCTTCGGCGTGGTGTCCGCGCCGATCACCAGCGCGACATCACAGAATCCGGCGAGGATCTGCGCGCGGGCGCTCTGCAGCGCCTGCGATCCGCTGGCGCACGCGGCGTAACTCGAGGTGACGGGCACGCCGTTCCACCCCAGTTTCTGGGCGAACGTCGATCCGGCGACGAACCCGGGGTACCCGTTGCGGATGGTGTCGGCGCCGGCCACCAGCTGGATCTGGCGCCAGTCGAGCCCGGCCTCGGCCAGCGCGGCGCGGGCGGCGACCACGCCGTACTCGGTGAAGTCGTTGCCCCACTTGCCCCATGGGTGCATACCGGCGCCGAGGATGTAGACGGGTTCGGGGCTCATCGGGCTCGACCTTCCCCGCTCCTCGCGTCCGCGATCCTCCAGGCGTGCACGATCCGTTCGACGCCGTCGTCGCCGATGTAGAGCGGCATGGTCGTCAGTTCCATCTCCATGCCGACCTTCAGATCGGCGGCAAGCGTTCCCTCGACCACCTTGCCGAGCACGATCAGGCCCTCGTCGGCCAGTTCGACCGCGGCGACGGCGAAGGGTGCGAACGGTTCGGGGGACGGATACGGCGGGGGTGGGGCGTACCGGTTCTCGGTGTAGCTCCACAGCTTTCCGCGCCGGGACAACGGGACCTGGGCGAGGTCGTCGCCGTCGCAGGCGGGGTTGGGGCAGTTGTTCGCTCGCGGGGGAAAGACGAAGGTCCCGCACTGATGGCATTTGCCGCCGATCAGATAGGCCTCACCGGACCCGTCGGTACCGAACCAGCCGTCGATCGCCGGTTGCGTGGAAGCTGCTGACACGCGGTCAGCGTACCCAGATGACCGGCAAAACTGAAACGTGTTCCAGTCAGCGGGCGACGGTGTCGGCATGGCCCCGCGAGCGCCTGTATGTCACCGCGGGTGCCTAGAGTTGTGCCCGTGAGCCCAGTCAGCACCTCCGCAGCCAAGAAGACGGCCGCCACGAAGGCGGACGACAAGCCGACATTGATGCTGCTGGACGGCAACTCACTGGCCTATCGCGCCTTCTACGCACTGCCTGCGGAGAACTTCAAGACCCAGGGCGGGCTGACCACCAACGCGGTCTACGGATTCACCGCGATGCTCATCAACCTGCTCCGCGACGAGCAGCCCACCCACGTGGCCGCCGCCTTCGACGTCTCCCGCCAGACGTTCCGCGTCGACAAGTACCCCGAATACAAGGCCGGGCGCTCGTCCACACCCGACGAGTTCCGCGGGCAGATCGACATCACCAAAGAGGTGCTCGTCGCGCTGGGCATCGCCGTGCTGGCCGAACCCGGCTTCGAGGCCGACGACATCATCGCCACGCTCGCCACGCAGGCCGAGACGGAGGGTTACCGGGTGCTCGTCGTGACGGGTGACCGCGACGCGCTGCAACTCGTCAGCGACGACGTGACCGTGCTCTACCCGCGCAAGGGCGTCAGTGAACTGACCCGTTTCACCCCGGATGCGGTGCTCGAGAAGTACGGGCTGACGCCGCAGCAGTACCCCGACTTCGCGGCGCTGCGGGGTGATCCGAGCGACAACCTGCCCGGCATTCCCGGTGTGGGGGAGAAGACGGCGACCAAGTGGATCGCCGAATACGGGTCGCTGCAGGCCCTGGTCGACAACGTCGACCAGGTCAAGGGCAAGGTCGGCGACGCGCTGCGGGCGAACCTGTCCCACGTGGTGCTCAACCGAGAGCTCACCGACCTCGTCAAGGACGTCCCGCTACCGCACACCCCCGACACGCTGCGCATGCAGACCTGGGACCGCGACCAGATCCACCGGCTGTTCGACGACCTCGAGTTCCGGGTGCTGCGCGACCGCCTGTTCGAGACGCTGGCGTCCGTCGAGCCCGAGGTCGAGCACGGCTTCGACGTGCGGGGCAAGGCGCTCGAGCGCGGCGAACTCGCGGCCTGGCTCTCCGAACACAGCCTCGGGAACCGGTTCGGGCTCGCGGTCGTCGGCACCCACCTCGCCTACGACGCCGACGCCACCGCGCTGGCCATCGTCGCCGCCGATGGCGACGGCCGCTACATCGACACGTCCTCCCTCGACCCGGACGACGAGGCGGCGTTGGCGTCGTGGCTGGCCGACCCCGGCCCGCCGAAGGCGCTGCACGAAGCCAAGCTCGCCATGCACGACCTCGCCGGCCGCGGCTGGAAGCTCGCGGGGGTCACCTCCGACACGGCGTTGGCCGCCTACCTGGTGCGGCCCGGGCAACGCAGCTTCAGCCTCGATGACCTCTCCCTGCGTTACCTGCGTCGCGAACTGCGCGCGGACAACCCTGCGCAGCAACAACTCTCACTCCTCGACGACAGTGAGGGCGGCGACGATCAAGCGGTCCAGACGCTGATTCTGCGTGCCGTCGCGGTGCTCGACCTCGCCGACGCCCTCGACGAGGAACTGGCCCGCATCGACTCGTCCTCGCTCCTGGGCCGGATGGAGTTGCCGGTGCAGCGGGTGCTCGCCGAGATCGAGCACATCGGCATCGCCGTCGACGTCGACCAGCTGCGGCAGCTCCAGAGCGAATTCGCCGACCTGATCCGCGACGCCGCCGAGGCGGCCTACGCGGTGATCGGCAAGCAGATCAATCTCGGTTCCCCGAAACAGCTGCAGACGGTGCTGTTCGACGAACTCGAGATGCCGAAGACGAAGAAGACGAAGACCGGGTACACCACCGACGCCGACGCACTGCAGTCGCTTTTCGACAAGACCGGTCATCCGTTCCTGCAGCACCTGCTGGCCCACCGCGACGCCACCCGGCTCAAGGTCACCGTCGACGGGCTCCTGAACTCCGTGGCCTCGGACGGGCGCATCCACACCACGTTCAATCAGACCATCGCCGCGACCGGCCGACTGTCCTCGACCGAACCGAACCTGCAAAACATCCCGATCCGCACCGAGGCTGGCCGGCGCATCCGCGACGCCTTCGTGGTCGGCACGGGTTACACCGAGCTGATGACCGCCGACTACAGCCAGATCGAGATGCGCATCATGGCGCACCTCTCGCAGGACGCCGGCCTGATCGAGGCCTTCAACACCGGCGAGGATCTGCACTCGTTCGTCGCGTCCCGCGCGTTCGACGTGCCGATCGACGAGGTGACGCCGGATCTGCGCCGCCGCGTCAAGGCGATGTCCTACGGCCTGGCCTACGGGCTGAGCGCCTACGGGTTGGCCGCGCAGCTCAAGATCTCCACCGAAGAGGCCAAGGTCCAGATGGACCAGTACTTCGCCCGGTTCGGCGGCATCCGCGACTACCTGCGCGACGTCGTCGACCAGGCCCGCAAGGACGGTTACACCTCGACGGTGTTCGGTCGCCGCCGCTACCTGCCCGAACTGGACAGCAGCAATCGCAACGTGCGCGAGGCCGCGGAGCGGGCCGCGCTCAACGCCCCGATCCAGGGCAGCGCCGCCGACATCATCAAGGTCGCGATGATCAATGTCGATCAGGCGATCAAGGACGCCGGGCTCTCGTCGCGGATGCTGCTGCAGGTGCACGACGAGCTGCTCTTCGAGGTGGCCGACGGCGAGCGCGACACGCTCGAAGAGCTGGTCCGCGACAAGATGGGCGGCGCATACGCGCTCGACGTACCGCTCGAGGTCAGTGTCGGGTACGGCCGCAGCTGGGACGCGGCGGCGCACTGACGTGGCGTCGCACCCGTTCGACGAGGCCGTCGCACTTGAACCCGCAGACGAACCCGGCCGGTGGCGCGGCCACACCCGGGCGGACTGGGCCAACATGGTCGGCCCATTCGGCGGCATGACCGCGGCCGTGCTGCTGCGGGCAGTCGAGATGCAGCAGGACCGGATCGGTGAACCGCTCTCGCTCACAGTCAATTTCGCCGCCCCCGTCGCCGACGGTTCCTTCGACGTCGGCGTGCGGTGCATCCGGACCAACAGGACGAACCAGCATTGGCTCATCGAGCTCTGGCAGGACGGGGTGGTCACGACCAACGCGACCGCGGTCTTCGGAAGTCGCCGCGACACCTGGTCGGACACCGAACAGACGATGCCGACCGTGCCGGAGCCCGACGGGGTCGCCGAATCCGGACTGCCCGACATGATCGTCTGGGCGCGAAACTACGAGATGCGCTACGTCGACGGTGGGGTCCCCGGCGCCGGGGCGGGCACGGCGCCATCGTCGATGACCACGCTGTGGGCGCGCGACCGCCGCGGGCGCGGGCTGGACTTCGCGTCGCTGGCGGCGATGAGCGACATCTTCTATCCCCGGGTGTTCCTGCGGCGCGGCGCGGTCTCGCCCGCCGGGACGATCACGCTGACGACGTACTTCCACGCCGACTCCGAGGCCCTCGACGCGGTCGGTGGTGACTACGTGCTGGCCAGCGCCCGCGCCAACCGGTTCGCGCGCGGGTACTTCGATCAGTCGGCCGAGTTGTGGAGCAGGACGGGCGAACTGCTCGTCACCACGCACCAGTTGGTGTACTTCAAGGCCTGAGTGTCGAGCGGTAGCCGGCCATCGACTGCAGCGCCGGCGATGCGGCCCTGGCCGCGTACAGCGCGTAGGTCTCCTCGTGCAGGAGTCCGATCACGCGGGGGTCACCGAAACCGCGGTCGATGCGGTCGCGGACGAACGCCAGCTCGACGACCTGATGGGCGAACCGCTTCACCGACTCGCCGCCCTGTTTGCCACCGAACCGCCTCGCTTCCGCGATGGCCAGGTTGCGGCTGCGGAGGGAACCCAGCCATGCCGCCTCACCGGGCGTCACCAGTCCCGCGGCCACCATGCCGGGGAGTTTGGCCGCGACGATCCGCTGTTCCCGGCGGCGGCTCCGGACCGCCAGCACGATCGCCAGCCCGAAGATCGGCATCATCCAGAACACGTACAGGCCGAAGTACGCCTGGACACCGAGCAGCGACGAACCGTTCCACATGGCGTGCAGCAGCACCGCCCCGGCGTAGCCGAGCAGAAGGAAGCCGGCTCGCGCGGCGGCGTCGCGGCGGTGCAGGGCGAACCACACCCCGATCGCGAACACCGTCGTGAACAGCGAGTGCGCGAACGGCGCCATGATCAACCGCAGCGCGGCGGTCAGCAGCGAATCGGCCAGCGATTCGCCGTTGGCGATGTAGAGGATGTCCTCGAGCCACGCGAAACCCGCGCCGACCAGGCCGGCGTACACCAGGCAGTCGGTCAGCGAGTTCATCTCGTTGCGGCGCGCGCCGGTCATCATGATGAGCAGGAACAGGCCCTTGGCGGCCTCCTCGGTGAGCGGGGCGCCCAAAACCAGCGTCAGCGGGCTGGTGCCGGAGTCGGCGGTGCCGACTGTGGGGTTGAGCCATACCTCGAGGAACACCTGCAGCACCGCGGAGATGACGACGGCCGCCGACGTCCCCCAGATGAACGCGAACACCAAGAGTCGTGGTGGTTCGGGCTCCCATCGGTCCAGCCACAGGTACGCGAGCACGACGACGGCCATCGCGATGCTCGACAGGACGAACCCGACCGCCGTGCCGACCGGGTTGACCGCGGTCAGCAGGATGACGAGGAGGCCGGCGAGGGTCCCGAGCGCAATGAGCAGCCCCAGCGGGGCGCCGACCTTGCGGACCTGCCGGGCCCACGGCGAAACGGGCAGATGCGGGGGAGGCGGGGTGCCGACCGGGGACACCACAGCAGGTTAGCCGGAACAGGCGGGCGGCGATGATCCGGGTTTGTCCTGCATGGACCGAGTCGAGTAGGCTCAACAGGTACCTGTGTGCGCGATCTCAGGTCACCAACCAATCACCTGTACCTACGAGTAAACCTGTCCGGAGCAACCCACCACATGCCAAGTCCCTCCGTCACCTCGCCGCAAGTAGCCGTCAACGACATCGGCTCGGCTGAGGATTTCCTCGCCGCCATCGACAAGACCATCAAATACTTCAACGATGGCGACATCGTCGAGGGGACGATCGTCAAGGTCGATCGCGACGAAGTACTCCTAGACATCGGTTACAAGACCGAAGGCGTCATCCCTTCCCGCGAGCTCTCCATCAAGCACGACGTCGACCCCAATGAGGTTGTGTCCGTCGGCGACGAGGTGGAAGCCCTGGTCCTCACCAAGGAGGACAAGGAAGGCCGCCTGATCCTGTCCAAGAAGCGGGCGCAGTACGAGCGCGCCTGGGGCACCATCGAAGAGCTCAAGGAAAAGGACGAGGCCGTCAAGGGCACCGTCATCGAGGTCGTCAAGGGCGGCCTGATCCTCGACATCGGCCTGCGCGGCTTCCTGCCCGCCTCCCTGGTCGAGATGCGTCGGGTCCGCGATCTGCAGCCGTACATCGGCAAGGAGATCGAGGCCAAGATCATCGAGCTCGACAAGAACCGCAACAACGTGGTGCTGAGCCGCCGCGCCTGGCTGGAGCAGACCCAGTCCGAGGTGCGCAGCGAGTTCCTGAACCAGCTGCAGAAGGGCGCCATCCGCAAGGGTGTCGTGTCGTCGATCGTCAACTTCGGCGCGTTCGTCGACCTCGGCGGCGTCGACGGCCTGGTGCACGTCTCCGAGCTGTCCTGGAAGCACATCGATCATCCGTCCGAGGTCGTCACCGTCGGCGACGAGGTCACCGTCGAGGTGCTCGACGTCGACATGGACCGCGAGCGGGTTTCGCTGTCGCTCAAGGCGACTCAGGAAGATCCGTGGCGCCACTTCGCCCGCACCCACGCGATCGGCCAGATCGTGCCGGGCAAGGTCACCAAGCTGGTGCCGTTCGGCGCGTTCGTCCGCGTCGAGGAGGGCATCGAGGGCCTGGTGCACATCTCCGAGCTGTCCGAGCGCCACGTCGAGGTTCCGGACCAGGTGGTCCAGGTCGGCGACGACGCGATGGTCAAGGTCATCGACATCGACCTGGAGCGTCGCCGGATCTCGCTGTCGCTCAAGCAGGCCAACGAGGACTACACCGAGGAGTTCGACCCCTCGAAGTACGGCATGGCCGACAGCTACGACGAGCAGGGCAACTACATCTTCCCCGAGGGCTTCGACTCCGAGACCAACGAATGGCTCGAGGGTTTCGAGAAGCAGCGTGAGGAGTGGGAGTCCCGCTACGCCGAGGCCGAGCGCCGGCACAAGATGCACACCGCGCAGATGGAGAAGTTCGCCGCGGCCGAGGCCGAAGAGGCCGCGCGTCCGGTGTCGAACGGCTCGTCGCGCTCGGAGGGTGAATCCAGCGGCGGCACGCTCGCCAGCGACGCCCAGCTCGCCGCACTGCGGGAGAAGCTGGCCGGCAACGCCTAGCAGCCATCTCGACGAACGCCCCGGCTCACCGCGAGCCGGGGCGTTCGCCGTATCCGGGCCCTGACAGACTGGTGCGGTGCTGAGAATTGGATTGACCGGCGGCATCGGGGCGGGCAAGTCGACCGTGTCCTCGACCTTCGCCGACTGCGGCGGGGTCATCGTCGACGGTGACGTCATCTCCCGGGAGGTCGTCGCGCCGGGCACCGAGGGCCTGGCGGCACTCGTCGAGGCGTTCGGTGAGGACATCCTGCTGCCCGACGGTGCCCTGAACCGGCCCGCCCTGGCCGCCAAGGCTTTTCAGGACGACGAACAGCGCGCCATCCTGAACGGTATCGTGCATCCGCTGGTGGGCAAGCGCCGGCAGGAGATCATCGACTCGGTCGCCGACGGCACCGTCGTGGTCGAGGACATCCCGTTGCTGGTGGAAACCGGGATGGCGCCCTTTTTCCCGCTCGTCGTCGTGGTGTGGGCCGACGAGGAAACCCGCGTCACCCGCCTCATCAACCGCGGACTGCCCGAGCATGACGCCCGGGCGCGGATGAAGGCACAGGCGTCCGATGAGCAGCGACGCGCCATCGCCGATGTGCTGCTGGACAATTCGGGCACCCAGGACCAACTCGTCGAGAAGGCGAGGCAGCTCTGGTTCGACCGGGTCCTGCCGCTCGCGGAGAACATCCGCACCGGGAAGGTGGTGCGTCCCGCGCCCCGGTTGGTGCCGCACAACCCGGCCTGGGCGGCCGACGCACAGCGGATCATCAACCGCGTCAAGGCGGCGGCCGGGGCGAGGGTGCTGCGGGCGGACCATGTCGGATCCACCTCGGTCGGCGGACTCGACGCCAAGGACGTCATCGACATCCAGGTGACGGTGGCCTCGCTCGAGGACGCCGACGAGATGGCCGGGGCGCTGACCGCCGTGGGCTACCCGCACATTCCGGACCATGACTCCGACGCGGCGCACGACGACACCGGACGGTGGGGTAAGCGGGTGCACGGCGCGGCCGATCCGGGCCGTCCCGCCTACGTTCATCTGCGCGTCGAGGGTTGGCCGAATCAGCGGTTCGCGCTGCTGTTCCCGGCGTGGTTGACCGCGAATCCCGAGGCGCGGGAGGACTATGCGCAGGTGAAGCGGGCGGCGCTGAGTGCGCCGGACTACGCGGACGCCAAGGAACCCTGGTTCGCCGAGGCGTACCCGAAGGCATTGGCGTGGGCGGAGGCGACCGGTTGGCGGCCCTGAGCGGTCAGGCGACCGGGGCAGGCGGCTCGACGGGTGCGGCGGGATCGACCGGGGCAGCGGGGTCGGCCGGCGCGGGCGCCTGCATCGCGACCGGCGCCTCACACGTCAGCGCGGCGTAATCGGGATCCTGCGGCAGGAAGCGCGGGGCGATGAAATCGTCGGCTTGAGCGACGATCTGGTCGTCGACGAGGATCTCGCAGTGCAGGTTCGCCGAGTACGGCCACTGCACCGACACCTTCATCGTGGCGACACCGGTCTCCGGCAGGACCGTGTTCACCTCGAACACCCGGCCCGGCACCATCGTCGGGTTGGCCGTCAGCGTCTGGTCGTTCTCGGCGCTGTAGGTGATGGTGGCGCCGCGGGACACGCCGTCGATCCGGGCCCGGTAGACGACGTTGCGGAGCACCTGCGGGCTCTCCTGGGCGACCGGTTGCGGCTGAACATCCGGGTCGGCGACGGCGACGGCGGGACTTAACTGAAAGCCACCGACGACGGCCGCGGCCACGGCGCCCGCGGCCAATCCGCGCATTCCGGAGTTCATGTAGATGACCTTACAATGTCCGCCACGACAGGACCATACCGTTGCCGGCAAGCCAGCGGTGCAGGTCGTAGTCGTGCCGCGCCAGTCCGTCGACGGTGCTCACGGCCGTCTGCACGGCCCGTTCGCCCACCTCTGCGCTGAGCAGGTTGTGCCGGACCGCGGTGAGGAGTTCGTCGACGTCGCACAACTCCGCCCCGACACCGGTCCGCAGCACGAGGTCGAGGTAGTGGTCCTCTGCCGTCCACCGGTGTGGGCCCGGCGAGTAGCTGCCGACGTCGAGGTAGAAGTCCTGATCTTTCTCGAACCCCGGATTGAAGTGGAACACCGAGGCCCGCAGGTTCAGCGACGGCAACAGCCACGACTCGAGATAGTGGAACTGCGCGCGACCGGGTGTCGGACGGGCCATGTAGAGCCCCCAGGGTTCCACCGAATAGACGTCGACGGCCCGCACGATGCCCTTGGGGTCGGTGTTCGTGCAGGCGAGCAGGTCGAACGTCTCGTGTTTGGGTGGGTGGATACCTCAGCATAGAACCGGGAACAAGAGGTTGTCGGTGGCTGGTTCTACCCTGGTGAAATGGCTTTCGCTACCGAACACCCAGTGCTCGCGCACTCCGAGTACCGCCCTGTCGAGGCGATGGTGCGTACCGGCAACCGGTTCGAGGTGGTCAGTCCCTACCAGCCCGCCGGTGACCAACCCGCGGCGATCGACGAGCTGGAGCGGCGCATCCGGGCGGGGGAGCGTGACGTCGTCCTCCTCGGCGCGACCGGTACCGGCAAGTCGGCGACCACCGCGTGGCTGATCGAACGGCTGCAACGGCCGACACTGCTGATGGCGCCCAACAAGACACTGGCCGCCCAGCTCGCGAACGAACTGCGGGAGATGTTGCCGCACAACGCCGTCGAGTACTTCGTGTCGTACTACGACTACTACCAGCCCGAGGCGTACATCGCCCAGACGGACACCTACATCGAGAAGGACAGCTCGATCAACGACGACGTGGAGCGGCTCCGGCACTCCGCGACGTCGAGCCTGCTGTCGCGGCGTGACGTGGTCGTGGTCGCGTCGGTGTCCTGCATCTACGGTCTGGGCACGCCGCAGTCCTACATGGACCGGTCGGTCGAGCTGAAGGTGGGCGACGAGGTGCCGCGCGACGGGCTGTTGAGGCTCCTCGTCGACGTGCAGTACACCCGCAACGACATGGCGTTCACCCGCGGGACCTTCCGGGTGCGCGGGGACACCGTCGAGATCATCCCGTCCTACGAGGAGCTCGCGGTGCGCATCGAGTTCTTCGGTGACGAGGTGGAGGCGCTGTACTACCTGCACCCGCTGACCGGCGACATCGTCCGCAGGGTCGATTCGCTGCGGATCTTCCCCGCGACCCACTACGTCGCCGGCCCGGAACGGATGGCGCAGGCCATCTCGACGATCGAGAAGGAACTCGAGGACCGGCTGGCCGAGCTCGAGGGCCAGGGCAAGCTGCTCGAAGCCCAGCGGCTGCGGATGCGCACCAACTACGACATCGAGATGATGCGCCAGGTCGGGTTCTGCTCCGGCATCGAGAACTACTCGCGCCACATCGACGGGCGTCCCGCCGGATCGGCCCCGGCGACGCTGCTCGACTACTTCCCGGAGGATTTCCTGCTCGTCATCGACGAGTCACACGTGACGGTGCCACAGATCGGCGGCATGTACGAAGGGGACATGTCGCGCAAGCGCAACCTGGTGGACTTCGGGTTCCGGTTGCCGTCGGCGGTGGACAACCGGCCGCTGACGTGGGAGGAGTTCGCGTCGCGGATCGGCCAGACGGTGTACCTGTCGGCCACACCGGGTCCCTACGAGCTCAGCCAGTCCGGCGGCGAGTTCGTCGAACAGGTGATCCGCCCGACGGGCCTGGTCGATCCGAAGGTGGTGGTGAAACCCACCAAGGGGCAGATCGACGACCTGATCGGCGAGATCCGCAAGCGCACCGAACTCGACGAACGGGTGCTGGTCACCACGCTGACCAAGAAGATGGCCGAGGACCTCACCGACTACCTGCTGGAGTTGGGGATCCGGGTTCGCTACCTGCATTCCGAGGTGGACACGCTGCGTCGCGTCGAGTTGCTGCGCCAGCTACGGCTCGGCGAATACGACGTCCTGGTCGGCATCAACCTATTGCGTGAGGGGCTGGACCTGCCCGAGGTCTCGCTGGTGGCGATACTCGACGCCGACAAGGAAGGGTTTCTGCGATCGACGCGCAGCCTCATCCAGACCATCGGCCGCGCCGCCCGCAACGTGTCGGGTGAGGTGCACATGTACGCCGACAAGATCACCGACTCGATGCGCGAGGCGATCGACGAGACCGAACGTCGCCGGGCCAAACAGATCGCCTACAACGAGGAACGGGGCATCGACCCCAAACCGCTGCGCAAGAAGATCGCCGACATCCTCGACCAGGTGTACCGCGAAGCCGACGACAGCGAGACCGTCGAGGTGGGCGGGTCGGGCCGCAACGCCTCACGAGGCAGGCGTGCTCAAGGTGAGCCGGGCCGCGCCGTCAGTGCCGGCATCGTCGAGGGTCGCGACACCACCAACATGCCGCGGGCCGAGCTGGCGGACCTGATCAAGGATCTGACCGACCAGATGATGACTGCGGCGCGCGACCTGCAGTTCGAACTCGCCGCCCGGATTCGCGACGAGATCCAGGATCTCAAGAAGGAGTTGCGCGGTATGGACGCCGCGGGCCTGAAGTGACGCGGGGTTGACCTCAACCGCCCTTGAGCTCCTAGCGTGGCGGCGTGACTGACACCTCGCGCGTCTCGGTGGCGACCTGGCGGGACCTGCTGGGCCCGGCCCACCTGGGTACGTCGACCGTGCTGGCGGGCGGTGTCGCGCTGTACGCGACGAACGAGTTCCTCACCATCAGCCTGATGCCGAGCGCCGTCGCCGACATCGGCGGTCAGCGGTTCTACGCGTGGGTGACGACGGTGTATCTGGTCGCCTCGGTGATCGCGGCGACAACGGTTCACCCGCTGCTGATGCGTCTGGGTCCGCGGCGGGCGTACTGGTCGGGTCTGAGCGTGTTCGCAGCCGGGAGCCTGGGGTGTGCCCTGGCCCCCACCATGGAGCTGCTCCTCGTCGGGCGCACGGTGCAGGGTGCGGCCGGTGGGCTACTCGCCGGCCTCGGGTACGCGGTGATCAACACCGCGCTGCCGAGCCGATTGTGGACGCGCGCATCGGCATTGGTGTCCGCCATGTGGGGCGTGGGCACCCTGGTCGGGCCCGCCGCGGGCGGGCTCTTCGCGCAGTTCGGCAGTTGGCGGTGGGCGTTCGGAGTGTTGGTCGCGCTCACCGTCGCGATGGCAGTGCTGGTGCCGTTCGCGCTGCCCGGCCGCGTCGACAGCCCGGACGCGGATCGACCACGCCTGCGTATTCCGTTGTGGTCGTTGCTGTTGCTGGGAGCGGCGGCCCTGGTGGTCAGCACGGCGGGAATCCCGCACGACATCCGCGCGACGGCCGGGTTGCTCGCGGCGGGGGTTGCGATCGTGGTCGTGTTCGTACTCGTGGACCGGCGCGCCGCCGTTGCGGTGTTGCCGCCCAGCACCTTCGGCCGCGGCCCCTTGAAATGGATCTACGCGACGCTGGGGCTGTTGATGGCCGCCACCATGGTCGACATGTACGTGCCGCTGTTCGGGCAGCGTCTCGCCGGTATGGCGCCGGTGGTCGCCGGATTCTTCGGCGCGGTTCTCTCCGTGGGGTGGACCGGCGGCGAGATCGCGAGTGCCTCGCTGGGCCGCACCCGGGTCATCGTGCGCACCGTCGCTCTGGCTCCGCTCGTGATGGCCACGGGTCTGACGCTCGGCATGGTCGCGCTGCGCGACGAGATGTCGCCGGGTTGGGCTGCGCTGTGGGCGATCGGACTGCTCGTGACCGGTACCGGCATCGGGATTGCCTGGCCCCATCTGTCCGCGTGGGCGATGAGTCGCGTCGACGACCCGGACGAAGGGCCCGCGGCTGCCGCGGCGATCAACACCGTCCAACTCATCTGCGGCGCCTTCGGAGCGGGGCTGGCGGGTGTGGTCGTCAATCTGACCGACGCCGGAAACGCGACGGCGGCCCGTTGGTTGTTCGCGGTGTTCGCGGCCTTCGTGGCCATCGGCGTCATCGCGTCCGCGCGGAGTTGTCGAACCCGTTGACCGAACGGCTCACTCGACGGAGGCAGTCGGAATCACGGCGAGCGAAAAGATGGGCAGGATTGCGGTCGTCCGGCATTGTCGATGGCGACGCGGGTGTGGCTGAGTGGCTAGGCACCGGCCTGCAAAGCCGTTTACACGGGTTCGAATCCCGTCATCCGCTCCGATGAAACCGCCGGCCGTTGCGGTGCGGGCACGAGTGCACGCACTACATCGGCCGCTCCCAGACGGCCATGGTCTCTCAAAAGCTCTGCCCGCAAGCGTCTCTCGCTTGAGCCCGGAGGGTCGGAGCCGGCGCCGCGCAAGCGATGAACAGCTTGCGGGGCCGCGCCCTGTGAGCAGGGGAGACAGCGCGGGAGAAGCGCCCATTCGTCTCCGCGCACAACGCCACGCACCTAGAGTCGAAAAGCCCGTGTCAGCCGAATGATCGGGCCTGACGAGATGGGCGGCCCTGGGTGAGTCTGTGGTTGGTCAGTCATGTGCCGTCGTGGCTTCTGCTCCTCGGGATGGTAGCGCTCACCTCTTGCCTGGCAGTCGGCGTCCAGAGGATCGTCCGCCGCCGTTTCGCAGCGCACCTGCGAGGCGACGAGCACAACGATGTCACCAAGTTCGCCTTCGGAGTCGTCGGTTTCGTCTTCGCCTTCTTCATCGGCTTCGTGGTGTCGGCGACCTGGGGTCAGATCAACGGTGCGGACAGCAGGGCGCGTGCCGAAGGGTCCGCGGGCGCTCAACTCGCCCAGGATCTGCATGTGTTCGACGAGCCTGACCGGAGCCGGATCCGGCAGAGTCTGCTGGCCTACCAGCAGGCCGCGATCACCGAGTGGGACGAAGCGGCCAAGGGCGGTTCCTCGACTGATGCCGACGACGCGCTCACCCGCCTCTACGCCGCGTACGAGCAGGTCGAAGCCCGTGCCGACGCGCAGAAGGCGCTTTTGTCCGCCTCGTTCGGCAACCTCAACGATATGAGCAAGGCCCGCTCCGAGCGTGTTTTGCAAGCGCGGACCGACACCGGCCCGCCGTGGTCCCTGTGGGCCGTCATCTTCCTCACGAGCGGCCTGCTCCTGGGGTGCGCGATCATCTACAGCGTCGAGAAGGCCGCCACGCATTACACGATGGTCGCCATTCTGGGCGTACTCGTGGGGGCACAACTGTTCCTGGTGCTGGAGTTGTCGCATCCATTCGTCGGGGAGGTCGCGACGTCGTCTGAGCCGTTGCATCAGGTGATCCGCCTCCTTCAGCGCGCACCCGGGTAGCGCGTACACGGTTGCGCGCTGTTCGGGCGGCACGACGCGCGTTTGGCGTCCAAAACCGTTGCCGAGATACGTCTACGAATTCCCATGGCCAGGCCTGGAGTTCGAGCACATCCTTTCCTTTGCGAAGCAGATGCCCTGCTCACCTGCGTTGACCCGCGTCCGGTCACCGAAGCACTTCTCATTTGCAACAGTTCGATAAACGCCAGAATTGTCGCAACGGCCAATTCGCTGAACCGGCATACGTTCCCCCCGACGCAAGCGTCAGTAGGAAGCGCACAGAGAACTGAGGGAACATGTCGCGGACCACGAACCGATTGGGCTTGACCGCCCTGGCTACCGCAGGGGCCTGCTGGATTGTTCAGCTGTTCAATCCTGCGACGGCGATCGCTGAGCCTGGGGGAGTGAGCCCCGGCGTTCCGTGCGTGAACATCATGCAGCAGCTGCTGACCGTTCCGGGGCGGCTGCCGCAGACGCTGCCGGGGGCCAACTCCGCTCTGACCAACACCGCACCGCCGGCGGGTCCCATCCCACCGGCCGGATCGACCAACGGCATCGCCAGCGCGACGCCGCCGTCGGTGGGGATCCCGCCGGCCGGGTCGTTGAACGGCACCGCGTCGGCGAGGCCGCCGTCGGTTGCGATCCCGCCAGCCGGATCGCTCAACGGCACCGCCGCCGCGACACCGCCTCGTCCGCCCGTCCCGGGTGCGCCGGTGACGACCTCGTCGCAGAGCCTCACTCCGCCGTCCGGTCCGGTGCCCCCGGCGGCGCGTGTCGACACCGCCAGCGGCGCAACACCGCCGGCCCCCGGCGCGCCGGGTGTGCCCACGGCCGGCGCCGGGGGCGGCGCAGTTCCTCCGGCGCCCGCCGCGCCTGGTGTTCCGGTGGCCACCTCCGGTGGGGCAGGCGCGCCGCCCGCGCCCGCGGCTCCGCCGGCCGGTGTGGTCCAGCCGGCTGCCGGCACGGCAGCTCCGGCGCCGGGCGCCCCGGGTGACGGCCCGGCGGCCGGTTCGGGTGGGGCGGGTGCGCCTGCTGGTCCGCCTGTCGGTGTGGTCCAGCCGGCTGCCGGCACGGCAGCGCCCGCGCCGGGCGCTCCTGCTGGCGGCCCGGGTGGGGCGGGTGCGCCTGCTGGTCCCCCCGCCGCGCCTGCTGGTGTCGTTCAGCCGGCTTCAGGTGTAGCTCCACCGGCTCCTCCGGCTCCGCCGGCGGCTGTGGTGGAGCCTGCTTCGGGTGTGGCTCCTCCGGCTCCGCCGGTTCCGGGTGGTCCGGCTGGTGGTTCGGGTGGGGGCGTGACGCCTCCTGGTCCTCCGGCTCCGCCGGCGGCTGTGGTGGAGCCTGCTTCGGGTGTGACACCTCCTGCTCCTCCGGCCCCTCCGGCTGCCACAGTCGATTCTTCGAGCGGCGTGGCTCCTCCGGCGCCTCCGGCTCCGGGTGGTCCGGCGGTGAGTTCGGTGGAGAATGTGGCTCCTCCGGCGCCTCCGGCTCCGGGTGGTCCGGCGGTGAGTTCGGTGGAGAATGTGACTCCTCCCGCACCTCCGGCTCCGGGTGGTGGGTCGACGAGCACGGTTGAGCGGTTCTCGCCTCCGGCTCCGCCGGCGCCGGCTGTTCCGGCTGCCAATTCGGTCGAGGCCGTTACGCCTCCGGCGCCTCCGGCTCCGGGTGGTGGGTCGACGAGCACGGTTGAGCGGTTCTCGCCTCCGGCTCCGCCGGCGTCAGCTGTTCCGGCGGCCAATTCCGTCGAGGCCGTGACTCCTCCGGGTCCGCCGGCTCCTCCGGCTGCGGTGGTTGAGCCTGCTGCGGGTGCGGTGCCTCCGGGTCCGCCGGCTCCTCCGGCTGCGGTGGTTGAGCCTGCTGCGGGTGCGGTGCCTCCGGGTCCGCCGGCTCCTCCGGCTGCGGTGGTTGAGCCAGCTGCGGGTGTTGCGCCTCCGGCCCCGGGTGACGCGGGCGCTGCGGGTGGTGGCTCCGGTGGAGCGGGTGCCCCGCCCGCACCTCCGGCCCCTCCGGCTGCTGCGGTTCAGCCGGCTGCGGCGCCTCCGGCTCCGCCTGCCCCGCCTGCCGCGGTGGTGCAACCGGCTGCTGCGGTCGCTCCGCCTGCGCCTCCGGCTCCGCCGGCTGCGGTGGTTGCCCCTGCTGCTGCTGCGGCGCCTCCGGCTCCGCCTGCCCCGCCTGCCGCGGTGGTGCAACCGGCTGCCGCCGTCGCTCCGCCCGCGCCTCCGGCTCCGGGTGTGCCGGCAGCGGCTTCGGTGCCCGCCGTGACCCCGCCTGCGCCTCCGGCGCCGCCCGCCAGTGGTTCCGGTGCAGTGAACGTGGTCGCGCCGCCCGCGCCTCCGGCGCCGCCGGCCGGCGGCTCCACCGCGGTCAACATCCCGACACCTCCGTACCCTGCCGCGCCCGGTGCGCCGGCCAGCGGTGCAGGCGGCACGCCCCCCGGGGTGTTCCCGCCGCTCGAGGGTGCAGCAGCGGTGTTCGACCGCCTGCTGCCGGGAGCTCCGACGCCCGGTGCGCCGGGTGCCGCGGCCAACGGCCCGTGGGACTTCATCCCCACGATCTCGGTTCCGCAGATCCCGGGGCTGCCGGTTCCGCTGCCCACCGAGATCGGGCCGCCCAGTGACGGTATCTGCGCCGGGACCGGCGGGCTCTGGTCGGCGAGCGCCGCACCGGCCGCCACGCCGGCGGGTCGCCCGGCCACGGACCGTCGCGACGATTGGTGATCTGCCCTCGGTGAGAACCGCGATCGGGCCCGGCGTGCTCACGCCGGGCCCGACGTGTTCAGCGGGTGACGGGAAGCCGCAACAGCAGCCGTGCTCCGCCCATCGGACTGGTTTCCAAAGACGCTGTCCCGCCGTGTAACGCGGCCTGCTGGGCGACCAGCGCCAGGCCCAGCCCCGATCCCGAACGCGATGCGGTCGACCCGCGGGAGAACCGCTCGAACACCAGCTTGCGCTCCTGCTCGGGCACCCCGCTGCCGTTGTCGTCGACCGCGATCTCCACATCCTCACCGGACCGGATGGCGCTCAACCGGATCTGCGTGGCATCACCGTGTTTGATCGCGTTGGCGATGGCGTTGTCGATCACCAGGCGTAGTCCCGCGGGAAGGCCCAGGATCCGGACGGGCGCCGACGGCACCAGCGAGACGTCCAGTCCGGGGTAGCTCCGCAGCGCGTCGTGCGCGGCGCGGTCCAGCAGTTCGGTCACGTCGACCGGGACGTGATCCTCAGCGGTGGTCAATTCCCCCTGGGCCAACCGTTCGAGCGCGGTCAACGTCGCCTCGATTCTGCTCTGTGTGCGGACCACGTCGTTGATGACTTCTTTGCGCTGCTCGTCGGTCATGTCGAGGGTCGACAACACTTCGAGGTTGGTGCGCATCGCCGTCAACGGCGTGCGCAGCTCATGCGATGCGACCGCGGCGAAATCGCGCGCTGACTCCAGCGCCGCCTTGGTCCGCTGTTGCTCCTCACCGATGCGCGCCAGCATGCCCTCGACCGCCTCGGCGATCTCGGCCGCCTCCCACACCCCGCCGACCTGGACTTCCTCCGGTCTGGACTGCGCGTTGATGGCGCGGGCCTGCTGCGCCAGCAGGCGGAACGGGTTGATCATGATCAGCCACATCACCCAGCCCACCACCACGGTGCCTGCGATCACCCCACCGCAGATCAGCACGACTCGCAGGTGCAATTGGTCGATCCGGCGTTGTGTCTCCGCCAGCGGTGCCCCCAGCGCGATGGTCGCCGGTCCCGCCGCGAAGGTGCGCACCCGGTACTCGACACCGTCGATGGTCGTGTTGGCGTACCCGGCACCGAGTTGCGGCAACACGATGTCCTTGGGCACCGACATCGTCACGCCGCCGATCCGCGCCGTCCGCACAAGCGTGCTGTCGGGAAGCGGGTCGTCCTGGGATTCCGCGGCGTTCGCCGCGTTCAGCAAGGTTCCGAAGTCGCCGAGGCTGGTCACCGAATCGAGTTGCCGGTCCAGCTGGCTGTACTGGTCGTTCGTCACGCCGACCCACACCCACGTGCCGAGAGTGAGCACCAGCACGACCACCGACAGCGCGGCCACGATCACGATGGTGCGCAGCGACACGATCGGCATCGGCATCGGCATGAAGCGCCGTAGCCGCTCGTCGACGCGCACTATCGGGCTGGCCGCACGACGCCCGGCGGGCGCGGAAGTGTCGCAGCGCTGTCCACGACGCACATCTTGCCTGACCGGTTCGGCTGGGCGCGGCGGCGTCCGGCATGATGCCCCGGTGGTAGCGCGGACACTCTCGGACATCCTGACGACCCTGGACGTCGAACAGATCGCGGCTGACGAGTTCATCGCGACACAGCTGGACAACGCCGCACATCACATCGTCGGGGGCCACATCGCCGCGCAGGCGCTGATGTCGGCGAGCCGCACCGTCACCGCCGACCGCACCCCGCACAGCATGCACGTCTACCTGCTCCGGGCCGGCGACGCGCGCCGACCGGTGCACTTCGAGATCACCCGGTTGCGCGACGGCGGCATGCTGTCCTCGCGCCGAGTGCTCGCACGCCAGGACGACCAGGTGCTGCTCGAGGCGCTGGTGTCGTTCACCGCACCGCTCGACAGCTTCGAACACCAGCAGCCGATCCCCGAGGTTCCCACCCCGGAGTCGCTGCCGTCGCTGCAGGAACAGATGGCCCCGTACGCGGAGGAGCATGGCGGGCACTGGGTCCGGCCGCAGCCGCTCGATCTGCGGTACGTCGACCCGCCGTCGCGTCTGGCGCTCGAGCGGCCCGACCCCTCACCGCGCATCAGGCTGTGGTGGCGTCCCGCCGAACCCATGCCCGACGATCCGATTCTCAACAGTTGCCTGCTGACGTATGTCTCGGGCACCGCACTGCTGGAGACGGCCATGGTGGTGCGCCGGACGACGCCGGTGACGGCCTTCTCGGCGCTGATCGACCACGCGGTCTGGTTTCACCGGCCGGCCGACTTCTCGGACTGGGTGCTCTCGGATGCGGTGACACCCAGCGGTGTGCACGGCCGCGCCCTGGCCACCGCCACGATGTACAACCGCGACGGTGGGTTGGTCTGCACCGCCACCCAGGAGGTCTATTTCGGCCGCGACCGCCGCGACTGACTCCGGGCGCTACCGCTGCTCGCCGTGCATCAGCCGGGCCGCGACGCGCAGATCCTCGGTCAGGGCGTCGAACGCCTCCTGCCGGTTGTCGGCCGGTCCGCGCAGCACCGAGGACGGGTGCACGGTCGCCACCACCGCAGGGTCGATGCCCAGGTCACCGATCGGCGGCAGCGACAGCACCTGCCCGCGGTGCGCGGTCAACCGGAAATCGTTGCCCAGTAATGCTTTTGCGGCTGTCGCGCCGAGGAGTACCACGACTTCCGGTCGTACGGCGTCCATTTCAGCGAGTAACCAGGGCCGGCAGGCGACGACTTCGGTGCGGCTCGGGGTCTTGTGGATGCGCCGCTTGCCGCGTTCGGGCAGGGTGAATTTGAAGTGTTTGACCGCATTGGTCACGTAGACCGCGTCGCGGTCGATGCCCGCCGCCACAAGCGCGTTGTCGAGCAACTTGCCCGCGGGGCCCACGAACGGCTCCCCGGCGCGGTCCTCTTGATCCCCCGGTTGTTCTCCGACGAACATGACCGTCGCGTCCGCGCTGCCCTGGCCGAACACGCCCTGGGTGGCGTCGTGGTAGAGCCCGCACCCTCGGCACGCCTGCACCGCGTCGGCGAGGATGGACACGTCGCGGGTGTCGGGGACGAAATCCTCTGCGCCGGGCACTTTCGTCGGCATGACGATGGACTACCCGCGCGACGGGCCGGTCATGCGCCCTCGGACGGGGCGGAATTCGCTGCAAGCGGCTTGATCTGGGTCACCCTGGGATTCCGATGCGACGGTGCCCTATCGTGGCGCGATCCGTCGATTGCGTCACTGTGACGGCTGGGACGCCTTCGCCGAGCGTTAACATCAGTGCCGGTAGAACGCCGTTGGCCGCACCGAGCGGACCCGCCGGGTGTTGCGATTAGCACCCGGGTTCGTCGGGCGACGCGTTACTGTCTCGGTTGGCCTTGCAAATGACTCTGGGAGGGTATGGATGAGCGCCTATCGCACCGTGGTGGTCGGCACCGACGGATCGGATTCGTCGTTGCGGGCAGTCGACCGCGCGGGCCAGATCGCTGCGGGTTCGGGCGCAAAGCTCATCGTCACCACCGCTTACTTCCCCCAGAGCGAGGATCAGCGCGCCGCCGACGTCCTGAAGGACGAGGGCTACAAGATGTCGGGCAACGCCCCGATCTACTCCATCCTGCGGGAGGCCCGTGACCGCGCGAAGGCCGCAGGCGCCGAGGACGTCGAGGAGAAGGCCATCGTCGGAGCACCGGTCGACGCCCTGGTCGAGCTGGCCGAAGAGGTCAAGGCCGACCTGCTCGTGGTCGGCAACGTCGGCCTCAGCACCATCGCCGGACGCCTGCTCGGATCCGTGCCCGCCAACGTGGCGCGCCGGTCGAAGACCGACGTCCTGATCGTGCACACCACGCCGTAGACGGCGCGCCCGAGGTCGGTCATTTCTGACACCGCGACCGTCCCGAGTGCCACACTCGGGATTGACGTGGAGGTCAGCCATGACGACAACCCTGCACCCGACCGGCATCGCCCCTCGTGAGAACGGTGCACCGCCACCGGATGTGGCGCTCGGCGACATCGACCTGGGCACTCTCGAATTCTGGGAGTGGGATGACGACCGCCGCGACGGGGCGTTCGCCACGCTTCGTCGAGAAGCCCCGATCTCGTGGTTCGAGGTCCCCGAATTCGCCGGATTTCCCGGCGGCCGCGGACACTGGGCGCTGACCACCTACGACGACGTGCATCACGCGAGCAGGCACCCCGAGGTGTTCAGCTCGATCCCGACCAGCACCGCGCTCAACGACGTTCCCGTCGAGATCGCCGAGTACGTCGGGTCGATGATCTCGCTGGACGATCCGCGGCATCTGCGGCTGCGCTCGATCGTGAACCGGGCGTTCACCCCGAAGATGCTCACCCGCATCGAGGAGAGTGTCCGCGACCGTGCCCGACACCTGGTCGCCGAGCTCGTCGCCCGACACCCCGACGGGTGTGCGGACTTCGTCAAGACCGTCGCCGGACCGTTCCCGCTGCAGATCATCTGCGACATGATGGGCATCCCCGAGGAGGACGAGGAGAAGATCTTCACTTGGACCTCCATCGTGCTGAGCGGTGCCGATGAGGAGATCGCGATCGACCACGACACCGTCGTCGGAGCGGTGCTGTCGCTGGGGGAGTACGGGCTCGCACTCGCCGAGGCCCGCCGCGCCCGGCCCACCGACGACCTCACCACCAACCTGGTGCAGGCCGAGGTCGACGGCGAACGGCTCACCTCGGCCGAGATCGCGTCGTTTTTCATCCTGCTGTCCGCGGCGGGCAATGAGACCACCCGAAACGCGATCAGCCACGGCCTCGTCGCCCTGACCCGTTATCCCGAGCAGCGGCAGCGGTGGTGGGACGACTTCGAGGCCGTCGCGCCGACGGCGGTGGAGGAGATCGTGCGGTGGGGGTCGCCGATCATCTTCATGCGCCGCAACCTCACCGAGGACGTGGAAATGCGGGGCGTGCAGATGAAGGCGGGGGACAAGGTGTCGCTCTGGTACAACTCCGCCAACCGCGACGAAACCAAGTTCGACAATCCCTGGCTGTTCGACGTGACCCGGAACCCCAACCCGCAGATCGGGTTCGGCGCCGGCGGGGCGCATTTCTGCCTCGGCGCGAACCTCGCCCGGCGGGAGATCCGGGTGCTCTACTCGGAGTTGCGCCGACAGGTGCCGGACATCGTGGCGGTCGACGAGCCGGCGATCCTGCGGTCGGCGTTCGTGCACGGCATCAAGAGACTGCCGGTCGCCTGGACGGTGTGAGCCGGCCTGACCGTCACCAGCCCATCGAGCCCGGCACACCCTTGAAGGGTCCGACGACACGGCTGGTGATCCAGCCGCCGTAGAAGCCTCCGGGTTGCGGGATCACCTGCTCGTCGTCGACGGTGCAGCGGTCCATCTGCGCGGCCATCACCGCAACCGCACCGGCGATGTCCTCGAAGCCACGCGTGGGATGCGCGTACGTCCAGGCCGCCCTCGGCGCGACCCGGTCACCGGCGACGCTGTCATGAACAACGACGTCGTAATAGCCGGCCTGCCCCTTCCACTCGCACCACGAGCCGCCTTCCGCCGGGCGCAGGGTGCCGGGCGTGAAGCAGTCCGCGGGCAGGTAGTACGTCGGGGGATGGCTCGTCTCGAGCACCCGCCAGGCCGTTGTCGTCGAGGCGACGGTGCGACCGCCGAACTGCACGGTGATCGATCCGCGGAACGGCTCGAGCCGTGGCGGACGCGGGTAGTCCCACACCGACTCCTGACCCGGCCCGGGTTTCTGCGGGACCGGTCTACCAGCCACGCTCGCGCCACTCGCCGAGGTGTGGACGTTCGTCGCCCAGGGTGGTGTCGTCGCCGTGGCCGGGATAGACGACGGTCGAATCGGGATAGACGTCGAACACCCGGGTGGTGACGTCGGTCAGCAGCTTCTCGAAGTCACCCTCCTGCCACGTCTTGCCCACCCCGCCCGGGAACAGGCAGTCCCCGGTGAACAGGTGGACGGCGTCGCCCGCGGCCGGACCGTGCAGCGCCAGCGCGATCGAGCCCGGGGTGTGGCCACGCAGGTGGATGACGTCGAAGGTGAGGTCACCGATGCGGAGTGTGTCCCCGCCGGCGAGGTAGCGGTCCGGGGTGACCGGCAGCGGTTCGGCGTCGAGTTCGTGTGCGGCCGTGGGCGCGCCGGTCGCCTCGGCCAGCGCCGACAGCGCCTGCCAGTGATCGAAGTGCTGGTGGCTGGTCAGGATCAGCGTCACTGTCGGCGCCAGGTCCCGGACGAGTTCCAGCAGGACCTCCGCATCGTTGGCGGCGTCGATGAGTAGCGTCTGGCCGGTTCGGGAACAGGTCACCAAGTACGCGTTGTTGTCCATGGGGCCCACCGACACCTTGACGATCGTCGCGCCGGGAAGAGTGCGCCTGGCCGCGGTCCGGGGTTCGACATGGCCGGTGTAGTTGTCGTCGACGACTGTCATGACAGCCAAGGTATCGGGCTTGTCGGTGACGGCACCTAGCATGGAGCGAAGTGTGTTGACCATGTCTGAGCCAGGGAAGGACCGAGTTGGCTGACCGCCTGATCGTCAAGGGTGCGCGCGAGCACAACCTGCGAAGCGTCGACCTTGACCTACCGCGCGACGCCCTGATCGTGTTCACCGGTCTCTCCGGTTCCGGGAAGTCCTCACTGGCGTTCGACACGATCTTCGCCGAAGGTCAGCGCCGCTACGTCGAGTCGCTGTCGGCCTACGCCCGGCAGTTCCTCGGGCAGATGGACAAACCGGACGTCGACTTCATCGAGGGTTTGTCCCCGGCGGTGTCCATCGACCAGAAATCGACCAACCGCAACCCGCGGTCGACGGTCGGCACCATCACCGAGGTCTACGACTACCTGCGGCTCCTCTACGCACGCGCGGGCACGCCGCACTGCCCGGTGTGCGGGGAGCGCATCGCGCGCCAGACCCCGCAGCAGATCGTCGACCAGGTCCTCGCCATGGACGAGGGCCTGCGTTTCCAGGTACTGGCACCGGTCGTCCGCACCCGCAAGGGTGAGTTCGTCGACCTGTTCGAGAAACTGAACAGCCAGGGCTACAGCCGCGTCCGCGTCGACGGGGTGGTGTATCCGCTGACCGACCCGCCCAAGCTCAAGAAGCAGGAGAAGCACGACATCGAGGTGGTCGTCGACCGGCTCACCGTGAAGGCCACCGCCAAGCAGCGGCTGACCGATTCGGTCGAGACGGCGCTGACACTGGCCGACGGCATCGTGGTGCTCGAGTTCGTCGACCGTGAGGACGATCACCCGCACCGCGAGCAGCGGTTCTCCGAGAAGCTCGCCTGCCCGAACGGCCACCCCCTTGCCGTCGACGACCTCGAACCGCGGTCGTTCTCGTTCAACTCGCCCTACGGCGCCTGCCCGGAATGCGCCGGTCTCGGCATCCGGAAAGAGGTCGACCCCGAACTCGTCATCCCCGACCCCGACCTGACGCTGGCCGAGGGCGCCATCGCTCCGTGGTCCATGGGCCAGACCGCGGAGTACTTCACCCGCATGCTGACCGGGCTCGGCGAGTCGATGGGCTTCGACGTCGACACCCCGTGGAAGAAGCTGCCCGCCAAGGTGCGCCGCGCCATCCTCGAGGGTTGTGACGAGCAGGTGCACGTCAAATACCGCAACCGCTACGGCCGCACCCGCTCGTACTACGCCGACTTCGAGGGCGTGATGGCGTTCCTGCAGCGCCGCATGGAGCAGACCGACTCCGAGCAGATGAAGGAACGCTACGAGGGCTTCATGAGGGACGTGCCGTGCCCCGAGTGCGACGGCACCCGCCTCAAACCCGAGATCCTGGCGGTCACGCTCGCCGCGGGCGACCACGGCGCCAAGTCGATCGCCGAGGTCGCCGAGCTGTCCATCGCCGACTGTGCGGACTTCCTCAACGCGCTCACCCTCGGCCACCGTGAACAGGCCATCGCCGGACAGGTGCTCAAAGAGATCCAGTCGCGGCTGGGGTTCCTGCTCGACGTCGGACTCGACTACCTGTCGCTCTCGCGCGCGGCGGCCACCCTCTCCGGCGGGGAGGCGCAGCGCATCCGGCTCGCGACCCAGATCGGGTCCGGTCTGGTCGGCGTGCTCTACGTCCTGGACGAACCGTCGATCGGGCTGCACCAGCGTGACAACCGCCGCCTCATCGACACCCTGGTGCGGCTGCGGGAGCTGGGCAACACGCTCATCGTCGTCGAACACGACCTCGACACCATCGCGCACGCGGACTGGGTGGTCGACATCGGTCCGGCCGCCGGGGAGCACGGCGGGCGGATCGTGCACAGCGGCACGTACAAGGATCTGCTGCGCAACCCGGACTCGCTGACCGGCGCCTACCTGTCGGGCCGCGAGAACATCGAGGTGCCGGCCATCCGGCGCCCCGTCGACCGCAAACGCCAGCTCACCGTCATCGGCGCGCGCGAGCACAACCTCAAGGACGTCGACGTCGCCTTCCCGCTCGGGGTGCTGACGTCGGTCACCGGCGTGTCGGGTTCGGGTAAGTCCACCCTGGTCAACGACATCCTGGCCTCGGTGCTGGCCAACAAGCTCAACGGCGCGCGGCAGGTGCCCGGCCGGCACACCCGCATCAACGGGCTCGACCAGCTCGACAAGCTGGTGCGGGTGGACCAGTCACCGATCGGCCGGACCCCCCGTTCGAACCCCGCGACCTACACCGGCGTGTTCGACAAGATCCGGTCGCTGTTCGCGGCCACCACGGAGGCCAAGGTCCGCGGGTATCAGCCCGGCCGCTTCTCGTTCAACGTCAAGGGCGGCCGCTGCGAGGCCTGTTCGGGCGACGGCACCATCAAGATCGAGATGAACTTCCTCCCGGACGTGTACGTCCCGTGCGAGGTGTGCCACGGCGCCCGGTACAACCGCGAGACGCTGGAGGTCCACTACAAGGGCAAGACCATCGCCGAGGTGCTCGACATGTCGATCGAGGACGCGGCGGAGTTCTTCGAACCAATCAGCTCCATCCACCGGTACCTCAAGACGCTGGTCGACGTCGGGCTGGGGTACGTGCGGCTCGGCCAGCCCGCGCCGACGCTGTCCGGCGGTGAGGCCCAGCGGGTCAAACTGGCCGCCGAGCTGCAGAAGCGCTCGACCGGCCGCACGGTCTACATCCTCGACGAGCCGACCACCGGCCTGCACTTCGAGGACATCCGCAAGCTGCTCAAGGTTATCAACGGTCTGGTCGACAAGGGCAACACCGTGATCGTCATCGAGCACAACCTCGACGTGATCAAGACCTCCGACTGGATCATCGACATGGGTCCGGAGGGCGGCGCCGGCGGTGGCACCGTCGTCGCGCAGGGGACACCCGAGGACGTGGCGGCCAACACCGACAGCTACACCGGGCACTTCCTGGCGGAGATGCTCGACGTGCCCGCACCGACCCGCAAGCGGCGCAAGGTCAGCGCGTGAGCGACGGCTCGCCCGTGCGCGTCACCTCGTAGGCGTCGAGGTCGAAGCGACGCGTCTGATTGCGGAACCGGAACGTGAAGTCCGGCCACAGGGTGGTGTTGTTGCCGTGCGCGTCGAGGTACCAGCTCGCGCACTTGCCTGTCATCCACACCGAACCGTTCAGCGCCCGCTGCAACCGTTCGTTGTAGACGTCGAGCGCGTCCTGTTTGACCTCGACGGTGTGTAGCCCCTGTTTGTCCATCGTGGTGATCGCGTCGACGACGTAGTTGAGCTGCGACTCGATCATGTACACCATCGAACTGTGTCCGAGACCGGTGTTCGGACCGACGAGGACGAACATGTTGGGGTAGCCGGCGATCGTCGTGCCTTTGTAGGCGCGCATGCCCTTGTCGGCGAACCGCTGGGTCAGGCTGGCCCCGTCGGCGCCGCACACCGTCTCGAACATCGGCGAGTCGGTCACGTGGAATCCGGTGGCCACCACGATGGCGTCCACCTCGCGTGCGGTGCCGTCGGTCGCGACGACGCGGCGGCCGTCGATCTCCTGGATGCCGTCGGTGACCAGGTCGACGTGGTCGCGGTCCAGGGTGGGGTACCAGTCGTTGGAGATCAGCATCCGCTTGCAGCCGATGCGGAAGTTCGGCGTGACCTTGCGCCGCAACGCGGGATCCTTGATCTCGGTGCGGATCTTCATCCGCGAGAGCAATTCGAACCCCTTCATCAGGTTCGGGTTCTTCGCCAGGCCGACGACCTGGACCTCGCGGCCGGCGTAGATGCCGGCCCGCGCGACCTTCAGGAAGCCGGGCACGTTGCGAAACGCCCACTTCTCGACGCGGGTGAACGGGCGGTCGAACCGCGGCAGCAGCCATGGCGCGGTCCGCTGGTACACGTCGAGGTGCGCGACCTGGTCGGCGATGGCCGGGACGATCTGGATCGCCGACGCCCCGGTGCCGATGACCGCGACGCGCTTGCCCGACAGATCCGCCTCGTGGTTCCACTGCGCGGAGTGGAACATCTCGCCACCGGAAGCGCTGAAGGACTCGATGCCCGGGATGTCCGGCAGCGACGGTTCGGCCAGCGAGCCGAACGCGGTGATCAGCACGTCGGCGGTGACCGGTCCCGCACTGGTCGACAACTCCCACTGTGACGCCGCGGGGTTCCACGCGGCGCGGCTGACGGTGCACCCGAACCGATGTCGGTCGAGGACGCCGTAGCGTTGCGCGAGCCGGCGCAGATAGTTCTCGATCTCGGGCTGGGCGGAGAAGGAGCGCGTCCAATCCGGGTTCAGCGCAAAGGAATACGAGTACAGATGCGACGGCACGTCGCACGCCGCACCGGGATACGTGTTGTCGCGCCACGTTCCGCCGACGTCGGGACCGCGTTCGAAGACGACGAAGTCGCGGTGGCCTGCCTCCTGCAGTCGGATCGCGGCGCCGAGGCCGGAGAACCCACTGCCGATGATCGCGATCTTCATCGCAATTCCTTCCGTCGGTGGGCGTAGGTTAGCCAAGACCACCGCATCCGAATCACGCTTTGATCACCGGGGAGGGAAACCGCGGGCTCACCCGTGCACCGCCCAACCATCCGCTCAGGTCATGGGCGCGTTGCTCGAGCGCCGCCGCGCCGTCTCGGCCGACGTCCTCGAGCAGATGCACCACCACCCGGCCGTCGGCGTCCTGACTCCACGCGCCGACGATGCGGCCGTTCCACCACGCCGTCGGACCACCGTTGCCGTTGCGGTCGAAGACCTGGGCGCGGTGCTCACCGACGTACCACGCGCGGTCGACCCACCCCATCGTGGTCACGTCGAGCCCCGGCAGCAGCGCCGCCCACGGTTCGGGCTCCGGCTCAGGGTCGAGGTCGTCGGGCAACGCGAATCCCGGCGTTCCGTGCAGGTCGACCTCCACGGCGCCGAGGGACGTCAGGGCCTGCCGCGCCCACGTGAGGGTGTGGCCGAACCACCATTTGACGTCGGTCACCGTGGCGGGGCCGAACGCCCGCAGCCAGCGACCGACGGCGGTGACGGCGGCCTCGTCGGGGGAAACCGGACCGGAGGCGTCCTGAAGCCAGTCGCTGCGCAGCGTCCACCGTGGCCGGCTGACCGTCCAGCCCCCGTCGTTGGGGCCGCGCACGATGTCGCCGCGCACCCCCAGCACCGTCAACACCCGCGGGCTCAGCGGTGTGGCGCCACCCCAGGTCTTGCCGGGCGCCGGGTCGTGGCTTCCGGCGAGTTCGGGAAGCGCCGCGCGCAGCTCCCGGGCACCGGTCGGTCCGTGCCGACGCAGATGGTCGAGGACGGCGACGCAGGCGTTGTCGAGCCACGCGGCGCCGTCGGCAGCCACCCCCGCCTTCTCGGCGTCGGCGATCAGGCGCCTGCGTTCGTTGGCGGCGACTCGGTCGCTGGCCACGCACTGGATCATCGGGAGTTCGTCGCTGCGCACCACCCACAGGGTGCGGCGCATCGCGAGGTGCTTCACGACGGTCCTGCGGTCGTAGAGGGCGGCATCGAGGTCGCCGAGGCCGAACCCCGGTACGCGGGCCCACAATGTCAGGTACGGGGTCGCCGGATCGGTGGCGTGCAGTGCCACCATCGCCGTGACCACCGCCTCGAGCGAGGCGGCGCGCCCCTCACCGGCGAGGAAGTGGCGGCGTGCAAGCCTGGCCCGCCGCTCGGCGGGCGTGAAAGAGCGCAGCGCTCAATCCTTTTCGTGCATCTGCTCGCGGATCTCGGCCAGCCGCTGGGCGGCCGCGCGCTGCCGTTCCTCGTACTGTTCGTCGGCGGAGCGGCCCTCCGGCGTCTCGGCGGCCAGTTCCGCGGCGCCGATCGCGGTGCCGTACCGGCCTTCGATCTTCTCGCGCACCGACTCGAAGGTCGGTACGCCACCCGGTGTGTATCCGGTGTCGAGCGCCTCGGCGGGTGGGGGCGGCGGCGCGGGAGCGGGTTCAGGAGCTGGCTGCGGTTCGTCGGCCATGCCGTCACGGTACTCGCGCCTGTCAACGGGGCCGGGCCAACGGGAACGGCAGCGTCTCACGGATGCTGCGGCCCGTGATGAGCATGACGACCCGGTCGACACCCATGCCCAGCCCGCCGGTCGGCGGCATGGCGTACTCCATCGCCTGCAGGAAGTCCTCGTCGAGCTCCATCGCCTCCGGATCGCCGCCCGCGGCCAGCAGCGACTGCTCCTGCAGCCGGCGGCGCTGCTCCACCGGATCGGTGAGTTCGCTGTAGGCGGTGCCCAATTCGACGCCCCACGCGACCAGGTCCCACCGCTCGGCCACACCGGCGATGCTGCGGTGCGGGCGCGTCAGGGGCGACACCGAGGTCGGGAAGTCCTTGTAGAACGTCGGCCGCTCGGTGCGGTCCTCGACCAGGTGCTCGTACATCTCGAGCACCACCGCGCCCTCGTCCCAGTGGGTCAGGTAGGGAATGCCTGCCGCGTCGGCGAGCTTGCGCAGCCTCGGCAGTTCCGTACCGGGTTCGATGTGTTCGCCCAGTGCCTCGGACACCGCGTCGTGGACGGTCTTGACGGTCCACGGTCCGGAGATGTCGACGGGTTCGAGCACGCCGTCGTCACGGGGGCGCAGGAACACGTGCTCACCGTTGGCGGCCATCGCGGCGTTCTGGATCAGCTCGCGGCACCCGTCGATCCACACGTGATAGTCGGCGTGGGCCTGATAGGCCTCGAGCAGCGTGAACTCGGGGTTGTGGGAGAAGTCGACACCCTCGTTGCGGAAAGCGCGGCCGAGTTCGAAGACCCGCTCCACCCCGCCGACGCAGAGCCGCTTGAGGTACAACTCGGGGGCGATGCGCAGGTACAGGTCGAGGTCGTAGGCGTTGATGTGGGTCAGGAACGGCCGGGCGTTGGCGCCGCCGTGGATCTGCTGCAGGATCGGCGTCTCCACCTCGAGAAAACCCTTGTGGTACAGCGTGTCCCGGATCGCGTGCAGCACGCCGCTGCGCGCCCGGATGAGGTCTCGCGCCTCGGTGTTGACCGCCAGGTCGACGTAGCGGGCCCGGACCCGGGCCTCCTGATCGGTCAGGCCCTTCCACTTGTCGGGCAGCGGGCGCAGGCACTTTCCGGTCAGCCGCCAGTGCCGCACCAGCAGCGAGCGGGTGCCGTTCTTGCTGTACCCCATCGTCCCGGTCGCCTCGACGAGGTCGCCGAGGTCGACGGCCGCCGTGAAGTCCGCTGTGCTGCCCTGATCGAGGGTCGAGTTGTCCAGCAGGAGTTGGAGTTCGCCCGACCAGTCCCGCAGCTGCGCGAACAGCACACCGCCGTAATCGCGGATGCGCAGCACCCGGCCGGCGACGCTGAGTTCGACGTCGTCGGCGGAGTCGACGGCCGCTGCGGCCGTGTGGCTGGGCGGCCGACCCACCGGATAGGCGTCGACGCCGTTGGCCTGCAACGCTTTCAGCTTCGCCATCCGGACCCGCACCTGTTCGGGCAGCCGAGGCGGATCGTCGTCGGCGGTGTCGGCGCGCAGTCCCGACACGTCCGGAGCTGTCCCGTCGTGGTGCAGCAGACCGCTGGCGACCAGGTCCTGCGGCGCGGAGATGTGATGGCCGGTGTGCTGTTTGTTGCGCCGCGAGAACGGCAGCACCAGGAAGCCCTCGGCGATCACCGACGCCACCCCGACGCGGGGGATGAGCCGGGCGTCCTCATAGCAGGCGTACCGCGGCACCCACTGCGGCTGGTACTTCATGTTCGACCGGTAGAGCGTCTCGAGCTGCCACCAGCGGGAGAAGAAGACGAGCAGCCAGCGCCACAACCGGGCCACCGGGCCCGCGCCGAGCTGCGCGCCCTGTTCGAACGCGGACCGGAACATCGCGAAGTTGAGCGAGATCCGCGTGACGCCGATGTCCTCGGCCTGCATGCACAGCTCGCTGACCATCAACTCGATGGTGCCGTTGGGGGACTGCGGGGAGCGCCGCATGACGTCCAGCGAGGCGCCGTTGCTGCCCCACGGAACCAGCGAGAGCATCGCGACGACCTGATCGCCCTCCACGGCCTCGACCAGCAGGCAGTCGCTGTCGGCCGGATCGCCCAGCCGGCCCAGCGCCATCGAGAAACCGCGTTCGGTCTCGGTGTCGCGCCAGGCGTCGGCGTGGGCGATCACCTCGGCCATCTGTTCGGTCGACAGCTCCCGGTGTCGGCGGATGCGCACGGTCACGCCGGCGCGGCGGGCCCGCGTCACCGCCTGGCGCACGGCCCGCATGTCCGGCCCCGAGAGGCGGAAGCTGTCCGGATGCAGGATGGCCTCGTCGCCGAGTTGGATCGCGTTGAGTCCGGCCGCGCGGAACGCCTCGGCCCCGCCCACGCTGGCCCCCATCACTCCGGGCGCCCATCCATACGTCTCGCACAGCGCCAGCCACGCGTCGATCGCCTGCGGCCAGGCCTTCGGGTCGCCGACCGGGTCACCGCTGGCCAGACAGACCCCGACCTCGACCCGGTAGGTGATGGCAGCGCGCCCGCTGGGCGCGAACACCACCGACTTGTCCCGGCGGGTCGCGAAGTACCCCAGCGAGTCGTTCTTGCCATAGAGCTCGAGCAGACCGCGGATGGCCGATTCGTCCTCGCCCGTGAGCGCGTTCTCGGAGCGCTGCGACTGGAACAGCACGATCGCCGCGGCCATCAACGCCAGCGCGCCGAACAGTCCGAGCAGCGCGTTGACGACCACGTGCGGGTGCTGACCGTCGAACGCGTCGGGGTCGACACCGGCGAAGGCGAACACCCGGTTGGCGGCGTAGGCCAGCCGGTAGTCGCGTTCGAGGGTGCCGGGGAACAGTTCGAGCAGACCCCAGCCGACGAGTACGCCGATCGCCATCCCGGCGGCCAACACACCGGCCGCCTTGAACAGCGCACCGCGGCGCACGCGCGCCCAGAACAGCGGGCGCGCCAGCAGCAGGAAGGCGATCGCCGCGAGGTGGAACACGAGCCCGATGACCTCGCCCGTCTCCTCGACGATGGATTCGTCACCGGTCAGCAGATCGCCGACGTTCCACCCGGCCGCGGCCACCATGTAGAGCAGCAGGACCCACCAGGCGATGCGTTTGCGGGCGGCGAGCGCGCCGGCCAGCAGCGCCAGCACGAACGCCCACGCGAAGCTGGTGTCCGGGAAGTTGAAGATGTAGTCGTTGACGAACTCCCGCGGCACCCGGATCATCCACCGCACCAGCGGCGAGACGCTGGCGATGAGCGACAGGGTGGCGATCACCCCGACGGTCCACCCGGCGGCCGCGGGGACCCAGGAGTAGCGGGAGGCGGCGCGCGTCCTCGGCGGACTGGTGAGCGTCATAGGCCGGGACATTATTCGCTCAGGGGCCCGAATGTGGGGACGTGATCACCACACCGGACCGGTGTATTTCTCGCCGGGCCCCTTGCCGGGTTCGTCGGGGGCGGCGCTGGCTTCCCGGAACGCCAACTGGAGGGTCTTCAGACCGTCGCGCACGGGTCCGGCATGCGGGCCCAGGTACTCCGCCGAGGCCGTCACCAGGCCGGCCAGCGCGGTGATCAGCCGGCGGGCCTCGTCGAGGTCGCGGTGGGGGCTGTCGTCCGGATCGGGGTCCGACAGCCCCAGCTTCTCGGCCGCCGCGCTCATCAGCATCACCGCCGAACGGGTGATCACCTCGACGGCGGGAATATCGGCGAGCTCGCGCGTGCTTGGATCATCGGTCATGCCTGCTAGACTGGCATGCGCGACCGTCCTGGCTGACGTCAGGACAGCAAGTGGAGTCCCACTCCCACCGCTGGCCACCTCGGCGCAGCGGTCCGGTCACCGGCATCGAGTATGCCGGTTCTGCGCTGTCGGCGCGGGCGGCGGATGCCGTGATCGGTCGGCAACGGGCCCTGCGGTGCAGGGCCTTCCTGCTCTGACGGGCAGGTGCGGAATGGGCCAGTGGACTCCCAGGAGAACACAACATAGGAGGCCCCATCAGCACTGAGACCCGCGTCAACGAGCGCATCCGCGTACCTGAAGTTCGCCTGATCGGACCGGGCGGTGAGCAGGTAGGTATCGTGCGCATCGAAGATGCACTCCGCGTCGCCGCGGATGCCGATCTCGACCTCGTCGAAGTTGCACCGGACGCCAAGCCGCCCGTCTGCAAGATCATGGACTACGGAAAGTTCAAGTACGAGACGGCACAGAAGGCGCGCGAGTCTCGCAAGAACCAGCAGCAGACCGTCGTCAAGGAACAGAAGCTCCGTCCCAAGATCGACCCGCACGATTACGAGACCAAGAAGGGTCACGTCATCCGCTTCCTGGAGGCCGGGTCCAAGGTCAAGGTGACGATCATGTTCCGCGGACGCGAGCAGTCGCGGCCCGAACTGGGCTTCCGGCTCCTGCAGCGCCTGGGCGCCGACGTCGCCGAATACGGCTTCGTCGAGACGTCGGCGAAGCAGGACGGACGCAACATGACGATGGTGCTGGCCCCGCACCGCGGCGCGAAGACTCGCGCCAAAGCGGCGGAGCAAGCAGAGCGTCCCCGCGAGTCGGCCCCCGGCCCGGACGCCACGTAGTACTGCCCGACACCGAACAGAATCAAGAGGACACCCATGCCCAAGGCCAAGACCCACAGCGGCGCGTCCAAGCGCTTCCGGCGCACCGGCACCGGAAAGATCGTGCGCCAGAAGGCCAATCGGCGCCACCTGATGGAGCACAAGCCCACCAAGCGCACCCGTCGTCTCGCCGGCCGCACCCAGGTGTCGGCCAACGACGCCCCGCGCATCAACAAGATGCTCAACGGCTGAGCGACGAACCGACCCTTCACAGTCCGCACGAGATAGGAACCACCCATGGCACGCGTCAAGCGCGCAGTCAACGCCCAGAAGAAGCGCCGCACAGTACTCAAGGCCTCCAAGGGCTACCGCGGTCAGCGGTCACGCCTGTACCGCAAGGCCAAAGAGCAGCAGCTGCACTCACTCACCTACGCCTACCGCGACCGGCGGGCGCGCAAGGGTGAGTTCCGCAAGCTGTGGATCTCGCGGATCAACGCCGCGGCCCGCGCGAACGACATCACCTACAACCGGCTGATCCAGGGCCTCAAGGCCGCCGGCGTCGAGGTCGACCGCAAGAACCTCGCCGAGATCGCCGTCAGCGATGCCGCCGCGTTCACCGCCCTGGTGGAGGTGGCCAAAGCCGCACTGCCCGCCGATGTGAATGCGCCGTCCGGAGAGGCCGCCTGAGCCTGCTCAGCGAGCGCTCCGCCCGGGTGGCGGCAGCGGTCAAACTCCACCGACACGTCGGTCGCCGCCGCGCCGCACGCTTCCTCGCCGAGGGACCCAACCTCGTCGAGGCCGCGTTGCGGCGCGGTGTCGTATCCGAGGTCTTCGTCACCGAGGAGGCCGCGGCGCGGTTCGCGGCGATGCTCGCCGGCACCGACGTCCAGCTGGTCACCGAGCGTGCGGCGAAGGCGTTGTCGGACACCGTGACCCCGGTCGGCCTCGTCGCGGTGTGCCGGATGCCCGAGGTGTCGCTCGACGAGGTCCTGGGTGCCTCCCCGCGCCTCGTGGCGGTCGCGGTCGAGACGTCGGAGCCCGGGAACGCGGGCACGGTGATCCGGCTCGCCGACGCGATGGGCGCCGACGCGGTGATCCTGGCAGGCAACAGCGTGGACCCCTACAACGGGAAGTGCCTGCGGGCCTCTGCGGGCAGCATCTTCGGGGTCTCCGTCGTCGAGGCGCCCGACACCGCGGCGTTGGTGGCGTCGTTGCACGGCGCCGGGCTGACCGTGCTGGCCACCACGCTCGACGGCGAGGTGAGCCTCGACGACGCGAACCTCGACGCGCCGACGGCGTGGCTGTTCGGCGCCGAGGCGCACGGACTCGCACCCGAGGTGGCCGCGCTCGCCGACGCGCGGGTGACCATCCCGATGGCGGGCAGCGCCGAGAGCCTCAACGTGGCCGCGGCCGCGGCGATCTGCCTTTATCAGAGCGCCCGCGCCATGCGCTCACGCTCGGTGCAGTCGGAGGCCTAGTAGTCGCGCAGCAGACCCTTCGCCACGTGGGTGATCTGCACCTCGTTGCTGCCGGCGTAGATCATCAGTGACTTCGCGTCGCGGGCCAGCTGCTCGACGCGGTACTCGGTCATGTAGCCGTTGCCGCCGAAGAGTTGGACCGCCTCCATCGCGACGTCCGTGGCGGCCTGCGAGCAGTACCACTTGATGGCCGACGCCTCCGCGAGCGAGATCGGGGTGCCGGTCTGGGACGCCTCGATCACCCGGAACAGCATGTTGCGCACATTCATCCGCGCCACCTCCATGCTCGCGAGCTTGAGCTGGATGAGCTGGAACTGGCCGATCTCCTTGCCCCACAGCGTGCGGGACCTCGCGTAGTCGACCGACAGGCGCAGGCATTCCTCGATGACGCCGAGGGCCATCGCCGCCACGCCGATGCGTTCGGCGGAGAAGCTCGACCGCGCACTGTCGCGTCCGTCGCCGGCCTTGTTGTCCTCGGTCTCGCCGAGCAGCCTGTCGCGGCTCAACCGCACGTTGTTGAAGAACAGCTCGCCGGTGCGGGAGGAGTGGATCCCCATCTTGCGGAACGGCTTCGACTGCACGAAGCCCTCCATGCCGCGGTCGAGCACGAACGTGAGGACCTTGCGATCCCGTTTGTCCGCACCGTCACCCTCGTCCAATTTCGCGTAGACGACGACCACGTCGGCGTCGGGACCGTTGGTGATGAACGTCTTCTGGCCGTTGAGGATGTAGTCGTCACCGTCGCGGACGACGTAGGACTTCATGCCGCCGAACGCATCCGAACCGGAGTCGGGTTCGGTGATCGCCCAGGCGCCCACCTTCTCGTAGGTCACCAGACCCGGCAGCCACCGCTCCTGCTGGGCGAGGGTGCCGCGGCCCATGATCGTCGGCACGGTCAGCCCGAGACTGACACCCATCCCCGCGACGATGCCCATGCACACCCGGCAGAGCTCGCTGACCAAGACGAACCCCATGCCCGCCTGGTCGGGGCCGCCGCCGAACATGCCACCGCCGCCGGAGGATTTCGCCGCGCCGGTGTCCCCGTCGCGGAGGCGGGCCAGCCGCTTCTCCAGCGACTCCTTGGCCATCGCGTCGATCCCGAAGGTGCTGAACAGCTTTCGGATGATGGGATAGGGCTCCATCTCGCCGCTCTCCAGAGCGTCGACATGCGGACGGATTTCTTTGTCGACGAACTCCCGGACGGCGTCGCGCACGGCAAGATCGACATCAGACCACTCGAGCATGCCCTTCAGGCTGCCTTATCGCGTCCGCGCGCCGGACGGAGGCCCGCCAAAGAGAACGTCGTGTGCACCAGCGACCCCGCTTTGTCGAGCAGCGTCCTGCGGCGGGGAACGTAGTGCATCGGTAGGCCGCGGCGGTCGGCGGGCGGGCCCATGAACGCGGGCGCCTCGACCAGGGGAGCGTCGGCGGGGAGTTTGCCTTCGGCACGGCGATAGGCGGCCAGCGCGCGGGGGTGCAGGCGGATCTCGTCGGGAACGGCGACGAACGCCAGCTCCACGAGTTTGCCGAACAGCCGCAGCACCACCTCGTCGCCCGGAGTCCACCGCATGCCGGCGCGCTCGCGCACCGCGGGGTCGAACAGTCCGGCGGCGATCCACCTCTGAGCACCGACCATCGGCTTGAACATCTGGTCCCACACCGGTGTCGGCATCAACACGAACCACGGCTTGGGGATGCGGATGGAGAAGATGTCCAGTGTCGCCTGGTTGATCTCGAGTTCCTCACGGCATTTGCGGTCCCAGTACTCGCAGAACTCGTCCCACGACTCGGGCACGGGCCGCATGCTCATCCCGTACATCCGGTACCACTGCACGTGCTCGTCGAACAGCTGGCGCTTCTCGGCCTCGGTGAGCCCGCCGCAGAAGTACTCCGCGGTCTTGATGATCAGCATGAAGAACGTGGCGTGAGCCCAGTAGAACGTCTCGGGGTTGAGCGCGTGGTATCGCCGCCCGGCGTTATCGGTGCCCTTGATGGTCGTGTGGTAGCTCTTGATCTGCTCACCGGTCTGCGCGGCGCGATCGCCGTCGTAGACGACGCCCATGATCGGGTAGACCGACCGCGCGACGCGTTGCAGCGGTTCGCGCAACAGCACCGAATGGTCCTCCACGCCGGCGCCGAGTTCGGGGTACATGTTCTGGATCGCGCCGATCCAGACGCCCAGCATGCCGGTGCGCAGGTCCCCGAAGTACTTCCAGGTCAAGGACTCCGGTCCCAGCGGGTCCGGCCGCGTCTCGCATGAGTGAAGGGTCTTCGGCGGAGTCGTCGGGGTGGTCCTCGCGGTCATCGGGTCCTCGCTGAATCGATGCTCACTGTGATCTTCACCATAGTGATGACAACAGGTGTTGTCTATGAAGCGCCCGGCGCGCCACGGACACTCGTTGGCCGGGCCCCGGGCCGCCGCCTACGCTGGCGACGTGGAGGTCGAGCCCTTCGGTGAACGGACCGGCGGTACGGACGACGCGGAGCGCCTGCCGTCGCGTGGAGCGGCCGGACCCCTCGGCTGGTTCTACAGCGCCAATCACAGTCCCGGCATGGTCGAGCTCCTGCGCCGCGCCCGCCGGGCGCTGCCGGGCGACCCGGACTTCGGGGACCCGCTGTCCGCGGACGGGGTGGGCGGGCCACGCGCCGCCGCGCGCGTGGCGGACCGGCTGCTCGACCGCGAGGCCGTCTCGCGCGAGGTCAGCCTCGGTGCGCTGCAGATCTGGCAGGCGGTCACCGAACGGGTCTCGGGCAAACCGGCCAATGCCGAGGTCACGCTCGTGTTCAGCGACCTGGTCGGCTTCTCGTCGTGGTCGCTGACCGTCGGGGACGACGCGACCCTGCGCTTGCTGCGCCGCGTGGCCCAGGCGTACGAACCGCCGCTGCTCGAAGCCGGTGGACGCATCGTCAAGCGGATGGGCGACGGGTCCATGGCGGTGTTCACCGACCCCGGCACCGCGGTGCGGGCGGTGCTCGACGCGATGTCCGCCGTCCGGTCGGTCGAGGTCGACGGGTACTGCCCGCGGATGCGGGTGGGCGTACACACCGGCCGGCCGCAGCGGATCGGCTCGGACTGGCTCGGGGTGGACGTCAACATCGCGGCGCGGGTGATGGAGCGGGCCACCCGGGGCGGGCTGATCGTCTCGCAGAGCACGCTCGATCAGATTCCCGCCGAGGATCTCGCCGCGCTGAACGTGACCCCGAAGCGTCAGCGCAGGCAGGTGTTCAGCCTCAAACCCGACGGTGTGCCCCCGGATCTGGCCATGTACCGGTTGCGCAGGGGCAGGCCGCCGGAGGAGGACGCCGGCGACGACGACTCCTAGGGGAAACGGCCGCGAGGCCGGGTCGGGCGATCACCTATGATCGCCGGGTGGCTGAGCAGCCCGGAATGGCCGGAAACCTGTCCGAAGAGGCGTTGACCGAAGCGGTCGACGGGGCCCGCCGTGCGTTCGATTCGGCCGCCGATCTCGACGCGCTGGCCCGCGCGAAGACCGAGCACCTCGGTGACCGGTCGCCGATCGCGGTGGCCCGTCAGTCGCTGGGGAGCCTGCCCAAGACCGAGCGCGCCGATGCGGGTAAGCGGGTCAACGTGGCGCGGTCGGCCGCCCAGGACGCCTACGACGCGCGCCTCGCCGCGCTGCGGGCAGAACGCGACGCGGCGGTGCTGGTCGCCGAACGCATCGACGTCACGCTGCCGTCGACGCGCCAACCGGTCGGCGCCCGCCACCCGATCACGATCCTGGCGGAGAACATCGCCGACACCTTCGTCGCGATGGGCTGGGAACTCGCCGAGGGGCCCGAGGTCGAGACCGAACAGTTCAACTTCGACGCGCTGAACTTCCCGCCGGACCACCCGGCCCGCAGTGAGCAGGACACGTTCCACGTCGCACCCGACGGTTCGCGCCAGGTGCTGCGCACGCACACCTCGCCGGTGCAGATCCGCGCGCTGCTGGAACGCGATCTGCCGGTGTACATCATCTCGATCGGCCGCACGTTCCGCACCGACGAACTCGACGCCACCCACACGCCGGTGTTCCACCAGGTCGAGGGGCTGGCCGTCGACAAGGGCCTGACCATGGCGCACCTGCGCGGCACGCTGGACGCGTTCGCGCGCGCACAGTTCGGTCCGCAGGGCGGCACCCGGTTCCGGCCGCACTTCTTCCCGTTCACCGAGCCGTCGGCCGAGGTCGACGTGTGGTTCCCCGGCAAGAAGGGCGGTCCCGGCTGGGTGGAGTGGGGCGGTTGCGGAATGGTCAACCCGAATGTGTTGCGGGCCTGCGGGATCGATCCCGACGTGTACTCCGGCTTCGCGTTCGGCATGGGTTTGGAGCGAACATTGCAGTTCCGCAACGGGATTCCCGATATGCGCGACATGGTCGAAGGTGACGTCCGGTTCTCCCTGCCCTTCGGGGTGGGCGCCTGATGCGGTTGCCGTACAGCTGGCTGCGCGAGGTGGTGGCGGCCGGTTCGCCCGGTTGGGGCGTGTCCGCCGACGAGCTCGAGCAGACCCTGATCCGCATCGGTCACGAGGTCGAGGGCGTGCACCCTGTCGGCCCGGTGACCGGACCCCTGACCATCGGCCGGGTCGCCGAGATCGAGGAGCTCACCGAGTTCAAGAAGCCGATCCGTGCGGTCAAAGTGGACGTCGGCGAAGCCGAACTCCGTGACATCGTCTGCGGCGCCACCAATTTCGTGGTCGGTGACCTGGTGGTCGTGGCGCTGCCCGGCACTGTCCTGCCCGGCGACTTCACGATCGCGACGCGCAAGACCTACGGCCGCACCTCGGACGGGATGATCTGCTCGACGTCCGAACTCAACCTCGGCGCCGACCACTCCGGAATCCTCGTGCTGCCGCCCGGGACCGCCGCGCCCGGCGCACCTGCCGCGGAGGTGCTCGGCCTCGACGACGTCGTATTCGACCTGGCGATCACTCCGGACCGCGGCTACTGCCTGTCGGTGCGCGGTATGGCACGCGAGATCGCGTGCGCCTACGACCTCGACTTCGTGGACCCGGCCTTCGATCCGGCGCGAGTGCCGGCCCTCCCGGTCGAGGGTGAGGCGCTGCCGGTCGCGATCGACCCGGGCACCGGGGTGTTGCGGTTCGGGCTGCGGCCCGTCACTGGCATCGACCCCGTCGCGGTGTCCCCGTGGTGGCTGCAGCGCCGACTCCTGCTGTCGGGTATCCGCGCGATCTCACCTGCCGTCGACGTCACCAACTACGTGATGCTCGAATTCGGTCACCCGATGCACGCGCACGACCGCGGCCTGATCACCGGCGGCTTCCGGGTGCGCTTCGCCGAACCCGGCGAGACGGTCGTCACGCTCGACGACGTCGAACGCCGACTCGACCCCGCGGACGTGTTGATCGTCGACGACGCGGCCACCGCCGCGATCGGCGGCGTGATGGGAGCGGGCACGACCGAGGTTCGCGAGACGACCACCGATGTGCTGCTGGAGGCGGCGGTGTGGGATCCGGCCGCGGTGTCGCGCACGCAGCGCAGGCTGCGCCTGGCCAGCGAGGCCGGCCGCCGCTACGAGCGCACCGTGGACCCGGCCATCTCGGTCGCGGCGCTCGACCGGTGCGCCACCCTGCTCGCCGACATCGCGGGCGGCGCCGTCGAACCCCGGTTGACCGACTGGCGCGGCGACCCGCCGCGCGAGGGCTGGTCGCCGCCGCCGGTGTCGATGGCCCTCGACCGCCCCGACCGCACGGCCGGCATCGACTACCCGCCGGGCACCACCGAGCGGCGGCTGCGCCAGGTCGGCGCCACGGTGCGCGTCGACGGCGACCGCCTGACGGCCGTCCCGCCGAGCTGGCGCCCCGACCTCAGGCAGCCGGCCGACCTGGTCGAGGAGGTCTTGCGGCTCGAAGGTCTCGAGCGCATCCCGTCGGTGCTGCCCGCCGCGCCCGCCGGGCGTGGCCTGACCGCCGGCCAGAAACGTCGCCGCGCGATCGGCAAGTCGCTGGCCCTCAGCGGCTATGTCGAGATCCTGCCCACCCCGTTCCTGCCCGCCGGGGTCTTCGACGTGTGGGGTCTCGACGCCGACGATCCCCGCCGCGCCACCACTCAGGTGCTCAACCCGTTGGAGGCCGACCGCCCGCATCTGGCCACGACCCTGCTGCCGGGACTGCTGGAGGCGCTGGCCCGCAACGTCTCCCGCGGTGCGGCCGATACCGCGCTGTTCGCCATCGCGCAGGTCGTCGAACCGACCGAGAACACCCGCGCCGTCGAGCGGATCCCCAACGACCGCCGCCCGACCGAGGACGAGATCGCCACCCTCGACGCCTCGCTGCCGCGTCAGCCGCAGCATGTCGGCGCGGTGTTGACGGGCCTGCGCGAACCGGCCGGGCCGTGGGGCCGGGGCCGGCCGGTCGAGGCCGCCGACGCGTTCGAGACGGTGCGCATCGTGGGCCGGGCGGCCGGGGTCGATTTCGTGTTGCGCTCCGCCCGGCACTTGCCGTGGCATCCCGGGCGATGCGCCGAGGTGCTGCTCGGCGACACGGTCGTCGGGTATGCCGGACAACTGCATCCGGCGGTCGTCGAGCGGGCCGGTCTGCCGAAGGGGACGTGCGCGGTCGAACTCGACCTCGACGCGGTGCCGATCACCGAGCGCCTGCCGGCGCCACGCGTGTCGCCGTTCCCCGCCGTCTTCCAGGACGTCAGCCTGGTCGTCGACGACGAGGTCGCCGCGCAGAGCGTGGTCGACGCGGTGCGCGACGGCGCCGGGGACCTGCTCGAGGACGTGCGGCTGTTCGACGTGTACACCGGTCCGCAGATCGGAGAGGGGCGCAAGTCGCTGGCACTGGCGTTGCGCTTCCGCGCCGCGGACCGCACCCTGACCGAGGACGAGGCGAGCGCCGCACGGGAGGCAGCGGTCCGGGCCGCCTTCGAACGCGTCGGCGCCGAACAGCGCCGCTGACTTCCTCTCGCGAGCAGACACAGAATCGCGTGCTCGGACCGGCCCGAACGCGATTCTCTGTCTGCTCGCGCCACCCATGATCAATGAGTTTGCAATTGACTGCATAAACATGCAGAATTTGCGCATGACTTCTGTCGCGGTCGCCGGAGCCAGCGGATACGCAGGTGGGGAGATCCTGCGCCTGCTCCTCGGGCATCCCGCCTACGCCGACGGCCGGCTGACGATCGGCGCGCTCACCGCGGCGGGCAGCGCCGGCACCATGCTCGGTGAACACCACCCGCACCTGCTTCCGCTGGCGGGCCGCGTGCTCGACGCCACCGACGCCGAGACACTGTCCGGCCATGACGTGGTCTTCCTCGGCCTCCCGCACGGGCACTCCGCCGCGCTGGCCGAACAACTCGGCGACGACACGCTGATCATCGACTGTGGTGCGGATTTCCGGCTCACCGACGCCGAGGCCTGGGCGCGGTTCTACGGCTCCGAGCACGCCGGCAGCTGGCCGTACGGCCTCCCCGAACTGCCCGGCGCCCGGGAGAAGCTGACCGGGTCCAAGCGCATCGCCGTGCCCGGCTGCTATCCGACCGCGGCACTGCTGGCGCTGCTGCCCGCCGTCGCCGAGGACCTCGTCGAACCGGCGGTGACCGTCGTCGCGGTCAGCGGCACGTCCGGCGCGGGCCGGGCCGCCAAGACCGATCTGCTCGGAGCGGAGGTCATCGGATCGGCACGCGCCTATAACGTCGGCGGCAAACACCGGCACACACCCGAGATCGCGCAGGGCCTGCGGGCCGTGACCGACAAAGAGGTCACGGTGTCGTTCACCCCGGTGCTGATCCCGACCTCGCGCGGAATTCTCGCCACCTGCACCGCCCGCACGTCGGCGTCGCTGTCGCAGCTGCGCGCCGCCTACGAAAAGGCCTATGACGCCGAACCGTTCGTGCACCTGCTACCCGAAGGACAGCTGCCCAAGACCGGCTCGGTGATCGGCAGCAACGCCGCGCAGATCGCCATCGCCGTCGACGACGACGCGCAGACGTTCGTCGCGATCGCCGCGATCGACAACCTGACCAAGGGGACCGGTGGCGCCGCCGTGCAGTCGATGAACCTCGCGCTGGGCTGGCCGGAGACCGAGGGGCTGTCGGTCGTGGGGGTCGCCCCGTGACCGCCCCGCTGATCCGCACCCAGGGCGTCACCGCACCCGCCGGCTTCCGGGCCGCCGGGATCGCCGCCGGGATCAAGGCATCCGGCGCGCTCGACCTCGCCATGGTGCTCAACGAAGGTCCCGATCACACCGCCGCCGGAGTGTTCACCCGCAACCAGGTTCAGGCGGCGCCGGTGCTGTGGAGCCGGCAGGTGCTCACCACCGGGCGGCTCCGTGCCGTCATCCTCAACTCCGGCGGGGCGAACGCCTGCACCGGTCCACTCGGATTCCAGGACGCCCACGCCACCGCCGAAGCGGTCGCCGCAGCACTGTCGGACTGGGGTTCGGAGACCGGCGCCATCGAGGTCGCCGTCTGCTCGACCGGTCTGATCGGCGACCGGCTGCCGATGGACAAGGTGCTGCCCGGTGCCACCGAGGTGGTGCACGAGATGGCCGGCGGCCTGTCGGGCGGCGAGGAGGCCGCGCGCGCCATCATGACCACCGACACCGTGCCGAAACAGGTTGCGCTGCACCATCCCGGCAACTGGACCGTCGGCGGGATGGCGAAGGGCGCAGGCATGATGGCGCCCTCACTGGCCACCATGCTCTGCGTGCTCACCACCGATGCGGTGGCCGATGCCGAGGCGCTCGACACGGCGCTGCGCCGGGCGGCGAAGCGCACCTTCGACCGGCTCGACATCGACGGCAGCTGCTCGACGAACGACACCGTGCTGCTGCTCGCCTCGGGCGCCAGCGAGATCACGCCCAGCCAGGAGGACCTCGACGACGCCGTGCTGCGGGTGTGCGACGACCTCTGCGCGCAGTTGCAGTCCGACGCCGAAGGCGTCACCAAACGCATCGCCATCACCGTCACCGGTGCGCCGACCGAGGACGACGCGCTCACCGCGGCCCGCATGCTGGCCCGCGACAGCCTGGTCAAGACCGCGCTGTTCGGTTCCGACCCGAACTGGGGCCGGGTGCTCGCCGCGGTCGGGATGGTGCCCTTCACCATCGACCCGAACCGGATCACGGTGTCGTTCAACGGCTCACCGACCTACGCCGACGGCGCCGGGGCGCCCGGCGCCCGCGACGTCGACCTCAGTGGCGCGGACATCGACGTGACAGTCGCCCTCGCGCTGGGCAGGGGAGAGGCGACGGTACGCACCACCGACCTGTCGCACGCCTACGTCGAAGAGAACTCGGCCTACAGCTCATGAGCGCCGGCACCGAGTCCAACACGACCGCGACCAAGGCGCAGGTGCTCGCCGCCGCACTGCCGTGGCTCAAGCAACTGCACGGCAAGATCGTCGTCGTCAAATACGGCGGCAACGCCATGACCGACGACACCCTCAAGGCCGCGTTCGCCGCCGACATGGTGTTCCTGCGCAACTGCGGGGTGCATCCCGTCGTCGTCCACGGCGGTGGACCGCAGATCAGCGCGATGCTCAAGCGCCTCGGCATCGCGGGCGACTTCCGGGGCGGCTTCCGGGTGACCACCCCCGAAGTGCTCGACGTCGCCCGGATGGTGCTGTTCGGCCAGGTCGGCCGCGAACTCGTCGGGCTGATCAACGCGCACGGCCCGTACGCCGTCGGCATCACCGGCGAGGACGCCCATCTGTTCACCGCGGTGCGCCGGGACGTCGTGGTCGACGGCGTGGCCACCGACATCGGCCTCGTCGGCGACGTCGAGCACGTCAGCACCGAAGCGGTTCTCGACCTGATCGCGGCGGGCCGCATCCCCGTGGTGTCGACGATCGCGCCCGACGTCAACGGCGTCGTCCACAACATCAACGCCGACACCGCCGCGGCTGCGCTGGCCGCCGCGTTGCACGCCGAGAAGCTGTTGATGCTCACCGACATCGAAGGGCTCTACACGGACTGGCCGGACCGCAACTCGCTGGTGAGCCAGATCAACACCGCCGACCTGACGGCGCTGTTGCCGACGTTGGAGGCCGGTATGGTCCCCAAGATCGAGGCATGCCTGCGCGCCGTCACAGACGGTGTGCCCAGCGCCCACGTCATCGACGGCCGCGTCGAGCACTGCGTGCTGGTCGAACTGTTCACCGACGAGGGGACCGGCACCAAGGTGGTGAGCACGTGACGCTCCAGGACCGGTGGCAGGCCGTGATGATGAACAACTACGGCACCCCGCCGTTGTCGCTCACCAGCGGTGACGGCGCCGTGGTCACCGACGCCGACGGCAAGTCCTACGTCGACCTGCTCGGCGGGATCGCGGTCAACCTGTTGGGCCACCGCCATCCCGCCGTCATCGAGGCCGTGACGCGACAGCTCAACACGCTGGGCCACACCTCGAACCTGTACGCCACCGAACCGGGCGTCGCGCTGGCCGAAGCGCTCGTCGGGCATCTCGGCGCGCCCGCGCGGGCGTTCTTCTGCAACTCCGGCACCGAAGCCAACGAGGTCGCCTTCAAGATCACCCGGCTGACGGGCCGCACCCGGATCGTCGCCGCGCAGAACGCCTTTCACGGCCGCACGATGGGATCGCTCGCGCTGACCGGCCAGCCGGCCAAACAGGCGCCGTTCGAACCGCTGCCCGGCCACGTCACCCACGTGCCGTTCGGCGACATCGACGAACTCGAGCGCGCCGTCGATTCGGAGACCGCGGCGGTGTTCCTCGAACCGATCATGGGGGAGGGCGGTGTCGTGGTGCCGCCCGCCGGCTACCTGGTCGCCGCCCGCGAGATCACCAGCCGTCACGGTGCACTGCTGGTCGTCGACGAGGTGCAGACCGGGGTGGGCCGCACCGGTATCTTCTACGCCCACCAGCACGACGGCATCACCCCCGACATCGTGACACTGGCCAAGGGGCTCGGCGGCGGTCTGCCGATCGGCGCCTGCCTGGCCGTCGGCCCCGTCGGGGACCTGCTGACACCGGGCCTGCACGGCAGCACGTTCGGCGGGAACCCCGTCTGCACCGCCGCCGCGCTGGCCGTGCTGAAGACGCTGGCCGAGGAGGATCTCATCACCCGCGCCGGCGTGCTCGGCAAGACGCTGCACCACGGGATCGAGGAGCTGGACCACCCGCTGGTCGACCACGTCCGCGGCCGCGGTCTGCTGATCGGCATCGCGCTGCGTGCCGCCGCCGCCAAGTCCGCGGAGAACGCCGCCCGCGATGCCGGATTCCTGGTCAACGCGGCCGCACCCGACGTCATCCGGCTGGCTCCGCCGCTGATCGTCACCGACGCCCAGATCGACGACTTCCTCGGTGCGCTGCCCGGCGTACTCGACACCGCGGCCGCGGAGGTGGCCGGCTCATGAGACATTTCCTGCGCGACGACGACCTCACCCCCGACGAGCAGGCCGAGGTGCTGGCCCTGGCCGCCGAGCTGAAGAAGGATCCGCTGCTGCACCGCCCGCTCGCCGGGCCCCGCGGCGTCGCGGTGATCTTCGACAAGAACTCGACCCGCACCCGGTTCTCGTTCGAGGTCGGTATCGCCCAGCTCGGCGGGCACGCAGTCGTGGTGGACGGGCGCAGCACCCAGCTGGGCCGCGAGGAGACCCTCGAGGACACCGGAAAGGTGTTGTCGCGCTACGTGGACGCCATCGTGTGGCGCACCTTCGCCCAGGAGCGGCTGACCGCGATGGCCGCCGGGGCCACCGTGCCGGTGATCAATGCGCTGTCCGACGAGTTCCACCCCTGCCAGGTGCTCGCCGATCTGCAGACCCTGATCGAACGCCGGGGCGCCCTGCCCGGCCTGCGGATGTCCTACTTCGGCGACGGCGCCAACAACATGGCGCACTCGTTGATGCTCGGCGGTGCCACCGCCGGCATGCACGTGACCATCGCGGCGCCGCGCGGCTTCGAACCGCACCCGATGTTCGTCGCCGCGGCGAAGGAACGCGCGCAGCAGACCGGCGCGTCGGTCACCGTCACCGCAGATCCGCATCAGGCCGCCGACGGCGCCGACGTCCTGGTCACCGACACGTGGACGTCGATGGGGCAGGAGAACGACGGACTCGACCGGGTGCGGCCGTTCCGGCCGTTCCAGGTCAACTCCGGCCTGCTCGACCGTGCCGACGGCGATGCGGTTGTGCTGCACTGCCTTCCGGCCCATCGCGGACACGAGATCACCGACGAGGTCATCGACGGCCCGCACAGTGCGGTGTGGGACGAGGCCGAGAACCGGCTGCACGCGCAGAAGGCCCTGCTGGTGTGGCTGATGGAGCGGTCGGGCCCATGACCTCGGCGGCGACCCGCGCCGGCAGGCAGGCGCGCATCGTGGCGATCCTGTCGTCGCACTCCGTGCGCAGCCAGGGTGAACTGGCCGCGAAGCTGGCCGACGAGGGCATCGAGGTCACCCAGGCCACGCTCTCGCGCGATCTGGAGGAACTCGGTGCGGTCAAACTCCGCGGCGCCGACGGCGGCGTCGGCGTCTACGTCGTCCCCGAGGACGGCAGCCCGGTGCGCGGAGTGTCCGGCGGCACCGAGCGGGTGACCCGCCTGCTCGGGGATCTGCTGGTGTCGACCGACGCCAGCGGCAACCTCGCCGTCCTGCGCACGCCGCCCGGGGCGGCACACTATCTCGCCAGCGCGCTCGATCGGGCCGCGCTGCCGTACGTCGTCGGCACCATCGCCGGCGACGACACCATCATGGTGGTGGCCCGTGAGCCCATGACGGGCGCCGAACTGGCCGCCACCCTTGAGAACCTGAAGTAAGAGGAGATTGGTCATGTCCGAACGCGTCATCCTGGCGTACTCCGGCGGTCTGGACACCTCGGTGGCCATCAGCTGGATCGGCAAGGAGACCGGACGCGAGGTGGTGGCCGTCGCCATCGACCTCGGTCAGGGCGGCGAGGACATGGACGTGGTCCGCCAGCGTGCCCTCGACTGCGGTGCCGTCGAGGCGGTCGTCGTCGACGCCCGCGACGAGTTCGCGGAGAAGTACTGCCTGCCCGCCATCCAGTCGAACGCGCTCTACATGGACCGCTATCCGCTGGTCTCCGCGCTGAGCCGGCCGCTGATCGTCAAGCACCTCGTCGACGCGGCGCGTGAGCACGGCGGCGGTATCGTCGCGCACGGCTGCACGGGCAAGGGCAACGACCAGGTTCGTTTCGAGGTCGGATTCGCCTCGCTCGCACCCGATCTCGAGGTGCTGGCGCCCGTCCGCGACTATGCGTGGACCCGGGAGAAGGCGATCGCGTTCGCCGAGGAGAACGCCATCCCGATCAACGTCACCAAGCGGTCGCCGTTCTCGATCGACCAGAACGTGTGGGGCCGCGCTGTGGAGACCGGTTTCCTCGAGCACCTGTGGAACGCGCCGACGAAGGACGTCTACGACTACACCGAGGACCCGACGATCAACTGGAGCACCCCCGACGAGGTGATCGTGGGCTTCGACAAGGGTGTGCCGGTATCCATCGACGGTCGGGACGTCACGGTGTTGCAGGCGATCGAGGAACTCAACCGGCGCGCGGGTGCTCAGGGCGTCGGCCGGCTCGACGTCGTCGAGGACCGCCTCGTCGGCATCAAGAGCCGCGAGATCTACGAGGCGCCGGGGGCGATGGTGCTGATCACCGCGCACACCGAACTCGAGCACGTCACGCTGGAGCGCGAGCTCGGCCGCTTCAAGCGGACCACCGACCAGAAGTGGGGCGAGCTGGTGTACGACGGCCTGTGGTTCTCGCCGCTCAAGACCGCGCTGGAGTCGTTCGTGGCCAAGACCCAGGAACACGTCAGCGGCGAGGTCCGGCTGGTGCTGCACGGCGGTCACATCGCCGTCAACGGCAGGCGCAGCGCGGAGTCGCTGTACGACTTCAACCTGGCCACCTACGACGAGGGCGACACCTTCGACCAGTCGTCGGCCAAGGGCTTCGTGCACGTGCACGGCTTGTCGTCGAGCATCTCCGCCCGCCGCGACCTGGGCATCAAGTGACCGAGCGGGGCGGCACCAACGAGGGTTCGCTGTGGGGTGGCCGGTTCGCCGACGGCCCCGCCGACGCGCTCGCCGCGTTGAGCAAGTCGACCCATTTCGACTGGGTGCTCGCCCCGTACGACATCGCGGCGTCGAAAGCCCATGCCCGGGTGCTGTTCTCGGCCGGACTGCTGACCGAGCAGCAGCGTGACGGGCTGCTCGCCGGGCTGGACAGCCTGGGATCCGACGTCGCCGACGGATCCTTCGGGCCTCTGGCCACCGACGAGGATGTGCACGGCGCGCTCGAACGCGGGCTGATCGACCGCGTGGGGGCCGAACTGGGGGGCCGGCTGCGTGCCGGGCGCAGCCGCAACGACCAGGTCGCCACCCTGTTCCGGGCGTGGCTGCGCGATGCGATCCGCCGCGTCGCCGACGGGGTGCTCGAGGTGGTGGGCGCCCTGGCGACCCAGGCCGCCGCCCACCCGACCGCGATCATGCCCGGCAAGACGCACCTGCAGTCGGCGCAGCCGGTGCTGCTCGCGCACCATCTGCTCGCCCACGCCCACCCGCTGCTGCGCGACGTCGAGCGACTCGCCGACTTCGACAAGCGGGCCGCGGTGTCGCCGTACGGTGCCGGCGCACTGGCCGGCTCGTCGCTGGGCCTCGACCCGGACGCGATCGCCGCCGAACTGGGCTTCGACTCGGCGGCCGACAACTCGATCGACGCGACGGCCGCCCGCGACTTCGCCGCCGAGGCGTCGTTCGTCCTCGCGATGATCGGTGTCGACCTGTCCCGGCTGGCCGAGGACATCATCCTCTGGAGCACAACCGAATTCGGCTACATCACCCTGCACGACGCCTGGTCGACGGGCAGCTCGATCATGCCGCAGAAGAAGAACCCCGACATCGCCGAACTGGCGCGCGGAAAATCCGGCCGGCTGATCGGCAACCTGACCGGGCTGCTCGCGACGCTCAAGGCCCAGCCGCTGGCGTACAACCGCGATCTGCAGGAGGACAAGGAACCGGTCTTCGACTCGGTGGCGCAGCTCGAACTGCTGCTGCCCGCCGTCGCGGGACTGGTGTCGACGCTGCGCTTCGACGTCGACCGGATGGCCGAACTGGCGCCGCTCGGATACACCCTGGCCACCGACGTCGCGGAATGGCTGGTGCGCCGCGGGGTTCCGTTCCGGGTGGCACATGAGGCCGCCGGTGCCGCCGTGCGCGCGGCGGAAGCCCGCGGTGTCGGTCTCGAGGACCTCGAGGACGCCGAACTGACGGGCATCCTTCCGGAGTTGACCGGCAAGGTGCGCGAGGTGCTCACGATCGAGGGGTCCGTCGACTCCCGCGACGCGCGTGGCGGCACCGCACCGGTACAGGTGGCCAAACAGCTCAACGTCGTCCGCGACACCGCCGACCGGTTGAGGCTGCGTTTGCGCCGCTGACTAACCCGGATTGGAGTACACGCGGTGCGGGGCGACGAGCACCGCGGTGCGTCGTTCCTCGGCCATCACCCGGTCGTAGGTGTCCCAGTCGTCGTGGCGGCCGCCGGCGGCGGTGAACACGTCGCGCAACAGGATCCGCAGGCCTTCGCCGTCGATCTCGGGGTGCGGGTCGTCGGGCCCGATCAACTCGGCACGCCCCTCGACGCTCGCCCACTGCCAACCGGCGCGCGCGGCGATGGTGGCGCGCGGATCGGCTCGCAGGTTGCGCAGTTTGAGCGAGCCACCGACCGCGACGAGCCCGACCACCGGTGTCCCCGTGACCGGATGTCCCAGGACGCCGGCGTTTACGACTGTCGATTGGATGCTGCCGTCGCGCCGCAGCGTGCTGAACACGCACAGGCCGTGGTCGCGAGAGATCAGTCCGGTGAACTCCGCGAGGTCGGCCATGGGTCGACGCTACTCCCGGACTGTCTCAGCTAGCCGATCTGTTCGGTCAGTTCGAACCAGCGGCCCTCGGCCTCGGCGACCTCGTCCTCCATCGCCCTGATGGCGGCCACCTTGGTGGCCAGTCCCTGGAAATCGGACTGGTCGTGATCGGCGAGCGCCGTACGGGACCGGTCGATCTGGCCCTGCAGCTTCTCCAACCGGCGTTCCAGGGCGGCGACTTCTTTCTGCGCCGCCCGCAATTCGGCTCCGGACAGTTCCGTCGACTCCTCTGCAGGGGCGGCGGGAGCGGGTCCGGTCTCGGCGGCGTGCGCCGCGCGCAGCCGCAGGTACTCGTCGACGCCCGCGGGGAGGTGACGGAGACGGCCACCGAGGATGCCGTACTGCTGATCGGTGACCCGCTCCAGGAAGTACCGGTCGTGACTGACCACGATGAGGGTGCCGGGCCACGAGTCCAGCAGATCCTCCATGGCGGCCAGCATGTCGGTGTCGAGGTCGTTGGTCGGCTCGTCGAGGATCAGCACGTTGGGCTGTGAGAGCAGGATGAGCAGCAGCTGCAGGCGACGCTGCTGCCCGCCGGAGAGGTCCTTGACCGGAGTCGACAACTGCGCGCTGGAGAACCCGAGCCGCTCCAGCAGTTGACCCGGTGTGAGTTCCTGAGCCTTGGAGCCGGCGCCGATTGTGTATGTGGTGCGCAGACCTTCGAGGACGATACGGACGGGATCGTTGAGGTGCGGCGCGAGTTCGTCGAGCGTCTGCGTCAGCGTCGCGATCTTGACCGTCTTACCGCGTTTGACCCGGCCCGCGGTCGGCTGCACCGAACCGTCGATGAGCCCCAGCAGTGTCGACTTGCCGGCCCCGTTGACGCCGAGGATGCCGGTGCGTTCGCCGGGGGCGAGCCGCCACTCGACGCCGTGGAGCACCTCGTGGTCGCCGTAGGACACCGACACGTCGAGCAGGTCGACCACTTGCTTTCCGAGCCGCGACACGGCCAACGACTGCAGTGCCACCTTGTCGCGGATCTCGGGGACGTCGGCGATCAGGGCGTTCGCTGCGTCGATCCGGAACTTGGGCTTCGACGTCCGGGCCGGGGCGCCACGGCGCAGCCAGGCCAACTCCTTACGGGCCAGGTTCTGGCGGCGTGCTTCGATCGTGGCGGCCTGGCGGTCGCGCTCCACCCGCTGGAGCACATAGGCCGCGTATCCGCCGTCGAACGGTTCCACGATCCGGTCGTGCACCTCCCACGTCGCGGTGCACACTTCGTCGAGGAACCAGCGGTCGTGCGTCACCACCAGCAATCCGCCGGCCGACGGCGACCAGCGTCGCTTGAGATGCTCGGCCAGCCAGGTGATGGCCTCCACATCGAGGTGGTTGGTCGGCTCGTCCAGGGCCAGCACGTCGTGGTCGCCGGCCAGTAGCGCGGCCAGCGCCACCCGGCGGCGCTGTCCGCCCGACAGGGTGCCCAGCACTGCGTCCCACGCCAGATCGCCGAGCAGGCCGGCGATCACGTCACGGCCGCGCGGATCCCCGGCCCACTCGTGTTCCGGCAGATCACCGACCACCGCATGCCCGACGGTGTCCTCGTCGTCCAGGTTGTCGGCCTGCTCGAGCACCCCGATCCGCACCCCGCCACGTACCGTCACCCGGCCCGAGTCGGGGCTGCGCCGACCCGCGAGCATGGCCAGCAGGCTGGATTTGCCGTCACCGTTGCGGCCCACGATGCCGATGCGATCGCCCTCGTTCACGCCCAGCGAGACCCCGTCGAACACGACTTTGGTCGGGTATTCCAGATGGAGGGCCTCAGCCCCGAGAAGATGCGCCATGTCCCCTCAAGGCTATGCGGGTGCGGTGCCCGACATTCATGGCGGCCGACCAGCAACGCTATGCCATGATGACGAGGCATCACGGCAGGGGAGCCGGTGAGCCCGGCGCGACGTCGACGTGGAGGGGAGCAGTAGGTGGTGGACCTCTCGGCGATCACCGGGCCGGTCGGACGCTTGGTGGCGACGGCGCAGAACGGTCTGGAGGTCCTGCGCTACGGCGGCCTGGAGACCGGCGCTGTGCCGTCACCGTTCCAGATCGTGCAGAGCGTGCCGATGTACAAGCTGCGGCGGTACTTCCCGCCGGACGTCCGTCCGGGCGCCAAACCACCGGGTCCGCCGGTGCTGATGGTGCACCCGATGATGATGTCGGCCGACATGTGGGACGTCACCCGCGACGACGGCGCCGTCGGCATCCTGTACCGCGCGGGGCTGGACCCGTGGGTGATCGACTTCGGCTCGCCCGACAAGGTCGAGGGCGGGATGCAGCGCAATCTCGCCGACCACGTGGTGGCGCTGTCCGAGGCGATCGACACCGTCAAGCAGGTCTCCGGCCATGACGTCCACCTCGCCGGCTACTCGCAGGGCGGTATGTTCTGCTACCAGACCGCCGCCTACCGCCAGTCCCGTGACCTGGCCAGCATCATCGCATTCGGCGCCCCGGTCGACACCCTCGCGGCCCTGCCGCTGAACCTGCCCGCCGGTGTCGCGGTGGGCGCCGCCGACTTCATGGCCGACCACGTGTTCAGCCGCATCGACATCCCGGGATGGTTGGCGCGCACGGGATTTCAGATGCTCGACCCGGTCAAGACCGCTCAAGCTCGCGTCGAGTTCCTGCTGCAGTTGCACGACCGCGAGGCGTTGCTACCGCGCGAGCAGCAGCGGCGGTTCCTGGCGTCGGAGGGCTGGATCGCCTGGTCGGGCCCGGCCATCTCCGAACTGCTCAAACAGTTCATCGCCCACAACCGCATGATGACAGGCGGTTTCGCCATCCGCGGTCAGCTCGTCACGCTGTCGGACATCACCTGCCCGGTGCTCGCCGTCGTGGGTGAGGTCGACGACATCGGTCAACCGCCGTCGGTGCGGGGGATCAAACGGGCGGCACCCCAGGCCGATGTGTACGAATACCTCATTCGCGCAGGACATTTCGGTCTGGTCGTCGGGTCGAAGGCGTCACAGCAGACGTGGCCGACGGTCGCCGGCTGGGTCAAGTGGCTCGAGGGCGGCGGTGACATGCCCGACCACGTCGAGCCGATGGCGCTGCAACCCGAGGAGCACGCCGAGGGCGGCGTCTCGCTGACGTCGCGTGTCGCGCACGGCGCCACCGCCGCGACCGAGATGGCGTTCGGCGTGGCCCGCTCGGCCGCCGGTGCGCTGGTCTCGGCGAACAAGTCGGCACGGACCCTCGCCGTGGAGACCGCCCGCACGCTGCCGCGGCTGGCCCGGCTGGGGCAGATCAACGACCACACCAGGATCTCGCTCGGCCGGATTCTGTCCGAGCAGGCCCGCGGCGCGCCGGACGGCGAATTCCTTCTCTACGACGGCCGGGTCCACACCTACGAGGCGGTCGACCGTCGCATCAACAACGTGGTGCGCGGGCTCATCGACGTCGGGGTGCGCCAAGGCACCCGCGTCGGCGTCCTGATGGAGACCCGCCCCAGCGCGCTGGTGGCCATCGCGGCGCTGTCGCGGCTCGGTGCGGTGGCGGTGCTGATGCCGCCCGACGTCGACCTGGCCGCCGCGGCCCGCCTCGGCGCGGTGTCGGAGATCATCGCCGACCCCACCCACCTCGAGGCGGCGCGCAGCCTGCCGATGCGCGTCCTGGTGCTCGGCGGCGGCGACGTGCGCGACCTCCACGTGCCCGACGACGCCGACGTCATCGACATGGAACAGATCGACCCCGACCAGGTCGCGCTGCCCGGGTGGTATCGCCCCAATCCCGGGCTGGCCCGCGACCTGGCGTTCATCGCGTTCAGTTCGGTCAACGGCGACCTCGTCGCCCGGCAGATCACCAACTACCGGTGGGCGCTGTCGGCGTTCGGGACGGCGTCGGCGGCCAACCTCGGCCGCACCGACACCGTCTACTGCCTGACCCCGCTGCACCATCAGTCCGGCCTGCTGGTCAGCCTGGGCGGCGCGGTCGTCGGTGGCACCCGCATCGCCCTGTCCCGCGGACTGCGTCCGGACCGCTTCCTGCAGGAGATCCGTCAGTACGGCGTCTCGGTGGTCTCCTACACCTGGGCGATGCTGCGCGAGGTCATCGACGACCCGTCGTTCCGGCTGTCCGGTGGCCACCCGGTGCGGCTGTTCATCGGATCCGGCATGCCCACCGGACTGTGGGAGCGCGTGATCGACATCTTCGCGCCGGCCCATGTCGTCGAGTTCTTCGCGACCACCGACGGTCAGGCCGTGCTGGCCAACGTCTCCGGCGCCAAGGTCGGCAGCAAGGGCCGTGCGCTGCCCGGCGGTGGCCAGGTGGAACTGGCCGCCTACGACGCGGACGACGACCTGATCCTCGAGGACAACCGGGGCTTTGTGCGCCGCGCGGCCGAGAACGAGGTGGGTGTGCTGCTGGCCCGCCCCCGCGGACCGGTCGATCCCACCGCGTCGGTGAAGCGCGGCGTGTTCGCGCCGGCCGACACCTGGGTGTCCTCGGAATACCTCTTCCGCCGCGACGAGGACGGCGACTACTGGCTGGTGGACAACCGCGGTTCGGTGATCCACACCCCACGCGGGCCCGTCTTCGCGACGCCGATCGGCGATGCGGTGGGCCGCATCGGTGCGGTGGACGTCGCCGTCACCTACGGCGTCGAGGCGCGCGGCAGGCAGTTGGCGGTCACGGCGCTGGCATTGTGCCCGGGCGGCAGCATCACCACGGCCGAGTTGTCCGAGGCGCTGGCCGAGCTGCCGGTCGGCATCCCGCCCGACCTGGTCCACGTCGTCCCGGACATCGAACTGAGCGCGTCCTACCGCCCGTTGATCAGTCCGCTGCGCGCGGCGGGGGTGCCGCGGCCGTCGCGGCGTAACTCTTGGTACCTCGATCCCGATACCAATGGTTACAAGCGGCTGACCGTGGCCGCGCGTGCCGAGATCACCGGAGGGCAGGACCGTGACTCTTCGCTGGACGACTCACAGATGCCGCCCCGCGCCCAACAGTGACGCCGCGCCGTGTCGCGGTTGCACTGATAGGCTCCCGCTGGCGTCGCTTCGACTGGAGGATTGATGAATTCGCAGAGCCGGAAGAACCGCTCGAGCTGGCGTCGCGCCCTGACCGGCACGCTCGCCAGCGGTGCGCTGGCCGCGGCGATGCTGGTTACCGCGCCCGCCTCGCAGGCCGACGTGCTCGACCAGATCGGCGCCAAATACATGCAGGGTGCCGGCGGCGGCCAGATCTCGGTGTTCGCCGAACAGTCGCTGAGTCTGCGCGCGCAGGGCTTCCGGCCCTCCCAGGAGAATCTCGCCGCGCTGCAGGAGGGCTGGGATTTCCTGCCCAACCAGAGCCGGCTGCTGGACGCGCTCAAGTCGACCGTGGCCTATCAGCGCAAGGTGCAGATGCAGTCGCAGCTGTCGGGCGGTGGCGGCCCGGCGGTCAAGGCTCCCGCGTGGGTGCCGCCGGGTGACGAAAATCCCTGGGTCGGCCCCGAATACGACATCAACCCCTACGACTAGCCGGCACGCCGTGCTCGACGAGAAGTTGCGGGCGATACTGGTCTGCCCGCAGGACCGGGGTCCACTGCTGCTGGTGGGCGACGAGATGTTGTACAACCCGCGGTTGCGGCGGGGTTATCGCATCGACGACGGCATCCCGGTTCTGCTGATCGACGAGGCGGTCGCCGTCACCGACGACGCCGAGCATCAGCGCCTGCTCGAGCGCGGGCAGTCCTAGGCCGGGCCGGGCAGTTCGCCGGTCAGGTAGCGCTGCAGGGTCGGGCCGATGGTCTCGGCGATCTGCTCGATGGGCAGCGACGCGAACGGTTCGAGCTCCAGGATGTAGCGAGCCATCACCACGCCCAGAAGTTGCGAGGCGACGTATTGCACACGCAGCCTGCCGCTTCCGCGCGGGCTGTCGATCCGCGGGCCGATCTCGGCGGCGATGATCTCCTGCAGGAACGACCGGATCAGCGTGACGTCCGACCCGGCCAGCAGCGACCGCAGCGTGGCGATGAAACCCCTGCCCATCTCGGAGTCCCAGATCGGCAGCAGCAGGGTGGGCAGTACGTACCCGATGCGCTCGACCGGGACCTCGCGCAGCGGTCCGATGACGGTCATCGGGTCGATGGGTACCCGGATCGCCGCGGCGAACAACTGCCGTTTGGTGCCGAAGTAGTGGTGCACCAGCGCCGGGTCGACGCCGGCACCCGCCGCGATGGAGCGGATCGACGTCTTGTCGATGCCGTTGCGCGCGAACAGTTCCCGGGCGGTGTCCAGTATGCGGTCGCGATTGTCGGACGTCCCGGGCGGGCGCCCGGGACGTTTGCGTTCGGCGCTTGTCGTCACGTCTTCTAGGGGGTCCTTCGTCGGAGGGTGGCCGCGGCCAGGCAGAGTGCGGCCACCGCGAAGACCACCACGACGGCGATGTCACGCAGTGCGGTTCCCGTCAGCGCCGGGTGTGCGCCGACCTCGCGCAGCGCCTCCAGAGCGTAACTGGCCGGCATCGCGTTGCTGATCCACTGCAGCCACCCGGGCAGGGCCGCACGCGGCACGAGGATCCCGCACAGAAGGAGCTGCGGGGCAATCACCAGCGGCATGAACTGGACGGCCTGGAACTCGGTCCTGGCGAAGGCGCTGCACAGCAGGCCCAGACCGACGCCGAGCACGGCGTTGATGATCGCAATCCCGATCACCAGCAGCGGGCTGCCCGCGGTCTCGAAGCCCAGAAGCCAGAACGCGACCACGCACGCCAGGCTGGCCTGGGCGGCAGCGGCGACGGAGAAGGCGGTGCCGTAGGCGGCGAGCAGGTCGACCCGGCGCAGGGGAGTGGTCAGTATCCGCTCGAGCGTCCCCGAGACCCGTTCGCGCTGCATGGTGATCGAGGTGATGAGGAACATCGCGATCAGCGGGAACACGCCCAGCATGACCAGGCACGCGTTGTTGAACGGCGACGGTGCCCCCGGCGGGCGCGGGATGTCGACGAACAGGAAGTACATCAACGCGATGACCGCGCTGGGCACCACGAGGATCATCGCGACACTGCGATGGTCGGCGGCCAGTTGGCGCAGGATCCGGCCGGTGGTGGCGACGTAGGCGTGCGGGCCGCTGCGGCGACGTGCGGTCACGCCGCGGTGCTGTGCCTGATGACCGAGAGAAACGCTTCCTCGAGGGAGGTGCATGAGGTGTCCTTCCGCAGTCGGTCCGGAGTCGAATGGGCCAGCACACGGCCCTCGCGCATGAGCAGGAGTTCGCCGCAGTGGTCGGCCTCGTCCATGACGTGGCTCGACACCACGAGCGTCGTGCCCCGACGGGCCAGGTCGTCGAATCGCGCCCACAGGTCCACCCGCAGCACCGGGTCGAGGCCGACGGTCGGTTCGTCGAGGACCAACAACTCGGGGGACGCGACCAGCGCGCAGGCCAGGGATGCCCGCGTGCGCTGCCCGCCGGACAGGTCGGCGGCCAGCGCGGTGCGGTGGTCGCCGAGTCCGACCGCGTCGACAGCCTCGTCGGCGGCGTGGGCGTCGGCGCCGTACAGGGCGGCGAAATACCGGACGTTGTCGATCACCCGCAGGTCGGGGTAGATGGTCGGGTCCTGGGTGACGTATCCGACGCGGTGGCGCAGTTCGGGGGATCCGGCGGGCAGGCCCAACACGGTGACCGACCCGCCCGCGATGATCTGCGTGCCCACGATCGACCGCATCAGCGTGGTCTTGCCGCACCCAGACGGGCCGAGGATGCCGGTGATGGTGCCCCGCGCGAAGCACACCGACACGTCGTCGAGGGCGACCCTCCCGCCCCGCACCACCCGGAGGTGGTCGGTCTCGACGGCAGGCGAACCGATCAATTCATCGGATGATGAAGTCATCATGTGATGAATAGTTCTCCCCGGTCGGGGCGCTGTCAACGGGTGAAGGCAGAATCGCGGCGGTGAGTGTCGAGATGCTGCGGGTCGACCCGCTCACGGCGGCCCGTCGGCTACTCGGGGCGGTGCTGACCTGTCGAGGGGTCAGCGCGACGGTCGTGGAGGTCGAGGCGTACGGCGGCCCGCCCGACGGGCCGTGGCCCGACGCCGCCGCCCATTCCTACCGCGGCCCCGGCCTGCGAAACCAGGTGATGTTCGGGCCTGCGGGCAGGCTCTACACCTACCGCAGTCACGGCATCCACGTGTGCGCGAACGTGGCCTGCGCCGACGACGGGGTGGCCGCGGCGGTCCTGCTACGCGCCGCCGCCGTCGAAACGGGCCACGACATCGTCCAGCGTCGCCGCGGGGAGTCGGTACGGGAGACGGCCCTGGCCCGCGGGCCGGGGAATCTGTGCTCCGCGCTCGGGATCACCATGGCGGACAACGGAATCGACGTCTTCGGCGACGACAGCCCCGTGCACCTCCGGCTGAGAGAGGAGCAGCCGTACGTCGCGGGGCCCCGGGTCGGGGTGAGCAAGGCGGCCGACCGGCCGTGGCGACTGTGGCTGGCCGGCCGCCCTGAGGTGTCGGCCTACCGGCGCAGCCCACGGGCTCCGGCGCCGGGCGGCAGCGACTGACCTCGGCGCGTACGGAAAGATCGAGGTATGAGCAGCATCCTCGACGAGTTGGACTGGCGCGGGCTGATCGCGCAGTCGACCGACCGTGACGCACTGGCCGGCGAACTCGCCGCCGGTCCGATGACGCTGTACTCCGGTTTCGATCCCACCGCTCCCAGCCTGCACGCCGGCCATCTCGTGCCGTTGCTGACGCTGCGCCGCTTCCAGCAGGCCGGACACCGGCCGATCGTGCTGGCCGGCGGCGCGACGGGGATGATCGGCGACCCCCGCGACACGGGTGAGCGCACCCTGCAGACCGCGGACACGGTCGCGGACTGGGCGGGCCGGATCCGCGGTCAGCTCGAGCGGTTCGTGGAGTTCGACCAGTCGCCCACCGGCGCGATCGTGGAGAACAACCTCTCCTGGACCGGCCCGCTGTCGACCATCGAGTTCCTGCGTGACGTGGGCAAGTACTTCTCCGTGAACGTGATGCTCGATCGGGACACCGTGCGGCGGCGCCTGGAAGGGGAGGGGATCTCCTACACCGAGTTCAGCTACATGCTGTTGCAGGCCAACGACTACGTGGAGCTGCGCAAGCGGCACGGCTGCGCGCTGCAGATCGGCGGCTCCGATCAGTGGGGCAACATCGTCGCCGGGGTCCGGTTGGTGCGCCAGAAGCTCGGCGACACCGTGCATGCGATGACGACGCCGCTGGTGACCGACTCGGAAGGCAAGAAGTTCGGGAAGTCCACCGGTGGCGGGAACCTCTGGCTCGACCCCGAGATGACGACCCCGTACGCCTGGTACCAGTACTTCATCAACACCGCCGATGCCGACGTGGTGAATTACCTGCGGTGGTTCACGTTCCTCGAGGCCGAGGAGTTGACGGAGTTGGAGGAGGCGACGCGTGACCGACCTCACCAGCGCACCGCGCAGCGGCGCTTGGCCCGCGAGTTGACCACGCTGGTCCACGGTGAGAAGGCGACGGAATCGGTGGAGCACGCCAGTCAGGCGCTGTTCGGCCGCGGCGAGCTCACCGCACTCGATGAGCCGACCCTCGCCGCCGCGTTGCGTGAGGCCTCGGTGGCCGAACTCACCCCGAGTGGGCCGGAGCTGATCACGGACCTGCTGGTGGCCACCGGTTTGTCGGCGAGCAAGGGCGCCGCGCGCCGGACGATCGCCGAGGGCGGGGTGTCGGTCAACAACGTCAAGATCGACAGCGACGAGTGGGCGCCGCAGGCGTCGGACTTTCTGCACGGCAGGTGGCTGGTGCTGCGGCGCGGCAAGCGGAATATCGCCGGCGTGCAGCGCGTTGGGTGATCTGGCACGGTCGTACGACTGTGGGCTCGCCGAAAACAGCCGAAAACCCGCTTCTAGCTGGGGATTTGACTCCGAGTTTCCACTGACGTAACTTATTCCACGTCGCCGCGACACGGCCTCCGGGCCGGGGAGCGCGGCAGACTCCCAGAGGGAAACTCACTTCGGTGGGTTCCTGACCGTCCGCACTACGATGACGCGGCTTTTCGCCGCGGTATCGCTGCGCGGGTCGGGTGGGTGTGTTGTTTGAGAACTCAATAGTGTGTTTGGTGGTTTTTGTTTGTTGTTTTTTTGTTGTGCCATGCCTCTTTTTCCCGTTTAGGGGTGTGGTTGTTTTTTGCCAGAGATGTTGTTTCTGGTTGTGGTCGGATTTTCCTGATTGCCTTTTTGAGGTTTTGTTTGGAGAGTTTGATCCTGGCTCAGGACGAACGCTGGCGGCGTG
>NZ_LQIV01000011.1 GCF_001500125.1 Mycobacterium sp. IS-1742 | reverse complement strand
CCGGGTCGACGACCGGGATGCCGGTCGGCGGGGTGGGGGCGGACCACTCCGGGGGCGCCTGCGGCTCGTCGGCCGCCGGATCGCGGAACCGCTGTTGAGCCCTGAAGCCGCCCGCCGAGTGGTCACCCATCAGCCGACCCCGGCGTAGGAGTGCAGGCCGACGGTGACGAGATTGATGAAGAACAGGTTGAACACCATCGCGGTGAACCCGGCCACGTTGATCCACGCGGCCTTGCGGTCCCGCCAGCCCGCGGTCGAGCGGGCGTGCAGATAGGCGGCGTAGACCACCCACGCGATGAACGACACCGTCTCCTTGGGGTCCCAGCCCCAGTAGCGTCCCCAGGCCTCCTCGGCCCAGATGGCGCCGAAGATCACGCCGAACCCGAAGACCGGGAACGCGAAGATCGTCGTGCGGTAGGCGATGCGGTCCAGCGTCTGCGCGTCGGGCAGGCGCTGCACGACCCGCGACACCAGCCCGTCGTGGTCGGGTTGACCGAACCGCGACATCTTGACCAGGAACAGGATGCTCGCGACGCCGCCCACGAGGAACACCCCGGACCCCAGGCTGACCACCGACACGTGGATGGGCAGCCAGTAGGACTGCAGGGCGGGCATCACCGGGGCGGCGTGGGAGTAGAGCCACCGGCCCGAGACCGTCAACAGGATCAGCACCGGGACGAGGACGAACACCCACAGGCTGCGGTACTGCGGTCGGCGCAGCACCACCGCCGCGGCGACCAGACCGCAGAACGACGTCAGGTTGATGAACTCGTACATGTTGCCCCACGGCACCCGTGAGGTGGACAGGCCGCGCAGCACGATGCACGCCAGCAGCAACGCCGTGCCCACGTACACCAGCGCGATCCCCGACGAGCCGATGCGCTCGCCGAGCGGGCGCCTGGGGACGTCGGCGACGATGCCCGGTCCTGCGCTGTCGGCGCCGACGGCTCCGGCGGCGACCAGCTCGCGGTCGGCGACCTTGCGGCTGCGGCTGTAGGCCAGTTCGACGGCGAGCAGCAGCAGCGCCGCGACGAGGACCACCACCGACGAGGTGAACGCCCAGTCGGAATACCGGGCCAGACCGAGGTCGATATCGGAACCGTTCATGTGACTCTCTCTCCTGACACGGCGCCGGCTTGCGTGTCGGTGTGACCAGCGTCGGGGTGGCCGGCCAGCAGCCGCACCGTCAACCGCTCGAACTCCTCGCCCCACCCGGAGTTGTCGGTGCGGGCCAGCCCGCCCAATTCGACGCCAACGGTACCCGGATGTGCCGAAATGATCCGAATCCAGATCCGGCGGCGCCGCACGATCAACGACACCAGCAGGCCCGCCATCATGCTCATCGCGAACACCAGCACCCAGATCTGGGCCGGGTCGTGGGAGACCTGCACGTTGACGAACGGCACCGCACCGTCGAACCGGACGACGGTGCCGTCGTCGAGGCGGGTCTCACCCCCGGCGTCGAGGTTCACCCGCGCCTCCCGGGTGAGGCGGCCCTGACCGACCAGTCGCTCGTCGAGCGAGAAGATGTTCTGCGGTCGGCCGGAGTCGAGCCCGGTGTCGCCGCGGTAGATGTCGATCGCCACGCCGGGGTCGCGCATCTCGGGGAAGCTCGACGACAGCAGGCTGCCGTGCAGCAGCTGCGTCGGCGCGAACAGGCCCTGGATCGCTATCTGGTTCTCGCGGCGTTCGTCGGCGTCGGGATAGGTCCCCGCCGGCGGGTCGAACCGCATCACGCCCGACGACAGGAACGTCGTCTGGTCGTCGGGCCGCCACTGCAGCGTCTGGGTGCGGGTCTGCCCGTCGGGGAACGTCACGGTGAACGTCGGCGCGTAACCGTGGCCCTGCAGGTAGACCCGGTCACCGCCGACGCGCAGCGGTTCGTTGACCTTCAGCTCGTAGGGCCGCCACGTCCCGGACGTCAGATCCTCACCGGCCTGATAGGCGATGTCCGCCGAGAACGAGGTGGCCTGACCGTTGTCCAGGTAATCGGCCTCGAACCCGTTGACCTTCAGGCAGATCGGGTACAGCGAGGTGCCGTCGACGGTGTTGCCGGCGCGGAACGAGTCGAACGCGGCGGGCGAGGCCGAACAGAACCCGGGGCCGCCGTCGGCGATGACGATGACATTGCCCTCGTAGCCGAACAGCTTGCCCGCGGCGATCGCGACGAGCAGGCCCAGCAGCGAGAAGTGGAAGACGATGTTGCCGAACTCCCGCAGATAGCCCTTCTCGGCGGAGATCTCGGTCGTCTCGCCCTCGGTGCGGGTGGCCTTCCGCCAGCCCCTGAGCTCGTCGCTCATGGCGGCCGCGACCTGCTGCGGGTCGCCCGTGACCTCGGCGGTGTGGTGTTTGGGCAGCCGGCCCAGGTTCCGCGGGGCGGGCACCGGAACCGCCCGCAGGCTCTTCGCGTGTTCGACCAGGCGCGGTGTCAGGCAGCCGACGAGCGAGATGAACAGCAGCACGTAGATCGCGGTGAACCAGAAACTCGAGAACACGTCGAAGGCCTGGAGGCGGTCCAGCCACGGGCCGAGCGTGGGGCGGTCGGCGATGTACTCGGCGACCTTGGCCTCGTTGAGGCTGCGCTGCGGCAGCAGGGCGCCCGGGATGGCGGCCAGCGCCAGCAGGAACAGCAGCACCAGCGCGGTGCCCATCGACGTGAGCGTCCGCCAGGTGTTGCGCGCGTAGGCGAGCAGCGTCGAGACCGGGCGGGGCATCAGATCGGCAGCCTGACGTCGCTGACGAACGCATCCCGCACCCACGACACGAAGTCGTTCCACAAGCCGGTGACCAGGGCGGTGCCCACGATCAGCAGCAGCACTCCCCCGAAGACCTGGATGGTGCGGCTGTGCCGGCGCAGCCAGCCCAGCCCCTGCATCGCGCGCGCCGACCCGAAGGCCAGCAGGACGAACGGGATGCCGAGGCCCAGGCAGTAGGCGATGACCAGCGCGACACCGCGGGCCACGCTCGCCCCGTCGGTCGCCGACGCGACCGTGATGACCCCGGTCAGTGTGGGCCCGAGGCACGGCGTCCAGCCCAGCGCGAACACCGCACCCAGCAGCGGCGCGCCGGCGACGGTGGACAGCTGGCGTGGGGTGAACCGGGCCTGACGTTGCAGCGCGGGGATCAGCCCGATGAACACCAGACCCATGATGATCGTGACGACGCCGCCGATGCGTTGCAGCAGAAGCTGGTTGGTGATCAGTGTCGTCGTCATACCGAGCACCGCGACGGTCCCCAGCAGGAACACCGCGGTGAAGCCGGCGACGAACAACGCGGCGGCGCCGGCGACGCGCAGACGTCGCGTGCGCACGGCGACGGCGCCGGACGCGTCGGCCTCCGGATCGACGCCCACCACGGCGGCCAGATACGACAGGTAACCCGGCACCAGCGGCACTACGCACGGCGACGCGAACGACACCAGACCGGCCAGCACGCAGACGCCGAGCGCCAGCGCCACCGGCCCGGCGGCGGCGATCTCGGCGAACCCGGTCACGGCTGGGCCCCCTGCCCCGGGGCGGGCTCGGCGGCCAGCCGCTCGACGACCGGCTGCAGATCCTCGGCGAGCAGTTCCCGCAGGAACACCGCGGCCACGCGGTGCTCACGGTCGAGCACGACGGTCGACGGGATGACCGTGGTCGGGTACTTCCCGCCGAACGCGATCATCGTGCGCATCGGCGGGTCGTAGATCGATGGGAACGTGATCCCGCGGTCGCGGACGAAGTCGACGGCGGCGTCGCGGTTGTTGTCACGCACGTCGATGCCCAGGAACGCGACGTTCAAGTGTCGGCTGTGTTCATACACCTGCTGCAGTTCGCCGATCTCGGTGCGGCACGGCGCACACCACTGACCCCAGACGTTGATCACGACGACCTGGCCCGCGAAGTCGTCGAGCGACAGCGTCCTGGCCGGGTCGAGCAGATCCGGGCCCGACAGCGGGCCGGGTTTGCCGCGGTCGGCGGGCGGGTCGTAGAAGATGTCGGTCTTGCCGCCGGGCGCCACGAATTCGAACGTGCCGCCCTGGGCGACGGCGTCGTCACCGGTGGAGCAGCCGGCCAGCGCGACCATCGCCACGCTCGCCAGCACGATCCACCACCGCCTCACTGCCCGGACAACTCCGCGTAACCCCACCCGACGTAGGTGTCACCGTGGAAGTAGAACGAGGTGACCGAGGCGAGGTTGCACAGCCGCCGGGTCGGGAAGTGGTGCAGCGGTGCGCCGGTCATCGCCCGGCGCAGCGTCTCCACCGGCAGCTGGTGGCTGACGCACACCGCTTCGTGTCCGGCGGCCTTCTCGCGCGCCCGGTCCACCGCCGCGGTCATCCTCGCAGCGATGTCGCGGTACGGCTCACCCCACGACGGGGTGCGCGGGTTGCGCAGGTGACGCCAGTTGACCGGGTTGCGCAGGGCGCCGTCGCCGGGTGAGACCCGCTTGCCCTGGAAGACGTTGAGCGATTCGATCAGTTCGTCGTCGGTGTCGATGGACAACCCGTGCGCCGCGGCGATCGGCCCTGCGGTCTCCTGTGCGCGTTCCAGCGGGGAGGCCACCACGTAGACCACGTCGCGGTCGGCGAGCCAGGCCGCGACCGCCTCGGCCTGGGCGCGGCCGCGTTCGGACAGGTGGTAGTCCGGCAGCCGGCCGTAGAGGATGCCCTCCGGGTTGTGCACCTCGCCGTGCCGCATCACGTGCACGATCGTCTTGTCCCCGGTCATGCGGGCCTCGTCGCTTCCGCGGCGGCGCGGGCCGCGCCGGGCAGCGCGGCGGCGATTCGGTCGAACGCCTCGTCGTCGAGGGCCGCCGAGACGAACCACGCCTCGAACGCGCTGGGCGGCGGATAGACGCCGGCGTCGAGCAGGGCGTGGAAGAACGGCGGGAACCGCCACGTCTCGCTGGCCCGGGCGGTGGCGAAGTCGGTGACCTGTTCGGCGGTGAAGAACACCGACACCATGTTGCCGCCCCGCTGGACGCGGTGGGTGACGCCGGCGTCGGTGAGCGCCTCGGTGAGCAGCCCGGCCAACCGGTCGGCGTTCTTGTCGAGCGCGGCGTACACCGCGTGGTCGGCGGTGCGCAGCGTCGCCAGCCCGGCGGCCATCGCGACGGGGTTCCCCGACAGGGTTCCGGCCTGATAAACCGGGCCGAGCGGCGCGAGCCGTTCCATCACCTCGGTGCGACCCCCGAACGCCGCGGCGGGCAGGCCGCCGCTCATCACCTTGCCGAACGTGAACAGGTCCCCGTCGACCGGATCGACGCCGTACCACCCCGACCGGCTGACCCGGAAACCGGTCATGACCTCGTCGAGGATCAGCAGGGCGCCGTGGTCGGCGGTGATCCGGCGCAGCGCGGCGTTGAAGCCGGGCTCCGGCGGGACCGCGCCCATGTTGCCCGGGCTGGCCTCGGTGATGACGGCGGCGATCTGGTCGCCGGCGTCTGCGAAGACCTCCTCGACGGCGTCGACGCTGTTGTAGGGCAGCACGATGGTGTCGGCGGTGGCGGCGCCGGTGACCCCGGGCGACGACGGCAGCCCCAGCGTGGCGACACCCGATCCGGCGTCGGCGAGCAGCGCGTCGCTGTGGCCGTGGTAGCAGCCGGAGAACTTCACGATCTTGGGGCGCCCGGTGAACCCGCGGGCCAGCCGGATCGCGCTCATCGTGGCCTCGGTCCCGGAGTTGACCATCCGCAGACGCTCCACGGGCGCGACGCGGTCGATGATCTCGGAGGCGAGTTCGGTCTCCGACGGGGTGGGGGCGCCGAAGGACAGGCCGTCGGCCGCGACGCGCTGCACCGCCTCCACGACGGCCGGGTGGGCGTGACCGAGGATCATCGGCCCCCAGGAGCAGACCAGGTCGACGTAGCGGTTGCCGTCGGCGTCGGTCAGCCAGTAGCCGTTGGCCGAGGTGATGAACCGCGGTGTACCGCCGACGGCGTTGAACGCCCGGACCGGGGAGTTGACCCCGCCGGGGATGACAGCGCACGCATCGGCGAACAGCCGCGCCGACTTCTCGGTCGCGGTGTGGTCAGCACCCATGACCACCAGTGTCCCAGCCGCGCCGGACGCGTCAACTACAGGGTGTAGTGGGACCGGTCATACCGGGTTCGGACCCGACACCGGGGTGAGCGCGAACACGGGATGGTCGGCGTCGTGCGGGAGCCGGCGGAAGTACCCCTCGACGGCTCGCCCGGCCTTCTCGCGGTAGGCGGCCAGGACGACGGGGCGTTCGTCCTCGGCGATCTCCCGCGCCTCGTACGCGGTCGATCCGACCGTCACCGTCCCGGCTGCCCGGACGTTCCGGACCCACTGCGCCTCGCCGCGCGTCGAGACCACGTACCTGTGCCCGCCGACGTCGACGGGGATGACCGGGACGCTTTGGGCGCGGCCGCTGCGCCGACCGGCGACCGTCAGCGTCTGCGCGCCGCTCAGACCCGTGACCTTCACGATGCGGTTGAACACCGCCCGCGTGAACCACGACGGTTCGAGGTACGCCATAGAAAAAGTGTGGGTCCGCGGACCCGGTCAGGGCAACCGGCCCCGCCAGTAGAGCACCTCGCCGACGCCCTGGGTCATCACGGCGCCCGGCATCACCCGCAGCCGGTACGGCGTGAGCCGGAGCGCGGCGAACTCGTCGGATGTGGGCCCGCCGCTCCACTGCGGGATGACGTAGGGGTCGTATCCGACCGGGGCGGGCCCGTTGGCGAACTTGTCCCACACGGCGGTGCGGGTCTCGTCGTCGGTGTACCACTCGACGAGGCAGTCCGCGCTGCAGGTGTCCTGGCTGGGCGCCCAGTAGTTGATCGACACGTACGGATTCGCCTGCAGGTGGGCGCGTTTGACCGGGCTCGGCACGGTCGCGATCCAGCCGAACAGGTCGGTGCCGTCCCACTCCCAGATGGGGTGCAGGACGCGGGAGCGCGGGCGTCCGTTGGCGTCGACGGTGGCGACCGACGCCCACACGATCGCGTGCGCCATCTCGACGAACGCGGGCGCGGTCCTGTCCAGAGTGCTCACCCGGTTCACCCTAGGCGCGCGACTCCGAACCGGGTCAGCTGGAGTCGGAGGAGGCCTGCGCGGTCTCCGCGTCCTTCGTGTCGTCGGCGGTGTCGGCGGTGTTGCCGTCCCCGTCGGCGCTGTCCTCGCCGCCCTCGTCCTTGCCGAACTTCGGCTCGCCGTTCTCGTCGACCCAGTCGTTGACCGCGGTGCCGGCGACCGTTCCGCCGGTCCCCGGCATCACGATCGTGGGCCGTTCCTCCTCGTATTCCTTGCGCATCTCCTTGGCCGCTTCGCGGTGCTTGTCCGTGATCTCCGGTTTCTCGGTGATCTTGGCGTCGGGGTCGTCGGCCACCTTCTGGGAGGCGTTGGCCTCGGCTCCGGTCTGTTCTTCGTCTTTGTCGTCGTCGCTCATGTGCATACGACTAACCGAATGTGTGATCGACGAAACAGAACGTCGGTTACGCGTGCACAGCTCTCAGTGCGGCGGGCAGGCTCGGCAGGAAGTGCTGGGTGGCGAAGGCACGGAGATCGTCGGCGGTGTCGAGCGGCTGCATGCTGGGCAGCAACAGCACCACGGCGGCGTAGCGCAGGATGACATCGGCGAGTTCGTTCACCGCCCGCGGACCGATCCGTTCGGCGAATCCGGCCGGGAAGATCACCCGCAGCGCCTCGGCCATCCGCTCGACGGCCGCCGCCCAGTGCTGATGGGCGAGGGCCAGCACGAAGCCGGGATCCTCGGCGAGCATGCCGTTGAGGATCCGGTGTCCGCGGAATTTGAGGATCGACAGCGTGAACGCCTCGACGTGGTAGTTCGCCTGCGGCCCCGCCTTCTTGAGCTCGAGCGCGATGTCGGCGAACAGCGCGACGTTCTCCCGCTCCACCACCGCGGCCACCAGTTCGTCGCGGTTGGCGAACCGCCGGTAGATGGTGGTGCGGCTGACGCCTGCGCGCCGGGCGACGTCGTCGAGGGCGACCCGGCGGAAACCGTGCCGTTCGAACTCGACGACCGCCGCGTCGAGGATTGCTTCGGTGGCGCTATCCAGCGTGCGCATAGCCGCGTTGGGCGTACTTGTTGTAGCGGACGCTCATCGGCAGCCGGTCCCACACCCAGTTCACCGGGCGGGACCGCCAGAACGCGGCGAAGCGCTGGTAGCGCCGCTCCTGGCGCTCGCTCCAGGGCAGGCCGAGCAGGCGCCGGGCCTGGGGCGGCAGCCCGCCGGTCGTGAGGAACGCCGCGAGCGGATCGAAGCCGACCGACAGCACCCGCCACACCAGCGGATGCACACCCTTCGGGCACGGGAAGCCCTTGGTCACGTATCCCACGCCGTACTTGGCCGTCTGGTGGGCGACGACGGTCTCGTCGAGCATGCGCTCCCAGTACTTCTCGAACTCGGCGTAGGTTGCGGGCATCGGCCGGTCGCTGACGCCGTAGCGGCGGTACCACGTCTTCGACTCCAGGTAGATCTGTTCCTTCTCCGCGCGCGTCAACTTCTTGACGAAGGTGTCGGCGAAGTACAGCACCTGCTCGACGAAGGTCGCGTGGGCCCAGAAGTACGTGTCCGGATCGAGGGCGTGGTAGCGGGAGCCGTCGGGCATCTCGCCCTTGATGTCGTGGTGGAAGTCGCGGACGTTGAAGCCCTCGTTCTTGTCGTCGGAGCCGTAGACGGTCATGAAGATCGGCGGCAGCGACCGCTTGACCCGCGCCGCGGTGTCGGAGAAGAACACCGAGTGGTCCAGGACGCCCTGCCCGAGCTCGGCGAGCATGTTCTGCAGAACCGCGGGCCGGGGTCCGATCAGGTACATCCGGTTGTCGCCGAAGTACCGCCAGACCAGGGACTGCGGCCCCAGCGGCAACGCGTCGTCGAGGTCGGTGTTGTTCTGCGCCAGTTCGGTCATGAGAGACAGTGTTACAGATCTTGAACTTTGTACCAACAGGTCAGTGACGAGGCTCACTCCGCCGCAGCCGCGCCACCGCCACGACGGTGAGCACTCCCGCAAGCGTCGCCAGCAGCAGCGCCAGTACCAGCAGCGGCGCCGAGTACACCGTCACGACGGTCTCGGGCTCTCCGGGCAGGACCGGCGCCGCCGTCGCCGGCCTGCCGGCCGCCGCCCAGCTCGCGAGGCAACCGAGCGCCGCGGCCGCGGCCAGCACCAGTTCCAACAGCGCGCGCGTCCGTGCGCTCACGGCACCCGGTCCTCGACGAGCCTGACGAGCTCCTCGCGCAGGGTCGCATGCCGGCGCGCCCACGCCTGGGCCGTGCGGCCGCCGGACAGCTTGAGACCGATTCCGGTGCGTCCGCGCGGAACACCGGTCAGCTCGCCCAGCGCCCGGGCCGACTGCCACTTCTGCATCTCGGCGCCGGACGGGGGCGGGAACACGGTGACGATCTCGGACACCTTGGTGATCTCGGCGCCCTGGCGCAGGGTCTGGGGTGTCAGCTCGACGGAGGTGTGGATGCGCGCGGCCTTAATCTGGATGGCCAGGAAGCCCGACACCAGCACCAGGAACAGCCCCGGCACCAACGGCTGCAACCCGTACCCGGCGGAGATCTGGATCGCCAGCATCGCGCCGCCCGCCGCGGGACCGGCGAGCAGCCACGCCCAACTGGCGCCGGGCTCGTAGAACAGCCGCTCGGTCGACGGGCCGGTCATCGGGACCCGGCCTGCTCGTACCAGCCGGTGGCGCTGCGCCGCGTCAACATCACGGTTCCGACCGCGATCGGCACCAGCGCCAGCAGCGTCACGAGGTTCGCCACTCCGGCGCCCGCGGCCAGCATGACGAGCACGACGGCGATCGCGAGCGCCAGCGCGACCGTCGCGCGACGGAACCGCGGATCGCCGCGCCGGGCCCGGCCCGCGACGAACGCCAGTGCCGCGCCGGCGAACACCGAGCCGACGCCGACACCGCGCTGGACGGCCAGGAAGCTGCGCAACGACTCGTTGCTGACGTCGGAGTCGATCGCCGATCGCGCGGTCTCGAAGGTGACGGTGGCGGCCAGCAGTCCGCCGACGATGAGCAGGACGGCCCCGCCGACCAGTGCCCAGAACGCGATGTCGACGACGCGCGGCCGCGACGGTAGTGGCGAAGCGGTCATGGTCGGGTCAGCCTAGCCTGGTCACCGCGTGAAGAAGGCGTTGGCGTCTTTGCGGTGCAACAGGAAGATGCCGCCGGCGATGAGGACCGAACCGATGATCGCGGTGACGGCGTAGCCGAACGCCGCGACCGGCGACTCCCGCTCGACGGTGAACAGATTCGTGACGGTGTAGGCCACCGATCCGAACCCGCCCGCGGTCAGCAGCGTTCGGGTCCAGCGATAGCCCTGCCGCAACAGGATGAGGAACGTCAGCACGATCGCCGAGACGGCGACGACGATCATGACCGCCATGCCCTTGATGAACGGCGACGCGCCCGCGACGGGCGCCAGCAGGTTGTCGATCAGGTATCCGATCACCAGCAGCGGCAGCGCGGCCGTCCACAGCCAGAACCCGGTGTCGACATCGGGCGGCCTCGTGGTGGATTCGGTCATGCCAGCCAGCCGGCCGCGTCGGCCGCCCAGTAGGTCAGCACGATGTCCGCCCCGGCGCGGCGGATGCCGACCAGCGCCTCCAGCGCGGAGGCCTGCAGATCGATCCAGCCGTTCGCGGCGGCGGCGCTGATCATCGCGTACTCGCCGGAGATCTGATAGGCGGCCACCGGCACCGGCGAGATGTCGGCGCATGCGCGCACCACGTCGAGGTAGGACATGGCCGGTTTCACCATCACGATGTCGGCGCCTTCGGCGAGGTCGAGTTCGATCTCGCGCACCGCTTCGCGGGCGTTGCCGCTGTCCTGCTGATAGGTCCGCCGGTCGCCCTGCAGGCTGGAGCCGACGGCTTCGCGGAACGGACCGTAGAACGCCGAGGCGAACTTCGCCGCATACGCCAGGATCGCCACATCGGTGAAACCGGCGGCGTCCAGCCCGTCACGGATGGCGGCCACCTGACCGTCCATCATGCCGCTGGGCCCCACCACGTGGGCGCCTGACTGTGCTTGGGCCACAGCCAGTTTCACGTACTGCTGGTTGGTGGCGTCATTATCGACCCGGCCGCGGTCGTCCAGCACGCCACAGTGCCCGTGATCGGTGAACTCGTCGAGGCAGGTGTCGGCCATGATCACCGTGTCGTCGCCGAGATCCTCGGCCAGGTCCCGCAGCGCGACGTTGAGGATGCCCTCTGGGTCGATGCCGGTGGACCCACGCGGATCCTTGTCCTCGTCGCGGGGCACCCCGAACAGCATCAGCCCGCCCACCCCGGCGGTCACCGCGTCGGCCGCGGCGCGGCGCAGCGAATCGCGGGTGTGCTGCACCACGCCCGGCATCGACGAGATGGGCCGCGGTTCGTCGATACCGTCCGCGACGAACATCGGCAACACCAGATGCCTTGGCTCCAGGGAGGTTTCCGCCACCAACCGGCGCATTGCCGGCGTCGAACGCAACCTGCGCGGACGCTGACGCATGATCAGCGGCGGCGGCTCTTCTTGCGCGGTGGCGGCAGCGCACCCTCGGCACGCAGCCGGGCGGCATGCTCGGCGAGCGCCTCCACGAGCGGACCGACGGCGGCCACCTCGGGCTGCACGTCGACGCGCAGGCCGAACTCGGCCGCGGTCTCCGCGGTCTTGGGCCCGATGCAGGCGACGATCGTGCGGGCGTGCGGCTTGCCCGCGATACCGACGAGGTTGCGCACCGTCGAGCTCGAGGTGAAGCACACCGCGTCGAAACCGCCGGTCTTGATCATCTCCCGGGTCGAGGCCGGCGGCGGCGCGGCACGCACCGTCCGGTAGGCGGTGACGTCCTCGATCTCCCAGCCGCGTTCGCGCAGTCCCTCGGCCAGCGTCTCGGTGGCGATGTCGGCCCGCGGCAGCAGCACACGGTTCACCGGATCGAAGATGTCGTCGTAGGGCGGGAACTCGTCGAGCAGACCCAGCGAGGACTGTTCCCCGGTCGGGACCAGCTCGGGGTTGATCCCGAACGCGCGCACCCGTTCGGCCGTCGCCTGACCGACGCAGGCGATCTTCACACCGGAGAACGCGCGGGCGTCGAGCCCGAACTCGTTGAACTTCTCCCACACCGCGCGCACCGCGTTGGTGGAGGTGAACACGACCCACTGGAAGCGTCCGTCGACCAGACCCTTGACCGCGCGCTCCATCTGCGCGGGGCTGCGGGGCGGTTCGACGGCGATGGTCGGCACCTCGATCGGCAGCGCACCGTGGCCGACGAGCTTCTCGCTCATCTCGCCCGCCTGGTCCTTGGTCCGCGGCACCAGCACGGTCCAGCCGTACAGCGCGCGGCTCTCCCACCAGTTGAGCTTCGCCCGGTTGGCGACGGTCCGGCCGAGCGTCACGACCAGCGGTCCGGCCAGCGGCGCGGCGGGCGCACCGGTGGCGTCCGGCCCGGTCAGCACGTTCTTGTCCATCAGGCCGGACAGCGTCGACTCGACGGACCGCTGCTGGCAGGTGGTGCCGTTGGCGGTGACAACCGCCGGGGTGGTCTCGGCCAGGCCGTACTCGATCAGCGTGCGCGCGGCGTCGGGCAGATGCGAGGCGGTCGCGTGCAGGATCAGCGGACCGGGGGCCGCCGCGATCGCCGCCCAGTCCACGTCACCGCGCACGTCGGCGACGGTGTGGGTGGAGCCCAGCGGCAGCCCGGCGTACGTCGGCACCGCGGTGGTGTCGGGCAGGCCGGGCACGATCTCGAAGTTGGCGTGGCTCTTCGCCAGCGCGTTCACCTCGGCGATGACCGCGTCGACCGACAGCGGGTCACCGGCCACCAGCCGGACCACGTCCACGCCGTGTTTGGCCTCACCGGCGAGGGTCTTGGCCACCTCGGCCGGGTCGCCCAGCGCGGGCCGGATGTCCGGGCCGCCGGGGATCGTCGAACCCGCCTGCTCGTCGGCGCCGTCGGCCGGCTCGGCCGGTTCAGGGCCCGACGGCGGCGGCAGGTGCGCGCCCACCAGGGACAGCACCGCCTCCGGAACGTCGGGGTCGGTGAAGACCAGCGCGGCATTGACGAGCACACTGTGGGCCCGTGTGGTCAGCAGGCCGGGGTCGCCCGGGCCCGAGCCCACGAAGGTGATGCGGCCGGGCTTCATCTTGCGCCCACGCCCGCTCTCCTGCCGAGTCATCTGTCGCTCACTCCGCTCTACAGCTCAGTGGTGATCCGCAATGAGCTCTCGCGCACCCAGTTCGAACAGTTCCGCGGCCACCGAGACCCCGAGGTCTGCGGCCCGGCCGGGAGTTCCGATGCCAGACGCACGGATCACGTCGGATCCGTCCAGCGCCGCCACGCACCCGCGAAGCGACACCTCTTCGAAGACGCGGCCGTCCTCATCGATAGACTCGACCACCTCGGCGATCGCGCCCACCGGTGCGGAGCAACCCGCCTCCAGTTCGGCGAGCAGGACCCGTTCAGCGGTGACTGCCGCGCGCGTGTCGGTGTCGTCCAACTCCGCCAGTAGCGCGATCAGTCCGGTGTCCCCTGCGCGGCACTCGACCGCGAGGGCACCCTGAGCCGGCGCTGGCAACATCTGCACCGGCTCGAGAGTCTCGGTGACATCGCCCAGCCGTCCGATGCGGGCCAGACCCGCCCGGGCGACCACGATGCCGTCGAGCTCACCGTTGCCGACCCTGTTCAACCTGGTATCTAGGTTGCCTCTTAGGGGGCGGATTTCCAAACCGAGACCCAGTGCTCTAAGCTGCGCGGCCCGTCGCGGGCTCGACGTGCCGACCGTGGAGCCCGCGGGCAACTCCCCCAGCACCAGCCCGTCGCGGGCCACCAGGGCATCGCGGGGGTCCTCACGGCGGGGGATCGCCGGGATGGTGAACCGCTCGTCGGACGCCGTCGGCAAATCCTTGTACGAGTGCACGGCGGCGTCGACCCGGCCGTCGGCGATCGCCTCGCGCAAAGCGGCGGTGAACACCCCCACACCGATGTCGGCGATGGGTCCCTGGTTGCGGTCACCCTCGGTGGAGATGAAGACGAGTTCGGCGGGGTGCCCCCTGGCCACGAGCGCGTCGCGGATGGTGCCTGCCTGCGTCCTCGCGAGCAGGCTGGCCCGGGTGCCGATCCGGATGGGCGTGTCGGCGTTGTTCAACCGTTACTCGGACTTGTCGAGATCAATGGGCAGCAAAGGCAATTCGCCGGCGGCCACCGCGTCGACCGCCTGCTGGTCGAGTTCGAAGAGCTCGCGCAGAGCTTCGGCGTAGCTGTCACCGCCGGGCGCGCTCGCCAGCTGTTTGACGCGCACGGTCGGGGCGTGCAGCAGCTTGTCGACGACCCGGCGGACCGTCTTGGCAACCTCGTCGCGGTGGGCGGCGTCGAGCCCCGGCAACCTGTTGTCCAGGCGCAGCAACTCGGCCTCGACCACGTCCGCGGCCCGCTGCCGCAACGCGGTGACGGTGGGGGTGACCTCGGCCATCCGCTGGCCGGCGAGGTAGTTCGCGACCTCGGCGGCCACGATCGTGCGGGCGGCGTCGGCGTCGGCGGCCGCCGCGCGCGCCGAGGGCTCGCGCTGGATGCGCTCCATGTCGATGACGTTGACGCCGGGCAGCCCGGCGATGGCCGGTTCGACGTCGCGGGGCATGCCCAGGTCGCAGATCACCAGCTGGCGGTGCTCCGGACGGCCGGTCAGCCCGCGGTGGGCGTCGGCCAGCGACACCACCGGCCGGACCGCACCGGTGGAGGAGACCACCACGTCGGCGTCGGCCAGCGCACGGGCGATGTCGTCGAGGGTGTGCGCGTCGGCGGTGACGCCCTGATCGAGCAGGTTCTGCGCCAGGCGGCGGGCGCGCGGCAGCGACCGGTTCACCACGTGCACCCGTTCGATGCCTGCGCGGACCAGATGCTTGGCCGACAGCGCGCCCATGGACCCGGCGCCGATGACCACGGCGGTGCGGCCGGCCAGCGAGCCGAGCTTGCCCTCGGCGATGTCGAGCGCCACCGAGACGACCGAGGCGCCCGCGGCGTCGATCCCGGTCTCCGAGTGCACGCGCTTGCCGACCGACAGCGCGCGCTGCGACAGCTCGTGCAGTGTGCGGCCGACGGTGTGGTTGGCCTCGGCGGAGGTGTACGCGCGACGGACCTGGCCCAGCACCTGCTGCTCACCGATGACCGCGGAGTCCAGTCCGCTCGCGACGGCGAACAGATGCTCGACGGCGGCCTCGGCGTAACGCACGTAGGCGTACTTGGTCAGATCGTTGAGCGACATGCCGCAGTGTTCGGCGAGGACCTGCCCGATGACCGACAGCCCGCCGTGGAACGCGTCGACCACGGCGTAGACCTCGACGCGGTTGCAGGTGGACAGCACCATCGCCTCGGTCACCAGCGACGACTGCAACACCTGGTCGACGATCTTGGCCTGGTCGGACTCCTCGGTGCTCAACTGCTCGAGGACCGACACCGGGGCACTGCGGTGCGAAACCCCGAACAACAGCACGCTCATGGCTTCATCACCACGTCATCCACGGTAATCGTTCACAAGCGTGCCGACCAAATTTCACCTAGTCATCTTTGTCACCACGAGCCCGGTTTGTCACTGCAGATCCGCGCGCAGCCGCGGTTCGTCGACCTCCCAGTAGCTGTGTTCGGCGCCGTCGAGCAGCACCACCGGCAGCCGGTCGCCGTACTCCGCGCGCAACGCGGTGTTCCCCGAGGCCGCCGCCGCGTCCACGTCGGTGACGGTCAGCCGGAAGCCGAGTTCGCCGGACAGGTGCGCCAGCCGGGCGGCCGCCTGTTCGCACACGCTGCATCCGTCGCGCGTCAGCAACTCGACCGCGTGCTGCGTCCCGTCGTAGTCCACCACCCCAGTATCCGGTGCCGGTGTCCTAGGGTTGAGCCGTGTCCGAAACCGGGGGTACGCACGCCGCGCGGCAACAGATCGCCGGGGACGCCAGCGCCGAGGCCGCGGTCACGGATCTGGCGACCGAATCCGTCCCGGCGCCACCCGCGCCGCCGCCGGACCTGACCGCCGCGGCGTTCTTCGACGTGGACAACACCCTCGTGCACGGTTCGTCGCTGGTGCACTTCGCGCGCGGCCTGGCCGCCCGGAAGTACTTCACCTACGGCGACGTGCTGGGCTTCGTGTACGCGCAGGCCAAGTTCCAGCTGACCGGTCGGGAGAACAGCGACGACGTGGCGGCCGGGCGGACCAAGGCCCTGTCGTTCATCGAGGGCCGTTCGACCGCCGAACTCGTCGCCCTCGGCGAGGACATCTACGACGAGATCATCGCCTCCAAGATCTGGCCGGGCACCCGTGCGCTGGCGCAGATGCACCTCGACGCCGGCCAGCAGGTCTGGCTGGTGACTGCGACGCCCTATGAGCTCGCCGCGACCATCGCCCGCAGGCTGGGCCTGACCGGCGCGCTGGGCACGGTCGCCGAATCGGTGGACGGGGTGTTCACCGGCCGGCTGGTCGGCGACATCCTGCACGGCACCGGCAAGGCGCACGCCGTCCGTTCGCTGGCCATCCGGGAAGGGCTCAACCTGCGCCGCTGCACGGCCTACTCGGACAGCTACAACGACGTGCCGATGCTGTCGCTGGTCGGCACGGCGGTGGCGATCAACCCGGACGCCGCGCTGCGCAGCCTCGCCCGCGAGCGGGGCTGGGAGATCCGCGACTTCCGCACCGCCCGCAAAGCGGCGCGCATCGGGGTGCCGTCGGCGGTGGCCCTGGGCGCGCTGGGCGGTGCGCTGGCGGCCGTGGTGTCGCGCCGCCAGGACGGCCGTACCGGGTGGCGCTGATAGGCTCGCGCCGCCAAGCACGTCGACGCGGGGAGTACGCGAAGCCATGGCCATCGCTGAAGAGATCATCGGCACCCACTACCGGTATCCGGACTATTTCGAGGTGGACCGGGAGAAGATCCGGGAGTTCGCCCGCGCCGTCAAGGACGAGCATCCGGCGCACCACGACGAAGCGGCCGCCAAGGAGTCCGGTTACGACGCGCTGATCGCATCGCTGACGTTCCTCGCGGTGGCGGGACGCAAGGTGCAGGCCGAGATCTTCAACCAGTTCGACGTGCCGATCAACATGGAGCGCGTGCTGCACCGCGACCAGAAGATCACCTTCCACCGGCCGATCCTGGCCGGCGACAAACTGTTCTTCGACTCCTACCTGGACTCGGTCATCGAGGCGCACGGCACCGTCGTGACCGAGGTGCGCGGTGAGGTCAGCGACGAGGCCGGCGAACCCGTGCTGACCAGCGTCGTGACCGTGATCGGCGAGGCCGCCCACGACAGCGAGGCCGACGAGATCAGCGCCACCATCAAGGCACGCCGCGACGCCGCGATCGCGAAAATGGTGTCCGGACAGAACGCCAAGTGAGCACGGCCCCGCGGGCTCAGCCGAAGAACGTGTTCCGTCGGCCGGCCAGCAGCTGGTAGAGCGTCTGCTGAATGGTCTCGCGGACCTGGTCGGTCACGTCGAACGTCACCATCGGATCGTCGGCGGCGGACTCGTCGTAGCCCTCGGTGGAGATCGGCTCACCGAACTGGATGTGCCACTTCGACGGCAGCGGCACCAGACCGAGCGGACCGGCCACCGGGAACAGCGGGGTCACCGGGAAGTACGGCAGGCCGAGCAGCCGCGCCAGCAACTTGACGTCGGCCATCATCGGGTAGATCTCCTCGGACCCGACGATCGAGCACGGCACGATCGGGGCCTTGGTGCGCAGCGCCGCCGAGACGAAGCCGCCCCGGCCGAACCGCTGCAGCTTGTAGCGGTCCTTGAACTGTTTGCCCAGCCCCTTGTAGCCCTCGGGGAACACCGCGGTCAGCTCACCTGCCGCCAGTAGCCGGTGCGCGTCAGAGGTGCACGCCATCGTGTGGCCGGCCTTGCGCGCGGCCTGCCCGACCATCGGCAGGTCGAACACCAGATCGGCGGCCAGCAGCCGCAGGTCGCGGTGCGCGGGATGCCTGTCCTTCACCGCGACCGATGTCATCAACCCGTCGAACGGCAGCACCCCGGCGTGGTTGGCGACGACGAGCGCGGCGCCCTCGGCGGGCAGGTTCTCGACACCGCTGACCTCGACGCGGAACCACGAGTTGAACAGCACCCGCAGGATCGGCAGGAACACGGTGCTGTTGAGGTGGGAATCGAAGCCGAACTCGTCGACGGTGTAGTCGCCGGACATCCGCTTGCGGACGAAATCGGCGAGCGCCGCGATGCGTTTGGCGAGTTCGGTGGGGGTCTCCTCCACCGCGGCCCCGCCTGCGCCGCCGGTGCGGTGCTGGTCGATCTCGCGCACCACCGCGGCGATCTGCTCGGCCGAGGCCCGGCTACCGGGGTCGGTGAGAAGAGAGGGATGACGACGGGCGCTGTCCGCACGCTGGGCGGCCCGTCTCGCCGCGTTCCGCCCTGAATTCCCGTGCAGCGGAATGACTTTGGCTTTCGACTCGCCTGACACGTACTCTTCACCCCACCGATCCGTCAGTGTTCTCTAACGTCCCCACCGCTGCGCCACCGCCACGGCTCGGCCTTCCATCGACCGTACCCATCGTGGATCGACGATGGGCGTCAATCCGCGACCACGTACGTAGTCATCGAATGCCTCCGCCGTGGTCCACTTCGGGTGGTATCCGAGGACGTCACGCATCCGCGTGGTGTCCATGACCCGGCCGTAGCTCAGATAGTTCAGCTGTTCCCGATCGAGCTCAGTGTATCGGGTTGCCCGCCGCAATGAGTCGACGAGCGACAGAGCCGACCGCGGCACCGGCAGCGCGACGCGCCCCGAGCGCCGAATCGCCTGGCTCATCATGATGATTCCGGATGCGCCGACGTTGAACGTGCCGGATCTCCCCGCGATCGTGGCGCGCTCCAGCGCACCGAGCGCGTCCTGTTCGTGCAGCAGCTGCAGGCGTGGATCCTGTCCGAGCACCGTGGGGACCACCGGTCCGGCCAGGTACCGCGACAGCGCGGTGTCCATCGCAGGACCGATCATGTTGGCCAGCCGCAGGATGGTCACCCCGATGTCGGGGCGGCGCCTGCCGAGACCGCGCGCGTAGCCCTCGATGTCGATGCTGTCGCGGGCGAAACCCTCGCCTGGTGGCCGGCGGGCATCGCTGTTCTCGGTGAACATCACCGGATCACGCGGGCTCGAGCCGTACACCTCGGAGGTGGACTTGAGGATGACCCGGCGCACCGAGGGAGCCTTCTGGCACGCCGCGAAGAGCTGGATCGCCCCCATCACGTTGAGCTCTTTCAACGCGGCCCGGCCGCCTGCTCGCGGCGCGTACGACGCGGCAGCGGCGTGGACCACCGTGTCCACGTCGCCGTTGCGAATCACCTTGGCGATGAACGGGTTACGGATGTCCGCGCGGACGAATTCGGCACGGCCCATCCGCCGCAGGAGGTCCTTGCTCGGTGCGACCGCGTCGACCGCGATCACATGGTTGATCAAGGGGTTCTGCGCCAGCCGCGCGATGAGATAACCGCCGAGGAACCGGCACGCCCCGGTGACCAGGACCACCTTCGGGTACGAGCCGACGTCGCCCGAGGTGCTCGAATCCACCACGTCAGCCTAACGGCTGCGGCTGAGAGCCACCTGGGCGACGGCCGAGAGGTTACTTACCGAGTTTTCTGCGCTGCACCCGTGTCCGGCGAAGCAGCTTGCGGTGCTTCTTCTTCGACATGCGCTTACGCCGCTTCTTGATGACTGAACCCATGAACTCCGCTACCTAGATTTCCTCGGTCCGACCCGGGGCCCGACCCGAGGATCGGCCCGACGTCCGGATTGACGTCCAACCCGGACACCTTACCCAAGGGGCGCAGGTGAACGAAAACGTCGGTACCGGCCGGCCCGCTCCGCCGGCGTCTCAGCCCGCGTCGAAGTACGAACTCTCCAACATGTCGTGGACGGCTTTGGCGTGCACCCGGAACGACCGGCCGACCCGCACCGCGGGCAGCTCACCGTTGTGCACGAGGCGATACACCGTCATCTTGCTGACCCTCATCAGGCTCGCCACCTCGGCGACCGTGAGGAATTGAGCCCGTGGCTGTTGGCCGTCGGCACCGGAGCCGGCACCGTCCCGCTTACCGCCAGCCGAATCACGTGCCGATGGCCCGTTCATAGACGTCATCGCAACCCAATCCATCAGGCGCGGGCAGTTCCAGCGGCTTCCCCACCGCTGGCACCGACCCGTGCATACACGAGGAGAATAGCGTGGCGTGTGGGGTTACTGCGACGGGTGTGGGCTAATCCGTCGGAAATCGGTGAACTACTCTGATGTAATTCCTAGCTGCTCAGAGCGTGTTTTCGCGGCTTCCACCGCATTGGCCACCGCTGCCCGCAAACCACCGCGTTCGAGTTCTCGCAGTCCAGCGGCGGTGGTACCGGCCGGTGAGGTAACCGTAGCGCGAAGCTGCGCCGCCGTGGTGTCCATGGCCGTTCCCATGGCCGCATCGCCCACCGGCTGGGCCTCGTCGAGACGCTCGAGCAACATCGCGGCCGAACCGGCCATCGTCTGCACGACCAGATCGGTGGCCACCGTCCGCGACAGCCCGCTCGCCACCGCGGCGTCGACCAACGCCTCGACCATCAGGAAGAAGTAGGCGGGCCCGGAGCCCGACACCGCGGTCACCGCGTCCAGTTGCGACTCCGGCACCGTCAGCACCCCGCCGACCGAGTCGAAGATCGCGGAGACCTCACGCAGGTGCTCGGCGGTCGCGAACCGGCCGGCCGCCAGCGCGCTGACTCCCCCGCCGACCACCACCGGCGCGTTGGGCATCGCGCGGATCACCGGTGCGCCCGCGGGCAGCTTGTTCTCGTAATAGGCGGTCGGCACACCGGCCGCGACGGTGACGAAGACCTGCTCGGCGGTGTCGGTCTCGGCGTTGGCGGCGGCTTCGGCGATGTCGTCGATGACGTGCTCGACGTCGGCCGGCTTCACCGCGACGATGACGTAGTTGGCGTTGTCGGTGGCCTCGACCACGGAGGTGACCAGCACCGAGTGCTTGTCGGCGAGGAACTTTGCGCGGTCCGGATGCTTCTCCGCGACCACCAGATCCTTGACCTGCCTGCCCGCCCGGAGCAGCCCGGACAGCAGCGCCTCACCCATACTTCCGCCACCGATGATCGCGATTCTGGCCATGGGCCAAAGCATTGCACGTCCGGCGGGGCCGTCCTCATCCGGCGCGCGTCACTGCGCGGCGGGCACCATCGCCAACTGCCGCGTCTGCACGACGATCCGGCCCTCGCAGTCGACGACGACGTGGTCCTCGTCGAACCACTCCTGACCGATCTGCGTCGTCGTGCAGATGACCCGCAGCCACCCGTCGGCCGGGCGGGCCCTCAGATAGCCCGTCAGCTGTACGGTGGGCGCCCAGCCGAACCGGTTGACCCCGAACGTCACCGGGGCCGACACATCGCCGCACAGCAGCGCGAACAGGACGTCCGGCGCGGCGTCGCGTGGCCGCACCCAGTACTCGATCACCGGTGGCCCGCCGTCCGAGCGCGGCTCCATCGTCGTCAGCGAGGGCCGGATGTCGCAGCCGTGCGCGAGGTGCACGATGTCGGCCATCCGGTGGCCCGGCCCGATCGGCGCCAGCCCGGGCGGCGGCTCCGGTGTCATCAGCGGCACGACGGGGTTGACCGACAGCAGGGGCGGGACGTCGTGTTCGGGTTCGCCGAGGGTGATCGCGGCCCGCACGGCGGTTCTGTCCCCCTGGTTCAACTCGACGTCGATCAGGCTCACCCGACGGCCGCGCTTACGCACCGTCGTGACGGCGTGCATCTCCCCCGGATCGGGCGCCCACAGGAAGTTGGCGGACACCGCGATCGGCTCCACGCCGCTGTGATATCCCGGGTCGCTCCGCTCGTGCCCTCCGACGCCGTGCTCGGTGCGGGCGGCGTTCGCACACAACGCCAGCATCGCGCCACCGTGCACCTTCGGCCCGATCGTCCAGTGTTCGTTGAGCTCACCGCTGTACACGCCGTCGCCCAGCGCCGTGAGCGCCATCGCATCGGTGAACAGGGTCGAACCGGACATGTGCGAGTTCCTTTTCGGTCGGCGCCGCGGATCAGCGGAGCAGGTGTGCCCGGGCATACTGCAGCGATTCGCGCAGCAGCGCCTCACGCTCGTTGGCGGTGCGCGCCCCGGAGGTGGTGACCTCGAGGATCACATGGCCGTTGAAGTCGCCGTTGGCCAGCATCTGGCACACCTCCGCGGTGGGCTGAGTACCGCGGCCGGGGACCAGGTGCTCGTCGGCCGAGGCGCCGCTGCCGTCGGCGAGGTGCAGGTGCACCAGCCCGTCTCCCATCCGCTCCGCCATCTCGATGGCGTCGGTGCCCGCCGTCGCGGTGTGGGACAGGTCCAGTGTGTAGTGCGCGTGATCGCCGTCCAACGGGTCGTAGGACGGCGCGAACGCCGAGATCCCCGGTCCGGGCCTGCCGCCGCGCTTGCGCATGCGCTCGATGGACGTCTGGCCGGCGCCGAAGAACCGGTCGGCGCGGAACGGGAACATGTTCTCCACCGCGACCATCACGTCGCTGCCTGCTTCCAGTTCGGCGACCTGCTCGCTGAACCCCTCGGCGTAGCGGCGCTGCCAGCGGAACGGCGGGTGCACGACGACGGTCTGCGCGCCCAGTTGTTCGGCGGCGCGGACGCTGCGGTCGAGTTTGGGGATGGGGTTGGCGCCCCACACCCGCTGGGAGATCAGCAGGCAGGGCGCGTGGACGGACAGCACCGGCACCCCGTATTGCGCGGACAATTTCGCCACGGCGTCGATGTCCTGGCTGACGGCCTCGGCCCACACCATCAGTTCGACGCCGTCGTAGCCCAGGCGGGCGGCGTACTCGAAGGCGGCCTCGGTCCTCAGCGGATAGACCGAGGCCGTGGACAGACCGACCTTGATCGCGGGGCGCACAGGGTGACTAGCCGGACTGCAGCAACGCCAGCGGCCCCAGGGTGACCAGTGCGCCGACCGCGACGGCGATCAATGTGCTGCCGATGTCCTCGGTCTTGCGCACCACGCGCACCCCGACCACCAGCCCGAGGATGACCAGCACCGACAGCACGAGCGCGACGATGTTGTTCCACTTCCACAGCTGGTCGAAGGCGATGAACAGGCCCGCGCCGAAGGCGACGGCGATGATGCACTGCCCGACGATCCAGGCGCCGCGCAGGAACGCCGACATGCGGCCGCCGGACTCGACGTCATCGCGCAGGTCGTCGCGGTCGAGGTCGCGGTCGTGGTCGGCGCGCAGGTCCCGCTCGTCGAGCTCGTCCTCGTCCTCGTCCTCGTCGTGCTCGTCGATCGTGGCGGTGTCGGCGTCCCTACCCCGGCGGGCGAGGTCGTCGGCGACGGTGCCGCCGCCGAACAGCGGACCCGCCGACGAGCGCAGATACGACGGCAGCTCGTCATCGTGGTCGGAGCGGTCGAGCGCGGGTTCGTCGTGATCCGGGTCCCGCAGATCCGCCGGTTCCTCTTCGTCGTCGAGGAGCGGATCGGGGCTCATGTCCTCGGCGCCGACGGCGGCGTCGCGATCGAGCGGGATGTCCTCGACCCCGTCGGCGTCGTCGGGTTCGTCGGTTTCGAGCTCCCGGAGGTCGGCCGGCTCTGCCACCTCGGCCTCGACCGGTTCGTCGGAGGTCTCGACGACGTCGTCGTCGGCGACGTCGGGCGCAGGTTCGGTGACGGTCTGCTGCGGGATGCCGTTGACCGGGGTCTGGGTGGTCTCCTCGGCCCGCTGCTCGCGCGCCGGCTTCTCACGGGTGTCGGCGGGGCGGTCGGTGATGACCGGGATCTCACCGGTCAGCTCGGCGACCGTGACGGCGTCGGCGTTGCCGCGGCGGCGCCGGCGCCTGCCCCCGACCGGCGGCGCGCCGATGGTGCCGTTCTTCGCGAGCAACTCGGCGACCGAGATCGGCCGGGTGCTGCTGTTCTCTGGTTCTGTCATCGTGTGTTGCCTTTAGTGGCAGTTGGGCGAAGCGCCGTACGTCCAGCATCCCGCACGGGCGTCTCCGCCGCGGCGAGATCGTCGACACCGCCCACGCCGGTCAGTCCGTCGACGCCGGTCAGGTCGTCGGTTCCGCCGACGAACGGGCTCCCGTCGGCCTCGCTGTCGAGTTTCCGCAGAATCAAACCCTCCCGCAACGCCCACGGACAGATGTCCACGGACTCGATTCCGAGCGCCCGCATGCTTGCCTCAGCCACCAACGCTCCGGCCACGATCTGTGGCGCTCGCTCGGCACTCACCCCTTCCAATTCCGCTCGGTCAGCCGCGGTCATCCTAGAGATGAAGGCTATGAGCTGCCGCAACCCGGTCGTCGTCAGGGTCCGCTTGACCCGCGGACCGGCCCCCGACGGCGCCGCCCCGGTGAGCCGCGCCAGGCTCCGGAACGTCTTCGACGTCGCGACCGCCAGGTCGGGAATGCCGGCGTCCAGCAGTTCGGCGCTGGCATCGGAGAGCTCGTTGGCCAGCCAGTCGCGCAGCATCGCCACGCGACGCCGGCCGGGCGGATCGTCGGGCAGCCACTCGCGGGTCAGCCGTCCCGCCCCCAGCGGCAGCGACAGCGCCACCTCGGGCTCCTCGTCGACGCCGTTGGACAGCTCCAGCGATCCACCGCCGATGTCGATGTTGATGATGCGGCCGGCGCTCCAGCCGTACCAGCGCCGCACGGCCAGGAACGTCAGCCGGGATTCGTCGACCCCGCTGAGCACCCGCAGCCGGACCCCGGTCTCGGCCAGGACCCGCGCCAGCACGTCGTCGGAATTGGTGGCGTCGCGCACCGCGGAGGTGGCGAACGCCATCATCTCCGCACAGCCGGAACTGGTGGCGATCTTGGCGAATTCGTCGACGGTGTCGACGAGCCGGTCGGCCCCCTTGCGGGTCAGTTTGCCGGAGTCGTCGATCGCCTCGGCCAGCCGCAGGGACGCCTTGGTCGAGCTCATCGGGGTCGGGTGGCCGCCCCGTCGCGCATCCACCACAAGCAGATGGACGGTATTGCTGCCCACGTCGAGCACGCCCAGTCGCACGCCTCCAACCTAGCCCGTCGCCCCGCGGTGACCGTGCGCCGACACCCCAACGCGTACGCCGCGGCGCCTCGCCGGGGCGGGTAGCGTCTGACCTGTGATGCCAGCCCATCCCGGTGAGGTGGAGCTCGACTTCGCCCGCGAGTGGGTCGAGTTCTACGACCCTGACAACCCCGAGCACCTGATCGCCGCGGACATGACGTGGCTGTTGTCGCGGTGGACATGCGTCTTCGGCACCCCGGCCTGCCAGGGCACGGTCGAGGGCAGGCCGGACGACGGCTGCTGTTCGCACGGGGCCTTCCTGTCCGACGACGACGACCGCGCCCGCCTGGACGCGGCCGTCGAACAGCTGAGCGCCGACGACTGGCAGTTCCGCGACAAGGGCCTGGGCAAGAAGGGCTACCTCGAGATGGACGAGTACGACGACAAGCCCAATCTGCGGACGCGGAAGTACAAGGGCGCGTGCATCTTTCTCAACCGGCCGGGCTTCCCGGGCGGCATCGGATGCGCGCTGCACAGCAAGGCGCTCGAGCTCGGCGTCGAACCGCTGACCATGAAGCCGGACGTGTGCTGGCAGTTGCCGATCCGGCGGACACAGGACTGGGTGACCCGGCCGGACGGTTCGGAGATCCTCAAGACGACGATCACCGAGTACGACCGCCGGGGCTGGGGTGAAGGCGGTGCCGATCTGCACTGGTACTGCACCGGCGACCCGGCGGCCCATGTGGGCGCGCGCCAGGTGTACCAGTCCTACGGCCCGGAGCTGACCGAGTTGCTCGGCGAGAAGGCGTATTCGGAACTGGCGGCCATGTGTCGGCGCCGCAGCGGGCTCGGGCTGATCGCGGTGCATCCGGCCACACGGGCGGCCCAGTGAGCACGCCAAAGGTGTTCCTGTTCAAGCTCGTGCCGCCGCGCGCCGACTTCGCCCAGACGATGACGGCCGACGAACAACAGGCGATGGCCGGTCACCAGGACTACTGGCGGGACCTGCTCGAGGCCGGGAAGGTCGTCGTCTACGGCCCGGTGGCCGATCCCGAGGGGGTCTGGGGGCTGGGCGTGCTGCGCGCCGCCGACCGCGCCGAGGTCCTCGAGATCGGCAGGCGCGACCCCTCCGTCCTCGCCGGGGTCAACACCTTCGAGGTGTTCGAGATCATGGGCGGCACAACAGGATAGCCCCGCCGGGTCAGCCCTCGAGCTTGTATCCCAGGCCCCGCACCGTGACCAGGTGCACCGGGTTGGCCGGATCCGCCTCGATCTTGGAGCGGAGTCGCTTGACGTGGACGTCGAGGGTCTTGGTGTCGCCGACGTAGTCCGCGCCCCACACCCGGTCGATGAGCTGACCGCGCGTCAGCACCCGCCCGCTGTTGCGCATCAGGTACTCGAGAAGGTCGAACTCCTTGAGCGGCAACGTAATCGCTTCGCCGTTGACGCTGACCACGTGACGTTCGACGTCCATCCGCACGGGTCCGGCCTCGAGCACCCCGTCGGGGATGCCGGGGTTGTCGACCTCGACACCGCGCCGCAGCACCGCGCGGATGCGCGCGATCAGCTCGCGGGCCGAATACGGTTTGGTGACATAGTCGTCGGCGCCGAGTTCCAGCCCGACGACCTTGTCGATCTCGCTGTCGCGTGCGGTCACCATGATCACCGGCACGCTGGACCGGGCACGCAGCTGCTTGCAGACGTCGGTGCCGCTCATCCCGGGCAGCATCAGGTCCAGCAGGACGATGTCGGCGCCGGACCGGTCGAACTCGGCCAGCGCCGAGGGCCCGTCGGCCACGACGGTGGTCTCGAAGCCCTCTTTGCGCAGCAGGAAGGCCAGGGGATCGGCCAAGGACTCCTCGTCCTCCACGATCAACACACTGGTCATTGGTCTCGGGTCCTCCTATTGATTCGTTTCATCGTCCGCGTCCTCGGATCGCGGGTAGGCCGGAATCGACAGGGTGAACGTCGACCCGGTGCCCGGCTGACTCCACAGCCGGATGGCTCCGTTGTGATTGGCGGCGACGTGCTTGACGATCGCCAGGCCCAGACCGGTACCGCCGGTCGCCCGCGACCGGGCCTTGTCGACACGGAAGAACCGTTCGAAGACCCGCTCCTGGTCGCCCTTGTCGATGCCGATCCCGCGGTCGGTGACCGAGATCTCGATGTTGTCGCCCCGGCGGCGCCGGCTGACCGAGACCGGGGTTCCCCGCGGGGAGTAGGCGATCGCGTTGGACAGCAGGTTCGCCAGCGCGGCCACCAGCAGCGGCTGGTCGCCCAGAACCTTGAAGCCGGTGGGCGCATCGGTGGTGATCGCGATGTCGGCGTTGTCGGCGGCCACTTTGTGACGCGACAGCGCTTCGGCGACCACGGTGTCCACATCGACGATGCCGAGGTCGGGCAGCCGCTCGCCGCCCTGGAGCCGCGACAGTTCGATCAGCTCGCCGATCATGTCGGCGAGGCGGTGCGCCTCGTCGACCATCTTCTCGGCGAAGTGGCGCACGGTCTCCGGGTCGTCGGCCGACGCCAGCAGGGCTTCGGCGAGCAGACCCATCGCGCCGACCGGGGTCTTCAATTCGTGGCTGACGTTGGCCACGAAGTCGCGCCGGGTGGCCTCCATCCGCGCGTACTCGGACTGGTCGTCGACATAGACCACCGCGAAGCGGCGGTCCGCCCTGCTCAGCAACCGCACCGCCCCGCGCACCGACAGACCCGACCGGCCGGGATGGGCCACCTTGCGCGGGGACAGGTCGACCTGGACGTCCTCACCGGTGGTCAACGTGTGCTGCGCGGCTTCCCACGCCCGTTCGTCGAGCAGACGTTCCCGGACCAGGCCGAGCTCCTCGGCGCGCGCATTGCTGTAGACCACGTCACGGAACTTGTCGACCACGACGATGCCGACCGGCGACGAGGAGACGATGTGCGCGAGCATCTGCGACACGGTGATCCCGGCCGCCTCGGCCGCCCGCCGCCGACGGCGCTCGGCGACCCGAGGGGTGAGCATGACGCCCACTCCCACGCCCACCAACAGCGTGAGTAGCGCCACGACCGCCGTCATCAGCAGTGCGGATGCCACACTCACGCCGAAATCGTACGCATGCGGTGAACGTCATCCCAGCAGCGTGCGGCCAAATCGAGACAAGTCACACCGCGAATCGCAGGAGTTCGGCCGCCGTTCACCGCGTGTTCGCGCAGTGCCCTTGAGCGGGCCCCTACTTCGCGCCCTGCGACGCGACCGCCGCCGCCCCGGCGGCCGCGGCCTCCGGGTCGAGGTAGGTGCCGCCCACCACCGTCGGCTTCAGATCCGAGTCCAGGTCGTAGCGCAGCGGGATGCCGGTGGGGATGTTCAGGCCGACCACGTCCTCGTCGGACATTCCGTCGAGGTACTTCACCAGCGCGCGCAGGGAGTTCCCGTGCGCGGCGATCAGCACCGTCCTGCCCTGGCGCAGGTCGGGCACGATCGTCTGCTCGAAGTACGGCACGAAGCGGGCCACCACATCGGCCAGGCATTCGGTGAGCGGTCCGCCGTCGATGTCGGCGTAGCGCGGATCGCGGTCCTGGCTGTATTCGCTGCCTGCCTCGATCGGCGGGGGCGGGGTGTCATAACTGCGCCGCCATGCCATGAACTGCTCTTCGCCGTACTTCTCTTTGGTCTCGGCCTTGTCGAGCCCCTGGAGGGCGCCGTAGTGCCGTTCGTTGAGGCGCCAGTCGCGATGTACGGGGATCCAGTGCCGGTCGGCCTTGTCCAGCGCGATGTTGGCCGTGGTGATGGCGCGGCGCAGCAGCGACGTGTAGAGCACGTCGGGTAGCCGATCGAGGCCTGCCATCAACTCACCCGCCCGGGCGGCCTCGGCCCGGCCCTTGTCGGTCAGGTCGACGTCGACCCACCCGGTGAACAGGTTCTTCGCGTTCCATTCACTCTCGCCGTGACGAAGCAGGATCAGCGTGGAATCTCCCATGGCTGAATCTTCTCACGGGGGCGGTCATCGCACCTGAGCCGATCGCGGGGGCCGTCAGTCGTCGTCGATGAGGTGCTCGAAGGCGCGCAGGTTCTTGAGCGACTCACCCCGCGACACCCGCCACTCCCACTCGCGCTGGATCGAGGATTTGAACCCGAGTTCGAGCAGGGTGTTGAAGTCGGCGTCGACGGCTTCGAGCACCTGGCCGAGGATGCGGTCGATCTCGTCGGCGGTCACCGAGTGCAGCGCCATGCGGCCGACGAGGTAGATGTCGCCGACGTTGTCGAGGGTGTAGGCCACACCGTAGAGGCGCCGGTTGCGTTTGAGCAGAAAGCGATACACGCCTTCGTGGTTCTCATCGGGTTTGCGGCAGACGAATGCCTCGATCCGCACCGAGTGCTCGCCGATCGACAGAATCGTGTTGGTCTTGAGGCGTCGTTCGCCGGGTAGTTCGACGATGATGCCGGGCAGCCCGCCGTGGGCGCCCTCGTGGAACGTGTAGGCGAGATCGTGCTCGTCGAGCGTCTCCACGATCGTCTGCTGGACGTGGTTGTCGGTGCGCTGCCCCAACGGATCACTCACGCCCGCACCCCCCGTCGTCTCGTGAACCGCCGTGCGGTGCGGCGGGACAGCGTGTCGTCGGCGTGCGGATGCCGGTCGCGGTAGTCGCTGATCGCCCGGCCGTAGCTGGCCAGCAGGTCGTCGACGGTGTGGGCCCAGGAGAAGGTGGCCGCATGCTCGACCGCGGCCCGCCGCATGGTGGCCGGACCGCGCGACAGCAGCGAGTCGATGGTGTGGGCCCAGTCGCCGGCGTCGTGACCGTCGACCAGTGCACCGGTCACCCCGTCGCGCACCGCCACCGGCAGACCGCCGACGGCGGCCGCCACCACGGGGGTGCCGCAGGCCTGCGCCTCGACGGCGACCAGTCCGAACGACTCCGAGTAGCTCGGCACCGCAACAAGATCGGCGGCGCGGTACACCCGCACGAGGTCCTCGCGGGACTGCGGCGGCAGGAACGTCACGCGCTGGGAGATACCCAGTTCGTCGGCGAGGGCAACCAGATTGTCCGGAGCGGCCAGACCCGAACCCGACGGCCCGCCCGCGACCAGCACCCGCACGTCGGGCAACTTCGCCGCCGCCCGCAGCAGTATGTCCGGCGCCTTGAGCGGTTGGATCCGCCCGACGAACGCGACGACGGTCTCGCGCAGGTCCAGCCCGAGGGCGGCCCGGGCGGCCGCGCGGTCACCGGGGGTGAAGGTTTCGAGGTCGACGCCGGGATGCACGACGTCGATGCGTGAGCGGTCGGCGTTGTGCAGCGAAACCAGTTGGTCCGCTTCGACTTCGGTGTTGACGATCAGCCGGTCGGCCTCGTCGACCACCTGCTGCTCGCCGACGGCGCGCAGCGGTGGTTCGGGTGAGTCGCCTTCGGCGAGCGCCGCGTTCTTGACGGCCGCCAGCGTGTGCGCGGTGTGCACCAGCGGCACCGCCCATCGGTCGCGGGCCAGCCAGCCGACCTGGCCGGACAGCCAGTAGTGCGAGTGGACGATGTCGTAGTAACCGGGTTCGTGGGTGGCCTCGGCGCGCAGCACCCCGGCGGTGAAGGCGCACAGCTGGGTGGGCAGGTCGTTCTTGTCGAGCCCCTCGAACGGCCCGGCCACGACGTTGCGGACCAGCACGCCGGGCGCGACCCGCACGACGGGCGGATCGGCCGATGTGGTGGCGCGGGTGAAGATCTCCACCTCGACGCCGCGGCGTGCCATCTGCAACGCGCTCTGCAGGACGTAGACGTTCATCCCGCCGGCATCGCCGGTGCCGGGCTGCGCCAGCGGCGACGTGTGCACCGACAACACGGCCACGCGCAGAGGCGGCCTACCGAGCTGGTCCGTTGCTAGGCGCACACACTCATGTCTACACCTGTCGTCATCGGCGGGCCGTCACGACGCCGCCTCCGGCCGGCGGGGCGCCGACCGGCGCATCGCGGCGATCGGCTCGGCGTAGAGACCGCCCAGCGACACCACCCCGGCGCCGGCCTCCTGCACCCGGTTGCCGAACGAGGTCAGGCGGATGTCGCGACCCGCCAGCACCGACCGCGCCGCGAACGCCGCCTCGACCGACGGCATGGCCTCGGGGTACTCGGTGAAGGCCTGCCCGCCGACCACCAGATCGTCGGGGTTGAGCATGTCGCGCAGCAACGCGACGGCCTCACCGAGCACACGGGCCCGCTCGGCCAGCAACGCCTGTGCGGCGTCGTTGCCCTGCCGGGCCGCGCGCAGCACCGCCGCCATCGTCGACGTGGGACCGTCGGCGGCGATGATGCGCTGCCTGCGGGCGGCGGTGAGCACGGCTTCGTCGCTGACCGTCGACTCCAATTGCCCACTGCCGCCGAGCAGTTCGGACTGAGCGGGCAGCGCGGCGATGGTGCCCGGCCCGCTCGTCGGCGAGTGCACCCGCCCGTCGATGGACAGCGCGAAACCGACGGTCTCCCTGGCGTAGACGTAGAGGCTGGTGGACGACGGCGCGACCGTCGGCCTGCGCGAGCCGAGCAGCAACTCGGCGCCTGCCATGGCGTCGACGTGCGAGGCCACCGACACCGGCAACCCCAGCGCTTCGGCCAGCACCGGCCCGACCGGCGCATGCGACCAGCCCAGGCGCGGGTGGTCCAGATGCCCGGTGGTGCCGTCGACGACACCACCGGCGGCCACCCCGACCCACAGCGGACGGCGCCGGTGCCACCGGCTCAGATATTTGCGCGCGCTGGCCGACAGCGCCGCGAGCGCCGCATCCTGCGGACCCCGCGGCGTCGGCGTCTCCACCACGTCGAGCGTCCGGCCGAACAGGTCGGTGGCCACGATGCTGGTGGTCTTGGCGCCGATGTGGATGCCGAGGGTGAGGAAGGGTTCGTGGTTCACCTCGACCGGCACGCGCGGGCGGCCGATCGCACCCGAGACGGCCAGATCGGCTCTCTCGCGCAGGATCGCGGCGTCGAGGAGCGCGCTGACCTGGCGGTTCACCGTCGCGATGCTCAGTCCGGTGACGCGGGCGATGGCGTCGCGGGCGATCGGGCCGCGCATGCGGGCGGCGGCGAAGACCGACGCGGCCGCCGCGTCGGCGACCTTCAGCGCGGGCGCGACGACGTGGCGCTGATGGGCGATGCGCGGCGACGCCGCGGACAGTGGCCGCTTCGCCGGCAGGCGACGGACAGCGGCGGGAACAGCGGAAGCGGGTTCGAGGGTGGCGCGCACGGGATGGTCCTTCGGGTGAGTCGGCTGGTGGGTCCTGGCCACACCTGCGACTCAAACGGGAACAGATCCCTCGGTTCGGTCAGGCGCGGCGAAATGCGCAGCGACAACAACAGTGCCGCGCGTCGAATGCCTGACCACCGGAGAACACGAGGTGAATCTAGCACGCTGGCTAGAGTTGGTCAGATGACGACTTCTGGAGGCGGCCGACGCGTCGCGGTGGTCACCGGCGCCAGCGCCGGAATCGGCGAAGCGACCGCGAGAACCCTTGCCGCGCAGGGCTTTCACGTCGTGTGCGTGGCCCGCCGGGAAGGACCCATCACGGCGCTCGCCGAGGAGATCGGCGGGTCCGCGATTGTGGCGGACGTCACGTCCGCCGAGGCGGTGTCCGCGCTGGCCGACGCCCTGGACCGGGTCGATCTGCTGGTCAACAACGCAGGCGGTGCCCGCGGACTCGAACCGATCGCCGACGCCGACGTCGAGCACTGGCGGTGGATGTGGGAGGCCAACGTCCTGGGCACCCTGCTGGTGACGCGGGCGCTGCTGCCGAAACTCATCGACTCCGGCGACGGGTTGATCGTCACGGTCACCTCGATCGCCGCGGTGGAGATCTACGACAACGGCGGCGGCTACACCTCGGCCAAACACGCCCAGGGTGTCCTGCACCGCACGCTGCGCAGCGAATTGCTCGGAAAACCGGTGCGGCTCACCGAGGTTGCACCCGGCATGGTGCAGACGGACTTCTCGCTCAACCGATTCGAGGGTGACGAGGAACGCGCCGCGAAGGTCTACGAGGGTGTCACACCGCTGGTGGCCGAGGACATCGCCGAGGTGATCGGGTTCGTCGCCGGCCGCCCGTCGCACGTCGACCTGGACCTGATCGTGGTCCGGCCGCGCGACCAGGTCAGCGGCGCCAGCGGGAGCCGCTTCAACCGCCGCTGACCGCGCCCGGGTATCAGCCGCCGGGCCGGCCGTTCACCGGCTGCGGAGCTCCGGTCGGGGTCACCGGGACCGTGCTCGGGATGCCCGACGGCGACTCCTGATCCGACAGCGCCGACATCGACGTCCACTCGTCCCACGGCACGGCCCAGTCCCAGATGTCGCCGTCGGCGTAGGACAGTTGGATGCGCGTGCCGGTGACCTCGACGGGGTCGCCGTAGATCGCGGTGTTGAAGTACTGCTGGGCGTCCGACTCGGACAGGTTGATGCACCCGTTGGTGACGTTCGAATTGCCCTGCGAGCCCAGGCTGGCGGGGTTGGCATGGATGAACTCGCCGTTGTTGGAGATCCGCACCGCGAACCGCTCTCGGACGTTGGCGTATCCGGCCGCGGGGTTGGTCATGTAGAAGTCCTCGTACTTCTCGGTGACCACGTGGATGCCGCTGCGGGTGACGTTGCGGTCGAGGTCGCCCTCGCCGTAGCTGCACGGGAAGTCCATGATCACCGCGCCGACCTGGTCGATCACCTGGATGCGGTGGCTGGACGCCTCGGCGCGGACCACCTGCCGACGGCCGATCGTGAAGTCGAGCGAGGAGTCGGCCGCCCCGTAGGCGTCGCCCCCGAACTTCACCCCGTAGAGCTTCGCGTCCACCCGCACCGTCGTGCCGGGTTCGAAGTACTCGCGCGAACGCCAGTGCAGCCGCGAGCCGGCGGCCTCGTCGGGCAGCCACGCCCAGCTGCCCTCGGTCGGCGGGTTGGTGGTCACCGACAGCGCCTTCTCGACCGTCGCCCGGTCCGCCTCGTCGATCGAGGCGTCGAACTGCAGGATCACCGGCGCCGCGACCCCGACGGTCTGCCCGTCGGCCAGCTGAAAGCGTCCGTTGACCTGGGTCGCCGGGTCGAGCGTCGAGAACTCGCCCTTGACGGGGACGGCCTTGCCGTCCTCCCCGACCGCCGAGCCCGACCAGCTGTAGGTCGCCCCGTATCCGAGCGGCTCGCTGATGGTGAAGACGTTGCGGTCCTGGTTGAGCGCACCGGCGACGACCTTGCCCTCGGCGTTGGTCAGCGCCACCCGCTGGAACCAGCCGCCGCTGACCTCCACCCGCACCGGATCGGTGGGCGAGACGTCGGTGGCGGACTTGGCCGGTTCGAACGCCAGCGACGCCGACGCGGGCGCCTCCGCGGGCCCACCGGAATCGGTGATCGAGCGGCTACACGCCGCGAGCGCACCGGGCGCGACCAGTCCGACCGCCAGGGCGGTCAGGGCGCGCCGCCGAGTCATGGGCGGCATCTTGTCGGCGGCACTCACGTGTACCCAACATACCTAGAGAGCGCAGCCGATCAGCGTCGGCTCGGGTGTGAGTTCGATCCCGAAGGCGGTGCGCACACCGTCCCGCACCGTCCTGGCCAGCGCGATCACATCCGCGGTCGTGGCTTCGCCCCGATTGGTCACAGCGAGCGCATGTTTGGTCGACAGCCGGGCCGGGGCGTCGTCGCCGGGGTAGCCCTTGCCGAAGCCGGCGTGTTCGACCAGCCAGCCGGCGGCCAGCTTCACCCCCTCGGCAGCGGGGTAGCTCGGCACATGGCCGTCCACCCCGGCCGCGAGGCGTTCGTAGTCCGCGGTCGTGACCACGGGATTGGTGAAGAAGGATCCGACGCTCCAGGTGTCACGGTCGGGTTCGTCGAGCACCATGCCCTTGCCGCGGCGCAGCGCCAGCACGGTCTCCCGCACCGCGACCGGATCGGCGCGGCCGCCCGGTTCCACCTCGAGCGCCCGGGCCAACTCCCCATAGCGCAGCGGCGCGCTGCGACCCTCGGCGTCGAGCGCGAACTCCACCTCGAGTACGACGGCGTGGTCGGAGTGCTTGAGCACACTGGTGCGGTACCCGAAGGCCATCTCCTGCGGCGTCACCCACTCGTCGCGGCCGGTGCGGCGGTCGAACAACCGGACGCGCCGGATGGTGTCGGCGACCTCGGCCCCGTAGGCGCCGACGTTCTGCACCGGTGTCGCTCCTGCCGAACCGGGGATCCCCGACAGGCACTCCAGTCCGCCGAGGCCGTGCGCCAGCGCGGTGACCACGACGTCGTCCCAGTTCGCGCCCGCCTCGACGCGCAGGATCCCGTCGCGCACGGTGATCTCGCTGCTGGCCACCCGGATCACCGTGAGGTCGGCGATGTCATCGGCCAGCACGACGTTCGAGCCGCCCGCGAGGATCAGCGCGTCCCGGCCCACGGGCGCCCGCAGTGCGGCGACGAGTTGTTCGGTGCTGCTCGCGGTGATGAGTCGCCGCGCGACCGGCCCGACCCGCAGCGTGGTCAGCGGAGCCAGCGCGACGTCGGCGTCGACCTCCGCGCCCGCGAGTTCCTGACCGGTCACGGGCGGTAACGGTAGCGTGGCCAGCTATGCCCCGCTCATTCGACTTGGCCGCCGACTACGACGGCACCGTCGAAGAGGTCCACCGTGCGTTCAGTGACGAACGGTACTGGCTCGCGCGCCTGGCGGATTCGGGCGCCGATCACGCGACGCTCGACGACATGACCGTCGACGCGGACGGTGGCATCGACGTCACCACGACGCAGACCCTGCGCGCCGACCGGTTGCCGGGCGTGGTGGCGCAGTTCCACCGGGGCGACCTGTCCATTCAGCGCGAGGAGACCTGGACCGGTGTGCGGGACGGCCGCGCAACCGCGACGGTCACCGGGTCCATCCCCGGCGCCCCGGTCACGCTGACCGGGACGGCGACGCTCACCCCGAGCGCATCGGGCGGATCCCGGCTGGAACTCAAGGCCACCGTGGAGGTACGCGTGCCGCTCGTCGGCGGGAAGATCGAGAACTTCATCGGCAACGGCCTGGTGGACCTGATCATCGCCGAACAACGGTTCACGACGGTGTGGATCACCGAGAACGTCTGACCAGACGCGTACCGTGAGCGCCATGGGGAGGCGGTCCGAGCACGTCGTCGTGTTCGACGTACCCGCCGAACAGATCCACGCACAGTTCACCTCCGAGGAGTACTGGCAGGCGTTGACAGAGGTGTACCGCGGGCTCAACACCCGCACCGACCTGACGATGTTCCGCTCCGATGCCCGCGGCGCCGACATCGCGCTGCGCCAGGTGATCCCCCGCGACGAGCTCCCGCCCATCGCGCGCAAGGTGGTGCCCGTCGACCTGGTGCTGACCCGCGAACAGCATTTCGACCCGTTCGACGACGGCGCCGCACGTGCCCACGGCACCTTCGCGGCCACCATGCCGCGCGCACCGGGACGGCTCGACGGCCGCTACGAACTGTCCGACACCGCGACCGGTAGCCGCCTGCTGGTGCGCAGCCGCTGCAAGGTGTCGGTGCCTCTGGTGGGCGGGACGCTCGAAGATCTCATCCTGACCGGCATCCGCGAGCTGTTCGACGGCGAACGGGACTTCACCGCCCGCTGGCTCGCCGGCCGCCGCTGAGACCGATGACGCAGCACCCGGGCACCCCGATCGGGGTTCTCACCCGCGGCACCACCGGCTACAACCGCCTGCGCCGCAGCGACCGGTGGCTGGTGCACTCCCCCCGGGTCCGCACGGCACTGCTGTCGGCCACCGATCCGCTCGTCGTCGACCTCGGCTACGGCGCGCTGCCCGTCACCACCCTGGAACTGGCGTCGCGGCTGCGGACTCTGCGCCCCGACGCGCGGGTGGTCGGCCTGGAGATCCATCCCGACCGGGTGGCGGCCGCCCGCGCCGCCGCGGTGGCGGACGTGGAGTTCACGCTGGGCGGGTTCGAGCTTGCCGGCCTACACCCGGTCCTGGTGCGGGCGTTCAACGTCCTGCGTCAGTACCCGGTCGACGCGGTCGACGAGGCGTGGGCGGTGATGCGGGCCGGGCTGGCGCCGGGCGGTCTCATCGTCGACGGCACCTGCGACGAGTTGGGGCGCCGGTGCGCCTGGGTGCTGCTCGACGCGGCGGGGCCGGTCAGCCTGACCCTGGCCTGCGATCCGTTCGCCATCGATCGTCCGTCCGATCTCGCCGAACGGCTCCCAAAGGTGTTGATCCACCACAACGTTCCGGGTCAGCCCGTCCACCGGCTGCTCACGGCGGCGGACCGGGCATGGGCCAGTGCGGCGGGTCACGGTGTGTTCGGACCGCGGATCCGTTGGCGCGCGATGCTCGATCTGCTTGCGGGCGAGGGCTTTCCGGTCGACCCGCCGCGGCGCAGGATGCGCGACGGGGTGCTCACGGTGCCGTGGGCAGCGGTTGCGCCTGCGGACGCGCCGTAGGGCCGGGTGTCTCGACGAGCGCGCCGTCGAGGTCGTCGGCCACCCGGATGTCGAGGCCGCGCAGCGGCGCGGGCGACGTCAGAAGTGCGACCCCGACGTAGGTCACCAACGACGCGGCGAAGGCGATGAACGTCGGCCAGCCGTCGAACGTCGCGTCGAAGACCCCGTTGGGAACGTAGAGGATCGTGTTGTCGAGGCCGTACATCGTCGGCGCCATCGCGAACAACACCAGCCGCACCGCGAGACCCACGACGATCGACACCAGCGCCGCCGCCGACGTGCCCCTCCGCCACACCAGACCGAGCACGAACGGCACCACCAGACACGCCAGCAGCAGGTCGAACGCCAGGGTGAGCAGGATCCCGGTCTGCTTGACGTAGATCGCGATCGCGATGGCGAACAGGGTCACCGGCACCATGGCGATACGCGTCGCGCGCAGCAAGGGGTCGCGCTCACCCGGGACCCGCCTGCGCCGGACGCCGCCGAGGTTGCGCACCGACACGTTGGAGATGGCCAGGATCGCGCCGTTGGCGGTGCTCATCGATGCGCCGACCAGCCCGCACAGCACCAGGATCGTCAGCGCCAGCGGCGCATAGCCGTCGAGCAGCACCAGCAGGATCGGCCCGTCGAGTTCCTCGGGCAGGAACGCCTTGGCCGACAGCACGACGAGGCCGAACGGCACGCAGATCGCGACGACGCCGGCCGCCGCCCCGAAACAGGCCCGGCGGGCGATCTCCGGCGACTTCGCGGCGAAGACCCGCTGCATGAAGTCGATCGCGACGATGTCGCCGATGCCGAGCGCGATCAGGGTCGCCCAGTTGATCGTCGCGCCCTGCGCCGGATCGGTCATCTGACCGAGACCGAGCGGGCCCATGCCCTCCTCGATCGCCAGACCGTAGGTGACGGCCATCCAGATCAGCAGACCGACCGCGCCGGCCAGGATCAACGCCATCTGGATGATCGCGGTGTACGCGTCGGCCAGCAGCCCGCCGGTCCCGGTGTAGGCGACCGCCAGCGCCGCGATGGCGACCGTGCCCAGCCAGTACGGGATGCCGAGGAAGTAGTTGAACAGGAACCCGCCGGCCACGAGGTTGCCCGCCACGAGGATGCAGAAGCCGAGCATCAGCATCACCGAGGCGGCGACCTCGACGCCGCGGCCGAACCGCAGGCGGTAGTAGTCGGGGAACGACGTCAAGCCCATCCGGTTCATTGGCTTGGCGAAGAACAGTCCGGTGAAGAACAGGCACAGCGCCAGTCCCAGCGGCAGACAGGCCCCGGCCCAGAATCCGAATTCCGAGGCCAGATCGGTGTTGCCGAGGGTCGCGTTGGTGTCGACGGCCGAACCCATCAGGGCGCCGCCGACGAGTATGAGCGGCAGGGTGCGCCCACCGACCAGGAAATTGGCGCTGTCGCCCGCGATCCGGCGGGAGACCAGGAAACCGACGAGCACCACCACCGCGATGCTGGCGCCCACCCCGAAAAGGACCATCGGCCCAGACAATCCCGGTGCGGTTACAGCGGTTCGCGAGCGGCGTTAAGGACGTGTTGCGAACGGCGCCGCCCGTAGGCTGGAGCTCATGCGGATCGCGTGTGCGCAGATCGCCTCGGCCACCGACCCGGCGGCCAACCTCGAACTCGTCGAGCAGTACACCCGGCGGGCCGTCGACGCCGGGGCGCAACTGGTGCTGTTCCCCGAGGCGACCATGTGCCGGTTCGGGGTGCCGCTCGCGCCGGTCGCCGAACCACTCGACGGACCGTGGGCGCGGGCGGTGCGGTCCATCGCCGAGAAGGCCGGCGTCACCGTCGTCGCCGGGATGTTCACCCCCAGCGGTGACGGCCGGGTGCTCAACACACTGCTCGCCACCGGCGCCGGGGTGGACACCCACTACCACAAGATCCATCTCTACGACGCGTTCGGATTCCGCGAATCCCGCACTGTCGCACCGGGTTCCGAACCGGTCACGATCGCCGTCGCGGGCGTCGAGGTCGGCCTGACGACCTGTTACGACATCCGTTTCCCCGAGCTGTACGTCGAGCTGGCCCGCCGTGGGGCCGAGCTGATCACCGTGCACGCCTCGTGGGGGGCGGGTCCGGGCAAGCTCGACCAGTGGACACTGCTGGCGCGGGCCCGGGCGCTCGACACCACCGGCTACCTCGCCGCCGTCGACCAGGCGTATCCCGGCGACGAGGTGGCGGCCTCCGGACCCACCGGGGTGGGCGGCAGCTTGGTCGCCTCCGCCACCGGCGAGGTGGTGGCCGGCGCCGGTCCCGACCCGGAACTTCTGGTCGTCGACCTCGACCTCGACGCGGCGCGCACGGTCCGCGAGACCATCGCCGTGCTGAACAACCGCTCGGAGGTCGACTCACCCGGTAGGGCAGAATCGCGGGCGTGACTGATCCCTGGGCCCGTCCGGCCGACCAGCAGCCAGTCCCGCCTCCCCAGCCGTTCCCGCAGGGTGCGCCGCCGTCGGCACCCCATCCCGGCGCGGAACCGCCGAAGGAACGCGGCTCTGTGCTGGCCAAGGTCAAGGGCGTCTTCAGTGATCCGCTGTCGGTCGTGCTGGCCGTCGTCATCCTCGTGGCGCTGATCGCGGCCGGTCTGCTCGGCGGCGAGCTGTACGCCCGCAACCGCGCCGACGACGTGGTCTCCCGCGTCGTGTCGTGCGTCGTCGAGGACGAGGCCACCGCATCGTTCGGCGCCCTTCCTCCGTTCCTGCTTCAGCACATGACCGGGCATTACACGAACATCAATATCGAGACCGCAGGCAACCAGATCCGCACCGCCAAGGGTATGAAGGTCGCGATCGACATCCGGGACGTCCGGCTCGAGGACAGCGCGGACTCCGGCGGCTCCATCGGCTCGCTGGCCGTCAACGTCGACTGGTCCTCCGACGGCATCACCCGGACCGTCCAGGATGCGATCCCGCTGTTCGGGAGCTTCCTGACCGGGGTGAGCACCAATCCGTCTGAGGGCACCATCGAATTGGAGGGGGTGCTCGGCAGCATCACGGCGAAGCCGCAGGTCGTCAACGGCGGCATCTCGCTGCAGGTGCAGCAGCTCACCGGGCTCGGGTTCACGCTGCCCCGCGAAGCCGTGCAGCCCGCCCTGGACGCGTTCACCTCCGGGCTGACGGAGAACTATCCGATGGACATCAAGGCGCAGAGCATCCAGGTCACCGACACGGGTGTGACGGCGCTGTTGACGTCGCAGAACTCGCAGATCCCGAAGAGCGGCGAGGACCCCTGCTTCACCGAGCTGTGAGCGGTCAGTCCAGATCGTCGAGCACGGCCCGGGTGGCCGACAGCCCCAACCGGGTCGCGCCCGCGTCGAGCATCGCGATCGCATCGGCGGCCGTGCGGATGCCGCCGCTGGCCTTGACCTCGACCTGAGGCCCGACCGCCGCGACCATGATCTCGACCGCGCCCGCCGAGGCGCCGCCGTACGGGTGGAACCCCGTCGAGGTCTTGACGTACTCGGCGCCTGCGGCCTTGGCGGCACGGCACGCGTCGACCAGCACGTCGCGGCCACCCAGTTCGAGCAGCGCGGCTGACTCCACGATCACCTTGAGCAGCGTGCGCCCGCCGATCGCGGCGCGCACCGCGTCGACGTCGGCGTACACGGCGTCGATCTCCCCGGCCAGCGCGGCACCCACGTCGATCACCATGTCGATCTCATCCGCGCCCGCGGCGACCGCGAGTGCGGCTTCGTGCGCCTTGACGGCCGGGAGGTGCTTACCGGACGGGAAGCCGACGACGGCCGCGATCTTCGTCGTGAACGGGCGGGCGCGGACGGCGGCGGGGACCATGGACGGCGACACACAGGCCGCGTAGACCCCGAGTTCCTCGGCCTCCTGCACCAGCATGTCGACGTCGCCCTCGCCGGCCTCCGGTTTGAGCAGCGTGTGGTCGATGAGCCCGGCCACGCGTTCGCGGGTCCACCTGCCCATCAGAACGGCTCTTCGGTGCCGCCGGGATTACACCCGGCGGCGACCATCTGCTCGACGGGGACTTCCGGCCGCCACGGTTCGAGGTTCCAGCTGGTCTTGCCCGGTGCGGCGAACTCCGCGAACTGCCAGTGGCAGTCGAACTGCTCGCGCATGCCGGGGATCGCGGCGTCGGGTGACGCGGCGAGCACCTCCGCCCAGGCGTGCTCGGCCTCGACGACGGTGCCGACCTGGCCGGCGGCCCGCCTGCCCGCAGCGGTGGGATAGACGCGCAGGCTGGACAGATCGCCCCATTTGGCCCACGTGACGTGGTCGACGTACGGCGGCGGCGCGGGCTGCGCCGAGGCGACGGGTGCCGCGACGATCGAGAACGACAGCGACAGGACCAGAGCCGCCGTCACGGCGGCTGGAGCGATGCGCACCGACCTACCGCGACTTTCCCTGGATCTCGAGGAGCTTGGGCCGTACGTCGACCAGGTAGACACCGGCCGCGCAGGCGCACACCGCAGCGCCGAATGCGTCGCGGAAGAGCAGCAGGATGAGCACACCGCCGCCGAGGATCGCCAGCCATACCGGCTTGGTGAGTTTCCCGGCCGCGGTGTAGGCGTCGGGACGCTGGATCGCCGCGTGGACGAACGCGTACACACCGACGACCAACACGATCAGGACGAGACCCAGAATGATGACGCCCGCAAGGTCGGCAAGTATCACCTCACCAGCCTATGCGGGCGTCATCCTGCGGTCGAATTCGACTTACTTCTGGGTGACCTTCTTGGCCGGAGCCTTCTTGGCCGGAGCCTTCTTGGCGGGCGCCTTCTTGGCCGGGGCCTTCTTCGCGGTCGCCTTGACCGGCTCGGCGGTCTCCTCGGTCTTCTTGGGCAGCTCGACGCCGACGAGCTTGGCGGCGCGCTCACCGACGGCGCGGGTCTGCGTCGCCACGTTGCCCAGGGCCTGCTCGGTCAGTTCGACGGCCTGGTCGGTGTAGCTCTCGACGCGGTTGGCCGCGTCGGAGAAGCCGGGCTGGCTGCGCAGCCGCTCGAGTGCGGCCTCGCCGCGCTCGACGAGCTTGGCGTAGGTGCTCTGCGCGGCCTCGGCGTAGCCCTCGGCGGCACGGCGCAGTTCGTCGGCGGTCAGCCGCTCGCGCAGCTCGGTGACCTGCGTCGGGAGCTCGCCCTGCAGCTTGTTGATGCGGGCCCGGCTCTCCTCGACGCGGGTGTTGGCGTCGGTGCGGGCCTCGTCGGCGCGATCACGCAGGCTCGCGACGATCTCGTTGACGGTGGCCAGCGCGAGATCGGCGGCGCCGACCGCGGCGAGCAGCGGGGCCTTGAGGTCCTCGATGTCGACCTGGGGGTTCTTCTCAGCCATGTTGGATGTCCTTTCCGGAATCTCGGGGTGGGATTTCTAGTGCGCGTTGGATCGGGTCGCCATGGATCGGTTGGTGTTCAGTCGTCGGCTCCTCGTCTACTCCGGTTTCGGCTGCCTCGTTCTGCTGGCAGAACGACGTGTAGATGTCGAGCAGCACCTGCTTCTGCCGCTCGGTGATCGCCGTGTCGTTGTAGATGGCGTCACGGACCTGTCCGGCCTCGCTGGGTTCGAGGATCCCGGCTTGGACGTAGAGCACTTCGGCCGAGACCCGCAACGCCTTGGCGATCTGGTTGAGCACATCGGCGGACGGTTTCCGCAATCCCCGCTCGATCTGGCTGAGGTAGGGATTGCTGACACCGGCCTTCTCGGCCAACTGCCGCACGGACACCTGGGCCGCTTCCCGCTGGCTCCGGATGAAGCTCCCGATGTCCTGCGCGGCGTTGGTCACCACAGCGGCAAGATTCTCGTCCTGCGACATGGGTGACGACCCCCTCGAAACGCGGGTATCCGATCAACGACAAAGTCAACCGTACGCGCGGGTGCTAACTATTGCAAGCACTAGCTAGCGCAGGTCAGAACAGTAGCTGAGCTATCGAATAGATGACGAGGCCCGCCAACGAGCCGACCACGGTGCCGTTGATCCGGATGAACTGCAGGTCGCGGCCGACGTGGAGCTCGATGCGGCTGCTGGCCTCGTCGGCATCCCAGCGCTCGACGGTGTCGGTGACGATCGTGGTGATCTCGGCGCCGTATTCACCGACCACGTGCTGGGCACCGCGGATGATCCAGTTGTCGACCTTGTCCCGCAGTTCGGCGTCGTCGCGCAAACTCTCCCCGATGCGCATGACCGAGTCGGCAATGCGTGCGCGCAACGTCGACGACGGGTCGTCGACCGATTCGAGGATGATGCGCTTGGCGGCACTCCACGCCGTCTCCGCCGCCCGCGCCACCTCGTCGCGCGCCATGATCTGCTCTTTGACGTTCTCGGCACGCTGAATGGTCGCCTCGTCGTTCTGCAGATCGCCGGCGAATTCGAACAGGAACTTGGTCGCCGACCGGCGCAGCTCGTGGTCCGGGTTGCGGCGCACCTTGTCGGTGAAGTCCATCAGTTCGCGGTGGATGCGGTCCCCGACCAGGTGGTCGACCCAGCGCGGCGACCACGTCGGCGAATCGCGCTCGATGACCCGCTCGATGACCTCCCCCGCGTTGAGCGACCATTCGAAGGCCCGGTCGGCGAGCAGCTGGATGAGCGCCTCCTGGCGGCCCTCCTGCAACAGCTGCGAGAGCACCCGGCCCACCGGCGGTCCCCACTGCGGTTCGGCGATGCGTTTGACGATCATCCGGTCGAGCACCTGCTGGACGTCCTCGTCACGCAACATCTCCACCAGCACCCGCAGGACGTTGGAGGTCTCCGTCGCCACGCGTTCGGCGTGCGAACGGTCCGCCAGCCATTTGCCCAACCGACCGGCCACCTCGGCGTCGCGCAGCTTGGTCTCGACGTTCTCCCGCGACAGGAAGTTCTCCCGGATGAACTCGCCCAGACCCTCGCCGAGCTGGTCTTTCTTGCGTTTGATGATCGCGGTGTGCGGGATCGGGATGCCCAGCGGATGCCGGAACAGGGCGGTGACGGCGAACCAGTCGGCCAGCGCACCGACCATGCCCGCCTCGGCGGCGGCGCGCACGTAGCCGATCCACGGGGCGGCGGCGCCCTGAGACTGCGCCCAGGTGCAGACCAGGAAGACGACGGTGGCCCCGAGCAGGAAGCCCAGTGCGACGGTTTTCATGCGCCGCAGGCCGCGACGGCGTTCGGCGTCGGCGGCCGAATCCGCACCCGCGATCGCCTCGGCGAAGCTGACCCGTCCGGGCTGCTGTGTAGATACCACGGGTTCCATCATCCGCTATCGGCAGAGCGCGGCGGTCCGACGCGGCTGTCGACGCCCGTTCGCCGTATTATCGAGACGGACTAGTGAACGGGACTACGGGGATAGTGGCACAACAGACCCCGCCTTTGGCGGTCAAGACCGATGGTCGGAAGCGGCGCTGGCACCAGCACAAGGTCGAGCGCCGCAACGAGTTGGTCGACGGCACCCTCGAGGCGATCCGCCGTCTGGGCAGCAACGTCAGCATGGACGAGATCGCCGCGGAGATCGGTGTCTCCAAGACCGTCCTGTACCGCTACTTCGTCGACAAGAACGACCTCACCACCGCGGTGATGATGCGGTTCGCCCAGACCACACTGATCCCCAACATGGCCGCCGCGCTGACGTCGAACCTCGACGGCTACGAACTGACCCGCGAGATCATCAGGGTCTACGTGGACACGGTCGCCAACGAGCCGGAGCCGTACCGCTTCGTGATGGCCAACAACTCGGCCAGCAAGAGCAAGGCCGTGGCGGCTTCCGAGGAGATCATCGCCCGCATGCTCGCGGTGATGCTGCGCCGCCGGATGGCGGGGGCCGGCATGGACACCGGTGGCGTCGAACCGTGGGCCTATCACATCGTCGGCGGCGTGCAGCTGGCCACGCACTCGTGGATGTCGCATCCGCGGATGAGCGCCGACGAGCTCATCGACTACCTGACGATGCTGTCGTGGAGCGCGTTGTGCGGCATCGTCGAAGTAGGCGGATCGCTCGAGAAGTTCCGGTCCGAACCGCACCCCTCCCCGATCCTGCCTCCCCAGTTGATGGAGCAATGAGCCGAGAATCCGATCTTCCCGCCCTGTGGTCGCACGATCCGCATGTCCACCTCCGGTTCCGGCCGGGCGACAAGGTCGCCGACATCGACACCTCCGCGACACCGGGTTTCACCGGCTCCAAGACCGACGCCCCGGCGCTGCACGCCGAGCGCAGTTCGCGGCTCGGTGAGTTGCAGGAGAAGCTGTACGCCAACAGCCGCGCCGGCGACACCCGCTCGGTGCTGCTGATCCTGCAGGGCATGGACACCGCGGGCAAGGGCGGCATCGTCAAACACGTTGTCGGAGCGGCCAATCCGCAGGGCATCAAGTACACCAGCTTCGGTAAGCCCACCGAGGAGGAGTTGGCCCACCACTACCTGTGGCGCATCCGCAAGGCGCTGCCGACGCCCGGGCACATCGGGGTCTTCGACCGGTCGCACTACGAGGACGTGCTGATCGTGCGGGTGCACGATCTGGTCCCGCCCGACGTCTGGGGCGCCCGCTACGACGAGATCAACGACTTCGAGCGCGAACTCGTCGACAGCGGCACCTCGATCGTGAAGGTCGCGATGTTCGTGTCGCTGCAGGAGCAGAAGCGCCGCTTGGCCGAACGGCTCGAACGCCCGGACAAGTACTGGAAGTACAACCCCGCCGACATCGACGAACGGCTGTTGTGGCCGAAGTACGAGCAGGCCTACCAGGCGGTGCTCGACCGCACCTCGACCGACCATGCGCCGTGGTACGTGGTGCCGTGCGACCGGAAGTGGTACAGCCGATTGGCGATCACCGAACTGCTGATCGAGGCGCTCAAGGGTCTCAACATGTCCTGGCCGCCGCCGGATTTCGACGTCGAGGCGGAGAAGCGGCGTCTGGCTGACGCCTGAATTTTTTCGCCGACTGCACGGTTGTTGCCGCCGCCTCTCGGCGTTTGTGTACAACAACCGTGCGGTCGGCGGAGTTATCCACAGCGGAGGCAACTACCGCAGGGGTAGAGGCGTCCGTCGCCCGACGATGTAGTGCGTGAGAGCCCCCCTGATCGTCGCCACCGAGGCGCTCGAGTCCGGCGAACTCACCCGCCGAGATCTGCGTCGTCGGTACACCAAGGTGTATCGCAACGTGTACGTGCCGACGGGAATCGAGTTGACGGCGACCGACCGGGCGCGTGCAGCCTGGCTGTGGTCGGGACGGCGGGCCACGCTCACCGGTCATTGCGCGGCGGCCGTCCTGGGCAGCCGCTGGATACCACCCAGGGCCCCCGTCGAGATCGCGCATTCCCGCCGACCGGCGGCCGACGGAATGATCGCTCGATGCAACGCATTTCGCGATGACGAGGTCACCTCGGTCGACGCCATGCGATGCACGACTGTCGCCAGGACCGCCTACGACCTCGGGCGGCGGCTGCCCGAGCAGATGGGCGTGATCCGCATCGACGCGCTGCTCAACGCGACGGGTGTGCCGGCCGAAGCCGTCGATGCGATCGCCACCCGATATCCGGGCGCGCGAGGCGTCCGTCGGCTACGTAAGACCATGACGTTGGTCGACCCGGGCGCCGAGTCACCGCAGGAAAGCCGACTCCGTCTGCTGATCGCCCGGTCGGGCCTGCCACGACCGGTGACGCAGATTCCCGTGTGCAACGACTATGGACGCGTCGTGCGACGCATCGACATGGGCTGGCCGTCGTGCCTGGTCGGCGTCGAGTACGACGGCGAACAGCACTTCACGAACCCCGACGACTACGCCGCTGACATCGAGCGGCTCGAGTTCCTCGCCGCTCGGGGATGGCTGATAGTCCGCGTGAGCGCCACCCAGTTGCGGTCACGTCAGCCGGAAATCATCGAACGCGTAGACGCTGCCCGCCGAGCGCACGGTTGTTGACGGGCCTTCTCGGTGTTTGCGTACAACAACCGTGCGTTCGGCGCTGGCGCTAGTAGGAGTAGAAGCCCCGGCCCGACTTCTTGCCCAGCTGTCCGGCCTCGACCATGCGCAGCAGCAGCGGCGGCGGACCGTAGTGCGGCTCCTTGAACTCCTCGAACATCTTGTCCGCGATGAGCTTGAGGGTGTCGAGTCCGACCAGGTCCGAGAGCCGCAGCGGGCCCATCGGATGCGACAGCCCGGCGACGACGGCCTTGTCGACGTCCTCGACCGTCGCGAAGCCCGCCTCGACCATCCGGATCGCCGAGAGCAGATACGGCACCAGCAGCGCGTTGACCACGAAGCCCGACCGGTCGCTGCAGCGCACCACCTGCTTGCCGAGCACGTCGCCGGCGAACCGCTCGACCCGCTCGATCGCCGACTCCGACGTCACGAGTGTGCTGACGAGTTCGACCAGCGGCAGCACCGGCACCGGGTTGAAGAAGTGCAGACCCAGCACTCGGCCCGGATTCTGCGTTGCCGCACCGAGTTTCATGATGGGGATGCTCGACGTGTTCGACGCCAGTACGGCGTCGGGGTCGGTGATCACCTGGTCGAGTTCGGCGAAGACCTTGGCCTTGATCGCCTCGTCCTCGATGATCGCCTCGATGACCAGCTGGCGGTCGGCCAGGTCGGCGAGGTCGGTGGTGAACCGCAGCTTCGCCAGCGCCGCCGACTTCTCCCCGTCGGTCACCTTCCCCGCGCTCACCCCGCGCTCCAGCGACTTGGTGATGCGGTTGCGGCCTGCGGTGACCAGCGCCTCGGTGGTCTCGAAGACCAGCACGTCGACGCCGGCGCGGGCGGACACCTCCGCGATGCCCGCGCCCATCTGGCCGGCGCCGATGACGCCTACTCGGTCAATGGGATTGCTCACTGCTGAACTTCCTCCTGTCATGCGTCAGGCCCCGCCCAACACTTCTTGGGCGGGGCCTGCGCTGTCAACTCTGCGACTTAGTGGAACTGACCCTCTTCGGTGGAACCGGTCAGCGCGGTGGTCGAGCTGGTCGGGTCCACGGTGGTGGCGATCCGGTCGAAGTAGCCGGCGCCGACCTCACGCTGGTGACGGGTCGCGGTGTAGCCGCGCTCCTCGGCGGCGAACTCACGCTCCTGCAGCTCGACGTAGGCGGTCATCTGGTTGCGGGCGTAGCCGTAGGCCAGATCGAACATCGAGTAGTTGAGGGCGTGGAAGCCGGCCAGCGTGATGAACTGGAACTTGAAGCCCATCGCGCCGAGTTCCTTCTGGAACTTCGCGATCGTGGCGTCGTCGAGGTGCTTCTTCCAGTTGAACGACGGCGAGCAGTTGTAGGCGAGCATCTGGTCCGGGAACTCGGCCTGCACCCCCTCGGCGAACCTGCGGGCGAGCTCGAGGTCCGGGGTGCCGGTCTCCATCCAGATCAGGTCGGAGTACGGCGCGTAGGCCTTGGCGCGGGCGATGCACGGCTCGATGCCGTTCGTGACCCGGTAGAAGCCTTCCTTGGTCCGCTCACCGGTGATGAACGGCTGGTCGCGCTCGTCGACGTCGGAGGTGATCAGCGTGGCGGCCTCGGCGTCGGTGCGGGCGATGACGACGGTCGGCACGTCGGCCACGTCGGCGGCGAGGCGGGCCGAGGTCAGGGTGCGGATGTGCTGCTGAGTCGGGATCAGCACCTTGCCACCGAGGTGGCCGCACTTCTTCTCCGAGGCCAGCTGGTCCTCCCAGTGCGAACCCGCGACACCGGCGGCGATCATCGCCTTCTGCAGCTCGTAGACGTTGAGCGCGCCACCGAAGCCGGCCTCACCGTCGGCGACGATCGGCACCAGCCAGTTCTCGACCGAGGTGTCGCCCTCGACCTTGGCGATCTCGTCGGCGCGCAGCAGCGCGTTGTTGATGCGGCGCACGACCTGCGGCACCGAGTTGGCCGGGTAGAGGCTCTGGTCGGGGTAGGTGTGGCCGGACAGGTTGGCGTCACCGGCGACCTGCCACCCGGACAGGTAGATGGCCTTCAGGCCGGCGCGGACCTGCTGGACCGCCATGTTGCCGGTCAGCGCGCCGAGCGCGTTCACGAACTCCATGTCGTGAAGCTGGTTCCACAGCACCTCGGCGCCGCGGCGGGCCAGCGTGGCCTCCTCGACGACGCTGCCCTGCAGCGCGACGACGTCTGCGGCGGAGTACTCGCGGGTGATGCCCTTCCAGCGGGGGTTGGTGTCCCAGTCCTTCTGGATCTCTTCGGGGGACTTCGGCGTGCCAACGGTCGACATCGGGCTGCTCCTTCGGTTACTTGCATCGCTGCCGGCGCCGCCGGACTTTCGGCTTGTTAACACCAGCAGGGGTTCACTGCCTTGCTAAAGCGAGGATGCCTTACCGCATAACCGCAGGTCCACCCGTTTCAATCGCCAACTTTTGCCAACGGCGTCAGAAAAGTTGCAAAGGTTGCGAAGGCGGGATCAGCTTGACCGGTTCAGTAGCTACTCGCGAGTAACCTGTTTTCGCTGGTCAGTACGCCCGTACTGTTAAACCGGGAACGTCAGAGCGGGAAGATGCACGCGACGGCTTTCGTCTCGTCGCCGACGGCATATGTGAGCGTTGTAACAGTCCGATCCGTGAGATCCGCGCCGAATTTGTCGGTCGAACCGGGCGGATGGACGTGCCGGATGATCTCCAGCTTGTCGCCGAGCCCCACCGGAAGGTCGTGTTCGATCGTCACCCGCAGCGGCGCCTGCACCAACTCGGGATGGCTGTATAGGTAGTCCTCGACCACCGACCAGTACACCGCGTTGTTCATGTGGTCGAAGATGTCGATGTCGCTGACCCGCACCGGGTACTCGCGGATCTCCTGGGCGTCGTCGCGGCCGCCCGCACTCAGGTAGGCCTTCCACCGCAACCGGTTGATGTCGGTGGTGCGCTGCAACCCGGCGATGAAGTCGTCGGCGATGCGCGCCGGCCCCTGCGTCTCCCGGTTGATGTTGATCCAGAACGCCTCGGATTCCATGAGCCCGCCCTTGCGTCCGTCGATGCGCACCCGCATCTCGCACCACCGGTTCGACGTGCCCGAACACCAGCGCCGCAACCTCAGCATGTCCTGGAACTCGATGGGGCGGATCAGGTCGATCATGGTGCGGCGCACGATCCACAGCGGGTGCGTCTTCTCGTAACCGAGTTCGCGCAGGTGGTCGGTTCCGATGTCCTGGATGTGACGGGTCGCGGCGTCGAACTTCAGGCGTCCGGTGCGGTCGACGTCGGCGACGCGCAGCGGCCAGCCGGTGTCGAAGACGTCGGGGTGCGGATCCGGTACCGGCATCATGATCTTGTTCAGGCCCGTGGTACCGGTGGGCTTGCCTGATGACGTCGTGCCGGTCACTCGTGTTCCTCCTGATCACCCGCCCGCCGCGATACATGGCCAGGCGACCCGATACTGCCACAGCCCCGGGCTTGGCACGATTGCGAAGCCCGATGTTCGCAGCGTTGTTAGGCTGGTTGACGTGGCAAAAACGTTCGTGGGGTCGCGTGTTCGGCAGTTGCGCAACGAACGCGGCTACAGTCAGGCCGCGCTGGCGCAGATGCTCGAGATCTCCCCGAGCTACCTCAACCAGATCGAGCACGACGTCCGTCCGCTGACCGTCGCGGTGCTGCTGCGCATCACCGAGGTGTTCGGCGTCGACGCCACGTTCTTCGCCTCGCAGGACGACACCCGGCTCGTGGCCGAACTCCGCGAAGTGGCGATGGACCGCGAACTCGGCGTCGAGGTCGACGTGTCCGAGATCGCGGACATGGTCGCGGCGCACCCCGCGCTGGCCCGCGCCATGGTCAACCTGCACCGCCGCTACCGGCTGACCACCACCCAGTTGGCCGCCGCGACCGAAGACCGGTTCACCGACGGCAGCGGAAGCGGGTCCATCACGATGCCGCACGAGGAGGTGCGCGACTACTTCTACCAACGCCAGAACTACCTGCACGAACTCGACAGCGCCGCCGAGGATCTCACTGTCCGGATGCGGATGCACCGCGGCGACCTCGCCGGCGAACTGTCCAACCGGTTGTCGACGGTGCACGGTGTGCACATCGTGCGGCGCATCGACCTCGGGGAGACCGTGCTGCACCGGTTCGAACCGGGCACCCGGACACTGGAGATGAGCACCCACCTGTCGGCCGGTCAGCAGGTGTTCAAGATGGCCGCCGAACTGGCCTATCTCGAATTCGGCGACCTCATCGACAAGATGGTCGACGAGGGCATGTTCACCAGCGACGAGTCGCGCACCCTGGCCCGCCTCGGCCTGGCCAACTACTTCGCCGCGGCCACGGTGCTGCCGTACCGGCAGTTCCACGACGTCGCGGAGGACTTCCGCTACGACGTCGAACGGCTCTCGGCGTTCTATCAGGTCAGCTACGAGACGATCGGGCACCGGCTGTCGACCTTGCAGCGGCCGTCGATGCGCGGGGTGCCGTTCTCGTTCGTGCGCGTGGACCGTGCGGGCAACATGTCGAAACGCCAGTCCGCGACGGGGTTCCACTTCTCGTCCAGCGGCGGCACCTGCCCGCTGTGGAACGTGTACGAGACCTTCGCCAACCCGGGCAAGATCCTGGTGCAGATCGCGCAGATGCCCGACGGCCGCAACTACATGTGGGTGGCGCGGACGGTGGAGCGCCGGGCGTCGCGCTATGGTCAGCCGGGTAAGACGTTCGCGATCGGTCTCGGATGCGAACTGCGCCACGCACATCGGCTGGTCTACTCCGAGGGGCTGGAGGTAACTGATGGCTCGAATGTTCGAGCGACGCCCATCGGGGCCGGCTGCCGCGTCTGCGAGCGGGACAACTGCCCACAGCGCGCGTTCCCCGCGCTGGGCCGCGCCCTCGACCTCGACGAGCACCGGTCCACGGTCTCGCCCTATCTGGTGAAGCAGACATGACCCGCATCGCGCCCGGCGGACTCCGGGAACTCGGCCCGCTGAACTGGGTCATCGCCAAGGCCGGTGCCCGCGCCATCCGCGCGCCGCGCTTCAGCCTGTTCGACGTGCTCGGCCAGCACCGTCTGCTGTTCCTGGCGTTCCTGCCCTACAGCGGCGTGCTGCTCGGCCGGCTGGGCAAGCTGACCCGTCAGGACGCCGAGCTCGTGATCCTGCGGGTGGGCCATCTGCGGGAGTGCGAGTACGAACTGCAGCAGCACCGCCGGCTGGCGCGCAGCCGCGGCCTGGGCGCCGACCTGCAGGCCCGGATCTTCGAGGGACCCGACGCCGAGGGCCTCACCGACCGGCAGCGGGTGCTCGTCACCGCGACCGACGAGTTCGTCGTCACCCGCGGGGTGTCACCGCAGACGTGGGCGGTGCTGGCCCGGCATCTGACCAAGCCGCAGCTCATCGAATTCTGCTTGCTGGCAGCGCATTACGACGGCCTGGCGGCGACCATCAGCACGCTGCAGGTACCGCTGGACTTCCCGGACTGAGCGCTACAGGTAGGTCACGCCGAGGACGACGATCGAGAACAGCACCGGCGAGACCGCCAGACCCCACACGAACGTCGACCACACGTGTTCCTTGCGCTGGAATCTGCGCCAGCCGAGGTAGCCGAGCGCGGCGCCCACCACGAACGACAGCGCGGCGACCACCAGCACCCACGTGCTGACGTCGGAGGTGTTGGTGGCCAACGAGATCGCGACCAGCCACAGGATATGACCGAGCACGAATCCGCCGACACCGGCGACGATTTCGTTTCTCAAAAGTTGATCATGTGTCCGGCAAGCCCGTGGAAGGCCTCCTGCAGCGCCTCCGATAGCGTCGGGTGGGTGTGCACGTTGCGGGCCAGTTCGTTGGCGGTCAGATCCCACTTCTGCGCCAGCGTGAGTTCGGGCAGCAGTTCGGAGACGTCGTGGCCGATGAGGTGGCCGCCGATCAGCTCGCCGTACTTCGCGTCGGCGATGAGCTTGACGAAACCGGCCGGAGCGCCCATCCCGTGCGCCTTGCCGTTGGCGGTGAACGGGAACTTGGCGACCTTGACGTCGTAGCCCTCCTCGCGGGCCTGCTCTTCGGTGAGCCCGAAGCTGGCGACCTGCGGCTGGCAGAAGGTGGCGCGCGGCATCATCCGGTAGTCGCCCAGCGGGAGGGTCTCGGCCCCGGCGATGGTCTCGGCGGCGACGACACCCATCGCCTCGGCGACGTGGGCGAGTTGCAGTTTGCCGGTGACGTCGCCGATCGCGTAGATGTGCGGTTTGTTGGTGCGCATGTAGTCGTCGATGCCGATGCCCTTGCGGTCGGTCAACTCGACGCCGGCCGCCTCCAGGCCGTACCCCTCGACGTTCGGGGAGAAGCCGATGGCCTGCAGCACCTTGTCGGCCTTGATGTCCTGGGACTTGCCGTCCTTGGACACCGCGACGGTCACCTGCTCACCGTCGTCGGTGATCTTCTCGACCTTGGTGCCGGTCATGATCTTGACGCCCAGCTTCTTGAACTGCTTCTCGATCTCCTTGGAGACCTCGGCGTCCTCGTTGGGCAGCGCGCGGGGCAGGAACTCGACGATCGTGACGTCGACTCCGTAGTTCTTCATCACGTAGCCGAACTCCATGCCGATGGCCCCCGCGCCGGCGATGACGATCGAGCCGGGCAGTTCGCGCTCCATGATCTGCTCTTCGTAGGTGACCACGTTCTCCGACAGCGACGTGTTGGGCACCAGTTTCGTGCTGGCCCCGGTGGAGATGATCGCGTTGTCGAAGGTCAGCGTCTCGGTCCCGCCCTCGTTGAGGTCGACCTCGATGGTGTGGTCGTCGGTGAACTTCCCGTACCCGTGAACCTCGGTGATCTTGTTCTTCTTCATCAGGAAGTGCACACCGGCGACGCGGCCCTCGGCCACCTTGCGGCTGCGGTCGAACGCGGCGCCGTAGTCGAACGTCGCCTCACCGCTGATCCCGAAGGTCTTGGCCTCCTTGGTGAAGATGTGGGCCAGTTCGGCGTTGCGCAGCAGCGCCTTCGACGGGATGCATCCCACGTTGAGGCACACGCCGCCCCAGTACTTGGGTTCGACGATGGCGGTGTTCAGCCCGAGCTGGGCAGCGCGAATGCCCGCGACGTATCCGCCGGGACCTGCTCCGAGTACGACGACGTCATAGTGGGTCACCCTGACCACACTAGTGGTCGCGGCAGCTGTGTCAGCGTGTGATCCAGCCGAATACATAGGCGCCGTAGAGCGCGGCGGCGCCTGCGGTGGATGCCAGCGGCACCGACATCAGCGCGATGGCCAACGCCGAGATGACGGGTTTCCTGGCGACCATGGCGACGATGAGGCCGGCGACCGTACAGCCGAGCAGGTAGACGAGCACGCTGTAGACGGGCCAGGTCTTGTCGGGGTCCAGGTCCCCGACCCACCAGTGGTAGAGGCCGGCGCCGACGGCGGCGGCGACGACCCACACCCCGGCCAGCACCAGCGCGAACACCCAGCGCTTGAGGAACTGGTAGGAACCGGGCAGGACGACCGGTTGCGCGGGCGGCACGATCATCGGCTCGGAGTCGGGTTCGAAATCGAGCGCCTCGTAGGCGATCGGATCGGGTTCCCGGTCCAGGGTGAGCGTGTGTTCGGGCTTCGCGGCCAGCGGCGTCACCGGATCGGGCCGGCTGAACCCGCCCGTGTCGAACGTCGGCAGGTACGGCGAGGTGTGCTCGCCCCCCGCGGTGTCGTTGCCGTTGTCAGCCACCGTTGACCACCTCGATCAGCGTCAGCGCGCCCAACCAGCCGGGCGCGATGGCCAGCACGAACACCCCCAGCGTGGTGACCCAGCGCCGGCCCGAGCACAGGATCATGACCACGCCGAGGACGGCGGGCACACCGACGACGAGCCCGATGACGACGTCGGGACGGACGGTGGCCGTGATGAGCAGCGTCGACGTGACGGCGGCGACCAGTCCGACCGCGGCGCCGACCAGCATCGCACTGGACAGCAGCCAGGGGCGGGGCAGCGGAATCACGCATCCGACGATAACGCCGCCGGGCGCGTCAACCCTGCATGCGCTCGGCGCGCCTCGCAGGTATCGGGCACGCGTCCTCGGCTTCGGCCACGACGGGTGCCCGGCCGGCCGGGCGGTCCCCGTCGGCGTAGCGAGCACCGGTCACCGGCGAATCCTGCGCCAACGCCGCGTTCTCGGCGTCGGTGAACGCGCGGGCGCGGCTGAGGAAGCGCATGCCCTCGGGCGCTTCGAGGCTGAACCCGCCGCCGCGGCCGGGCACCACGTCGATGACGAGCTGGGTGTGTTTCCAGGTGTCGAACTGCGGGCCGGAGATCCACACCGGCACACCGTCGGCCCCGACGTCGAGCACCGCGAGCAGCACGTCACGGTCGCCGACGATGAACTCGCCGTCGGGGTAGCACATCGGCGACGACCCGTCGCAGCAGCCGCCGGACTGGTGGAACATCAGCGCACCGTGGCGGCCCTGCAGTGTGGTCAGCAGGTCCGCCGCGGCGCGCGTGACGAGTGCGCGGGGTGGGGTCATCTAGAAGAAGCCCTGCGCCTTGTTGCTGTAACTCACCAGCAGGTTCTTCGTCTGCTGGTAGTGGTCGAGCATCATCTTGTGGGTCTCGCGCCCGATGCCGGACTGCTTGTAGCCGCCGAACGCCGCGTGGGCCGGATACATGTGGTAGCAGTTCGTCCACACCCGGCCGGCCTTGATGTCGCGTCCCGCGCGGTAGGCGGTGTTGCCGTCGCGCGACCAGACACCCGCGCCCAGCCCGTAGAGGGTGTCGTTGGCCATGCCGATCGCGTCGTCGTAGTCCTTGAACGAGGTGACCGCGACGACCGGGCCGAAGATCTCCTCCTGGAACACACGCATCTTGTTCGTGCCCTCGAAGATCGTGGGCTGCACGTAGAAGCCGCCGTTGAGATCGCCGCCCAGTTCGGCGCGTTCACCGCCGGTGACCACACGCGCGCCCTCGTCCTTACCGATCTCGATGTAGGACAGCACCTTCTCGAGCTGATCGTTGGACGCCTGCGAGCCGATCATCGTCTCGGTGTCGAGCGGATCGCCCTGGCGCACCGCCTTGGTGCGGATCGCCGCCAATTCCAGGAACTCGTCGTAGATGTCGGCCTGGACGAGGCTGCGCGACGGGCAGGTGCACACCTCGCCCTGGTTGAGGGCGAACATCGTGAACCCCTCGAGCGCCTTGTCCTGATAGTCGTCGCCCTCGGCCATCACGTCGGAGAAGAAGATGTTCGGGCTCTTGCCGCCCAGCTCCAGCGTGACGGGGATCAGGTTCTGCGATGCGTACTGCATGATCAGCCGGCCGGTGGTGGTCTCCCCGGTGAACGCGATCTTGGCGATCCGGTTCGAGGACGCCAGCGGTTTGCCGGCCTCGACGCCGAATCCGTTGACCACGTTGAGGACTCCCGCGGGCAGCAGGTCACCGATCAACGACATCAGGTACAGGATCGACGCGGGGGTCTGCTCGGCCGGTTTGAGGACCACCGCGTTGCCCGCGGCCAGCGCGGGCGCCAGCTTCCAGGTGGCCATCAGGATCGGGAAGTTCCACGGGATGATCTGGCCGACCACGCCGAGCGGTTCGTGGAAGTGGTACGCCACGGTGTCCTCGTCGATCTGGCTCAGCGCCCCCTCCTGCGCGCGGATGGCCCCGGCGAAGTAGCGGAAATGGTCCACCGCCAACGGAATGTCGGCGTTGAGCGTCTCGCGGATCGGCTTGCCGTTGTCCCACGACTCCGCCAGCGCCAGCGATTCGAGATTCGCCTCGATGCGGTCGGCGATCTTCAGCAGCACCTGCGCCCGCTCCCCCGGCGAGGTCTTGCCCCACGCCGTGGCCGCGCCGTGCGCGGCGTCGAGGGCCTTGTCGATGTCGGCCTCGGTCGAGCGCGGGATCTCACAGAACGTCTGCCCCGTCACCGGTGTCAGGTTCTCGAAGTACTCCCCGCCGACGGGCGCGACCCATTCACCACCGATGAAGTTGCCGTACCGCGACTCATAGGCCATCAGTGCGTCGGCAGCACCGGGTCGGGCGTAAACAGTCATGCGTGTCCTCCTTGGTGGGATGGGGGTTCGGGTGGTTCGAGCCGTGCGGCGTGGACCACGGGGGCGGTCGAGGTCGGCAGGAGTCGCATCCTATCGACGGGGTAGCGGACGTCCAGGCGCACAGAGTGGGCGATGCGGTACGGCTGGGCGGCCAGCAGCCCGACGAACTGTTTGCGCATCCGCGACACCTCGGCGCGCACCGTCACCACGCGCGAGGCGTCTCCGTACAGATCGAGGGCCAGCTCCGGCGCGGACCGGCCTGCACGCCGAACCGACAGCGCCAGAAGGATTTCCGCGTGCCGCAGGCTCAGCGCGCGGCGCCAGCCACCGACCTGGCCGACCATCTCCAGCGCCGGCGCGTCGGGGTTGCGCAGATCCAACGCCACCTGCGCCGCGACCCCCGACGCGGCCTCGGGGTCGTCGGCCAACCGGACCAGCCACCCGCCGGGCAGCGGGTCGACATCGCACAGACCCAGGGCAGGCACCAGCAGCCTTCCGGGTGTGACCCCGCGGGGAAGCGCGATCCGGTTGTGCGGCGGAAGCGAATCCACCGCGGCGACCCACCCGTCGGGGTCGACGGCCAGGGCGGGGCTGCCGATGCGCGCGAGGATGGGCGCCGCGACCATCCGCAGGCTGTTGAGCGTGCGGTTGTGCTGTTCGCGCAGATGGGATTCGGCCAGCCGCGCGACCGCGTCGACCAGCGCCACCGTCGTCGGATGCACGGTCGCCGCGGGGCCGGACACGTCGACCACACCGATGACGTGGCCCGTCCGCGGATCCTTGATGGGCGCGCCCGCACAGGTCCACGGGTGATGGCTGCGGGAGTAGTGCTCGGCGGAGAACACCTGCACCGCACTGTTCGACATCAGCGCGGTGCCGATCGCGTTGGTGCCGACGGCGTTCTCACCCCAGTGCGCGCCCTCCACGAAACCCAGCCGGTCCGCGGACCCGAGCACCGCACGCGATCCGGCCCGCCACAGCACCCGGCCGCGCGCGTCGGCGACGACGAGGATGTTGTCACCCTCGACGATCAGCGATTCCAGCCCGCGCGAGAGATCCTCGAGCACCGACATCAGCCCGGACGCCTGCCGCAACTCCTCGAGAGTGGTGCCCTCCACCTCGGGTTCGGGCAGCGTGTCGGGGTCGATACCACGCGCCATCAACCGGTGCCAGGACTCCTCGATGACCTTGCGGGGCCGGGCGGGGGCGCGGCCGCCGGCCATGGTGGCGTCGTAGACCGCCGACATCAGACGGGCGTACTGGCGTGGATCCTCGCCCGCCGCGACGGCGGGTTCGGGGACGGGCGGACGAGGCATCACAGCCGATTGTGCTCCCCGTCACAATGACGCGGCAACGAGGTCACCGGTAGACCATGCCGCCGTCGATGAGGCCGGCCTGTCCGGTCATGTAGTCGGCGCCGGGTCCGGCCAGGTAGGCCACGAATCCGGCGACGTCCTCCGGCGTCTCCGGTCGGCCGAGTGCGATGGTGTCGGAGAACTTCTTGAACGTCTCACCCTCGGCGGCGCCGGTGAGTTGGGCGAACCGCCGGTCGATCTCCACCCACATGTCGGTGCCCACCACCCCGGGGCAGTAGGCGTTGACGGTGATGCCGTCGGCGGCGTGCTCCTTGGCCGCGGCCTGGGTCAGCGCGCGCACCGCGAACTTGGTCGCGCTGTACGGGCCGAGCATCGCGAAGCCCTCGTGGCCGGCGATCGACGAGGCGTTGACGATCTTGCCGGGACGCGCGAGTTCCTTGAATTTCGCCACCGCCGCCTGGATGCCCCAGAGCACACCGTCGACGTTGATCGCCCAGAGCCGCGCGAGGTCCTGCGGAGTCACCTCGGCGATCGGGCCGACGAGTGCGATCCCGGCGTTGTTCACCATCACGTCGAAGCCGCCGAGTGCGGAGGCCGCATGGTCGACTGCGGCGAAGACCGCCTCGCGGTCACTCACGTCGGCCACGAATGTCGTTGTCTTGGAGCCTGATTCACCAATCTCGGCGGCGACCTCGGCCAGACCGCCCTCGGAGACGTCGACCAGCGCCACATCGGCGCCCTGCCGGGCGAGCTCGACGGCGATGCCCCGGCCGATACCACGACCGGCGCCGGTGACCAGGGCGACCTTGCCCGCCAACGGGGCGGGAATCTGCATTGCCATGCCGCAGTTCTATGTGACGGCGACCACACGCCGAAAGAGTTGCATCGGGTTGCACGCCCGCGTGCAACGGCGTGCAACCCTTGTGCGACGCGGTGGCGACGGTGTGCCCTGGGTCACATGACACAGACCCTTGCAAATGGTCGGAAACCGACCACCGACCTGACGCCGCAGCAGCGCGTCGACGCCTGGCTCGCCGACTTCGAGGCCGCCCTGGCGGTGCGCGACGTCGAACGGGTGGTCGCGAAGTTCGCGACCGACAGCTTCTGGCGCGACCTCGTCGCGTTCACGTGGAACCTCAAGACCCTCGAGGGGCGCGACGGCATCGCGGACATGCTGTCTTCTCGCCTCGCCGAGACCGATCCCGGAGGCTTCCGCACCCGCGAGACGCCCACGGTCGACGGCGACGTCACGACCGCGTTCATCGAATTCGACACCGCAGCGGGCCGCGGTGTCGGGCACCTGCGGCTGCGCGGCGACTCCGCGGGAGATGATGTGGCCTGGACCCTGCTGACCACCCTGCAGGAACTCAAGGGCCACGAGGAGCGCAAGGGCCCGTCGCGGGTGCTCGGTGCGGTGCACGGCTCGGATCCCGATCCCCGGTCCTGGGCCGAGAAGCGGGCCGAGGAGGAGGCGGCGCTGGGGCGGACCGTTCAGCCGTACGCGCTGGTGATCGGCGGTGGCCAGGGCGGCATCGCGCTCGGCGCGCGGCTGCGTCAGCTCGGGGTGCCCGCCATCGTCGTGGACCGCCACGAGCGCCCGGGTGACCAGTGGCGCAAGCGTTACAAGTCGCTGTGCCTGCACGATCCGGTGTGGTACGACCACCTGCCGTATCTGCCGTTCCCGCAGAACTGGCCGGTGTTCGCGCCGAAGGACAAGATCGGCGACTGGCTGGAGTTCTACACCCGGGTGATGGAGGTGCCCTACTGGTCGAAGACGACGTGTCTGTCGGCGTCGTTCGACGACCGGACCAAGACATGGACCGTCGACGTGGACCGGGACGGCGAACGCCTCACGCTCCACCCGACGCAGTTGATCCTGGCCACCGGCATGTCGGGTAAGCCCAACGTCCCGACGCTGCCCGGCCAGGACGTGTTCTGCGGCGAGCAACACCACAGCAGCGCCCACCCGGGGCCGGACCGCTATATCGGCAAGCGGGCCGTGGTGATCGGGTCGAACAACTCCGCCCACGACATCTGCAAGGCGCTGGTCGAGAACGGCGTCGACACCACGATGGTGCAGCGCTCCTCCACCCACATCGTCAAGTCGGATTCGCTGATGGACCTCGGGCTCGGCGACCTGTACTCCGAGCGCGCGCTGGCGGCGGGGATGACGACCGAGAAAGCCGACCTCACGTTCGCGTCGCTGCCGTACCGGATCATGCACGAGTTCCAGACGCCGATCTACGACGCGATCCGCGAGCGGGACAGGGACTTCTACGAACGACTGGCCGCCGCGGGCTTCGAACTGGACTGGGGCGACGACGGTTCCGGGTTGTTCATGAAATACCTGCGCCGCGGTTCGGGCTACTACATCGACGTCGGCGCGTGTGATCTCGTGGCCGACGGCACGATCAAGCTCGCCCACGGGGAGGTCTCCCATCTGACAGAGGATTCGGTAGTGCTGGCCGACGGGACCGAGTTGCCGGCCGACGTGGTGGTCTACGCGACGGGCTACGGCTCGATGAACGGCTGGGCCGCCGATCTGATCGGCCAGGACGTGGCCGACAAGGTCGGCAAGGTGTGGGGACTGGGCTCGTCGACCACCAAAGACCCCGGGCCGTGGGAAGGCGAGCAACGCAACATGTGGAAGCCGACGCAACAGGAGAACCTGTGGTTCCACGGCGGCAACCTGCACCAGTCCCGGCACTACTCGCTGTATCTGGCGTTGCAACTCAAGGCCCGCTACGAAGGCATCCCGACACCGGTGTACGGACTGCAGGAGGTGCACCACCTGAGCTGACGGCCGGCGGTCACGCAGAATGGGGGCGTGACTGACGACGCGTACCTGTGGCTCGAGGACATCACCGGCGACGACGCCCTGGACTGGGTGCGGGCGCACAACGAGCCGACCCTGGCCGACCTCCGCGGTGAGCGTTTCGAGCAGATGCGCACCGAGGCGCTCGAGGTGCTCGACACCGATGCCCGCATCCCCTACGTCCGCCGGCGCGGGGACCACCTCTACAACTTCTGGCGCGATGCGGCGAACCCACGGGGTCTGTGGCGGCGCACCACGCTGGAGAGCTACCGCACCGAGGAGCCGGAGTGGGAGGTGGTCATCGACGTCGACGACCTTGCTCGCGCCGACGACGAGAACTGGGTGTGGGCCGGGGCCGACGTCCTCGAACCCGACCACACCCGTGCGCTGATCAGCCTGTCCCGGGGCGGCGCGGACGCCGCGATCGTGCGCGAATTCGACATGAGCGCAATGCAATTCGTCGACGGTGGGTTCGAGCTCCCCGAGGCCAAGACGGCGATCGCCTGGGAGGACCACGACACCGTGCTGGTGGGTACGGATTTCGGTGAGAGCGCGCTGACCGACTCGGGTTATCCGCGGCTGGTCAAGCGGTGGCGTCGCGGTACGCCGCTCGCCGATGCCGAGACGGTGTACAGCGGCGAGCCGACCGACGTCATCGTCACCGCATCGGTGGACCGCACCCCCGGATTCGAACGCACCATGGTGCGCCGCGCCGTCGACTTCTTCAACGACGAGGTCCACGAGCTGCGCGACGGCGAGCTGAGCCGCATCGACGCCCCGACCGACGCGACGGTGTCGGTGCACCGGGAGTGGCTGCTCATCGAGTTGCGCACCGACTGGCTGGACTACCGGGCAGGCTCGCTGCTCGCCGCGAAGTATGACGAATACCGCGGCGGCACAGGGGAACTGCGGGTGGTGTTCGAGCCCGACGAGCACACCTGCCTACACCATTACGCGTGGACCCGCGACCGACTCGTCGTCGTCACCCTCGCCGACGTCGCAAGCCGCGTCGAGGTGTACACCCCGGGTGAGTGGACGTCGCAGCCCGTCCCGGGACTGCCCGACAACACCAACACCGTGATCGTGGCCGCCGACGACCTCGGCGACGAGATCTTCCTGGACTCCAGCGGCTTCGACACCCCCTCGCGGCTGCTACACGGCACCGCGGGTGGCGAGCTCGCCGAGATCAAGCGCGCCCCTTCGTTCTTCGACGCCGCCGACCTGAAGGTCGACCAGCACTTCGCCACGTCGGCCGACGGCACGAAGATTCCGTACTTCGTGGTCGACCACCGGCACAAGCAGTCCCCCGGGCCGACGCTGCTGGGTGGGTACGGCGGTTTCGAGGTGGCGCGGACGCCCGGCTACGACGGCGTGCTGGGCAGGCTGTGGTTGTCGCGCGGCGGCACCTACGTCCTGGCGAACATCCGCGGCGGCGGGGAGTACGGGCCGACGTGGCACACCCAGGCGATGCGCGAGGGCCGGCACCTCGTCGGTGAGGACTTCGCCGCCGTGGCAGCGGATCTCGTGGACCGCGGCATCACCACGGTCGAGCAGTTGGGCGCTCAGGGCGGCAGCAACGGCGGTCTGCTCATGGGGATCATGCTCACGCAGTATCCGAAACTGTTCGGCGGTCTGGTGTGCAGCGTGCCGCTGTTGGACATGCGCCGGTTCCACCTGCTGCTGGCCGGGGCGTCGTGGGTGGCCGAGTACGGCAACCCCGACGACCCAGCCGACTGGGAGTTCATCTCGAAGTACTCGCCGTACCAGAACATCTCGGCCGAACGCCGGTATCCGCCGGTGCTGATCACGACGTCGACGCGCGACGACCGGGTGCACCCCGGGCATGCGCGGAAGATGACCGCGGCGCTCGAGGACGCCGGGCAACCGGTGCAGTACTACGAGAACATCGAGGGCGGCCACGGCGGCGCAGCGGACAACTCCCAGGCGGCGTTCCGCGCGGCGCTGATCTACGAGTTCCTGTGGCGGAAGCTGGGCGGGTAGCGGCGCCGGCGCTCCGCCGACCTCGAGGTTTGTCAGTGGGCGTCGATATAGTCGAACGTATGTTCGATACAGTGTTCGCGGGGCTCGCCGAGTCGGCGTTGGTCGCTGCGGTCGAGCAGGCCGCGCGGGAGGAGGCGCAGGCGGGGGCGCGCAAGCTGGCCGCGATCGCGGAGTTGGTGCACTCGACGGTGACTTTCGACGCGGAGCATGACGACTGGGTGTACGACTCCTGGGCTGCGGTCGCGTCCGAGGTGGGGGCGGCGTTGACCATCGGGCAGCGGCGGGCGTCGGGGCAGATGCGGATCGCGGTCGCGTTGCGCGACCGGCTACCCAAACTGGGGGCGTTGTATCTGCAGGGCCGGCTGAGTGCCCGACTGGTCTCGGAAATCACCTGGCGCACCCGCCTGGTCGACGACGAGCAGGTATTGGCGCTGCTCGATGCCGCGCTGGCCGAGAAGGCGCTGCGCTGGGGGCCGTTGTCGGAGCAGCGGTTGACGCGCGCCATCGACGCGCTGATCACCCGATACGACCCCGACGCGGTGATGCGGGCGAAGGAGGCCGTCAAGAAGCGGGACTTTCGGGTTGGGTCCTGTGAGGACCCTGACGAACTCGTCTCGGTCTACGGACACCTGCTGGGCTGTGACGCCGCGGTGCTCTCAGCGCGGATCGACGCGATGCTCAAAGGCCTCTGCGACAACGACCCACGCACGGTGCCTGAGCGGCGGTCGTGTGCGGTGGGGGCGATCATCCAGGGTCACGATCGGCTGCCGTGCCGATGCGGGGCACCCGCGTGCGCGGAATCGGCGCCGCCGAAATCCAATGTGGTCATCTCGGTGATCGCCGACCCGGCCGCAGTGGAGGCGGCCCAACAATTGATCGCCACCGAAGACCACGCCCAACACGAGAAGCGGGCAAAAGAACCTGAGATGTCTGAACCTCGGCCGTGCCCGCAGGATTCCGGCGTCGCGGTACTGCCCGGCGGGAAGGTGCTGCCGCTCGTGGCGTTGGCCGAGGCGATCCGCAACGGCGCGGCGATCAAACAACTGTGGCTGCCCGGACCGGATCCCGAACCGCACTACCGGCCCTCGGCCAAGCTGGCCGCGTTCGTGCGCGCCCGCGACCTGTTCTGCCGGTTCCCCGGCTGTGACGTGCCCGCCGAACGCTGCGACATCGACCACGTCGTGCCCTGGCCCTACGGGCCCACCCACGCCTCGAACCTGAACTGCAAATGCCGCACCCACCATCTGGCCAAGACCTTCTGGGACGGCTGGTGTGACGAACAGTTCCCCGACGGCACCGTGCTCTGGACGAGCCCAGCCGGGCAGCGCTACACCACCACCCCCGGTAGCCGATTGTTCTTCCCCACCTGGGACACCACCACCACCGAGCTACCGCCGCCGCCACAGCCACCGCCCGACCCCGACCGCAGCGCCAAGATGCCCAAACGACGACGCACCCGCGCCGCCGACTACACCGCACGCCTCAAAGCCGAACGCGACCACAACGCCGCACACCGAGCCGCTGCCCAACGCGACCGACCCCCACCCCACTAGGGCACCCCGGGAACCATCCCGGTGTAACGGATGGCGGGTGGCGGTGCACTACAGCGTGTACTGCACCGCCATTCGAGAGGAACGATCATGACGACCTTCACCGCACCCGCCACGTTGTCCACCAAAGTCCTGCCGGCCGTCGACCGGTTGGGCGCCCTACTCCCGCGCTATGGCCTCGTGGTCGTCATCGCGTGGATCGGGCTGATGAAGTTCACGGCCTTCGAAGCCAACGGCATTCAGCCACTCGTCGCGAACAGCCCGTTGATGAGCTGGGCCTACGCCATCTTCTCGGTCACGGCCTTCTCCGCGCTGCTGGGCGTAGTCGAGGTCGCGGCCGCGGTTCTGCTGGCGGTCAAGCCCTGGTGGCCGAGGATCTCCGCGATCGGCAGCGTCATCGCGATCGGACTGTTCGTCGCGACCCTGAGCTTCCTGTTCACCACCCCCGGCGTCTTCGAGGCCTCGGCGGGCGGCTTCCCGATGTTGTCGTCCACCGGTCAGTTCCTGATCAAGGACGTCGCGCTGCTGGGTGTGGCGGTATGGACGTTGGCCGATGCGCTGAAGCACCGGTAGATCGCCTGTCGAGCGCCTACGCTCTGCCCCAGATGACCCGCCAGGCAATCGACGAAAGCGACCTCATCGCGGCGTTACGCCACCGCGATGAGGCCGCTTTCGCCGAGCTGGTCGATCGTCACACCCCGTCGATGCTGCGGGTCGCGCGCGGCTACGTCCGGACGCACGAGACCGCCGAAGAGGTCGTTCAGGACACCTGGATCGCGTTGCTCAAGGGCATCGACGGATTCGAAGGCAGATCATCCCTGCGCACGTGGCTGTTCACCGTGCTGGTCAACATCGCGAAGGCACGCGGCATCCGCGAGAGCCGCGACGGCGCAGCCACACCCACGGTCGACCCGGCGCGGTTCCGGCCGACCGGTGACGAGTGGCCCGGCCACTGGCGCGAGCACGAGGTCCCCTCGCCATTTCCCGACACACCCGAGGGTTCGGCGCTCGGCCGAGAACTGACCGACGTCGCACGTCATGCGCTCGATGGACTTCCCGAGCGCCAACGTGTGGTCGTCACCCTTCGCGACATGCTGGGCTTCAGCTCCGAGGAAGTCCGCGATCTACTGGACCTGAGCGCGGCCAACCAGCGCGTACTCCTGCACCGCGGCCGGTCGGCCGTACGGCAGGTCCTCGAGGACTACATGAAAGACGTGACGTGACCACCGGAGCGATGAACTGCAACGAACTCGTCGAGCTCGTGACCGCCTATCTCGACGAGTCCCTCGACCACGAGACACGGGCCCGGTTCGACCTGCACCTGCTCGAGTGCGACGGCTGCACGAACTATCTGCAGCAGTTCCGGACCACCGTGTCGACCTTGGGGAAGGTCCCCGACGACGACCTCGATCCCACCTTCCGTACCCGGCTGCTCGATGCGTTCAAGGACTGGAGCTGAGCCGGTCCGATCGGCCGTGCGGCGCCCGCAGTCCGAGGGTGCGCCGCCCCGCCGCGATCAGCGCGTCGCGCAGGTCCGCCTCGTCGACGGTGCCGTAGTCGCCGCCCGCGGCCGACGCGATCCCCGACATCACCAGCGCGGCTTTCACCTGCCCGCCCAGGCCGGGTTCGAGCGCGGCGAACACAGCCATCTGACGGTCGACGACCGCGCTCCAGTCCGCGCGGACCCGCAGCAGAGCAGTGACGCCGGGGTCGCCGGTGAGCAGCGGGATCAACTCGCGGCGAGAGGCGGCCAGCGCGGCGTAGCCGGCGAGCAGGTGTTCGGCGCGTGCGCGGGGGCCCGAGCGGGCCTCGGCGGCGTCCAGGAGCGCGACCACCTCGGCGATGAGGGGTTCCATGACGGCGCTCAGCAGCTCGTCGCGAGTGCGGAAGTGGTGGTAGATCGCGGACTTCGTCAGGCCCAGCTCATCGGAGATCATCTGCAGTGAGGTGCCGGCCACGCTGTGCTGTTGGAAAAGCTCGATCGCCACGTCGATGAGGCGCTGCCGGGTCGGCCCGCCGGGTGTCTGACCGGTCACACCGGGCACCTTACCTGACCATTCGTACAGGAATCTGCTGTACGTTTGGTCAGGAGAGACGCGCCAGCCACGTCAACGAGGAGGACCATGTCCGTGGACTTCAGCTCCAGGGGCCGCACAGCATTCGACCTGACCGGCAAGGTCGTCGTCGTGGTGGGAGCGGGACAGAGCCCCGGCCCCGGCATGGGCAACGGGCGCGCCATCTCCATCCTGGCCGCGCGCCACGGCGCCGAGGTGGTGGCCGTCGACCTGAACCCCGCAGCGGTGAAGGAGACGGTCGAGATGATCGTCGCCGAAGGCGGCAGCGCGTACGCCGTCGAGGCGGATGTCGCCGACGAGGACGACTGCCGGCGCATCTTCGACACCGCGATGGCGACGAGCGGCCGGGTCGACGGCATGGTCTACAGCGTGGCGACCAATCCGCCGTTCGACCTCGAGACGAACTCGATGACCGTCGAGAACTTCAACCACGGCATTAACGTCAACATGCTCGGCTGCTTCCACTGCAATCTCTTCGCCGCGCAGTGCATGGAGCGCAACGACGGTGACACCACGGGCAGCATCGTCAACATCTCGTCGATCGCAAGCGTCAAGAACGAACTCGGGTTGAACATCGGCATCATGCCCTACGCACTGGGCAAGAGCGGGCTGAACCAGATCACCGAACTCACCGCCGTGCAGTACGCCGCGGCGGGCATCCGCGTCAACACGCTGATGCTGGGTCCCATCAACTCCGTTCTGGCCAACCGGGATTCGCAGTCGCTGTTCGGCCTGGACGCCGACGAGGCGACGGCGCGGCACAACGAGGTGGTCAAGCTCAAGATGGGCCGCGGCAGCGTGTGGGAGAGCGCCTACGCCGCGGTGTATCTGCTCGCCGACGAGTCGCGGTTCATGACCGGCCAGCAGATTCGGCTCGATGGGGGCGCAACTCTGGTGCGGTGACCGGCTCGACGGTGAACTCCACCCCGTACTGGTTCAGCGTCACCGGCAGCGGTTCGTCCGCCGACAGCTGCGGCGTCGACGACAGCCGGAAGTCCAGACCGCTCAACAGATTCGCCAGCAGCGTGCTCGTCGCGAAAAGGACCAGATTGCGTCCCGGGCACTCGGCGGGGCCGGCGGAGAACGGCACCAGCTGCGGGTAGGAGCGGGCGCGTCCGTCGAGCCAGATGTCGGGCACGAAATCATGCGCGAACGGCAGCAGGTCGGGGTCGCGGTGGAACGCGGGGGTCACAACCATCACCCCGGCGCCCTTCTCGATGGTGATCGCACCGTCACGCCACGTGGTGCGCTCGGTGGTGTCCCGCAGGATCGTCGGCGTGGTCGGCCACAACCGCACCGACTCCAGCACGCACGCGCGCAGGAACGGCCGCATCCGCAGCTGATCCGGTTCGGCGGCGTCCTCGATCGCCCGGACCATGGCCACGGAATGGGTGGCCAGTGCGGCCAGCGCGCGCAGCTGCGCCATCCCCGCCGCGTCGAAGGCGAACAACCACTGCGGCAACTGGCCCACCGGGTCCACCGCACCGCAGGTGGGCACCTCGGCCACCGCGGCCGCCAGCGTGCCGATCTGGGGGTCCTCGACATACTCGTAGAGCCGCTCGAGGAACTTCGCGCGCTTGCGGTAGTGCGGTAGCGCCAGGAACGACCAGTTCCCCGCCCTGCGCAGCCGGAGCAGGGCATCGGTGATCTCGTCGTCGTCGCGGGCACGGTCACCCAGGGCTATCCGGCGAACGATTCGCCACCACGCGGCCATGAACTGATCGGCGTCCATGGTGCCGCGCGCGGCCACCGCGCTCACCAGCTCGCGCGCCTCAGCGGTGATCACGTCGGCGAACGCGCCGGCGAGCCGGTGCATCTCGGCACCCGAGTCGAGCGCCGAGTCGTTGAGGACACGTCGCTGCTGACGGATCGGGCCCTGCGAGATCAGCACGCCGTGAGGCTGGAACCACTCGAGGGCCTTGCGCTTCTCGCGGTTGGCCGGGTGGAACGGGTCGGGCGCTCCGGCGAGGACGCGGCCGACGTCGTCGGGGTCGAGGACCACCACCATGCGCCGGCCGGGAAGCACCAATTCGACGGGACCCGCGCCGAACTCCTCCCGCAGCTGCCGCATCCGGCGCACCGCCCTGGCGTCGGCCTGCACGGTCTCCAGTGCCCGGACTGCGGGTTTGCGCCGTGCGATCACCCCGGCGGCGATCGACGCCGAGCCCAGGTCGGCCAGCGTCGCAGCGGCCCTCGCCCCCGTCAGTCGATGCGCGCGCGCTCCCATGAACTCGCATTTCCCCGGCCCGCACCCTGCCAAACTGCACGCATGCCCGAGTTCGAGACGCTGCTCTACCGCACCGACGCCGCCGTCGCGACCATCACGCTGAACCGGCCTGATCACCTGAACACGATCGTGCCGCCGATGCCCGACGAGATCGAGGCCGCGATCGCGCTCGCCGAGCGGGATCCGCAGGTCAAGGTCATCGTGCTGCGCGGTGCGGGCCGCGCGTTCTCGGGTGGCTATGACTTCGGCGGCGGGTTCGCGCACTGGGACGAGTCGATGAACAGTGACGGGCACTGGGACCCGGGTAAGGACTTCGCGTTCGTCACCGGTCGCGCGACCGCACCGACCGGAAAGTTCATGGCGATCTGGCGGGCGTCGAAACCCGTCATCGCGCAGGTCCACGGGTGGTGTGTCGGCGGCGCGAGCGATTACGCGCTGTGCGCCGACATCGTGATCGCCAGCGACGACGCGGTCATCGGCACGCCGTACGCCCGGATGTGGGGCGCCTACCTGACCGGGATGTGGCTCTACCGTCTGAGCCTGGCCAAGGTGAAGTGGCATTCGCTGACCGGTGAACCGCTGACCGGCGTGGAGGCCGCGGCGGTCGAACTGATCAACGAGTCGGTGCCGTTCGAACGGCTCGAGGCGCGGGTGGCCGAGGTGGCGGCGAAGCTGACCCGAATTCCGTTGTCCCAGTTGCAGGCTCAGAAGCTGATCGTCAATCAGGCCTACGAGAACATGGGGCTCGCCTCCACGCAGACCCTCGGCGGCATCCTCGACGGGTTGATGCGCAACACCCCCGAGGCGCTGGAGTTCATCGCGACGGCAGAGTCGCAGGGCGTCCGTGCCGCGGTCGAACGGCGCGACGGTCCGTGGGGTGACTACAGCCAGGCGCCGCCGCACCGGCGCCCGGACCCGTCACACGTGATCGAACCCTGACGGGGTGCGCCGCAGACCCCCGAGCATCGAGACCACCACCCCGGCGGCCACGAGCGCCGCTCCGGCGGCCAGTGTCAGGTTCAGCCAGTGGTGCAGGCTGTCCTCGGCGTGCAGGACCATCTCGTCGGCGATCCGGCGGAAGTTGCCCTCGGTGCGGTTGAGCGCGTCGTCGAGGTAACCGTCGGCCACCTCCAGCCCCGCCCATCCGGCGGCTCCGACCAGCAGCGCCGAAACGCCAAGTGCCGCCAACCCTTTGCCCCGCCGGCGCGAACTCGCCAGGGTGAGCAGCGCGCACACCGCCGCCAGCACCGCGACCCCGGTGCTGACCCACGGCCCCCACGTCGCCACGGCCTGCAGACGGCCCGGCCGCAGTTCGGGCGACGGCACGGTGACCGGGACCATCAGCGTGTCGGGCACATCGAGGTCGAGGTTGCCCAGCGTCGCCGCCAGCGACGAATCCGACAGCATCGGCGCGATGTCGATCAGCCACTGATCGTCATTGTTGGCCTGCGGAATGTCGTCGGAGAACATCCAGCGGTGCGCGATGCGGTTGGCCTGCGCGAACTGCCCGGGAAAGCCGGAGTTGCCGGTGTAGGCCGACGTGACCTGGTGCACCAGCGTCTCGTTGAGGCCGTACCCGCGGTCGGCGGCGAGCGCGGTGATCTGGTTCGTGAGTTCGTCGGCCATCGCGTCCCGCAGGCGTGTGTCGGTGGCCGCCGACTCGGCGAGGTCGGCGTACCCCTGTTCACTGACGAGGTGCTGCTGCGCCCACACCGCGGGCACGGCGACAGCCAGCAGCACCGTCGTCAGCAGCCACAGCAGGGCTGTCAGAACGAACCGCACGCGGTGGGACCGGCGCCCTACTTGGCCATGCGGCGGGGACGGATCAACGCGAGCTTGGTCATCATCGTGTTCATCCGCTTGAGCGCCTTGGGCGAGTTGTCGTAGTAGTTGCCGCCGGCGCCGACGTTGGTCCGCGGCGCCACCACCGTCTCGATCCGGCAGTACTTGCGCAACCCTTCGGGCCCACCGAACCGCGCGCCGATGCCCGAGGTCTTCCAGCCGCCCATCGGCGCTGTGGTGCACATCAGGTTGGAGATCACGTCGTTGACGTTGACACCGCCGCACTCCAGCTGCAGCGCAACGGATTTCGCGCGCTCGATGTCCCTGGAGAACACCGCGGCCGACAGGCCGTAAGGGCTGTCGTTGGCCAGGCGGACGGCCTCCTCCACCGACGCGACCTTCATGATCGGCAGCGTGGGGCCGAAGGTCTCCTCGGTCATACAGGCCATCGAGTGGTCGACGTCGACGAGCACCGTCGGCTCGTAGAAGCTGCCCGGGCCGCTGCGCCGTTTCCCGCCGGTGAGCGCCTTGGCGCCCTTGGCTATCGCGTCCTCGACGTGGCGCTCGGTGACCGACACCTGACCGTCGTCGATGAGCGCCCCGACGTGGTTGCCCTCCCCGGCGCCCATCTTGAGGTTCTTCACGTCGCGGACGACGGCGTCGACGAACTGGTCGTAGACCGACTCGAGGACGTACACCCGCTCCACCGACACACACGTCTGGCCGGCGTTGAACATCGCACCCCACACCGCGGCGTGCGCGGCGAGATCCACGTCGGCGTCCTCGAGCACGATCATCGGATCCTTGCCGCCGAGCTCGAGGCTGACCGGGGTGAGGCGGCGCGCGGCGCGTTCCATCACCTTGGCGCCGGTGGCGCTGGATCCGGTGAACTGGATGAACTCGGAGTTGTCGATGACCGCCTCGGACACCTCGCGGGCGCCCTGTGCGAGCGCCAGAACCTCGGGGGCGCCGGAGTCCTGCCAGCCGCGCAGCAGCAGTTCGGCGGTCAGCGGGGTGCGCTCGGACGGCTTGAGCAGCACCGCACACCCGGCGGCCAGGGCGCCGATCGCGTCCATCAGCGCGTTGGCGACGGGGTAGTTCCACGGCGCGATGATCCCCACCACCGCCCGCGGCCGGTAGTGCACGCTGATCTTCTTGATCGCCAGGAACGGCAGTGCGGCCGGACGCGAATCCGGCGCCAGCGCCTTCTCCATGGTGCGGATGTAGTACGAGGTGATCATGAGGATCAGCGGCACTTCCTGGGCCGCGTCGACGGCGGACTTGCCGGTCTCCTTGATCAGCAGGTCCTCGATCTCGGCGCGGTGCTCGCCCAGCCACACCGCGTAGCGGGCCAGCACTTTGGCACGGCCCTTCGCCCCGCGGGCCTCCCACTCCTTCTGGGCGGTCCGCAGCCCGGCGGCGATCCTGGGCACGTCGGCGGGATCGGTCCAGCGCACCTGCCCGGCGACGGCGCCCGTCGCCGGATTGCGGATGGTGCTGTTCTCGAGCGCATCAACTTCTGGCGTCGCGGTCATAGGGCTATGTTAACCACCCACTGTGACGCAGGTCGCACCGGGGTTGACACCTGTCAAGTAACGCGCAGGGGTGTGCGGGTGACCAGGCGGGCGGCCGCCGCGACATAGGCGCTGCCGAGCAACAACGCGCCGACGGTGTCGGTGAAGTAGTGGAACGACATCCCGACCAGCACCATGCCGACCACGACGGCCACCGCCGCGGCCACGACCGCCCACAGCCGGCCACCGGCCACGAGCACGACCATCCCGGCAACCACCACCAGCGCCGTGATGTGTCCGCTGGGGTAGGCGAGCTCACCGTCGCGGGTGCGGCCGAAGACGCGCTTGAGCAACTGCGCGGAGACGACGGCCACCGGCGGGCACAGCGCCGCCAACACGGCCAGCCGCCACCGTCTGCGCCACAGCGCGTAGGCCACCGCGGCGCCGAGCACCGCCACCTGAACCGGCGCCTCCACGAACGTCAGCAGCCGGTCCGGTGCGTCGACAGCCAGCAGTCGGCTGTCGAACGGCGTGGAACCCTTGCCCACCAGCCAGCCGAGCGCGAACAACCCGGTGACGGCGACCGCCGGCCACCACTGCAGCGCAGTCCTCATCTCAGCGTGAGATGCCCTGGATGTAGGCGGCCTGACCGAGGTGCTGGGCACAGTCGTCGATGATGCTGACCAACCGGGCGCCAGCCGTGACCGGCGGGTCCCAGCGGCGGTCGACGATCTCGGCGAGGTCCTCGGGCGTCACGGACGCGATGTAGGCCAACGTCATCTTGTGCACCGCGGAGTAGTAGCCGGCCAGCAGATCGGCCGACACCCGCACCTTGCCGACATCGTCGGGGCGGTGGCCGTAGCCGGTGTCCTCGCGCGGCAGGTCGAGGGCGAACTGGTCGACCCAGCCTTCCCGGGTCCACACCTGTTCGACGCCGGCGATCTCGCAGAGCTGGGCGTCCTGGACCCGGGCGCTGTGCCACAGCAACCACGCGATGCTGTTGGCCGTCGCGGTAGGACGGTAGAGCGCCACCTCGTCGGTCAGGTCGTCGGTGAGAGCCTCGACGTGCTCGATCAGGCGGGTGAACGAGTCACGCAGCAGTTCGCGGGCGGCGGCCGCATCCGAGTCAGGCATACCGCCAACCTACCCAGCGAAGGTCAGGTCCGCGGGCCGCCGCCGTGGAAGACGGCCTCGACGTTGTTGCCGTCCGGGTCGCGGACGAATGCGCCGTAGTAGTTCTCGTGATACTCCGGCCACAGCCGCGGCTCGTGCAGCGGTTCGGCGCCGAGCGCCAGCGCGGTGCGATAGAACGCCTGCACGCTCTCGGGGTCCTTGGCCGCGAACCCGACGTGGATCTCGCGGTTCGGCCCGGGCACGTTGCCCGCGTTCATGTCGGCGATCCAGAAATCGGGATGGCCCTCGGTGCCGTAGCCGACGGCCACCCCGAAATCCATCTGGCGCGTGTAGCCCAGGACGCCGAGCACCTTGTCGTAGAACTCTTTTGACCTGTCGAAGTCGGCGCAGTTGATTCCGAAGTGATCGATCACCTCGTCACCGTACATTCGGGGTATGACATTCGATCTCGTCATCCGCAACGGCACGATCGTCGACGGCCTCGGCGGTGAACCGTTCGTCGGCGACGTCGCGGTGCGCGACGGGGTGATCACCTCGGTCGGCGCCGTCGACGGGCCGGGTGAGCGGGAGATCGACGCCACCGGCCTGCTCGTCACACCCGGTTTCGTCGACCTGCACACCCACTACGACGGGCAGGCCATCTGGTCGGACCGGATGACGCCGTCGTCGGCGCACGGGGTGACCACCGCGGTGATGGGCAACTGCGGGGTGGGTTTCGCGCCGTGCCGGCCGGAGGACCACGACGTGCTCGTCGACGTGATGGCCGGCGTCGAGGACATCCCCGGGGTGGTGATGGTCGACGGGCTGCCGTGGGACTGGGAGACCTTCCCGCAGTACCTCGACGCGGTGGACGCGCGCGCCCGCGACATCGACGTGGCGGCGTACCTGCCGCATTCGCCACTGCGGGTGTACACGATGGGCCGGCGGGGTGCGGACCGCGAACCGGCGACCGACGAGGACCTGGCGCGGATGCGGTCGCTGGCGAAGGAGGCGGTGCAGGCGGGTGCGCTCGGGTTCGCCTCGTCGCGGTTCGCACTGCACAAGACCTCGAGCGGATCGCCGATCCCGACCTACGACGCGGCGCAGGCCGAGATCGCGGCGATCGCCGCGGGAGTGGCCGACGGCGGCGGCGGGCTGCTGCAGTTCGTCCCGGACATCCCTGCCGGTGGGTATGAGACCGTGCTGCGGCAGGTGTTCGAGGTCGCCGCGGACGTCGGGCTGCCGGTGACGTTCTCGCTCCTCACCGGCAACACCGGCGATCCTGTCTGGCCGCAGGCGATGAACCTGGTCGAGAAGTTCAACTCCGCGGGCGGATCCGTCACCGCGCAGATGTTCCCCCGGCCGATCGGCATGGTGATCGGCCTCGAGGTGAGCGGCAACCCGTTCGTCATGTACCCGAGCTATCAGGAGATCGCCGGGCTGCCGCTGGCCGAACGCGTCGCCGAGATGCGCAAACCCGAAGTGCGCGAACGCATCCTGAACGACACGCCGTCGAATCCCGGACATCCGCTGATGTTCATGGTGCAGGCGTGGAACTGGATCTTCCCGCTCGGCGACGACCCCGACTACGAGCCGGCCGCATCGACCTCCATCGCGGCCCGCGCCGCGGCGCGTGGGGTGAGCCCGGTCGAGGAGGCCTACGACCGGCTGCTCGACGACGACGGGCACGCCATGATGCTGCTCGCACTGGGCAACTACGAGAACAACTCGCTCGACACGGTGGGGCGACTGATGCGCCGCGACGACGTGGTGCTGGGCCTCGGCGACGGTGGCGCGCACTACGGGATGATCTGCGATGCAAGCTTTCCCACGTTCGTACTGGCGCACTGGACGCGGGACCGGTCGGCCGGCCGGTTGTCGGTGTCCGAGGCGGTGCGGGAACTGACGTCGGTGCCCGCGGGTGTCGCCGGGCTGGCCGACCGCGGCCGCATCGCCGTCGGGTACAAGGCCGATCTCAACGTCATCGACCACGCCGCCCTGCGCCTGCACAAACCTGTTGTCGTGCATGACCTGCCCGCCGGGGGCAAGCGACTCGACCAGACCGCCGACGGCTACGTCGCCACCGTCGTCAGCGGCGTCGTGATCGCGGAGCGGGGTGTGCCGACCGACGCGCGGCCGGGGAGACTGATCCGCGGACGGCAACCGGCGCCGGCCTAGTGGACGCGCACCCCCGCGACTGTGCGGTTTCATACGCGACGCGCCGGGGTGGGGGTATTGATCCGCACACTCACCACGTCTTCGGGCATCCACGCGATACGAGCGCGGCGCCGACCTGGTCGAGAAACCACCGCCTGCGGGTGTGCAGGATGCCGCTGATCAGCCTGACGTCGATCCATCCCATCTCCGCCAGTCGGGTGTATCGCACGACGTCACCGGACCGCTGCTTCGCGTCCGTCCAGTGATGCGCGCCTTCGAAATCCACGCCGACGAGGTACTCCGGCCAACCCATGTCGATGCGCGCGAAGACGTATCCGTGCTCGTCGCAGACCCGGATCTGCGTCTGCGGCGGCGGGAACCCGGCCTGCACGAGGATGAGTCGGGTGAGGGATTCGTAGGGCGACTCTGCTCCCCCGTCGACCAGGGTGAGCGTCTCACGCAATTGTCGCAGTCCACGGACGCCGGGATGCCGCGCGATCACCGCCTCGACATCGGCGATCTTGACGTCAGTGGCGTTCAGCAGCGCGTCGATGCGTTGCACACCCTCGTTCAGCCCCAGGCGTCTCCCGAGATCGAACACCGTGCGGCTCGCCGAGGTGACGGGCAGCAGGCCGACAGTTCGGACCTCCTCGGGCGCAAGCGTTTCCGTGCGGACCACGACGCCGGCGGGCGGACGTCGATTGGTGTGGACGAGCTCGACAGGCGCGCCCGGTTCGATCCACTTGGCACCGTGCATCGCCGACGCCGCCAGTCCCGCGACCACCGCTCTGCGGCCGGACCAGAGCCACGCCGCGTGAGCGAGTTGATCCATCGACAGGTCGCTGCCGCGGAGCACCCACACGCCGGGAAAGTCCGCGTGATGGAACCGCCGCAGTTCCCGAAAGGTGAGGAGGCCGTTGTCGAGCGCCTCGCGTGCCAGGAACGGGCCGTTGACCTGTTGCATGGCCGGACGGTCTCAGCGGCCCCCGACGATTTCCGGTACTCGCCGCCGAGTTATCCACAGCCCACGGGCGTCGAGTGTGCGGATCGATACGCCCGTCGCGGCGGGTTGCGGATGAAACCGCACACTCGGCGAGGGCGACCGGCAGACACGGAAAAGCCCGGCCCCGCGAACGGGACCGGGCCTTCTCCAGAAAGGACTTAGAAGTCCATACCGCCCATGCCACCGGTCGGGTCGCCGGCGGGTGCGGCGGCCTTCTCCGGCTTGTCGGCGACGACGGCCTCGGTGGTGAGGAAGAGCGCCGCGATCGAGGCTGCGTTCTGCAGCGCCGAGCGGGTCACCTTCACCGGGTCGGCCACGCCGGCCTTGAGCAGATCCTCGTACTCACCGGTCGCGGCGTTGAGGCCGGTGCCGGCGGGCGAGTTGGTGACCTTCTCGGCGACGACGCCGGGCTCGAGGCCACCATTGAAGGCGATCTGCTTGAGCGGAGCCGACAGCGCGACACGCACGATGTTGGCACCGGTCGCCTCGTCACCGCTGAGGTTGAGCTCCTCGAGCGACGGGGCGGACTGCAGCAGAGCCACGCCGCCACCGGCGACGATGCCCTCCTCGACGGCCGCCTTCGCGTTGCGGACGGCGTCCTCGATGCGGTGCTTGCGCTCCTTGAGCTCCACCTCGGTGGCAGCGCCGGCCTTGATCACCGCAACACCGCCGGCCAGCTTGGCCAGGCGCTCCTGCAGCTTCTCGCGGTCGTAGTCCGAGTCGCTGTTCTCGATCTCGGCGCGGATCTGAGCCACCCGGCCCTGGATGGCCTCGGCGTCGCCGGCACCCTCCACGATCGTGGTCTCGTCCTTGGTGATGACTACCTTGCGGGCCTGGCCCAGCAGCGAGATGTCGGCGGTCTCCAGGGACAGGCCGACCTCTTCGCTGATGACCTGACCACCGGTGAGGATGGCCATGTCCTGCAGCATCGCCTTGCGGCGGTCACCGAAGCCCGGGGCCTTGACGGCGACGGACTTGAAGGTGCCACGGATCTTGTTCACGACCAGGGTCGACAGGGCCTCGCCCTCGACGTCCTCGGCGATGATCAGCAGCGGCTTGCCGGATTGGATGACCTTCTCCAGCAGCGGGAGCAGATCCTTGACGGTCGAGATCTTCGACGACACCAGCAGGATGTAGGGATCCTCGAGGACCGCTTCCTGACGCTCGGCGTCGGTGACGAAGTAACCCGAGATGTAGCCCTTGTCGAAGCGCATACCCTCGGTGAGCTCGAGCTGCAGGCCGAAGGTGTTGGACTCCTCGACGGTGATGACACCCTCGTTGCCGACCTTGTCCATGGCCTCGGCGATCAGGTCGCCGATGGACTGGTCACCGGCGGAGATGCCGGCGGTGGCCGCGATCTGCTCCTTGGTCTCGACCTCCTTGGCCGACTTCAGCAGCGTCTCGGTGACCTTCTCGACGGCCTTCTCGATGCCGCGCTTCAGACCGAGCGGGTTGGCACCGGCGGCCACGTTGCGCAGACCCTCGCGGACGAGCGCCTGGGCGAGCACGGTGGCGGTGGTGGTGCCGTCGCCTGCGACGTCGTCGGTCTTCTTGGCGACCTCTTTGACCAGCTCAGCGCCGATCTTCTCGTACGGGTCCTCCAGCTCGATCTCCTTGGCGATGGACACGCCATCGTTGGTGATCGTGGGGGCGCCCCACTTCTTCTCCAGAACGACGTTGCGACCCTTGGGGCCCAGCGTCACCTTTACCGCGTCGGCGAGGGCGTTGAGGCCCCGCTCGAGGCCGCGACGGGCCTCTTCGTCGTACGCAATTGTCTTGGCCATTGCGAAGTGTTTCCTCCGATAACGGATGCACGTTCTCGTCGGTCGGATCCAGTGCCCGCGACGGACGGCTTGGGTGTGCCCCGCAGGTGCGGACCCTCGCCTCACCGTCCCGACCTAGCACTCGCCGGTCGCGAGTGCCAATTGCATTCTTAGCACTCGGTCAGGGAGAGTGCAAGGCAGTCTCGCGGGTCAGCGCCCGGCCCGCAAACCATCCGTCACCACGGCCGTCGCCCGCTCGGCGACATCGGCGTCGTACGCCCCGATGGCCTGACACCCGACCAGGATCGCCTTGAGTTCGCCGACGCCGATGTCGGCGCGAACCGTGCCCGCCCGCTGAGCGGCCGCCAGCAGCTCGCCGAGCAGCGCGCGGGCGGCGGCGTCGGCCTCCGGCGCGACGGTGTGCACGTCGATCCCCCACCCCGCCAGCCCATCGATCAGCACGCGGTCGGAGGCGCCCCATTCCAGCGCGATCGCGCGCAGGAACGCGAACAGCGCCTCGCCCGGGTCGCCCGACTCCAGCAGCCGTCTGCCGAGGTCGGCCATCTCCTGCAGACGGTGCTCCACGACGGCGGTGTAGAGCGCCTCCTTGGTCGGGAAGTGGCGGTAGATGGTTCCCGCGCCGACGCCGGCCCGCCGGGCGATCTCGTCGACCGGAACGGTCAGCCCCTCGGCCGCGAACGTCTCGTAGGCGACCCGCAGCACGCGGTCGCGGTTGCGTGCGGCGTCCGCCCGCAGCGGTCGCGGCCTCGCGGCGTTCTCGGCCATATCCCTCCGCTCGTTCGGGAATCATTGAAACGGAGCGATCGTTCCGTATAGTGACAAGCAACCGGAGCGCACGCTCCGCTTCAAGTGTAGGAGGAACCCATGGCTTCATCCTCTCGGTGGACCGCCGACCAGATCCCCGACCAGTCCGGTCGCACCGCGATCGTCACCGGTGCCAACACCGGCCTCGGGCTGGCCACGGCCGAAGCCCTCGCCGGTCGCGGCGCGCAGGTGGTGCTCGCCGTCCGCGACACCGAGAAGGGCAGGCAGGCCGCCGACGAGATCACCGCCGCCCACCCGGACGCCACCGTCACCGTGCAGAGCCTCGACCTGGGATCGCTGCGCTCGGTCCGCGCGGCAGCCGAGACGCTCAAGGCCCAGTTCCCGCGGGTCGACCTGTTGATCAACAACGCCGGCGTGATGTACCCGCCGAAGCAGACCACCGAGGACGGCTTCGAGCTCGCCTTCGGCACCAACCATCTCGGCCACTTCGCGCTGACCGGCCTGCTGCTCGAGAACCTGCTGGCGACTCCGAACTCGCGAGTCGTGACGGTCAGCAGCGTCGGGCACCGCATCCTCGCCGAGATCCACTTCGACGACCTGCAGTGGGAACGCAGCTACAACCGTGTCGGCGCGTACGGACAGTCGAAGCTGGCCAACCTGCTGTTCACCTACGAGCTGCAGCGACGGCTCGCCGGCCGGGACACCATGGCGCTCGCCGCGCACCCCGGGGTGTCCAACACCGAGCTGATGCGCCACCTCCATCTGCCGTCGGCCTTCAACCCGCTGATCGGCCTCCTGACCCAGAGCCCCACCATGGGGGCACTACCGACGCTGCGGGCCGCCACCGACCCGAACGCGCGGGGCGGGCAGTACTACGGCCCCGGTGGACTCGGCCAGACGCGTGGATACCCGAAACTCGTCGAGTCCAGCGACCAGTCGCACGACGAGGAGTTGGCCCGCCGGCTGTGGGCGGTCTCCGAAGAGCTCACCGGGGTGACGTTCCCGGCCTAGTCTCGGTCGTGTGTCGCTGGTCGTCCCGCCCTATCCGCCGCCGCGCTACACCGCCGACGAACCGGAGGTGAGTGCGTGGCTCAAGCGCGGTGACTCGCCGCCGGACTACGACGCCTTCGGTCACGTCCAGTACCACTACCTGGCGAACCAGCGGGACACCGGCGGTGACTACGGCCTGTACCGGGTGCAGATCGCGCCGCGGGGCGGCGGCCCCGGTCCGCACTACCACCGCGGGATGTCTGAGGCGTTCTACGTCCTGTCGGGCATGCTGTCGCTCTACAACGGCACCGAGTGGGTCGACGGGAACGCCGGAGACTTCCTCTACGTGCCACCGGGCGGCATCCACGGTTTCCGCAACGAGGCCGACAAGCCGGCGTCGGTTCTCATGCTGTTCGCGCCGGGTGCGCCGCGCGAGCACTACTTCGAGGGGCTCGCCCACCTCGGCGAGCTCACCGACGAGGAACGCCGGGAGTGGTTCGTCAAGAACGACAACTACTTCGTCGAGTGAGCCAGTCGCGCCGCGAGATACGGTGCGGTGCGGCTGCATTCGGCCCGACTCACCTCGTGCGGGGTGCCCGCGGCGACCACCCGCCCGCCGTCGGCCCCCGCACCCGGTCCGAGGTCGACGACCCAGTCGGATCCCGCGACCATCCGCATGTCGTGTTCGGCGACGACGACGGTGTTGCCCGCGTCGACGAGGCGGTGCAACTGCGCGTCGAGCAGGTCCACGTCGGCCGGGTGCAGGCCGGTGGTCGGTTCGTCCAGCACGTAGAGCGTGTGGCCGCGTTTGGGCCGCTGCAGCTCCGACGCCAACTTGATGCGTTGCGCCTCACCGCCTGACAATTCGGTGGCGGGCTGGCCCAGCCGCAGGTAGCCGAGCCCGACCTCACGCAGCGTCGCCAGGCTGCGCGAGGCGCCCGCGATGTCGGCGAAGAACTCCAGCGCCTCGTCGACGGTCATCGCCAGGACGTCGGCGATCGTGCGGCCGCGATAGCGCACCGCCAGCGTGGCCTCGTTGTACCGCGCGCCGCCACAGGTCGGGCAGGTGGCGTATGTCCCTGGCAGGAACAGCAATTCAACCGACACGAACCCCTCACCCTGGCAGGTCGGGCAGCGGCCCTCGGCGACATTGAACGAGAACCGGCCCGCCGTCCAGCCCCGTCGGCGTGCCGTGGGCGTCGCCGCGAACTCGCGCCGGACGGCGTCGAAGAGTCCGGTGTAGGTGGCCAGCGTCGAACGCGGGGTCCGTCCGATCGGTCGCTGGTCGACGGCCACCAGACGGGTGATCGCCTCGACGCCCTCGGCGCTCACCCCGATCGACGCATCGTGGTCGAGGTCGACGATCTCGGCGTCCGGATCGTCCCCGTCGGCGTCCGAATCCGCTTGGAAGGCGGCGCGTCCCAATTGACGGTTGACCACGTCGCCGAGCACCTTGACCACCAGTGTCGACTTGCCCGAACCCGACACCCCGGTGACCGCGGCGAAGACGCCGAGCGGCAGGTCGACGTCGAGGCCGCGCAGATTGTGCGACGTGATGCCGCGCATGCGCAGCCAGCCCGACGGCGCGCGCGGCGACCGCGTCGCGGTCGGTGCGGTGTCGAACAGGTATCTGCCGGTGACCGATTCGCCGACTTCGGCGAGACCGCCGACGGGTCCGCTGTAGATCACCCGGCCGCCGAGCTCGCCGGCGCCGGGGCCGACGTCGACGATCCAGTCGGCGCGCCGCACCACATCCATGTCGTGTTCCACGACGAACACCGAATTCCCGGCCCGCCGAAGCCGATCCAGGACCTCGAGCAGCGGCTCGGCGTCGGCGGGGTGCAGACCGGCGGACGGTTCGTCGAGGACGTAGAGCACCCCGAAGAGCCCCGCGCGAAGCTGGGTGGCCAACCGGAGCCGCTGCAGTTCGCCCGGTGAGACGGTGGGGGTGCGGCGGTTCAATGTCAGATACCCCAGCCCCAGGTCGATGAGCACCTGGATACGGGCGACGAGGTCAGCGGCGATCATCGTGGCCACCTCGGTCAGCTCACCGGACTCCGTCGATTCGAACGCAGGCGCCGCATCGGTTCGCGCGGCGACCGGGCGGAGCGCGTCGGCGAGTCGGGCCAGCGGCATCGCCACGTAGTCGCCGATGGTGCGGCCCGCGAAGGTCACCGTCAGCGCCTCCGGGCGCAGCCCCGACCCACCGCACGTCCCGCACTCGACGGTGTTCACGTACTGCAGCACCCGGCGGCGCATCGTCGCGCTCTGCGAGTTGGCCAGGGTGTGCCGGACATGGCGTTCGGCACTCGAGAACGTCCCGTTGTAGTAGTAGTCGGCGGTGACGGGGTGGCTGCCCGGATCGATCTCGACGGTCGGCTGATCGTCGGTGAACAGAATCCAATTCCGCTGGCGCTTCGGCAGTTTGTGCCATGGCCTGTCGATGTCGTAGCCGAGCGTGATGAGGATGTCGCGGAGGTTCTGCCCCTGCCACGCCCCCGGCCACGCCGCGACGGCGCCCTCCCGGATGGTCAGCGACGGGTCGGGTACCAGCGTCTGCTCCGTCACCTGATGGATCCGGCCGAGCCCGTGGCACTCCGGACAGGCGCCGACCGCGGTGTTCGGCGAGAACGCGTCGGAGTCCAGGCGTTCGGTGGCCCCGCGCGGGTAGGTGCCCGCGCGGGAGAACAGCATCCTCAGCAGGTTGGACAGCGTCGTGACAGTCCCCACCGTCGACCGCGACGTCGCGGTCCCCCGCCGCTGCTGCAGTGCCACCGCGGGGGGCAGTCCGGTGATGTCGTCCACCTTCGGCGCACCGCTCGGCAGCAGCAGCCGCCGCGCGTACGGGGCCACCGACTCGAAGTACCGCCGCTGCGCCTCGGCGTAGATCGTCCCGAACGCCAGGGACGATTTGCCGGACCCGGAGATCCCGGTGAACGCGACGAGCGCGTCACGCGGTGCGGCAACGTCGACGCCCTTGAGGTTGTGCACGCGTGTCCCGAACACGCGCACGAGCGGATCGTGCTCGTCCGCCTGCTCACCGATCGCCGTCATCGTGCGCAGAAGAGTACCCACGATGCGGTCGGCCGGCACCACGTTTGCTGCCGCCCCGCGCCGGGTCCCGGAGGGCGGCGGACCGGGTGAACGCGGACATCCACCGAGGGCCCGGCCGCGGGCGCCGGGCGACACACCGTCTGTCCGGCGACGCGCCACGCGGATGTGCGCGCCCGGAATCCGTTGCGCTAGGCTGCTGTCCGATCAGTGAGGAGTCTTTGGGTGCGGGCTTATGCAGCGCCCGACACCCAGGCTTTGCGTGGCTGGCAGCGTCGGGCATTGGTGCGGTATCTTGCCGCCAGGCCGCGCGACTTCCTGGCCGTCGCCACCCCCGGTGCTGGTAAGACCACGTTTGCCCTGCGCATCGCCGGTGAGCTGCTCCCCGTCGACACCGTCGAACGTGTCACCGTGGTGGTGCCGACCGAGCACCTCAAGATCCAGTGGGCGCTGGCCGCCTCCCGGGTGGGCATCGCGCTGGACCCGAAGTTCAGCAACTCCTCGGCGCAGACGTCGTCGGAGTACCACGGCGTCGCGGTGACCTACGCCCAGGTGGCCAGCCACCCGACCCGGCACCGGGTGCGGACGGAGAACTACCGCACCCTGGTCATCTTCGACGAGATCCATCACGGCGGGGACGCCAAGACGTGGGGTGAGGCGATGCGCGAGGCGTTCAGCGACGCCACCCGCCGCCTCTCGCTCACCGGGACCCCGTTCCGCAGCGACGACAGCCCGATCCCGTTCGTGAACTACGTCCCGGACGCTGAAGGTTTGCTGCGCTCGGAGTCCGACCACACCTACGGGTACGCCGACGCGCTGGCCGACGGGGTGGTGCGCCCGGTGATCTTCCTGGCCTACTCCGGTGAGGCGCGGTGGCGCAGCAGTGCCGGGGAGGAACACGCCGCCCGCCTCGGCGAACCGCTGAGCGCCGAGCAGACCGCGCGGGCGTGGCGCACCGTGCTCGACGCGAACGGGGAGTGGATCCCCGCGGTCCTCAAGGCCGCGGACACCAGGTTGCGCCAGCTGCGCGACGGCGGGATACCGGATGCCGGGGCGATGATCATCGCCACCGACCAGACCGCCGCCCGCCAGTACGCGGCGCTGCTGACGAAGATGACCGGCCAGGCGCCGACCCTGGTGCTGTCCGACGACCCCGGCTCGTCGGCGCGGATCGCGGAGTACGCGGCAGGCGACACGCCGTGGCTGGTGGCGGTCCGGATGGTGTCCGAGGGCGTCGACGTGCCGCGGCTGGCGGTCGGCGTCTACGCCACCAGCGCATCGACCCCGTTGTTCTTCGCGCAGGCGATCGGGCGTTTCGTGCGGTCGCGGCGCCCCGGGGAGACCGCCAGCATTTTCGTGCCGTCGGTGCCGACGCTCCTCGAGCTGGCCAGCCAGATGGAAGCCCAGCGCGACCATGTGCTCGGCAAACCCCACCGCGAGTCGATGGGCGACGAGGAACTCGTCGAACGCCGCCGCACCGAGCCCACCGAAGAGGATCGCGGGTTCGAATCGCTGGGCGCCAGCGCGGAACTGGACCAGGTCATCTTCGACGGCGCGTCGTTCGGCACCGCCACCCCGGCGGGCAGCGACGAAGAGGCCGACTACCTCGGGATCCCTGGACTGCTCGACTCCGACCAGATGCGAGATCTGTTGCGGCGCAGACAGGAGGAGCAGCTGACCAGGCGCACCGCCTCGGGCGAGCCGCCGCCGGTCACACCCTACGGCCAGCTGCGCGAACTGCGTCAGGAACTCAACACGCTGGTGTCGCTGGCGCATCACCGGCTCAACAAGCCGCACGGATGGATCCACAACGAACTGCGCCGCATCTGCGGTGGGCCGCCGGTGGCCGCAGCGACGTCGGATCAGTTGCAGGCCCGTATCGCGGCGGTGCGCACGCTCAAGGCCTGACGGGTCAGGCGTCCGTTGACGATGTAAGCAGTCCGCTCCGCAGTGCTGTCACCGGTCTGATCGAGAACTAGAGTCGTTGTACGCGCAATCCGGGGGTACGCGATGAAAACGGTTGTCCGCACGGGGTACCGGCCATGGTCACGCTGGATGAATTCTCGCGCCTAGTCTCGGCGATCCACGACGCCGCGGTCACGCCCGAGCACTGGGTGGACGCGATGGCCGACATCCGGCACACGCTCGGCGCGGTCACCGGGGCGATGCTGATCGCCGAGGACGTGGGGCGCAGCGCCGAGCGGGCCAGCCTGCCACCCGACGCCCACCGCACCTACCGCGAGTACTACCACCGGATCGACTACGTGCTCGAGACCGTGGAGCGGGGTCCGGTCGGACTGATCCACAGCGGGCGGCAGCTGGTCGACCTCGACGAGCGGTCCGAGTTCAACGGCGACTGGATCCAGCCCAACCACATGGACGACGGGCTGTTCGTCCGGCTGACCGGGGACGACCACCCCGCCTGTTTCATCGTGGCCGACCGGCGGCGCGACGAACCGTTCGTCACCGCCGAACGGGCCGAACTCGTCGCCGCCCTGATCCCCCACTTCCAGCAGGCGCTGCGCACCGAGAAACACCTCGCCGAGCTCAGGCGCGACACCGGTGACCTCGCCGGGGCGATCGACAGCATGCGCCAGGCGGTCCTGGTCGTCGCCGCCGACAGCGTTGTGCTGTACTGCAATTCGACCGCATCGATGCTGTTGCGCCGCGCCGACGGCCTGACGGTCCGGTCCGGTCGGCTGCGCGCCTTCCGCTCCGATGCGGACGCGGCCCTTCAGCATGCGGTGTATGACGCGCTGGGCATGGGCGACGGCGGTGCACGCACCGGTGCGTCGGTGCTGTGTCCGCGCCCGTCGGGCAGACACGCCTTCGTCGCTCACACGTTCCCGTTTCCGGCCGGTGGAGAGCGCGTGTGGGCCGAGCCGCGAGCCCTGGTCGTCGTCGTCGATCCCGACAACCGGCCGCAGCCGCCGAAGGAGATGCTGCGCAATCTCTTCGGTCTCACCAACGGTGAGTGCGACGTCGCGCTGCGGGTCGCGGGCGGGCAGGGGCTCACGCCGATCTCCGAGGAGTTGTCGGTCTCGGTCGCCACGGTCAAGACCCACCTGCAGCACGTCTTCGACAAGACCGACACTCACCGTCAGGCCGAGCTGGTCCGTCTCCTCACCGCGCTGCTGCCGTGAGGGCGGATTCACTGCCGCCCGCCGCGGACGCGCGGCGGCGCTGCCCCCGCGCCACCCTGGCCAGCGTCGCCGGATGCACCAACTGTGCGGGCGGCGCGACCATCCCCACGACGCGCAGGAAGTCCAGTGCCACCACCGCATCGGTCTCGGCGGCGCGCAGCACCCGGTCGGTGTAGGCGTTGGTGAGCCGCATCGACATCGACGGCCTGCCCTGCACTTCCGGCAGGGCCAGATCGCTGCCGACCGCCGTCTGCCAGGCCACCCGGATCGTCTTGGCGGCCGCGCGGTGGAAGCGGCGCGGAAGGTCGGCGTCGCCGGCGCGCAGACAGTCTCGCAGGACCGTCGCCTCGATCGCGGCGACCGTCATGCCCTGACCGTAGATGGGGTTGAAGCTGCAGACGGCGTCGCCGAGGACGACGAAACCCGCGGGGAAGCGCTTGAGCTTGTCGTAGCGGCGCCAGCGGTTACTCGGATACTGGTGCACCCGGACACCGCCCAGCGGTTCGGCCGCCCGCGCCGCGGCGAGCGCGTACGCCGGAGCGATCCCCTCGCCGAAGTCGAGGAGTTCGGCCGGGGTGCTCGGCGGGCGGACCGGTCCGAGGGTGCCCGCGGCGACCAGCCAGTCGTCCCGCTCGCACCGGAACATGACGAACCCACGTGGGCGTCCCGGCTCGAACATCCGGATGATGAGGTTCTGCCGCAGCGTATCCGGCGGAATGCGCACCGGCATGCTCGCGTACGCGACCCGGATGACCAGCTCCTCGACCTCGGGTCGCTCGTAGCCGAGTTCGGCCAGCAGGGCGGGGGTCCGGGACCCGCGTCCGGACGCATCGACCACCAGATCGGCGGGAAAATCGGTTGTGGGACCGTCGATCTCGCTCACCCGCACACCGGTGACACGGGACCCTGAGCGCAGCAGCGTCTCGACCCGGTGCCCGTCGACGATGTTCACCTGGGGCAGGGCGCACACCCGGCGCCACACCTGGTGCTCGATCATCGGCCGGCTCGCGTAGTGCTGCACCAGGGTCTCGGGCCTCGGCAGCCTGCAGGTGTTCAGGATCACGTGGCCGGCGAAGCTGATGTCGAACTTCGACATGTCGCCGTCGTCCCAGCGGTGGGCGCCCGCGGCGACCAGGTCGTCGAGGTATCCCGGGAACAGTTCGTCGAGGATCTGCGCGCACCGCGCGAGCAACGCGTGCGGTTGGCAGCCCTGCGGTACGCCGCGGCGGGCCACCGGTTCGTCGACCAGCCTGTCCCGTTCGACCACGGTGACCCGGTCGTAGTAGTCGGTGAGCACCCGGGCGGCCAGGAGCCCGGCCATGCTCGCCCCGCACACCACTGCGTGCTCGCCGATTCTGGGCATGGCCCATCCCTCCCCGTCATAGGTGTCGGGATCGACCCAACCATCTCGCGGGGTGGCGCGCCTCAACCGAACGGTTGAGATGTCCTGGCGCAGCGGGCAACCGACGGCGGCCTCACAGGCCGAGCAGTCCGGGCAGATCGGCCACGGAGTCGATCACGTGGTTGGGCTGCATCGCGAATTCGTCCGCGGCCCAACGGTCCAACGTGTCCTGTCGGAACTTGCCGGTGCGCACCAGCACCCCCGTCATCCCGACCACCTGACCGGCCAGCACGTCGTTGTTCAGATCGTCGCCGACGATGTACATCTCGTCGGGGTCGACACCGAGGCGGCCCGCGGCGGCCAGGAATCCCTCGGGTGCGGGTTTGCCGACCGCCGTCGCCTTGCGACCCGACGTCTCCTCCATCCCGATGAGGTACATCCCGGTGTCGATCCGCAGCCCGTCGGCGGTGTTCCACGATGTGCTGCGGTGCATGGCGACCACCGGCACACCGCGCGCCATCCAGTCGTAGACCCAGCTCAGCGTCAGGTGGTCGTACTCCGGGCCCGCACCACCGAGCAGCACCACATCCGGTGGCTCGGGGACGTGGTCGGGGCCGAATTCACCGGCGTACACCAGGTCGACGCCGGGCATGTCCTCGCCGATCCTGCCGCTGTTCACCAGGAAACACCGGGCGCCCGGGTAACGGTCGCGGACGTACTCGGCGGTGAGCACCGCGGCGGTGATCACCTCGTCGGCGGTGACCTGCATCCCGGCGTCGACGAGCAGGTCGGCGATCTGCCTGCGGGTCTTGGTCGTGGTGTTCGTCAGATAGGACCGCGCGACCTGATGTTCGGCGAGCACCCCCAGGGTCTCGGCCGCACCCTCGATCGGCCGCCACGACGTCACCAGCACGCCATCGATGTCGAAGAGCACCCCACCGATCGCCATGCGCCGACAGTAAACCGCCACCCGCGGCGCGCAACTCGGACCCGGTCAATCACGCACCCAGGGGACGTCCCTCACCCACGGCGAGGCCGCCGCCACGATCGACCACGCCGCGTCGGCGGGGACGTCGATGACGCGGTAGGCCTTTTCGCCCGCGGCGGTGGCGGCGATCAGCGTCGCCACGCCGGACCGCCGCTGGAGGAACGTCTGCCGCACCGTCCACCCGATGATGCCGGGCCCGGCGATGCAGTCGCGGCGCCGCTCGAGGCTGCCGGTGCGCGCCACCAGCCAGCCGTCGCCGACCCGGTGCCCGAGCGCGCGGACCCGGTCGGCGGCGAGCAGCGCGCAGCCCACCGCGAACACCGCCCACACCACCCACAGCCAGACAGGTGGCGCCGCAGGCACGGTTGCCACCGCCAGCACGACACCCGACGTCACCGGTGCCACCAACGCTCGGGTCCACCGTCGCCGCGCCGCGGCCGCCCCGTGGCTGCGCAGCGGTCCGGTGACCTCCTGTTCGCGGGCGATCACATCGCTCAGCACCGCGCGTGCGGTCGCCGCCGGGCAGGGCGGCAGCAGCAACGACGCCTCACCCTCACCGCCCACCCCGGTCATCACCGCGTCCAGCCGCGCACCGCCGAAGGCCCTGACCAGCAGCGGTTCGCGCAACGTGCCGCCGCGGAGCCGGCGCATGTCGTAGGTGTGTTCCCGCCGCCGCAGCAGGCCGTGTTCGAGGTGCAGGACGTCCGCATCGCGCCGCAGGAGCAGGTTGCCGTAGGTCACCAGGGACCGCAGCACCGACAGCACCACGGACGCGGTCAGCACGGCGAGCACGACTGCGGCCACCGTCGCCGCCACGCCGAAACGCTCAGCGACGTCGCGGCCGTCTTCGGCGAGGCCCGAATCACGCAGCAGCGCACCGACTCCCGCCTGATACAGCAGACCGGCCGCGGCGGCGATCATCGCCAGGCCGGTGAAGCTGAGCGGGCTGTACCGCAACCATCCCGGCTGCCAGCGCGCCAGCACGCGGCCCCGTGGTTCGGCATCGGCGGCGACGGTCAGCGAGCCGGCCAGCAGCTCGGCCCGCAGATGCGGCACCTGACCGGCCTCGACCGCGTCGAGCGCGAACGCGTCGTCCCCGCGCGCCTCCTGCCCGGTGCTCACCCGCAGCACGGTCAGGCCGAGCAACCGGTGCAGCAACCGGGCATCGGTGGACACCGATCGAATCCTGTTGCGCGGCACCGAGAGCACCCGGCGCTGCAGGACACCGGCACGCAGCTGGACCTCCTCGGCGTCGATCCGGTACGTCGTCGTGAACCACCGCGCGATCCCGACGGCGACCGTCACGACCAGCGCGGCGACCGCCCACAACGGATTCCCGGTCGCCGAGCCCAGCACCACCGAACCGATCAGCACCGGGACCTGACGCAGCACCTCGTGCACCGGGTGGACGAGCAGCATGCGCGGGCTCAGCCGCAGCCACGGCCGCTCCGGAGCCGGGGCCGTCACGTCGCGTCCTGCTCGCCGAGCGCCGCGATGTCGGTCAACTGCGCGACGATCCGTTCAGCCACCGGTGCGTCGAGCGCGACGATGCGCACCGCCCCGGCCGTCGACGCCGTCGTCACCGTCACGCTGGCCAACCCGAACAACCGGTCCAGCGGACCGCGCTGGGTGTCGACGGTCTGCACGCGCGAGATCGGCGCGATCCGGCGCTCCTGCACGAGCCAACCGGTCCGCGTGTAGACCGCCCGCGTGTCGACCGCCCAGCGGTGCACCCGATACCGCCACACCGGCACGACGCCGACGAACACGACGATGCCGAGGACCGTGCCCATCGCCGCGAGGGCGTGCAGCCACCCCGTCGCCGGGTCCGTCGCCCACCAGGCCACCTGCGCCACCACCAGCACCAGCCACGGCAGCGCCGCCGACGTCGCCCACAGCAGCGGCGCCTTGGCGCTCGGCCGGTTCTCCGGATCGGCGAGAACGACTTCGTCCATGGGTCGAGCATGGCGCATCTGGGTAGGGTTTCGGCATGACCCAATGGACCGCGTCAGACGTGCCCGACCAGGAAGGCCGCGTCGCCGTCATCACCGGCGCCAACACGGGCATCGGTTACGAGGCGGCGGCGGTGCTGGCCGGGAGGGGCGCGCATGTGGTGCTGGCCGTGCGCAACACCGAGAAGGGCCGCGCCGCGGCCGAGCGCATCCGCGCGGGGCTTCCGCACGCCGACGTGACGGTGCGCGAACTCGATCTCACGTCACTGGACAGCATCCGCGCGGCGTCGGACCAGTTGCGCGCCGACTACTCGCGGATCGACCTGCTGATCAACAACGCGGGCGTGATGATGACCGAGAAGGGCACCACCAAGGACGGTTTCGAGCTTCAGCTCGGCACCAACCACCTCGGGCACTTCGCCCTCACCGGCCAGCTGCTCGACAACCTGCTCCCCGTCGAGGGCTCGCGTGTCGTGACCGTCAGCAGCGGCGCGCACCGCTTCGGCCGCGTGGACTTCGACGATCTGCAGTCCGAACGCAGCTACAACCGCATCACCGCCTACGGGCAGAGCAAGCTCGCCAACCTGCTGTTCACCTACGAACTCAACCGCCGGCTGTCGGCCAAGGGCGCCCCGACCATCGCCGTCGCCGCGCATCCCGGTGGATCCGACACCGAGCTGACGCGGAACCTCTGGCCCGTGGTGCGCAAACCCGTCCAACTGGTCTGGGGTCTGCTGGCGCAGAGCGCCGAGATGGGTGCGTTGCCGACGCTGCGCGCGGCGACCGACCCCGACGTGCGCGGCGGACAGTATTTCGGTCCCGACGGCATCGGCGAACAGCGCGGCTATCCGAAACTCGTGCAGTCCAACGCCCGCTCGTACGACGAAGTCGCACAGCGCCGGCTGTGGAGCGTGTCCGAGGAACTCACCGGCGTCACCTTTCCCGTCTGACCATGCGGACCGTCGAAGAGCACCAGCGGGTCGTCGCGGGGCTGATCGAGAGGCGCGCTCCGGTCCGGCTGCCGATCGCCGCCACGCTGGGCCTCACGCTGGCCGAGGACATCGTCGCGCCGCTGTCGCTGCCCGGGTTCGACAACTCCGCCATGGACGGATACGCCGTCATCGCCGAGGACGTCGCGGACGCGACCGAGGACCGGCCGGCGCGCCTGCCGGTCGCCGAGGACATCCCCGCCGGGCGCACCGATGCTCTGGTGCTGCAGCCCGGTAGCGCGCACCGCATCATGACGGGCGCGCCACTGCCGCGCGGAGCGACCGCGGTGGTCCCGGTCGAGACGACGAACGGCGCCACCGACACCGTCGAGATCCGGTCCGCCGTCCGGCCCGGCCAACACGTCCGCACCGCCGGTGAGGACGTCACCGCGGGCACCACGGTGCTGCGGGCCGGGGTCGCGCTCACCCCGGCGGCCCTGGGTCTCGCGGCGGCGCTCGGCCTCGGCGAACTGTCGGTCATCCCGCCGCAGCGGGTACTGGTCATGTCGACGGGGACCGAACTGGTCGCGCCCGGGACGCCGCTGCTGCCGGGGCAGATCTACGAATCCAACGCCGTCATGCTCGCCGCGGCCGTCCGGGAGGCGGGCGGGGAGGTGATCGCCTCCACCATGACCGGCGACGACGTCGACGCGTTTCGGGCCACCCTGGACCGGTACGCCGGGCAGGCCGATCTCATCATCACCACCGGCGGCGTCAGCGCGGGCGCCTACGAGGTCGTCAAGGACACCCTGGGAGCCGATGAGGTCGAGTTCGCCAAGGTCGCCATGCAACCCGGTATGCCCCAGGGCGCGGGCCGCGTCGGCGGGACGCCCGTCATCACGCTGCCCGGCAATCCGGTCAGCGCGCTGGTCTCGTTCGAGGTGTTCCTGCGGGCGCCGCTGCGCGCGGCGATGGGCGCACCGCAGCCCGAACGTCCGCGCCGCAGCGCGGTGCTGACCGAGGATCTGACGTCGCCGCGCGGTAAGCGCCAGTTCCGCCGCGGCGTGTTCGACCAGTACACCGGCGAGGTGATGAGCTACGGGCCGCCCGCATCGCACCACCTGCGCTGGCTGGCGTCGGCCAACTGTCTGCTCGAGATCGGAGAGGACGTCGGCGAGCTGCCCGCCGGATCGCGGGTGAACCTGTGGGACCTGAGCTAGCCAGGCCGACACCTCACGCACGTAGAATCCAGCCGATGGCCAGACGCCCCCGCACCGATGACCTGAGATCCGGCCCAGAGCGGTTCATGGCGCTGGTGAAGACCACCGTTCCGCCGGTCCACCCGGCCGGCCTGCCGTTCATCGGCGCCGGCCTCGCGGTGGCCGCCGCAGGCCGCCGCAACAGGTGGGTGCGGGGCGCGGGACTGGTCGCCGCCGGCGCGAACGCCGCCTTCTTCCGGCATCCGCCGCGCGTGCCACCGACGCGCCCCGGTGTCGTGGTGGCCCCCGCCGACGGGCTGATCTGCCTGGTCGAGGAGGCCGAACCGCCCGCCGAGCTCAACCTGCCTGCCCGGCCGGTGCCGCGGGTGAGCATCTTCCTGTCGATCTTCGACGCCCACGTGCAGCGCATCCCGATCAGCGGTGAGGTGGTCGCCGTCGAACACCGGCCCGGCCTGTTCGGCTCCGCCGAGTTGGCGGCCGCCAGCGAGGACAACGAACGCAACAGCGTGGTGATCCGCACCGACACCGGCGCCCAGGTGATCGCCGTGCAGATCGCGGGCCTGGTCGCCCGCCGCATCGTCTGCGACCTCACCCCGGGCGACAAGGTGACCATCGGCGACACGTACGGGCTGATCCGCTACGGCTCGCGGCTGGACACCTACCTGCCCGAGGGCACCGAGATCAAGGTGCTGCCCGGCCAGCGCGCGGTCGGCGGCGAGACGATCCTGGCGGAGCTGCCGTGAGCAAAGGTGTGAGCCGGCGCCCGAGGGGTTTGCGGATCCTGCCCAGCGCGACCACGGTGCTCGCCATCTGCGCCGGGCTGACCTCGATCAAGTTCGCGCTCGACGACCGCCCGCATATCGCGCTGGCGCTGATCGGCGCGGCGGCGGTCCTCGACGGGATCGACGGTGGCATCGCCCGCGCCCTCGACGCCCAGTCCCGGATGGGCGCCGAAATCGACTCGCTGGCCGACGCGGTGAACTTCGGGGTGGCGCCCGCGCTGGTGGTGTACGTAACGCTGCTCGCGGACTCACCGGTGGGCTGGATGTTCGTACTGCTGTACGCGGTGTGCATAGTGCTGCGGTTGGCTCGGTTCAACGCGCTGCTCGACGAGCCGGACAAGCCCGCCTACACCCGCGAGTTCTTCACCGGTATGCCTGCGCCGTGCGGCGCCGTCGGCGTCATCGGCCCTCTGGCGGCCATGCTGCAGTTCGGCCAGGGTTGGTGGACGTCACAGTGGTTCGTCTGCCTGTGGCTCGTGGCCAACTCGGCGCTGCTGATCAGCCGGGTGCCGACGATCGCGGCCAAGTCCATCTCGGTACCGCCGAACGCGGCGCCCTTGCTGTTGATCGTCGTCGCGCTGGCCGCCGCGGGGCTGCTGCTCTTCCCCTACATCCTGGTACTGCTGGTGATCGTCGGCTACCTGTGCATCATCCCGTTCACCATCCGCAGCCAACGATGGGTGGCCGCAAGACCCGAGGCATGGGACGTCGAACCGCGGCAACGACGGGCGGCGCGTCGCGCGAGCCGCCGCGCCCAGCCGAACCGTCGGTCCATGGCCCGGCTGGGCCTGCGTAAACCCGGCAGGTGACATGACGGAGTCCGAACTGTCCGAGGACCAACCGAATCCGAGCCACCTGCGGCTCACAGCGCGGTTGAACACCTCGGCCCTCGACTCCCGGCGCGGGGTGGTGCGCCTGCATCCCGAGGCGATCGCCGCGCTCGGTGTGCGCGAATGGGATGCGGTGTCGCTCATCGGCGCACGGACCACGGCCGCGGTGGTCGGTGTCGCCCCGACGGGCACCCCCGCGGGGACGGCCCTGCTCGACGACGTGACGCTGTCCAATGCGGGGCTGCGCGAGAACAGCAGCGTCCTCGTGGCGCCGGTGACGGTCTACGGGGCGCGCTCGGTGACGGTGTCGGGGTCGCGGCTCGCCACCAACTCGATCTCGCCGGCCACGCTGCGCCAGGCGCTGCTGGGCAAGGTGATGACGGTGGGCGACACCGTCTCCCTGCTGCCGCGCGACCTGGGACCCGGCACCTCCACGTCGGCGGCGACCAGCGCACTCGCGTCGTCGGTGGGCATCACCTGGACCTCGGAACTTCTGACGGTCACCGGCGTCGACCCCCGAGGCACGGTGAGCGTCCAACCGAACTCGGCGGTCGGCTGGGGGGACGGACCCGCACCCGGGGCCGAGCTCGCCCGCCCGGCCGTCGGCGCCAGCGTCGGCGCCGCGGTCGGAGAAGCCACCGTCACCGCGCCGTCGACCGAGAGACCGGCGGTGTCCTTCGACGACCTCAAGGGCAGCCACGCGCAGGCCGGCCGGCTGACGGAATGGCTGAAACTCTCCCTCGACGAGCCGTCGTTACTCGAGACCCTGGGCGCCACCGCGCATCTCGGCGTCCTGGTGTCCGGGCCCGCCGGGGTGGGCAAGGCCACGATGGTGCGGACCGTGTGCGCGCCACGGCGACTCGTCGAACTGGACGGGCCCGAGGTCGGCGCCCTGCACGCCGAGGACCGGCTCAACCGGGTGTCGTCGGCGGTGTCGACGGTGCGCGACGGCGGTGGCGTGCTGCTGATCACCGACATCGACGCGCTGCTGCCCGCGACGCCGGAACCGGTGGGCACGCTGATCCTCAACGAACTGCGCACGGCCGTCGCGACGCCCGGCGTCGCGTTCGTGGCGACGTCGGCCAGGCCGGACGCCGTCGACGCCCGCCTGCGCGAACCCGACCTCTGCGACCGTGAGCTCGGGTTGAGCCTGCCCGACGCCGCCACCCGCAGGGCACTGCTGGAGGTGCTGCTGCGCGGCGTCCCCGCCCAGGACCTGAAAATCGACGAGATCGCCGGGCGCACACCAGGTTTCGTGATCGCAGACCTGTGTGCGCTGGTTCGCGAGGCGGCGCTGCGGGCGGCGGCGCGCGCCAGTGCCGACGGGGCGCCGCCGCAGCTCACCCAGGACGACCTCACCGGGGCGCTCACGGTGATCCGGCCGCTGTCACGGTCGGCGACCGAAGAGGTGTCGGTCGGTTCGGTGACGCTGGCGGACGTCGGCGACATGGCCGAGACCAAGCAGGCGCTGACCGAGGCGGTGCTGTGGCCGCTGCAGCATCCGGACACCTTCGAACGCCTCGGCATCGAACCGCCGCGCGGGGTGCTGCTGTACGGGCCGCCGGGTTGCGGGAAGACGTTCGTGGTGCGCGCGCTCGCGAGTTCCGGGCGGCTGTCGGTGCACGCGGTCAAGGGCGCCGAGCTCATGGACAAATGGGTGGGCGCCTCGGAGAAGGCGGTGCGCGAACTGTTCCGCAGGGCCCGCGACTCGGCGCCGTCGCTGGTGTTCCTCGACGAGATCGACGCGCTCGCGCCGCGGCGCGGGCAGAGCTTCGACTCCGGGGTGACCGACCGCGTCGTCGCGTCGCTGCTGACCGAACTCGACGGCATCGAACCGATGCGCAACGTCGTCGTGCTGGGCGCCACGAACCGGCCCGACCTGATCGACCCCGCGCTGCTGCGCCCGGGCAGGCTGGAGCGGCTGGTGTTCGTCGAGCCGCCCGACGCCGAGGCGCGACGCGAGATCCTGCGCACCGCGGGCAAATCCGTCCCGCTGGCCGACGACGTCGACCTCGACACGCTGGCCGAGGGCCTCGACGGCTACAGCGCCGCGGACTGCGTCGCACTGCTGCGCGAGGCGGCGCTGACGGCGATGCGACGGTCGATCGACGCCGCCGACGTCACCGCCGCCGACGTCGAGGCCGCGCGGCAGACCGTTCGCCCGTCGCTCGACCCGGTCCAGGTCGACACGCTGCGCGCCTTCTCCGAAGGCCGCTGACTCCTTCGACGAGACCGCAATCTTGACAGTGCCAAGTTCGAGTGGGACAGTGGACCACATCGAACTAGTCACTGTCTAGATGTCACGGGAGCCACCATGACCGTCCCCACCGCGGTACGCATCGGCGACGACGACCGCACCCGCACGGCCACCCTGCTCGGCCTGGCGCTGACGCAGGGCTACCTCGACGTGGCCGACTACGACCAACGCCTGCAGCGCGCGTTCGCCGCGCAGACCGGCACCGAACTGCACAGCCTCACCGCCGACCTGCCGGTCGCCTCGCTGCGCCGCAACGATCCCGCGCGGCAGGCCGAACGCCGCCGCGCCGCCCGTCGCGGCGTGCGCCGGCATCTCGCGGGCTACCTGGCGATGGTCGTCATCGTCCTCATGGTGTGGCTGGCCGTCGGGCTCACCGCCGGGTCCTGGTACTTCTGGCCGATCTGGCCGATCCTCGGCGCGGGCATCGGGGTCCTCGGCCACGCGCTGCCGATGCGCTACGTCGGCGGCTCCGTCTGCGGACGGGTCACGGCTCGATCAATCCCGCCCGGATGGCGTATCGGGTGAGCGCCAACCGATCCCGCAGGCCCAGCTTGGCGAGGATGTTCGCGCGGTGCCGGTCGACGGTTTTGACGCTGATGCTCAGCGTTGCCGCGATCTCGCGCGTCGAGTAACCCTCGGCGATCAGCTTGAGCACCTCCTCCTCCCGCGGGGTGAGGATGGTGTCCGGCAGTTCGTCGCCGCTGCGGGCCCGGTGCAGATAGTCACGGATGAGCGCGGTCACCGCGCCGGCATACAGGAACGGTTCGCCACGAAGCGTGGCCCGGCACGCCGCGAGCAGGTCGCGATCGGCGACCGACTTGAGCACGTAGCCCGACGCGCCTGCCTTGAGCGCTTCGAAGAAGTACTGCTCGTTGTCGTGCATCGACAGGATGAGGATCCGCACGTGCGGATGCATGCGGCTGATCTCGCGGGCGGCCTGCAGACCCGTCATCCGCGGCATCGCGATATCGAGGATCGCCAGATCGGTCGGGGTTGCGTCCACCGCTTCGAGCGCCTCGTGCCCGTCGGCCGCCTCGGCGACCACCTGCAGATCGGGTTCGGCGTCGATGATCCGCCGCAGCCCGCTGCGCACCAGCGCGTGGTCGTCGGCGAGCAGGATCCGGGCCGGCACCGCAGGCATCAACCGTCGCCGCCGCGGTATGGGATGGCCAACCGCACCTCGGTGCCGTCGCCCGGCGGCGAGCTGATCGTCAGCGCCGCATCGATCAGCAGCGCCCGCTCCCGCATCCCGCTGATCCCCGCGCCCTCCCCCGCCTCACCCACGCCGCCCCTGCCGTCGTCGGCGATGCGCAGCGTCACCTGTCCGGCGACGACGTGCAGGTCGACCCAGGCCTTGCGGGCCTCGGCATGACGGGCGATGTTGGTGAGCGACTCCTGGGCGATGCGGTAGCAGACCAGCTCCACATCGGGCGCCAGCCGTGCGGCGGGCAGCGCGATGTGTCTGACCACCGGCAACCCGGTGGCCTGGGCGAATTCGCTGCACAGCGCGTTGAGCGCGCTCTGCAGACCGAGGTCTTCGAGTGCGTCGGGACGCAACCGGCGCGCGATGCCGCGCACCTCGTCGAGGCTCGCCCGCACCGTCTCCTGGGTCTCCTCGAGCTCGCCGCGGATCTCGGCGGGCGCACGATCCACCGCGCGCTTGAGCGTGAGCAGGGCGACGGTCAACGTCTGCCCGATCTCGTCGTGCAGCTCCCGCGCGATGCGCTGCCGTTCGTTCTCCTGCGCGGCGAGCGCCGATGCGCTGGCCGTGGTGCGTTCGGTCTCCAGCCGGTCGAGCATCGCGTTGAAGGACTCGATCAGGTGGTGCAGATCGCCGCTGTTCCGATCGTCGACGCGGTCGCTGCGCCGCGGTGGGTCGACCCGCCGCATGGACGCGGCCAGCCGGTCGAGCGGGGCGAGGCTGGACCGCAGCAGCAAGGCGTTGGCACTCAACATGATCGCCAACCCGACGACCAGAACCGGGATCTCAGTGAGCCGGATGCGCGACGACACCGTGGCAGGCGACACGGCCAGGACCAGGGTGCCGAGCGTGAAGATGAGGCCGTTGATCAGAAAGACCCGGCGAAACAGTGCGGCCGCGGGGGTACGCGCCCGATTCATACCCACCAGCGTGGCGTCCCGGTCAGCGGATGTCCATACACGCCGCCGCCCCCCGGAAATGGGTGTCAGCCCCGATGGCGGCCGTCGCGTCTCGCGCGAAGGCTCGGGAGTGACCTGCAAGGAGCTGCGATGCGAATCGATCGGACGACGGTGCCCGGCGGCGGGACGCTACATCACATCGTCACCCGGGCCGGCGGTCGGCTGTGCGTCCTGGTCACCCACGACGGGGACCGGCAGGTGTTCGTCTACGACGACGACGGCAGCGACGAGCCCGCCGAGGAGCTCGTGCTGGCCCCCGACGAGGCCGACGGACTCGCCGAGATCCTGCACAGCCGGCCCATCGCCGACCGGGTCCGGTGGCTGGAACGCCGGGTGGATGCGCTGATCGGAGAACGGGGATCATGACGGCAACGGAAGCCACCCGATGGACCGCCCGATTGAATGAAGTCGCCATGCAAGCACATGAGATCGCGGTCTCGCCCCCGACCGTCCGCATGGACGATCCGGTGTCCAAGGCGGTGCAGCTCATGGTCGTCAACCGCCTACCCGGGCTGGTCGTCGTCGACGAGGCGGACCGCCCGATCGCGGTCCTGCCGGGCACGCAGGTCCTGCGCCTGGCGATTCCCGAGACCTACCGTGACGATCCGGCTCTGGTCCGCACCGTCGACGAGATCCACGCCGACCTGTTCTGGCACGGCCCCGGCCGCCTCACCGTCGGTGATTGCCTGCCCTCGCCCGTCGCGAAACCGGCGACGGTGGCGCCCGACGCCACCCTGCTCGAGGTCGCGACCGTGATGGCGACGAAGAGGAGCCCACTGATCGCCATCGTCGACAGCGCGGGCCGGCTGACCGGCGCGGTGACCCTCGAACGGCTGTTGACCAGTCTGGCTGTCGCCGGTCCGGGCGACTGACCCCGGCACGGCGAGCGCGTGTCAGCAGCTCCGGCCGTGTTGCCCTCGCCGGCCCCGGTGCTCGCCCTGGCGATCTTCGTCGTCGCGTTCTGGGTCATCGCCACCGAGCGGGCCGACAAGGTCAGAACCGTCCTCGTCGCGGCGGGGCTGATGACCCTGCTCGGGCTGATCCCCGGCGAGCGGGTCTTCTATTCCGAGCACGAGGGCATCGACTGGAACGTCATCTTCCTGCTGCTCGGGATGATGATCATCGTCGGCGTCGTGAAACAGACCGGGCTGTTCGACTTCCTGGCGATCTGGGCGGCGAAGCGCTCGCGCGGCAGACCGTACCGGCTGATGGTCATGCTGATGCTGATCACGGCGTTCGCCTCACCGGTGCTCGACAACGTCACGATCATCCTGTTGATCGCGCCCGTCACGCTGGTGATCTGCGACCGGCTACGGATCCCGCCGCAGCCCTATCTCATCGCCGAGGTGCTGGCGTCCAACATCGGCGGGGCGGCCACACTGATCGGCGACCCGCCCAACATCATCATCGGCAGCCGAGCCGGGCTCACGTTCAACGACTTCCTCGTGCACATGGCGCCGATCGTGCTGCTCATCTTCGTCCTGTTCGTGCTGTTCACCAGGGTGCTGTTCCGCAAGGACCTGCGCGCGGACGACGTGCACATGGACGAGGTGATGGCCCTGCAGGAACGCCGTGCGATCAAGGACACGCGACTGCTGGTCCGCTCGCTGGTGGTGTTGAACCTCGTCATCGTCGGGTTCGCCCTGCACTCGGTGCTGCACGTGGCGCCGTCGGTGGTGGCACTGCTCGGGGCCGGGGCCATGCTGCTGGCGACCGACATCGACGTGTCCGATGTGCTGCCCGAGGTGGAGTGGCCGACGCTGGTGTTCTTCATGGGCCTGTTCGTGATGGTGGCCGGCCTGACGCACACGGGGGTGATCGGCGCGCTCGGTTCGGTGGCCGAGTCGGCGTTCGGCGACAACTGGTTCGGGGCGGCCACCGCACTGCTGTTCGGGTCATCGATTGTGGGGGCGTTCCTCGACAACATCCCCTACACCGCGACGATGACGCCGGTCGTCGAGTCGATGGTGGCCCAGACACCCGATGCGGGTACCGGCCAGGCGCTGTGGTGGGCCTTCGCGCTCGGCGCCTGCTTCAGCGGCAACGGCACCGCCATCGCGGCCAGCGCGAACGTCGTCGCCATCGGCATCGCCGCGCGGGCCGGCCACCCGATCAGTTTCTGGCGGTTCACCCGGTACGGGATCGTCGTGACACTGCTCAGCACCACCCTGGCCTGGGGTTACGTCTGGCTGCGGTACTTCTGACGATGTCCCGTCCGCAGTGCGCCGGTGACGCCGTCAGCAACGCACGTAGAATTGACACAATCCAAAGCAGCTCACGCTGACACCCCGACCCCAATCACGATCGGAGTGCCATGCTGGCCATCCTCTGTGCCCATGCGGTCGCGACCGCGTTGGCACCCCTGATGGTGGCCAGATGGGGACGGATCGCGTTCTACCCGTTGGCGGTCGTCCCGCTGGTCTCCCTGGTCTGGGTTGCGCTGAACTGGCCCGAGCCCGGCAGCGCGCAAACCGTGAACCTGGTCTGGCTGCCCGAGCTGTCGATGGACATCACGCTGCGGTTCGACACGCTGGCCGCGATCATGAGCGTGCTCATCCTCGGCATCGGCGCCCTGGTGCTGTTCTACTGCGGCACCTACTTCCACCATCGCGACGGCCACATCGAGAAGCGCCTGCCCAGCTTCGCCGCCGAGATGGTGGCGTTCGCGGGGTCGATGTTCGGTCTCGTCATCAGCGACAACATGCTGATCCTGTACGTGTTCTGGGAGACGACGACGGTGTTGTCGTTCCTGCTGGTCGGCCACTACGCCGAACGCGCGACGAGCCGCCGCGCCGCCACCCAGGCGTTGCTGGTCACCACCTTCGGCGGGCTGGCGATGCTGGTCGGCATCATCATCCTCGGCAACCTCGCCGGCACCTACCTGCTCTCCGAGCTGGTCGCCTCACCGCCGTCCGGGGTGGCCGCCGCGGTCGGGGTGGCGCTCGTCCTCGTGGGCGCCCTGTCCAAATCGGCGATCGTCCCGCTGCACTTCTGGCTGCCCGGGGCGATGGCCGCCCCCACTCCCGTCAGCGCCTACCTGCACGCCGCGGCCATGGTGAAGGCCGGGGTGTTCCTGGTGGCGCGGATGACGCCCGGCTTCGCCGACTCCCCGGTGTGGCGGCCGATGATCCTCACCCTCGGGTTGGCGACGATGCTGCTGGCCGGCTGGCGGGCGGTGCGCGAGTACGACCTCAAACTCATCCTGGCGTTCGGCACGGTCAGCCAGCTCGGGCTGATCACCGTCATGGTCGGCACCGGCGGGCGCGACATGATGCTGGCCGGGCTGGCCATGCTGGTCGCGCATGCCATGTTCAAGGCGTCGCTGTTCATGGTGGTCGGTGTCATCGACCACTCGACCGGCACCCGCGACATCCGCCGGCTGGCGTGGCTCGGCGACCGCAGCAGGCCGCTGTTGATCATCGCCGTCGGCGCGACGGCCAGCATGGCGGCGCTCCCGCCGTTCCTCGGCTTCGTGGCCAAGGAAGCCGACTTCGAGACCGTGCTGCACAGCGCCGCACTCGGCCCGTTCGCCCCCTGGGTGCTCGCGGGCATCGTGTTCGGTTCGGTGTTCACCACCATCTACAGCCTGCGGTTCCTGTGGGGCGCGTTCAGCCGCAAAGGTCTGCACGAGCCGAGCGTGCGCGTCCGCGAGATGCACCGTCCGTCGGCGGCATTTCTCGCCGCGCCTGCGTTCCTGGCCGCGGCCGGCCTGGTGTCGGGTCTGTGGCCCGCCCCGCTGGACGCCGTGCTCGGCGAATACGCGCAGACCGTGCCCGGCGGTAAGGACTACCACCTGGCGCTGTGGCACGGCCTGAACCTGCCGCTGCTGCTGTCGGCGCTGGTGATCGCGACCGGTGTCGCGGCCTTCTTCGAGCGGTCCAAGCTGCGCCGCGCCCGGGTGGCCTACCTTCCGCTCGGCAACGCCGACCACGTCTACGACGCGCTGATCCGCGGACTCGACATGGTGTCGGTGCGGCTGACCGCGACCACTCAGCGCGGCTCCATCCCGGCCACCCAGTCGGTCATCCTCTGCACGCTGGTCGTCGTGCCCGCGGTGGCGCTGCTCCTCGGCGCGCGGGACCGGCCGGACTTCGCGCTGTGGGATTCGCCGTGGGTGGTCGTGGTCGGGCTGCTGATGCTCGCCGCCGCGGTGGGTGCGGCCGTGATGCGCAACCGCCTGGCCGCGGTCCTGTTGATCGGGGTCACCGGCTACGGCTGCGGCGCGATCTTCGCGCTGCACGGCGCGCCGGATCTGGCGCTGACCCAGTTCTTGGTCGAGACGCTGGTGTTGGTCATCTTCGTGCTCGTGCTGCGCACCCTGCCCGCGGAGGCGGAGAAGGCCCACATCAACCACAAGCGCCTGCCCCGCGCGGTGCTCTCGCTGGCGGTCGGCGTGACGGTGACGTCGCTCGCGGTGTACGCGATGGCGGCCCGCACCGGCGCCGGCATCGCCGACCTGATCCCCGACGCGGCCTATTACCGCGGCCAGGGAGCCAATGCGGTCAACGTCCTGCTGGTCGACATCCGCGCCTGGGACACCATGGGCGAGATCTCGGTGCTGCTCGTGGCGGCCACGGGCGTGGCCTCGCTGGTGTTCCGCAACCGTCGCTTCGGGACCGCGCCGCGGGTGGCGGACGCCGGTCAGCCCGACATCGGACGCATCGGCACCTTCGCCAACAGCCCGGCCGTCGGCGACATCACCTGGCTGCGCGGTAGCGAACTGCGCGATCCGCGGCACCGCTCGCTGGTGCTGGAGGTGGCGACGCGCGTCATCTTCCCGCTCATCATGGTGCTGTCGGCGTATTTCTTCTTCGCCGGCCACAACACGCCCGGCGGCGGATTCGCCGGCGGCCTGACCGCGGGTCTGGCCCTGGTGCTGCGCTATCTCGCCGGCGGCCGGTACGAACTGGGTGAGACGCTGCCGCTGGATGCGGGCAAGATCCTCGGCGTCGGACTGGCGCTGTCCGCGGGCACCGCGGTGACCTCGCTGTTCCTCGGCGCGCCCGCATTGTCCTCGGCGGTCATCGAATTCGACCTGCCGGTCCTCGGCACCGTCAAGTTGGTGACCGCACTGTTCTTCGATTTGGGGGTGTATCTGATCGTCGTCGGTCTGGTTCTCGATGTACTGCGCAGCCTGGGCGCTCAGGTCGACGTGGAGATGTCCCAACCGAACCCCGGGTCGGGCAGGTCGGCGGCGAAGGTGGGTGCGCGGTGACCACCTACCTCGTCCCCCTGATCCTGATCGGCGGCCTCACCAGCGTGGGTGTCTACCTGCTCCTCGAGCGCAACCTGACCCGAATGCTGTTGGGACTGTTGCTGATCGGCAACGCGATCAATCTGCTCATCCTCACGGTGGCCGGGCCGTCCGGCAATCCGCCGGTCCGCGGGCGCACCAGCGCCGGCGAGACGTCCACCGCTGATCCGTTGGCGCAGGGCATGATCCTCACCGCGATCGTGATCAGCATGGGCATCGCGGCGTTCGTGCTGGCGCTGACCTACCGGTCCTACAGACTGACCACCGCCGAAGAGGTCGGCAACGACCCCGAGGACACCCGCGTCTCCGAGATGGCCGCCAAGGAGGCCGCCGCCCTCGACGAGGACCGGCCGCCGGAGCCGGATCTGGCGAAGGACACCGACCTGCCAGACGAACTCGACGCACTGCCGGGTCGGGAGGGTTCCCGGTGACGCTCGCGGCCGTGCTCACGCCGCTGCCGGTCCTCATCCCGACCATCGCCGCCGCGCTCACGTTGTTCGCGGGCCGCCGCCCGGTGTTGCAGCGCGTCATCGCGCAGGTGGCACTCGTCGCGGTGGTCATCGTGTGCGCGGTGCTCGTCTACCTCACCGACCGCGACGGCACCCTGGCGCTGCATGTCGGCGGCTGGGGGCAGAGCATCCCCGGGATGGGTCCGCTCGGCATCACCCTGGTCGTGGACCGGTTGTCGGCGCTGATGCTGATGGTGTCGTCCATCGTGCTGCTGGCGGTGGTCGCGTACGCCATCGGGCAGGGCATCCGCGACGGCGACGGCCGTCAGCCGGTGTCGATCTTCCTGCCCACCTACCTGGTGCTCTCGGCCGGTGTGTGCACCGCGTTCCTGGCCGGCGACCTGTTCAACCTGTTCGTCGGGTTCGAGGTGCTGCTGTCCGCGAGCTTCGTGCTGCTCACCATCGGAGCGAGCGCCGAACGGGTGCGGGCGGGCATCTCGTACGTGATGGTGTCGATGGTGTCGTCGCTGATCTTCCTGCTCGGCATCGGGCTCGTGTATGCGGCCACCGGCACGCTGAACATGGCCGAGCTGGCCGTGCGTCTCGACGACGTCTCCGACGGGACGCGGATGGCTTTGTTCGCGGTGCTGCTGGTGGCGTTCGGCATCAAGGCGGCGGTGTTCCCGCTCTCGACGTGGCTGCCCGACTCCTACCCGACTGCACCGGCGCCGGTCACGGCCGTGTTCGCGGGCCTGCTGACGAAAGTCGGCGTCTACGCGATCATCCGGGCGCATTCGCTGCTGTTCCCCGGCGGTGGGCTGGACCAGGTGCTGCTCTGGGCGGCGCTGCTGACCATGGTGGTCGGCGTCCTCGGCGCCATCGCGCAGAGCGACATCAAGCGACTGTTGTCGTTCACGCTCGTCAGCCACATCGGCTACATGGTCTTCGGGATCGCGCTCTCGAACGATTTGGGTATGGCCGGGGCCATCTACTACGTGGCGCACCACATCGTCGTGCAGACCACCCTGTTCCTCGTGGTGGGTCTGATCGAGCGTCAGGCCGGCGCCTCGACGATGACGCGCCTGGGTGGCCTGGCCGCCGCCAGCCCCCTGCTCGCCTTCGTCTTCGTGGTGCCGGCACTGAATCTCGGCGGCATACCGCCGTTCTCGGGCTTCATCGGCAAGGTGGCACTGCTCGAGGCCGGCGCGTCCAACGGCACACCGCTGGCCTGGGCGCTGGTGGCGGGCGGTGTGGTGACGAGCCTGCTGACGCTCTACGTGGTGGCCCGGGTGTGGACGAAGGCGTTCTGGCGGTCGCGTGAGGACGCACCGGAGGGGCACCTGTCCTCCACCGCCCCCGCGGCGCTGCTGGACGACACCGCGGAATCGGAGGACATTCAGTTCGTGGACCGCGACCACGTCGGCCGCATGCCCGTCGGCATGCTGGCGCCGACCGGCGCGCTGATCGCGGTCGGCCTGGCGCTGACCGTGGCGGCGGGGCCGATCTTCGCCTACAGCGGCCGAGCGGCCGACGAGGTGATCGACCGCGACCACTACATCACCGCGGTGGTGGGTGAGCGGCCATGAAGGTGCTCGAGGGGACGAGGTGGTCACCGCGCCGGCTCGCGCTGCGCGCATGGGTGCTGTGCTGGCTGACGCTGGTGTGGATCCTGTTGTGGGGCACGCTGTCTGCGGCCAATGTCGTCAGCGGCCTGGCCGTCGCGCTGATGATCACGCTGCTGTTGCCGCTGCCGCCGGTGCCCGTGGAGGGCCGGGTTCACCTGCTGTCGCTGCTACGCCTGATCGCCACCGTGGCGTACTACCTTGTGGTGTCGTCGGTGCAGGTGGCGTGGCTGGCCGTCAAACCTGGTCCGCCGCCGCTGACCGCGGTGCTGCGGGCGCACTTCGCGGTGAAGTCGGACCTGGTGCTCGCGCTCGCGGTGAACATCGTGAACCTGACGCCGGGCACCATCGCGCTGGAGATCGACCAGACCAGGCGCGTGGTCTACGTCCATGTCATCGACGTCGGCTCCGACCGCGCGCTGAGTCGCTTCTACCGCCAGATCGGACAGTTCGAGCGGTTGCTGATCGCCGCGTTCGAACGGGAATCCGATTGGCGGCCATCGACCGAGAGGGAGGCCGATCCCGAATGAGCTGGGTCTGGATCATCGCGGGAGTGATGCTCAGCGCCGCCGCGGCCGCGACGATGTTCCGGTTGCTGGCCGGCCCGAGCACGCTGGACCGGCTTGTCGCGCTGGACACGCTCGTCGCGGTCACCATGTGCGCGATCGGCACGTGGGCCGCGTTCAGCCTCAACACCACTGTCACCTACAGCCTGACCGCCCTGGCACTCATCAGCTTCGTCGGGTCGGTCAGCGTCGCGCGTTTCCGCGTGCCCGATGTCCGCAGACCCGACAGGACACGGAGGACCTCGTGAACGCCTTCGACATCGTCGCCAGCGTCCTCGTGCTGGGCGGCTCGACGCTGGCTCTGACCGCCGCGATCGGCGTCGTCCGGTTCCCGGACACGTTGTCGCGGATGCACGCCGCGACCAAGCCCCAGGTGCTCGGTCTGCTCCTCGTGCTCGCGGGGGCGGCGATCCGCCTGCGCGGCAACGTCGACGTCGGAATGCTCATCCTGACCGGACTTTTCACCCTCATCACCGCGCCGGTGATCGCCAATCGCGTCGGCCAACTGGCCTACCACGAGCAGAACATCCGGGACGACCTGTTGACCAGGGACGAGATGCTTGAAGTCGCCGCGGAAAGGGAACACCGCGGCCATGACGACTCCTGACGGCATCGTGAGCGCGCTGGCCGTCGCCATGGCCAGACAAAGCGAGTCGCATGCCGACTGTCCGTTGTTCGACGACCCGTACGCGCAGGTGTTCATCGACGCCGCCCTGACCCGGGGGTGTCAGCTTCCCAGCGACGAGTCGGCCGAACGGATCAACGGAATCGCCAACTATGCGTCGTCGCGCACCAAGTGGTTCGACGAGTACTTCATCGCCGCGGGGGCGCACGGGCTCGAGCAGATGGTGATCGTCGCCGCCGGGCTCGACGCGCGAGCGTGGCGACTGCCGTGGGTCAACGGCACCACCGTCTACGAGATCGACCACCCCGGTGTGTTGAAGTTCAAGAACGAGGCTCTGCGTGAACACGGCGACAGTCCCTCGGTGTCCCGATACGTTCCGGTTCCCGCCGATCTCTCCGACGGGTGGCCGGACACGTTGCGCGAGGCCGGATTCGACGCTTCGGAGCCGACGGCGTGGGCAGTCGAGGGACTTCTTCCGTATGTGGCGGACGGACCGCACCTGTTGTTCGACCGCATCCACGAGATGAGCCCGCCCGGAAGCCGGTTGGCCGTCGAGGCGGTCGGACCGGGGGTCGCCGACTGGTTGACGGCGCGGGGATGGCAGGTCACGACGATCGGCGCCCAGGAGCTGATGACTCGGTACGGACGGTGCGGCGACCACAGCGACATCGACACGGGTATGAGTACGGTGTTCGTCGACGCCAGACGCAACCGCTGACTCACCCACAGCGGCGAATTCATCCACAGGCCAGATGATTTCGTGGGGTCGTGTCGGTAGCGCCTGGCAGAATCGAATGCATGTTCGATGGTTCG
>NZ_LQIV01000010.1 GCF_001500125.1 Mycobacterium sp. IS-1742 | reverse complement strand
CGAACCATCGAACATGCATTCGATTCTGCCAGGCGCCACCGACACGACCCCACGAAATCATCTGGCCTGTGGATGAAGCTGCCGCTGTGGATAACCGGTCGCAACGCACCCGTCCCCGGGGTTCTGGGACAATCGTCGGCGGTGACATGACCATGCAGACAACCGACACCACCACGACGACGCCCACCCCCCAGGTGGTCGTCGACCTCGACGCGATCGCCCACAACGTCGCCCTGCTGCGCGAACGCGCAGGCAGTGCGCAGGTCATGCCGGTACTCAAGGCGGACGGATACGGCCACGGCGCCACCGAGGTCGCGAGAACGGTGCTCGACGCGGGTGTCACGGAACTCGGCGTGGCCACCGTCGAAGAAGCGCTCGCTCTGCGTCGTGACGGCGTCACCGCACCCGTGCTGGCATGGCTCCACGGACCCGGCACCGACTTCGCCCCGGCCCTGGAAGCGGACGTCCAACTGGCCGTGTCCTCGGTACGTCAGCTCGGCGAGGTTCTCGACGCCGTACAACGGACCGGCAGGACGGCCACCCTCACCGTGAAGGCCGACACCGGCCTGAGCCGCAACGGAGTCAGCCCGGCCGAATACCCCGCGCTGCTCGACCAGCTGGCCCGGGCCGTCGCCGAGGACGCCGTGCGCGTGCGCGGCATCATGTCGCACCTGGCGTGCGGTGACGAACCCGACAACCCCACCAACGACCGGCAGGCCGAACGGCTGAGCGAGATGCGGCGCGGGGCCGCCGACGCCGGTGTGACGTTCGAGGTCGCCCATCTGTGCAACTCGCCCGCCGCGCTGACCCGGCCCGACCTGGCCTTCGACATGGTCCGTCCGGGGATCGCCGTCTACGGACAGACCCCGATCCCATCGCTCGGCGACATGGGTCTGCGGCCGGCGATGACGCTGAAGTGTCCGGTCGCACAGACCCGTTCGATCAACGCGGGTGACGGGGTCTCCTATGGCCACACCTGGATCGCCGAACGGGACACGACGCTGGCGTTGTTGCCGATCGGTTACGCCGACGGGGTGTTCCGCACCCTCAGCGGCCGCCTCCAGGTGTTGATCAACGGCCGGCTGCGGCCGGGTGTCGGACGGATCTGCATGGACCAGTTCGTCGTGGATCTCGGGCCGGGACCCGTCGATGTCACCGACGGCGACGAGGCCATCCTCTTCGGTCCGGGCACCCGGGGCGAACCCACTGCCCAGGACTGGGCCGACAAGATCGGCACGATCAACTACGAGATCGTCACCAGCCCTCGCGGCCGGGTGATCCGCACCTACCGACGGGAAAGTCGTTGACCGACAACGAGATCAAACGGCACGCGAATGCCGGGTGGCTGGCCGGTGCCGCGGGCCTGGCGGCGGTCAGCTCACTGGCCGGAGTCACCGTGGCCCGTTCGATGGCACGCCGCGTCACCGACGACGACCCTTATGCGACAGAGGATTTCGAGCTGCTCGACGCCGACCGCAGCTCGGTGGTCACCACCACCGACGGGGTGCCACTGGCCGTCCGCGAGGTGGGACCCGCCGACGCTCCGCTGACCGTCGTCTTCGCTCACGGCTTCTGTCTTCGCATGGGTGCCTTCCACTTCCAGCGTGCCCGCCTGTCGGAGCAGTGGGGTGACCAGGTCCGGATGGTCTTCTACGACCAGCGCGGCCACGGCCAGTCCGGCGACGCCCCGCCGGACACCTACACCGTCACCCAGCTCGGACAGGACCTCGAAGCGGTACTGGCGGTGATCGCACCGCGCGGACCGGTGGTGCTGGTCGGCCACTCGATGGGCGGTATGACGGTGCTCTCGCACGCGCGGCAGTACCCGCAGCGCTATCCCACCCGCGTCGTCGGCGCCGCCATCATCTCCTCCGCCGCCGAGGGCGTCTCCCGTTCCCCCCTCGGCGAGATCCTGAAAAACCCTGCCCTGGAGGCGGTCCGGTTCGCGGCGCGCTACGCCCCCGGCACGGTCCACCGGACCCGTGGCCTGGCCCGCGCGGTGATCGGCCCGATCTTGCGCGCGGCGTCCTACGGTGACGAGAAGATCAGCCCGAGCGTCGTCGCGTTCTCCGAGAAGATGATGCATGACACGCCGATCGCGACGCTGGTCGAGTTCCTGCACGCGCTGGAGGTGCACGACGAGACGGGCGGCCTTGCCACACTGGCCAAGGTCCCGACGTTGATCGCCTGCGGGGACCGTGACCTGCTCACCCCGATGGAGTACTCCCAGGAGATGGCCGCCGCGCTGCCCAAATCCGAGCTCGTCATCGTCGACGGCGCCGGCCATCTGGTGCAGTTAGAGCAGCCGGAGGAGATCGACGACGCACTGGTCCGGTTGGTCGAACGGGCCACCCCGTCCAAACTCGTCGCGCTGACACGGCGCATCCGTGACCGGGCGAGGTCTCGTGGCTGACCGGCAGAGCGGTACCGCGGAACTGGCCACCGCGGACGACACCAGGGCGCTGGGAGTCCAACTCGGGGCGCACCTGCACGCCGGCGACGTCGTCGTGCTGTCCGGTCCGCTCGGTGCGGGAAAGACCGTGCTGGCCAAGGGAATCGCCGAGGCGATGGGCGTCGAGGGGCCGGTCACCTCGCCCACGTTCGTGTTGGCGCGCGTGCACCGCGCACGGCAGCCCGGCCGGCCGGCGATGGTGCACGTCGACATGTACCGACTGCTCGACCATCCCGGTACCGACCTGCTCGCCGAACTCGACTCACTGGACCTGGACACCGATCTCGAGGATGCGGTCGTCGTGGTCGAGTGGGGTGAAGGCGTCGCCGAGCGACTCTCCGACCACCACCTCGACATCCGGCTCGAACGCGGCGTCGACACCGAGGCGCGCACCGCGATCTGGCAGTGGAGCGGACAGTGAGCGCGCTGATCCTGGCCATCGACACCGCCACACCCGCCGTCACCGCCGGAGTGGTGCGTCGCGAGGACGACGGGCTCACCGTGCTCGCCGAGCGGGTGACGGTGGACCCTCGGGCGCACGCCGAGCGTCTGACGCCCAACGTCCTGGCCGCCGTCGGCGACGCCGGCATCACCGTCGGCGATCTCACCGCCGTGGTGGTCGGGTGCGGGCCCGGCCCGTTCACCGGCCTGCGCGTCGGAATGGCCACGGCCGCCGCCTACGGACACGCGCTGGGCATCCCGGTGCACGGGGTGTGCAGCCTCGACGCCATCGGGGTCGCGACCTCCGGCGAGGCGCTCGTCGTGACCGATGCACGTCGCCGTGAGGTGTACTGGGCGCGCTACCGCGACGGCGTCCGGGTCGACGGTCCCGCGGTCAATGCAGCGGCCGACGTGCCGCCCGGCGCCTCGGTCGCGGCCGGATCACCGGACCACGCAGGTCTTTTCGACCTCACCGTCGTCGGCCCCCGGTATCCGTCGGTCGACGGCCTGGTTCGCGCCGTCACCGACTGGACCGCCGAACCGGACGCGCTGGTGCCGCTGTACCTGCGCCGGCCCGACGCGATACCGCGCGCCGAACAGACCCGCCGGTGAGCGTCACCTACGGCACGCTCACCGAAGACGATGCCGCCCGCTGCGCCGATCTCGAAGCCGAGCTCTTCCCCGGCGACGATCCCTGGCCCGCACGGGCGTTCCTCGCCGAACTGAGCGCCCCGCACAACCATTACGTCGCGGCACGCGTCGACGGCATCCTCGTCGGGTACGGCGGCATCGCGCGGCTGGGACGAAACGAGCCGTACGAGTACGAGATCCACACCATCGGAGTGGACCCCGCCCACCAGGGTCGGGGGATCGGCCGCCGGATGCTCGAGTCGTTGCTCGAGGTGGCCGGTCAGTGCGTGATCTTCCTGGAGGTGCGCACCGACAACGAACCGGCCATCGCGCTGTACGAGAGCGTCGGGTTCACCAGGGTGGGGCTGCGCAAGCGGTACTACCGGGTCAGCGGTGCGGACGCCTATACGATGAGGCGAGACCCACCCGGCGTTGCGAAACGAGAAGTGCCGTGATCATCCTGGCCATCGAGAGCTCCTGCGACGAGACCGGTGTCGGCATCGCCGAACTGTCCGACGACGGCACGGTGACGTTGTTGGCCGACGAGGTGGCCTCCAGCGTGGACGAGCACGCGCGCTTCGGGGGCGTGGTGCCCGAGATCGCCTCCCGAGCCCACCTCGAAGCGCTCGGCCCGACCATGCGGCGCGCGCTCGACACGGCGGGCGTCCGGAAGCCGGACGTGGTGGCCGCCACGATCGGACCCGGACTGGCCGGCGCACTGCTCGTGGGAGTCGCTGCGGCCAAAGCGTATTCGGCAGCCTGGCAGGTTCCGTTCTACGGCGTCAACCACCTCGGTGGACATCTGGCCGCCGACGTCTACGACCACGGTCCGCTGCCCGAGAGTGTGGGCCTGCTGGTCTCCGGCGGCCACACCCACCTGCTGCACGTGCGGTCGCTGGGGGAGCCGATCATCGAGCTGGGCAGCACGGTCGACGACGCAGCAGGCGAGGCCTACGACAAGGTGGCCCGGCTGCTCGGACTGGGATATCCCGGCGGCAAGGTGCTCGACGACCTGGCGCGGGAAGGGAACCGCGACGCCATCGTGTTCCCGCGCGGCATGACCGGACCACGCGATGACCCCCACGCGTTCAGCTTCTCGGGTCTCAAGACCGCGGTCGCCCGGTACGTGGAGAGTCATCCCGAGGCGTCGCAGGCCGACGTGGCGGCGGGCTTCCAGGAGGCGGTGGCCGACGTGCTCACTCGGAAGGCGGTGCGGGCGGCCGAGAATCTCGGGGTGTCGACACTGCTCATCGCCGGCGGGGTCGCGGCGAATTCGCGTCTTCGGGAACTGGCCGAGCAGCGGTGCGCCGAGGCGGGGTTGACCCTGCGGATCCCGCGGCCGCGGCTGTGCACCGACAACGGCGCGATGATCGCGTCGTTCGCCGCCCACCTGATCGCTGCCGGAGCGCCGGCCTCACCGCTCGATGCGGCCAGTGATCCGGGGCTGCCGGTGGTGCGGAGCCAGGTCGCGTGAACAGGGCCGAGCACGTCCTGGCGATCCACGAGCTGCTCTACCGTTACGCCGAGCTGGTCGACGCCGGGGATTTCGACGGGGTGGGGCGGCTGCTCGAGCGGGGTTCGTTCGCGGGCGTGGCCGGCGCCGGCCCGATCGCGACGCTGTTCACGGCCACGACCAGGCGGTACCCCGAGCAGGGCAACACCCCGCGCACGCGTCACCTCGTGCTCAACCCCGTCGTGGAACTCGACGGCGACACCGCGGCGGCCCGGTCGACCTTCTGCGTCGTGCAGGCGACCGAGACGGTGCCGCTGCAGCCGATCGTCGTCGGGCGTTACCGCGACACCTTCGCCCGCGACGGGGCAGGCTGGTACTTCACCGCGCGTGAGGTCGACGTGGAGCACGTCGGGGACGTCTCGGCGCATCTTTTGATCAACCCGCATGACTTCGGCGGACAGGCACCCACCCACCCTTGAGTGCTAGCACTCGCATGTATAGAGTGCTAGGTGGCAGGCGGCCAACCCTGTGTCGGCACCCGCGACGACGGCGCTCGGGACCGGACGCATGCCGAGCATCTGTAAACGCTGGAAACATTCAGGTCCGGGACCACCTGGACCTACACCGAACTAGTGGAGGGCTCCATCGTGGCGAGCGTGAACATCAAGCCACTCGAGGACAAGATCCTCGTCCAGGCCAACGAGGCCGAGACCACGACCGCTTCCGGTCTGGTCATCCCGGACACCGCCAAGGAGAAGCCGCAGGAGGGCACCGTTGTCGCCGTCGGCCCCGGCCGCTGGGACGACGAGGGTGAAAAGCGGATTCCGCTGGACGTGTCCGAGGGCGACACCGTCATCTACAGCAAGTACGGCGGCACCGAGATCAAGTACAACGGCGAGGAGTACCTGATCCTCTCGGCCCGCGACGTGCTGGCTGTCGTCAACAAGTAAGCGCCCGTGTCCGCCCCGGAGATCCCCGTCACGTACGGGTGATGTCCGGGGCGGCATGCGTTGCATGCCAAAAACAGGAAGACACATATGAGCAAGCAGATTGAGTTCAACGAAACTGCGCGCCGCGCAATGGAAGTCGGTGTCGACAAGCTCGCCGACGCGGTGAAGGTGACGCTCGGCCCGCGCGGTCGCAACGTCGTGCTGGCCAAATCGTGGGGCGGCCCGACCGTCACCAACGACGGTGTCACGATCGCCCGCGAGATCGACCTCGAGGATCCGTTCGAGAACCTGGGCGCACAGCTGGTCAAGTCGGTGGCGACCAAGACCAACGACGTCGCCGGCGACGGCACCACCACCGCCACCGTGCTGGCGCAGGCGCTCGTCAAGGCCGGTCTGCGCAACGTCGCGGCCGGCGCCAACCCGATCGCCCTGGGTGCGGGGATCAGCAAGGCCGCCGACGCCGTGTCCGAGGCGCTGCTGGCCGCGGCCACCCCGGTCGACGACAAGAGCGGAATCGCCCAGGTCGCCACGGTCAGCTCCCGCGACCAGCAGATCGGCGAGCTGGTCGGTGAGGCGATGACCAAGGTCGGCCACGACGGAGTCGTGACCGTCGAAGAGTCCTCGACCCTGAACACCGAACTCGAGGTCACCGAGGGTGTCGGCTTCGACAAGGGCTTCATCTCGGCGTACTTCGTCACCGATTTCGACTCCCAGGAAGCGGTGCTCGAGGACGCGCTGGTGCTGCTGCACCGCGAGAAGATCAGCTCGCTGCCCGACCTGCTGCCGCTGCTGGAGAAGGTGGCCGAGGCCGGTAAGCCGCTGCTGATCGTCGCCGAGGACGTCGAAGGCGAGGCGCTGTCCACGCTCGTCGTCAACGCGATCCGCAAGACCCTCAAGGCCGTCGCGGTCAAGGCGCCGTTCTTCGGTGACCGCCGCAAGGCGTTCCTCGACGACCTCGCCGTCGTCACCGGCGGTCAGGTGATCAACCCCGACGTCGGCCTGGTGCTGCGCGAGGTGGGGCTGGACGTGCTGGGCACCGCGCGCCGTGTGGTGGTCACCAAGGACAGCACCGTGATCGTCGACGGCGGCGGCAGCGCCGACGCGATCGCCGACCGGGCCAAGCAGCTGCGCGCCGAGATCGAGGCGACCGACTCCGAGTGGGATCGCGAGAAGCTCGAGGAGCGGCTGGCCAAGCTCGCCGGCGGCGTCGCGGTGATCAAGGTCGGGGCGGCCACCGAGACCGACCTGAAGAAGCGCAAGGAAGCCGTCGAGGATGCGGTCGCCGCGGCGAAGGCAGCGGTCGAAGAGGGCATCGTCACGGGCGGCGGCGCCGCCCTGGTGCAGGCCCGCAAGGCGCTGGCGGAACTGCGCGGGTCGGTGTCCGGCGACGAGGCGCTCGGTGTCGAGGTGTTCAACTCGGCGCTGTCGGCTCCGCTGTACTGGATCGCCACCAACGCCGGCCTGGACGGTTCGGTCGTGGTGAACAAGGTCAGCGAACTGCCTGCGGGACAAGGCTTCAACGCCGCGACGCTCGAATTCGGCGACCTGCTCGCCGACGGTGTCGTCGACCCGGTCAAGGTGACGCGGTCCGCGGTGCTCAACGCCGCGTCGGTCGCCCGGATGGTGCTCACCACCGAGACTGCGGTCGTCGACAAGCCGGCCGAGGACGAGGATCACGGGCACGGACATCACGGCCACGCCCACTAGTTCGGAGTTCCACGCAAACACCCCCGGTCCTGTTGGGCCGGGGGTGTTTTGTCGTCGGTATGGACCGAATCTGGCAGTGGGTGTGGGACCGGTACGGAGCGAGACACTCATGGATGATCTGCGCCGTCTCGTTCGCGCTGCTGCTGCCGGTTAGGGAGTCGATCCTGCAAGGGCGCTCGAGGCGACCTACTCCTGGGCTCGCGACGCACGCGTGCGAACGGTGGTGGCGATCGTCGGCGCCGCTCTCGGAGGTGCCAGTCTGCTCACGACGCTGCAACAGCGTCGTGGAAGGAATGCTGCGCCGGCCAGGATCGCCATCTCAGGTGAGACCAGCCTCGGTGACTCGCTGCCTCGCTCACGTCCGACCTTCGCCGCGTGGACCAACCTGTCCATCCTCGGAGTCGCGTTCGTGTTCGCCCTTCTCAGTGTTCTGCTGGCATTCGTCCTGGAGCGGTTGGGTGATGCGCCGGCGTTGTCCGTCGTGATCGCTTCTGCGTTGACGCTGTGTATCGGTGTGCCGATCACTGTTGTCGCCGCAATCTGGCCCGGTATGCGCTGAGCGGCAACGACTTCGCTCGAGTTCACGTTGATCGGCGACACCGTCAACGTCGGGGCACGCGTCGAGCAGCTCACTAAGACCACCGGTGACGCCATCTTCACCGCCAGTCAGACTGTCGACGCCCTGACTACCCGACCGCTCGGGCTCACCGACCGGGGACCAGGATCACGGGCACGGTCGCCGCGGCCACGCCCACCAGGTGCTCGACCTTCCGTTTTCGGAACTCGTTGTGCGCGACGGCCGTATTCTTCTGTGATGGACCGCGATCAGATCTTCGCCGCGGTAGCGGACGAACGTCGTCGTGTGGCCGACCTCCTCGACGAACTGGACGACAGTCAGTTGGCGACCCCGAGCCTCTGCGCCGGCTGGGATGTGAAGACAGTCGGCGCCCATCTATTGAGCTTCCTCGTCGAGGGCACGCTCAAGATGACGCTGCTGGGCGTGCGACGCGGCAGTCCGGATCGCGCCATCGACGAGCTGGCGCGCCGCAAAGCCGAGCTGCCCGCCGGTGAGATCGCCGCAGGGTTGCGCAGCCTTGCAGACCACCGGTATTGGCGACCTCCACCGCAAGCTCCTGGGCTGCTCGCCGAGGTGATGGCGCACAGCGGTGACATGAGAATTCCGCTCGGGCTCGACTTCGCGCCTGATCCGCGGCGAACCGCGGTGGCACTCGACTTTCTCGCCGGGCCGGTTCCGATCGGGTTGGTGCCGTTGCTGCGCCTACGCGGTCTTCGCCTGCGAGCCACCGACATGGATCGGGAATGGGGTGCGGGACAGAACATTCGCGGGCGAGCGGGCATGTTGTTGATGGCCGCCGTGGGACGGGTTCCGGTCTTCGGCGAGCTGGACGGACCGGGTGTGTCCGTACTGCGCCGGCGATCGCGGTGACAGCCGACTTATTCGGCGCAGGCCACAAGACCGGTTCTGGTGGGATCCGCTATCCGAGCCTTCGCTGCAGATCCGGCCGCATCTCCTGGAGTTGTTGAGCCCAGTAACCCCAGTTGTGGGTGCCGTTCGACGGGAAGTTGAACACGCCGTTGCGTCCGCCCGCGGCGACGTAGCGATCGCGGAATCTCTGGTTCGATTCGATCGCGAAGCCTTCGAGGAATCCCTCGCCGGCCACCGGAGCGGGGTTGGCGTAGGCGACGTCGGTGGGCGAACCGTTGCCGCAGTACAACCAGATCCGGGTGTTGTTCGCGACGAGCCGGGCGACGTTCACGGTCGGGTCGTTCCGCGCCCATGCCGGGTCGCCGGGCGGGCCCCACATGGCGGCGGAGTCGAAACCGCCGTTCCAGTTCATCGACAGGTTGACCAGCCCGGGCCATGGCCCCTCGGAGAGATTGGGGAATGCGGACAGCGATCCGGCATAGACGAACTGCTCCGGATAGTAGGCGGCCAGTGTCAGCGCCGCCGAACCACCCATCGACGCGCCCACCGCCGCGTTGCCTGTCGGGGCGACGTCTTTGTTCGCCGCAAGCCACGCGGGTAACTCGCGGGCGATGAACGTCTCCCACTTGTAAGCGACTGTCCGCCCGTTGCCCACCGCCGGCTGATACCAGTCACTGTAGAAGCTGGATTCGCCGCCCACCGGCATGACCACCGAGAGTCCCGAGCCGTTCAAGATGTCGAACGCGGCGGTATTGCGGTCCCAGCCGCTGACGTCTTCGGGCGCCTCCATGCTGTCGAGCAGGTACACGGCGTGCGAACCCGGCCCACCGCTGAGGAATTCCACCCTGATGGTGCGGTTCATCGCTGCGGACGGCACGTCGAGTTGCTCGACGGGCAGGTCCGGACTGGAAAACGCTCTCGCGGGCGCTGATTCGGCCCCGAGTGCGACCAATCCCGGCGTCACGGCGGTGACAACGACGGCAACGGCCAACCGGCGCAGGAAGATTCCTGAAAAGTCAACAAGTGCCATCTCCTGCTCCCCTGTGAGCTCCGATGTCGCGACAGATTACGCCTGACAACCGTGAACGGGAGCTGATCCGAGGGGAGTGGGTAGCGCGATTGTCCCGCGCGCCGGCGGGATTACCGGATCTCCGAGCTGGTCGCCGACATCCTCGCCCTCATCGACGCCAGCGGTGCGGCGCGGGTACACCTGGTCGGCTACGACTGGGGTGCCACTGTGGCATGGGCTCTCGCCGCCGACATGCCCGAGCGCCTCGCTTCGCTGACCGCGATGTCCGTGCCGCACCCCGCGGCGTTCCTCAGAGCGATGCCGACAAGCAGACAGGCATTCGCTTCCTGGTACATCTCCTTCTTCCAGATTCCTGGGATCCCCGAGCGATATCTCCTGAGCGGCGACGGGAGCGGCTCGAGGATGTCGAGGTTCATGCAGTCGAAGGCGGGGCAGCCCAAGGACGCCGCCGACCGCGATGCCCGCGCCATGAGTGAGCCAGGTGTGCTCACCGCTGCGCTGAACTGGTACCGCGCGATCCCGCTGTCCGGGATTCCTCGTATCAACAGAAAGATCACTGTCCCAACGATGTTCGTGTGGAGTGACCGCGACGCCGGCCTCGTGGAGAAGGGCGCCCGGCTCACCGGCGACCATGTCAGTGCCGAGTATCGCTTCAAGATACTGTCGGGATCACACTGGTTGCTCGACGAGCAATCGGACGCGGTCGCAGACCTCCTTCTCGAATGGTTGGCCGCCCACCCCGGATGAAACGCAGGCGCTGGCCGAGAAGCCGAACGGTCAACCCTCGTGCGGATCGCGTCGCATGAACCTGTACAGGTGGTGGCTGTACACCTGCAGGCCCAGAACCGCTTCGACGTATTCGCGACGCTCGGCCGTCGTCACCCCCGCGCTGAGCGCCTTGATCCTGTCGAGGCGCCTCTGCAGCTCCTTGCGCAGTTCGGCGGACAGGAAGGCGTGCAGATCGTCGACGGATCGCTGCTCGATCGCCCGCTCCGCCATCGGGATCACCGGTCCCACGTCGAGACCGGCCGGTTTGAGCCCGGTGAACGGTGCACCCTCACCTGCTCGATGCAGGCGGACCACGGTGCCGAAAAAGTACAGATCGGCCACCTCGTGCGTAACGTGCCCGCCTTCGGCCTGAGCGGCGCGGGTGCGCTCGAACGCGTCCCGCACCTCCTGTTCGGCGCCTTCCGGGACGAACGGCAGGACCAGGTCGACATTCGCTTCCACCAGGGCCGCCTTGGCAGCGGTGACGACCGGACCGTCGAGAGAATCGCAGTGCGGAGGCATACCCCCATCCTTCGCGGCCCACGGCCATCTGCCAGAGGCGAAAGTCCCCGGCCGAGGTGACCCCGACCGGTGGTGTAGCCTGTCCGCGTGACCATTGGTGTGCGCGCCGGCTATTGGCTCTTTATCGAGGCTCCGGGCGGAGCCGATAAAGCGCAGCGCTAAGCACGCATCCACCCGGAGCCCAGGCAGTGACCACTCGGTCGCTGCCTTTCGTCATTCAAGGGCACCGGAACCCCACGCAGGTGCCCGTGTCCAGAAAGGCACCTCGAGAAATGAACCTGGCGCAGATCGCCACCCCGCCGGCCACGTCCGATCGGCGCATCCGCAGTTTCAGCGCGATTCCCAGCCCGCATGAGGTGCTCGCCGAGTTCCCGCTGGGCGCCCGGCGCGCCGAGCGGGTCGCCCGCGACCGCACCGAGATCGCCGACATCCTCGCCGGACGTGACGACCGCCTCCTGGTCGTGGTGGGGCCGTGTTCGGTGCACGATCCGGTCGCCGCACTGGACTACGCCAGCCGGCTGGCCAAGGTGGCCGACGAACTCGGCGATCGGCTCAAGATCGTCATGCGCGTGTACTTCGAGAAGCCGCGCACGACGATCGGCTGGAAGGGCCTGATCAACGATCCGGGGATGGACGGCACCTTCGACGTGTCGCGCGGCCTGCGCACCGCCCGCCAACTGCTGCTCGACATCATCGACATCGGCCTGCCCGTCGGGTGCGAGTTCCTGGAACCGACCAGCCCCCAGTACATCGCGGACGCGGTCGCGTGGGGAGCCATCGGCGCCCGCACCACCGAATCGCAGGTGCACCGCCAGCTCGCCTCGGGCCTGTCGATGCCGGTCGGCTTCAAGAACGGCACCGACGGCAACATCCAGGTGGCCGTCGACGGGGTCAAAGCGGCTGCCGCCCAGCATGTCTTCTTCGGGATGGACGACTCCGGCCGCGGCGCGGTGGTCAGCACTGACGGCAACGAAGACTGCCACGTGATCCTGCGCGGCGGTACGGACGGGCCCAACCACGGCGCGGATGCGGTGCAGGCCGCGGCCGCCAAGCTGACCGCCGCCGGACTACCCGGCCGGGTGGTCGTCGACTGCAGCCACGCCAACTCCGGGAAGGACCACGTCCGCCAGGCCGGCGTGGCCGCCGAGGTGGCACAGCTGATCCGCGACGGGCTTCCGGTCAGCGGCGTGATGTTGGAGAGCTTCCTCGTCGGCGGCGCGCAGTCCTCCGAGTCGCGGCCGCTCACCTACGGGCAGTCGGTCACCGACAAGTGCATGGACTGGCCCACGACGGAGATGGTGCTGCGAGACCTGGCGGCACGCTAGGCCGCTCGGTTACCGTGATCGGGGAGGTCACGATGCGAATCGCGGTGGCCGGCGCGACCGGCAACATCGGTGCCCGCACGGCGTCGTTCCTCGAGCGGGACGGGCACGAGGTCGTCCGTATAAGTCGCTCGCTCGGCGTCGACCTGCTGACGGGCGACGGTCTGGACGCTGCGCTCGACGGCGTCCACGCCGTGGTCGATGCGATCAGTTCGCCACCGATCAGCCCCGACGAGACGCGCGACTATTTCGCGACCACGACGAGGACTCTCCTGGCGGCGGAGAAACGGGCAGGGGTGTCCCACCATGTGCTGCTGTCGATCGTCGGTATCGACCGGATGAGCGACGGCGGTACCGCGCACTACGACGGCAAGCGGGAACAGGAGCGCCTGGTCGCAGAAGGCGCCGTGCCGTGGACGATCGTGCCGGCCACGCAGTTCCACGATTTCGCGGCTCTGGCGGCCGGCTGGACCGAACACGACGGCGTCGCCACCATCGCCCCGCTGCTGGTGCAGCCGATCGCCCCCGACGACATCGCCGCCGTCCTGGCCGAGATCGCCGCCGGAGAGCCGCAGGGCCGCTATGTCGACGTCGCCGGACCCGAGACCCAGGACCTGGTCGACATGGCCAGGCGCACCAACGCCGTCCGCGGGCGGACGGTCAAGCTGGTGCCCACCTGGTCGGGACCCCTGGATCTGTCCATGGCCGGCAACGTCCTGCTGCCGGCGGACAACGCCCGCATCGCCTCGACGACGTTCGAGCGATGGCTGGCGGCCGGCGCCCGCTGAGCCGACCCCCGGAATTCGTCGTCCACAGACGGAGAAGCCCCATCTCGGTGTTTGCCGAGATGGGGCTTCATCGTTCGCTGAGTGGCGTCGTCAGGCGGTCCGGCGGATACCGCGCTTGAGCAACATCTCCCGCTCGGATTCGCTCAATCCGCCCCAGATTCCGTAGGGCTCGCCGACGGCGAGAGCGTGCGAGCGGCATTGGGCGATCACAGGGCAGCTTCGGCACATTTCCTTGGCGCGCATTTCGCGTTGGGCGCGGGCGCGTCCCCGCTCGCCGTCGGGGTGGAAGAACATCGAAGAATCGACACCCCGGCAAAGTCCGTGCATCTGCCAATCCCAGATGTCGGCGTTGGGTCCGGGCAGCTGCTGCGGCTGAGGCATGGGAAAACCCCTCTCTAAACACCCATTTCGGGAACGCAATAGAGCGTGCGTCGTGGAACAGATTCGAGCACTTGTCGCCGATGACCACTCGTGCACACAACGTAGAAGGGCAAAAGAATTTCCGTCAATAGCCCGATCATGTGCTCAATCGCATAACCGCAGCTCAAGAATTTACGTCACGTTCATCCTTCTGACTTGCCGTCGGCGCGAAACGTGCTAACCGCCGAGGCGGCGCCGCCTCTGACGACGGCATTCAGCCAGTTCGCGCCCATCGGCCAATGGCAGCTTCGGGCCGCTGCTTAACGTGGCCGTAACTCGAGGCGCACAAAGAGTTAACCGCTCGACGGCCTTCGCGGAATCGTGATTTGCCACTCAACCCCCCGACGCGGCGTTGGTAGCGTCGCAAGGCCATGACCAGCCCGCTCCTCGACGCCGCGTTCGGCGACCGGCCCGATCTCTGGCCGCTACCCCCGCCGGCCGGCTCGCGGGACCGGTGGCTGCGTGCGGTGGCCGCGGGCGGTCAGGGCCGCTACGCCGTCGCACACACCGAATTGACCGCCCTGGCGCGGTCCTCCGGGCCCGCCCCGCGTTCTCTGGCGATGAGCACCGCGGCGTCCTTCCTGCGGCAACTGGGCGGCCACCGACCGGCCGCGGGATGGGACGGCCGGGCGTTGCGGGCCGCGGACACCGACGACGCGGTCGCCGACGCGCTGATCGGCCTCGCAGCCGACGCCCTCGGAGTCGGCCGGTTCGCGGCATCGCAGCGGCTGCTCGAGCGCGCGGCCACGGTCGTCGAGGCCGCCGGCGAGGCCCGCCTGCCGGTGCGCCTGGAGTGGGTCAGCGCGGAACTCGCGATGGTGCAGGGGGACGGCGCGACGGCCGTCGAGCACGCCGAACGCGCCGTCACGGCGGCGGCGGCGTTCACCTCGGTGCGGCATCGCGTCAAATCCGACGTGGTGCTCGCCGCGGCGCTGTGCAGTCACGGCGAACTCGACCGTTGCCGGGCGATCGCCGACGCCGCACTCGACCGGGCGGACGCGCTGGGACTGGTGCCGCTGCGCTGGGCGCTCGCCAGCCTGCTCGCCGACATCGGGAGCGCGCAGTACACGCCGGGCCAGGTCACGGACTTTCGCGACACCAGCGCAGATACTGTCCGACACAGGGGCGGTGTGTGGTCTGTTCGCTAGTCCGGGTGGCGCCCGTAGGCATCGTTATTGTTTAGCTGAGCCAGACCGTCGGATACGCCGTTCGTAACGTTGGAGAGCACACCCACGATGACACTTTCGGGAGATCGTCTCGATGCTGTCGTCGCTGAGGCAGTGGCGGGCAATCGAGATGCACTCCGGGAAGTGCTGGAGACCATTCGACCGATCGTCGTGCGGTACTGCCGAGCCAGGATCGGCGCGACGGAACGAAGTGGCCTCTCCGCAGACGACGTTGCGCAGGAGGTGTGCTTGGCCGCCATCACGGCGCTGCCGCGCTACAAGGACCAGGGACGACCGTTCCTCGCCTTTGTGTATGGCATCGCAGCGCACAAGATCGCGGACGCCCACCGAGCGGCGAGCCGAAACAAGTCGGACCCCACCGACGTGGTGCCCGAACGGTTCTCCGGTGAGGCGGGGCCCGAACAGTTGGCCATCAACGCCGAGTCCTCGGCGCGGATGGAGAAGCTGCTCGGTGTGCTGCCGGACAAGCAGCGCGAGATCCTGATCCTGCGCGTCGTCGTCGGCATGAGCGCCGAGGAGACCGCCGAGGCGGTCGGGAGCACCGCGGGGGCGGTGCGCGTGGCGCAGCACCGCGCCCTGGCGCGGCTCAAGGCCGAGATCATCGCAACGGGGCACGACCATGCCTGACTTCACACGCCGATCCTTCAACGGGGGCGAGCCGTCGCTGCCCGAGATCAATCAGACCGACCGTTTCCTCGACGCGCTCTCCACCGAACAGCCGGTGTACTCGAACGACTCCGGCGAGGCCGAATTGGCGTACCTGCTGGCCGGCTGGCGTGACGAGGTCCGGCAGCCGCCGATGGCGTCCGTGGTCACACCGCGGGATGCGGCGATCGCGCTGGACCGCGCCACCACGACCACTGCACGCCGCCGGTTCTCGCTGGCCGTCGTCGGCTCCGTGGCCGCGGCGGTGCTGTGTCTCGGTGGCTTCGGCTCGGTGGTGTACGGCGCCGGGCCGGGCGATCCGCTGTACGGCGTGCGCACCATGCTCTTCGGCGAACAGACCACCACCCGTGACGATCAGGTCGCGCTGGCCGCGCAGACCCAGATGGCCGAGGTGCAGCAGCTCATCGAGCAGGGCGAGTGGACCGCCGCGCAGGACAAGCTGCAGACGCTCACGACCACCGTCGCCGCGGTCGGGGACACCAGCCGCCAGCAGGAGCTCGTGGACCAGTGGCAGCAGCTGTCGGTGAAGGTGGAGACCCGCGATCCCGACGCGACCGTGCCGCCGAACGCTCCGCCCGTGGTGCTGCCCGAGGTGCCCTCGGATCTGCCGCTGCCCGCGCTGCTCTCGCCGGATGCCACGCCACCGTCCGACAGCACCGCGCCGGCCACGACACCCCCGTCGTCCACCGACCCGTCGGTTCCGCCGACGACGACTCCGCCCGCTTCTTCGACCCCGCCGCCGAGCACGTCGTCGCCGCCTGTGCCGTCAGCCACCTCGCCGACGGCGCCCACGCTGGCGCCGTCGTCGCCCGCTTCGGCGCCGCCGGTCACGACGACCCCCCGGGCGCCCGTCGAGCTCCCGCCGTCGTCTGCACCGGTGACGACGACGATGCCCACCACGTCACTCGCGCCGACCACGGTCGCGCCGGCCACGACGGTTGCGCCGCCGGTGGCCGAATCCGAGGTGGAGGCATCCGAGGTGGAGGTGGAGGCGCCGACTAAGCCGGCGCCGACCGTCGAGCGGCCCGAGGCCGTGGCGCCCGTGGTCACGACCACGGTGCTCCTACCGCTGCCGGGTGACGCGGCAGACGCTGCAGCAGAAGAGTGACGAACCGCTCAGCGGTAGCCGTCTGAGTCCGACGTCGCTTCGTTCAGCGAGGCGTCGGCGTAGCCACGGCAGTAATCCCACGTGACATAGGCGTCGGGTTCGGGATCGTAGGCCGGCTCGTGGGGCCGGACCGTGCCGTCGACGAGCAGCTGCAGCAGGTTGGCCCGCAGCATGTCCCAGTCGTGGTAGTGGTCCTGCTGGCATTCGTCACAGCAGACGACCAGACCGCGAATTCCCTTGTGCGCGAGCAGCGCCTCGTAAACCGCGAGGTCGGCGAGGTCCGCCTCGACGGCAGTGCGCTCCTGCGGGTCCAGCGGCTGACCGGGTTCGAGCGCGTCGAGGGCCGCCGAGGGATCGCAGGGATCGTCGGCGAACGGGTCGGGCGGCAAACCAGGTGGCAGATGGTCTCGCACGGGTCCCACATTACGCAGCCCCCCTGTGATCACGCCAGCCGTCACCGGTGTGGCGACCGGTGTGCGGGGCCGAGCCGCCACCGCCGCAACCGATAGGATTGAGTATCCGCCCAAGTGCCTATGGAGGCCCCGCCCATGTCGATCGCTGAACGCAGCGTTCCCATCGCCGTACCGGTGCCGACCGGCGGCGACGACCCGACGAAGGTGGCCATGCTCGGGCTGACCTTCGATGACGTCCTGTTGTTGCCCGCCGCCTCCGACGTCGTGCCCGCCACGGCCGACACCTCGAGTCAGCTGACCAAGCGGATCCGGTTGCGGGTGCCGCTGGTCAGCTCCGCGATGGACACGGTCACCGAATCCCGCATGGCCATCGCGATGGCGCGGGCCGGCGGCATGGGCGTGCTGCACCGCAACCTGCCGGTGGCCGAACAGGCCGGCCAGGTCGAGACCGTCAAACGATCCGAGGCCGGGATGGTGACCGATCCGGTGACCTGCTCGCCGGAGAACACGCTCGCCGAGGTCGACGCCATGTGTGCGCGCTTCCGCATCTCCGGTCTGCCGGTCGTGGACGACCACGGCGCGCTCGTCGGGATCATCACCAACCGCGACATGCGCTTCGAGGTGGACCAGTCCAAACCGGTCTCCGAGGTGATGACCAAGGCGCCGCTGATCACCGCGCAGGAAGGTGTCTCGGCCGAGGCCGCGCTCGGGCTGTTGCGGCGTCACAAGATCGAGAAGCTGCCGATCGTGGACGGTCACGGCAAGCTGACCGGGCTGATCACCGTCAAGGACTTCGTCAAGACCGAACAGTTCCCGTTGGCCACCAAGGACTCCGACGGCAGGCTGCTCGTCGGCGCGGCGGTGGGCGTCGGTGACGACGCGTGGACCCGCGCGATGACGCTGGCCGACGCAGGCGTGGACGTGCTGATCGTCGACACCGCCCACGCGCACAACCGCGGCGTGCTCGACATGGTGCACCGCATCAAGACCGTGCTCGGCGACCGCGTCGAGGTCATCGGCGGCAACGTCGCCACCCGCGCCGGAGCCGCCGCGCTCGTCGAGGCCGGGGCGGACGCGGTCAAGGTCGGGGTCGGTCCCGGCTCGATCTGCACCACGCGCGTGGTCGCGGGCGTGGGGGCGCCGCAGATCACCGCGATCCTCGAGGCCGTCGCGGCGTGCGCGCCGTCGGGTGTGCCGGTGATCGCCGACGGCGGGTTGCAGTACTCCGGCGACATCGCCAAGGCGCTGGCCGCGGGGGCGTCCACGGCCATGCTGGGCTCGCTGCTGGCGGGCACCGCCGAGGCGCCCGGCGATCTGATCTTCGTCAACGGCAAGCAGTTCAAGAGCTACCGCGGTATGGGGTCGCTCGGCGCGATGCAGGGACGCAACGCGGCCGGTGCCACCCGCGGATCGTTCTCCAAGGACCGGTACTTCCAGGACGACGTGCTCTCCGAGGACAAGCTGGTGCCCGAGGGCATCGAGGGCCGGGTACCGTTCCGCGGACCGCTGGCACAGGTGATCCACCAGCTCACCGGCGGTCTGCGCGCGGCCATGGGCTACACCGGGTCGCCCACCATCGAGGCGTTGCAGCAGGCGCAATTCGTGCAGATCACCGCGGCCGGGCTCAAGGAAAGCCACCCGCACGACATCACGATGACCGTCGAAGCGCCCAACTACTACGCCCGCTGACGGACTGGGAAACAGCACTGTGCGAGACATGGTCGAAATCGGTATGGGCCGCACCGCCCGCCGTACATATGAACTCCACGACATCAACATCGTGCCGTCGCGCCGCACCCGCTCGTCGCAGGACGTGTCGACGGCGTGGCAGCTCGACGCCTACCGGTTCGAGATCCCCGTGGTGGCGCATCCGACCGATGCGTTGGTGTCGGTGGAGTTCGCGATCGAACTCGGCCGCCTCGGTGGGCTCGGCGTCCTCAACGGCGAAGGGTTGATCGGCAGGCACGCCGACGTCGAGGAGAAGATCCAGCAGGTCGTGGAGAAGGCCGCGGCCGCGTCCTCTGAACCGTCGGCGGCGATCCGGCTGCTGCAGCAGTTGCACGCCGCGCCGCTCGACCCGGAGTTGCTCGGTGCGGCGGTGTCCCGCATCCGCGATGCGGGGGTGACGACGGCGGTGCGGGTGAGCCCGCAGAACGCCCAGGCGCTGACCCCGGCGCTGCTGCAGGCGGGCATCGACCTGCTCGTCATCCAGGGCACGATCGTGTCCGCCGAACGCGTCGCGTCCGACGGCGAACCGCTCAACCTCAAGACGTTCATCTCCGAACTCGACGTGCCGGTGGTCGCCGGCGGCGTGCTGGACCACCGCACTGCGCTGCACCTGATGCGCACGGGTGCGGCCGGCGTGATCGTGGGTTACGGCTCGACGTCCGGGGTGACGACGTCCGACGAGGTGCTGGGCATCAGCGTGCCGATGGCCACCGCCATCGCCGACGCCGCTGCGGCGCGCCGCGAATACCTCGACGAGACCGGCGGACGTTACGTGCACGTGCTGGCCGACGGCGACATCCACACCTCGGGTGATCTGGCCAAGGCCATCGCCTGCGGCGCCGACGCGGTGGTGCTCGGCACACCGCTGGCCAGCGCCGCCGAAGCGCTGGGCGGTGGCTGGTTCTGGCCTGCGGCCGCGGCGCATCCGTCGCTGCCCCGCGGTGCACTGCTGCAGGTGGCGCTCGGCGAGCGGCCGTCGCTCGAACAGGTGCTCACCGGGCCGTCGGACGATCCGTTCGGATCGCTCAACCTCGTTGGCGGGCTTCGCCGCTCGATGGCCAAGGCCGGTTACTGTGACCCCAAGGAGTTTCAGAAGGTCGGTCTGACGGTCGGCGCGTAGGCGCTCGGCTCTGGGCTCTGGGCTCTGGGCTCTGGGCGCGAGCAGACACAGATTCGCGTTTTTCGGGGTGTCGGAACGCGATTCTCTGTCTGCTCGCGAGTCAGCCGGCCAGTCGGGACAGTGACAAGTGGTGTGCGATGCGCTGGGCCAGCCGATCGGGATACTGTCGGACGTCGTCGATGACCATCGGGATCACCGTCCAACCCATGTCCTGAATCGCCGCGACGCGCTTTCTGTCCCTGATCATCTCGCGACGGCCGACGTGCCATTCCACGCTTTCGTACTCGGCGACGACCCGCACTTCCGGCCAGGCGAAGTCGACCCGCCAGACCTCGCCGTCGGCCCCGCGGATCTCGTACTGCAGCACCGGTCGGGGGAGCCCGTAGTCGATCATCACGAGTCGGGCTTCGCTCTCCATCGCCGATTCGGCACGCCCGTCGACATGGGGAAGCAACTCGCGCACGGCGACTATGCCGCGGCGTCCGCGTTGCTCGTCGACGGCCCTCTGCAGTTCGGCGACGTCGCACCAGGTGGAGTGGACAGCGGCATCCAGGGTTGCGAGTGCACGCGGCCGGGGTAGTCGGCGGGCGGTCTCGACCGCCGTCCAAGCGGGTGCGGTGGCCAATCGGCCGGCCACCCGTTGCAGCGGTGCGCCGACCCGTTGGTGGACGGACAGTCCGACCGCCGGGCGGACCCGCCTGCCGGGATCGAGGATATGGATCGCCGCGGTGTTCTCGACATCGAAGCCGTACAGCCCCGCCGCGGTGCCCAGGCATACGACCGCCTCCTCCCCGAGGAAGAGGTCGAGTCCGCGCAGGCGGCCTCGCACGTCGGGGTGGTGGTCGCCGTAGACGCCGTGCCACACGCGGACCAACTCGCCGCGCCGCACACACCAGTCCAGTTGCTGACGCGTCATGACCGTGAGCAACTCCCGCGCGGTCGCCAGGCCGCCGAGCCCACGAAGTAGGTCCCGCACCGCCGAATCCATGGTTGTCGACTCTCGGGTATTCACCCGGCCTTCGGTAGCGGTCAGAGCCGCGCCTGTGGATAACGCCCGCGAGCAGACGCAGAATCGCGTTCGGAGGCGCTCAGCAACGCGATTCTGTGTCTGCTCGCGGGTTAGGCGCACCTGTCTAGCTCGTTACCCGTTGGTAACCCATACTGGTGTCATGCAGCCTGACTACGACGTCCTCATCATCGGTTCGGGGTTCGGCGGCAGCGTCACCGCGCTGCGGCTCACCGAGAAGGACTACCGGGTAGGCGTACTCGAAGCGGGCCGCCGCTTCGCCGACGAGGATTTCGCGAAAACCTCGTGGGATCTGCGCAACTTCCTGTGGGCGCCGCAACTGGGCTGCTACGGCATTCAGCGCATCCACCTGCTCCGCGACGTGCTCATCCTGGCGGGCGCCGGCGTCGGCGGCGGATCGCTCAACTACGCCAACACCCTCTACGTGCCGCGGGAGCCGTTCTTCAACGACCCGCAGTGGAAGCACATCACCGACTGGAACGAGGAGTTGCTGCCCCACTACGAGCAGGCTCAACGGATGCTCGGCGTGGTGACCAACCCGACGTTCACCGACGCCGACCGCGTCGTGAAAGAGGTCGCCGAGGAGATGGGCGTCGGCGACACCTTCGTACCCACACCGGTCGGGGTGTTCTTCGGACCCGACGGGCAGAAGACCCCGGGCAAGACGGTCCCCGACCCGTACTTCGGCGGCGCAGGCCCGGCCCGCAGGGGCTGCATCGAGGTCGGCGAGTGTATGACCGGCTGCCGCCACAACGCCAAGAACACCCTGGTGAAGAACTACCTCTACCTCGCCGAGCAGGCGGGCGCGGAGGTGCATCCGCTGACCACCGTGACCAGCTTCGAACAGCGCGACGACGGGGTCTGGGAGGTGACCACCGTGCGCACCGGACGCAAGGTGCGGCGCCGGAAACGCACCTTCACCGCCACCAATCTCGTCCTTGCGGCGGGCACGTTCGGCACGCAGAAGCTGCTGTTCAAGATGCGTGACGCCGGGAAACTCCCCGAGATCTCCGACCGGCTCGGCATGTTGACCCGCACCAACTCCGAGTCCATCGTCGGCGCGGGCCGCTTCGAGGCCACCGACGACCTCGACCTCACCCACGGCGTGGCCATCACCTCGTCGATCCACCCGACGTCCGACACCCACATCGAACCCGTGCGCTACGGCAAGGGTTCCAACGCGATGGGGCTGCTGCAGACGCTGATGACCGACGGCTCCGGCCCGGAGGGCACCGACGTCCCGCGGTGGAAGCAGTTGTTCGTCAACGCGCGCCAGGATCCGCGTGGCACGGTCCGGCTGCTCAACGTCCGGCGGTGGAGCGAGCGGACCCTGATCGCGCTGGTCATGCAGAACCTCGACAATTCCATCACCACGTTCACCAAGCGCACCAAGCTCGGCACCCGCCGGCTGACGAGCAAACAGGGCCACGGCGAGCCCAACCCGACGTGGATACCGGTGGGCAACGAGGTGACGCGGCGGATCGCGAAGAAGATCGACGGCGTCGCGGGCGGCACCTGGGGCGAACTGTTCAACATCCCGCTGACGGCGCACTTCCTCGGCGGCGCCGCCATCGGCGACAACCCGGAACACGGCGTCATCGACCCGTATCACCGCGTCTACAACTATCCGACGCTGTACGTCACCGACGGGGCGGCCATCTCGGCCAACCTCGGGGTGAACCCGTCGCTGACCATCAGCGCACAGGCCGAACGGGCGGCCTCGCTGTGGCCGAACAAGGGCGAAGAGGATCTGCGGCCCGCTCAGGGCGAGGGCTACCGACGCCTCGACCCGATCCGGCCCGCGCACCCCACGGTGCCCGCAGGCGCGCCCGCGGCGCTGGACTGGAACGCCAGCCGCGACGAGGTCAACCGGCGCGATCCCACGACCGCCGAGGCCCAGGGCGCCTGACCGCTAGCGCGGTTCGGTCAGGCGGCGCCGCAGCGGTTCGCGGCCCGGCGGCTGCGACGGTGGCGGCAACAGTGGTGTGCGGTGCTGCACCTTGACCGTCGTCGGCTCCTGGGTGGACAGGACGATCTCCTCCCCGGCATGCCGGATCGCCAGCCGGCCGTCCGGCCCGTCGCGCAACGTGTAGGTCACCTCGTCGTGTCGCGCGTGGACGGTCAGCCGGAAGTCGCGCCAGCGCAACCGGAATCGCAGGCACGACAGCGCGTCGGGCAGGTGCGGGTTCAACGACAGGACGCCCTCGTCGTCGCGCAGTCCGCCGAATCCGGCGACCAGCGCCGTCCACGCGCCGGCCAGTGACGCCATGTGCAACCCGTCGCGCGTGTTGTGGTGCAGGTTGCGCAGGTCGATCATCGCCGCCTCGAAGGCGTAGTCGTGGGCGAGGTTCAAATGTCCGACCTCCGCGCACATCACCGCCTGTGTGCACGCCGACAGCGACGAGTCGCGCGTGGTGCGACGCTCGTAATAGTCGACGTTGCGGGCCTTCTGTTCGTTGGTGAAGGCGTGGCTCTGCCACTGCATCGCCAGCACCAGATCGGCCTGTTTGATCACCTGGGTTGGGTAGAGCCGCACATACGGTTCGTGGAGCAGCAGGGGATACGAGGTGTTCTTGGTGAAGTTCCACTCGGCCAGCGTCGTGAACCCCTCGCACTGCGGGTGCACGCCGAGGTCCTCGTCGTAGGGGATGTGCGCGGCCGCGGCCGCTTCCCGCCACGTCGCCGTCTCCTCGGTGGTCACCCCCATGTCCCGGGCGATCTCCGAGCGCCTCTCGCAGGCCTCGGCCGCCACCCGCAGGTTGTGGGCGGCCATCAGGTTGGTGAAGACGTTGTCGCGCACCACCGCCGTGTACTCGTCGGGACCGGTGACGCCGTCGAGATGCCAGACGCCGTGACGGTCGTGGTGGCCGATCGTCATCCACAGCCGGGCGGTGTCGACCAGCACCGCGAGGCCGCATTCGTCCTCGAGTGAGTCGTCGCCGGTGACGGTGCGGTAGCGGTCGAAGGCCATGGCGATGTCGGCGTTGACGTGCCAGCCCGCGGTCCCCGCAGGCCAGTACGCCGAGCACTCCTCACCGCGGATGGTGCGCCACGGGAACGCGGCGCCCTTCAGATCCAGTTGCGCCGCGCGCTCTCTGGCCAACGGCAGGGTGGACGCCCGCCAACGCAGCGCGTCGGCGGCCGCGGAGGGTTTGGTGTAGGTGAGCACCGGGAGCACGAAACCCTCGGTGTCCCAGAAGGCGTGGCCGTCGTACCCGGCGCCGGTCAGGCCCTTGCCGGGAATGGCGCGACGTTCGGCGCGGGCGCTGGCCTGCAGCACGTGGAACAGTCCGAACCGCACCGCCTGCTGCAGGTCGGGGTCGCCTTCGACCTCGACATCGGCGCAATCCCAGAACTCGTCGAGGTATTCGCGTTGCGCGTCCAGCAGCCCCTGCCAACCGACGTAGCGTGCGCCGGTGAGCGCGGCCGCGGCCTGATCACGCAGTGCCGGACGGGAACGCAGGCTCGACCACCCGTAGGCGAGGTACTTGACGATGCGCAGGCGCTGGCCCGGGCGCAGCCCGCAGATCACGGTGGTGTGGGCGAGGTCTTCGCGGGCGTCGGTGCTGATCTCGACGCGTCCGGGCACGTCGACCTCGTGGTCCATCGCGGCCGCCATCATCAGGGCGCTGCCCCGGGTCCGGTGGACCAGCAGCGCGCTGTGGTCGGTCTGCTCGTGGTGAACCGCCTCGAGGGGTTTGCGCAGCACCGCCGCCACCCGTGGGTCGCCCGACTCCTCGGGCTGGTCCTCATTGGCGACCAGCTCGGATTGCACTGTGACACGAACGAATTCGTCGATCGCCTCGACGATGTACTCGATGGCCGCGACGCCGCGTTGCGACAGCGACACCAGGCGGGTGGACAACACCTTCACCTGCTTGCCCGCCGGTGACCGCCAGTGCACCCGACGGCTCAGGGTGCCTGCCCGCAGATCGAGGATCCGTTCGTGGTCGATGAGCTCGCCGTAGCGGACGTCGAAGGGTTCGTCGTCGACCAGCAGTCGCACGATCTTGCCGTTGGTGACGTTGACGATCGTCTGACCCGCCTCGGGGTAGCCGTAGCCCGCCTCGGCGTAGGGCAGTGGCCGGACCTCGAAGAAGGAGTTCAGATACGTACCGGGCATGCCGTGCGGTTCGCCCTCGTCGAGGTTGCCCCGAAACCCTATGTGCCCGTTGGACAGTGCGAACAGCGATTCGGACTCGTCGATGAGGTCGACGTCCAGCCGGGTCTCGCGGACCTGCCACGGCTCGACGGGGAAGACGTCGTAGGGGATCACGGTGTGGTCTCCCGCAGTTCGGCGAGGTCGGTGACGACGATGTCGGCGCCGTTGCGCCGCAGTTCCTCTGCCTGTCCCACGCGGTCGACGCCCACCACATAGCCGAACTTCCCGGCCCGTCCCGCCGCCACCCCGGCGAGGGCATCCTCGAACACCGCGCCCTGAGCCGGTGTGACACCGAGCAGTTCGGCCGCCCGCAGGAAAGAGTCCGGCTCGGGTTTGCCCGCGATGTGCTCCTCGCGCATGGTGACCCCGTCGACGCGGTGCTGGACGTAGCGCGCCATCCCGGTGATGTCGAGCACCTCCTCGGTGTTCGCGCTCGACGAGACGACGGCGATGCCGAGGCCTGCGGCGCTGGCGTCCTCGAGGTAGCGGCGTGAGCCCTCGAACACCTCGATGCCGTCGCGGCGCAACGTTTCATGAAACATCTCGTTCTTGCGGTTGCCCAGCCCGTGCACGGTTTCGGCGTCGGGCGGGTCGTCGGGGTGACCGTCGGGCAGCTCGACTCCGCGGCTGACCAGAAACGACCGGACGCCGTCCTCGCGGCGCTTGCCGTCGACGTAACGCTGATAGTCGGCGCCCGCGTCGAACGGGACGAACGGCTCACCGGTGCGCTGCGCCCTGGTTCGCAAGTAGTCGTCGAACATCGCCTTCCACGCGCGGGTGTGGACGCTGGCGGTATCGGTGAGCACACCGTCGAGGTCGAACAGGCAGGCGGTTATCCGCTCGGGCAGACCCAGCACAGCGGACCTCGCTTCCTCGGATTGGTTCCCCGCTGGGGTAACCATTGCCGCCCCGACACTAACGTGATGGGCGAAATCGGGCCGCCACTAGACTGAGGCGGTGAATTCCCCATCCCCGCGGCCGGTCCTGGTGGTCGACTTCGGCGCGCAGTACGCGCAGCTGATCGCGCGCCGGGTCCGCGAAGCCCGGGTCTTCTCCGAGGTCGTCCCGCACACCGCCACCGTCGAGGAGATCAAGGCCAAGGACCCGCAGGCGATCGTGCTGTCCGGCGGTCCGGCGAGCGTCTACGCCGACGGTGCCCCGCAACTCGACCCGGCGCTGTTCGACCTCGACGTCCCGGTGTTCGGCATCTGCTACGGCTTTCAGGCCATGGCGCAGGCGCTCGGCGGCACCGTCGCGCACACCGGCACCAGTGAGTACGGCCGAACCGAACTCAAAGTCGCTGGCGGAGAACTGCATTCGGATCTTCCCGCCACCCAGCCGGTGTGGATGAGCCACGGTGACGCGGTCACCGAGGCGCCGTCCGGTTTCGAGGTGGTGGCCACCAGCGCCGGTGCGCCGGTCGCGGCCTTCGAGAACCGGGCACGCCGGCTGGCCGGCGTGCAGTACCACCCCGAGGTGCTGCACTCGCCACACGGCCAGCAGGTGCTCAGCCGCTTCCTGCACGACTTCGCCGGCATCGGCGCGAAATGGACCCCGGCCAACATCGCCGACGCTCTGGTCGAACAGGTGCGTGAGCAGATCGGGGACGGCCGCGCCATCTGCGGGCTGTCCGGCGGGGTGGACTCCGCGGTGGCGGCCGCGCTGGTGCAGCGCGCCATCGGCGACCGGCTGACCTGCGTGTTCGTCGATCACGGCCTGTTGCGGTCGGGGGAGCGGGCCCAGGTGCAACGCGACTTCGTCGCCGCCACCGGCGCCCACCTCGTCACCGTCGACGCCGCCGACCGGTTCCTCGAGGAACTGTCGGGGGTGACCAACCCGGAGGGCAAGCGCAAGATCATCGGCCGCGAGTTCATCAGCGCCTTCGACGGCGCGGTGGTCGACATCGTGGGAGACAGCGGAGCGCCGGTCGAATTCCTGGTGCAGGGCACGCTGTATCCCGACGTCGTCGAATCCGGCGGCGGGTCGGGTACGGCGAACATCAAGAGCCACCACAACGTCGGCGGCCTTCCGGCCGACCTGAAGTTCACGCTCGTCGAACCGCTGCGGTTGCTGTTCAAGGACGAGGTCCGCGCGGTGGGGCGCGAACTCGGCCTGCCCGAGGACATCGTTGCGCGCCAACCCTTCCCGGGCCCGGGTCTGGGTATCCGCATCGTGGGTGAGGTGACGCGCGGGCGGCTGGAGACGCTGCGGCACGCCGATGCGATCGCCCGTGAGGAGCTCACCGCGGCCGGCCTGGACAACCAGATCTGGCAGTGCCCGGTGGTGCTGCTGGCCGATGTCCGCTCGGTGGGGGTGCAGGGCGACGGCCGCACCTACGGACATCCGATCGTGCTGCGACCGGTGTCCAGCGAGGACGCCATGACCGCGGACTGGACCCGGGTGCCCTACGAGGTGCTCGAACGGATCTCCACCCGCATCACCAACGAGGTGCCCGAGGTGAACCGCGTCGTGCTCGACGTCACGAGCAAGCCGCCCGGCACCATCGAGTGGGAATAGGGACAGCGACGACCTGACGCACAAGCCCGGCGGGGACACCCTGCCGGGCTTGACGCTTGTCGGTGGGTCGGTGTTTACTGATTGTATCGAACATGAGTTCGAATGACGGGTGTTCCTGGTGATGTTGGAGGTGCGGTTGTGACAGCTGCTGCCGACCTCAGCCTGACCCAGCGTACCCGCGCTGAGCAGGTCGAACACCTACGCAAACAGATGGCCGCGGTGGCGGGCAAGGTGGGGGCCGGCAGGCGGGGACCGACCCCGGCCACCGACCCCACGCCGGTCTCTGAAAGTTTGCTGCCGCTGCCCGAATCGCTGGCTGAGCAGCTGCCGAGGTCGTTGCCGCGCGGCACGGTCGCGGTGCTCTCGGGCGCCCGGTCCCTGGCGCTGGGCATGGTCGCGGCGACGACGGCGGCCGGCGGTCACGCCGCCATCGTCGGTCAGCCCGATGCCGGTCTGCTGGCTGCCGTGGAGATGGGGGCGGACCTCAGCAGGCTGGCCGTCATCCCGGACCCGGGCGGTGATCCGGTGGAGGTGGCGGCGGTCCTGATGGACGGGATGGATCTGGTGGTGCTCGGGTTGGGCGGTCGGTCGGTCCCCGCGGGCCGGGCCCGCGCGGTGACGGCCCGGGCCCGGCAGAAGGGCTGCACCCTGCTTGTCACCCACGGCGACTGGCCCGGGGCGGCGGCCCGGCTGGAGGCCCGGGTGTGTGGTTACGAGGTGGCCGGCGCCGGTCCGCCCGGTGCCCCGACGCCGGGGTGCGGGCGGATCAGCCGGGTCCGGTTGGCGATGCGGGCGAGGGGCCGGGGCCACGGCCCCGCCCGTGCGGTCGGTGAGTAGCGTGGCTCGGTCCCGGGTGCTGGCCGTCTGGTGCATGGACTGGCCCGCGGTCGCCGCCGCCGCAGCGGCGAATCTGGACCCGACGGCGCCGGTGGCGGTCACGCTGGCCAACCGGGTCATCGCGTGTTCGGCATCCGCGCGGGCGGCCGGGGTGCGGCGGGGGCTGCGACGCCGGGAGTCGCAGGCCCGGTGTCCGCATCTGCACGTCGCCGCGGCGGATCCGGCCCGCGATGCCCGCCACTTCGAGAACGTCACGGCGGCGGTCGACGACCTGGTACCGCGGGCCGAGGTGTTGCGGCCGGGGCTGCTCGTGATGGCGGTGCGCGGCGCGGCCCGGTACTTCGGCTCCGAACAGGCCGCCGCCGAGCGGCTGGTCGACGCGGTTGCCGCGGCCGGGGTGGAGTGTCAGGTCGGTATCGCCGATCAGCTGCCCACCGCGGTGTTCGCCGCACGGGCCGGCCGCATCGTGGCGCCCGGTGAGGACGCCGACTTCCTGTCGACGCTGTCGATCCGCCAGCTCGCCACCGAGCCGAGCCTGGCCACCCCCGGCCGTGATGAGCTCGCGGACCTGTTGTGGCGCATGGGTGTTCGCACCATCGGCCGGTTCGCGGCGCTGTCCCGCACGGATGTGGCCTCCCGGTTCGGGGCGGACGCCGTCGCCGCGCACCGGTTCGCCCGGGGGGAGCCGGATCGTGGTCCGTCGGGGCGGGAACCACCGGCCGAGCTCGATGCGGTGATGAACTGTGACCCGCCCATCGACCGGGTGGATGCCGCGGCGTTCGCCGGCAGGTCGCTGGCCGGGGAACTGCACCGCAGCCTCGAGTCGGCGGGGGTGGGCTGCACCCGGCTGGCCATCCACGCCGTCACCGAGGACGGCAAGGAGTTGGAACGGGTCTGGCGGTGCGCAGAACCGCTGACCGAGGACGCCACCGCCGACCGGGTGCGCTGGCAACTCGACGGCTGGCTGAACCGGCGCAACCCCCACGACCGGCCCACCGCGCCGATCACCGTGTTGCGGTTGCGGCCGGTCGAGGTCATCTCGGCCGAAGCGTTGCAGCTGCCGCTGTGGGGCGGCGTTGGCGAGGAGGACCGGTTGCGGGCCCGCCGCGCACTGGTGCGCGTCCAGGGCCTGCTCGGACCCGAGGCGGTCCAGGTCCCGGTGCTCAGCGGCGGGCGCGGTCCCGCCGAGCGGATCACCTTCACCGCCTTCGGGGATGAGCCGGTGACGCACGCCGATCCGCGCCAACCGTGGCCCGGGCAACTGCCCGAACCGTCGCCCGCGGTGCTGCTCGACGATCCGGTGGAGGTGCTCGACGCCGAGGGCAATCCGGTGCGGGTGACCCACCGCGGACTGTTCTCCGGCCCGCCGACGCGCCTCGACGGCGGCGGATACCGCGGTGATCTGGCCTGGTGGGCCGGGCCCTGGCCGGTCGACGAACGGTGGTGGGATCCCGACCGCGCCAAGGGTCGCACCGCCAGGGCGCAGGTGCTGCTCGACGGGAGCGCCGGACAGGCGGCGCTGCTGCTGTGCTACCGGCAGCGCCGCTGGTATGTGGAGGGCGCCTATGAGTAGCTGACAATAAGATTGTGCACAACTCAATTGCGCGCTATGGTTTGGGTATGGCCGCGCTCCGCCTCGATCAGCATCTGTGTTTCGCGCTGTACTCGGCGACGCGTGCCATGACGGCGGCCTACCGGCCGGTGTTGACGGAGCTGAACCTCACGTACCCGCAGTATCTGGTGCTGCTGGTGTTGTGGGAGGAGGGGCCGGTGACGGTCGGCCGGCTCGGTGAGCGGTTGCACCTGGATTCCGGCACCCTCTCGCCGCTGCTGAAACGGCTGGAGGCCAACGGCTTTCTCGAGCGGCGCCGGTCGCGCGCCGACGAGCGCCAGGTCGAGATCGTCCTCACCGACGCCGGGCGGGCGCTCGAGGAACGCGCCCAGTGCATCCCCGAGGAACTGTTCCGGACCACCGGCCTGTCCGTCGCGGACGCCGAGCGGTTGCGCGACGCCGTCCGTCAGTTGAACGACGTGCTCATCCACCGGAAGGAACCCACATGAAAGCCCTCTACACCGCAGAAGCACTGGCGACCGGCGAAGGCCGCGACGGCCACGGCCGCAGCTCCGACGGCCGCCTCGACTTCGACCTGGCAATCCCGAAGGAGATGGGCGGCAGCGGTGACGGCACCAACCCCGAGCAGCTGTTCGCCGTCGGCTACGCGGCCTGCTTCCACTCCGCGCTACGCCTGGTGGCCCGTCAGGAGAAGGTCGACGTCTCCGATTCGACTGTGGGCGCCCGGGTTTCGATCGGCCAGCTCGACAACGGCGGGTTCGGGCTCGCGGTGGAGTTGGAGGTGGCGCTGCCGAACGTCGACGAGCAGACCGCTCGGGAGATCGCCGACAAGGCGCATCAGGTGTGCCCGTACTCCAACGCCACACGCGGCAACATCGACGTCGCCGTGACTGTCACCGACGACTGACGTCAGCCCAGCCGGCGGGCGAAGGGCCCCACCCGGTCGATGAACCGCTCGAAGAAGACGCCTGCGTCGACGCCGATGCCGACCAGGGCATTCGGCGGTCGGCCCCACCGCCCGCTCCAGTCCGCGATCGTCATCCCGCGCGTCAGCGTCCCGGTCAGCTCGACGTCCACCGTCGTGGGCCGGTACTGCACCAGATCGGGGTCGAGGGCGACGGCGGCGGCCAGCGGATCGTGCAGATGCGCGAGGTACCCCTCGCCCTGGTCGAAGTGGAACTCGAAGTAGAACCGCAGCGCATCCTCCAGGACGCGGATCAACGGGTTGGCGGCCGTCGAACGGGTGCCCCGGTCGTCCAGCACGCTCATCGGCGCGGTCGGGGACTGAGCGGCGGCCGCCAGCCTGGTCAGCAGTGTGGGGGTCAGCGCGATGTGCTCGGTCAGATTGAGGCCCAGCACGATCGGCGGGGTGAGACCCGATGCGCTCCACGCGGTGAACACCTCGGCGGCGGCCTCCGGATCGACGCTGACATTCCACTCCGCCACCGCCGTCGTGTTGCCCCGGTAGTCGAACGCGCCGCCCATGATCACCAACCGGCGCAACAGGGTCGGCAGCGCCGGTTCGGCGCGCAGCGCCAGCGCAACGTTGGTCAGGGGGCCCACCGCGATGCCCACCAATTCACCGGGATGCGCCCGGGCGGCGCGCACCCACGCCTCGGCGGCGTCGTACGTCGTCACCTTCGACCCGCTCGACGGCAGGTGCGCATAGCCCAACCCCTCCGGGCCGTGGGTGTCCTCGGCGGTGCGCAGCGCCGAGGCGATCGGGCCCTCGGCGCCGCGTGAGACGGGAATGCCCCCCGCCCCGCACAAGTCGAGCAGACCCAGGTTGTTGTGGCAGACCTGGTCCACCCCGACGTTGCCTGCGGTGGATGCGATCCCGATCAGATCGGCGTCCGCACTGGCGAGCAGGTACACCAGCGCCATCGCGTCATCGACCCCGGTGTCCACATCGGCGAAAACCGGTATCGGAGCGGAAGACTCGCTGCGTGGGGTGGTCACGGGCAGAGGATACGCCCGCTCCGGTCACCCCTTCGCGGTGTGGGCGCGGCGCTCGACGCGGCTCAAGGCCGCCAGCTGGTCAGGGGTCAGGCCGGCCAATCCGAACTGGGCGGCCGCCAGCGTCGCCGTGGCCGCGTCCGTCACTGTCCGTCCATCGTCGGTGATGCTCACCAGCGTCGCCCTGCGGTCGGTCGGATGGGGATGGCGCACGACCAGGTCGCGCTCGGTGAGCCGCTCGGTGGCGATGCTGACCGTGGTGGCGTGCACGAACAATTCCCGGGCCACCTCGCCCAGCAGACACGTTCCGGTGTCGGTGGACTGCAGCTGCTTGAGGATCTGGAAGTCGATCAGCCGGAGCCGGAAGCCGTCCTTGAGTTCCTGGTCGACGACCGCCGTCATCGACCGGCAGAGCAACAGCACCGAGCGCATCGCCTGCCAGCCCGCGGGTTCGGCCATGGCCTATTCGGTATCCACAATTGCGCCGTTCAACCGGAAAGATAGGGTCCGAATTCACGCCGAGAAGGGAATGCCCATGCCGATCGATCCCGATGCCGTTGGCCGCACGTCCGAGCCGGTGCTCCACGAGTGGACCGACCGGGAGACGCTGCTCTACGCGCTGGGCGTCGGGGCGGGCACCGCCGACCTGGCGTTCACCACCGAGAACAGCCACGACGTCGAGCAGCAGGTGCTGCCCACCTATGCGGTCATCGCCTCCCCGGCCTGGGGCGCGGTGGGCGCCGTCGGCTCGTTCGACTTCAGCAAGCTGCTGCACGGGTCGCAGCAGATCCGGCTGTTCGCACCGCTCAAACCGGCCGGGCGGCTGAGCGTGGTGTCCGAGGTGGCAGACATCCAGGACAAGGGCGAGGGGAAGAACGCCATCCTCGTGTTCAAGGGCACGGGCACCGACCCCGACACCGGCGAGGTGGTCGCCGAGACGATCTCGACGGCGGTGATCCGGGGCGAGGGCGGATTCGGCGGGCAGCCGGGGACGCGACCGCAGGCCCCGGAGATCCCCGAGCGCGATCCCGACGCGCGCATCGCGCTGCCCACACGCGAAGATCAGGCCCTGCTCTACCGGCTCTCCGGAGACCGCAACCCGCTGCACAGCGATCCGTGGTTCGCCCGCGAGCTGGCCGGGTTCCCGCGCCCGATCCTGCACGGGCTGTGCACCTACGGGGTGGCCGGACGGGCATTGGTGGCTGCGCTCGGCGACGGCGACGCCACGCGCATCACCGCCGTCGGCGCCCGCTTTACCTCGCCGGTGTTCCCGGGCGAGACGCTGACGACGTCGGTGTGGCGCACCGCCGAGGGGGAGGCGGTCTTCCGGACCGAGGCGTCCGCCCCGGACGGATCCGCCACCCGGCTGGTGCTGGAGGACGGCACCGCCCGGTATCGACCTTGATTTCGCTGAAGCGCCGGTGAAAACCGCGTCGGATTGACAGGATTGGAATCCGCGGCGTTCGCCGGGCGTGCGAGATGGGCGGTGGTTCGGTCATGAGGTTGGTCGTCGGTTATCTCGCCACCCCCGGTGGCGCGGACGCGCTCGCACTGGGTGTCCGCCTGGCTCGCACGCTCGGCGCAGAGCTCGACGTCTGCATGATCCTGCCGTCCGACCGGGCGCTGCCCGCCATGGTGCCGACCGGGGAGCACGACGATCTGCTCGGCAGTCAGGCGGAGAAGTGGCTGGCCGAAGCGATGGCGTCGGTGCCCGACGATGTGTCTGCGCACAGCCACATCGTGTTCACCGACTCCGCCGCCGACGGACTGATCACCGAGGCGGGACGGCTCGGCGCCGATGCGATCGTGGTCGGCGGATCGGGCGGCGGGCTGGCCGGGAGCTACACACTCGGATCGGTGGTCAACCAGCTGCTGCACTCGGCGCCGATGCCGGTCGCGGTGGCGCCGCGCGGGATCCGCGAGTCACCGGTCGAGCGCGTCCGTGAGGTGACGTGCGCGATCGGCCGCCGTGAGGGCGCGGACCTGTTGCTCGAGCATGCGGTCCGGTTCAGCTCGGCGGCGGGCACACCGTTGCGGCTGGTCTCACTCGTGGCGCTCGACCCGACGTTCGGTGTGCTGCGCGGCGACGTCGACGCGGTGCGCAACCGGGCGCTCGAACACGCCTCCCAGACGCTGGACGCGGCGAAACACGGCCTCCCCGAGAACATTCCGGTGACCTCGACGATCGTCGACGGACGCGGCGTCGAGGACGCGGTCGGCAAGCTGGACTGGCATGACGGTGACCTCATCATGGTCGGCTCGAGCCGGCTGAGCGCACCGCGGCGGCTGTTCCTCGGGTCGACCGCCGCCAAGATGCTGCGCGTCCTGCACGTGCCGATGGTGGTCATCCCGCGTGATCAGCTCACGCCCGAGGATCTGCCCTAACGCAGGCCGTGGTCGCCGTACTCGTGCAACAGCGCCAGCGGGTCGAGGGTGTCCCACGCGGTGCTGTAGAACTGCTCCTTGAGCAGGCGGGCCTCGTACTCCATGTTGGCCAGGTCGGCGATCTGGTCGTAGCCGTAGTAGAGCAGTGACACCGGGCCGGTGGTCTTGAGCAGTTCGTTGATGATGACCTGCGCGCCGACCCTGTTGCCCTGCGCGGCTTCGATGAAGGCCGGGACGATCTTGTACGCGGGCACGACGACGTTGACCCACGGCACGATCTGGCTGCCGCGGTACACCGCCTCGACGCCCTCGCGGATGTAGGGCCGGAACTCCGGGCCGGCCGCGCCGACGAGCAGGTCACGCAGAGTGAGGACCGCGTCGGGCATGTCGTCGGGATCCGGATCGTCGGGCCGGAACGGGTCGGGGCTCCACGGCACCGGCGCCGCGGCAGCCGCTGCGGCGGGTTCGTCGACCGGCTCCGCGACGGGCTCGTCGACCGGCTCCCGGACCAGCCGGGCCTGCGCCGCCGACACCTCGGTGTCGTCGTCGGATGCGTTGTCGCGCTTGGCCGGCGGCTCGTCGTCATCCTTCTCGACGTCGCGGGGCGTGAACACCGCGCGCAGCTTCTCGACCTGCTCGGCCTCGAACTGCTTCGCCGACTGCCTGAGCTTCTTGCTCAGCGACGGCTTGTCGTCGGCCTTCTTGTCCGATTCGGCGTCCGGCTTCTTCGGGCCGGCGTCGACGGCGCCCGCGGACGGTGAATCGCTCGCGGATTCCGAGGCGGTCGAGGGCGACTCGGTCTCCGCATGAGCGGTGCCCTGGCCGGCGACCGCGACCGCGGCGCCCACACCGACTGCGACCGCCAGTCCGCCGACGTAGCCGATGTATTTCTGTGACGCCATTCCCCGAGTCCCTTCCTTAGGCAAAGACATCGTAGAGGTCACCGCGGCGTTCGGCAGCGCGGCGCAGTCAGTCCGCGCCGCGCGGGGCACCGAACCAGTCGGTGAGCGCGGCGAGGAGCGCCGGACCCGCGGTTCCGACCGCCTCGTCCACACCCGCGGCCCAGGCGATGTAGCCGTCCGGGCGGACCACCAGCGCATCCGCGGGCCGCGGATCGGTTCGAGCGGTGAGGATGTCGACCCGGTGACTCCAGCCGTCCGCCGCGGCACGCAGGTCGTCCCGATCGGCGAGGTCGAGGAACGCCGGTCGCCCGGTGTGCAGGTCCAGCGCAAGGTCCGGGACGAACGTCCCCGTCAGCGGATGGATTCCGGGGCGGGTCGGGTAGGTGACGTCGTCGCCCGCGAGGAGTCGGCCGATGCGGTGCAACGGTTGCTCGTCGAGGAGTAGTTCGCCCACCAGTTCACGCAGCGCCTCGGCGGCCGGGTCGGCGCCGCGCCGCAGGGCCACCTGTGCCTGGGTGTGCAGCAGCGTGCGCGCAGCGGCACGGTGACGTTCGTCGTGGTAGGTGTCCAGCAGACCCCGCGGTGCCCAGCCCGCGACGTGCGCGGCGAGTTTCCAGCCGAGATTCACCGCGTCGAGCATCCCGGCGTTGACGGCCACGCCCCCGGCGGGGAACTGGTGAGCGGCGTCGCCGGCGATCAGAACCCCTCCGGCGCGGTAGGTTTCGGCGTGCCGGGCGTGGTAGGTGAAGCGCGTCATCCGGGTCGGCTCGCCCAGCGGGACGTCGGCCCCCAGCACACGGCGGATGCTGTCCGCGAGCTCGCTCACCGTCATCGGTGTCTCGTCGTCGTAGCCGCCCGGATCGTCCTCGCTGGTGTAGATCGTCAGCTCGTCCGGAGTCATCGAGGCGATCGCGAACGCGCCGCGCTCGGTCTGGGTATAGCCCGCGGGCAGGTGTCCGATGCCGGGTATCTCGTAGTCGCCGTCCGCGCGCAATGTCACCGCCCCGGGCCTGCCGACGTGCGCGAGGCGGTTGACCTCCGGATAGGTGGTCCCGGGAAAGGGGATCCCGGCCAGTTCGCGGACCCGGCTCCGGACACCGTCGCAGCCCACCACGTGACGCGCGGTCACCCGGTAGAGGCCACGCGGCCCGTCGACGTCCACGGTCACCGACCCCGGGTCCTCGGCCAGTCCGACGACCTCGTGTCCGCGGCGGACCTCGGCGCCGGCATCGCGCACGTACTCCTCGAGCACCGCCTCGATCCGAGGCTGGGGGAGCAGCAGGGCCTCCATCGGGGGATCGGCCAGGCGGGTGAAGTCGGCCTGCAGACCGCCGAAGGGGAAGCGCGGCGTGGGCCGGGGTTGGCCGCTGGCGGCCTCGAAGCGATCGAGCAGTCCCCGGTAGCGCAGCACGTGCAGGATCTGCCCGCCCAGTCCACCGGCCCTCGCGACGTCGTCGATCTGTGGGCGCCGCTCCAGTACCAGGGTCCGCACCCCCGCCAGGCGCAGTTCCGCGGCCAGCATCAGACCGGTCGGGCCCGCGCCAACGACGATCACCTCGGTATCCGTCATTCGACCTCCATATGTGCAGGTGACAGCTTCGGCCAGCGAGTGTGCAGCACACCCCGGGTCTTGCCGCAAGCCCCCGGTCGCGCTATAGATTGAGAGTGGGAGGGAGCCGCGACCCCTCCCTTCATCGAACGGATGTTCGGTACACTCGTGGGGTGGGTTTCTCCAACGGGCCGACGTGGCCGGAGATCGAGCGGGTGCTGAACGGCAAGCCCCGGCGGGCCGGCGAGTCCCTGCGCGAACCTCCCGGAGACGGCGGGGACAGCCCGGCGTGGTCGCGCAAACGCGGCGCCTACCAGGCTCCAAATCTGCCGCGGTCGGGCGGTTCCGTGTCCTACGCCGAACTGCATGCGCATTCGGCGTACAGCTTCCTCGACGGGGCCGGCACGCCGGAGGAACTCGTCGAGGAGGCCGCCCGGCTTGACCTGCGGGCCATCGCGCTGACCGACCACGACGGGCTCTACGGAGTCGTCCGGTTCGCCGAGGCGGCCAAGGAACTCGACATGCGCACGGTGTTCGGCGCCGAGCTGTCGCTGGGTAACACGGCTCGTACGGAAGTGCCCGACCCACCGGGCCCGCACCTGCTGGTACTGGCCCGCGGGCCGGAGGGGTACCGGCGGCTGTCGCGCGAGATCGCCAAGGCGCACCTGGCCGGGGGTGAGAAGGGCAAGCCCCGCTACGACTATGACGCGCTCACCGAGGCCGCGGGAGGGCACTGGCACATCCTCACCGGATGCCGCAAAGGCCATGTCCGCCAAGCGCTCTCGGAGGGGGGTCCCGAAGCGGCCGAGAAGGCCCTCGCCGATCTGGTCGACCGGTTCGGCGCCGACCGGGTCAGCGTCGAGCTCACCCACCACGGCCACCCCTTCGACGACGAGCGCAACGCCGCGCTGGCCGAACTGGCACCGCGCTTCGGTCTGCACGTCGTGGCCACCACCGCAGCGCATTTCGCCGAACCGTCACGCGGCCGGCTGGCGATGGCGATGGGCGCGATCCGGGCCCGCCACTCGATCGACGAGGCCGCCGGCTACCTGGCCCCGCTCGGTGGTTCGCATCTGCGCTCGGGAGAGGAGATGGCCCGGCTGTTCGCGCACTGCCCGCAGGTCGTCACCGCCGCCGCCGACCTGGGGGAGCAGTGCGCGTTCGGGCTGGCGCTGATCGCCCCGCAGCTGCCGCCGTTCGACGTGCCGCCGGGCCATACCGAGGACAGCTGGCTGCGGCACCTGGTGATGCTCGGCGCCCGCCACCGCTACGGTCCACCGGAACGGGCCCCGCAGGCCTACGCCCAGATCGAACACGAACTGCGGGTCATCGAAAAGCTGTCCTTCCCAGGCTATTTCCTCGTCGTCCACGACATCACGCGGTTCTGCAAGGAAAACGGCATCCTCGCCCAGGGGCGCGGCTCGGCGGCCAACTCCGCGGTCTGTTACGCGCTGGGGGTGACCAACGTCGACCCGGTCGCCAACGAGCTGCTGTTCGAACGGTTCCTGTCTCCGGCCCGCGACGGGCCACCCGACATCGACATCGACATCGAATCCGACCTGCGCGAGCAGGCGATCCAGTACGTCTACGACCGCTACGGCCGTGACTACGCCGCCCAGGTCGCCAACGTGATCACCTACCGCGGGCGCAGCGCCATCCGGGACATGGCCCGCGCGCTCGGCTTCTCGCAGGGACAGCAGGACGCCTGGAGCAAACAGCTCAGCAAGTGGAACGGGCTGGCCGACTCCCCGGACGTCGAGGGCATCCCGGAGCCGGTGGTGGATCTGGCGTTGCAGATCTCGAACCTCCCGCGGCACATGGGGATCCACTCCGGCGGCATGGTGATCTGTGACCGGCCGATCGCCGACGTGTGCCCGGTGGAATGGGCCCGCATGGCCAATCGCAGCGTGCTGCAGTGGGACAAGGACGACTGCGCGGCCATCGGCCTGGTCAAGTTCGACATGCTCGGGCTCGGCATGCTCTCGGCGCTGCACTACTGCATCGACCTGGTCCGCGAACACAAGGGCCTCGACGTCGACCTGGCCAGGCTCGACCTGTCCGAGACGGCCGTCTACGAGATGCTGCAGCGCGCCGATTCGGTCGGCGTGTTCCAGGTGGAGTCCCGCGCGCAGATGGCCACGCTGCCGCGGCTGAAACCCCGCGTCTTCTACGACCTGGTCGTCGAGGTCGCGCTGATCCGGCCTGGGCCGATCCAGGGCGGGTCGGTGCACCCCTACATCAAGCGGCGCAACGGGGAGGAGCCCGTCACCTACGACCACCCGTCGATGGAGAACGCGCTGCGCAAGACGCTGGGGGTGCCGCTGTTCCAGGAGCAGTTGATGCAACTGGCCGTCGACTGCGCCGGGTTCACCGCCGCCGAGGCCGACCAACTGCGCCGCGCCATGGGGTCGAAGCGGTCGACGGAGAAGATGCGCCGGCTGCGGGGCCGGTTCTACGACGGGATGCGTCAGCGCCACGGCATCACCGGCGAGGTGGCCGACCGGATCTACGAGAAGCTGGAGGCGTTCGCGAACTTCGGCTTCCCCGAGAGCCATTCGCTGAGCTTCGCGTCGCTGGTGTTCTATTCGTCGTGGTTCAAACTGCATCACCCGGCGGCGTTCTGCGCGGCGCTGCTGCGGGCGCAGCCGATGGGTTTCTACTCACCGCAGTCGCTGGTGGCCGATGCGCGCAGGCACGGCGTCAGTGTGCACGGCCCGGATGTCAATGCCAGCCTGGCCCGCGCGACGCTGGAGAACGCCGGGACCGAGGTGCGGCTGGGGCTCGCCGCGGTCCGCCACATCGGTGACGACCTCGCCGAGCGTATCGTCGAGGAACGAAAAGCCAACGGGCCGTTCGCTGATCTGCTCGACCTGACCGGCCGGGTGCAGCTGTCGGTGCCGCAGACCGAGGCGTTGGCGACCGCCGGTGCGCTGGGCTGTTTCGGCATCACCCGCCGTGAGGGGCTGTGGGCGGCGGGTGCGGCCGCCGCCGAACGGCCCGACCGGCTACCCGGTGTCGGTTCGGCGGGGCAGATCCCGTCGCTGCCCGGGATGAGCGAACTGGAACTGGCCGCCGCCGACGTGTGGGCCACCGGAGTGTCCCCGGACAGCTATCCCACCCAGTTCCTACGGGACAACCTCGACGCGATGGGCGTCGTCCCCGCGGCCCGGCTGTTGGAGGTGCCCGACGGCACCCGCGTGCTGGTGGCCGGGGCGGTGACCCATCGGCAGCGCCCTGCCACCGCGCAGGGCGTGACGTTCCTCAACCTCGAGGACGAGACGGGGATGGTCAATGTCGTGTGCTCACCGCAACTCTGGTCGCGTCAGCGGCGTCTTGCGCAGACCGCGCCGGCGATGGTGATCCGCGGCATCGTGCAGAACGCCACCGGTGCGGTCACCGTCGTCGCCGACCGGCTGGGCAGATTGGACATGCGGGTCGGCTCGAAGTCGCGGGATTTCCGCTAGTGAACCACTCGGTAGCCTCGACCCATGACCCTCAACCTGACTGTCGACGAACTCCTGACCACCACCCGCTCGGTGCGCAAGCGACTGGACCTGGAGAAGCCGGTGCCGCGCGAGGTGATCATGGAGTGCCTGGAGCTCGCGCTGCAGGCCCCGACGGGGTCGAACGCCCAGGGCTGGCAGTGGGTCTTCGTCACCGACCCCGACAAGAAGAAGGCGCTGGCCGAGATCTACCGCGTCAACGCGAACGCCTACCTCGACCTGCCCAAGCCCGACTACGACGACGTGCGCGGTGAGCGCATGGAGCTGGTCAGCGACTCCGCCCGCTACCTCAACGACCACTTCCACGAGGTACCGGTGATGATGATCCCCTGCCTCGAGGGCCGGCCCGACGGCGCGCCCGCCGGCATGTCCGCCTCGTTCTGGGGTTCGCTGCTGCCCGCCGCCTGGAGCTTCATGCTGGCGTTGCGCTCCCGCGGTCTCGGCTCGGCCTGGACGACGCTGCACCTGCTGGGCGAGGGCGAGAAGCAGGCCGCCGACCTGCTCGGCATCCCGTTCGACAAGTACAGCCAGGCCGGGCTCTTCCCGATCGCCTACACCAAGGGCACCGACTTCAAGAAGGCCAAGCGCCTTCCCGCCGAGCAGCTCACCCACTGGGACGCGTGGTGAGGCGGGTCTAGACGGCCCCGGTGAACCCGTGCTGGCGCCACGCCTCATAGACCGCGACCGCCGCGGCGTTCGACAGGTTCAGTGACCGCCGCCCGGCCAGCATCGGGATCCGCACCTGCGCGGTGATGTGCGGGTCGGCCAGCGTCTCGGCGTCGAGCCCGGTGGGCTCCGGCCCGAACATCAGCACATCGCCCGGCCGGTAGGCGATCTCGGCGAACGACAGGGTGGCGTGCGCGGTGAACGCGTAGACCGACGCGGGCAGCACCGCATCCCACGCGGCGCGGAGATCGTCGTGCACGGTGACCGACGCGAGGTCGTGGTAGTCCAGCCCGGCGCGGCGCAGCTTGGGCTCGGAGAGGTCGAAACCCAGCGGTCGCACCAGATGCAGTGCGCAGCCGCTGCCCGCCACCATGCGGATGGCGTTGCCGGTGTTGGGCGCGATCCGGGGTGAATAGAACATCACCTTGAACACAGCGATAATGCTCGCATGGCCGAACCCAGTCTCTGGATGCAGAAGGTCGCGGCCGATCCCGGTCATTCGCGGTGGTACATCGAGCGGTTCCGGGCGATGGCGCGCGCCGGGGACGATCTGGTCGGCGAGGCCCGACTCGTCGACGCGATGGTGCCGCGCGGCGCCCACATCCTCGACGCCGGCTGCGGCCCCGGCCGGGTCGGCGGCTATCTGGCCGCGGCCGGGCACCGGGTCGTCGGAGTCGACGTCGACCCGGCCCTGATCGAGGCGGCCGAGCAGGACCATCCCGGCCCGCGCTGGCTCGTCGGGGACCTCGCCGAACTCGACCTGCCCGCGCGCGGCGTCCCCGAACCGTTCGACCTCATCGTGTCGGCCGGAAACGTCATGACGTTCCTCGCGCCGAGTACCAGGACCCAGGTGTTGCGCCGGTTGCGGGCCCACCTTGCCGACGACGGACGGGCGGTGATCGGCTTCGGCGCCGGCCGCGACTATGCGTTCGACGAATTCCTCGGCAACGCAGCGGATGCCGGCTTCGTCCGCGATCTGCTGCTGTCCACGTGGGATGTCCGGCCCTTCGCCGACGACTCCGACTTCCTCGTGGCGATCCTGCGGCCCGCTTAGCTGGTATTTGCTCGATCACCACACGGACGCGCATCGGTCTGGTCACGAACTCTGTCTGTTCAGTAAGAATTGTGGAAACCCCAGCTGACGGCTGTCATACTCGTCGAATTGCCAGGCGTACCAGGCGCGATACCGCGTCCCGCAAACAGGTGCGAACAGCAGGAAACCTCCATGAATGACGCTTCAGTACTGACACGCGCATCCTGGGCCGGCCACGCGGTCCGGCGCCGATGACTGCGCCACCCAAACGGCCGTCGCGCTGGTCGCCGGCGAACTGGCCGGTGCGCTGGAAAGTGCTCGCGATCGTGCTCGTCCCGCTGGTCCTGGCCGGCGTGTTCGGCGGCTCGCGTATCGCCGGCAACCTGCGGCAGGCCGGTGATCTGCGGTTGGCCGCCGAGCGCGCCGAGCTCATCCCGGACATCAACGCCTACATGGACGCCCTGGAGACCACCGTCGTCGCCGCGACCGAGGGGCGTGAGACGCAGCCTGCGCTCGCGGAGTACGACACCGCCAAGACGGCGTTACGGCAACAGCTCGCGGCCACCGACGTCGTACCCGACGTCCGGCAGGCGGTCACCGACCTGCTCGATCCCGGGCAGGATCTAGTCAACAAGGTCATGGCGAATTCGATCGACCTGCGCCAGCGGGTGATGACCTATGCGCCGCTGCTGCTGACCGCCGAGACGGCGATCACCGGATCGGCCCGCGGCGACGAACAGCGCGTCCAGTTGCAGGCCGAAGCTCTCTCCCGGGCGATCGGCGCACGCGGTCAGATGGCGATGCAGCAGATGCTCGTCACCCGCGGCGCCGACGTCCCCGAACCCGAACTACGCACGTCGATGAACACGCTCGCGGGCACCGAGCCGTCGACGGTGAACGGGATGGCCGAACTGCTCGGCGGCGCCTCGGAGGAGGCCAACACCCTGCGCAGCGAGATGGTCAAGCGCATGTCGCTGATCTCCAACCCCGCCGTGGTCCTGGTCGGCAACCCCGAACTGCTGCAGTCCCAGGCCGTGACCGCCGGCATCGCGGACACCATGATCGCCGACACCACCGACGCCATCCCGGCGGCGGTGACCAGCGCGGCGGATGCGGAGCGGTCCGCCGCGATCCGCGATGCGGTGCTGATCCTGCTGGTGTTCGTCGCCGCCCTGATTCTCGTGCTGTTGGTGGCGCGTTCGCTGGTGCTCCCGTTGCGCCGACTGCGCGACAGCGCCCTCAAGGTCGCCCACGAGGATCTGCCCGGAGAACTCGACCGGGTCCGGGCCGGCGCCGAGCCCGCCCCGGTCACCCCGATCCCGGTGTACACCACCGAGGAGGTCGGTCAGGTCGCGCACGCCGTCGACGAACTGCACGAGCAGGCCGTGCTGTTGGCCGGGGAGCAGGCGCGGCTGCAGCTGCAGATCAGCGACATGTTCGAGACGCTGTCGCGCCGCAGCCGCTCGCTGGTGGACCAGCAGCTGTCGCTGATCGACCGGCTGGAGCGCGACGAGGACGACCCCGAACGCCTGCAGAGCCTGTTCCGGCTCGACCACCTCGCCGCCCGAATGCGCCGCAACGGCGCCAACCTGCTGGTGCTCTCCGGTGCGTCGGTCCCCCGGGACCAGGCCGAGCCGGTCCCGGTCGCGACGATCATCAACGCCGCGGCCTCGGAGGTGGAGGACTACGCCCGCGTGGTGACGGCCTCCGTGCCCGACAGCCGCATCATCGGCGCCGCGGCCGGCGACCTCGTGCACCTGCTCGCCGAGCTGCTCGACAACGCGCTGCGGTATTCGCCCCCCATCACGCAGGTGCGGGTGTCGGCCGTGCACACCGGCAACGGCGGCCTCGTCGTCGAGGTCAGCGACACCGGCCTGGGGATGGCCGAGGCCGATCTGCGGATGGCCAACGCCCGCCTGCAGTCCGGCGGCGAGGTCACCCCGTACACCGCCCGCCACATGGGCCTGTTCGTGGTCGGACGGCTCGCGGCCCAGCACGGTTTCGTCGTCCGGCTGCGCAGCACCGTCGTCGACGAACCGGACTCCGGCACCACCGCGGGCGTGTACGTCCCCGCCTCCCTGCTCGCGCACACCGACACTGCCGCACCGACGTCCGTGCCGCCTGCCGAACCGTACGGTGCCGCGCCCGCGCGGCAGGACATCGGCGAGCACTCGCGTCACCACCGGCCCGAGCCGGCCGGCCGCGAACTCAACGGCCACAGCGAACTCGCGGCCGGCGGGCTGCCGCAACGCCATCCCGGCGCCAGCGGGATCACCGGCACCGCGGGGGAGCAGACCGACCCGCGAATGCCGGTCTCCACCCCCACGAACACGTCCGCCTTCTTCGCCTCCCGGGCACAGGCCGCCGCCAACGGCGCGCACGAGCGCCCCGAATCGGAGCCGGCGCCCGAACCCGCACCGGCGGCCAGGCCGACCGCGGGCGCCGACGACGCGATCTACCAGTCGATGCTCTCGGAATGGTTGGTCGATCCGACCGAGCTCGGCAAGAGCGCCGACCTGGACTGGAAGTCGGTGTGGGACCACGGGTGGTCGGCGGCCGCCGCCGCGGACGAGGCCCCGGTGCGGGAACGGACCGACGAGGGACTGCCCGTACGCGATCCCGGAGCCCGGCTGGTGCCGGGCAGCGGCGGCGGAGCGCACCGCAGCGACGACACCGAGGAGCAGGTAGCATCGGCGGCCGGGGCCGACGCCCCGCCCCGACGCGATCCGGAGGCCATCCGGGCCAGCATGAGCAGCCACTTCGGTGGCGTGCACGCCGGCCGCGCCCACTCCCGAGAAGTCAGAGGAACAGATCTCGAATGACCTACCCGGCACGTTCGACGCAGCGCGAATCGCTCGACTGGTTGGTCTCCCGATTCGCCCGCGACGTGTCCGGAGTCACCCATGCGGTGCTGGTGTCCGCCGACGGTCTGCTGATGGCCGCCAGCGAGCACATGCCGGTCGAACGGGCCGACCAGCTCGCCGCGGTCGCCTCCGGTCTGGCGAGCCTGTCGACCGGCGCCGCGCAGTTGTTCGACGGCGGGTACGTGCTGCAGTCGGTCGTCGAGATGGAGAACGGTTACCTGCTGCTGATGCGGGTCGGTGACGGCTCCAACCTGGCGACGCTGGCCACCCGCTCCTGCGACATCGGGCAGATCGGCTACGAGATGGCGATCCTCGTCGAGCGGGTCGGCACGGTGGTCCAGTCGCAGCGGCGTACCCCTCAGCACTCGTGAGTGCGCCGTGGACGAACCCGAATCCGCCGCCCGACCCAGCCTGGTACGGCCCTACACGCTGACCGCGGGTCGCACCGACTCCCGCGTCCACCTCCCTCTGGAAGCGCCCATCGAGACGCTCGACTCGTCCCGGCCGCCGCGCTGGCCGGTCGGCGACGTGCGCGGGGACATCCTCGTGATCTGCGCCCAGCGGCCGTCTGTGGCGGAGATCGCTGCACGTTTATCGGTGCCGCTCGGCGTGGCGCGCGTGCTTGTGGGGGACCTCGTGACGCAGGGTTATCTACGGGTGCACGCCACCCTCGACCAATCGGCGACCTCCGACGAACGCCGCGAACTCATAGGAAGGACCCTGCGTGGCTTACGAGCACTCTGACAGGCGGCGCTCGAGCGCGACGAAGATCGTCGTCTCCGGCGGGTTCGGCGCCGGGAAGACGACGTTCGTGGGTGCGGTGTCGGAGATCATGCCGCTGCGCACCGAGGCGCTGGTGACCAACGCCTCGGCGGGCGTGGACGGCCTCGACGCCACCCCCGACAAGCGCACGACCACCGTCGCGATGGACTTCGGCCGCATCACGCTGGGCGACGACCTGGTGCTGTACCTGTTCGGCACGCCGGGACAGCGGCGGTTCTGGTTCATGTGGGACGACCTGGTGCGCGGCGCGATCGGCGCGATCGTCCTCGTCGACGTGCGCCGGCTGCAGGACAGCTTCGCCGCTGTCGACTTCTTCGAGGCCCGCAACCTGCCGTTCCTCGTCGCCATCAATGAGTTCGACGGCGCGCCAAGACATCCCACGGATGCGGTGCGAAAGGCGCTGGCCCTGTCCGAACGCACCCCGGTCATCACCGTCGACGCCAGGAACCGCGAATCGGCCAAGGCCGCGCTCATCGCGATCACCGAGTACTCCCTGGACTGTCTTTCCGCGCTGCCGGGCTGACCGTGGCGCAGTGGACCGATGAGGAGTTCATCGACCGGGACTTCCGCGACGAGGATCTGAGCCGGCTGCGCACCGAGCGGGTGGTGTTCGACGGATGCGACTTCAGCGGAGTCGACATGTCCGAGTCCGAGCATGTCGGTTCCGCGTTCCGGAACTGTGTCTTCCGTCGATCGTCCCTGTGGCACAGCACCTTCCGCCACTGCAGCATGTTGGGTTCGGTCTTCACCGAATGCCGGCTGCGCCCGCTGACGCTGATCGAGGTGGATCTGACGCTCGCGGTGCTCGGCGGGTGCGATCTGCGCCGCGTCGACCTGTCGGACTGCCGGCTGCGCGAAGCGAACCTGGTGGGCACGGACCTGCGCGAGGCGGCGCTGCGACGAGCAGACCTCCAGGGTGTCCGTGTGCAGAGCGCGCGCCTCGAGAACGCGGACTTGCGAGGCGCCCGGGTGGACCCGACGTTCTGGACCACCGCCGCACTGCGCGGCGCCCGTATCGACGTCGAACAGGCGCTGGCCTACGCCGCGGCGCAGGGACTCGACGTCCACGGCGAGTGACGGGAGCGCCTCAGCGGCGTCCGCCGCGCCCGCCGCCGCCGGGCCGGCCGCCGGGCAGACTGTTGTCCGGCCGGGCGCCGGGCCCGCCCGGCCGGCCCAAATCGCCACCGGGGGGATCGACGTCGAGGATCAGGTCGACTCCCCAGTCGTCGCAGTAATAGTCGTACTCGCACGGGTACGGGTAGTAGGGACCGGTGGAGCCGACCGTGCCGCCGGTGTCGGAGCCGCGCACGTCACCCTGCGCGCAGACGGTCACCCCACCGGCATTCGTGCAGTCCGCGAGCGCCGGGGCGGCCGACGCGAGTGCGCCGAAGGGCAGGAGAACGCCGGTGGCTCCCACGGCCAGCCGGCGTCGCATCACCCGCATCGTTACCGGTTTGGTTGCGCTGCAACGCCGCAACGATTCCGGAAGTCGACCATCGGCTGCCGGATACCCTGGAGGTCCGCCCTCACCTGCGGATTGGCGTCGGCGTACTCGGCGACCCGCGCGCGCACCTCTTCCCTCGGCAGGCCCTTCAGGCCGGTGAAGAACGCGTTGACCTCCGGGTGGGTGAACAGGTAAGTCGACGTCGCCGCGGTGACACCCGCCGCGACGCCGGACATATCTGCCGCCGTGCAGCCCGGTGGCGGCGGTGGGGGCAGAGGTGGCGGTTGCGCGGAAGCGGTGGCGCCACCGGTCACGAGCGCCGCAGCGACGGCCGCGCCGACCGCGACCGTTGCGCCGACAGCGCGGAATCTGATCGTCATGTCACTCCTCTCGAAGAGGCTGGGTTTCACCGCCCGCCGATGCCTCCGCCGCCTCCCGGCCCGTCGGGTCGGTCGGGTCGGTCACCGGGACGGCCGGGCAGACCGATGTCGGGCCGACCCGGTGTGTCGGGCGGCCTGACGTCATTGTCCGAGTCGTAGTCGAAGACCGATACGCCGTCGTCGCAGAGGTAGTCGAGCTCGCAAGGGTACGGATACCACAGGTCCTGACCGGCAGGTCCGGTCTCTGCGCGGCGAACTTCGTTCTGACACATCGTGATTCCACCGGTCTCGGTGCACTCGGCGGAAGCGGGCGGGGCGGTGAGGATCAGGTACGACGGCACGACCGTCACCATCGCCGCGCCGAAGGCCGCGCAGTGTCGCAGAATTCGCATGGCCGTTCCTCCCCGTTGAAGACGCCGTGCAGTGAGAAGCTTATGACGATGCGGTTTCGTTTGCCGGATATTGACGAACAAAAACGAAATAAAGATCCTCGCCCGGCGAGGAGCTTGACGACTCAACGGACTCTGGCTTTCTCACACTCGGACGGCGAATACTGGGACCGTCGAGGAGGTCTTCATGACCGAGAGTTGTGACGTCTGCATCGTCGGTGCCGGCTTGGCCGGCCTCAACGCGCTCTATGCCGCGAGCCGGCACCTCGCCCCGGATCAGCGCATCGTCCTCGTCGACCGCAGGCGCCGTGCCGGCGGAATGTGGGTCGACACCTACCCCTACGTCCGTCTCCACCAGCCGCACGGGATGTTCACCGCGGGCGACATCGCCTGGACGCTCGGGCGCGAGCGGTCCTACCTCGCGACCAAGGACGAGGTGCTCGACCACCTGCAGCACTGTCTCGACGAGATCCGCCGGCGTGTGCGGGTCGACGAGTTCTACGGCTGGGACATGGTCGACGCCGTGGAGGCCGACGGCCGCGTCCGCGTCGCCTGCCGCTCGGCCGACGGTGCCTCGCTGGAGATCGACGCCGCGAAGCTGGTGAAGGCCTACGGTTTCCGGATCACACCGAACGATCCGCTGCCGGTCTCGACCGGGCGTGTGCACTCGGTGTCCCCGGACCACTGCGACGTGCGCGTCGGCGAGATCGCCGACAGCACAACGCCGGTCTGGATCATCGGCGGCGGGAAGACCGCGATGGACACCGCCCACGCGCTGATCACCCAATGCCCTGGACGGGAGGTCAACCTGGTCGCCGGTGGCGGCACGTTCTTCCAGTGCCGTGACACGTTCTTCCCCACCGGCGTCCGGAGGTGGGTCGGCGGAACCCTCGTCAGCACGTTGGGAGTTCAGGCGTCCCGGCGGTTCGACGGCACGAACGAGGACGAGGTGTGGCAGTGGCACCGCGCGCGGTACGGCACGTGGCTCACTCCCGCCACCGCGAACTTCCTGCTGGGCGTGCTGTCGAAGGCCGAGTGCCGAACCATCGCCGACGGTCTGCGCTCGGTGACCATGGACTACTTCGTCGACGCCGTCGATCGAGGCGACGGAGTCGAGATGAGGTTCCGCAGCGGTGAGACCACCCCCGTCGCACCCGGGAGCTGGATCGTGAACTGCACCGGTTACGTCACCAACCGCGATGATCCGTACGAGCCCTACGCGTCCGCGGGAGGGTCGGTGTTGTCGATCCAGATACGCTCGGCGACAATGCATCTGAGCTCCTTCATGGGGTACTTCATGACGCACATGCTGATGCTCGACCGGCTGCGCGACACCCCTTTGTACGAACTCGACGTACAGGACCTGACGAACAAGTCGCGAACGGCGTTCCCGTACACGCTGTTGACCCTCGCGCAGTACAACCTCAGCCTCATGGCCGATGCACTGCCGGCGAAGGTGTTCGCGGAGTGCGGGCTCGATTTCGACCGCTGGTACCCGCTGCCGCGCAGGATGGCGGCGACGGCCAGGTTCATGCTGACCCACCGCAGGCATCGCGACCACCAGCGCCGCGCCCTCGACACGGTCAGGGAACGGTTCGATCTCCGGTGCGGTCCGCTGAACCGAGGAACGGATGTGATGACGTGATCGTTCGAACACCGCTTCGATCAAATCCCGCCACGTCGACACGCGTGTGATTCACCCGGCGCGTCACCGTCTCTCGCGCTGCGCCCACACCCGATCGGCACCAGACTGGGCCGATGCCCCGGGACACCATGAGCCGCACCGTCGGCGCCGAACTCGAGATCGAGGTCACCGCACCCACCACGCTCGAGTTCCAGATCGCGCTCGCCGCGCATCCGGGCGCTGACGTGAGCGAGGTGCTGACGTTCCGTCACGACGGCTCACCGGTCGAGGCGCGGGAACTGATCGGCGAACACGGCACCCGCATCCACAGGTTCGCCGCCGCGCGGGGCACGGTGACAGCGTCCTACGAGGCGACGATCCGGGGCCTCGCGGGGCCGCCCGAGGTCCGCGACATCGATCTGTCCACCTATCTGCGACCGAGTCGTTACGCGGAGGCCGACAAGTTCTTCGGCTTCGCCGCAACGGAATTCGGTGACGTCACCGACTCCGGCGCCCTGCTGGAGCGGGTGTCGTCGTGGGTGGGCGCGCGTCTGGACTATGTTCCCGGATCGAGCGATCCCATCGACGGGGCCGCGGACACCCTGCTGGCCGGAGCGGGCGTCTGCCGCGACTACGCCCACCTCGTCATCGCGATGCTGCGCGCGCTCAACGTCCCGGCCCGCCTGGTCTCGGTCTACGCGCCCGGATGCAGTCCGATGGACTTCCACGCCGTCGCCGAGGCCCACGTCGACGGACAGTGGCGGGTGGTGGACGCCACCTGCCTGGCGCCCCGGCAGTCCATGGTGCGCATCGCGACCGGACGTGACGCCGCCGACACCGCGTTCCTCGACAACCACGACGGGTCGATCACCCTGCAGAAGATGACGGTCACCGCGGTCGTCGACGGTGAGCTCCCGCGGGATTCGGTGTCCGACCTCGTCACTCTGCGGTGACGCCCAGCCAGTGCACCAGCCGCGCGTAGATCTCGGGGTGGTTGAGCAGGTCGAAGTGGTGCAGACCCGTCATCACCAGGCCGTTGTCCGCGTCGAAGGGGATCCGGCGATGCCGTCCCCGCCCGGATGCGCTTTTCGGCCGGACCAGGTGATCGCCCAGGATGAGGCCGACCGGTCGCGGCGCCGCCGACGTCGCCACGAAGTGGTACGACGCACCGGGGAGGAACGGCACCTCGTTGCAGCGGTCGCGCAGGAACTCGTCGGGATCGGCCCCGGCCCAGTCGTCGTCCAGGCAGGCGCCGAAGCGTAGATCCTTGATCCCGTCGCTGCGCAGATTGAGGAAGTCCGCCAGGGCACGCGTCTCGCGGAGGCGGGCCAATGCCCAGGCCGCGGCGTTGACGCCCTTCTCGAGGTCGGCGCCCAGGTGCGGTGAGCCCAGGCACACCACCTGGCGCACCCGCCGGGTCCAGTCGTCGCCGTTCTCGTCGCCGTAGTGGCAGGCGCTGCGCACCACCAGCCCGCCCATCGAGTGCCCGACCAACGCGATGTCGGACACCGGGACCGGCCACGCCTCGGTCAGCGACACCAGGAGTTCGTCGAGCGCGTGCCCGTTGTCCGAGATGTGCAGGCCGGTGTTGTACCGCACGTCGACCGGCGTGAAGCCGAGGTCGTCGCGCAGCCGCGCACCGTAGGGCCGCGGGTCGGGCGCCTCGACGGACGGACGCGGGGGCCGGCGCCACGACGATTCGGTCTGGCACAGGCCGTGCACGAAGACGACGATGCGGTTCGTCGCATCGGGGAACGCCTCGGCGAGCGGCGCAGGCGCCGGATCCACGCTGCGCCCGTCGACCCGCACCGACATCGTCGTGGCCAGCGCGTTGCCGCGGGCGGCGAGTTCGTCGCCGTAGATGCCGTTGAGCGCCGCGATCGCCTCCGCGACCGCCGGTGTCCGATCCAACGGCGTGTCGTCGTCGAACCGCGTCGCCGCCAGGGCGCCGACCGCCTGGGGCACGCGTTGCCCGGTCGTGCCGATCGCGGTGTAGACCGCCTGGGCGATCACGTCGTGGACCATCTCGACCGGACGGGCGGCCGGGCCGACGGAGGCGAACACCCGGCTCGCGATGCCGGTGTGCATGCCCCGGACGATGTCGTGCAGGACGGTGACGCCCTCGGCGGCGACCTCGCCGAGGGCCCTGATCTCAGTGGCGCGCATGTCCCTGTGTACCCGGATACGGGTGTCGGTCACGGTCGATCGCCAGCGGGCTCAGCGCCAGGCCGGTGAGGAAGGCGCTCAGGTGGCCGACCTCGGTGAAGGTGGGCCGGACGACCGCGTTGGCGGCGAGGACGGCGACGCCGGCGGCGCGCACCCGGACCCGGTGCCGCCGCGGCAGGTACGCCGACAGCGTCCCCGCGACGCCCAGCAGGAAATAGCTGACCCCCACGTCGTGGGCATCGGCGAGCCGTGGCGGTGCCTGTTCGGTGCGGATGGATCGGCGCAGGTACCCCTGCCCGAGATATGTGCCGGCGATGTGCGCCGCGGTGCCCACGACGAGCCACCGGAGGGTGCCCAGGCGGCGTTCGGCCGGGGCGAGGACGGCGGCGAACGGCGGGACGTACGGCCACCACCTCCTGCCGTCGAGCCAGAACAGGCTCGCGGCCAGCACCCGCGTCGGCTCCTCCGACAGGTGGTTCAGATTGGTCGACTGGCTGCGCAGCAGCTGTGCGCGCGACCCACCCGCGGCCCGCTGCACCCGCGTGGTGACCGCGAGGACGGCCAGCCACATGAAGGTCGCCGGCGCGTCGGCCAGGCGGCGTCCGACCGCTCCCAGGGCACGTGCCACCTTGCGAATCTACCGGTCAGCCGGCGTGCAGCGTCTCCTGCGGATTCTGTCCGTACGAGCCGCAGTAGAGCTCCTCGAACGTCGGCAGGTGCGGGAAGCCCCAACGGGCCGCGATCGAGAACACCGACGTCGACTCGGGGTCCTCGTCGAGCAGGTCCCGGTGGGCCCGGTCGAGGCGGATGCGGCGCAGATGGTCCAGCGGACCCACTCCGAGGTGACGCCGGAACAGGTAGATCACCCCGTCATGGGTGAGCTCGACCGCGGCGGCGATATCGGCCACGCTGATGTCCGCGCCGGCGTGGTCCTCCATGTAGGCGATGGCCCGGCGCAGGAAGTTGGGGACCAGCCGTCCGGGGTGTTCGGTGCCGGGTGTCCTGGTGACGGGGAAGACCTCGAGCACCCGGGCGGCCAGCATGCGGCCGGCCTTGCCCAGCACGATCGGATTGGCGGTGTCCGGATCGTCGAGCAACCCCTCGACGGCCTCGAGCGTGGCCAGCCACTTCGCGGCGGCGGCGGCGTTCACGGGGTTGCCCGACATGAACCGCAGCGACGACGGTGCGACGCCCGCGGCTTGCGCCAGCACCCGAACCGGGATCGTCACGGTGTGCGACCAGGCGTGATCGGCGTAGCACCGGTAACGCGCGCCGGGGAAGTTCGACATGAACACGTCGCCGCGCCGATAGGAGACGCCGTGGGCGTCGCCGTTCGCGGTCACCGTGCCGGCCTGCAGCGCCGCGATGACGACGCCGCCGTAGTCCTCGACGTCGAACTGCAGGGTGGCGGGCAACCGCACATCGTGACATTCGAACGTGGAGGTCTGACGACGCTCGACACTGAGCCGGCGGGCCGCGGTCCGCGACTCGCGCAACACCAGGCTGGCGCCGTAATCGGCCTGCAGGAGACCGTGCGCCTCCGCGAGGTCGGGCGTGGCCCACGACGCCCGGCGGACCAGGGACTCGGTGTGTGTCCGCACTCGGCCCCCTTCCACGGCGGCCGCTCGATCATCAGGTCAGCCGCGCACGGGACACACCATAACCACACTCATGGCGGGAACGCGAAAATTTGCCCGAATCTTGTTGAATCCGAAATCAAGCGCTCTTGAGCCGGATCTTCCAGCGAACGAACCCGACGTACGCGACGCTCAGCAGGGCGAGCATGCCCATGTCGAACCACCACGCCGATCCGGTGTGCTCCCAGTGCGCATCCTTCGGCGTCAGCGGACCGGGGACCAGCTTGATCAGGTCCACGGCGGATGCCGACGCGGCGAATCCCCAGCGGGCAGGCGTGATCCAGGACAGCTGGTCGAGCACCAGCCGGTCGGTCACCGGGATCATGCCGCCGGAGAACACCAACTGGCTCATCACCGCGACGACCAGGAGCGGCATGATCTGCTCGTTAGACTTCGCCAGCGCCGACAGCGCCAGACCGACCATCGCCGCGGTCACCGTCGTGGCGGCCATCACGACGAACAGCTCGGCGGTCGGGCTCAGGAACGTCAGCGCCCCCTGGGTGGGTGCGCCCTTGCCCGCGATGGTGATCGCCGTGACGATGGTGGACTGCAGGATCGCGAACACCGCGTAGATGCACACCTTGGCCAGCAGGTACGCCGTGGTGGACAGGCCGACGGCCTGTTCGCGCCGGAAGATCGCACGCTCGCCGATGAGGTCGCGGACCGTCAGCGCGGTGCCCATGAAGATCGCGCCGACGTTGAGCAGCACCAGGATCTGGCCGGGTTCGTTCGGGGCGTCGCCCATCGGGTCGGGCACCCCGAAGCCGACGGTGCCGGGCACCGACAGCGACAGCACACCCATGATGAACGGCAGCAGGGCCAGGAAGACGAAGTAGCCGCGGTCGGAGACGATCAGGCGCATCTGGCGCCGCGCGATCGTCGAGAACTGCCGCCGCAGGCTTGTCTTCGAGGGTTCGCCGAGGTTGCTGGGTTCGTCCTCGGTCGCCAGCTGGTCCGGTGGCGGGCCGTTGAGCGCGAGGAACCGCTGGTTGGCACCCTCCGGATCGCTGGCCACCGAGCTGAAGATGTCGGCCCAGTTCGTCGTCCCCATCGACCGGCCGATCTCGCTGGGCGGACCGCAGAACGCGGTCTTGCCGCCCGGCGCCAGCAGCAGCACCTGGTCGCAGACGTCCAGATAGGTCAGCGAGTGGGTGACCACCAGCACGACGCGGCCCGCGTCGGCCAGTTGCCGCAGCATGGTCATGACCTGGCGGTCCAGGGCGGGGTCGAGCCCGGAGGTCGGTTCGTCGAGGATCAGCAGTGACGGGCCGGTCAGCAGTTCCAGGGCCACTGAGGCGCGCTTGCGCTGGCCGCCGGACAGTTTGTCCACGCGGGTCTCGAGGTGCTTGGTCATCTCGAGTTCCTCGAGGACCTGCATGACGACCTGTTCGCGGTCCTCTTTGGTGGTGTCCGGCGGCAGCCGCAGTTCGGCCGCGTACATCAGCGCCTGTTTGACGGTGAGCTGACCGTGGACGACGTCGTCCTGGGGCACCATCCCGATCCGGGAACGCAGTGAGGCGTACTCCGCGTGGATGTTGTGACCCTCGAACGTCACCGACCCGGCGGTGGGATGGGTGTATCCGGCGACCAGGCGCGCGAACGTCGACTTGCCTGCGCCGGACGGCCCGATGACCGCGGTCAGCGTGCCGGGGCGGGCGGTCAGCGAGATGTTGTCCAGCAGCGTCTTGTTGTTCTCGATCGTCCACGTGACGGCGCGCGCGTCGAGGCCGCCGGTGGCGGTGGCGGCGGCGGTCTCCGTCCGCCGGGCCAGCGTGCCGCCGCTGAAGACCAGGTCGATGTTGCCGATGGTGACCACGTCGCCGTCGCGCAGCAGCGCTGACTCCACCCGGGCGCCGTTGACGAAGGTGCCGTTGATGCTGCGGGCGTCGATGATCTCGGTGCCGCCGGCCGCGGGAACCAGCGAGGCGTGATGGCGGGAGGCCAGCACGTCGGGGATGACGATGTCGTTGTCGCTCGCGCGGCCGATCTTGATCGCTCCGGCGGGTGCCTCCGGCGCCCGGCCGGGCCGCAGGATCTTGAGCATGCTGGTCGCGAGGTTGCCGGCGTCACCGGACCGCGGGGCGGCCGTCGGGCCCATCCGGGTGACGGGTTCGAGCGCGGCGTGCTCCGACAACGGCGGCGACAACGGCGGCGACATGGCGGCGCCGGGGGCCGGTGGGCGCGTGCGCGGCTGCGGGCCGGACGGATGGTGTGGCTGCGGCCCGGACGGATAGTGCGGCTGCGCCCCTGTCGGATAGCGCGGCTGCGGCCGCGACATCGGAGGCGCCGGGGGTGGCGGGGGCGCCGATGGTGTCCAGCCCCCGGTGGCGGCCCGCGCCACGGGGACCGCGGTGGTCTGCGGTGGCCGTCCCGCCGAACCCTGGTGGCGGCCGACCTCGAACGTCAGCTGCGGGCCGTCGGGGTTGCCGATGTTGAGGCTCTGCCCGTCGCGGATGTCGACGGCGGGCACGCGCCTGCCGTTGACGAACATGCCGTTGAGGCTGCCGTTGTCGATGGCCACCCACCGGCCCTGGTCGAATCGCAGCACCAGGTGCGCGCGCGAGATCAAGGGGTGGGCGATACGGACGTCGGCCCGCAGATCACGGCCGATGACAACGTCGTTGCCAGGGGCGAATGTGCGGGTGGATCCTTCGTACCGAACGGTCAGCGCAGGTGGGGACGGTCGGCTCATCGGGACCAACTGTATAGGTAGCGCGGGCGATGCCGGCTCATGATCAGCTCGCGTCGGCGAGGCTGGGCACCGCGGCAGCCGGGTAGCGGTCGCCGGCGTCCCACACATCCCACGTCTGCACGCCCCAGAACACGGCGAACTCCACGATCAGGGCGAACTCGACGATGAACACGCCGAACCTCACATCGGCCAGCAGGAACACCACCGCGAGCACGACGGTCGCCAGCATCGATGTCGCGAGCGCGGCGTAGAAGCGGGCCCGCCGGTGCCGGCTGGCGGCGCGGGCGTAGCAGGCGTGGTAGACGGCCACCAGCACGATGCCGAGGAAGAAGGCGACCGCGGCGATGATGTGGGCCCGGTCGAGGAACCAGTCCCACAACGACAGCAGCGCACCGGCGACGACGATCGCGAACAGCGCCTTGGGCAGCCACGGCTCGACGCGCAGCAGCACCGCGGCGATGCGCTTCCACACCGAGGCGGCCGACGCGCACTCGTCGGGTTCGGCGGTGGGCACCGGCTGCGGCGCACGCCACCGCTGCAACGCCAGGTACAGGGCGCACCCGGTGGCCGCGGCGGTGAACAGCGCGACGATGTTGTTGGCCACCGCGCCGAACGGATCGGCCTCGGTCGGCAGCCACGGCCGGCACAGGCCCTCGGCGTCGGTCGGGATCAACGCGACGACGAACGCCAGGAAGCCGGAGAAGTTCAGCAGCGCGTCCTCGCCGAGCCGGCTGCCCTGATAGGCGATGAGGCAGATGCCCGCGGCGCACAGCGCGGCGACGAACACCGCGTGCGTGCGGGTGTAGAAGAACGCGCTGATCGAACTCTGCAGGCAGGTCTGCTGCCAGGTGAGGCCGACGGAGACCAGCAGGAAGACGACCAGCGCGACCAGGCCCACCCGCACGTAGCGGTAGGTGACCATGGCGTCGCTGGCCGCCTCCACGGGGTTCAGCCCAGCACGGGCAGCGAATCGGGGGCGCCGGTCACCACACAGTGGGTGTGGCTGTAGATGGTCGCCATGCACTTGTTGCAGTGGGTGCACGCCGAGCGAACCGAGCCGGGGGTCGATTCGGCCTTGATCCGGTTGATCAGGTCGGGTTCGGCGAGCAGGGCGCGGCCCATCGCGACGAACTCGAACCCCTCGGCCATCGCCAGGTCCATGGTCTCGCGATTGGTGATGCCGCCCAACAGGATCAACGGCATCGTGAGCTCGGCGCGGAACTTCCTGGCCTTGTCCAGCAGGAACGCCTCGCGGTACGGGTACTCGCGGAAGAACTTCTTGCCGGTCATCCGGATGCCCCAGCTCAGCGGCGGCTTGAACGCGCTCGCGAACTCCTTGACCGGGGCGTCGCCGTGGAAGAGGTAGAGCGGGTTGACCAGCGAGCTGCCCGCGGTGAGCTCCAGGGCGTCGAGGCCGCCGTCCTCCTCGAGCCACTTGGCGGTCTGCAATGATTCCTCGAGCGGGATCCCGGCACGCACACCGTCGGTCATGTTGAGTTTCGCGGTGACCGCGATCTGGTTGCCGACCGCGTCCCGCACGGCCCGCACCACACCGCGCGCCACCTTGGCCCGGTTCTCCAGCGATCCGCCGTACTCGTCCCTGCGCTTGTTGATCAGCGGGCTCAGGAACGAGCTCGCCAGGTAGTTGTGGCCGAGATGCACCTCGACGGCGTCGAATCCGGAGTCGATCGCCAGGCGAGCGGCGTTGGCGTGCGCGGCGGTGACGTCGGCGATGTCCTGCCGCGTGGCCTTCTTGGCGAAGCGCATCGACAGCGGATTGAAGAACCGCACCGGCGCCAGCGCCTTGGCCTTGTTGGTGCGCGAGTTGGCGACCGGGCCGGCGTGCCCGATCTGCGCGCTGATCGCCGCGCCCTCCGCATGGACCGCGTCGGTGAGGCGGCGCAGTCCGGGAATCGCCTCGGGGCGCATCCAGATCTGCCATCCGTCGGTGCGCCCGCCGGGAGCCACCGCGCAGTAGGCGACCGTGGTCATGCCGACGCCGCCGGCCGCGGGCAGCCGGTGGTAGTGGATCAGGTCGTCGGTGACCAGCGCGTTGGGTGTCGACGCCTCGAACGTGGCGGCCTTGATGATGCGGTTGCGCAGGGTCACCGGGCCGAGCTTGGCCGGGGTGAACACATCGGGCTGGGTGTCCATACCGGCAGCCTGCCACAATCGCATGACAAACTGGCTGCCGTGGGTGCGATAACGCTCGATGGGAAAGCCACGCGGGACGAGATCTTCGTCGACCTCAAGGAACGGGTGGCGGCGCTCACCGAACAGGGGCGCACACCGGGGCTGGGGACGGTCCTGGTCGGCGACGACCCCGGTTCCCAGGCCTACGTGCGCGGTAAGCACTCCGACTGCGCGAAGGTCGGCATCAACTCGATCCGCCGCGACCTGCCCGCCGACATCGGACAGGCCGAACTCGACGCGACGATCGACGAGCTCAACGCCAACCCCGAATGCACCGGCTACATCGTGCAGCTGCCGCTGCCCAAGCATCTGGACGAGAACGCCGCGCTGGAGCGCATCGACCCGGGCAAGGACGCCGACGGTCTGCACCCGACCAATCTGGGCCGGCTGGTGCTCAACGAGCCCGCACCGCTGCCGTGCACGCCGCGCGGGATCGTGCACCTGCTGCGCCGGTACGAAGTCGAGATCGCCGGCGCGCACGTCGTGGTGATCGGCCGCGGCGTGACGGTCGGACGGCCCCTCGGGCTGCTGCTGACGCGCCGGTCGGAGAACGCCACGGTCACCCTGTGCCACACGGCGACCCGGCACCTGCCGCAGTTCACCCGCGAGGCCGACATCATCGTCGCCGCCGCCGGGGTGCCGCACATGGTGACCGCGGAGATGGTCCGGCCGGGGGCGGCGGTGATCGACGTCGGGGTCAGCCGCGACGACAACGGCAAGCTCGTCGGCGACGTCGCCCCGGACGTGTGGGACGTCGCCGGGCACGTCTCGCCCAACCCCGGTGGGGTAGGTCCGCTGACCCGGGCGTTCCTGCTGACCAACGTCGTCGAACGCGCCGAGGCGCTCGCGCACGCGTGACCGCGAGAGAATTCGCCCGCAAGGTGTTCGCGGGACAGTGGCCGATCCTTGCGGTCGGCCTGATCGTCGTGGCGGCGTTCGGCCTCGTGGTCGCCGGTTACTGGCGCCGCGGTGCGCTGGTCCTCGCGGTGGGTGTGGGAGTGGCAGCGGCGCTTCGCATCTCGTTGACCGACGAGCGGGCCGGGCTTCTCGCGGTGCGCAGCAAGGCAGTCGACGTCGTCACGACGGCGACGGTCAGCGCGACCATGTTCTACGTCGCGTGGACGATCGACCCACTGGGCACCAGCTAGCTCTGCGTCGAACGTGAGCTTGTGCTCGACGATCGGCCGGATCTTCGCGCACAACCTCACGTTCGGCGGGCCCTTTACAGACTGTAAGCAGTCCGTGGCGATCGGTGACTGACTGTCACCGAACAACGGGTCGACCCCACGACAGACTCGTGGTCGGATGGCAGCGCCGCTACCCGGATTCGACCAATTCCGCACGAGGCGAATCGGATTCGTGGCGCGACAGCACGACCGAGAGGACCGATCCGTGGACGCGCCCAACGACCGTGCCGACGATCCGACCGTCCCGGCGGTGGATCTGCTGGATCCCGCCGGGGTCGAGGGGTTGCGCGGTGACGACATCGCGGTGGCGATCGGGCGCACCGGCGAGCGGGGCCGGTTGCGCTTCGTGCTCGGCGCCGCGCAGTCCGTGCCCCTGCGGCGCATGGTGCCGGCGTTGCAGAGCATGGATCTCGAGGTCCTCCACGAACACACCACCACCAGGACTCGCACCGACGGAACCCCTTGGCACCTCTATGAACTCGTGCTGGAGACCGGCGCCGATGCCGACGCCGGACTGAGCAGGGACCGGCGGGAGACCGACCAGCAGATCCGGGAGACGTTCCACGCGGTCTGGACCGGACGTGCCGAGGCGGACGGCTTGAACACGCTCGTGCCTGCGGCGGGATTGACCTGGCGTCAGGTGTGCGTGCTGCGCAGTTACAGCCGGTATCTGCGCCAGTCGCCGATGCCGTACGGGCAGGGCCGGATCCAGAGCGTACTGCTGGAGAATCCGGAGGCCGCCCGCGCGGCCGTCGCGTTGTTCGAAGCGCGTTTCGGCCACGGTGACCGACCGGCGCAGGATCCCGGACGGCAGGCGGACATCGCGGCGGCCGAGGAGGAACTCTGCGCGCGCATCGACCGGGTGGTGCACATCGACGCCGACCGGATCCTGCGCGCCTACCGCAGCCTCATCAACGCGACCGTGAGGACGAATGCCTTTGCGCCAGAGGCGCTCAGCGCATCCACTCCGTATTTGGTCCACAAGCTGCGCCCGCAGGACGTCGACGAACTGCCCCAGCCGCGACCGCTGTCGGAGATCTTCGTGTACTCGCCCGACTTCGAGGGACTGCACCTGCGGTTCGGTCTGGTGGCGCGCGGCGGGCTGCGCTGGTCGGACCGCCACGACGACTACCGGACCGAGGTGCTGGGCCTGGTGAAGGCGCAGGCGGTGAAGAACGCCGTGATCGTCCCGGTCGGTGCCAAAGGCGTCTTCGTCGTCCGGCCGACTGCGGGCCCCGACCGGAGCGTGACGCCCAGTCGCGGCCTGCGTTGCTACCGGCAGTTCGTCTCGGCCCTGCTGGATGTCGTCGACAACGCCGCCCCGGGCATCGCGCCGCCGCGCAGCGGTGTGGTGTGCCACGACGGGGCCGATCCCTACCTCGTGGTGGCTGCCGACAAGGGCACCGCGTCGTTCTCCGACACCGCCAACGCGGTGGCCGTGCAGCGCGGTTACTGGCTCGGCGATGCGTTCGCCTCCGGCGGGTCGGCGGGTTACGACCACAAGGCGATGGGGATCACCGCCCGCGGGGCGTGGGTCAGCGGCGACAGCCATCTCGACGCGCTCGGCCTCGACGCGGACCGCGGGGAATGCCGTGTCGTGGGCATCGGCGACATGAGCGGCGACGTCTTCGGCAACGGCATGCTGTTGCGCCGCGGGATCAGACTGGTGGCGGCCTTCGACCACCGCCACGTCTTCGTCGATCCGGACCCGTCGGCCGTCCACGCCCGCCGCGAGCGGCAGCGGCTGTTCGACCTGCCCAGGTCGTCGTGGGACGACTACGACCGCGCGATGATCAGCGAGGGCGGCGGAGTGTGGCCCCGCACCGCGAAAACCGTTGCGGTGTCCGAGCAGATGCGCGCCGCACTGGGCATCGCCGATCCGGTCGCGACCCTGACCCCGACCGAACTCATCGGCCACATCCTGCGCGCACCGGTCGATCTGCTCTTCAACGGGGGAGTCGGCACCTACGTCAAGGCGAGCGACGAACACCACGCCGACGTCTCGGACAAGGTCAACGACGGCCTGCGGGTCGACGCCGCCCAAGTCCGTGCCCGGGTGATCGTGGAGGGCGGCAATCTGGGTGTGTCACCGCGTGGGCGAATCGAATTCGCGCGTGCCGGTGGACACATCAACACCGACGCCATCGACAACGCGGCAGGAGTGGACTGCTCCGACCACGAGGTGAACATCAAGATCATGCTCGATGCGGCGGTGCGCGCGGGCACGCTGCCCCGCGGCGCGCGCAACGGCCTGCTGGCCGAGATGACCGACGAGGTGGCCGCGCTCGTCCTGGCCGACAACAGGGACCACAACCGGCTGCTCGGCGACGCGCAGTTCAACGCCGGACAGATGGTGCACGTCCACGCGCGGATGACGGCCGACCTGGAACGCCGCAGCGGCCTGCATCGCAAGCGCGAGAACCTGCCGGGCCCCGACGAATTCGGCGAGCTCGCCAAGTCGGGCATCGGGCTGACCCGGCCGCAGCTCGCGACGCTGATGGCGCACGTCAAACTCGACCTGAAGTCGGACCTGCTCGCCGGTGACGAATTGGCCGACCCGCACTTCGGTGAGATGCTGCGCCGCTACTTCCCGGCCACCATGCGCCGCCGGCTCGGCGATACGCTCCCGGACCACCCGCTGCGGCGTGAGATCGTCGCGACGTCGATCGTCAACCGCATGCTGGCCACCTCCGGCCTCACCTACGCCTTCCGGCTCGCGGAGGAGACCGGCGCCACCACAGGCGACATCGTGCGCGCACACGCCGTCGTGTCGGAGGTCTTCGACCTCGACACGCTGTGGGCCGACATCTACGCCGCCGGGCTCGCGCCCGCGCTGACGAACTCCCTCGTCATCGAGGGCCGGCGTCTGCTCGACCGCGCGTCGCGGTGGTTCCTGCTCAACCGTCCGGCGCCGCTGCGGATCGACAGCGAGGTGAGCCGCTTCGCCCAGCAGGTCGCGACGCTGCGCGGCAAACTCCCGGCGATGCTGCGCGGGGGCGAGCTGGCCGCGGCGACCCGGGCGCACCGCGACCTGATCGAGCAGGGCGTTCCGCCGGCGACAGCGGGCGCGGTCAGCGAATCGCTCTACGCGTTCAGCCTTCTGGACATCATCGACATGGCGCACCTGCACTCCGAGGACGCCACCACACTCGCGCACATCTATTTCGAACTGTCCGACCACCTGGGCGTCGACGAGCTCCTGATGGCCGTGTCGTCGCTGCCGCGAGGTGGCCGCTGGCATTCGCTCGCCAGGCTCGCGTTGCGCGAGGATCTGTACCGCTCACTCCGTGGCCTGACGCTCGACGTCAGCAGGCGCGTCTACCCGTTCACCGACGATGTCAGCGTGGTCGACGAATTCGAGGCCTACAACCGGCCGAGGCTGGAGCGTGCCCGGCGCACCCTGAAGGAATTCCTCGACACCGACCAGCCGGACCTGGCCGTCGTCTCGGTGGCCTCGGCCCAGTTGCGCCGGCTGACGACCACCCAGGGCTAGCGACCTCAGGCCAGCGTCGCCCTGATGCACACGGTCACGTACGGCAGCGCGAGCCCCGCCGTGTTCACCAGCGCCGGATGGGTGGCCAGCAGTTCGCGCACCCGGTCGAGGGTGTGGGTGCGCACGTCCGCGGGCGAGGTGATGCAGTAGCTGCGCGAGGCGACCAGGTCGATGAGCGCCTGCGGGGTCAGGTAACTCGTCCACTCGACGTGGTGGCGCTCCGGGTCGGTGAACGGGCCCGGTAGCGACACCTCGTCGGTGAACGGGTCGTTCTCGTGGCCGATGATGCGGCCCAGATCTTTGACCCAGCCCATCCTCTCGTCACGGGTGTTCCACACCAGGCCGAGCCGCCCGCCCGGCCGCAGCACGCGGGTGACCTCCTTGACGGCACGGTCCGGGTCGAACCAGTGCCAGGCCTGCGCGACGAGCACGGCGTCGACGCTGTCGTCGGCCAGCGGGATCTCCTCGGCGGTCCCGAGCAGCGCCGGGGTGTCGGGCAACGACCCCGTCAGCACCTCGAGCATCTCCGGGATGGGATCGACGGCGATCACGTCCAGGCCCCGCTCCACCAGGCGCGTGGTCAGCTTGCCGGTGCCCGCACCGAGGTCGAGGACGGTGTGCGCGCCGCGCGGCAGCAGCCAGTCGATCGCCTCCGGCGGATACGACGGCCTGCCGCGTTCGTAGGCCGCGGCCTGCGCCCCGAAGGACAGCGAGGGGTCGGCCGGCTCCTGGCTCATCGCGCCGCCAGCTCCAGCGTGCGCCGGATCAGCTTGCCGACGGCCTCCGTCTCGACCAGGAATCCGTCGTGGCCGAAGATCGAGTCGACGACCTCGAGACCCGGGCAGCCCGGCAGCAGGTCGGCCAGCTCCTGCTGCAGTCGCAGCGGGTAGAGCCGGTCGGAGGTGACGCCGCCGACGATCGTGGGCACGCGGCAGCGCTGCAGGGCGGCCCGCACCCCGCCGCGGCCGCGGCCGACGTCGTGGCTCGACAACGCGTCGGTGAGCGCGACGTAGGTGCCCGCGTCGAACCGCTCGACCAGCTTGGCGCCCTGGTACTCCAGATAGCTCTGCACCGCGTACCGCCCGCCGGTCGTCGGGCTCTCGTCGCCCTGGGCGTCGTTGCCGAAGCGGTCGTCGAGTTCCAGCTCGCCGCGGTAGGTCAGATGGGCGAAGCGGCGGGCGAGCGCCAGTCCGGTCGACGGCGCGCGCCCCGTGCCGTGGTAGTCGCCGCCGCGCCAGTCGGGGTCGGCCTTGATCGCGGCGACCTGGGTGCTCTGCGTGCCGATCTGGTCGGCGGTCGCGCGGGCGCCCACCGCGAGGACCAACGCCGCGCGGACCGTGTCCGGGTGGCCGACGATCCACTCCAGCGCACGCGCGCCGCCCATGGATCCACCCACCACCGCGGCGACCTCGGTGATGCCGAGCGCCTCCAACGCGGCGAGGTCGGCGGTGACCTGGTCGCGGACCGTGACCGCGGGAAACCGCGAACCGTACGGCCGGCCGTCCGGGGCGATCGACGACGGCCCGGTGGATCCGCGGCAGCCGCCCAGGACGTTCGTCGAGACCGCGCACCAGCGGTCGGTGTCGATCGAGGCACCCGGCCCGGCGACGCCGTCCCACCAGCCCGGGGTGGGGTGGCCGGGTCCGGCGGGTCCGGTGACGTGCGAGTCACCGGTCAGCGCGTGAAGCACCATCACGACGTTGTCGCGGTCGGGGGAGAGCTCGCCCCACCGCTGCACGGCGATCGACACGTCGTCGAGCACCGCGCCGCTCTCCAGGGTCAGCGGGCCGATGCCGACCACGCCGATCTCGCCCTCGGCGGGCAGGTCAAGCGCGGGCACGGCCGGAATCTCTGAAATCGTCACTTGCTGTCTCTTCGGAACTCAGCTGATCGCCTTGGCGGCGGCGAAGCCCTGCTCGAGGTCGGCCAGGATGTCGTCGATGCCCTCGATGCCGACGGCCAGCCGCACCAGGCCGGGGGTGACGCCGCTGGCCAACTGCTCCTCGGGGCTCAGCTGCGCGTGCGTGGTCGACGCCGGGTGGATCACCAGCGAGCGCACGTCACCGATGTTCGCGACATGGCTGTGCAGCGTCAGCGCGTTGACGAACGCCTTGCCCGCATCGACGCCGCCGGCCAGCTCGAAGGCCAGCACGGCGCCGGTTCCCTTCGGCGCCAACTTCTTTCCGAGCTCGTACCACGGCGAGCTCGGCAGTCCGGCGTAGTTGACCGACAGCACGTCGTCATGGCCGGCCAGATACTCGGCGACGCGTTGCGCATTGGCCACGTGGCGCTCGACTCGCAGGCTCAACGTCTCCAGGCCCTGGGCGATCAGGAACGCGTTGAAGGGCGCGGCGGCGCTGCCGAGGTCGCGCAGCAACTGGACCCGCGCCTTGAGCGCGTACGCGGGCGCGCCGAGGTCGGCGAACACCACGCCGTGGTAGCTCGGGTCGGGGTCGGTGAAGCCGGGGAACTTGCCGTTGGTCCAGTCGAACGTGCCGCCGTCGACGATCACCCCGGCGATCGCGTTGCCGTGTCCGCCGAGGTACTTGGTGGCCGAGTGCACGACGATGTCCGCCCCGTGGGACAGCGGCTGGATCAGGTACGGCGTGGCGATGGTGTTGTCGACGATCAGCGGGACACCGTTGTCGTGGGCCACACCCGCGACCGAAGGGATGTCGAGGATGTCGATCTGCGGATTGGAGATCGTCTCGCCGAAGAACGCCTTGGTGTTGGGGCGCACCGCGGCCCGCCACGACTCGAGGTCGTCGGGGCTCTCCACGAAGGTGACCTCGATGCCGAGTTTGGGCAGCGTGTAGTGGAACAGGTTGTACGTGCCGCCGTAGAGCCGCGGGCTGGACACGATGTGATCGCCCGCGCCGGCCAGGTTGAGGATCGCGAAGGTCTCCGCGGCCTGCCCGGAGGACAGGAACAGCGCCGCCACACCGCCTTCGAGCGCGGCGATCCGCTGCTCGACGACGTCGGTGGTCGGATTCATGATCCGGGTGTAGATGTTTCCGGTCTCGGCCAGCCCGAACAGCGCCGCGGCGTGGTCGGTGTCGCGGAACGTGTAGGACGTGGTCTGGTAGATCGGCAGCGCGCGGGCATTGGTCGCCGCGTCAGGCGTCTGGCCGGCGTGGACCTGTTTGGTCTCGAACGACCACCTGGCGATCAGGTCTTCTGGCGTGCTCATGCGAAACGGACCTCCCTCTGTGTCTGGGGGCCCGTCGGTACGGACCCGCGCTTGCCGCGTAGCCGTCACGGCTACCCAACCTGGTCATCACCCGGGGCACCCCACCGCGGTTGGAGGGTTGCCGGCCAGCAAGCCGGGGCTTGACGCTGGCACTCATGACCGCCAGGAAGCTTATCTCACCGCCCGCCGCCCCTGCCACCAGTGATCCCGCGGTGCGCTCGATCTGCAGGGAGCCGTTTCTGCGCGGGTGCCTGCCGGGTAGCGTCGTATCCGACAATGCGGAGCTTCGATCTGACGCCGGGAGAACACCACATGAGCGCCGAGCAGCCGACCATCATCTACACGCTGACCGACGAGGCGCCGTTGCTGGCGACATACGGGTTCCTGCCGATCGTGCGGACGTTCGCCGAGCCGGCGGGCATCGCGGTGAAGACGAGCGACATCTCCGTGGCGGCGCGCATCCTGGCCGAGTTCCCCGAGCGCCTGACCGACGAGCAGCGCGTCCCGGACAACCTCGGTGAACTCGGCAAGCTCACCCAGGACCCCGACACCAACATCATCAAGCTCCCGAACATCAGCGCTTCGGTGCCGCAGCTGCTCGCCGCGATCAAGGAGCTCAAGTCCAAGGGCTACGACCTGCCCGACTACCCCGGGGACCCGAAGACCGACGAGGAGAAGGAGATCCGGCAGCGCTACGCCAACTGCCTCGGTAGCGCGGTCAATCCTGTTCTGCGCGAAGGCAACTCGGACCGCCGGGCACCCAAGGCGGTCAAGGAGTACGCCCGTAAGCATCCGCACAGCATGGGGGAGTGGAGCCAGGCGTCGCGCACCCACGTCGCGACCATGAAGCACGGCGACTTCTACCACGGCGAGAAGTCGATGACCGTCGACAAGGACCGCAAGGTCAAGATGGTGCTCGAGACGAAAAGCGGCGAGACCATCGTCCTCAAGCCAGAGGTCAAGCTCGACGCGGGCGACGTCATCGACAGCATGTACATGAGCAAGAAGGCGCTCTGCGAGTTCTTCGAGGAGCAGATCGAGGACGCCTACAAGACCGGCGTGATGTTCTCGCTGCACGTCAAGGCCACCATGATGAAGGTCAGCCACCCGATCGTGTTCGGCCACGCGGTCAAGGTGTTCTACAAGGAGGCCTTCGCCAAGCACCAGAAGGTGCTCGACGAACTCGGCGTCAACGTCAACAACGGCATGTCCGACCTCTACGACAAGATCGCGACGCTGCCCGCCTCGCAGCGCGAGGAGATCGTCCAGGACATCCACGCCGTCCACGAGCACCGGCCGGAGCTGGCCATGGTCGATTCGGCCCGCGGTATCACGAACTTCCACTCACCCAGCGACGTGATCGTCGATGCGTCGATGCCGGCGATGATCCGGTTGGGCGGCAAGATGTACGGCGCCGACGGCCGGACCAAGGACACCAAGGCCGTCAACCCCGAGTCGACGTTCTCCCGGATCTACCAGGAGATGGTCAACTTCTGTAAGACCCACGGGCAGTTCGACCCGACGACGATGGGCACCGTGCCGAACGTGGGGCTGATGGCGCAGAAGGCCGAGGAGTACGGCAGCCACGACAAGACGTTCGAGATCCCCACCGACGGTGTCGCGAACATCGTCGACATCGACACCGGTGAGGTGCTGCTGACGCAGAACGTCGAGACCGGCGACATCTGGCGCATGCCGATCGTCAAGGACGCGGCGATCCGGGACTGGGTGAAGTTGGCGGTCACCCGGGCGCGGGCGTCGGGGATGACCGCGCTGTTCTGGCTGGACACCGAGCGTCCGCACGAGGCCGAGCTGCGCAAGAAGGTCAAGGAGTACCTCAAGGACCACGACACCGAGGGCCTCCACATCCAGATCATGCCGCAGGTGTGGGCCATGCGGTACACGCTCGAGCGGGTGATCCGCGGGCAGGACACCATCGCCGTCACCGGCAACATCCTGCGCGACTACCTGACCGATCTGTTCCCGATCCTCGAGCTCGGCACCAGCGCCAAGATGCTCTCGATCGTGCCGTTGATGGCAGGCGGCGGGCTCTATGAGACCGGGGCGGGCGGCTCGGCACCCAAGCACGTCCACCAGCTGGTCGAGGAGAACCATCTGCGGTGGGATTCGCTCGGTGAATTCCTCGCCCTCGGTGCGTGTTTCGAGGACATGGGCGCCAAGACCGGCAACAAGCGCGCCATCCTGCTGGGCAAGACGCTCGACTCGGCGATCGGCAAACTGCTCGAGAACGACAAGGGCCCGTCCCGCAAGACCGGCGAGCTCGACAACCGGGGCAGCCAGTTCTACCTCGCGCTGTACTGGGCGCAGGAACTCGCCGGCCAGACCGACGACCAGGAACTCGCCGACCACTTCGGGCCGCTGGCCAAGTCGCTGGCCGACAACGAGGAGACCATCGTCACCGAACTCAACGCGGCGCAGGGCAACTCGGTCGACATCGGCGGCTACTACTACCCCGACCGGGAGAAGACCACCGCGGTGATGCGGCCGAGTAAGACCCTCAACGAGGCGTTGGAGGCCGCGACCGTCGCACCGGTGACGGAGGACTAGCGGCCGACGGCCCGGTCCTCGTCGGCCGGGCCGACCACGCTGTCGACGAAGTCCACGATCAGCGACGCGACGCGGTCCGGCGCCTCGAACATCGGGATGTGCCCGACGCCGTCGAGGTGGCTGAACTTCGTGTCGTCCGGCAGGTGTTTGCGGAAATGGTTGACGAACCGGGGGTGCGGCAGCACCCGGTCCTTCTCGCACACCACGAGCTGGGTCGGCACGCCGGTCTCGGTGAGCTCCATCAGCCCGGGCAGCAGCAGCGCCTTGACGAGCAGCTGGTAGTAGGCGGCGCAGTGGGTGACGTCGTCGATGATGTCGCGCAGATCGTCGTCGTCGATCCCGTCCGGGTAGGCGCTGATCGCGACGAACGCCAGGTGACGGGCCCCCGGCAGCCGCGCCGCGCGCTCCCCGAGGAGCTTCGCGACCACGTACACGGGTAGGCCGGCCACGAACTTGGCCACGATCTCGTACTTGGCAGGCGACCACCGGTGCCAGCCGCCTGCCGGGGCGATGCCCATCAGCGAACGGGCCCGGCCGCGTCGCTCGAGTTCGAAGGCGACCCAGCCGCCCAGCGAGTTCCCGACGATGTGGGCGGTCTCCCAGCCCAGTTCGTCCATGCGGCGTTCCACGTCGTCGGCCAGTTCCGCGGTGTCGAGGAAGAACCGGCCTTTGACCCCACCGTTGTGGCCCGGCATGGTCGGCGCGTAGACCTCGTAGCGGCCGGTGTCGGCGATCGACGGCGCCACCTTCTTCCACACGTTCTGCGACATCATGAACGGGTGGAGCAGCAGGATGGGTTCGCCGGATCCGACGTGGATCGGTGCGCGTTCGGTCATGCTGCCCGACACTAAAGGTGATACCGCCGGTACCGCAAGGTGGCCGGTCGCCACGCGGGGCTAGGGTCTGGCGCCGTGATAGTCAGCACCATCAACGTCAACGGCATCCGGGCCGCGGTCAGACAACGGTCCGCCGAGAACCTCGGGCTGCTGGCGTGGCTGAAGGAGACCACCGCCGACGTGGTGTGCCTGCAGGAGACCCGCGCCGACGACGACCAACTGGCCGACGCGCTGGCTCCCGCGCTGGCCGACGGCTGGCACCTCGCCTCGGCCAGTCCCCACCTCAAGGGCCGCAACGGTGTCGCGGTGCTGTCCCGGCACGCCGTCACTGAGCACCGCCGGATGGGGTCCGACGAATTCGGCGACCACGGCCGCTACCTCGAGGTCGACACCGGCGGGCTGACGGTCGCCAGCGTGTACGTCCAGACCGGAGAGGCCGAGACCGACCGGCAGTGGGAGAAGGAACGCTTCATGGCCGCGCTCGCGGCGCGGATGGCGGAGATCCGCGGCACCGACGCGGTGGTGTGCGGCGACTGGAACATCGCCCACACCGAGAACGACATCAAGAACTGGAAGGGCAACCTCAAGAAGTCCGGGTTCCTGCCCGCCGAACGGCAGTGGCTCACCGACCTGCTGGCCACCGGATGGGTCGACGTCGTCAGGGCGCTGTACCCCGACGTCGCCGGACCGTACAGCTGGTGGTCCTGGCGTGGGCGGGCGTTCGACAACGACGCGGGCTGGCGCATCGACTACCAGTTGGCCAGCCCGTCGCTGGCGCCGCGGGCCCACGTCGCCCGGGTCGAACGCGCCGACGCCTACGCCCTGCGGTGGTCGGACCACGCGCCGGTCACCGTCGAATACTCGTGATCACCCCGCGTGGAAAGATCGGGGCATCATGAACTCCCCAGTCGAGACCCCGCCCGCCGTGCCTCGTGTCGTCTTCTCCGGTGTGCAGCCGACCTCCGATTCGCTGCACCTGGGCAACGCGCTGGGGGCCGTCACGCACTGGACGGCCCTGCAGGACGACTACGACGCGTACTTCTGCGTCGTCGACCTGCACGCGATCACGGTGCCGCAGGATCCCGAGACGCTGCGCCACCGCACGCTGGTCACCGCCGCGCAGTACCTGGCGCTGGGCATCGACCCGGCGCGCAGCACGGTCTTCGTGCAGAGCCATGTGCCCTCCCACACCGAATTGGCGTGGGTGCTGGGCTGTTTCACCGGGTTCGGGCAGGCATCGCGGATGACCCAGTTCAAGGACAAGTCGCAGAAGCAGGGGGCCGACGCCACCACCGTCGGCTTGTTCACCTACCCCGTGCTGATGGCCGCCGACGTGCTGCTCTACGACACCGATCTGGTGCCCGTCGGTGAGGACCAGCGTCAGCACCTCGAACTCGCCCGCGACGTCGCCCAGCGGTTCAACGCGCGGTTCCCGGACACCTTCGTCGTCCCCGAACCGATGATCCCCAAGGCCACCGCCAAGATCTACGACCTGCAGGATCCGACGGCGAAGATGAGCAAGTCGGCAGGCACCGACGCGGGTCTGATCACGCTGCTCGACGACCCGAAGAAGACGGCCAAGAAGATCCGCTCGGCGGTCACCGACAGCGAGCGCGAGATCCGCTTCGACCGCGAGGCCAAGGCCGGGGTGTCGAATCTGCTCACGATCCAGTCGGCGGTCACCGGCACCGACGTCGCTGCGCTCGTCGAGGCGTATCAGGGCCGCGGGTACGGCGACCTGAAGAAAGACACCGCGGACGCGGTGGTCGAGTTCGTCACCCCGATCAAGAACCGGGTCGACGAACTGCTGGCCGATCCGGCCGAACTCGAGGCCGTGCTGGCGGCGGGTGCCGAACGCGCCCGCGATGTGACTGCCAAGACGCTTCAGCGGGTATACGACCGGTTGGGATTCCTGCCCGCGCGGGCGTAGCGACTGGAGGCTGGGGTGGACGAACCGGCCGAATACGGCAAGCTGGACCGGTTGCGGGCCCGATTCGGCTGGTTCGACCACGTCATGCGGGCCCAGCAGCGTTACCAGGACAGCAAAGGCGACTTCTACGCGGCCGGCATCACGTACTTCACGGTGTTCGCGCTGTTCCCGCTGATCATGGTCGGTTTCTCCGTCTGCGGCTTCGTGCTGGCCAACCGGCCGGAACTGCTCGCCAGCCTGGAAAACCGGATCCGCACCGCGGTGTCCGGGGACATGGGCCAGCAGGTGATCCAGCTGATGAACTCGGCGATCGATTCACGCACGTCCGTCGGCCTGATCGGCCTCGCGACCGCCGCGTGGGCGGGACTGGGCTGGATGAACAACCTACGCGAGGCGCTGAGTCAGATGTGGGGTCTGCAGCGCGGGGAGCAGGACGGGTTCATCCGCACCAAGCTCTCCGACCTGCTCGCCCTGTTGTCGACGTTCGCGGCGCTCGTGGTGACGATCGGCCTCACCGCGCTCGGAGACAAGCAGCTCATGCGCGCGATACTGGCCTGGCTGCAGATTCCCGAGTTGCCCGGGCTGAGCTTCGGCCTGCGGCTCGCCTCGCTGCTGGTGTCGATCGGGGTGTCGTGGTTGCTGTTCACCTGGATCATCTCCCGGCTCCCGCGGGAGTCCATCAGCTTCCGCAGTTCGGTGCGGGCCGGACTGCTGGCGGCAGTCGGCTTCGAGATCTTCAAACAGCTCGGCTCGGTCTATCTGCAGTCGGTGGTCAGCGGTCCGGCCGGTGCGACGTTCGGACCCGTCCTGGGCTTGATGGTGTTCGCCTACATCACCTCGCGGTTGATCCTGTTGGCGACCGCGTGGGCGGCCACCTCGCGCGACAACATGCTCGCCGCTCCGGTGGAACCACCCAGCCCCGCCCAGATCACCACTCGCGTGCAGGTCCGCGAAGGCGTCGGCGTGCCCGGCGCCGTCGCCGCCGCGGCGGTGGGAGCTCTTGGCGCCGTTGGTTTCTCGCGTCTACGCCGGCGCTAGTGGCCCTGGCTGACCAGCTGCAGGCCGACCACGCATCCGACGATGCCCAGCATCAGCGCCACCTTGATCAGCGAGGCGCTCTCCTCACCGGTCGCCAGCGAGTAGGCGACCGTGAGCGCCGCGCCGATGCCCACCCACACGGCGTAACCCGTTCCGACCGGGATGTCGCGCAGCGCGTAACCCAGGCCGCCCATCGAGATCACCACCGCCACAGCGAAAACCGCGATGGGGCCGGGACGGGTGAAACCCTCCGTCTTGCTCAACGCGACAGCCCACACCGCCTCGAATGCACCTGAGACGATCAAGATCAGCCAGGACACGGCACACCTCCGAAAGCGCCGTCTTGTCGCTGGCCGGGTACGGTGCCGCTCGTCCGGTGTCAACTGGTGACCTGTCCACGGTAGCAAAGCGGTAGCGTCGCACCCGATGTCCTCGTCCGAGCCCCTGTCGACGCCCTGGTGCCGGGCGATGGGTGTGGACGTGCCCATCGTCAACGCCCCCATGGGCGGCGCTGCCGGTGGCCGGCTCGCCGCGGCGGTGTCGCGCGCGGGCGGCCTCGGCATGGTCGGGATGGGCAGCGCGGCCACCGCCGATCAGCTCGGCGCCGAGTTGGAGGCGTTGGGCACGCTCGACCGTCCATTCGGCATCGGGCTCGTGCACTGGGTCGCCGAGGCGCGGCCGGACCTGCTCGAGCGGGCCCTGGCCGCCCGGCCGGCGCTGCTGTCGGTCAGCTTCGGCGAGGACTGGTCGTGGGTGGCGCGCGCCCACGCGGCCGGCGCCGCCGCCGTGACCCAGATCGGCACCACCGACGCGGCGCTGCGCGCGGTCGACGCCGGCGTCGACGTGCTGGTGGCGCGCGGCGCCGAGGGCGGCGGGCACGGCGAGCCGCGGGTCGGCACGCTGGCGTTGCTGACCGACGTGCTCGACCGGGTCGAGGTGCCCGTGCTGGCGGCCGGCGGCATCGCCTCCGGGCGCGGCCTCGCGGCCGTGCTCGCCGCGGGTGCCGCGGCCGCGTGGATCGGCACCCTCTTCGCGGCCTGTCCCGAGGCGACGACCCGGCCTGCCGCGCGGGCGGCCATGGTGGCCGCCGACGGCAGCCAGACCACGCTGACCCGCACCTTCGACGTCGACAGCGGCTATCCCTGGCCGGAGCACCTTCCCGAGCGGGTGCTGACCGACGGCGCGGGCCGGCCGACCTCGGTCAACGCGGGGCAGGGGGTGGGCATGGTGACCGACGCCGAACCGGCCGCCGATCTGGTCGCGCGCCTGTGCGCGGACGCCGGGGCGCTGCTGCGCCGCTGGGCGTGAGCGTCAGTACTGAGGACGCCGGTTGAGCGAGCGGGCGGCCATGATCAGCGCGAACACGATGATGCTGCCGATCACGCCCACCCCGACCCGCACGGGCATCGCGTCCGCGGCGGGCAGCACCGCCGCCGCCTGAGCGGCGGCCTCGGTCTCGGCGGTCTCCGGGCTGGGGTCCAGCGACGGATCCGGTTCGATCAGCGACCCCACCTTGGTGCCCTGCGGCAGGCCGAAGCCGTAGTCGAGCAGTCGCGCGGCCTGTTCCCACGGGGCGATCGGCTGGCGAGTGCCGCGCAGCAGTACCGCCACGAGGCGGCGGCCGTCGCGTTCGGCCCCGCCGACGAAGGTCTGTCCGGCGTCGTCGGTGAACCCGGTCTTGCCGCCGAGGGCACCGGGGTAGTTGTAGAGCAGCTTGACGTCGTTCTCGATCGGGTAGGGCGGGTTGCCGTCCCGGCCGGGGAAGTCGTATGTGCGGGTGGCGACGATCTCGCTGAAAGTCGGGTTGCGCCAGGCGTATCGGTAGAACAGCGCGATGTCGTAGGCCGACGTGCTCATCCCGGGGCCGTCGAGGCCCGACGGGGTGGCCACGCGGGTGTCGCGGCCGCCGAGCTTTCCGGCCAGCTGGTTGAGCTTGAGCAGGGCGGTGTCCATCCCGCCGAGTTGGCGGGCCAGGGCGTGGGCGGCGTCGTTGCCGGAGTACATCAGCAGCCCGTGCAGCAGATCGTTGACGGTGTAGAGGCCGCCGACGTCCACACCGACGCTGGTGCCCTCGGCCGCGGCGTCCTCGGCGGTGCCCGGTACGGCCTTGGCGAGGTTGAGTTCCTTGAGCGACTGGATCGCGGTGAGCACTTTGATCACGCTGGCCGGGCGGTGCCGGCCGTGCGGGTCGCGCGCGGCGATGACGTCGCCGGTGTCCATGTCGGCGACCAGCCACGCCTCGGCGGAGACGTCGGCGGGCGCGGGCGGGGCGCCCTGCGCGGTGATGATGCCGCAGCCCTTGAGCGCCTCACCGCCGAGCGGGGTGGCGGGCACCGGCAGCGCGACGGGCGGATCCTGCCCGGGTTTGGGCACCTCCGAGGCGTCGACGGCCGGTGGCGTCGTCACGCGGTACGGGCATGTCGTGGACTGGGGGGCGGGCTGCGCGGCCGCACCCGGCGCGGCGACCAGCGCGGGCGCGATCAGCGTCGACACCGCCGCGGCGAGCGCCGCGACGCGCGTCGTGAGGTTCCGTGAGGCGGCCATCACCGCGGAGATTAAGTGATCGGCGGCCGCTTTGCCCGGAGGCTCGCTGTGACGGATGTGGTCTGTGTGACTCGCGGCCGGGTCAGAGCGCCACGTCGTCGAGGGCGACGTGCGCCAGCGCCGACGCCCCGATGCACCCCATCCACAGCCGTCCGCCGGACTCGACGAGCCCGGTCACCTGCCCGAAGTCGGGGTGGGTGGTTCGCAGCCCGGCGACCACGTCGCCGCTGTCGGGGTCGAAGGCCACCGCCCACACCTCGGCGGCGAGCTGGGGGGCGAACCGGTCGGGCAGCAGCCACAGCAGCCGGCGCAACACCGGTGCGCGTGGCGCCAACCCCTCGGCGGCGGCGTTCGGGGGTGAGACCATCGCGACCCAGATCCGGCCGTCGGCGCCGGTCGACAGGTTGTCGGGGTAGCCGGGCAGATGCTCGACGAGCGGCGTGACCGTCCCGGCCTGCGGACCGGTCAGCCAGAACTTCGACAACCGGCGGCCGAGGGTTTCGGCGAACACCAGGGCCGATCCGTCGGCCGTCACCGTCACGCCGTTGGTGAAGTACAGCCCGTCGGCCAGTGTCGTCACCGTGCCGTCGGGATCGCGGCGGAACAACCCGCCCCGGCCGCGCGCCTCGAACGCCGCGCCCTTGAAGTGCGTATAGGTGAACGCGCTCGTCGACTCGGTGAAATAGATTGTGCCGTCCAATGTTTCGGTGACATTCGAGCAGAACTGCAGGTGGCGGCCCCCGACGTTCTCGACGAGCGGCTCGAGGTGACCTGTCTCGGTGTCCAGTGCGAGCAGCCCCCGCGGGCTGTCGCAGACCAGCAGCCGTCCGTCGCGGGCCACGGCGAGGCCGAGCGGGCGTCCGCCGGTGTTCGCGACCACCGTCGGCTCGCCGCCGTCGGGTTGCAGACGGAGGATGCGACCGTCGTCGACGCCGGTCCACAGCCGGCCCTGTCCGTCCACGACCACGTCCTCGGGCGCGTGGCCCGGGACGGGGACGACAGTGACCGCCGGTGAGCGGAGCGGTGGCAGCTCGTCGATGGGCGGCGGCTGCCAGCGGACGGGGGAGATCGGCGGCTTGCGCGTGAAGGCCACGCGGCCGACGCTACGCCGCGGGCCGAGCCCGCGGTCGCGTTCGGATCAGAGCCGGCGGGCCGCCTCGCTGAGCACCCCGTGCAGCACCTCGTAGATCGCGTCGAACTCGGCCTGCCCGCTGATCAGCGGGGGAGCCAGCTGGACCACTGGGTCGCCGCGGTCGTCGGCGCGGCAGTACAGCCCCGCCTCCCACAGCGCCGGGGTCAGGAATCCGCGGAGCAACCGCTCCGACTCGTCGTCGTCGAACGTCTCCTTGGTGGCCTTGTCCTTGACCAGTTCGATGCCGTAGAAGAAGCCCTCGCCGCGGACGTCGCCCACGATCGGCAGGTCGTAGAGCTTCTCCAGGGTGGCCCGGAACGCCGGGGCGTTCTCCTTGACGTGGTCGTTGAGGCCCTCACGCTCGAAGATGTCGAGGTTGGCCAGCGCGACCGCCGCCGACACCGGATGCCCGCCGAAGGTGTAGCCGTGGCCGAAGGTGGTCTTGCCGTCGTTGAACGGTTCGAACAACCGGTCGCTGGCGATCATCGCGCCCAGCGGCGAGTAGCCCGACGTCAGACCCTTGGCGCTGGTGATGATGTCCGGCACGTAACCGAAGTCGTCGCAGGCGAACATCGAACCGATGCGGCCATAGGCGCAGATCACCTCGTCGGACACCAGCAGCACGTCGTATTCGTCGCAGATCTCCCGGACCCGCTCGAAATAGCCTGGGGGAGGCGGGAAACAACCGCCCGCATTCTGCACCGGCTCGAGGAACACCGCGGCGACGGTGTCGGGACCCTCGAACTCGATGGCCTCGGCGATGCGGTCCGCGCAGTACTGCCCGAACGCCTTGGCGTCGTGGGCGTACGGTTCCGGCGCGCGGTAGAAGTTCGTGTTGGGCGCGCGGAAGCCGCCGGGGGTCAGGGGTTCGAACGGCGCCTTGAACGCCGGGATGCCGGTGATGGCCAGCGCGCCCTGCGGAGTGCCGTGGTAGGCGATCGCGCGCGAGACCACCTTGTGTTTACCGGGTTTGCCCGTCAGCTTGAAGTACTGCTTGGCCAGCTTCCACGCGCTCTCGACCGCCTCGCCGCCACCGGTGGTGAAGAAGACACGGTTCAGATCGCCCGGCGCGTAATTGGCGATGCGCTCGGCCAGTTCGATCGCGGGCGGGGTGGCGTAGGACCAGAGCGGGAAGAACGACAGCGTCTCGGCCTGTTTGGCCGCCGCTTCGGCGAGTTCCCTGCGGCCGTGGCCGACCTGCACGACGAACAGGCCCGACAGCCCGTCGATGTAGCTGCGGCCCTTGTCGTCCCAGATCCGCACACCCTCGCCGCGGGTGATGATCGGCGGGGTGATGCCCTCGCCGTGGCGGGCGAAATGTCCCCACAGGTGGCGGTTGGCTTTCGCTCCGAGTTCGGTCGTGACGGGTTCGGTGATATAGGACTGCGTCATCGTGTTCCCCAATTATATTGCTGCTTAACCAGTTTGAGATATACCAACGTCTCCGTGGATACCACTCCCGGTAGCGCGCGGATCCTCGTGTTCAGAAGGTCGAGGAGGTCGTCGTCGTCCTCGCAGACCACTTCGGCGATGGCGTCGAACGAGCCGGCGGTGAGCACCACGTAATCCACCGACGGGATGGCGGCCAGCTTCTCGGCGATCTTCGTCGTGTCGCCGGTGCAGCGGATGCCGATCATCGCCTGCCGGGCGAATCCGAGCTGCATCGGATCGGTCACCGCGACGATCTGCATGACGCCGGCATCGACCATGCGCTGGACGCGCTGACGGACCGCGGCCTCCGACAGGCCCACCGCCTTGCCGATGCCCGCGTACGAGCGCCTGCCGTCCTGCTGGAGCTTTTCGATGATCGCCTTGGACAACTCGTCGAGCTGGAAGTACGTGCCGGGCCGCGACTGGCTCACGCGCAGCGTCACCGGCTGAATGTCGTGCTCGCCCTCGGGGTTCGCCATATGTGGCATTGTGCACGGAATTCGTCGTCTGCGGCAACCAGATCTATGAAATCGTTTGTTTCAACCGCGGCGGTATGCGGGATGCGTAGCAGAGGTGAGGTGGGTCCGATAGCGTTGGACTCATGACAACGCTTGCGTCGAACTCCGTGGCCGGCAGCTGGATCGACGGCGCGCCGGTGCAGACCGGCGGCGGTTCGTTCCGGATCGTCAACCCCGCGACCGGGGCGGTCGTCACAGAATATGCCCGCGCGGCGAACGTCGACGTGGATGTGGCGGTCGCCGCGGCGCGCGCGGCCCTGCCGGGGTGGGCCACGGCGACCCCGGCCGAGCGCTCTGCGGTCCTGGCCAAGCTCGCGAAACTGGCCGACGAGCACACCGACGCCCTGGTCGCCGAGGAGGTCAGCCAGACCGGGAAGCCGGTGCGGCTGGCCCGCGAGTTCGACGTGCCCGGCAGCGTCGACAACATCGACTTCTTCGCCGGCGCGGCCCGGCACCTCGAGGGCAAGGCGACCGCCGAGTACTCGGGCGACCACACTTCGAGCATCCGGCGCGAGGCCATCGGGGTCGTGGCGACCATCACCCCGTGGAACTATCCGCTGCAGATGGCGGTGTGGAAGGTGCTGCCCGCGCTCGCAGCCGGGTGCACGGTTGTCATCAAACCGTGCGAGCTGACGCCGCTGACCACGCTCACGCTGGCCCGGCTGGCCGGTGAGGCGGGTCTGCCGCCCGGGGTCCTGAACGTGGTCACGGGGCTGGGCGCCGACGTGGGCACCGCGCTGGCGGGCCACCCGGATGTGGACCTGGTGACGTTCACCGGGTCGACGGTCGTGGGCCGCAAGGTGATGTCGGCGGCGGCGGTGCACGGGCACCGCACGCAACTCGAACTCGGCGGCAAGGCCCCGTTCGTGGTGTTCGACGACGCCGATCTCGACGCCGCGATCCAGGGTGCGGTCGCCGGTTCGCTGATCAACTCCGGCCAGGACTGCACGGCGGCGACCAGGGCCATCGTCGCGCGCGACCTCTACGACGACTTCGTGGCAGGCGTCGCCGAGGTGATGGGCAGGGTCGTCGTGGGCGACCCCGAGGACCCCGACACCGATCTCGGGCCACTGATCTCGACGGCCCACCGCGACAAGGTGGCGGGCATGGTCTCGCGTGCCCCGGCCGAGGGCGGCCGCGTGGTCACCGGTGGGACGATCCCCGACCTGCCCGGATCGTTCTACCGGCCGACGTTGATCGCCGACGTCGACGAGCGCTCCGAGGTCTACCGCGACGAGATCTTCGGACCGGTGCTCACGGTGCGTTCGTTCACCGACGACGACGATGCGCTGCGGCAGGCCAACGACACCGAGTACGGGCTGGCCGCCTCGGCGTGGACCCGCGACGTCTATCGCGCGCAGCGGGCGTCCCGCGAGATCGCCGCCGGCTGCGTGTGGATCAACGACCACATCCCGATCATCAGCGAGATGCCGCACGGCGGAGTCGGTGCGTCGGGCTTCGGCAAGGACATGAGCGACTACTCCTTCGAGGAGTACCTCACGATCAAGCACGTGATGAGCGACATCACCGGGGTGGCCGACAAGGAGTGGCACCGGACGGTGTTCAAGAGGCGAAGCGGATTGAACCATTAGCTCCGTCAAGAAGCGAAGCGGATTGAACCATAAGCTCCGTCAAGAAGCGGAGCGGATTGAACCAGTAGCTCCGTCAGGAAGCGGTAGTCAGCAATCGAGGTGCACGATCGCGGTCGACACGATCTTGTTCGCGACCGCGAGGGAGGCGCCCGTGTACTTCAGGTGCTGCTGCACCATCGGCACGATGTCCGAGGAGCCGATCCCGCTCCGTGCCGCCCGGCACGCCCAATAGCCCTCCCTGAGCAACTGGTCGGTGGTCAGGAACGCGAACTGCGGTTGCAACTCGAGCAGCGGGCCCTCGTCGGCGGCCGCCGGAGGTGCGAGGCCCAGGGCCGCTGTCGCGACGACGATCGAGGCGAGGAACGGGCGCACCATGGTGACCTCCGACGTTCAGTACCGCTGGGTCTCCAGTGGATTCTCACTCGCCGCCGCGGTGAAACATCGGCGAACGGGTGAATCTTCGATTGGCCGCCAGGTCAGCCGGTTCAACGCCCACGCGGACGGGACCGCGAACAGCAGGGTCAGGGCGAACAATCCGGCCGGCGAACCGGCGAACAGCGGCCAGTCCAGCGCGTGGATGAGGACGGCCATGACGAGCACGTGCACCAGGAACAGTTCGTACGACACCTCACCCAGCCACACGGCCGGTCTGCTCGACAGCACCCGCCGGTACTCACCCCCGTCGCCGAGGGCCAGCGGCGCGACGACCAGCGTGGCGACGGCCGCGTAGAGCAGGCTCTTGATCAGCGGCGCCCACACCGGCACCGGCCCCATCGTGATGGCCCCCGCGACCGGCGTGCTGACGAGCAGGAAGAGCAGCACCGCCGTCGGTACCGCCACCGCGGCGCGGCACCGGACGCCCATGCACTGCAGGATCGCCAACGCCATGCCGCCGGCGAACCAGTGCAGATGAGCCGGTAGCCACATCGCGGCGGAGTTCGGCAGCCAGTCGGTGGTGTGGGCCACGGTCAGCCACACCGGGCCGGCCGCGGCCACCGCCGCGAGACCGCCCAGCAGGCGCGCGGGACGCCATTGTCGGCGGCACCACACCGCGAACAGCAAGTACGCCGACATGGGCAGGGCCGCGTAGAACGACACCTCCACCGCCAGGCTCCACGTCTGCGACAGGCCGTGGTGCAGATACGCGAGCAGGTAGTCGTCGGTGTAGATCTGTGTGAGCGTGAGATGGCGCGCCAGCCCGGCCCAACTCTGGCCGGGAGTGTCTTCGACCGGCCACAGCGCGAAGACGACGTACGCCAGCAGCACGGTGGCCAGGTAGGCGGGCATGATCCGCCGTGCCCGGCGCCGTGCGTACCGAGTGATCGACGGTGTGGGCGTCCCCTCGGCGGCGGCACGGACCCATGGCCGGAACAGCAGGAAACCGGACAGCACGAAGAAGATCGCGACACCGACCTCGAGACGCGCGTAGACGGCGCCGACGAATCCCTGGGACAGGCTGCCGGTGGCGAATGCGGCGTGGGTGCCCACGACGAGCAGCGCCGCCACCGCTCGCAGACCGGTGAGCGACGCGACCCGGTCAGACCGATGCGGCACCCGGCGAAATTACTCGATCAACCGTTCGATTTCCTGTTCTGCCCCTGTGCGGATGCTGAGCAAAGGCGAAATCCTTCCTGAGCGATCGTCGGCCGCGGCCCGGCGAACGCGCGATTACCCGTCCGCGCAAACGTCGATCTGTCATGATCGCGGCGTGGTATCCGGATCACCTCCGGACCGCCCGTCGGATCACGACGCCACCCGGCCCGCAATGCAGACCGACGCCGCTCCGGGGCAGGACCAGAAGAAGGTCAGCCTGCCGACCCTGACCGCGATGGTGGTCGGATCGATGATCGGCGCCGGCGTGTTCCTGTTGCCCCGTCGGTTCGGCACCGAGACGGGCGTTTTCGGCGCCGTCATCGCCTGGACGATCGCCGGGACCGGCATGTTGATGCTGGCCTTCGTGTTCCAGCGCCTGGCCGTGCGCAAACCCCAGCTGGATGCGGGTATCTACGCCTACGCCAAAGCCGGGTTCGGGGACTACGTCGGGTTCAACGCGGCATTCGGGTTCTGGGCGTCGGCGTGCGCGGGCAACACGTCGTACTGGGTCTTGATCACCGCGACCGCCAGCGAGCTGTTCCCGGAACTCGGCGACGGGGACACCCTGCTCGCGGTCATCGTGTCCACGATCGGGGTGTGGACCTTCCACGCGCTGATCCTGCGGGGCGTCAAGGAGGCCGCCGTCATCAACCGGATCGTCACCATCGCCAAGGTGGTGCCGATCCTGGTGTTCATCGTGCTGGCCACCGTGCTGTTCGAAGGTCGCTACTTCGCCGACAACTTCTGGGGCAGCGCGGACACGACGTTCGCGTCGGTCTTCGACCAGGCCACGGGCACGATGCTGATCACGGTGTTCGTGTTCCTCGGCATCGAGGGCGCCAGTGTCTACTCGCGATACGCCAGGAAACGGTCCGACGTGGGACGCGCCACGGTCATCGGTTTTCTGGGCGTACTCGGTGTCTTCGCGCTCGTCACGTTGGTGTCCTACGGCGCGTTGCCACGCGAGCAGTTGGCCGACGCCGCTCAGCCCTCGATGGCGTCGGTGCTGGAGTCCCTGGTCGGTCCGTGGGGTGCGGTCTTCATCAAAGCCGGCGTGGTCCTCTCGGTGCTGGGCGCCTACCTCGCCTGGACGCTGATGGCCGCCGAGATCCTCTACATCCCCGCGAGGGTCAACGACATGCCGCGCTTCCTGACCAAGGTCAACGCCAAAGGCGCGCCGGTCGCGGCCATGTTCATGGCGACCGGTCTGGTGCAGCTGCTGATCATCCTGAAGCTGTTCGTCTCGAACGCCCTGGATTTCATGCTCGATCTGACCGCGGCGCTGGCGCTCATCCCGTACCTGTTGGCCGCCGCCTACGCACTCAAACTCACCCTCACGCGGGAGACGTACGACGACCGGCGCTCGCTGCGCACCGATATGGCCGTCGCGCTGGTGGCGACCGTCTACACCGGATTCCTGGTCTACGCCGCCGGATTCGGTCACCTGCTGCTGTCGTGCATCCTCTACGCGCCCGGCGCGGCGCTGTACATCGTCGCGCGCCGGGAGAAGAAGCTGCGGGTGTTCACCGTCGCCGAGGCGGTGCTGTTCGGCGCCATCGTCATCGGCGCCGTCGCCGGCGTCGTATCGCTGGCGACCGGGGCGATCACGCTGTGACGAGGCTGTGACGAAGGGGGGAGAGACCATGACCGAGCCGGCCACCGGCTACGGCGTCCACTCCGAGGTGGGCAAGCTGCGCAAAGTGCTGGTCTGCGCGCCCGGACTGGCCCACGAACGGCTCACCCCGTCGAACTCCGACGACCTGCTGTTCGACGACGTGCTGTGGGTGCAGAACGCCCGCCGCGACCACTTCGACTTCGTCGCCAAGATGCGCGACCGGGGCGTCGACGTGGTCGAGCTGCACAACCTGATGACCGAGACGATGCGGATTCCGCAGGCCCGACAGTGGTTGCTGGACCGCAAGATCGTGGCCAACGAGGTCGGGCCCGGCCTCGTCGACGACACCCGCGCGTACCTCGATTCACTGGAGCCCCGCCGGCTGGCCGAACTGCTGATCGGTGGGCTGTCGACCGCCGACCTCCCCGCCGACATGCGGTCGGGCTACCTCGCCCTGGCGCGCGAATCCCTCGGAGTCGCCGAATATCTCATGCCGCCCCTGCCGAACACGCTGTACACCCGGGACACCACCTGCTGGATCTACGGCGGCCTGACGCTCAACCCGCTGTACTGGCCGGCTCGCCACGACGAGACGCTGCTGATGAAGGCGATCTACGAGTTCCATCCGGACTACGTGGGCGCCACGGTGTGGTGGGGCGATCCGGAACAGCACTGGGGGACGGCCACGCTCGAGGGCGGCGACGTTCTGGTGCCGGGCAACGGCGTCGTGTTGATCGGTATGAGTGAACGGTCCTCCCGGCAGGCGATCACCCAGGTGGCGATCGAGCTGTTCCGACGCGAGGCGGCGACCCACGTGATCGTGGCGGGCATGCCGAAACTGCGGTCCGCGATGCATCTCGACACGGTGTTCACCTTCGCCGACCGCGACGTCGTCACGATCTATCCGCACATCGTCAACACGATCCACACCTTCTCGCTTCGCCCGTCGGACAACGCCGTCGGCGTCGAGGTCGTCGAGGAGGACAAGCCGTTCGTCGACGTCGTCGCCGCCGCGATGGACGTCGAGCTGCGGGTGGTCGAGACCGGCGGCACGGCCTACGAATCCGAGCGTCAGCAGTGGGACAGCGGGAACAACCTGGTGGCGATCGAACCCGGAGTCGTGGTGGCCTACGACCGCAACACCCGGACCAACACCCTCCTGCGTCAGGCGGGAATCGAGGTGATCACCATCGTCGGTGCGGAGCTCGGCCGGGGGCGGGGCGGCGGGCACTGTATGACCTGCCCGATCATCCGCGACCCGTGAGCGCCCTACACTCGGCCGTATGACCGCGAGTGCGCGGGTCGACGAGTTCGAAAGCCTGCGACCGTATCTGCTGGCCGTCGCCTACCGCCTGACGGGGACGGTGGCCGACGCCGAGGACGCCGTCCAGGACGCCTGGCTGCGGTGGCAGGGCAATGGCGACCGAGCCGAGATCGCCGACCTGCGCGCCTGGCTGACCACGGTGGTGAGCCGGCTGAGCCTGGACCGGCTGCGTTCGGCGGCGCACCGCCGGGAGACCTACGTCGGGCAGTGGCTGCCCGAACCGGTCGTCACCGGATTCGACCCCACCGATCCGCTGGCCGCGGTGGTGGCGGCCGACGACGCCCGGTTCGCCGCCATGGTGGTGCTCGAGCGGCTCACCCCCGACCAGCGGGTGGCGTTCGTCCTGCACGACGGGTTCGCGGTGCCGTTCCCCGAGATCGCCGATGTGCTCGGCGTCAGCCCGGCCGGCGCCCGCCAACTCGCGGCGCGGGCACGGCGGGCCGTCGCCGGCGGCGCGGCGCCCGCCCGCGACCCGTCCCACGATGAGGTCGTCGGCAAGCTGATGGCGGCGATGGCGGCGGGCGACATGGCCGCCGTCGTCGAACTGCTGCATCCCGACGTCACCTTCACCGGGGACTCGAACCGCAAAGCGCCCACCGCCGCTCGCGTCATCCGCGGCCCCGACAAGGTGGCCCGGTTCATCTTCGGGCTGGCCCGCCGCTACGGCCCGCGGTTCTTCGAGGCGGGCGAGATCGCGCTCGTCAACGGCGACCTCGGTCTCTACACCGCGGGCCTGCCCGCCGACGGAGAGTGGCCTGCGATGGCGCCGCACATCCAGGCGCTGACCGTGCGTGACGGCAAGGTGGTCGCCGTGTGGGACATCGCCAACCCCGACAAGTTCACGGGTTCGCCCATGGCACCCGGCAGGCGTCGCCGCTGAACCCCTGCTCGGTGATGCCCAGCGCCGCGTACATCCGGGCCCGCATGTTCTCCACCCCGATCTGGTACGTCAGCTCGATCACCCCGGCGTCACCGAAGCGGCGGCGAAGATCGGCCACCTGATCGTCGGTGACGGTGTGTGGATCCTTCGTCATGGCGTCGGCGTAGGCGATGGCCGCGCGCTCGTCGTCGCTGTAGCGCGGGGAGGTGGCGTAGTCGTCGATGTCGGTGAGCCGGTCGATGTCGAGCCCGTCGAGCCGCTGCAGCATTGACCCGAAGTCGACGCACCACGAGCAGCCGACGGTGCGCGCGGTCCAGAACACGGCCAGTTCGCGCACGCTCGTGGGGAGCTTCGTGGACCCCGATTGCAGCAGACCCTCGTGCACGACGTTGGCGACCATCAGCCGCGGATGGTGGGCGGCGACCGCGAACGGTTCGGGCACTTCGCCGAAGCGGCGCCTGGCGATTCGGTAGAGGAGCCTGGTCGGCAGCGACGCGCGCTGCGGCGGAATGGGTTCGATGCGTGATGTCGTCATACTGTGCAGACGAGATAGCCCGCAGAGGTGTGACGCAACCTCATGCGAGTGAGCGTGTCTGTACGGCGAAATGCCGTGCGCGGCGTACATGACTGAGCGCTCATCGGAGACCCTCACGCCGCTGGCCTGCGATCGAGCGCCGTCTCGATTCGGCGGACCATGCCCCACCCGTCGCGCCGGACGTCGTCGGCGACGATCGAAATCACCTGCCAGCCGATCTCCTGAAGTGCCGCGCGCTTGCGCCGGTCCCTGCGGAAGTCCTCCGGCCTGCTGTGCCAGTTGAAACCGTCGTATTCGACGGCGACGAGACGCTCCGGCCACGCGAAGTCGACCCGCCAGATTCGGCCGTCGCGATCGACGATCTCGTGCTGCAGAACCGGTGTCGGCAAGCCTCGGTCGGCCATGACGAGCCTGGCTTCGCTCTCCATCGGCGACTCCGCTCGGGAATCGGCGAACGGAATCAGTTGGCGCACAGCGACTATCCCACGCCGCCCGGCCTGGCGTGCAGCCGCCGAACGGAGTCCGCGCCCAGAGCATGTCCCGCTGCGCAGCGCCGCATCGAGAGTGGCCAGCGCGCGGGGACGGCGCAGGCCCCTGGCGACCTCGACCGCCGTCCAATCCGGAGTCGTCGCCGGTCGGCCGTCGACCGCAGTCAGGGGTGCGCCGTCGCGGCGATGCACGATCAGGCCTTCGCTGTTCCGCAGCAGATGGCCGACGGGGTTGAGTACGTGCAGGTCGGCGACGCCCTCGGTGTCGAAACCGTACGCGGCCGCGGCGGTGGCGAGGCATATTGCGACCGACTCACCGGCGCGCAGGTCGAGCCCGGCCAGACGGGTGGCGTCGTCCGGCTCGCCGAAACAGTAGATCCCCGGCCACACCTTCGACAGCACGCCGGCGTCCAGTCTCCTCTGCATGGCGCGCCGACTGAGGACGTTGAGGATCTGCGCAGAGCTCGCCACCCCGCCCTGGGCGTCGAACAGGTCGCGCAGCTCGGTGCTCACCCGCGTATCGTGCGGCGTTCACTGCACCCGATGGAAGGACGTGTCGGCGATCTGTGGATAGCCCACGTGGCGAGCGCTCAGTCCTGTACGCCAGAGACGGCGTGTCGGCGTACGAACACGCTCGCTCGCGAAAGAAACTAGCGCGCGAACATCAACGCGCGCTTGACCTCCTGGATCGCCTGGGTGATCTGGATGCCGCGCGGGCACGCCTCGGTGCAGTTGAACGTGGTACGGCAGCGCCACACGCCGTCGGCGTCGTTGAGGATGTCGAGACGCTCGGCGGCACCCTCGTCACGGCTGTCGAAGATGAACCGGTGGGCGTTGACGATCGCGGCCGGGCCGACGTAGGAGCCCTCGGTCCAGTAGATCGGGCAGCTCGTGGTGCACGCCGCGCACAGGATGCACTTGGTCGTGTCGTCGTAGCGCGCGCGGTCGACCTGGCTCTGGATGCGTTCCTTGGTCGGCTGGTTTCCGCTGGTCATCAGGTACGGCTTGACCGCGCGGTAGGCGTCGAAGAACGGCTCCATGTCGACCACCAGATCCTTCTCCACGGGCAGGCCGCGGATCGGCTCGATGGTGATGGTCAGCTGCTTGCTCGCCTTCTTCGGCAGCATGTCGCGCATCAGGACCTTGCACGCCAGCCGGTTGACCCCGTTGATCCGCATGGCGTCGGACCCGCACACCCCGTGCGCGCACGACCGGCGGAAGGTCAGCGTGCCGTCGAGGTACCACTTGACGTAGTGCAGCAGGTTGAGCAGGCGGTCGGTGGGCAGGCACGGCACGCGGAAACTCTGGAAGCCGGCGGCGTCGGGATCCTCGGGATTGAACCGAGCGATCTTGAGCGTCACCATCACCGCACCCTCGGGCACGGGGGGAGTGGTCGCTTCGTCCTTGGTGATTGCAGGCGCACTCATCGGGATCAGTACTTCCGTTCCATCGGCTCATACCGGGTCTGCACCACGGGCTTGTAGTCCAGGCGCACGTCGGAGAGCAGGTCGGCGCCCTCCTTGTAGGCCATGGTGTGGCGCATGTAGTTGGTGTCGTCGCGGTTGGGGTAGTCCTCGCGGGCGTGCCCTCCGCGGGATTCCTTGCGGTTGAGCGCACCCACGACGGTGACCTCGGCGAGTTCGAGCAGGAAGCCCAGCTCGATGGCCTCGAGCAGATCGCTGTTGTAGCGCTTGCCCTTGTCCTGCACGGTGATTCGCGAGTACCGCTCCTTGAGGGCGTGGATGTCGGTCAGCGCCTGCTTGAGCGTCTCCTCGGTGCGGAACACCGCGGCGTTGTTGTCCATCGACTGCTGCAGCGCGCCGCGGATGTCGGCGACGCGCTCGTTGCCGTGTTCGGAGAGGATGTCGCCGACCCAGCCGACCACCATCTCGGCGGGCCGCTCCGGCAGGTCGACGAAGTCGTGGCCGTTGGCGTAGTTGGCCGCGGCGATGCCGGCGCGGCGGCCGAACACGTTGATGTCGAGCAGGGAGTTGGTGCCCAATCGGTTCGCGCCGTGCACCGACACGCAGGCGCACTCGCCCGCGGCGTAGAGGCCCGGCACGATCGTGGTGTTGTCGCGCAGCACCTGACCGTTGACGGTGGTCGGGATGCCGCCCATGACGTAGTGGCACGTCGGGTAGACCGGTACGAGTTCCTTGACCGGGTCGACGCCGAGGTAGGTGCGGGCGAACTCGGTGATGTCGGGCAGTTTCGCCTCGAGCACGTCCTCGCCGAGGTGGCGCACGTCGATGTAGACGTAGTCCTTGTTCGGCCCGGCGCCGCGGCCCTCGAGCACCTCCAGCACCATCGAGCGGGCGACGATGTCGCGCGGCGCGAGGTCGACGATCGTCGGCGCGTACCGCTCCATGAACCGTTCACCGTCGCCGTTGAGGAGCCGTCCACCCTCACCGCGCACGGCCTCGGAGATGAGGATGCCGAGCCCCGCCAGACCGGTCGGGTGGAACTGGTGGAACTCCATGTCCTCCAGCGGCAGACCCTTGCGGAAGATGATGCCAAGCCCGTCACCGGTCAGCGTGTGGGCGTTGGACGTGGTCTTGTACATCCGTCCCGAACCGCCGGTGGCGAACACGATCGCCTTGGCGTGGAAGACGTGGATATCCCCTGTCGCCAACTCATACGCGATCACGCCGGTCGCCACCGGGCCGCCGGGGGTCTCGGTCAGCGAGATGTCCAGGGCGTAGAACTCGTTGAAGAACTCGACGTCGTGCTTGACGCAGTTCTGGTACAGCGTCTGCAGGATCATGTGGCCGGTGCGGTCGGCGGCGTAACAGGCCCGGCGCACCGGGGCCTTGCCGTGGTCGCGGGTGTGCCCGCCGAAGCGGCGCTGGTCGATGCGGCCCTCGGGGGTGCGGTTGAACGGCATCCCCATCTTCTCGAGGTCGAGCACCGCGTCGATGGCTTCCTTGCACATGATCTCGACGGCGTCCTGGTCGGCGAGGTAGTCGCCGCCCTTGACGGTGTCGAAGGTGTGCCACTCCCAGTTGTCCTCTTCGACGTTGGCCAGCGCGGCGCACATGCCGCCCTGGGCCGCGCCGGTGTGGCTGCGGGTGGGGTACAGCTTGGTCAGCACCGCGGTACGCGCGCGGGGGCCCGCCTCGACCGCGGCGCGCATACCCGCTCCGCCTGCCCCGACGATGACGACGTCGTAGCGATGTTCAATCAACATGTGAGCCGAGTCCTTACGAGATGTTCGCGTCGAACGTCAACAGCACGTAGGTGCCGAGGACGAGGATGAAGATCATCGACAGCGCCAGCAGCGAGTTCAGCCAGAACCGCGTCGAGTCCTTGCGGGCGTAGTCGGAGATGATGACGCGCAGGCCGTTGCCGCCGTGCAACTGGGCCAGCCACAGCAGCAGCAGGTCCCACGTCTGCCAGAACGGTGACGACCACCGCTGCGCGACGTAGTTGAAGTCGATGCGGTACACACCGTCTTCCCACATCAGCATGATGAACAGGTGGCCCAGCGCCAGGAACACCAGCACGAGGCCGGAGAACCGCATGAACAGCCATGCGTACTTCTCGAAGTTCGGCATCCCGCCGGCGCGTTTGGGGGCGCGCGGGTTGTCCAGGCTCGGCGGCCGGTCGTGGCTGCGCTGCAGGACCGGTGCGGGGCCGCCGCGGTCGGTGATGTGGTCGTACGGATTCTCGGCCATCTACAGGAACCTCTCCGCCATGTGCATGCCGATGACGCCGAGCGACGCGATCATGACTGTGATGAACACGCCCGCCACGACCCACAGCATCTGCCGCTGGTAACGGGCGCCCTTGGACCAGAAGTCGATCAGGATGACGCGGATGCCGTTGAGGGCGTGGTAGAGCACCGCGCCGACCAGGCCGATCTCCATCAGACCGATGATCGGGGTCTTGTACGTCTCGATGACGGCGTTGTAGGCCTCGGGGCTGACCCGCACCAGCGCCGTGTCGACGACGTGGACGAACAGGAAGAAGAAGATCGCCGCACCGGAGATGCGGTGCAGCACCCACGACCACATCGCCGGGTCACCGCGGTAGAGGGTGCGGCGGCGGGATGGTTTGGATCGCGGCGACGGTACGTCGGTATCCGCTGTTGTCGCAGTACTCATTGGTCCTCCAACGCCATCGGTGGACGCTTGGGGCGGGTGCGAGAACCTCTGCTGGCCTCAACCGCTGCCCCAAACCTCGGGGCGACTCTAAACCCCTTTGTACTGATGAACGAACTAGCGTGTTGCCGTATGCCCCGCTCAGAAGGCAGAAGTTAGGGTCGCCTATCTGCTGCGAGGGCACGTCCGGCGTGTCTTTCGGAATCCATTCAGAGGCGGGGTGAGAGAGCGACAATGACAGCCGAGATCAACTGGGAAGTGTTGCGCCACAAGGCAATCGATGCTTCATCAGCGGCCTACGCGCCGTATTCGGGGTTCCCCGTCGGGGCGGCGGCACTGGTCGACGATGACCGAATAGTGACCGGATGCAATGTGGAGAATGTCTCATATGGCCTGGGTCTCTGTGCCGAGTGCGGTGTGGTCTGCGCCCTGCATTCCAGCGGGGGCGGGCGGCTGGTCGCGCTGTCCTGTGTGGGCCCCGATTCCGAGGTGCTGATGCCGTGCGGCCGCTGCCGTCAGGTGCTGCTCGAACACGGCGGACCGGGACTGTTGATCGACCATCCGCTCGGCCCGCGACCGCTCGGTGAACTGCTGCCCGACGCGTTCGGACCCGACGATCTGGCCCGGCCGAACCGGACCCCGGGTGCCGGGGAGAAGCCGTGACCCACTTCACATTCGATGCGCCGACGGTGATCCGCACCAAGCGTGACGGCGGTGTGCTCCCCGACGCCGCGATCGACTGGGTGATCGACGCCTACACCCGCGGTCAGGTGGCCGACGAGCAGATGTCGGCCCTGCTGATGGCGATCTTCCTGCGGGGGATGACGGGCCGGGAGATCGCCCGCTGGACCGCGGCGATGGTCGCCTCGGGGGAGCGGTTCGACTTCACCGATCTGCGACGCGACGCCGACGGCCGTCCCCTCGCCCTGGTGGACAAGCACTCCACCGGCGGGGTCGGCGACAAGATCACCATCCCGTTGGTGCCGGTGGTGATGGCCTGTGGCGGCGCGGTCCCGCAGGCCGCGGGCCGCGGACTCGGCCACACCGGCGGCACCCTGGACAAACTCGAAGCCATTCCCGGGTTCTCCGCCGAACTGACGAAAACCCGGATCCGCCAACAACTCCGGGAGATCGGCGCGGCGATCTTCGCCGCGGGTGAGCTCGCCCCGGCCGATCGCAAGATCTACGCGCTGCGCGACGTCACCGCCACCACCGAATCGCTGCCGCTGATCGCCAGCTCGGTGATGAGCAAGAAGATCGCCGAGGGCGCCCGCGCGCTCGTGCTCGACACCAAGGTAGGGTCCGGTGCCTTCCTGCCCACCGAGGCCGAGGCCCGCGAGCTCGCCCGCACGATGGTCGAGTTGGGCCGGGCGCACGGTCTGGTGACCCGCGCGCTGCTGACCGACATGTCGGTGCCGCTCGGCCGTGCCGTCGGCAACGCGGTCGAGGTCGTCGAATCGTTGGAGGTGCTGGCCGGCGGCGGTCCCGACGACGTCGTCGAGCTCACGCTCGCGCTGGCCGCCGAGATGCTCGACGCCGCCGGACTCGACGCCACCGACCCGGCCGAGACGCTGCGCGACGGCACCGCCATGGACTGCTTCCGCGCCCTCGTCGCCGCCCAGGGCGGGGACGTCACGGCCCTGTCTCCCGATTCGTCCACCGGCGCGTTGCCCATCGGTGTCCACTCCGACACCATCACGGCACCGCGCGGTGGCACCATGGGTGCCATCGACGCGATGGCGGTGGGTCTGGCGGTGTGGCGGCTCGGGGCGGGCCGCTCGGCCCCCGGTGAGCAGGTGCAGTTCGGCGCCGGGATTCGCATGCACCGTCGGCCCGGCGAACCGGTGCGCGCGGGCGAGCCCGTGTTCACCCTCTACACCGACACCCCGGCCCGGATCGGGCCCGCGCGCGCCGAACTCGACGGCGCATGGACCGTGGGGGACAGTGCCCCGCCGGAGCGTCCGCTGATCATCGATCGGATCACCGCGACAGGGCTGAGAGGGTCCGAAGAAGGACCGTGAGGAGTACGTGCCGATGACGACACCGCTGACGCTGGAGAACATCCGCCAGGCGCCCAAGGCGCTGCTGCACGACCACCTCGACGGCGGTCTGCGACCGTCGACCGTGCTCGACCTGGCCGGACAGTACGGATACGACGATCTGCCCGCCGACGACGTCGACGAGCTGGCGACGTTCTTCCGCACCGCCGCCCACAGCGGTTCGCTGGTCCGCTACCTCGAGCCGTTCGCCCACACCGTCGGAGTGATGCAGACGCCGGAGGCGCTGCACCGGGTGGCCTTCGAATGCGTCGAGGACCTCGCCGACGACAACGTCGTCTACGCCGAGGTGCGGTTCGCCCCGGAACTGCACATCGAGGACGGCATGGGCCTGGACGCGGTCGTCGACTCCGTGCTGGCCGGATTCGCCGACGGGGAGAAGGCCGCAGCCAGCGCGGGCCGCACGATCACGGTGCGCTGCCTGGTCACCGCGATGCGCCATGCCGCGCGCTCACGCGAGATCGCCGAACTCGCCATCCGATTCCGCGACCGCGGCGTCGTCGGTTTCGACATCGCCGGCGCGGAGGCGGGCTACCCGCCCACCCGCCACCTCGACGCGTTCGAATACATGCGAGGCAACAACGCGCGCTTCACGATCCACGCCGGGGAGGCCTTCGGCCTGCCGTCCATCCACGAGGCCATCGCGTTCTGCGGCGCCGACCGGCTGGGCCACGGCGTCCGCATCGTCGACGACATCACCGTGGCACCGGACGGTCAGGTGAAGCTGGGCCGGCTGGCCAACATCCTGCGCGACAAGCGCATCCCGCTGGAGTTGTGCCCGAGCTCCAACGTGCAGACCGGCGCGGTGCCCAGCATCGCCGAGCATCCGTTCGACCTACTGGCCCGCACCCGCTTCCGCGTCACGGTCAACACCGACAACCGGCTGATGAGCGACACCACGATGAGCCAGGAGATGCTGCGCCTGGTCGAGGCCTTCGGCTACGGCTGGAGCGATCTGGCGCGGTTCACCATCAACGCGATGAAATCGTCGTTCATCCTGTTCGACGAGCGGCTGGCACTCATCGACGACGTGATCAAACCCCGTTACGCGGTGCTGGCCGGCTGACCCTCACTCCTGGCGCAGCCGGGACTCCACGAAGGCCTCGAGCGCCTCCCACTGCTGAACGGCCTCGGCGTACGGCGGTTCGGGGCGGTCGGCGGCCTCCGGATCGAGCGCATGGGTGACGAACGAGCCCAGCGCGGTGCCGGGATCGAGCGTCTTGTCGACGGTGTTGTCCTCGGAGTACCGGCCCACGTCGCGCAGCAGTTCGAGTGCCAGCTCGAGCTGGTCGCGGTCGATCGTGTCGGGGCCGTCGGCGATGTCGTCGGCCAGTCCGCTGAGCACGTAGACGTTCTCGTCGATCACCTCGACCTCGAGTGAGCCGTCGGTGGCCGCGGTGCGGATGTCGTCGTAGGTGGCCAGATCCGACAGGTCGTGGTCGTGCTCGTCGGCCAGATAGCGGGCCAGCGCACGCTCGGAGCCGAACACGCTGATGCGTCCGTTGCGGCCGAGGAACACCGGCTCGTCGTCGAGGTAGCAGCGCAGCGTGTAGAAGGTGCCCGACCGGGTCATCAGGCGGACCGGGTCGATACCGACCTTGAGCCAGAAGTCCTCGTCGCTGCCGAGTACCGCTGCGGCGGCGGGTGATTCGAGCGCGTCGGACTCCGTGGCCGACGGTTCGTCGTCCGCGGTCTCCTCCGCGGTGACCGCCGCGTCGGTGGCCTCGTCCTCTTCGGGCTCGGGCGCCGGCTGTTCGAGTTCGTCGGCGGCCTTCTGCGACGCCGAGGCGTCGACGTCGGGGACGGTGACGATCTCGTCGATCGCGTCGAGCACACCGTCCCAGCTGCGGGCGATCACCGCTTCGATGTCAGCCCAGCGTTTGCGGCCGCTGCGACCCTTGAACGCCTCGACCCCGCCGCCGACCGAACCGAGCTGCGGGTTGCCGTTGAAGAACTTCGTGACCGCGGGCAGATCGCACACCGAACCGATCGACGAGGCGATCGCGAGGGTGCGGTGCAAGGTGTCGACGGCGGTCTCACTCGCCTTCTCGGCTGCCGTCTCCGGCACCCCGACGAGGTCGTATTCACGGTCCTCGGCGGGCTTGAGCCGGTGCGCCGACGCCTCGGTGAGTTTCTCCCAGGCCGGATGGTCGGTCAGGTCGTGGTCGGTGTCGGTCCGCACGAAGGCCACCAGGTCGGCCACCGACTCGAAGGCGTAGAGGTCCTCGTCCTTGCCGAGGAAGGCCTCCCACTCGTCACCGGCGTCCCGCCAGCGCGGAGCCCACAGTGTGTACAGGTCGCCCTTGGTCAGCCCGAGCCGAACCGGCACGATGTCAGCAGCCATGCGGCACAGCCTAACGACCGAGGTCTGCGACCACGTCGCCGAGCACCGCCTGCCGGTGTGCGAAGGCCTCACGGGCCGCCGCCCGCGTCGTCTCGACGACCAGTGCCGCGATGCGGGAAGCGGGCAACCGGGTGACCGACTCGGCCAGGGTCATCGACACCAGCAGTCCGCGGCCGTCGACCGCGGCGCGGACATCGCCGTCGGGCGAGGTCGCCTCGGTCCGGATCCCGGCCAGTGCGTCGGCGGCCGCCGCGAGCGCGTCGGCACGCGCCCGTGCTCGTGCGAGCGTGTCGTCGCAGATTCGGGCCAGTTCGTCGAACATCAGTGATTGAGACGTCGGAGCCCCGCGGTGCGTTCCCGAACTCGCCAAACCGCTTCCTGTGCGCGCGAACACCCTATTCTTGGTAGCGATCGACAGCGGCGGAAGCCGGGTGATGACCGTGACAAGCGTGCCGGACATGCGGTACCCGATACCTCGACGCCAGGGCGGCGACCACGGCGCCACGATCGACGAGATGCTCGACCGGGCAGTGGCGGCCGTCAACCGTGGGGATCGTGCCACCGCGACGGTGCTGGCGGCGAGTGTGCTGGCGGCCGACGGCACGAATGCCGAGGCCGAAGATCTGCTGGCCGTGCCCGATCAGCCCGGTCAGATCCGGCGGCTGACGCTTCTGTTCGCGGATCTGGTGGACTCGACGGTGTTGTCGACCCGGGTGGAACCCGAGACCTACCGGCTGCTGGTCGGCCGCTACCGCGAGAAGGTGCTGCGCGCGGTGAATCGGTACGGGGGTCATATCGGCTCGACGGCCGGGGATGGGCTGCTCGCCGTCTTCGGCCACCCGGTTGCCCACGAGGACGACGCGCGTCGCGCGGTGCAGGCCGGGCTGCAGGTGGTCCGGGATGTGGCCCGGCTGAGCGAGCAGGCCCGGCGCCGCTTCGGGGTGCAGATCGAGGTGCGGGTGGGGGTGCACCGCGGACCGGTCTACCTGGACACCGCGCAAGACGACGTCTACGGGCTGGCGGCCAACCTCGCCGCCCGCGTATCGGGGCTGGCGCCGCCCGGCGCCGTCGTGGTCTCCGACGCGATGGCGACGTTGATCCGGCGCGATTTCGAGTTGGAGACCATTCCCGCCGCGTGGGTGAAGGGCGTCGAGGAACCGGTCAACCACCACCGGGTGGTGTCCGAGTCCGCGTCGGCGTCACGTTCGGGCCGAAGTCCGCTGGTGGGCCGTGACAACGAGTTGGCGCGTCTGCGGGCAGCCTTGGCGCGGGCGCAGGCGGGGACGTTGACCACGCCGGGTGTGCTCCTGCGGGGCGAGCCGGGGATCGGGAAGTCCCGCCTCGCGGCCGCAGCCGTCGACATGGCGGCGGAGTGTGGCGCCGTGGTGCTGGAACTGGCCGGGTCACCGCTGCAGACCGACGCCGGTCTGCACCCGATCCGGGCGCTGTTGGAGCGCCGGTGCGGCATCGTGCGCGAGACCGGCGAACTGGACCGGCTGCACCGGTTGGCCGCCGAGTGCAGCGCGTGCGGACTGGACCCGCACAGCGCGGTGCCGTTGTTGGCGCCGGTACTCGGTATCGAAGCCCGCGCCGGGTACGAGCCCGTCGCCGCCGAGGGCGACGAACTCTACGAACTGGTCACCGCGGCGGTGACCGCGTATCTGCTGGCGTGTCTCGACGGCGCCGGCCTGGTGGTGGCCGAGGACCTGCACTGGTTCGATCCCTCGACCCGCGAGGTGATCGGCGCGCTCCTCGAATCGGCCGCAGGTCGGGTGCTGGTGGTGATGACCGGCCGGCCGGGCGGATGGCTGCCGTCGGGTTCGAACGTCGAGGTGTGGGACCTCGCTCCGCTGACCGCGACGCAGTCCGATGCGCTCGTCGCGGCGCTCGATCCGGGTCTCGCCGCTGATCAGCGGGCCGAGGTGGTCGCGCGGTGCGACGGTGTGCCGTTCTACATCGAGCAGGTGGTCGACGGCAGCACCGAGAGCGGCGTCCCGGAGACGCTCTACGAACCCCTTATGGCCCGGCTGCGTGTCAGCCCGGAAGTGGTCCCCGTGGTCGAGGCGGCCGCAGTGGTCGGCCGCCAGCTCGACGGCGAACTGCTGCGTGCGTCGGTGGACATTCCGTGTGACGAGTTCGACCGCGTCATGGGTGAGCTCGAAGACGCGCGGGTGCTGGAGTCCTGGGGAGGCGGCTGGCGCTTCCGCCACGAGTTGCTGCGCGAGGTCGCCGCCGAACTCGCGCCGCCGAGTGTTCGGCGCGGACTCCACGGCAGAGTCGCCGACATCCTGATCCGGTCCCGTGAACCGGAGTGGCGGCTGGTCGCCGAGCATTACGAGCACGCCGGCCGCTTCGCCGACGCCGCGGCGGCCTATCAGCACGCCTCGACCGATGCACGGCGGCGCGGGGCCCTTGCCGAGGCCCGTGCCCACCTGACCCGTTCGCTCGCGCAGCTCGAGGATGCGCCCGCGGATGCCGAACGGGATCGTCTCGAGGCTGCGCTGCGCCTGGAACGCGGGTCTCTCGGCTTCGCCGCCGACGGCTACCAGAGCCCCGAGGCCGCCGCTGACTTCGAGCGGTGCCTGCAGCTGGGCCCCGCCCACCTCCGCAACGACGAGCTGTTCGAGACGCTGATCGCGGTCGCCAACTACCACCTCATCCGGGCCGACCTGCGCCGGGCGGACAATGTGATCGACGTGCTGCGCACGCACTTCGGGCAACGGCGGTGTGCCCACTCGGTGATCGAGGTCCTGTCCGGGACGACGGCGTTGCTCCGCGGCGACTGCGGCGCCGCGCAGCGCCACTTGCACGGCGGGGCCGACGACCTCGCGACACAGGGTCGGGCCGACGACGACCACGGACGTGTCGTCGCCGAGTCGAAGGCGCTGGCGCAGCTGTACCTGGCTCTGGTCGCGTTGATGCGAGGCGATATGAACGGGGCCGAGGACGACCTGGCGCAGGCGGTACGCCTGGGCTCGGGTCTGGGCTTTCCCGGAACCCCGTATCTGCACGCGTACACCCGCTCCATGACCACCTGGCTGTGCATCGAATCCGGCCGCCTCGGCCGCGCAGCGGACGTGGCCGCGGACACCATCGATCACGCCGAGCGCTACGGCCTCGACATGTGGCTGCGGGTCGCGGCCACGTGGCTGAGCGCCGTCGACGCACTGGCTGCCCTGGCCGACGACCGCTGCGACCGCACCGTGCTCACCGCCCACAGCACCGCGCTCGCCACCCACCTCGATAACCTGCGCTCGCTCGGGGTGTCCCTGTACACCACCATCTTCGACGCCGTCATCGGACGGTTGCTCATCGCCGCGGGCGAATTGAAGCCGGCCCGCGAGCGCCTGCAGTCGGGTCTGGAACTGGCCCGGCACACCGGGATGCACTTCTACGACGCCGAGTTGCTGCGGCTTCGTGCCCGGACCCAGACCACTCCAGAAGTCCGCCGAGCCGATCTCGAATCCGCGCGCGCCCTGGCCCGGCGCCAGGGTGCCCGCCTGTTCGAAACACGTTGCGGTGCAGACGAGGTCGGACTGGGGTAGCGGTTCCGATCGGTATGCGGACCGTCGCCGCGCAGCCGAAAGTGTTTGCGAACACGCGCAACCGCGCGGATTGAGACCCTTGCACCGCCGACGGGGCTCGATAACCGGTATGCCGCCACGGTGCCCGGCCTATTCTGGGTGGGCCCGCAGTGTTGCGGGCCGACGTGCGGAGGGTCGGATGACGACCTCTACGGCGTGCCGTGCCTGCGGCACCGAATACCTGGATGGCGCCCGGTTCTGCCACGGATGCGGCGCACCCGTGGCTCAGGCGGCGGCACATGCCGAGTACAAGCAGGTCACTGTCCTGTTCGCCGATGTCGTCCGCTCGATGGACATCGCGGCAGCTGTCGGCGCCGAGCGGCTGCGCGAGATCATGGCCGATCTGGTCAACCGGTCCTCGGCGGTGGTGCAGCGGTACGGCGGGACGGTCGACAAGTTCACCGGGGACGGGATCATGGCGGTCTTCGGCGCGCCGATCGCCCTCGAGGACCACGCGGTGCGGGCCTGTTTCGCGGCGCTGGGCATCCAGCGGCAGGCCGGGCAGCTCGCAGCGACCGTCGAGCGCACCGACGGCGCCGCGCTCCAACTGCGAATCGGCCTGAACTCAGGGCAGGTGATCGCGGGTGACATCGCGTCACCGACGCTGGGTTTCACCACTGTCGGCGAGCACGTGGGCTGGGCGCAGCGGATGGAGTCCGCGGCTCCGCCCGGCGGCGTGTTGCTCAGCGACTCGACGGCCCGCCTGGTCGAGCATGTCGCGGTGCTCGGCGCGCCGGAGGAGGTCGTGGTGAAGGGCTGTGACCAGCTCGTGGCTGCACGGCGCCTGCTGGGCATGGCGGCACCCCATGCGGTGGGCGGGCGCGCCGAGCCGCAACTCGTCGGACGGCACTGGGAGATGGCGGCCGTCGAGGGGATCCTCGAACGGTCCATCGACGGCGCCGGGACGGTCGTCGCACTGGTGGGTCCGCCCGGGATCGGCAAGAGCAGAATGGCGCGCGAGATCGCCGGCGCGGCGGCGGGCCGCGGCGTCGAGGTGTTCTGGTCGTTCTGTGAATCCCACATCAGCGACGTCCCGTTCCACGTCGTGGGTCAGCTTCTGCGCACGATCGCCGGTCTGCCCGGTCTCGACGACGAGGTGGTCCGGGCGCGACTGCGGGCGCGTTTCGACGACGCCGACGAGCAGGATCTGCTGCTGTTCGAAGACCTTCTGGAAATCCGGGACCCGGACGCCGCGCTACCGAACATCGATCCCGACGCGCGCCGCCGTCGATTGTCGCGGATGGTCAAGGCCGCCGCCGTGTCCCGCGGCTCGCCCGCCCTCTACATCGTCGAGGATGCGCACTGGATCGACGAGGTCAGCGATGCGATGCTCGCCGACTTCGTGACGGTGATACCGCAGACGCGTGCGATGGTGCTGGTCACCCACCGACCGGATTTCCACGGTGCCCTGAGCCGGGTTCCGGGTGCGCAGACACTGACGCTGGCGCCGTTGAGCGATCCCGAGTCCGCCGCCCTGGCCCGCGCACTGCTGGGCGCCGATCGGTCTGTGGTGGACCTGGCGGTGACGGTCGCGCAGCGTGCCGCCGGTAACCCGTTCTTCGCCGAGGAGATCGTGCGCGACCTTGCCGAGCGAGGCCTTCTCCACGGGCGACGTGGCGCGTACGTCTGCCGCGTGGACGTCGCCGAAATCAGCGTGCCGGCAACGCTGCAGGCGACGATCGCCGCACGTATCGACCGTTTGGAGCCACCAGCCAAGGACACACTGTGTGCGGCATCGGTCATCGGAATGCGTTTCGACACGGACCTGCTGGCCTTGATGGGCGTGGCGCCCGCGGTCGACGGTCTGCTGCTGGCCGAACTGATCGACCAGGTGAAGTTCACCGGGCACGCGGAGTACGCCTTCCGTCATCCGTTGATCCGAACGGTCGCCTACGAGTCCCAGCTCCGGTCCGACCGTGCGGCGCTGCACCGGCGGCTGGCCGACGCGATCTCCCGGCAGGAGCCGTCGATTGACGAGAACGCCGCGCTGATCGCCGAACATCTCGACGCCGCGGGTGATCCGCGGGCCGCCTACGAGTGGCACATGCGCGCTGCCGCGTGGTCCCAGCAGCGGGACATCCGCGCGGCGCTGGTGAGCTGGGAGCGGGCGTCGATGCTGGCCGATGCCCTTTCAGCGGACAACCCGGGTCAACTCGAACTACGGATAGCGCCTCGAACATTGTTGTGCGCCAACGGATTCCGCAAACAAGAGCTGGCTGGTGGCCGGCGGTTCGAAGAACTGCAGGAACTGTGCGCGGTGGCCGGTGACAAAGCGTCGGTGGCGATCGCCATGGCCGGCCTGGTCAACGAGCAGCTGATCGACGGAACGTTGGCGGAAGCGTCCCGACTGGTCGACGAGCAGATGGTGCTGCTGGAGTCGATCGGCGACCCGACGCTCACCGTCGGTATGGCGTTGTTCCCGGCCGCCATCAAGATTCTCACCGGCGAGTTCGCCGAAGCGCTGCGGTGCTGCGACATGGTGATCGACCTCGCTCATGACGACCCTGCGCTGGGGGGCTACGTGCTCGGCGCTCCGCTGGCGCTCGCGTATGCGATGCGGTGCACAGCCTGCTGGTGGCTGGGCAGACCTGGGTGGCGTCGGGACTTCGACCGCGCAGTGGCCATGGCGAACGAGGCCGACCCGATGTCCCGGGCGGCGGTGATGGTCTACACCTATACGAACGCGATCGCCAGCGGCGTGATCCCGGCCGACGACGCCGCGCTCCGCAACAGTGACGAGGCGCTGGACATCGCGCAACGCTCGGCCGACGACATCGCGTACGGCTTCGCATTGTTCGCGTCGGCGGGCGTACTGCTCAACCACGCGTCCGGCCGGACGAAGCGGGCGACGGAGCTGCTGCGGCAGGTGCGGGAGATGGCGGTCGACGGCCGGTTCTTCTCGATGATGGTTCCGGTCATCGACGCGTGGCTTGCCGAGCAGGCCCTCGCGCAGGGGGACTGGTCCGCATTGCCGTTGCTGCGGACGTGTGTCGAAACGTTGTACGACACCGGGCTGCTCTCCTACGTGCCGTGGGCGACGACGCTCCTGGCGTCCGCGCTGATCGAGCGGGGCACGGACCGCGACCTCGCCGAGGTCGACGAGGTGTTGACGCGCCTGTCCGGTCACCCACGGTTCGACGGCGCGGCGTTCTGCGAGCTTGCGCTGCTGCGAATGCGCGCGCTGCTGTCACTACGTCGCGGGGACGCGACGACCTACCGACAGCTTCGCGACCGCTACCGCGAGAGAGCCAAAGCCTTCGGCCACGAGGGCCAGATGGCGTGGGCCGAGGCGATGCCCTGACCGACGTCACGCCGTCGGCCGCCAGAACCCTTGAAAGCCCTGTCCCGCATTGCTCGTCCGGATCGCCGAGAGCTTGACCGGATCGCCCGCCTCGACCATGACACCGTCGCCCACGACCATCGCGACGTGTCCGTCCCACACCGCGAGGTCGCCGGGACGCAGCGACCCGGCGTCGACGGCGGCGCCGACGTCCTGTTCCTGCGCGAGCCGGGGCAGATCCAGGCCGGCCTCGCGATAGGCCCACTGCGTCAGCCCGCTGCAGTCCAGGCCGACACCGGGCGTGGTGCCGCCCCACTGGTACGGCACGCCCAGCTGGGTCAGTGCGTGGCGCACCGCATCGGCGGCGACCGCGTTCGGCGCGGTGGCCGTGCTGCCGTCGGGCAACCGCACCGCCACACCGTCGCCGAACACGCCGGGGTCGGGCCCGGCGCCCGTCCCGCGGCGCGCCGCCGCCTCCGCCGGTGAGGCCTCCGATGCCGGCGAGGCCCGGGACGCCATGGACGCCAAGGACCCCATCGGGGTGGCGGCGCCGAGTGCGGCCGGTGCACCCCCGCCGAAGCCGGCGGGAACCGTCGGAGCCGACGGCGCCGCCGGTCCGCCACCGGGGGCGCTGAGCGCACCGGCATGGCCGTCGAGTTCGGCGCGCAACTCCTCGGCGATCGCGACGGCCTCGCGCAGGGCGCGCCGCGCCTCGGTGAGCAGTTCCTCGGCGACCCCCGGGGTGTCCAGATGGGATTCGAGCGCGGCCGCCCGGGACTCGAAGCGTTCGACGATGTCCTGCAGGCGGGCGGCGGCACGCGCGACGGCCGCGCCCGCCTCGCGGGTGCCCGCGCTGAGCCGGCCCGTGCGGTCGGCCAACCCGGTGACCGCCGCGGTGGTGGCCGCGGCGAACGCGCCCGCACTGTCGGCCGCCTGGCCGGACCAGCCTTCGCCGGCGCGCTGCCACGACGCACGCGCGGTGGTCGACGCGCCGGTCAGCGCGTCCCGGACTCCCGCCAGCGCGACGCCGGGCGGGCCACCGGAACCGTCGGGCCAGCCGGGCCCGACCAGGGAGCGCACCTCGCGCAGCGGCGCCGCGAGCGCTTCCGCCAGCGTGCCCGGCACGGTCAGGCCCCGAGAAGTGCGGTGGCCCGCATCTGCGCCCGGTCGTACGCCGTCGCCGAAGACCGCGCGGCCGCCGCGCCGCCGGCGACACGGTCGGCGAGGGCGGCGGCCGTGGCGGATTCGGCGGTGGCGGCGGCGGACAGCGCGGCGAGGAAGCGCGCACCGACCGGCCCCAGCGACGACGCGGCGGCGGTGACCGGGACACCGTTCAGCGCAGCCGCGGCGGCCGCGAGGTCGGTGGAGTGCGCGGCGTCGGTGTGGGCCAGCGCGCGGATGGCGGCGGTGTCGGCGTGCATGCGATTACGACGTTGGGAACGCCTCGGCGGTTCCCGCTAAGGTCGGCGCCATGGATGTGCGCGTCGTCGATCACCCGCTGGCCGCCGCGCGGCTGACCACGCTGCGCGATCAGGCCACCGACAACGCGGCCTTCCGTTCCGCGCTGCGCGATCTCACGCTGATGCTGGTCTACGAGGCCACTCGCGACGCCGCCCGCGAGGACGTCGAGGTGCGCACCCCGCTGGCGGTGACGACCGGGGCGCGGCTGGCGCAGCCGCCGCTGCTGGTGCCGGTGCTGCGGGCCGGGCTCGGGATGGTCGACCAGGCGCATGCGCTGATCCCCGAGGCGCGGGTGGGGTTCGTCGGGGTGGCCCGCAACGAGGAAACCCACGAGCCGACACCGTATCTGGAGTCGCTGCCCGCCGATCTGAGCACCCAGCCGGTGTTCGTGCTCGACCCGATGCTGGCCACCGGTGGCTCGCTCGCCCACACCGTCGGGCTGCTGCAGGCGCGTGGCGCCGTCGACATCACCGCCATCTGTGTGGTGGTCGCACCGGAGGGCATCGCCACCCTCGAGAAGGCCGCACCGCAGATGCGGCTGTTCACCGCGACGATCGACGAACGCCTCGACGAGGCCGCCTACATCGTCCCCGGGCTCGGCGACGCGGGGGACCGGCAGTTCGGTCCGCGCTGACCGCTACCCGTCCGTCACCACTGCTGCGCCAGCGCCACCAACTCGTCGCGCACCTGCTGCGCCTCGGCGCGCGCTCTCGGCAGATCGCCGGCGCAGGAACGCCGAACCTCGATGTACGACTTCACTTTCGGCTCCGTCCCGGATGGCCGCACGACCATGCGCACCGACGTGTCGGCGTCGCCTCCGGCGAAGATCAGGGCATCCGAGCGCATCGGCTCGGGTGAGGTGCTCAGGTCGGTGACGGTCACCTCGTGTCCGGCGAGGCGGTCTGGCGGGGTGTCGCGCAACCGGGCCATCACCCCGGCGGTCTCGTCGGCGTCGGCGACCGGGCGACTGACGGCGGCGGTGACGTGGACCCCGTGGCGCAGAGCCAGGTCGTCGAGCACGTCGAGCACGGTGCGGCCCTGTTCCTTGAGCACGCCGACGAGGTCGCAGAACAGCACCGCCGCGCTGATCCCGTCCTTGTCGCGGACCGCGGCCGGATCCACGCAGTGGCCGAGGGCCTCCTCGTAGGCGTACACCATGGTCTTGCCGGGCAGATCGTCGTCGGCGCGCGAGAGCCACTTGAAACCGGTGAGCGTCTCGACGTGGTGGGCGCCGTGCGCGGCGGCGATTGCCGCGAGCATCCGTGAGGACACCACGGTGGTGGCCACCATGGTCGCGTCCATGACCTCGCCGGGCTCGACCTGGGCGAGGAGGTAATCGCCCAGCAGCCAACCGGTTTCGTCACCCGAGAGCATCCGCCAGCCGTCGGGCGTCGGCACCCCGACCGCGCACCGGTCGGCGTCCGGGTCGAGCGCGATCGCGACGTCGGCCTCGACGTCGGCGGCCAGTTCGAGCAGGGCGTCGACCGCGCCGGGCTCCTCGGGGTTGGGTAGTGACACGGTGGGGAAGTCGGGGTCGGGGGAGAACTGCTTGTCGACCACGTGCACGTCGACGATGCCTGCGCGGACGAACGTGTCCATCGCGTATTCACCGCCGACGCCGTGCAGTGGGGTGAACGCCACGCGCACGGGCGCCTTGGCGTGCCGGACGTTGGCGGCCCGTTCGACGTAGTGGGCGATCTCCTCCATCCCGCCGGTCTCCACCTCGGCCCTGGGGATCTCGTCGGCGAACGGCGCCTCGGCGACCGCTGCCTCGATGTCGGTGTCGGTGGGGCCGATGATCTGCAGACCCTCTTCGAAGTACACCTTGTAGCCGTTGTCGGTCGGCGGGTTGTGCGACGCGGTGATCTGGATGCCCGCGGCCGCGTGCATGTGCCGCACGGTGAACGCCACGATCGGGGTCGGTACCGCCGCCAGCAGCAGCACCACCTCGAACCCCTGTGCGGTGAGCACTTCGGCGGCGGCGCGGGCGAATTCGTCGGAGCGGTGCCGGGCGTCCCGGCCGACGACGACCTGCGAACCGGCCATGCCGCGGTCCTTGAGGACCTTGGCCACCGCCCACGTCGTCCGCAGCACGACGGCCAGGTTCATCCCGTTCGGACCGCCGCGCAGCGGCCCGCGCAGCCCTGCCGTCCCGAACGTCAGTGGGCGGGAGAACCGCTCGTCGAGTTCCTCCGGACTGCACTCGGACAACTCCGCCGCAGTTTGCGGGTCGGGGTCGTGCGCAATCCATTCCTGCACGGTCGTCGAGATCGCCGAGGAAGTCATGGAGCAAGTGTGCCCGCTTTGCCGTCAATTAATGCCAGCTTGCGGAGCACTGGTGCGACGAGCATGAGCAGGTCGAACTCCAGGTCGGTCAGCGTGTCGGCCATGGCCCGGTGCAACCAGGCGTCGCGTTCGGCGCGGTCGGCCTTGAGCAGTGCCGCACCGGCAGCGGTCATCTCGATGAGTTGCCTGCGCCGGTCCCGGTCGTCGGGGCGACGCGAGATGAGGTTGCGGACGAGCAGTTCGTTGATGCTCTCGGTCAGAGACTGCGCGCGCACGTGCAGGCGGGCGCCGAGTTCGGCCGGGGTGGTGACGCCCGAGCGGCTGACTTCGCCGAGCAGTTCGAGCTGGCTCAGCGTCAGCCCGTGGTCGGGCCGGTGTCGTCGCATCTGGCGGGCGACCGCCATGATCGCCTCGCGAAGCTCGGTGGCGGGCTCGGTGGCGGGCACGGCACGTTTGGTCATGAACAAGTTATACCTTCATATTTGTGGCAATCACAGCGGAAAACCTCATGTTGCATCGATGGTTTATGAAGGACATACTTGGCACTGAGCCGGTGGGGAGATGTGATGCGCCGAATCCTGAAGTGGGTGTTGCTGGTCGCGGCGTCGGTCGCCGTCACCGTTCCGCTGACCCTGGCCGGGGTGCCGTCGGCCGGTCTGTTCGCGGCGCTGGCCGTCGGTGCCGCACTCGCCCTGCTCTCGGTCGCACCCGCCGGGGTGCCCCGCCCCGCGGGCGTGGTGGCCCAGGGGGTGCTCGGCGTCTACATCGGCACGATGGTGCAGCGCGACGCGTTCAGCGCGCTCGGATCGGACTGGCCGTTCGTCGTGGGCGTCGTCGTCGCGACGCTGCTGCTGAGCGTGGTCGCCGGCGCGCTGCTCGGCCTGCACCGTGACGTCACCCCGCTGACCGGGTCGCTGGCGCTGACGGCGGGCGGCGCCTCCGGTCTGGTGGCCATCGCCCGCGACCTCGGCGGCGACGACCGCGTGGTGTCGGTGGTGCAGTACCTGCGGGTGGCCCTGGTGACGGCGTCCATGCCGGTGGTCGTGGCGTTCGTCTTCCACCCCGGCGAATCCCGACCCTCCGGCGACGTGACGCAACAGGGCGCCGCCCCTTGGTATCTGAGCCTGGCCATGCTGGCCGTCCTGGTGCTGCTCGGCGCCGCGGGCGGACGGCTGCTGCGGTTACCGGGTGCCGGCCTGCTCGGGCCGATGGCGCTGACCGTGGTGTTGCAGCTGACCGGGTTTTCGTTCGGGTTGTCGGTCCCGACGGTGCTGGTGCAGATCGCCTACTTCGTCATCGGCTGGCAGGCCGGTCTGGCCTTCACCACCGCGTCGCTGCGCGCGATCGGCCGGATCCTGCCCGCCGCGCTCGGACTCATCGCCGTGCTGGGCGTCGCGACGGCCGGTCTCGGGGTGGCGCTCGCGCACTACACCGCGCTGACGCCGCTCGAGGGATATCTCGCGACCAGCCCCGGCGGCGTGTACGCGGTGCTCGCGACGGCGGTGGAGACGGGTTCGAACGTCACGTTCATCATCGCCGCGCAGGTGTTGCGGGTGCTGCTCATGCTGTTCGCCTCGCCGCTGCTGGCCCGCGTGGTGGTGTGGGCGAGCCGGCGGTGGAGCCGTCGTCCCCCCGATCAGAGCGACGCGACGACACCGGCCAGCAGCGCGCCCATTCGCGTCGCGGACTGACGGCCCGCCTCCAGCACTTCCTGGTGCGAGAGCGGCTGCCCGGTCATGCCCGCGGCCAGGTTGGTCACCAAAGAGATCGCCAGCACGTCGGCGCCCGCGGCGCGCGCGGCGATGGTCTCGTGCACCGTCGACATCCCGACCAGGTCCGCGCCGAGTGTGCGCAGCATCCGGATCTCGGCCGGGGTCTCGTAGTGCGGGCCCGGCAGCCCGGCGTAGACGCCTTCGGCCAGCGTCGGGTCGATCGCCTTCGCGACGGTCCGCAACCGCGGTGCGTAGGCGTCGACCAGATCCACGAACTGCGCCCCGACCAGCGGTGAGCGGCCGGTGAGGTTGAGGTGGTCGCTGATCAGCACCGGCTGGCCGACGGCGAAGTCGTCCCGCAGGCCGCCGGCGGCGTTGGTCAGCACGACCGTCCGCACACCCGCCGCGCACGCAGCCCGGACCGGGTGCACGACATGGCGCAGATCGTGGCCTTCGTAGGCGTGGATGCGTCCGACGAGCAGCAGCACCCGGTGCCCGCCGATCGGGACGGACGACACCACCCCTCCGTGACCGGCCGCCGTCGGCGGGGTGAATCCGGGCAACTCGGCCATCGGCACGGTCGCCGTGGCGGTGCCGAAGGCGTCGACCGCGGGCGCCCAGCCCGATCCGAGCACCACCACGACGTCGTGCGCGTCGACTCCGGTGCGGTCGCGGATCGCGGCCGCCGCTTGCTGGGCCACCTCGGCCGGGCTGGTCACGGTGTGCGAGCTTAGCTGTCGGCCGGGGAGCGATCAGGCAGTGAGATACTGCGTCAATGCCCTCCGCCACCGCGTCGACGAGCGTCGAAGACGCCGTCCACCGCCGCCGCGGAGACCTCGTCGCGTTGTCCCACGCGATCCACGCCGAGCCGGAGTTGGCGTTCGCCGAGTACCGCAGCTGCGCCAAGACACAGGCGCTGGTCGCCGAGTACGGCTTCGCGATGACCTCAGCGGTCGGTGGCCTCGACACTGCGTTCCGGGCCTCCTACGGCAGCGGCCCGCTGGTGGTCGGCGTCTGCGCGGAGTACGACGCGCTGCCCGACATCGGGCACGCGTGCGGCCACAACATCATCGCCGCCTCGGCCGTCGGCACCGCGTTGGCGCTCGCCGAGGTCGCCGACGACCTGGGGCTGACGGTCGTGCTCGTGGGCACCCCCGCCGAGGAGGCGGGCGGGGGCAAGGTGCTGATGCTCGAGGCGGGCGTCTTCGACGACATCGCCGTCGCGGTGATGCTGCACCCCGGGCCCGTTGACATCGCCGCCGCCCGGTCGCTGGCGCTCTCGGAGGTCGACGTCACCTACACCGGCCGGGAGTCGCACGCGGCGGTCGCTCCGCACCTCGGGATCAACGCCGGTGACGCCGTCACCGTCGCGCAGGTGGGCATCGGGCTGCTGCGCCAGCAGTTGGCGCCGGGACAGATGGTGCACGGCATCGTCACCGACGGGGGCCAGGCCACCAACGTCATCCCGGCCCGGACCCGGCTGCGCTACACGATGCGCGCCGCGGAGTCGGCCGCGCTGCGTGAGCTCGAGGGCCGGATGGCCGGGTGCTTCACGGCGGGCGCCGTCGCCACCGGCTGCGACCACGAGGTCGCCGAGACCGCACCCGCCTACGCCGAGCTGACCCCGGACCGCTGGCTGGCCGGGGTGTTCCGCGACGAGATGGAGCGGGTCGGCCGCACCCCGGTGCCCGCCGAGGTCGAGGCGGCGCTGCCGCTCGGGAGCACCGACATGGGCAACGTCACGCAGGTGGTCCCCGGTATCCATCCGGTCGTGGGCATCGACGCCGGCGGCGCGTCCATCCACCAGCCGGCGTTCACCGCCGCCGCGGCGGGACCCAGCGCGGACAAGGCCGTCGTCGAGGGTGCGATCATGCTGGCGCGCACGGTGGTCCGTCTCGCCGAGACCTCCGCCGAGCGGGACCGGGTGCTGGAGCGGCAGGAGAGGCGGGCGTCATGAGCGTGCTCAAACACGCCGCCGCACGCTGGCTGTCGGCGCACTACGACGAACTGGTCGCCTGGCGCCGCCACATCCACGCCAACCCGGAACTGGGCCGGCAGGAGTTCTCCACCACCCAGTTCGTCGCCGCCCGCCTCGCCGACGCCGGGCTCAACCCGAAGGTCCTGCCCGGCGGTACGGGGCTGACGTGCGATTTCGGGCGCGAGGACGGTCCGCGGATCGCGCTGCGCGCCGATATGGACGCGCTGCCGATGGCCGAGCGGACGGGGCTGCCGTACTCGTCGACCGTGCCGAACGTGGCGCACGCCTGCGGTCACGACGCGCACACCGCGATCCTGCTGGGCGCGGCGATGGCGATGGCGTCGGTGCCCGAATTGCCCGTCGGGGTCCGGCTGATCTTCCAGGCCGCCGAGGAGCTGATGCCCGGCGGCGCGATCGACGCGATCGCCGCCGGCGCCTTGAGCGGGGTGTCGCGGATCTATGCGCTGCACTGCGATCCGCGGCTGGCGGTGGGCAGGGTGGCGGTGCGGCCCGGTCCGATCACCTCGGCGGCCGATCAGGTCGAGGTGACGCTGCACTCACCCGGCGGGCACACGTCGCGCCCGCACCTGACCGGCGACCTGGTCTACGGGCTGGGCACGCTGATCACCGGGGTGCCGGGGGTGTTGTCGCGCCGCATCGACCCGCGCAACAGCACCGTGATGGTGTGGGGTGCGGTCAACGCCGGGGTGGCGGCCAACGCGATCCCGCAGACCGGCACGCTGGCCGGTACCATCCGCACCGCGTCCCGGGAGACCTGGCTGACGTTGGAAGACATTGTGCGCGAGATCGTTTCGTCGCTGCTCGCGCCGCTGGGGATGGAGCACAGCGTGCTCTACCGCCGCGGTGTGCCGCCGGTGGTCAACGAAGAGGTCTCCACGCGCATCCTCACCCACGCGATCGAGGCGATCGGCCCGGACGTGCTCGCCGACACCCGCCAGTCCGGCGGCGGCGAGGACTTCTCGTGGTACCTCGAGGAGGTTCCGGGGGCGATGGCGCGGCTGGGCGTGTGGAGCGGTCACGGCCCCCAGCTGGATCTGCACCAGCCGACCTTCGACCTCGACGAGCGCGCGCTGGGGGTGGGCGTGCGGGCGATGGTCAACATCGTCGAACAGGCCGCCCTGCTGTAGACCCCTCTGCCCGATCAGTCGTCGAGGTCGATCACCGGCATCGGCTGCGTCGGCACCTCCGCCACCGCCATCTTGGCCGCCGAGTCGGGCGGGATGACGTCACGGGCCAGCGCGACGAGCGCGCGCTCGGTCCCCACGTCGCGGCCCGCGCGTTCGCTGAGCAACCACCGCACCTCGAGCAGGTCGCAGAACGCCTGGATCGGTGTGCCTGCGCGACCGATCGCCTCGTGGGCGCGGTGCATCGTCGGCGTGGCGACCTCCATCACCCACAGCTGCGCGGCCGTCGAGTCGTCGACGTCCTGGCCGCTCTCACGGCTGAGCTGCGCCTGGAAGGTCTGCAGGTCACCCAGTAGCGTGCGGGCCTGCCCCTCGCCCACGTCGAGGCCGGTCAGTTCGCGCAGCCGTTCGGCGTGGAAGCGGCGGTCGCCGACGCCGACATGCAGCCGTAACCGCTCCGGCGCGGTGTCGCTGACCGGTTGCAGCGTCACCTCCTCGACGGCGAAGCCGAGCTCGTTGAGCCGGCGGATGGTGCCCTCCACGCGGTAGCGGTCGCTGAAGTCGAAGACCGGCTCGGCGTGCAGCACGTCCCACAGTCGCTGGTACCGGTTCGGGATGTCCTGCGCCTCGGCGATCAGCGCGTCCTCGAGTTCCTCCGACGAGCCGAGGTAAGCCGCCAGGTCCATCAGGTCGGCGGCGACGTTCTCGACGAGGATGTCGAGGTCGTGGCCGCGCTGACCGTCGGACAGCCGCGGGTGGACCTCGGAGGTCTCGGCGTCGACGAGCCAGGCCTGCAGCACTTGGCCGTCCCGGGAGAACAACGTGTTGGCCAGCGAACAGTCCCCCCAGAACACCCCGTGGCGGTGCAGTTCGACCAGCAGGCTGGCCATCGCGTCGAACAACCGGGCACGATGTTTGGGCTCTTCGGGTGGCAGCCTGCGGAACAGCCGCCGGTACTGCCACGACCCGTCGAGGAAGCGGGTCAGCAGGATCGAGGTGTCGAAGTCGGGCTGGTGGACCAGACCGGCCCGGCGCACGGCGGGCAGGCCGAGGTCCTCGAGCGCGCCGAGCACGCCGTACTCCTTGCGGGCGATGCGGGGCGGCAGTTCCTTGACCGCCCACAGCGCACCGTCGCAGTCGACGAACTTCACCAGGTGGCGGCTCGGGCCGACGGCGATGTCGCGCAACGGCACGTCGGGAACCGCCCACTCCGAGAGCGGACGATCCCACGGCAGCGCGAGCAGGTCGGCACCCGGGGCGCGCAGCCGGAGTTCGGGCACGGCCATGGACTCAGCCTGTCACCGTCGCGGCGCGCGAGGGTGACGAAAGTGCAGAACGGAGCGCGGCGTGTCGTGTGCAGACCCGCACGCTCGCGGAGAGGGGGACTAGCCGGGAGTCCCGGGGCCGACGCTGCGCGACGGACGGGTCCGCAGGTCGTGCACGTAATCGGCTGGCGCGCCTGCGATCTCGGCCGCATCGGCCATCACGCCGAGGTAGCGCGCCGACGGCAGTCCGCCCTCCCAGGCGTCGACCACGTAGAGCCACGCCAGCACGGGCTCGAGTGGGGTGTCCGTCGAGAACCCTGTGACCCGGTCGACCCGGCAGCGGATCTTCTTGTGGACGCCGAGCTCCGAACCCTCCCAGCGGTCGAGGGTCTCCTCGTCCTCTTTGGTCATGTCGTAGAGCACGACGAACACCTTCGACAGTGGATCCTCGACGACGGTGGCCAGCGCACCCTCCCAGCCGATGTCCTCGCCGCCGAACGTCAGCCGCCAGCCGTGCAGCCAGCCGGTGCCGGCCATCGGCGAATGCGGTGCACGCTCCATCATCTGCTCGGGATGCATGTTCGACCCGTAGGCGGCGTAGAGCGGCACGGTAGGAGAGCTTAACCGGCGACCGCGCGGCCGCGACCGGAAGCGTCCGCCGAGAGCGAACGGCTAGATTGTGCTCGTGGCAACCCGCATCGTGATCATCGGCGGCGGGCCCGCCGGATATGAGGCGGCTCTTGTCGCCGCGGGCAGAGGCCCGCACACCCACGTCACCGTCGTCGACTCCGACGGGGTGGGCGGTGCGTGCGTGCTCTACGACTGCGTGCCGTCGAAGACCTTCATCGCCTCGACGGGGGTGCGCACCGAACTGCGCCGCGCGACCGGCCTGGGTTTCGACATCAGCATCGAGGACGCCAAGATCTCGCTGCCGCAGATCCACAACCGGGTCAAGACGCTGGCTCGGTCGCAGTCCGCCGACATCGGCAGCCAACTGCTGCGCGAGGGCGTCACGGTGATCGGCGGCCGCGGCGAACTGGTCGATGACGTGCCCGGTCTGGCGCAGCACCGCGTCCGCGTGACGACGCACGACGGCAAGACCGGCGTCCTGAAGGCCGACGTGGTGCTGATCGCGACCGGAGCGAGCCCGCGGGTGCTGCCCAACGCGGCGCCCGACGGCGAGCGGATCCTCACCTGGCGCCAGCTCTACGACCTGACCGATCTGCCCGAGCACCTGGTGATCGTGGGTTCCGGTGTGACGGGCGCCGAGTTCTGCAACGCCTACACCGAACTCGGCGTGACCGTGACCGTGGTCGCCAGCCGCGACCAGATCCTGCCGCACGAGGACAGCGACGCCGCCGCCGTGCTGGAGGAGGTGTTCGCCGAACGCGGCGTCACCCTGGTCAAGAACGCCCGCGCCGATTCGGTGACCCGCACCGAGACGGGGGTGAGGGTGCAGATGACCGACGGCCGGTGCGTCGAGGGCAGCCACGCGCTGATGACCGTCGGGTCGGTGCCCAACACCGAGGGGCTGGGCCTCGAGCGCGTCGGCGTCGAACTGGGCCGCGGCGGGTACATCCCCGTCGACCGGGTGTCGCGCACGCCCGCAGCCGGCATCTACGCCGCAGGCGACTGCACCGGCCTGCTGCCGCTGGCGTCGGTGGCGGCGATGCAGGGCCGCATCGCGATGTACCACGCGCTGGGTGAGGGGGTGGCCCCGATCCGGCTGCGCACCGTGGCGTCGGCCACGTTCACCCGCCCCGAGATCGCCGCCGTCGGGATTCCGCAGACCGCGATCGACGATGGCAGCGTGCCCGCCCGCACGCTGATGCTGCCGCTGAACACCAATGCCCGCGCGAAGATGTCGCTGCTGCGGCACGGCTTCGTCAAGATCTTCTGCCGGCCGGCGACCGGCGTGGTCATCGGCGGTGTCGTGGTGGCCCCGATCGCGTCGGAGCTGATCCTGCCGATCGCGCTGGCGGTGCAGAACCGGATCTCGGTGACCGACCTGGCGCAGACTTTGTCGGTGTATCCGTCGCTGTCCGGGTCGATCGTCGAGGCGGCACGTCGCCTGATGGCACACGACGATCTGGACTGATCCCCGCCGACGCGAGGAGCAAAGGAACAGCACGTAGCCTGGGAACGGTGAGCGACCCGATCCCCAGCAACGGGCAGACGCTGCTCGGACCGCAGCAGCGGGCCGAGGCCTGGCAGCGGCTCGGTGCCGAGCAGTTCGACGTCGTGGTGATCGGCGGGGGTGTGGTCGGTGCGGGCGCCGCGCTCGACGCCGCCACCCGTGGACTCAAGGTCGCGCTGGTCGAGGCGCGGGACTTCGCCTCCGGCACGTCCAGCCGCAGCAGCAAGATGTTCCACGGCGGCCTGCGCTATCTCGAACAGCTCGAGTTCGGGCTGGTGCGCGAAGCGCTGCACGAACGCGAGCTGTCGCTGACCACGCTGGCGCCGCATTTGGTCAAACCGCTGCCTTTCCTGTTCCCGCTGACCAACCGGTGGTGGGAGCGGCCCTACGTCGCGGCGGGCATCTTCCTCTACGACCAGCTCGGCGGCGCGAAATCCGTTCCCGCGCAGCGCCATCTCACCAAGTCCGGAGCGCTGCGGCTGGCGCCGGGGCTCAAACGCAGCTCTCTGATCGGCGGTATCCGCTACTACGACACGGTCGTCGACGACGCCCGCCACACCATGACCGTCGCCCGCACGGCCGCGCACTACGGCGCGGTGGTGCGCACCTCCACGCAGGTGGTCAACCTGCTGAGGGAGGGCGACCGGGTGATCGGTGTCGCCGTGCGCGACAGCGAGGACGGGTCGGTCACCGACGTCCACGGCCACGTCGTGGTCAACGCCACCGGCGTGTGGACCGACGAGATCCAGGCGCTGTCGCGCCAACGCGGCCGGTTCCGGGTCCGGGCGTCGAAGGGCGTGCACATCGTCGTGCCACGCGACCGCATCGTCAGCGAGGTGGCGATCATCCTGCGCACCGAGAAGTCGGTGCTGTTCGTCATCCCGTGGGGTACGCACTGGATCATCGGCACCACCGACACCGACTGGAACCTGGACCTGGCGCATCCGGCCGCGACCAAGGCCGACATCGACTACATCCTCGAGACCGTCAACACGGTGCTCGCCACGCCGCTGTCCCACGACGACATCGACGGCGTCTACGCCGGACTGCGGCCGCTGCTGGCGGGGGAGAGCGAGGAGACCTCGAAGCTGTCGCGCGAACACGCGGTGGCGGTGCCTGCGCCGGGGCTGGTCGCGATCGCCGGCGGCAAGTACACCACCTACCGGGTGATGGGGGAGGACGCGATCGACGCGGCCGCCGAATTCGTGCCGGCCCGGGTGGCGCCGTCGATCACCGAGAAGGTGCCGCTGATGGGCGCCGACGGGTACTTCGCGCTGATCAACCAGACCGAGCACGTCGGCAAGAACTACGGTCTGCATCCCTACCGGGTGCGTCATCTGCTCGACCGGTACGGCTCACTGATCAACGAGGTGCTGGCGCTGGCCGAAGGCCGACCCGATCTGCTCACCCCGATCACCGAGGCGCCCATCTACCTCAAGGTGGAGGCCGCGTACGCCGCGGCCGCCGAGGGAGCGCTGCACCTCGAGGACATCCTGGCCCGCCGCATGCGCATCTCGATCGAGTACCCGCACCGGGGCGTCGACTGCGCCCGCGAGGTCGCCGAAGTCGTTGCGCCCATTCTGGGTTGGAGTGCCGACGACGTCACCCGTGAGGTGGACACCTACTGTGCCCGCGTCGACGCCGAGGTGCGCAGTCAGCAGCAGCCCGACGACGAGTCCGCCGACGCGCTGCGCGCGGCGGCGCCCGAGGCCAGGGCGGAGATCCTCGAACCCGTCCCGTTGCGATGAGCCGCGTTCGGCCCGCGCCACTTCCGGTGTGCGACGGGCTCGGACCCGCGCGGGTGCGTCTGCGAGGAGGCGCCGTCCTGGTCGAGCTGGCTGACCGCTTCGGGGAGTCGGTGGCGGCCAAGGTGTTCGACGGTGGGGTGCTGACCGCCGACGGACGCGTCGTCACCGCGGCCACCGTGCTGCCGCCTGGCGCGCACGTGTACCTGTATCGGGATCTGCCGGTGGAGGTTCCGGTGCCGTTCGAGATGCCGGTGCTGTACCGCGACGAGAACATCGTGGTCGTCGACAAACCGCACTTCCTCGCGACGATGCCGCGCGGCCGCCATGTGGCCGAGACCGCGGTGGTCCGGCTGCGCCGCGCACTCGACCTGCCCGAGCTGAGTCCCGCGCACCGGCTGGACCGGCTCACCGCCGGGGTGCTGCTGTTCACCGCCCGTCGGGAGATCCGGGGCGCGTACCAGACCCTGTTCTCCGACGGCGCGGTCGCCAAGATGTATCTGGCGCGGTCGGCCGGTCACCGCACGGTCGACCTGCCGACGGTGGTGCGCAGTCGAATCGTCAAGCAGCGCGGCCGGTTACAGGCTTTCGAGGAGCCGGGGGAGCCCAACGCCGAGACGCTGGTCGAACATCTCGGTGACGATCTGTACCGGCTGACGCCGCGGACCGGCCGCACACACCAGCTGCGGGTGCACATGGCCTCGCTCGGACTGCCGCTGCGCAACGACCCGCTGTATCCCGACGTCGTCGACGTCGCGCCCGACGACTTCACCGCTCCGCTGCAGTTACTGGCCCACACCGTCGAGTTCGACGATCCGCTGACCGGTGTGCGGCGGGTGTTCGTCACCGGCCGTACGTTGTGATTTCGGTGCAGTTGGTCGCGCTGGGCGCGACCAACTGCACCGAAACCGCCCGGAAGGTGGTGCGGCGGGGCCACAATCGGCGGGTGCGAAGACTATGGCCGTTGTCCGGCGCCTGCGCCGCGGCGCTGATGTTCGCGGCGACGCTGACCCCGACGGTTCCCACGGCAGAGGCCACGCTGTGCGGATCGGTCGGTGGCCGGTTCGTCGATGTCAGCGGCTGCTCGGATCCGCTCGCCTATCTCAACGACGCGCTTCCGCCACCTCCCCCCCCCCCCCCCCCGCCC
>NZ_LQIV01000009.1 GCF_001500125.1 Mycobacterium sp. IS-1742 | reverse complement strand
CCCCCCCCGCGCGCCCGGCGACCAGGGCCGGGGGGCCGGGGGGCCGCCCCCGGCGCCCCGGCACGGCGTCGCTCCGGGTGGGCGTCGCGACCATCTGGCTCAGCGTCATCGTGCTGCTGCCGCTGGCCGCGATCCTCTGGCAGTCCGTGGGCGGCGGGTGGGAGGCGTTCTACCGCGCCGTCACCGGTAACGCCGCACTCGAGTCGTTCCGGGTGACGCTGACCATCTCGGTCGGGGTGACCATCGTGAACGCCTTCTTCGGGCTGCTGGTCGCCTGGGTGCTCACCCGCGACGACTTCCCGGGCAGGCGGCTGGTGGATGCGATCATCGACCTTCCGTTCGCCCTGCCCACGATCGTCGCCAGCCTGGTCATGCTCGCGCTCTACGGCCCCGCGAGCCCCGTCGACCTGCACCTGCAGCACACCAAATGGGGTGTCGGCGTCGCGCTGCTGTTCGTCACCCTGCCGTTCGTGGTGCGTTCGGTGCAGCCGGTGCTGCTCGAACTGGATCAGGAAGTCGAGGAGGCGGCGGCCTCGCTGGGCGCCAACAACTGGACGATCCTGACCAGGATCATCCTGCCCGCGCTGCTGCCGGCGCTGCTGTCCGGCGCCGGGCTGGCCTTCTCGCGCGCCATCGGGGAGTTCGGCTCGGTGGTGTTGATCGGCGGCGCGGTGCCGGGGGAGACCGAGGTGTCCTCGCAGTGGATCCGCACGCTGATCGAGAACGACGACCCCACCGGGGCGGCCGCCATCTCGATCGTGCTGCTGGCCATCTCGTTCGTCGTGTTGTTGATCCTGCGTGCGCTCGGCTCCCGGGCGGCCAAGCGCGAACAGTTGGTGGGGTGATCGGACGATGACACTCTCTCCGGCGGTACGCCACCTGCTGCGCTACGTCGCCCTGGCCTACATCCTCGTGCTCGTCGTCGTGCCGGTGGGTCTGATCCTGTGGCGGACCTTCTCCCCGGGTCTGGGCGCATTCGTGGAGTCGATCGGCACGCCCGCGGCCATCAGTGCGCTGCAGCTGTCGCTGATCGTCGTGGCGATCGTCGTACCGCTCAACGTGCTGTTCGGGGTGCCGACGGCTCTGGTGCTGGCGCGCAACAGGTTTCGTGGTAAGAGTGCCCTGCAGGCCGTCATCGACCTGCCGTTCGCGGTGTCGCCGGTGGTCGTCGGTGTCGCGTTGATCCTGCTGTGGGGCTCGGCGGGGGTGTTCGGCTTCGTCGAGAACAACCTCGGCTTCCAGATCATCTTCGGACTGCCCGGCATCGTGCTCGCGAGCATCTTCGTCACGGTGCCGTTCGTGATCCGCGAGGTGGAACCCGTCCTGCACGAGATCGGCACCGACCAGGAGGAGGCCGCCTCGACGCTGGGCTCGCAGTGGTGGCAGACGTTCTGGCGGATCACGCTGCCGTCGATCCGCTGGGGACTCACCTATGGCGTGGTCCTCACGATCGCCCGCACACTGGGTGAGTACGGGGCGGTCATCATGGTGTCGTCGAACCTGCCGGGAACCTCCCAGACGCTGACACTGCTGGTGTCCGACCGCTACAACCGTGGTGCCGAATATGGCGCCTACGCCGTATCGACGCTGCTCATGGGGGTTGCGGTGATCGTCCTGGTGGTTCAGGTGGTCCTCGACGCCCGTCGGGTCAGACAGCAGAACTGAACAGAGAGCAGAAGCCATGACAGACGCGATCATCGTGCGCGGCGCCAACAAGCACTACGGCGACTTCGCGGCGCTGGACAACATCGACTTCGAGGTGCCCGCCGGTTCGCTCACCGCGCTGCTCGGGCCCAGCGGTTCGGGCAAGTCGACGCTGCTGCGGGCGATCGCCGGCCTGGACCAACCCGACACCGGCTCAATCACCATCAACGGCCGCGACGTCACCAACGTGCCGCCGCAGCGCCGCGGCATCGGATTCGTCTTCCAGCACTACGCGGCGTTCAAGCACCTGTCGGTGCGCGACAACGTCGCGTTCGGGTTGAAGATCCGCAAGCGGCCCAAGGCGGAGATCAAGGAGAAGGTCGACAACCTGCTCGAGGTCGTCGGGCTGGCCGGGTTCCAGAACCGCTACCCCAACCAGCTCTCCGGCGGGCAGCGGCAGCGGATGGCGCTGGCCCGCGCACTGGCCGTCGACCCTCAGGTCCTGCTGCTCGACGAGCCGTTCGGCGCGCTGGACGCGAAGGTGCGCGAGGATCTGCGGGCGTGGCTGCGTCGCCTGCACGACGAAGTGCACGTCACCACCGTGCTCGTCACCCACGACCAGGCCGAGGCGCTCGACGTCGCCGACCGCATCGCCGTGCTCAACAAGGGCCGCATCGAACAGGTCGGCTCACCCACCCAGGTGTACGACACCCCGGCCAACGCGTTCGTGATGTCGTTCCTCGGCGCGGTGTCGTCGCTCAACGGGACCCTGGTGCGCCCGCACGACATCCGCGTCGGCCGCAACCCCGAGCTCCCGATCTACGAGAGCGAGTCGGTGCAGGCCACCGGGGTGGTCAAGGCGGTCATCGACCGCGTCGTGGTGCTGGGTTTCGAGGTCCGACTGGAGCTGACCAACGCGGCGACGCACGCGCCGTTCACCGCGCAGATCACCCGCGGCGACGCCGAGGCGCTGGGGCTGCGCGAGGGCGAGACGGTCTACGTCCGGGCCACCCGGGTGCCGGAGATCCCCGGGGGCGCCGAGTCGCCGCAGAGCGCGGAGTCCGCCGCGCTGAGCTGACCTCGAGTGTGCCGTGGTGGCGCCGGGCGACCGCTAGGCCGCTTCTGTCGGCAGAAGCCGGTGCAGCAGGTCGGTCAACGTCAGCAGGCCTCGGCCTGACGGACCGTCGACGACGACGAGGTGGTTGCGCGTCTCGCGCATCAGCCGCAGGCACTCGTAGACGGGCGTGTCCTCCGGCAGCGTGAACACCGGGCGAATCAGCGCACGTGCGGGGTCCGTGGACGAGAGGCTGTCGCGCACGTGCACCACACCGACCGTCGCGGTGCCGTCCTGGACGAACAGCCGCAGGTGTCCCGTGGCGCGTGAAGTCTGCTGGATCTCGGCGGGCGTGGCGTCCGCGGGAACGGTGCTGTGCGGGGCGTCGCGGCGGGCGACCTGTCCGATGGTGAGGGCCTCGAGCTCCAGCGCGCTCGTGAGGTTGGCGTGGTAACGCTCGTCGAGCGTGCCGACGGTGGCGGAATGCTCGACCAGCTGGCGCAGCGTGTCGGGGTCCTGGGTGTCGGCGAGCTCGTCGACCGGTGTCACGCCGACACGGCGCAGGCACCAGTTGGCGGCCTGGTTGAGCCCCCGCAGCAGCGGGCGGGTGACGAACATGAAGCCGCGCATGGGCAGCGCCAGCAGTGTCGCCGAACGCTCCGGGTGGGCGATGGCCCACGACTTCGGCGCCATCTCGCCGATCACGAGATGCAGGAACGTCACGATCAACAGCGCGAGCACGAACCCGCCGGCGTCGGCCACCCATGACGGCAGCCCGGTGCCGGCCAGTAGCGGTGTGATCGCGTGGTGGACAGCGGGTTTGGTGATGGCGCCCAACAGCAGTGTGCAGGCCGTGATACCCAGCTGCGCACCGGCGAGCAGCAACGACAGCTCGCTGGCGCTGCGCAGCGCGGCCCGCGCGGACGCGCTCGCCGGCGCGGCGTCCTCGAGTCGGCTGCGCCGCGCGGCGATCAGCGCGAACTCCACCGCCACGAAGAACGCACTCGACGCGATCAGCGCGACGGTGACGGCGACGACCACCCACGGACTACTCATCGGTGGGCTCCTCGGTCATACCGTCGGCGACCCTGACGAACACCGCGGCGGGCACGTGCCGCTCGATCGCGCGCACCTCGGCGGTCAGGCGGCGGGCCGGTGGCGGCCCGTCGGCCAGCAGGTCGGCGGCTTCGGCGGGCAGGTCGATCGCCACGGTGTCGCCGACAGCGGGCAGGCCGACCGCGTGGGCGATCACCATGCCGGCCACCGTCTCGTAGTCACCGGGCGGCAGCGTCAGATCCAGCGTGCGCTCGGCCTCGTCGAGCGGCAGATCGCCGGCGAGCAGCCAGCCGTCGTCCTCGGCGATGACGTCGGCGTCGTGGTCGGAGTCGTGTTCGTCGTCGATCTCACCCACGAGTTCCTCGGCGAGGTCCTCGATCGTCACGACACCGGCGAACCCGCCGTACTCGTCGATCACGATCGCCATCTCGTCGTCGGCCTCCTGCAGCGCGGTCACCACGTTGGGCAGCGGCAGCGTCTCGGGGACGAGCACCGCCGGCCGGCAGTGCGCCGCCGCGGTGTCGGTGCCGGGCACCGGCCCGAGCAGGTCGTGCAGGTGGATGACGCCGACGATCTCGTCCTGGTCGGGGGTGGTCACCGGGTAGCGGGTGTGGCCGCCGGCCATCCGCGCGAGCACGTGCGCCACCGTGTCGCCGTCGGAGACGACGTCGACGCGTGAGCGCGGGATCATGGCGTGTTCGGCGCTGCTGGTCGGGAAATCAAGGATGCGGTCCAGCAGGGCGGAGAGCTCACGCGGTATCTCGCCGGCCTCCCGCGACGCGGCGACGATGTGTTCGAGGTCGCGCGGGGTCGCCGAGTGCTCGACGTCGTGGACGGGCTCGATCCGCAACACCCGCAGCAGCAGGTTCGACGACTGGTCGAACAGCCAGATCAGCCATCCGAACAGCTTGAGGTAGAGCGTCGTCGACAGCGCGAGCCAACGCGCCAGCGGTTCGGGCCGGGCGATGGCGAGGTTCTTCGGGAACAGCTCACCGAACAGCATCTGCACGACGGTCGACACCGCGATCGCGGCCACGCCGCCGATGCCGACGGCCACCGCGGTGGGGATGCCTGCGCCGCCGAGCAGCGTCTCCAGGCCCCGCCCGATCAGCGGTTCGGCGACGTACCCGACCAGCAGTCCGGTGACGGTGATGCCCAGTTGGGCGCCGGACAACATGAACGACGTGCGGCGGGTGACGCCGAGCGCCCGCGACGATGCGGTGTCACCGGCGTCTGCCCGCGACTTGAGCCGCGACCGGTCCACGGCCATGTAGGCGAATTCCTGCGCGACGAAGTATCCGGTCAGCGCGGTGATCGCCAGAACGACGAGAAAACCAACGACAATGCCGAGCACGGCGGTCAACATGTGACCGCCATGGGTCTATGAGGTGGCATCGAGTCCTTGCTCGGGAAGGGTGGGCGTACGTCGCCGACCACTCTACCGACGCCCCGATGGGGGCCGCGGGGTGTGAGCGCTCAGGCCGCCGCGCGGGTTTCGCTCACGTCGTCGAAGCGGTCGAGCACCGTGGCCGCCACGAGGTTGTGCGAGCCCAGCGGTTCGGCCATCGAGATGTCCTCTCGCGCAGCGAATTCCGCGACGCGATCGGTGATGCGGCCATGGGCGAGGAACCACGGCAGGATCACCAGACGGTGGGCGCCCGACCGTCGGAGGTCGGCGGCGGTGCCGGCGAGATCGGCGTGCGGGCCTGTGGCGAACGCCACCTGAGAACCGGCCCACCGGGTGCCCGCGGCGAGCGCCGGCGCGATCGTCGAGGTCCTGGCGTTGGCCGCCACATCGGAGGATCCGACCGCGACCACGATCACGCCGAGCCCGTCGTCGTAGGGGGACACGCCCGCCTCGGTCAACCGCAGGCGTGCCACCGACAGCAGTGCCGGGTCCTCACCGAGCACCTCGGCGCGGCGTACCGGGCGGCCGACGGCGTCGATCACGGCCGGGATGTCGACGCGTGCGTGGTAGGCGTCGGCGAGCAGGAACGGCACCACGGTGGCGTTGCGGGTCTGCGACAGCACGTCGGGCAGCGCGGGGTCGGTCTTCTCCAGGAACGCGGCACGCACGTCGAGCCACGGACGCAACCGCCGGATCCGGCCGGCCACCGCGTGGGTGACCGCCGCGGACCGTGGATCGACGCTGCCGTGCGCCGTCAGAACCAATGTGCTCAAGACTGGTGCAACCCGCATTCGATCTTGCCGGTGCCCGCCCAGCGCCCGCTGCGCGGATCGGCGCCCTCGACCGGCTTGGCCGTGCACGGCGCGCAGCCGATCGACGGATACCCCTCGTCGACCAGCGGGTTGACCAGCACGCCGTTGGCGTCGATGTAGGCCTGCATGTCCTCGTCCGACCACGCCGCGATCGGGTTGATCTTCACCAGCCCGAACGCCTTGTCCCAGCTGATCAGCGGGGCGTTGGCCCGGGTGGGGGCCTCGACGCGGCGGATACCGGTGACCCACGCCGAATACCCCGACAGCGCCTTGGTCAGCGGCTCGACCTTGCGCAGCCGGCAGCACTCGTTGGGCTCGCGGGCGAACAGATCCTTGCCGAGCAGCGCGTCCTGTTCGGCGACCGTGCGCTCCGGGGCGACGTTGACGACGTTGACGTCGTACACCGCCTCGACCGCATCCCTGGTGCCGATGGTCTCGGCGAAGTGGTAGCCGGTGTCGAGGAACAGGATGTCGACGCCGGGGCGGACCTTCGACGCCATGTCGACCAGCACCGCGTCCTGCATGTTCGACGCGACCACGTAGCTACCGCTGAAATGCTCGTCGGTCCAGCGCAACAGATCCCACGCGCTGGCGTCGGGCCCCAATTCGGCCGCGCCCCGCTCGGCCAGCTGCTGCAGGTCGATGTCCGAAAGCAGGTCAGTCATCGTGCAATCACCTCATCCATCGCTCTTCGCGCAAGCGGCTCATCGAAGGTCCGCGTCGTCGGCCCGTAGTGCCCAGGTAGCGAAACGCTCGCCCTGCTCTCGTTGTTTCACGAAGTTGCGAACCACCCGCTCGATGTAGTCACCGAGTTCGGTGGCCAGCACCTTGTGCTGGCGCAGTTTGCGCCCGAAACCGCTGTCCAGGCCGAGGCTGCCGCCGAGGTGGACCTGGAAGCCCTCCTCGGGGCCGTTGCCGTCGTCAACCATCTGCCCCTTGAAGCCGATGTCGGCCACCTGGATGCGGGCGCACGAGTTGGGGCAGCCGTTGATGTTGATCGTGATCGGGACGTCGAGCTGGGCGTTGATGTCCTCGAGTCGCTTCTCGAGCTCGGGCACCAGCACCTGGGAGCGGCTCCTGGTCTCGGCGAAGCTCAGCTTGCAGAACTCGATGCCCGTGCAGGCCATCAGGTTGCGCCGCCAGTGCGACGGCGTCGAGGGCAGCCCGAGCGCGTCCAGGCCCGCGCGCAACTCGTCGAGCTTGTCGTCGGGGACATCGAGGACGATCAGCTTCTGATACGGCGTGAACCGGATCCGGTCGGATCCCGCGGCCTCGGCGAGGTCGGCGACCTTGGTCAGGATGGTGCCCGAGACGCGGCCGGCGATCGGCGCGACGCCGACGGCATTGAGGCCGTTCTTGAGTTTCTGCACCCCGACGTGGTCGATGGGACGGGTGACCGGTTCGGGCGCAGGCCCGTCGATCATCGGGCGCTTGAGGTACTCGGTCTCGAGAACCTCCCGGAACTTCTGGACGCCCCAGTCCTTGATCAGGAACTTCAGCCGCGCCTTCGACCGCAAGCGTCGGTAGCCGTAGTCACGGAACACGCTGACGACGCCCTCCCAGACGTCGGGCACCTCGTCGAGCGGAACCCAGGCGCCGACACGCTGACCCAGCATCGGGTTGGTGGACAGCCCGCCGCCGACCCACAGGTCGAAGCCGGGTCCGTGCTCGGGATGGTTCACCCCGATGAACGCGACGTCGTTGACCTCGTGCACGACGTCCTGCAGACCCGAGATCGCGGTCTTGAACTTGCGGGGCAGGTTCGAGTACTCCGGCTTGCCGATGTAGCGCTTGACGATCTCGTCGACCGCGGGCGTGCCGTCGATCACCTCGTCGAGGGACTCCCCGGCCAGCGGTGAACCGAGGACGACGCGGGGGCAGTCACCGCACGCCTCGGTCGTCTGCAGCCCGACCTCGTCGAGGCGCCGCCAGATCTCCGGCATGTTCCTGACGTCGATCCAGTGGTACTGGACGTTCTGCCGGTCGGAGATGTCGGCGGTGTCCCTGGCGAATTCGGTGGAGATCTCGCCGAGGGTGCGCAGCGCCTTGGCCGTCAGCGCACCGCCGTCGCTGCGGACCCGCAGCATGAAGTACTCGTCTTCGAGCATGTCGGTGTTCTCGTCACCGGTCCAGGTGCCGTCGAAGCCGGGCTTGCGCTGGGTGTAGAGGCCCCACCAGCGGAACCGGCCGCGCAGGTCGCCCTTGTCGATGGTGTCGAAGCCGCCGGGGGCGTAGATGTTCTCGATGCGCGCCCGCACGTTGAGCGGGTTGTCGTCCTTCTTGGACTGCTCGTTGGCGTTGAGCGGCTCGCGGTATCCGAGCGCCCACTGGCCTTCGCCGCGTGGACGCTTCACGGGCTTGGCGGGACGGGCCGAAGTCTCGGTCATGGGTCTGGCTCCTTGCTGGGAGCCGGCGTTGGGACCGCGCTGAATCACCGGGGGCTGGCCGGCGGCGCAGATCCGGCGGCCAGCTATACGTGCGGGGTTGGGCTGGGTCCTAGATCAGGCGCGTCAAGGCAGACAACAACAGGTACAGACGCGCTTGAAGTCCACGTGCCGCCGAACCACCAGCGAGATGCGGGTGTTGAGGGCCGGGGCGGCAGTCACCCGGCCATTGTGCCACGAACTGCCGCACCTGCCCTAACCGGGCCATATTTGCGCTCGCGGTGAGCAAAAGTCGGCCCAGGCCCTCGTTTCACCGATCCGCCACCGGGTAGCTCGGCAGGATGCCTTCTCACCATTCTTCGGCGTACCCGTCGTTCACCGAGATGCCCATCGGCGGGACCTGGCGGGCCGGATCGGCGGGGAGATCCCGCGACGATGTCGACCCGTGGTCGGGCGAGGTGCTGACCAGCATCCCGCAGGCCGACGCCGACGACCTCGACGCGGCCTACGCAGCCGCGGTCGAGGCCCAGGTGGGCTGGGCGGCCGCCCCGCCGGCGGAGCGGGCCGCCGTGATGCGGGCGGCCGCCGACGTGATGACCGACCGCAAGGACGAGATCACCGGGTGGCTGGTGCGCGAGACCGGAGGCACGCGGGCCAAGGCCGACCTCGAATGGGGGCTGGTGCGGTCGGTGCTGTGGGAGGCCGCCTCGATGCCGCACCACGTCGAGGGGTCGATCCTGCCGTCGGACATCCCGGGCAAGGAGAACCGCGTCTACCGCGAACCGGTCGGCGTCGTCGCGGTGATCTCCCCGTGGAACTTCCCGATGCAATTGTCCAACCGGTCGGTGGCGCCCGCGCTGGCGGTCGGCAACGCCGTGGTCCTCAAACCGGCGGGGGACACCCCGGTCACCGGCGGCCTGCTGCTGGCCCGGATCTTCGAGGAGGCGGGGCTACCGCCGGGCCTGCTGTCGGTCGTGGTGGGCGGCGGCAGCGACATCGGCGACGCGATCGTCGAACACCCCGTGCCGCGGGTCGTGTCGTTCACCGGGTCGACGCCGGTCGGGCGCGGCATCGTGCAGAAGGCGGGCCTCAAACACCTGGCCCTCGAACTCGGCGGGAACGGACCGATCGTGGTCCTCGACGACGCCGACCTCGAGCTCACCGTCGGCGCGGCGGTGTTCGGGTCGTACTTCCACCAGGGTCAAATCTGCATGATCGGCAACCGGCTCATCGTCGACGACGCCGTGCACGACGAGTTCGTCGACCGTTTCGTCGAGCGGGTCCGCGGGTTGCGCGTCGGCGACCCCGCCGACGAGGCCACCCAGATCGGCCCGATCATCAACTCCTCGCAGCTCGAGTCGGTTCAGGACAAGATCGCCCGCGCCCGCGACGACGGTGCACAGGTGGTGCTCGGCGGCGATCCGGTCGGGCCGGCCGGGCAGGCGCTGCCGCCGCACGTGCTGCTCGGCGGCAACGACTGCGCGACCGCCCGCGAGGAGGTGTTCGGGCCGGTGATGACGATCATCCGCGCCAAGGGCGACCAGGATGCGTTGCGACTGGCCAACGACACCGAATACGGGCTGTCCTCGGCGGTGTTCAGCCGCGACGTCGACCGTGCCGTGCGGTTCGCCCGCCGCATCGACGCCGGGATGACCCACGTCAACGACTCGCCGGTCAACGACGACGCCAACACCGCGTTCGGCGGCGAGAAGGCCTCCGGGATCGGCCGGTTCGGCGGCAAATGGGCCATCGACGAGTTCACCACCGAGCACTGGGTCTCGGTGCAGCACCAACCGCGGGATTACGCCATCTGACGCCACGCTGGGACCATGGAACGGTGAGCACCCGCACCGCCCCTTCCCGCGCGCCGGCACTGGCCGCGCGGCCGGGGCGTGCGTTCGGCCTCTACATCCACGTGCCGTTCTGCGCGACGCGCTGCGGCTACTGCGACTTCAACACCTACACCCCGGCCGAGGCGGGCGGCGCCACCCCCGAGGGCTGGCTGGCCGCGATGCGCCGGGAGTTGGCGTTGGCCGCCCGCACCCTGGGGACGCCCCCGCCGGTGCGGACCGTCTTCGTCGGCGGCGTCAGCCCGTCGCTGCTCGGCGGCGCCGGTCTCGGCGCGGTGCTGGCCGCGGTGCGCGAGCACTTCGACCTGGCACCAGGAGCGGAGGTGACCACCGAGGCGAATCCGGAGTCCGCCGGACCCGAACTGTTCGACGCGCTGCTTGCTGCCGGCTACACGCGGGTCTCGCTCGGGATGCAGTCGACGGCCCGCCACGTGTTGCAGGTGCTCGACCGGTTGCACTCGCCCGGTCGAGCGGTGGCCGCGGCCGGGGAGGCGCGCGCCGCCGGGTTCGGGCACGTCAACCTGGACCTGATCTACGGGACCCCGGGGGAGACCGACGACGACCTGCGCCGGTCGGCGGACGCCGCGATCTCGGCCGGTGTCGACCACGTGTCGGCCTACGCGCTGGTGGTCGAGGACGGGACGGCGCTGGCCCGCCGGGTGCGGCGCGGCGAGGTGGCGGCCCCCGATGACGACGTGCTGGCGGCGCGGTACGAACTGCTCGACGCGCGGCTGAGCGAGGCCGGGTTCGACTGGTACGAGGTGTCGAACTGGGCGAGGCCAGGCGGGGAGTGCCTGCACAACCTCGGCTACTGGGCCGGTGGCGAGTGGTGGGGCGTCGGGCCGGGGGCGCACGGCTTCCTCGGCGACACCCGGTGGTGGAACGTGAAGCATCCCAACACCTATGCCGCGCTGCTCGGCGAGGGTTCCCTGCCCGTCGCGGATTTCGAGGTGCTCGACCCGGCGGCGCGGCACACCGAGGACGTGATGCTGCGGGTGCGGCTGCGCAGCGGCCTGCCGCTGGACATGCTCGGCGTCGACGAACAGGCCCGGGTGGGCGCCGTCGTCGCCGACGGACTCGCGGTGGTCTCCGGTGCCCGGCTGATCCTGACCGACCGCGGCCGCCTGCTGGCCGATGGTGTGGTGCGCACACTGCTCGCCGACTAGTCACCGAGGTGGTCGCCCCGGGTGCACCCGGTTGTGCGAACATTGTCCCCATGTCGACTGAGTTAGGCAAGGCTAACCAGACTGCTGCCCTCGAACCCGTGGCGATCGTCGGCATCGGCTGCCGCCTGGCCGGTGACATCACGACCCCCGCGGACTTCTGGACGTTCCTGCTCGACGGGGGCAGCCGGGTGCGGGAGGTCCCCGCGGACCGATGGGAGCCGTATCTGCGGCGCGACCCCCGGAATGCGGCGGTGCTGCGCGAGACGACGCCGTGGGGCACGTTCCTCGACGACCTGGCCGGCTTCGACGCGGAGTTCTTCGGCGTCTCGCCGCGTGAGGCCGAACTGATGGATCCGCAGCAGCGGCTGGCGCTCGAAGTGTCCTGGGAGGCACTGGAACACGCCGGCGTCCCGCCGCGCTCGCTGGCCGGCAGCGACACCGCCGTGCTGATGGGTGTGAACTCCGACGACTACGGCAAGCTCATCATGGAGGACCTGCCGGGCATCGAGGCGTGGACCGGGATCGGCACGTCGCTGTGCGGTATCGCCAACCGCGTCTCGCACCTGCTCGACCTGCGCGGCCCCAGTGTCGCGCTCGACGCCGCGTGCGCGGCGTCGCTGGTGGCCGTGCACCAGGCGTGCCAGCTGCTGCGGACGGGGGAGACGTCACTGGCGCTCGCCGGTGGGGTCAGCGCTCTGATCGGACCCGGTCTGACCCGCGTCCTCGACCGGGCCGGGGCCACCGCGCCCGATGGCCGGTGCAAGAGCTTCGACGCCGAGGCCGACGGCTACGGGCGGGGCGAGGGTGCCGCGGTCGTGGTGCTCAAACGTCTCGCCGACGCGGTGCGTGACGGCGACCGGGTGATCGCCGTCGTCCGCGGCGGTGCGGTGGCACAGGACGGGCGCACCGTCGGCATCATGTCGCCCAACGGCGCCGCCCAGGAGGACCTGTTCCGCCGAACCTGCCGGACATCCGGAATCGATCCCGCCACAGTCGAATTCATCGAGGCGCACGGCACCGGGACGCCGACCGGCGATCCGGTCGAACTCAACGCGCTCGCCGCCGTGTACGGAGCGCGTCGCGCCGACGGTGAGCCGTGCCGCGTCGGTTCGGTCAAACCCAACACCGGCCACCTCGAGGGCGGGGCCGGTGTGGTCGGGCTCATCAAGGCGGCGATGGCGCTGCAGCACGAGGCGATCCCGCCGACGGCCGGTGTCCGCACCCTGACCCCCGCCGTGGACTGGGCGACCAGCGGACTGCGCGTGCCGACCGAGGTCGAGCCGTGGCCGCGCCGCGACGATCTCCCACGCCGGGCCGCGGTGTGCAGCTACGGCTACGGCGGCACCATCGCCCACGTCCTGCTCGAGGAGGCGCCCCTACGCGAGCGCGGCGAATCCCTGGCCACGGGCGCCGCGCCGTCGGTGCTGCCGCTGACCGGGCGGTCCCAGGCCCGGCTGGCGCGACAGGCCGCCGCGCTCGCCGACCATGTTCGGGGACAACGACTTCCGGTCGACGAGGTGGCCGCGACACTGTGGGCGCGCCGCTCGCACGAACCCGTACGCGCCGCGGTGATCGCGTCCGACACCGACGAACTGGTGGCAGGGCTCGACGCGCTCGCCGACGACCGCCGCGCACCGTCGGTGCTCACCGGCACTGTGCTGGCGGGTGCGGCCGACGGGGCGGTGTGGGTGTTCTCCGGGCACGGGTCGCACTGGCCGGGCATGGGCCGCGAACTGCTCACGCGCGAACCGGCTTTCGCTGCGGTCATCGACGCCGTGGAACCGGTGTTCTCCGCGGAGCTGGGCTTCTCACCGCGGGAGGCGCTGCGCAGCGGCGACCTCGGCGGCACCGACCGGGTGCAGGCGCTGACGTTCGCGATGCAGGTCGGGTTGGCCGCGGTGCTGCGGGAACGCGGTGTGCGTCCGGCCGCCGTGATCGGCCACTCCGTCGGCGAAGTGGCCGCCAACGTCGTCGCCGGCGTCTTCGATCTCGCCCACGGCGCCGCGGTGGCCTGCTACCGCGCTCGGGGGTTCCGCTCGGTGGCGGGTGCGGGCGCCATGGCGCTGGTCCGGCTTCCCTTCGCCGAGGCCGAGGAGCGCCTGGGAGGCCGCACCGATGTGGTGGCGGCCATCAGCGCGTCACCGGAGTCGACGGTCATCTCGGGCACCGTCGCGGCGGTCGACGAGGTGTCGGCGCGCTGGACCGGTGAGGGGATGACCGTGCGCCGGGTGAACACCGACGTCGCGTTCCACAGCCCGGCGATGGACGCGCTCACCGCCGATCTCGCCCGTCTCACAGCCGGTTTGGGCCCGTCGGGTCCGGCCGAGGTGCCGCTGTACTCGACCGCCCTGCCCGATCCGCGGTCGGATGCCGCCCGTGACCCCGACTATTGGGTGGCCAACCTGCGCGGCCGGGTGCGCTTCGCCGAAGCGGTGACCGCCGCCGCCGAGGACGGCCACCGGCTCTTCCTCGAGGTATCGGCGCACCCGGTGGTCGCGCACTCGGTCGCCGAGACGTTGATGCACCACAGGGTCGGCGACCACGCCGTGATCCCGGTGCTGCGCCGCGAGCAGCCCGAGTTGCCCGCCGTCGCGACCGCCGTGGGCGCGCTGTACTGCCACGGGGCGCCGGTCGCGCATGGGGTGACCGCCGAAACACGCTGGGCGGTGGACTTTCCCGGAACCCAGTGGGCACACCGGCGGCACTGGCGCACGCCCACCGCGCCGCCGGGTGGCCGCGCCGTCCACGAACCCGATTCGCACACACTGCTCGGCGGTCCGATGGAGGTGACCGGGGCGGTGCCCGCGCGGGTGTGGCAGACGCGCCTGGACTTCTCGACGCGGCCCTACCCCGGTGACCATCCCGTGCGGGGCACCGAGATCGTGCCCGCGGCGGTCCTGCTCAACACGTTCCTCGCCGCGTCCGGAACCGATCTCGCCGACGTGCGGCTGCGCACACCCGTGCCGCCGGGACGCGCGCGCGACATCCAGGTGGTGGCCCAGGAGCGCTCGCTCGCCCTGGCCTCCCGGCTGGTCGACGACGACGAGACGGACGGCGGCTGGTTGACGCACTGCACCGCGTCGGCCGCAGAGGGTGGCGAACCAGCGCTGAGCATGCTCGACGAGGACGAGATCCGGGCCCGCTGCACGGAAACGCTGCCGCCGACCCATGTCGTGGACACGTTGGCGACACTGGGGGTCGCCGCGATGGGATTCGGTTGGCAGGTAATCGAATTGCACTGCGGTGACGGGGAACTCTTCGCCCGTGTCGCGGCCGACGTCGACGGGTCGACTCCGGCGACGTGGGCCGGACTGCTCGACGCGGCGACCTCGGCGGCCTCGACGATCTTCGGCGGCCCTCCGCGGCTGCGGATGCCGGCCCGGATCGAACGGGTCCACGTCCACGACAAACCGCCGGCCGTCGCGCTGTTGCACGTGCGCCGCCGCGCCGAGGGCACGGTCACCGACGTGGTGCTCGCCGAGGAGTCCGGCGCGGTCTCGGTGTCGTTGACGGGGATGGCGTTCGAGGAACTCGAGAACTCCGGCAGTCGCGACACGGTGCGGTTGCTGCACCACGTGGCGTGGCATCCGGTCGCGTGGCCGGATGCCGACATGCCCACGGAGGTGACGCTGGTCGGCGGCGACGCCGCGACCCGGGCCCTCGTCGTCCGCGACCTCGACGAGGCCGGCGTCACCCATCGAATCGCGGACGGCGCAGCCGATCTCGGGGTCCCGGCGGACGGGGCGGTGGTGCTCGTGCTGCCGCACCCCGACGAGACGCCGCAGAAGTCGGCCGCAACCGTGCTGCGCACGCTGCAGCGTCTCGACGCCTCGGGCGGACGGGCCAGGCTGTGGGTCCTGACCGCACAGGTGCACGAAGGCGTCAACCCGGCCCACGCCCCGCTGTGGGGTATGGCGCGGGTGGCGGCGGCCGAACATCCGCACCTGTGGGGCGGTGTGCTGGACATCGCCGGAGACCACCTGCCCGTGCGGGCACTCGGCGCGCTGCACGGACACGGTGTCGTGGTGGTGCGCGACGGTGTCGCGCACACGGCTCGACTGGCCCACACCGGACCGGGGGAGGCGGCTCCGCTGCAGTGCTCACCGGGCGGCACCTACCTGATCACCGGCGGCACCGGTGTGCTGGGGCTGCGCCTGGCGCAGCGCCTGGCCGACCTGGGCGCACGCCGGCTGGTGCTGGTGTCGCGGTCGGGTCTGCCCGAGCGCAGCGCGTGGAGCGCCGACAGCGACCGGGAGGCCGTCACCGTCGTCACCGCACTCGAACAGCGCGGGGTCTCGGTGAAGGTCGCGGCCGTCGACGTCGGTGCGTCCGGGGCGGCCGCGGAGTTGCGGGCGGTTCTGGCCGATCTGCCGCCGGTGCGTGGAGTCATCCACGCTGCCGGCGTGGAAGCCGGTGCGCTGCTGGCCACCACGACCGCGGACGATCTCGAGGCGGCGATGCGGCCGAAGGTCGACGGGATGAACGCGCTGCACCAACTCTTCCCGCCGGGCGAACTGGACTGGATGGTCTTGTTCTCGTCGTGCGGGTACCTGGCGGGCTTCCCCGGCCAGGGCGCCTATGCGTGCGGCAACGCCTATCTCGACGCGTTCGCGCGCCACCGCCGCCGGCTCGGGGACCGGACCACCAGCGTGGCGTGGACGGCCTGGCGCGGTATGGGCATGGGGTCGGCCTCCGGCTTCGTCGCCGCCCAGCTCGACGCACTCGGTATGGGCACCGTGGGACTCGAGGACGCGATGCGGGCGCTGGACTCCGCACTGCGCGACGACGATCCGAACGTGGTGGTGTTGCCGGTGCTGCCGACGGCGGCGTCGGTGCCGATCCTCGCCGACGTCGCACCCGCCGAGACCGCCGATGTGGCGCAGGCGCCCGCGGTCGCCGACCGCGGTGACGAGGATGTCGCGGACTGGGCCGCGCGCCAGGTGCTCACCGCGGTGTCCTCCGAACTCGGTTGCGCGGCAGAGGATGTCGACACGCGTCTGCCGTTGGTGGAGATCGGCGTCGACTCCATCATGACCGTCGCGCTGCGGCGTCAGTTGGAGAAGCAGACCGGGTTGGCCCTGCCTCCCACGCTGTTGTGGGAGTACCCCACCGCCGCGGCGGTTGCCGATCGGATCGCCGAACTGCTCGCCGTAGAGGAGGATTCGGCCGCTTAGTCAGAAGGGTGGTTCGTCGGGTTCGGGCGGCCACTCCCTGCGGTGACCCACGGATCTACAGAAGGACAACCTGCAGGCGTCATCCGAAGTGAGCGTCACAGAGACCCTCATCATGGCGACGACCTGCGGTGCTCAAGCCGCCCGATTCTGCGGGGGTGCGGGGCCGCCGGGTTCACCGGCGTTGTCGGCGGGTCGGGTCGGCGAGCCCAGCCCCACGGGCCGCGGCTCGTCGACGTCGGCTAGTGATGTGGTGGCGTCCGCCGCGCGGAGGGTCTCGCCGACGTCGTCGGCCACCGGTGGATCGGCCTCCTCCGTGTCGTTCTCGTCAATGTCGTTGCTGTCGGCCGGTTCCGCCGGTGCACCGGACGCGTCGGGATCGTCGGGTGGGGTGAGGAGGCGTTCGGGGCGGTGGTAGTAGTTGATGCGGCTCTGGCCGGTGTCCAATGCTGGGGGCGGGATCCATTCGACTTCGTGTTGGTCGGTCATGCGGGTGGTCCAGCCGTCGTTGGTGTCGACGTCGCGGTTGTCGGGTCCGCAGGCCAAACCGAGCTCGTCGATGTTGGTGTTACCGCCGTCAGCCCAGTCGGTGTCCACGTGGTGGGCTTGGCAGCCGTAGGCGCCGATGGTGCAGCCCGGTTTGGTGCAGCCCCCATCGCGGGCGGTGAGCATGATGCGCTGGGCCGGGGAGGCGGTGCGTTTGGCGCGGAACAGATCCAGCGCCGATCCGGTCGACTTGTCGAACACCGCCAGGTAGTGGTTGGCGTGGCCGGCCATCCGGATGACGTCGGCGATGGGGATGACGGTGCCGCCGCCGGTGGTGCCGACCCCGGCGCGCGATTCCAGGTCTTGCAGGGTGGTGCGGATGATGATCGAGACCGGCAGCCCGTTGAGCTGGCCGAGTTCACCGCTCATCAACGCGATGCGCCCGACGGCGAGCATCGCGTCGTGCTGGCGCTGGGCGAGGGTGCGGTGATCGTTGTCGATCTGGGCTTGCGACGGGGTGCCCGAGGTGCAGGGCTCCGGATCATCGGGATTGCACATCCCGGGGGCGGCGTACTTGGCGAAGATGACCTCCCACACCGCCCATGCTTCGGGGGTCAGCGTTGAGCTTAGGTCGACCATTCCGTCGTCGCGCTGTTTGTGCTTGGTGACCCCGCGCTTGCGGGCCCGTTCGGTGTCGTCAGGTTCGGGGCCGTCCTGGTCGAGCAGAAACAACGTGAGGTCGGCGGCATCTTTGAGTTCCTTCGGTCCGACACCCACTGCGGTGCGGACGAGGTTGATCTCGAACTGCTCACGGGTGACGGCGTCGACGAAGCTGGGCAGTTTGTCGACGGCTTTGCGGATGACCTCGACGTGTTCGCTGTTGATGCACCCGAGCGCCTGCGCTGCCGCGGTCGCCGGCAACAGCGGCGGCAGCGCCGGGCCGGTCACGGTTTGGCGGGGTGCGAGCAGGGCGGCTTCGGTGAGCCGCCGGTGGGCCTCAGAGCTCGAGATCCGCCACCGGACCGTGAGCACCTCTTTCCAGGATTTCGCGCCCATTTCCCGGGCCGTCGTCTCGGTTTGCAGACGGGCCAACAAACGGCGGCTCACCGCTGGCAGCTGACACCCCAGCGTCTCCAGATCGTCGAGGGCCGCCATCAGATCCGAGCGGGTCAGCAGGTCGACATCACAGGCAGCCACCGCATCGAAGGCGGCACGCAATGCGGTCACCGCGCCCTGGAGGTCGTTGCTCGACATATTTCGAACATACATTCGACCACCGACAAAACTGACTGCTGCTGGTTAGCGGCGGGTCAAGCCGCTGCACCCGCGCTGCCGTGCCGAACTCGCCGAGATCACGACGCGATCCGAGGCCGAGGGCATCGCAGATGTGGCGTTGGGCCGCAAAACGTTCCGTCGACGAGCGTGCGGATCGCCGCCGCCAATTGGTCGGCCCCGCCGAAATGCAGCGCGACGAACGGCTGCTGCCCGTGCTGACGATCACGCAGCCGTTGGACATCGAGTCAACCAAGGTCGCTCGACTTGTCGGGCCGGGAGCGGAGTTCCGGTTCGTCTTCGACCTGGGCGATGACTGGACCCACCGCTGTGTGGTGGGCGAGGACAAGATCGACCCCCGGGAGACGTCGGGAATCGCGCCGAAAAAGCCCTTGCCCTACTGGGGGCTGGGGCAATATCCCGGACCAGTACGGGCGCCGGTGGGCTGACGACGGCGGGGACGGGGGGATCCCGAGGAGGCCTGGCTCAGCCACATCCGATGCTGATGCCAGGGTGGCCTGGGCAGAAGCAGGTGTCCTCAGTCGACCTGCGCGAACTGCGGTCAGCCGTCGCGGCGGAAGATGCCGACCGCGTCCTCGCCGCGCTGGACGGCCGTCAGGTCGACGACGTGCTTCAGCAGGTGGGATTGGCCTTGATGATCGCGCTGGAACGGCGACGGGAGAACACCGAGCCGGTGGTGGTGTCGGTGATCAACCGGCTCACGCTGCGCGCCGGTGAGGGTGACGATGTGCTGGCCGAGGATCTGCTCGCGCGTCTGCGCGCGGCGCCGCTGAAAGGACGGGTGGTGCCGGTCGACCTCGAGATCCTCGCTGCCGCATTGGAACCCGATCCGGGCATATCCACCGGCGGATACCTCGACCTGCACACCGGATGGGTCTACGACCGGGACAGCGCCGACCCGATGACGGCCGGGGATGACGCGGCCATCGACTTCGACGAGGAGCCCGACCGCTAGGGGCAGTTCGACCTCAGCGGTTCCGGGGAGGGTTGGCGTGACATGGCGGATTTCGCCGAGCGACTCAGTGATTCGACGTTGAGTGAGCGACTGGCAAGGGCGATTGAGGGTAAGGGCGGCTTCCGGCGATTTCGTGACCTCCTTCACCAGGAGGGCCTCGCCGAACAGTGGTACGCCTTCTCGACCGACCGCCGATTTGGGCGGGCACGCGCGCTCCTCGCCGGCTTGGGCATCCGCGTCGGGTGACAACAACAGGCCATAGGCACCGCCGTAGCCACGCGTGCGTCTGAGTGAGGCATCGTGTCGACGCCGAGAGGGGCGGCCAGTTGGAGATGCCGCCGCGGCGCCGGCCACGCCGATCGTGCAGGCCGGGCTGATCGCACCTTCCCGGGTGGCACGGTCCTACTGCGCTACGAATCGATCACCCGCTCAACTGCGCCGCGATCTTCTTCTTGTCGACCTTGCCGACGGCGGTCAGCGGCAGCGACGGCATCGGCACCAGCACGTCGGGCCGGGCGTGGGTGGAGGCGCCGCGTTCGTCCAGGAAAGTGTTGAGCTCGGCGAGGGTGAGCTGCTTACCACGGAAAACGACTGCCGCGCAGATCTTCTCACCCAGGTAGTCGTCGGGCAGGGCGAGTGCGGCGGCCGAGTAGATCGCGGGGTGGGTCAGCAGGTGGTCCTCGAGGTCGGTCGCCGAGACCGTCTCGCCGCCGCGGTGGATGACGTCCTTGATACGGCCGGTGACCTCGACGTTGCCGGCCAGCGGCCCGTCGGCGAAGATCCGCACCCGGTCACCGGTGCGGTAGAAGCCGTCGGCGCTGAACGAACGGGCGTTCGCCTCGTCGGCGCGGTAGTACCCGTTCAGCGTGTAGGGCCCGCGCACCAGTAGTTCACCCTCTTCGCCGGGCGCGACCTCGGCGCCGGATTCGTCGACCACCCGCATCTCGTCGTGCGGGGAGACGGGCCTGCCCTGGGTGTGCACCACGACGTCGACCGGATCGCCCGGGCGGGTGAAGTTCAGCATGCCCTCGGCCATGCCGAAGATCTGGGACAGCCCGGGGGTCAGGCGTTCGAGGATGAACCGCGCCTCCTCCGGGCTCATCCGTGAACCGCCCACCTGCACCAGTCGCAGCGACGTCGGCAACACCGGTTCCCATTCGCAGGCCTGCGCCCACAGCTTGCCCAGCGCGTTGACCAGCCCGGTGACCGTGACTCGGTGTTTGTCGATGAGCGCGAACGCCTCCTCGGGGCTCGGATCGGCGGTGAACACCGTCGTGGCGCCGACGGTCATCGCCCCGAGCATCCCGGGGCAGGCCAGCGGGAAGTTGTGGCCGGCGGGCAGCGCCACCAGATAGACGTCGTCGGGGGTGAAATGACATGCCCGGGCGCTCGACACCGCGGTGTAGACGTAGTCGTCATGGGTGCGGGGGATCAGCTTGGGCAGCCCGGTCGTCCCGCCGGAGACCAGCAGCAGGGCCGGCAGTGAGGTGTCGACGGGGCCGATCTCCGGCGTCACGCCGCCGCCTTCGATCAGCGCGGTCCACGACACGAACGGTCCCGGATCGCCGTCGACGAGCACGTGCCGCAGGGCCGGTCGGTCCGCCACCAGCTGGGCGGCCATCGCCCGGTAGTCGAATCCGCCGGACTCGTCGGGGACGATCAGCGCCACCGCACCGCTGACGTCGGCGAAGTGCCCCAGCTCGGCGGTGCGATGGCCCGGCAGACACATCACCGGAACCGCGCCCGCCCGCAGCAGGCCGAAGAACGCGACAGCGAATCGCACGGAGTTGGGCAGCTGCAGCAGCACCCGATCACCGGGGCGGATGCCCAGGCCGGCCAGCGCCGCCGCGACGGTGTCGGCGCGCGCGGTCAGCTCGGAGAAGGTCAGGGATTCATCGGCGTCGACGACGGCGGGGTGGTCCGGCCGCCGTTGCGCCGCATCGACGAGCAGCGATTCGAGTGGTCGCCCCGCCCAGTACCCCGCCCGCCGGTACATCTCGGCGCGCTCTTCGGGGAAGGGGACGAAGCCCTCGACCAGGTCGCTCTGCACATGCTGGAATCCGGTGCTCATCGCGCGGAAAGGCCCCTCTGGGTAGGAGTGTTCGACCCCTTGAATATAGGATAGCCTTCCTGAAGTTAGGGCAGCCTACGTTGACTTGGAGGAACGCGGTGGAGGCGTTGTGACCAGTTCGCAGACTGTACGGGCGGAGGTTGCCGAACTTCTGGGTGTCGACCAGTCCGAACTCGACCCGGATGCCGACCTGATCGCCTCGGGGCTCGACTCCATCCGCATGATGTCGCTGTCGGGGCGCTGGCGGAAGCAGGGCATCGACGTGCGGTTCGCGGCGATGGCGGCGAACCCCACCGTGGCCGCCTGGACGCAGCTCGTCGGCGAATGCACCGTCGAAAACACCGGTGCTGCAACGGAATCGACCGCGGCTACCACCGGTGGCGCGGACCCCGACGCGCCGTTCCCGCTCGCGCCGATCCAGCATGCGCTGTGGGTGGGCCGCAACGAACTCACCGAACTCGGCGGCGTGGCCGCCCACCTGTACGTCGAATTCGACGGAGCGGGTGTGGATCCGGAACGCCTCGGCGTCGCCGCCGCCCGGCTCGCCGCCCGCCACCCGATGCTGCGCGTCGACATCCTCGGCGACGGTATGCAGCGCATCAGCGACCGCGAACTACCCGTCAAGGTCACCGACCTGCGGCACCTCGAGGCCGCCGACGCCGACGAACAACTCGAGGTCATCCGCCACGCCAAATCGCATCAACTCCTCGAGGGCGAGGTGCTGGAGCTCGCGCTGACCCTGTTGCCCGGCGGGCGGTCCCGCCTGCACGTCGATCTCGACATGCAGGCCGCCGACGCGGTCAGCTACCGCAACTTCATGGCGGACCTCGCCGCGCTCTACCGCGGAGCGGAGCTGCCCGACCTGCAGTACACCTACCGCGAATACCGCAGCGCGCTCACCGCCACCGCTGGGCCGAACGCCGATGAGGATCGCCGATGGTGGACCGAGCGCATCCCCGAACTCCCCGAAGCCCCCGCCCTGCCGCTGGTTCCGCGCGCCGAACAGCGCGACCCGCGGCGCGGCACCCGGCGCTGGCGGTTCATCGACGCCGGCACCCGTGACGGTCTCTACGCGGCCGCGCGCAAACGCGGGATCACACCGGCGATGGCGTTCGCGGCCTCCTACGCCGGAACGCTGGCCCGCTGGTCGACGAGCCGGCACTTCCTGCTCAACCTGCCGATGTTCGGCCGCGAACCCTTCCACCCCGACGTGGACAGGCTGGTCGGCGACTTCTCGTCGTCACTGATGCTCGACGTCGACTTCACCGACGCGCACACGCCGGCGCAGCGGGCGCGGGTGATGCAGGAGGCGCTGCACACCTCCGCCGGCCATGCGGCCTACTCGGGCCTGTCGGTGCTGCGCGACCTGAGCCGCCATCACGGCACCCCGACGTTGGCGCCGTTCGTGTTCACCAGTGCGCTCGGCCTCGGAGACCTGTTCGCCGGTGACGTCACCGACCAGTTCGGGACGCCCGTGTGGCACATCTCCCAGGGGCCGCAGGTGCTGCTGGACTCGCAGGTGACGCCCTTCGACGGCGGCCTGCTGGTCAACTGGGACGTCCGCGAGGACGCGTTCCGGCCCGGGGTCATCGACGCGATGTTCGCCTACCAGCTCGCCGAACTCGAGCGGCTCGCCACCGACGAGGCGGCGTGGGACGCCGTCGATCCGCCCGCGGTGCCCGCCGCGCAACTGGCGGTCCGCCGCGCGCTCGAGACCACCGCCGAACGCAGCGACGACGCGTTGCACGACGGGTTCTTCCGCAGCGCCGCACGGACACCCGACGCCACCGCGGTGATCGGCTCGACCGGCACCCTCACCTATGCCGAACTGTGCGAGCGGGTCCTGGCGGTCACCGGCGCCCTGCAGGTGGCCGGCGTCGCACCGGGGGACACCGTCGCGGTGATGGGCCCCAAGTGCGCCGACCAGGTGACCGCACTACTGGCGATCCATGCCGCGGGCGCGGTGTACGTGCCCATCGGCGCCGACCAGCCCGCCGACCGTGCGCAGAGCATCCTGCGCACCGCCGGCGTGCGGATGGCCCTCGCGTGCGGTGACGAGCCGCCCGCGTTCCTGCCGGGCCTGACCATCGCCGAGGCGGTCCGCGTCGGGTCGCGGGTACACGGCGTCACCCCGGCGACGATCGAGCAGGACCGGGTCGCGTACGTGCTGTTCACCTCCGGTTCGACCGGCGAGCCCAAAGGTGTCGAGGTCACCCACGGCGCGGCCATGAACACGCTCGAATTCATCAACGGCCACTTCGGGATCGGGCCGTCGGACCGCAGCCTGGCGCTGTCCACGCTGGAGGGCGATCTGTCGGTGCTCGACGTCTTCGGGATGCTGCGCGCCGGCGGGTCGCTGGTCGTGGTGGACGAGGCGCAGCGTCGCGACCCCGACAGCTGGGCGAGGATGATCGCCGAGCACTCGGTGACCGTGCTGCACTGGATGCCCGGTTGGCTCGAGATGCTGCTGGAGGTGGGCGGTGGGCTGCCGTCGGTGCGGGTGGTCCCCACCGGCGGCGACTGGGTGCGCACCGAGATGGTCCGGGAACTGCGCAGGGCCGCGCCGAGCGTGCGGTTCGCCGGTCTGGGTGGCGCCACGGAGACCGCGATCCACAACACCATCTGCGAGCCCGGGGACCTGCCGGATGAGTGGTCCGCCGTCCCGTTCGGGCGCCCGCTGCCGAACAACACCTGCCGCGTCGTCGCCGCCGACGGTGCGGACTGCCCGGACTGGGTGCCCGGCGAACTGTGGGTCGGGGGGTGCGGAATCGCCCGTGGCTACCGTGGCCGGCGTGACCTGACCGCCGAACGTTTCGTCGTGCATGACGGCCGAACCTGGTACCGCACGGGCGATCTCGTCCGCTACCTGCCCGACGGGCAGATCGACTTCGTCGGTCGCGCCGACCACCGCGTCAAGATCAGCGGCTATCGCATCGAACTCGGCGAGGTCGAGGCCGCGCTGCGCCGCATCGCCGCCGTGGACGCCGCGGTGGCCGCCGTGCTGGCAGCCCCCGGTGACGGGCGCACCGAACAACTCGCCGCGATCGTGCGTTGCTCCGATGACCTCACCGTCGAGGACCTCACCCGTCGGATGGCCGAACTCGTTCCGCCGCACATGGTTCCGAGCCACATCGCGCTCGTCGAGGCGATCCCGTTCACGGTCGGCGGCAAGATCGACCGCAGGGCCGTCACCGCGGAGCTGACCCGGAGCATGGCCGAACGCGCGACCGGTCAGGCGCCGACGTACCGCGCACCGGAGACCGCACTCGAGCGGGCGCTGGCCGACATCGTGGCCACCGTGCTCGACCGCGACAGCGTCGGCGCCGACGACGACTTCTTCGAACTCGGAGGCGATTCGGTGCTGGCCACCCAGACCGTGGCGCGGATCCGCGAGTGGCTCGATTCGCCCGCGGTGATGGTCACCGACATCTTCGCCGCGCGCACCGTCGGCGCCCTGGCGCAGCGGCTCGTCGACAACGAGTCCGGTAGCGAGCGCCTCGACGCCGTCGCCGAGCTCTACCTCGAAGTCACCGACATGAACGCGGTCGACGTGGCGTCCGCGCTCGACTCGACGTCGGCGCAGGCGTCCCGATGACGGCGCAGCAACTGGAGTTCGCGCCTTGGGTGAAACGGTTCCCGGCCACGGGTGGCGCGACGGCGGTCGTGTTCCCGCACGCCGGCGGCGCCGCCGCGGCCTACCGTGCACTCGCGACGTCGTTCTCCGCCAACGGGATCGACACCTACATCGTCCAGTACCCGCAGCGGGCCGACCGACTGCGGCACCCCGCGGCGGAGAGCATCGGCGACCTCGCCGCCCAGCTGTTCGACGCCGGGCCGTGGGACCGTCTCGGCCCGCTCGACCTGTTCGGCCACTGCATGGGCGCGGTGGTGGCCTTCGAATTCGCCCGGGTCGCCGAACGACACGGCGTCACCGTGCGCACCGTGTGGGCGTCGGCGGGGCAGGCTCCGTCCACGGCGGCCGAGGCCGCGCCGCTGCCGAGCACCGACCGCGACGTCCTCGCCGACATGGTCGACCTCGGCGGGACGGACCCCCGGCTGCTCGAGGACGAGGACTTCGTCGAACTGCTCGTGATGGCGGTGCAGGCCGACTACCGCGCGTTGAGCGGATATGCCTGTCGGCGTGACGAGCAGATCAGCGCCGACATCCACGCGCTGCGCGGCGACCGCGACCACCGGATCAGCGAGGAGTGGTCGCGGCGCTGGGCCTCGCACACCGCGGGCCGGTTCACGCTGTCGACGTTCCAGGGCGGCCACTTCTACCTCGACGAGCACCTCGACGAGGTGGCCGCACTGGTGGGCGGCGGATGACCGGCACCGACCGCGTCGTCCCAGAGGCGGATCCCGTGGTCGTCGTCGGGATGGCGGTGGAGGCGCCCGGCGGTATCGAGACGCCGGAGGACTACTGGACGTTGCTGTCCGAACAGCGCGAAGCGCTGGGTCCGTTCCCCACCGACCGCGGCTGGTCGCTACGCGAGTTGTTCTCCGGATCCCGGCGCGAGGGGTTCAAGCCGATCCACGACCTGGGCGGGTTCCTCTCCAGCGCATCGGTGTTCGATCCGGAGTTCTTCGGGATCTCGCCCCGTGAGGCCGTCGCGATGGACCCCCAGCAGCGGGTGGCGTTGCGCCTGGCGTGGCGGGCGCTGGAGAACAGCGGCATCAACCCCGACGACCTCGCCGGCCACGACGTCGGGTGCTACCTCGGCGCCTCGGCGCTGGAATACGGGCCCGGGCTCACCGAGTTCTCGCACCACAGCGGCCATCTGATCACCGGGACGTCGCTGGGGGTCATCTCCGGACGCATCGCCTACACGCTCGATCTGGCCGGCCCCGCCGTCACCGTCGACACCTCGTGCTCCTCGGCGCTGTCCGCGTTCCACCTCGCCGTGCAGGCGCTGCGATCCGGCGACTGCGACATCGCGCTGACCGGCGGTGTGTGCGTCATGGGTTCCCCCGGGTACTTCGTCGAATTCTCCACCCAACACGCTCTTTCGGACGACGGCCACTGCCGTCCCTACAGCGCGCACGCCAGCGGCACGGTCTGGGCCGAGGGCGCCGGATTGTTCGTGCTGCAGCGCAAGTCGGGTGCGGTGCGCGACGGCCGCGACGTCCTCGCCGAGGTCCGCGCCAGCAGCATCAACTCCGACGGCCGCACCGTCGGGTTGACCGCGCCCAGCGAGAGCGCCCAGAGCCGGCTGTTCGCCAAGGCGATCCGGCAGGCCGGCGTGACACCCGAAGACGTCGGCATGATCGAAGGCCACGGCACCGGGACACGACTCGGTGACAAGACCGAACTGCGCTCGCTGGCCGCCACCTACGGCGACACCGCAGCCGGCCGCGGACCGCTGCTCGGCTCGGTCAAGTCCAACATCGGGCACACCCAGTCGGCCGCGGGCGCCCTCGGGCTGGCGAAGGTGCTCGTCGCCGCCGAGCACGCCACCATCCCGCCCACCCTGCACGTCGACGAGCCCAGCCGCGAGATCGACTGGGAGGGTGGCGCTCTGCGGCTGGCGGACAAGCTGACACCGTGGCCGGCCCGCAACGGCGAACGCGTGGGCGCGGTCTCCGCGTTCGGTATGAGCGGCACCAACACCCACCTCGTCGTGGCGATGCCGGACCGGCCCCGGGAAGCGACGTGACGCGGCCGGACCGGTGGCCCGACGGGCGGATGCCGGTGCTGCTCAGCGCGCATGCCGACCACCTCATCGCCCGGGACGCCGGGAGCGTCCTGAGCTATCTGGACGACCATCCCACGGCCTCGGTCGCCGATGTGGCCGGTCACCTGATCGCCACTCGCCGCGTGCGGCGGCACCGGGCCGTGGTGCGCGCGGGCGACCTCGACGAACTGAAGGACGGTCTGCGGGCGGTCGCCGCCGGCGACGATCACCCTCTGGTCGGCCGGGGCGCCGCGGGGTCCGCCACGCGCATCGCGTTCGTCTTCCCCGGGCAGGGCACGCAGTGGCCGTCGATGGGGGCGCAGGCGTACAGGGAGTTGCCGCAGTACCGGGCCGCGGCCGACGCGTGCGCGCAGGCGTTCACCGCGGCGGGCGCGGCGTCGCCGATGCGGTACCTGACCACATCCGAGGGCCCCTTCTCCGAGACCGAGATCGAGGGCGCGCAGTTCACCCACGCCGTCGCGCTCGCCCACGTCTGGCGGTCCTACGGTGTGCTGCCCGACGTCGCCGTCGGCCACAGTCTCGGTGAGATCGGGGCCGCCTACATCGCCGGCGCGATCACGCTGGCCGACGCGGTGGCGGTGGTCGTCGCCCGCGCCGGGGTGGTCGATCGACTGCCCGGCGACCACGCCGTGGCCGTCCTGGGCGTGGACCCCGCCGCCGCGCAGCACGTCATCGCGGCCACACCGGGCTGGCTCGAACTGTCGGTGGTCAACGCCGCGACCTCGGTTGCGGTCTCCGGTGATCGACAGGCGGTTTCGGCGGCCGTCGCACGGGTGCGCGAGCAGGGCCTGTTCGCGCGCGAGATCACCGTCAGCTTCCCGGTGCACACCAGCATCCTCGAACCCCTGCGGGACGACTTCGTCAACCGGCTGCCGCAGGCGGTCTTCGCCGACACCCCGGTGCAGTTCATCGGCGGGGCCACCGGAGACGTGGTGCCCGCGGGCACCGCGTTCGGCGACTACTGGTACCGGAACCTGCGCGACACGGTTCGATTCGACCTCGCCTTCGAATCGGCATTGCGTTGTGGGGCAACCACCTTCGTCGAGCTGTCCGCGCATCCACAGCTGCTGTTCGCGATGGGCGACCTGCTCGGCGACACCGCTGCCACGCTCGTCGGATCGGGCAGGCGCGACATCCCGATCTGCGAGGCGCTGTCGGCCAACCTCGCGGCCGCGACCGCGTCGGACGCGGGCTACGGCTGGCGCGACGCCGTCGCTCGCACCGGAAATCGGCTGCGGGGTTTCCCGAACGCGCCGATGCACGATACGCCGATGTGGGCGGCACCCGAACCGCTGCCCGAGTCGGCGACCCTCACCGTCGCCCAGGAGGTTTGGCAACCGGTGGGCGACAGTGCCCGGCCGGCGTCCACGGCGCCTGTCGCGGTGGCCGTGCTGGACCTCGGCGCCGCCGGTGCGCTCGGTGAGCGGCTGCGCACGGTCGTCGGCGGTCACCCCCGTGCGGCGCTCACCGCGCCGGGGGACGCGGAGGTCATGGTCGTGGTCGCACCGCAAGCCGCGGACGACTCCGACGCCGGCGCCGCCGTCGCGGCGCTCACCGAACTGGTGGGTGCCGGCGCACTGCGCTACCCCGCCGCGGCCGGGCCGCGATGCCGCGACATCTGGCTGCTCACCGTGGCCGGCGAACAGGTGCGCGCCGGGGAGCCGCTGACGCCGTCCTCCGCAGCGACCGCCGCGATGCACCGCAGCCTCGGGCTCGAGAACCCCGACCTCGGCTTCCACCACCTGGACCTGTCCGCCGACGTGACGGTCGACCCGGCGCTCGTCGACACGCTGCTGACCGGGGCGGGCGAGCTCGCCATCCGCGACGACGGTACGGGTCCGGTGCTGTTCCGGCGCACCGTGTCCGACGCCCCTGCCGCGACGGCCTGGGCGCTGGACTCCGGCGTCCTCGACAACGTGGTGATCACCGGCGGTGCCGGCGAGATCGGCCTGCACTATGCGCGCCACCTCGCCGACCGGGGTGCTCGGCGGATCGTCCTGCTCAGCCGCCGCACCGTCGACCCGACGGTGCTCGCGCGGCTCGCCGAACCCCACGGCGCCGAGGTGCTGTCGGTTGCGTGCGACCTCACCGACCGTGAAAGCGTCCGCGCCGCAGCGGGATCCGCGGGCGGCGGAGCGACGCTGCTGATCCACGCCGCGGGTGCGGCGACATTCGCCAGCGGCGAGCGCCTCGATGCGTCGGCCGCCGCGAACACGCTGGGCGCCAAGGTCGTCGGCCTCGCCCACGTCGTCGAACTGTGGCCGCTGCGCCAGGACGCCCGCATCCTGTTGTGCTCGTCGGTGTCCGGGCTGTGGGGCGGTCGCGGCCACGCGGTGTACTCGGCGGCCAACCGGATGCTCGACGCGACGGCGCAGCGGCTGCGCGCCGACGGTCGCCGCTGCACGGCCGTGCGGTGGGGGCTGTGGCAGTCCGAGAGCGGGTCGGGAATCGTCGACGCCGGCGAGACCGCCCGCATCGAGCGCTCCGGACTGCGGCCGATGGTCCCCCAACAGGCCATCGAGGCCAGCCTGCGCGAGCACACCGTCGACCCGCTGGTGCTCGCCGCCGACCCGCACCGCATCCGGATGTTCTCCGGCGGCGACGAACCCGTGCGCGCACAGGTCGCACCCGAAACCCCCGCCGCCGCCCCGATGGACACCGCCGATGCCGTGCGCGGCGAACTCGCGGCAGTCCTCAAGATCATTGACCCCGCCGGGATCGACCTCGACGCGTCGCTGTTCGACCTCGGTGTCGATTCCCTGCTCGCTCTCGACCTGCGTAAGAGGTTCCGGCGCGTCATGGGCCGGACGGTCCCGCTCGCCACGCTGCTGGGCGGTGTGACCGGCGCGGAACTGGTCGCCGAGCTCGACGAGAAAGTGGATACCCCAGAGTGACTGACACCACCGCATCACGGTTGGCCGGCCCGGATGACCAGGCCCGCCTGGAGTTGTTGCGCCGCAGACTCAGCGAGCGCGGCCTGGCGTCACAGGACGTCGCCGCGACCGTGCCCTCGACCCGGGAACTGTCCGAGGGTCAGCAGCGGATGTGGTTCGTCCAGACCGCCGACCCGTCCGGCGCACTGCTCAACGTGTGCCTGTCCTACCGGATCAGCGGCGCCGTCGACCTCGGTGCGCTGCGCGCCGCCCTCGACGCCGTCGCGCACAGACACCCCGTCCTGCGCACCACCTACACCGCCGACGAGACCGGCGAACCGCGTCCCACCGTGCACGCCGATCTGCGTCCCGGCTGGGCCGAACACGACCTGACCGGCCTGGCGAACCCGTCCGAGCAGGCACAGCGGCTGCGGCTCGAGGTCCTCGCCCAGCGGGAGTTCACGGCGCCGTTCGACCTGTCCACCGACGCGCCGTTGCGGATCACCATGGTGCGCACCGGGATCGACGAGTACATCATGCTGCTGGTCGCCCACCACATCGCCTGGGACGACGGGTCCTGGGAGGTGTTCTTCGGCGACCTCACCCGCGCCTACACCGGCGGTGACGCGGGGGAGGAGCTGGCACCGCACGTCCCCGCGGCTCCCCGTGGCGCCGCGGACGACCTCGCCTACTGGCGCCGGGTTCTGGCCGATCCGCCGGAGCCGCTGGAACTTCCCGGACCGACCGGTTCGGCGGTGCCGACCAGTCTCCGCTCCGCGCGGACCAGCGTAGCGCTTGACGCCGAGACCACCCGGCGGGTCGTCGATCTGGCGCGCGAGACCGGATGCACGCCGTACGCGGTGTTGCTGGCGGTCTTCGGAACGCTGATCCACCGCTACACCCACGCCGACGACTTCCTCGTCGCCACCCCGGTGCTCAACCGTGGTTCGGGCACGGAGGGCCGCATCGGCTACTACGGCAACACCGTGGCCATGCGGCTGCAGCCCAAGCCGTCGATGTCGTTCCGCGACATGCTGATCCAGGCCCGCGACACCGCCCTCGGCGCGTTCGCCCACCAGGGCATCAACCTCGACGAGGTGGTCCGCGAGCTCAACCCCGACCGCCGCCACGGAACCGAACGGATGACCAGGGTCAGCTTCGGCTTCCGCGGACCGGACCGGTTCGGCTTCGCGCCGCCCGGTGTCCGCTGCGAACGGGCCGAACTGCGCAGCCACCTCACCCAACTGCCGCTGGGCGCCATGGTCGAGTTCGACGCCGAGCCCTCCGGTGGGGGTGCGCTGGTCGAGTTCGAGCACCTGGTCGAGATCATCGAACCCGCACTGGCTCGACAGCTTCTCGACCATTTTGTCGTGTTGCTCGACAGCGCACTCGACCATCCCGACACGTCGCTCTCACGTCTCGACCTGATGGGCGCCGCGGACGCCGGGTGGCTGCACGACATCGCGTGCGGTGAACACTTCGACACCTCGCCCCGCACACTGCCCGACCTGATCGCCGCGCAGGTGGCGGCCACACCCGATGCGATCGCGGTGGTCTACGAGGGCGGGCGCCACACGTACCGGGAGATCAACGAGGCCGCCAACCGGGTCGCGCACTGGCTGATCGGCCAGGGTGTCGGCGCCGAGGACCGGGTCGCGGTGCTGCTCGACAAGTCGCCCGAACTGGTCGTCACGGCACTGGGCGTGGCTAAGGCCGGTGCGGTGTACGTGCCGATCGATCCGACCTACCCCGAGGACCGGCTCACGTTCATCCTCGGCGACTGCGACGCGCGAATCGTGCTGCGCGAGCCGCTCACCGGGCTGGACACCCTGCCCGCCCACGACCCCACCGACGCCGACCGGGTGCGGCCATTGCTCCCCGGGAACACCGCCTACCTGATCTACACCTCCGGCACCACCGGACTGCCCAAAGGCGTTCCAGTACCGCACCGCCCCGTCGCGGAGTACTTCGTCTGGTTCAAGGCCGAATATCAGGTCGACGCGAAGGACCGGCTGCTGCAGGTCGCCTCGCCCAGCTTCGACGTGTCGATCGCCGAGATCTTCGGCATGCTGGCCTGTGGCGCCAGGATCGTCGTCCACCGGCCCGGCGGTCTCAACGACATCGGTTACCTCACGGAGCTGTTGCGCGAGGAGGGCATCACCGCGATGCACTTCGTGCCGTCGCTGCTCGGTCTGTTCCTGTCGTTGCCCGGCGTGAACCAGTGGCGCACCCTGCAGCGGGTGCCGATCGGGGGTGAACCCCTGCCCGGTGAGGTGGCCGACAAGTTCCACGCCACCTTCGACGCGCTGCTGCACAACTTCTACGGCCCGACCGAGACCGTGATCAACGCCAGCCGCTACAAGGTGGAAGGCAAGCAGGGCACCCGCATCGTGCCGATCGGCCGCCCGAAGATCAACACGCAGATGCACCTGCTCGACGATGCGCTGCAGCCGGTGCCCGTCGGCGTGATCGGCGAGATCTACATCGGTGGAACGCATGTGGCGCACGGCTACCATCGCAGGCCCGGGCTGACCGCCGAACGCTTCGTGGCCGATCCGTTCACCCCCGGTGGCCGGCTGTACCGATCGGGTGACCTCGCCCGTCGCAACGCCGACGGGGACATCGAATTCGTCGGGCGCGCCGACGAGCAGGTGAAGATCCGCGGTTTCCGCATCGAACTCGGCGACGTGGCGGCCGCGATCTCCGTCGACCCCAGCGTCGGACAGGCCGTGGTGGTGGTCAGCGAACTGCCGAAACTCGGCAAGAGCCTGGTCGGGTACCTGACGCCGGTGAGCGGTGAGGACCGCGACTCGGTGGCCGTCGACCGCATCCGCGCGCGGGTGGCCGCGGCGCTGCCCGAGTACATGGTGCCCGCGGCGTACGTGGTGATCGACGAGATACCGATCACGGCCCACGGCAAGATCGACCGGGCCGCGCTGCCCGAACCGGAGCTCACGTCCACCGTCGAGTTCCGCGAACCCGCCACCGACACCGAACACGAGATCGCCGGGCTGTTCGGCGAACTGCTCGGCCGCGAACGGAGCATCGGCGCCGACGACTCGTTCTTCGACCTCGGCGGCCACTCGCTGCTGGCGACGAAACTCGTTGCGGCCGTGCGTACCTCGTGCGGTGTCGACATCGGCGTCCAAGAGGTCTTCGAACTCGCCACCGTGGCGGAGCTCGCCGGTCACATCGACGCGCTGCGCGCGGGGGGAGGTGGCCCCGTGCGTCCGCGCCTGACACCGCTGCACCTCGACGGCCCCGCACCGCTGTCCTCGGCGCAGCTGCGGTCCTGGTTCGCCTACCGCGTCGACGGGCCCAGCGTCGTCAACAACATCCCGTTCGCCGCGCGGCTGCGCGGACCGTGCGACGTCGACGCGCTGGTCACCGCCATCGGCGACGTGGTCGACCGGCACGAGATCCTGCGCACCGTGTACCGGGAGATCGACGGTGTGCCGCACCAGATCGTGCTGCCGTCGGAACCGGTGACCGTGCGACGTGCCCACGGCGACGGGGAGGAGTGGCTGCGCGCCGAACTCGACCGTGAACGCGGCCACGTCTTCGACCTCGAGCACGACCGCCCGATCCGCCCCGCCGTCCTGAGCGTTCCCGACGGTCACGTGCTGTCGGTGGTGATGCACCACATCGCAGGCGACCACTGGTCGGCCACCGTGCTGTTCGCCGATCTGCTGACGGCCTACCGGGCGCGGGCCGCGGGCGAGGCGCCCGCCTGGGCGCCGCTTCCCGTGCAGTACGCCGACTTCGGCGCCTGGCAGACCGCGCTGCTCGCCGACGACGCCGGCATCGCCGGCCCGCAGCGCGACTACTGGACCCGGCAGCTGGCGGGGCTGCCGGAGGAGACCGGGCTGCGCCCCGACTTCGCGAGGCCGCCGGTGCCGAGCGGGCTGGCCGAGGCGGTCGAGTTTCACATCGACGGGGTGACCCGCGACAGGCTGTCGGTGCTGTGCCGCGAACTCGGGGTCACCGAATTCATGCTGCTGCAGGCGGCGGTGGCCGTGGTGCTGCACAAGGCAGGCAGCGGTCCCGACGTCCCGCTGGGCACCCCGGTGGCCGGCCGGTCCGAAGCGGAGCTCGACCAGCTGGTGGGGTTCTTCATCAACATCCTGGTGCTGCGCAACGACTTACGCGGCAACCCCACCCTGCGGGAGGTGTGCCGTCGTGCCCGCGAGATGGCACTGGAGGCCTACGCCCACCAGGATCTGCCGTTCGACCAGGTGGTCGACGCGGTCAGCCCGGTGCGCACCCTGGCGCGCAACCCGCTGTTCAGCGTGGTGGTGCACGTGCGCGAACAACTGCCCGAGGACCGCGTGATCGACCACGGCCCCGGCGGCGACACCACGGTCACGGTGCTCGAGCCGACGTTCGACGCCGCGCATGCGGACCTGTCGCTGAACTTCTTCGCCTCTGAGAGGGGGGTGGACGGCGGCGGCGGATACCGGGGCCATGTCATCTACCGGCCCGAGCTCTACAGCCGCGAGACCGCACAGCGGTTCGTCGGCTGGCTGGCCCGGGTGGTGGCGGCGTTCGCCGAGCAGCCGGACCTGGCGATCGACGACCTCGACATCGGCGCGCCAGGGGAACGGCAGCGCATCGTCGAACAGTGGGGCGGTGGCGAGGTCTTCGTGCTGGACCAGGCGCTGCGGCCGGTGCCGGTCGGTGTGGTCGGCGACGTGTACACCGCGGGCGGTCCGCTGGCCGCCGCCCACTGGAACGGGGCCGCGTTGACCGCGGCCCGGCTGGTCGCCCACCCGTACGGGCGGCCGGGTGCGCGGCTGCACCGCACCGGCGACCGGGCCAGGTGGAGTGCGCAGGGCGTGCTCGAACTGGTCGGCTCGGACGACCGCGCCGCCGGCCCCCCCGCGCGCGCAGCGGAACAGAGCGGCGAACCGCCGGCCACCGACACCGAACGTGCGCTGGCGACCCTGCTCGGCGAGGTCCTCGATGTCGAGGTCACCGGGCGGTACGACGACTTCTTCACCCTCGGCGGGGACAGCATCCTCGCCGTGCAACTCGCCGCACGGGCCCGCGACGCGGGACTCGCGCTGACCGCCCGGATGGTGTTCGAACAGCCCACACTGCACGACCTCGCCGCGGCCGTCGACGAGAAGGCCGCGACCACGAACGGCGGGGCCGGTGCGGACACCGCCCACGCGCCGATGAGCGCGTCCGGTCTGTCCGCCGACGACCTCGCCGCGTTGACGGCGTCGTGGAGCGCCTCGCAGGGGGATGGGCGGTGACGCGGGCCGACGCGGCCCGCACCGCGAACGCCATCGAGGACGTGATGGCGCTGAGCCCGCTGCAGCAGGGGCTCTACTCGATGACCATGCTCACCGGCACCGAGCACACCGACGGTGATCCCTACGTGATCGCGATGGCCGCCGACGTGACGGGGACGCTGGACACCGCGCTGCTGCGCGACTGCGCGACGGCGATGCTGACCCGGCACCCGAACCTGCGGGCCGGCTTCTTCCGCGGCGACCTGCCCCGCCCGGTCCAGGTGGTCCCCGCGCGCATCGAGCTGCCCTGGACGCACGTCCGTGCGGGCGACGCCGACGAGGTGGCCGCGCTGGAGGACCGCGAGCGGCGGCGCCCGTTCGACCTCGAACGCGGGCCGGCGATCCGGTTCCTCCTGATCGAATCATCCCGCGACACATGGCGTCTGGTGATCGTCGCGCACCACATCGTGATTGACGGCTGGTCGCTTCCGCTGTTCGTCGGTGAGCTGATGACGCTCTACCGGGCGGGCGGGGATCCGAGCGCGCTGGGCGGCCCGCCACGGCCCTACCGCGACTACATCGGCTGGCTGGCCGGCCGCGACCAGGCGGCGAGCCGGGCGCTGTGGACCGAACACCTCGCCGGCATCGACGGGCCGACGCTGCTGACCCCGGCACTGTCCGCCGCCGAACCGGCCCCGGGCCTGCCGCGGCGCACCGAGGTCACCCTGGACGCCGCCGCCACCCGCCGGCTGACCGAGGCGGCCCGTGCCCGCGGTGTCACCGTCAACACGCTGGTGCAGATGGCGTGGGCGGCGATGCTGTCGGTCTTCACCGACCGCCGTGACGTGACCTTCGGGATGACGGTGTCGGGACGTCCGGACGAACTCGCCGGTGTCGAGACCATGGTCGGCCTGTTCATCAACACCGTGCCGCTGCGGGTGCGGCTCGACCCGGTCGAGACCGTTGGTGCACAGTGCCTTTCGCTGCAGCGCACCGCCGCCGCGCTGCGTGAGCACAGCTATCTCGCCCACGCCGAGTTGCGTGCGCTGGCCGGGGTCGGCGAGCTGTTCGACTCCCTGCTGGTCTACGAGAACTTCCCGCCGGGCGGGCTGGCCGGCGGCGATCACCGCTTCGAGGCCGGCGGCGCCACCTTCGTTCCCGCCGCGCTGGAGAGCCTGTCGCACTTCCCGGTGACCATCGCCGCCCACATGGCCGGTGAGCGGTTGACGGTGCTGGTGGAGACCCTCGACGGTGCGCTCGGTGCGCTCGCCCCCCACGACGTGGGGCAGTGCCTGCTCGACACCGTCGAGCGGCTGATCACCTTCTGGGACGCGCCACTTCGTGACGTGCACATCCGGTCCGACGGCGGCCCCGCGGTGTCCGCGGTCACGGAGATCCCGGACCGGACCGGTGTGCACACCGTGTTCTCCGAGGCGGCGCTCCGCACGCCGGACGCCGTCGCCGTCAGCTGGGAGGGTGGCGCCCTCACCTACCGTGAGGTCGACGCGGCCGCCGACCGGCTGGCCGCCACCCTGACCGCGCACGGAGTCATCGCCGAAACACCTGTCGCCGTGGCACTCTCGCGTGGCCCGGACTACGTGGTCGCGATGCTGGCCGTGCTCAAGGCGGGCGGCATGATCGTGCCGCTCGATCCCGGGATGGCGGGGGAGCGCATCGAGGAGATCCTGCGGCAGACGTCGGCACCCGTCGTCGTCGACGATGCGCTGCTGGCCTCCGTCGGCGACCCGGACCCATCGTGGACTCCGGCGGCGGTCACCCGTGGCCGGGCCGCCTACGCGGTGTTCACCTCCGGCACCACCGGCATCCCCAAGGGCGTGATCGGCACCCATGAGGCGGTACTCGCCTACGGCGACGACCACGCGCGGCACGTGCTCAGGCCGGCGGCCGAACGGCTGGGCCGCCCGCTGCGGATCGCGCACGCCTGGTCGTTCACGTTCGACGCCGCATGGCAGCCGCTGGTCGCGCTGTTCGAGGGCCATGCGGTGCACATCATCGGCGACGACGTCCAGCGCGACGCCGAGGCGCTGGTCGACACCATCGAACGGCACGGCATCGACATGATCGACACCACACCGTCGATGTTCGCTCAGCTCAGGGCTTTCGGGCTGATGTCACGGGTGCCGCTCGCGGTGTTGGCGCTCGGCGGCGAAGCGGTGGGCAGCGGCACCTGGCGGTTCATCCGCGAGGAGTGCGCGCGCACCGCGATGAGCGCCTACAACTGCTACGGGCCCACCGAGACGACCGTCGAGGCCGTCGTCGCCCCGATCGCCGAACACCCGCACCCGGTCATCGGCTCCCCGACCCGCCACACCCGCGCCTACGTGCTCGACGCGTGGCTGCGTTCGGTGCCCGACGGCGTCGCCGGGGAGCTGTACCTGTCCGGCGCCCAGCTGACCCGCGGCTATCTGAACCGGGCCGGGGAAACCGCCGGCCGATTCGTCGCGGATCCGTTCCGGGCCGGTGACCGGATGTACCGCACCGGCGACGTGGTGCGCCGCGACCCCGATGGCGCCCTGCAGTATCTCGGCCGCAGCGACGATCAGGTCAAGATCCGCGGCTTCCGGGTCGAACCGGGTGAGGTGTGCGCGGTGCTGCAGACCCACCCCGGGGTGCGCGCCGCCCACGTCGCCGTCCGCGCGCACGCCGCCGGTCCCCGGTTGATGGCTTACGCCGCGACCGGCGGCGCCGACGTCGCGGTCGCCGAGCTCCGGCGCACGCTCAGCGCCCGGCTGCCGCGCTATCTCGTCCCGCACCACATCACCGTGCTCGACGACCTGCCGCTGACCGCGCACGGCAAGATCGACGACGCCGCCCTCGCCGCGCACGATGCCGCCGCCACCGGTCCGGCGGCCGCCCCGGAGACGCCCACCGAGGCCGCGCTGGCCGAGGCAGTCGCCGAACTCCTCGGCGTCGCGGCTGTGGACGTGGGCGCCGACCTGCTCTCGCTCGGCATGGACAGCATCGTGGCGCTCTCGGTCGTCCAGGCCGCCCGCCGGCGCGGCGTCGCGCTGCGGGCCCGGTTGATGCTCGAATGCGGGTCGATCCGCGAACTCGCATCGGCCATCGATGCCGAGTCCGGTACCGAATTCGGTTCGGACGCACCGGATGTGGCGTCGTCGGAGCCGATCCCGGTGCTGCCGAACGCGCACTGGCTCTACGAGCACGGCGACCCGCGTCGGCTCGCGCAGACCGAGGCGATCCCGCTGCCGGACGGCATCACCGCCGACGCGCTGCGCACCCTGCTCGAGGCCGTGGTCGACGGTCACGAGGTGCTACGCACCCGGTTCGACCGCGCCACCATGACGCTTGTGCCGCAGACGGATTCGCCCGCAGACGGACTGTTGTCCGAAGTCCCGGTGCGCGGTGACCTCGCCGCCGCCGTCGCCGAGGCCACCGCATCCGCGGTGCAGACACTGGATCCCGAGCGCGGCAGGTTGTGGTCGGCGGTGTGGCTGCGCCCGGCGCACGGCCCCGGCGTGCTGGTGGTGACCGCGCACGTGCTGGCGATCGACCCGGCGTCGTGGCGGGTCGTCCTCGGTGAGCTCGACGCCGCCTGGCACGCGCTGACATCCGGACGCGCGCCTGTGCCGACCCGCGAACACACCACCTACCGCCGATGGTCGGCGCTGCTGTACGAGCGGGCCCACCACCTCGAGACCGCCGACTTCTGGGCGGCCCAACTCGACGGTCCCGATCCGGATCTCGGGGCGCGCCGGGTGCAGCCGGAGACGGACCGGGCGGGCGATCTCGACGTCAGCGTCGCCATCACCGACGCTCAACTCACCGCGCGGCTCATCGCCTCGGCGGAAGCCGTGCCGACACTGCTGGCCGCCGCGGCGGCGCGGACCGTGACCGCCTGGCGCAGACGGCGCGGGCAGCCCACGCCGACACCGTTGTTGGCGCTGGAGACCCATGGCCGCGCCGACGGCGTCGTGAGCGACGAGGCCGACACCGGCGACACCGTCGGACTGCTCAGCGCGATCTACCCCGTCCGGGTCGACCCGGACAGCGGTCCGGTCGAGATCCCGGGCGACGGCGTGGATTTCGGCCTGCTGCGCTATCTGCGTGCCGACACCGCCGAACGGCTCGGCGCCTACCGGCAACCGCAACTGCTGCTGAACTACCTGGGCCGCGCCGACGTGCGGGGTGCCGGCGCGTTCAACGTGGACAAGGGACTTCTCAGCGCGGTGTCGGTGCTTCCCGAGCCGGAGCTTGCCGTCCGGCACGAGGTGACGGTGATGGCCGCGATCCTCACCCATGGGGACGCACCGGTGCTGGCCACCCAGTGGCGGACGCTGCCCGGAATCCTGTCCGCCGACGACGTCGCCGTCCTGCACGCCCTGTGGCAGGACGCGCTGCGGGAGGTTGTCCCATGACCGCGACGCTGGCCGTCATCGGCGCAGGCCCCAAGGCCGTGGCCGTGGCCGCCAAGGCCGCCGAACTGCGCGCCATGGGCGTCGACGCGCCGGAGGTGGTGGCCGTCGAACGCACCGGGGTGGGGGCGAACTGGACCGCCGCGGGTGGATGGACCGACGGGCAGCACCGGCTGGGCACCAGCCCGGAGAAGGACATCGGTTTCCCGTACCGCTCTGCGCTCGTACCGCGGCGCAACGCCGAACTCGACGAGCGGATGACACGACACAGCTGGCAGGCCTACCTCGTCGCCACCTCGCAGTTCGCCGAGTGGATAGACCGCGGCAGGCCGGCGCCGAACCACCACCGGTGGGCCGCCTACCTGCGCTGGGTCGCCGATGCCATCGGGATGACCGTGGTGCGTGGCGATGTGGAGCGCATCTCGGTCGGCGGCCGGGGCTGGGAGCTGCACACCCGGGAGTCGACGGTGGACGCCGACGCGGTGATGATCACCGGACCGGGGCAGGCCGAACGGACATTGCTGCCGGGCCATCCGCGGGTGATGTCGATCGCCGACTTCTGGCGGCGCGTCGCCGGGCACGAGCTGATCGTCGCCGAGCGCGTCGCGATGATCGGCGGCGGCGAGACCGCCGCATCGATGCTCAACGAACTGTTCCGACACCGGGTTTCGACGATCACCGTGATCTCACCGCAGGTCACGCTGTTCACCCGGGGGGAGGGGTTCTTCGAGAACACGCTGTTCTCCGACCCCACCGGCTGGACCAGCCTCACGCTCGCCGAGCGGCGCGACGCCATGTTCCGTACCGACCGCGGCGTGTTCTCCGCGCGCGTGCAGGAAGCGCTGCTGGCCGACGACCGCATCCGCCACCTACGGGGTCGGGTCGCCCACGCGGTGCCCCGCGACGACCGGATCCGGCTGACGCTGCAGACCGACCGCGCCGGTGAGCGCCTGGAGACCGTGCACGGTTTCGACCTTGTGATCGACGGGCAGGGCGCCGACGCGCTGTGGTTCCTGCCGCTGCTCGGCCAGGACACCCGCGACCTGCTCGAGCTCGGTCTCGGCGGACCGCTCACCGGTGAGCTGCTCCAGGAGTCGATCGGCCACGACCTCTCCCTCGAGGGCGTCGCTCCGAAGCTGTTCCTGCCCGGCCTCGCCGGGCTCACCCAGGGACCTGGTTTCCCGAACCTCAGCTGCCTCGGTCTGCTGTCCGATCGCGTACTCGGCGCGGATCTGCGGACCAGTACAGCCACGACACACAGGAGAAGCATTGAGCACCAACCCATTCGATGACGACGGCGGACGCTTCTACGTGCTGGTCAACGACGAGGAGCAGCACAGCCTGTGGCCGACGTTCGCCGACGTGCCCGCAGGCTGGCGCGTCGTGTTCGGCGAGGCCACCCGCGCCGACTGCCTCACCTACGTCGAGGAGAACTGGACGGATCTGCGCCCGCGCAGCCTGCGCGAGGCGATGTCGTCGCACGAGAACTGACTCCCTGAGAAATTTTGCTCGGTCGATCCACAGCAAAGACCAGGCAGAGGGGACACGGACCGAGCGCCGCCTGCAACCCCGGGTGAGGAAACCCGGGGTGCTCCGCTGATCTTGAGCTTCTCCATAAGTGGGCTCATGGGCTATCGGTGACGCGCCGCTCCGGGCCTTCGCAGCGAAAGCCCAGCAAAATGCCGTTGTTGAGCCTTGCTTAGTAAGGTTAGGCGAACCTATTGCGTCTCAGTGAAATCTCAGTTAGCGTCCAGGCGCCGCTCAGGTGCGGCACCTCACTTCAAAGGAGATCTCGTGCAACTAGCCCTTCGCTCCGACGGTTCGTGCCCCGGGCCCCAGACCGACTCGGCGTACTCGACGCCCCGGCCCAACAAGTTGCTGCTCGCCAGCATCGCGGTGGTCGGCGCCGGCGCCATCGCCGTCACGCCGGTCGCGCCGAACGTGTCCGAGATCCAGCAGCGCGCCTTCGAGTTGACCGCCAATGCGAAGGTCACCGACAGCCCCGTCGCGGTGTACGGGAACCTGTTCGAGAACGGGTTCGAGAACCTCACCACGCTCGCCGGCGCCCTGACCGCGAATCCGTTCCCGATCCTGACCCAGCTGGCCGAGAATCAGGCGGGCTACCTCGGGCAGATCAGCGAGGGATTCCTGGGGGTCCCCGAGGCGTTCGAGAACTTCTGGAACGGCGCCAACGGTAAGGTCCTCCTGGACGAGGCCAACGCCGCCCTGCAGAGGGGTGAGTTCGCCGAGGCCTACGATCGCCTCAACCGCTTCAACGTCTACTCGCTGACGATCCTGTCGCCGATCGCCGAATGGCTCTTCTCCGCGCAGCCGAGTCCCCGACTTCCCGAGGGCCGCATCGGTATTCCGGAGCAGATCGCCCAGAACTTCACCGACGTGGTCGCCACGATCTTCGACCAGGGTGGCGTCGTGAACGGCACCACCAAGTCGTTCCTCGGCCCGTTCATCGGCGTGAACTTCGAGATCGCACTGGCCGCCGAGGCTTTCGTCGCGGCGGTCCAGGACGGTGACGCCGCGGGCGCGGTCAACGTGCTCGTCAACACCCCGGGCACCGTTTTCAACGCCCTGTTCAACGGTTACGTCAACCCGGCATGTGGCGATGAGTGCGCCCCGAGCCAGTACTTCCCGGGTCTGATCAACAGCACCGGGCCGATCGTCGACCTGTTCGTGCGTCTCCCGAACGCGATCGCCGACGCGCTGAAGCCGAACACGGCCACCGCTCCGAGCCTGCAGGAGGCGCGCACCGCCGACGTCTCGTCGACGGCGCTCGTGTCCGCTTCCGACACGGTGGTCGTCGACGTCGAGGAGACCTCGCTCGGCGACGAGGCATCGGCCAAGCCGGCCGCCATCGAGTCCTCGGTTCCCCTCAAGGACGTCGAGGTCCCGGTGACCGTCACCGAGGAGATCGTCGGGGAGGCGCCGGTCGTGGTCGACGAGACCGCCGCGGACACCGCCGTCGAGAAGAAGGCGCCCGTCCAGGATCTGCGCACGGCGATCGCCGAGCATCAGGCCGCCGCGTCGAAGACGGTCCGCGACGCGATCGGTTCGCTCACCGGCGGCCGTCACGCCAGCAACAAGGAAGCGACCGGGACCGCGTCGGATGCGGCGCCGAAGCACGCCAAGGAGTCCGAGGCCAAGGATGCCAAGGATGCCAAGGATGCCAAGGACGCCAAGGACACGAAGGCCGAGTCGAAGGACTCCGCCCCGTCCGGCGCTGCCTCCGAGTAGAACCATCACCGCATGAGCCGGGCCCCCTCCGCGAAGAGGGGGCCCGTTTCATGCGTCTAGATCTGTTGGGAGTACGGCACGTCCATGTCGTAGAGCCGGGCGTGCAGCACCGTGCGGTTGCGCAGGGCCGAGCGCACCGCGCGGTGCAGTCCGTCCTCCAGATAGATCACGCCCTGCCAGCGGACCGCGTGGGGGAACAGATCGCCGTAGAAGGTGGAATCCTCGGACAACAGCCGATCCAGCGCGAGGACGGTCGTGGTCGTCACGATCTCGTCGAGCCGGATCTGCCGGGGCGGGATACGCGACCACTCGCGATAGCTGAGACCGTGCTCGGGGTAAGGCTTACCGTCGCGGACACCTTTGAAGATCATCAGCGCGCCTTCGGTTGCTCGGCCCCCTCTACGACGAAGGTTAGCCGAACCTCGACCGGGGGTAGTCACGCGTACCGCGCGATGCGGGAGACGGCGGCTGAGCACCGTAAACTGGATGCGAACTGCGCTGCGATCCGAGAGGTGGGTGAACACCATGGGTAGTGCCGACGACCGTCGCTTCGAGGTGCTGCGTGCCATCGTCGCCGACTTCGTCGCCACCAAGGAACCGATCGGCTCCAAGACCCTGGTGGAGCGACACAACCTCGGAGTGTCCAGCGCGACCGTCCGCAACGACATGGCCGTCCTCGAGGCCGAGGGCTACATCGCCCAACCGCACACCAGCTCCGGGCGGGTACCCACCGAGAAGGGCTACCGCGAGTTCGTCGACCGCCTCGACGACGTCAAACCGCTGTCGTCGGCCGAACGGCGGGCGATCCTCAAATTCCTCGAGAGCGGCGTCGACCTGGACGACGTGCTGCGCCGGGCGGTGCGGTTGCTGGCGCAGCTGACCCGCCAGGTCGCGATCGTGCAGTACCCGACGCTGTCCACCTCGACGGTCCGTCATCTGGAGGTGGTGGCCCTCACGCCCGCGCGCCTGCTGCTGGTCGTCATCACCGACACGGGACGGGTCGACCAGCGCATCGTCGAACTCGGTGACGCGATCGACGAACACGAACTCGCGACGCTGCGCGATCTGCTGGGCCAGGCGCTGGAGGGGAAGCGGCTCTCGGCCGCCTCGGTGGCCGTCTCCGACCTCGCCTCTCACCTGAGCGGCAGTCCGGGGATGTCGCACCGACTGGCCGACGCCGTGGGCCGTTCGGCCACCGTGCTGGTCGAGACGCTCGTCGAGCACGCCGAGGAGCGGCTGCTGCTCGGCGGCACCGCGAACCTCACCCGCAACACCGCCGATTTCGGCGGCTCGCTGCGATCGGTCCTCGAGGCCCTCGAGGAGCAGGTGGTGGTGCTGCGGTTGCTCGCCGCGCAGCAGGAGGCGGGCAAGGTGACCGTGCGGATCGGTCACGAGACCGAGGCCGAACAGATGGCGGGCACGTCGGTGGTCACCACGGCCTACGGCAGTTCGGGCAAGGTCTACGGCGGCATGGGTGTGGTGGGTCCCACTCGGATGGACTATCCGGGAACTATCGCTAATGTCGCTGCGGTTGCTTTGTACATAGGTGAGGTCCTGGGTACGCGATGAGCGCGTCGAAGAGGAAGTCGTAACAGCCGGTACACCGGCACTGAAAGGTCAAGCGTGGCACGCGATTATTACGGCCTGCTCGGAGTGAGCAAGGGCGCCAGCGATCAGGAGATCAAGCGCGCCTATCGCAAGCTTGCCCGCGAGCTGCACCCCGACGTCAACCCCGACGAGGAGGCGCAGGCCCGGTTCAAGGAGATCAGCGCCGCCTACGAGGTGCTGTCCGATCCGGAGAAGCGCCGCATCGTCGACCTCGGCGGTGACCCGCTCGAGAGTGCGGGCGCGTCGGGCGGCAACGGATTCGGCGCCGGATTCGGTGGGCTGGGCGACGTGTTCGAGGCGTTCTTCGGCGGAGGCGGCGGCTCGCGCGGGCCGATCGGGCGTGTCCGGCCCGGCTCGGACTCCCTCCTGCGGATGCGTCTCGACCTGGCCGAATGCGCCACCGGCGTGACCAAGCAGGTGACCGTCGACACCGCCGTCCTCTGCGACCTGTGCCACGGCAAGGGCACGCACGGCAACTCGACGACCGCGACGTGTGACACCTGCGGCGGCCGCGGAGAGATCCAGACCGTGCAGCGCTCGCTGCTCGGCCAGGTCATGACCTCACGGCCGTGCCCGGTGTGCGGCGGGGTCGGCGAAGTGATCCCCGACCCGTGCCACCGCTGCGGCGGTGACGGCCGCGTTCGCGCCCGGCGCGAGATCAGCGTCAAGATCCCGGCCGGGGTCGGCGACGGCATGCGGGTGCGGCTGGCCGCTCAGGGCGAGGTCGGACCCGGCGGCGGACCCGCCGGCGACCTGTACGTCGAGGTGCACGAGAAGCCGCACGACGTGTTCGTCCGCGACGGCGACGACCTGCACTGCACGGTCTCGGTGCCGATGGTCGACGCCGCGCTGGGCACGACGGTCAGCGTCGACGACATTCTCGGCGGGCCGGTGGAGCTGACCATCGCCGCCGGAACCCAGCCCGGCGCGGTGACGACGCTGCGCGGCCACGGCATGCCGCACCTGCGCTCGGGCGTCCGCGGCGACCTGCACGCCCACATCGACGTGGTGGTGCCCGCCAAGCTGGACCACACCGACATCGACCTGCTACGCCAGCTCAAGGAGCACCGCAGCCGCGACGTCGCCGAGGTCCGCACCAGCAGTTCACCCGCCGCGTCGAACTCCGGCGGTCTGTTCAGCCGGCTGCGCGAGACGTTCACCGGCCGCTAGGAGGGCTCGTCGGTGCGCGACCTGTTCTACGTCGACGCGCTGCCCGAGGTCGGTGAGGTCGCCGTCGTCGACGGCGATGCCGGGTTCCACGCCACCACCGTGCGGCGCATCCGCACCGGTGAGCACCTCGACCTGGGCGACGGCGTCGGCGCCGTGGCGCACTGCGTGGTCGAGGACGTCGGCAAGGGCCGGCTGACCGCGCGGGTGCTCGACCGTCGGGTCGTCCCGCCACCCAGCCCGGCCGTGACCGTCGTCCAGGCGATCCCGAAATCCGACCGCGCCGAGTTGGCGGTGGAGTTGGCCACCGAAGCCGGCGCCGACAGGGTGGTCGCGTGGCAGGCCGCCCGATGTGTGGCCCGGTGGGACGGGGCGAAGGTCGACAAGGGTCTGCGCCGCTGGCGCGCGGTGGCCCGCGCCGCGGCGCGGCAGTCCCGCCGGCCCCACATCCCCCCGGTCGACGGAGTGGTGTCGACGGCCGAGCTGGTGCGGCGGGTGACCGCGGACGCGGCCGGCGGGACGACGGTCCTCGTGCTGCACGAATCCGCGACCGGCCCGCTGACCGAGGTCGATCTGACGCGACCCCGGGCGCTCACCCTGATCGTCGGACCCGAGGGCGGGATCGCCGACGACGAGCTCGATGCCCTGACTGCAGCGGGGGCCGTCGCCGTCCGACTGGGCCCGACGGTGTTGCGCACCTCGACCGCGGCGGCGGTCGGATTGGGAGCCCTAGGGGTGCTGACGCCGCGCTGGCAGTAGCGCCGCAGACAGGGCGAGCGCCGCGAACACCTGCCACGCCAGGATCGGGTAGACGCTCGCCCGTTCCCACACCGGCGAGGGCAGCACCTCCACACCGATCCACGCCTGCGCCGCCAGCACGACGAGGCTGAGCAGGCCGACGCCGCCGAGCGCCCGCGAGGCCAGCCGGTAGCCGAGCCCCGGGAGCAGCGACGCACCCGCCAGCGCCGCCGCGTTGCCGCCGACGATGGCGAGCGTCGCACCCACCAGATGCAGGGCGCCCTCGCCCGCGGGCACCGTCCCCACGAGGACGTTGCCGATCGCGTTGGCCGCCGCGCATGCGGTCAGCGTCCGGTGCCGCGATCCGCTCGCCAACACCGCGCCCAGCAGGAAGAGGACACCCTGTGCGGCGAACCCGGCGTTCATCAGCGCGGCCAGCGGCTGACCGGGAACGCCGAGGTCGCTGATGTAGTCGTGGGCGTAGCTGTAGGACGGCCGATACGCCGAGGCCGTCACGGCCTCGGCCGCCAGATAGGCCGTCGCACCGAGGATCCAGGCGGTCGCGGCGGCGCGGGGTCGGGGGGTCATCGGTGCTTCCTGGTTGACCATTGGGGCGGTGTCGTACCCGGCGGTAGACTGGGACCAGCGACGATACGGCCGGCCCGCCCGGACAAGACAGAAAGCAGGCAGAAAGCAGCACGTGACGCCCCGCGAAACGAACGCTGACTCGTCCGGGTCTTCTCTGGCCCCCATGACGGGCTCACCCACCACTGGCGCCCCCGTACGCAGCAGCAGGATTGACGTGCCGCCCGCTTCTGTCATGGGTCTGCTCGGCTCGGCCGACGAGAATCTGCGCGCCCTCGAAGGGTTGCTGGCCGCTGACCTCCATGTGCGCGGCAACGCGGTCACCCTCACCGGTGAACCCGCCGACGTCGCGCTCGCCGAACGGGTGGTCTCCGAACTGGTCGCCATCGTCTCGAGCGGCCAGCAGCTGACCCCCGACGCGATCCGGCACAGCGTCGGCATGCTCACCGGGACCGGTGACGAGTCGCCCGCCGAGGTGCTGACGCTGGACATCCTGTCGCGCCGCGGTAAGACCATCCGGCCCAAGACGCTCAACCAGAAGCGCTACGTCGACGCGATCGACGTGCACACCATCGTCTTCGGCATCGGCCCCGCGGGCACCGGCAAGACCTACCTGGCGATGGCCAAGGCCGTCAGCGCACTGCAGACCAAACAGGTCAGCCGCATCATCCTCACCCGTCCGGCGGTCGAAGCCGGTGAGCGCCTCGGGTTTCTGCCCGGCACCCTCAGCGAGAAGATCGATCCGTACCTGCGGCCGCTCTACGACGCGCTGCACGACATGATGGACCCCGAACTGATCCCGAAGCTGATGAGCGCCGGCGTCATCGAGGTCGCGCCGCTCGGGTACATGCGGGGAAGGACGTTGAACGACGCGTTCATCATCCTCGACGAGGCGCAGAACACCACCGCCGAGCAGATGAAGATGTTCCTCACCCGGCTCGGGTTCGGGTCGAAGATCGTCGTCACCGGCGACAGCACCCAGATCGACCTGCCGGGCGGGGCCACGTCCGGGCTGCACGCGGCGATGCGGATCCTCGACAACATCGACGACATCCACTTCGCCGAACTCACCAGCGCCGACGTGGTGCGTCACCGGCTGGTGTCCGAGATCGTCGACGCCTACGCCCGGTTCGAGGAGCCTGCGCAGCTCAACCGCGCGCAACGGCGGGCGTCCACCGGCCGGCCGCGGCGGTAGTGCGATGAGCATCGAGGTGTCCAACGAATCGGGCATGGACGTCTCCGAGGAGGAGCTGATCAGCGTCGCCCGGTTCGTGATCGGGAAGATGAACGTCAACCCGGCCGCCGAACTGTCGATGGTCCTGCTCGACACGTCGTCGATGGCCGATCTGCACATGCGCTGGATGGATCTGCCCGGCCCGACCGACGTGATGAGCTTCCCGATGGACGAGCTCGAGCCCGGCGGCCGTCCTGATTCACCCGATCCGGGACCGTCGATGCTCGGCGACATCGTGCTGTGCCCGGAGTTCGCCGCGAAACAGGCTGAGACGGCGGGTCATTCGCTGGGCCACGAACTGGCGCTGCTGACCGTGCACGGCGTCCTGCACCTGCTCGGGTACGACCACGCCGAACCCGACGAGGAGAAAGAGATGTTCGCGTTGCAGCGTGAACTGCTCGAGGAGTGGGTGGCCGACCAGGTCGAGGCATACCACCTGGACCGTCAGACCGAGCGGGACCGGCGGCTGCTCGACAAGTCCCGGTACTTCGACGAATGAGCGGACTTCCCCAACTCATCGGCGTGATCGTGCTCGTCGCGTTCGGTGGGTTGTTCGCGGCGATCGACGCCGCCCTGAGCACGGTGTCCATGGCCCGCGTCGAGGAACTCGTGCGCGACGAACGGCCGGGTGCGGTGCGGTTGCAGCGGGTGATGCACGAGCGGCCCCGCTACATCAACCTGATCGTCCTGCTCCGGATCGCCTGCGAGGTGACCGCGACGGTGCTGCTGGCCGCCTACCTGGACGGCCACCTCGGCGTCAGCTGGGGGCTGACCGCGGCCGCAGGCATCATGGTGGTCGTCAGCTTCGTCGCCGTCGGTGTCGGCCCGCGCACCGTCGGGCGTCAGAACGCCTATCCCATCGCCCTCTACACCGCGCTTCCGCTGCAGGCGATCTCAGTGCTGCTCACCCCGATCAGCCGGCTGCTGGTGCTGCTCGGCAACGCGCTGACGCCCGGCCGCGGCTTCCGTAACGGACCGTTCGCCTCCGAGATCGAACTGCGCGAGGTCGTCGACCTGGCCCAGCAGCGCGGGGTGGTGGCCGAAGAGGAGCGGCGGATGATCGAGTCGGTGTTCGAACTCGGCGACACCGCGGCCCGCGAGGTGATGGTGCCGCGCACCGAGATGGTGTGGATCGAAAGCGACAAGACAGCCGGCCAAGCCACCTCCCTGGCGGTACGCAGCGGACACTCCCGCATCCCGGTGATCGGGGAGAACGTCGACGACGTCGTCGGTGTCGTGTACCTGAAGGACCTCGTGCAGCAGACCTATTACTCGGTCAACGGCGGGCGCGACACCACCGTCGAACAGGTGATGCGGGACGCGGTCTTCGTGCCGGACTCCAAACCGCTCGACGAACTGCTCCGCGAGATGCAGCGCGACCGGTACCACATGGCGCTGCTGGTCGACGAGTATGGCGCCATCGCCGGACTGGTCACCATCGAAGACGTCCTCGAGGAGATCGTGGGCGAAATCGCCGACGAGTACGACACCGACGAGGTGGCGCCGGTCGAGGAACTGGGCAACCGGGAGTACCGGGTGTCCGCCCGGCTGCCGATCGAGGACCTCGGCGACCTGTACGACCTCGAGTTCGGTGAGGATCTCGACGTCGACACCGTGGGCGGCCTGGTCGCCCTGGAACTCGGGCGAGTGCCGCTGCCAGGAGCCGAGATCATCTGGGACGGGCTGAGACTGAAGGCCGAGGGCGGCCCCGACCACCGGGGTCGGGTGCGCATCGGCACGGTGCTGATCAGCCCCACCGAACCCGAGCCCGACGACCAGAGCGAACCCGAGGAGCGCGGTGACTGAACTCGACCCCGAGGATGGCAAACTCGTCGTCCTGGCCCGCGGTGCGATGGCGCGCGCCGAGGCCGCCAGTGGCGCCGCCGTGCGCGACCTCGACGGCCGCACCTACGCCGGCGCGCCCGTCGACCTGAGCGCGCTGCCGTTGACCGCCCTGCAGGCGGCGGTCGCCGCCGCGGTGTCGAGCGGCGCCGCCGGGTTCGAGGCGGCGGTACTGGTCGGTGGCACCGCCGACGATGCGGGTGTGGCCGCGGTGCGGGAGCTGTCGGCCGACGCCGCGGTCATCGTCACCGACCGCGCGGGGAAGGTCGTGTGAGCGAGTTCCGTTCGGGCTTCGTGTGTTTCGTCGGTCGGCCGAACACCGGCAAGTCCACGCTGACGAACGCGCTCGTCGGGGCCAAGGTGGCGATCACCTCGAACCGGCCGCAGACCACCCGGCACACCATCCGCGGCATCGTGCACCGCGAGGACTTCCAGATCATCCTCGTCGACACCCCGGGTCTGCACCGGCCGCGCACGCTGCTGGGGCAGCGGCTCAACGACCTGGTCAAGACCACCTACTCCGAGGTCGACGTGATCGGGCTGTGCATCCCCGCCGACGAGGCGATCGGCCCGGGGGACCGGTGGATCCACGAGCAGATCCGCGCCGTCGCGCCGAGGACGACGCTGGTCGCGATCGTCACCAAGATCGACAAGGTGCCCCGGGACCGGGTCGCCGCGCAACTGGTCGCGGTCAGTGAACTGGTCGGGCCCGACGCCGAGATCGTGCCGGTCTCGGCGACCAGCGGCGAACAGCTCGACGTGCTGACGGAGGTGCTCGCGAGCAAGCTGCCGCCCGGCCCGGCGTTCTACCCCGACGGTGAGCTCACCGACGAACCCGAAGAGACGCTGATGGCCGAACTGATCCGCGAGGCCGCCCTCGAGGGGGTGCGCGACGAACTGCCGCACTCCCTGGCGGTGGTCATCGACGAGGTCAGCTCGCGCGAGGGACGTGACGACCTGAACCCCCTCGTCGATGTGCACGCCATCCTCTACGTCGAACGCGACAGCCAGAAGGGCATCGTGATCGGCAAGGGTGGCGCGCGGCTGCGTGAGGTCGGGACGGCCGCGCGTACGCAGATCGAGAAACTGCTCGGCACGAAGGTCTACCTCGACCTGCGCGTCAAGATCGCCAAGAACTGGCAGCGTGACCCCAAACAGCTTGGGCGCCTGGGCTTCTAAGCCGTCTCGCGTAGGTCCAGATCGTCGCCCGGCGGTGCGTCGACCGTCGGGGGCGCCGCGGCCGGCGGCACCTGCGGCGTCTCCCACCACACCTCGGGCCGGCGGGCGGCCCACCCGCTGACCGCCTCGAGTTCGGCGGCCAGCGAGATGAGCAGCGGCTCGCTCTCGGCGGGTCCCATCAGCTGCACCCCGATCGGCAGCCCGTCGGTGGTGAATCCGGCGGGCACGTTGATCGACGGCCAGCCGAGCAGGTTCCACGGCCAGGTGACCGGACACGCCTTGATCATCGTGCGGTCGGTGGCCAGCCCGCCGAGCTCGTCGAAGGCGTGGACGCGTGGCGGCGGTTGCGCGGTGGTCGGCGCCAGCACCACGTCGCAGAGGTTGAACACCCAGCCGATCCGGCGGTGGGCGGCGGCCTCCTTGGCGCGCGCCTTGCGCAGGACGTGTTCGGACAGCAACCGGCCCATCCGCATGTTCGCCCGGGTGCGCTTGTCGAATTCGACGCCGTAGCCGAGTCGCTCCGACCAGTCAAGAAGCCCGGAGGTGGAGCGGGACAGGAAGTTCCACGACATGCCGACGGTGTAGTCGGGGTTCGCGGGCTTCACCGTGTGGCCCAGTTCCTCGAGATGGCGGGCGACGGTCTGCAGCGCAGCGCGGATCTCCGGGTGCAGTGTTGCGTGGAAGCCGGTGAAGGGAAACTTCGTCGACAACCCGATCCGCAACGGACCGGGCGCCCGGGCGACGTACTCCGACACCCGCACCGGCGCGGGACGGTGCAGGTCGCCTGCCGCGTTGCCCGAGGCCGCATCGAGCACCAGCGCCGCGTCGGCGACCGTGCGCGCGAGCACCCCGTTGACGGTGATGCCGTTGAACGCCTCGGAGAGCGGCGAGGTCGAGATGCGGCCGCGCTGCGGTTTGATGCCGACGAGATGGCACCAGGCCGCCGGGATGCGCACGCTGCCCGCGCCGTCGGAGCCGATCGCCGCGGTGACCAGTCCGGCCGCCACCGCCGCCGCGCTCCCGCCCGACGACCCGCCGGGAGTGTGCTCGCGCGACCACGGGTTGCGGGTGTGCCCGAAAGCCGGTCCGCTGGTGAACGGCCACTGGCCGAGCTCGCAGGTGTTGGTCTTGCCGACGATCACCGCGCCGGCGGCCCGCAGCCGGCGGACCACCTCGGCGTCGGCGGCGGCGGGCCGCACCGTGCCGCCGGTGCCGAACAGCGTCGGCACCCCCGCGATGTCCACGTCGTCTTTCACGGCGATCGGGATGCCCAGCAGCGGGCGCAGATCCCCTGCGGCGCGCCTGCGGTCGGCCTCGGCCGCGGCGGCGAGCGCCTGATCGGCCAGCACCACCCGGAACGCGTTGAGAGTCGGCTGGCTGGCGGAGATGGCGTGCAGTGACCGGCGCACCAGATCTTCCGCCGTCACCGCACCACTGGCGAGCTGATAGAGCTGGTCGGTCAGGGTCGGGAAGGCGGTTCGAGCGGGGCGGGGAGCAGACGGAGGGGCCATCGGCTCCAACCATATCGGCGTTGCCAACCGAGCATTGTCGGACTGTGGTGGAACACTGGTCTGATGCGGCTGTACCGGGACCGCGCCGTCGTGCTGCGCCAACACAAGCTGGGTGAGGCCGACCGGATCGTCACCCTGCTGACCCGCGACCACGGGCTGGTCCGCGCGGTCGCCAAGGGGGTGCGCCGTACCCGCAGCAAGTTCGGAGCGCGGCTGGAACCGTTCGCGCACATCGACGTCCAGCTGCACCCGGGCCGCAACCTGGACATCGTCACGCAGGTGCAGGCGATCGACGCGTTCGCCTCCGACATCGTCAGCGACTACGGCCGCTACACGTCGGCCTGTGCGGTGCTCGAGACGGCCGAGCGCCTCGCCGGTGAGGAGCGCGCCCCGATGCCCGCGTTGCACCGGCTGACGGTCGGTGCGTTGCGCGCGGTCGCCGACGGCAGCCGCCCCCGTGAACTGGTGCTCGACGCGTATCTGTTGCGCGCCATGGGAATCGCTGGCTGGGCGCCGGCGCTGACCGAATGCGCCCGCTGCGCCACCCCCGGCCCGCACCGGGCGTTCCACGTCGCGGCGGGCGGTAGCGTGTGCGTGCACTGCCGGCCGTCGGGGTCGGTGACCCCGCCGCAGGCCGTGCTGGACCTGATGGCCGCGCTGCACGACGGCGACTGGCCGGCCGCCGAGGCGTCGACCCCGTCGCACCGCAGTCAGGCCAGCGGTTTGGTGGCCGCCCATCTGCAGTGGCACCTGGAACGACAGCTGCGGACATTGCCGCTGGTCGAGCGCTTCTACCGCGTCGATCATGCGGTCGCTGATCACCGGGTTTCGCTGTTGCGGCAGGATGTGCACCGTGGTGACGAACCGGGTGACCAGCTCGCGGCGGGGAGCTGAGCGCAAGAAGTCGCAGTTCCCGCAGCTCGACCCACCTGCCGACGACTATCCGACCTTCCCCGACAAGTCGACGTGGCCGGTGGTGTTCCCCGAGCTGCCGCCCAACACCAACGGCCGGTTCGCCCGTCCGCCGCAGCACACCAGCAAGGCCGCCGCACCCAAGATCCCCGCCGACCAGGTACCGCAGCACGTCGCGGTCGTGATGGACGGAAACGGCCGATGGGCGACCCAGCGCGGGCTCGGCCGCACCGAAGGCCACAAGATGGGCGAGGCGGTGCTCATCGACATCACCTGCGGGGCCATCGAGCTCGGCATCAAGCACCTGACGGTGTACGCGTTCTCCACCGAGAACTGGAAGCGCAGCACCGAAGAGGTGCGCTTCCTGATGGGGTTCAACCGCGAGGTGGTCCGCCGCCGCCGGGAGAACCTCAACGACATGGGCGTGCGGATGCGCTGGGTCGGATCCCGGCCGCGGATGTGGCGCAGCGTGAGCAAGGAGTTCGACATCGCCGAGGAGATGACGGTCGACAATGACGTCATCACCATCAACTACTGCGTGAACTACGGCGGGCGCACCGAGATCGTCGAGGCGGCGCGCCAGCTCGCGCAGGAGGCCGTCGACGGCAAGGTGAACCCGAGCCGGATCACCGAGGCCGCCTTCGCCAGGCACCTGCACCGGCCCGACATCCCCGACGTCGACCTGTTCATCCGCACGTCGGGGGAGCAGCGGGCCAGCAACTTCCTGCTGTGGCAGTCCGCCTACGCCGAATACGTCTTCCAGGACAAGCTGTGGCCGGACTACGATCGCCGCGACCTGTGGGCGGCGTGCGAGGAGTACGTCAGCCGCAACCGAAGGTTCGGGCGCGCCTGATGGACCTGCAGCAGCGGTTGGCTGCCGTGCTCGACGGGTTCGTCGACGCGGTGACCGCCGAGGCCGACGGTGCGCTCACGGTGCGCCACGACGGGACCATCGCCTCGCTGCGGGTCGTCACCATCGCCGAAGGCCTGGAACTGGTCTCGCTCACGCAGATCCTGGCGTGGGATCTGCCGCTGGACGCCAAGCTGCGCGCGGCGGTGGCCGAGTTCGCGCACGGCACGCTGCTCGGAACGGTGTCGCTGGCGGCCAAGAGCGGTTCGAAGGAGATCGCCGCCGGCGCGAGGCGTAATTCGAAGAAGACCGCTGATGTGTTGCTGCGCTACAACTTCCCGGCCGCCGGTCTCGCCGACGACGCGCTGCGCACCCTGATCCTGCTGGTGCTCGGCGCCGGGGCCGACATCCGCCGGGCGCTAGCGGGCTGAGCAGTCCCCGCACAGCCCGAAGATCTCGATGGTGTGGCTGACGTCGGAGAATCCGTGTTCGCGGGCGATGTCGGCGGCCCACGTCTCGACCTGACCGCCCTGGATCTCGACGGCGGCGCCGCAGGCGCGGCACACGAGGTGGTGGTGGTGGTCGGCCGAGCAGCGGCGGTAGACCGACTCGCCGGTGTCCGTGCGGAGCACATCGACCAACCCGGACTCCGCCATCGACTGCAGGGTGCGGTACACCGTGGTCAACCCGATGCCCTCGCCGCGACGCTTGAGCGCGTCGTGCAGCTCCTGGGCCGAGCGGAACTCGTCGAGCCCGTCGAGCAGGTCGGCGATGGCCGCCCGCTGGCGGGTGGCGCGGACCGGGGCCGGGCTCACCGAACGTCCTCACCGGCGTGCGCGACGGCGTCGGTGACGATGTGCACGAGGTGGGCGTCGACGAGCCGGTAGAGCACTTCGCGGCCCGACCGCTCGCTGGCCACCACTCCCGCCTGCTTGAGGATGCGCAGATGCTGGCTGACCAGGGGCTGGGGGACCCCCAGCGCGTCGACGAGTTCGTGTACGCAACGCTCCGAATGCCGCAGGTGCAGCACGATCGCGATCCGCACCGGCGCGGCGAGTGCCCGCAGCAGGTCACCGGCGGTGTCGAGCACGTCGCGCGGGGGCAGCTCCGGCAGCGGCGCGCCGCCGTGCTGGTGACCGGCGTCCGACGCCGCGGTGCTGGAAACGATTTTCATTATGGCTGACACCATACATGCATCGAATCGCATGTCAACGGCTGCCGAGCCGGGTCAGGTCGCCTTCCGTGCTGCCTCGACGAGAGCGCTGATCGCGAAGCGCTTGACCTCACGCATCTCGCCGTCCTCGAGTTGAAGCACGTCCCGGCCGACGACCATCGCCTCCGGGCCGATGATGAGCGCGAGGGCTTGGACCAACCTGGTCAGCGTGGCCGGCCGGAACTGATCGCGCGCAGGCTCGATCGCCGCCTCGATCATCGGGAGCCGCCGGTTCTGGCGCCGCGGCGCATCGCCGTCGTCTATTGCGCGCGCGCCGTGTTCGATGGCGTGGGCGAGCATCAGTCTCAGTGCGGTGTCGTTCTGCAGGATGAAATCGTGCATCGCGCCGTCGACCCGTTCGAGCCGGGCGACAGGGTCGGTGGAGTCGACGTCGGCAAGGGCCTCGCGAGGTTGCGGCATCGCGACGTCGAGGGCGGCCTCGCGCATGAGTGCCTCCGCCGAGGGGAAGTAGCGGTACGCGGTGGCGCGGGAGACGAGCGCCTCCTGCGCGACGTCCTCGATGGTGGGTATGCGCCCCTGTTTCATCAGCCGCGCGGCGGCCTGCAGCAGATCCTTGCGGGTGCGCCTGCGCTGATTCGGGCGGCCGATCGCCTCGGTTCCCGTCACGGGGCGTCCGTCGTCGTCTCGCGATCGTCCTGCGGTAGTTGAGCGAGGATGGCGGCCAGATCGATCCAGACGTTCTCGCGGCGGATCCGCCCGTCCGAGGCGAACTCGAGCACGTGCAAGAGGCGGAACTGCAGCGGTCGGTTGCGCCCGTCGACGCCGAACGGGCGCCCGGGCGCCCGGCCGCTCCAGAGTGATTCGTCGACCAGGAAGTTCTCGCCGTAGAGCCGGCGTACCGTGTGGACGCTGCTCTCGGAGAGGTCCTCGAACAACCCCTCGTAGAACGCTCGGGCGTTGTCGGGTCCCAGGGTCGGGCCGGTCGGTGCGCCGACGATGTCGTGTTCGACGTCGTCGGTCAGGGTCGCGAGGACGCCGTCGACATCGTCAGCGGCTTCGTAGCCGAAGTGCTCGTCGAGCATCCGGTCCATCTCTTCACGGGTGAGCGGCATGGCATCCTCCGGCTCCACGTTGATACACATTGTTCATAGTGAGATTCTTGTCTCAAGTCAAGGGGTGAGTCTCACGGTTGCTCGCGCTGACGCGGTGGCGGGGGAGGTCCTGAGCGCCCACTACGCTGTTGGACCGTGGCTCCCTCTTCTTCGATCATCGACACCGTTGCGAACCTGGCGAAACGCCGTGGACTGGTCTACCAATCCGGCGAGATCTACGGCGGCACGAAGTCGGCCTGGGATTACGGACCACTCGGGGTGGAGCTCAAAGAGAACATCAAGCGGCAGTGGTGGAAATCCGTCGTGACGGCTCGAGATGATGTCGTGGGCCTGGACTCCGCCATCATCCTGCCGCGCGAGGTGTGGGTGGCCTCCGGCCACGTCGAGGTGTTCAACGATCCGCTCGTCGAATGCCTGAACTGCCACAAGCGGCACCGTCAGGACCACATGCAGGAGGCCTACGCCTCGAAGAAGAGCACGCGCGACGCGGCCGTGGATCCAGATGAAGTGCCGATGAGCGAGATCACCTGCCCGGACTGCGGCACCAAGGGCCAGTGGACCGAACCGCGCGACTTCAACATGATGCTTAAGACCTACCTCGGCCCGATCGAGACCGAGGACGGGCTGCACTACCTGCGGCCCGAGACCGCCCAGGGCATCTTCGTCAACTTCGCCAACGTGGTGACCACCGCGCGCAAGAAGCCGCCGTTCGGCATCGGCCAGATCGGCAAGAGCTTCCGCAACGAGATCACCCCGGGCAACTTCATCTTCCGGACCCGCGAGTTCGAGCAGATGGAGATGGAGTTCTTCGTCGAACCGTCGACGGCCGCCGAGTGGCACCAGTACTGGATCGACACCCGCCTGCAGTGGTACGTCGACCTCGGCATCGACCGCGACAACCTGCGCCTCTACGAGCATCCGAAGGACAAGTTGTCGCACTACTCGGACCGCACGGTCGACATCGAGTACAAATTCGGCTTCGCCGGCAACCCGTGGGGTGAGCTCGAGGGTGTCGCCAACCGCACCGACTTCGACCTTTCCACGCACGCGAAGCACTCCGGCACCGACCTGTCGTTCTACGACCAGGCCACCGACACCCGGTACACGCCGTACGTGATCGAGCCGGCGGCGGGGCTGACCCGCTCGCTGATGGCGTTCCTCGTCGACGCGTACACCGAGGACGAGGCGCCCAACGCCAAGGGCGGCGTCGACAAGCGCACGGTGTTGCGGCTCGACCCGCGCCTGGCCCCGGTCAAGGCCGCGGTGCTGCCACTGTCCCGCCACGCCGACCTGTCACCCAAGGCGCGTGACCTCGCCGCGGAGCTGCGGAAGAACTGGAATGTCGAGTTCGACGACGCCGGCGCGATCGGCCGGCGCTACCGCCGCCAGGACGAGATCGGCACCCCCTTCTGCATCACCGTCGACTTCGACTCGCTCGAGGATCACGCCGTGACGATCCGCGAGCGCGACACGATGACACAGGACCGCATCGGTCTCGATGCGGTGTCGGACTACCTCGCGGTGCGGCTGAAGGGGTGCTGACTTCCCGCGCGAGCAGACGCAGAATCGCCCTTTTTACAGGGCAAGAGGGCGATTCTGCGTCTGCTCGGCCAGCGACTAGAAGCGGCCCCCGCCGCCGAACATCCCGCCGCCTCCACCGCCGGATCCGCCGAACGAGCCCGGGCCGAAACCGCCGCCGCCGAAGCCGCCTCCGAAACCGCCGCGCATGCCGCCGCTGAGGATGTTGCCGATCAGGATGCCGCCGATCATCGCGCCCATGTTGCCGCCGCCACCGCCCCCGTAGCGTCCCATGTAGGCCTGTTGGGCGTACTGGACGTCGGCGTTGGCGAGCTGTTGGGCCTGGGCGGCCAGCATCGCCGCCCCGTTCGCGTGCGCGATCGCCTCGGAGGGGTTGGTCGTGCGTTTGGCGTCGGCGGCGCTGATCTGGCGGACGGCCTCGGCGAGTCGGGTCCTGGCCTCCGGGCCGATGCTGCCGCGGCGGGTGTCGATGAAATCCGACACCGAGCGCACCCGCGACCGGGCCACGAACAGAGCCTCCTCGAGTGCGCGGTTCAGCCGTTCGGCGGCCTCGCGCTCCTCTTCGACGGTGGCCAGCAGCCGGTCGAGGTCGGCGTCTGCCTTCGTGAGCTGGGTGAAGGCGCCGAGCGGATCGGTCGAACCTGACTGCTGTGCGGTCGCCACGGCCGCCGAGGCGGCGTCCCGCGCGGCCGCGAGTGGGGCGCTCTGCGGCACGTCGCCGCCGGCGAGCAGCTCACCGGCCTGACGTATCCCGGACTGGATGTCCTCGATCACCGTGGGCAGGTGCGCTGCGGCGCGCCGGATGTCGCTGGCGGCGCTGTCCACCGCGTCGAGCAGCGAACCGGCCTGACTCAACGCCGATTCCGCTGCGCGCACGGCGTCGACGAGCTCGCTCTGGCGGCCGGCCACCGGTCGGGCGGCCAGCTCCCGGCCGCGGGTGATGTTCTGGTCGGCGAACGTCAGCAGTTCGGTGGCCGCGTCGACGTTGCCCGCCACCGATGCCAGTGCGGCGGCATCGAATTCGGTGTGCAGGGCGGTCAGTTTCTGCCGGGACGGTTCGATGCGGGCGGTGACGTCGACGACGAGTTGGGTCAGGCCGTCCAGCCGCGACGGTGCGTTGATCACGAGCTCGCGCAGCTGCTCGAACGCCTCGGTCTGCGCGTCGAGTTCGCGGTCGGCCTTCGCGGCGGCGACGATCACCCGGGTCAACAGGTCGCGGCGCTGGGCGGGTGTCTCGGGGATCGCGTCGTCGAGTTGGTGGCGCACGGTGAACGCCTGGGCCAGCGTCTGTTTGGCGTTGTCGACCGCGCGGGTGAACGGTTCGGTGCGCTGGGGACCGAATTCCTCGACGGCCAGTGCGAGTTCGTTGCTGCTGGTGCGCACCGCGTTGTCGACCTCGACCACCATCGATTTCGAGAGTTCGTCGAGGGCGTCCACGGACACCGAGGCCAGGGCGTTCGGATCGCTCGGGTCGACGCGGCGGGCCCGCTCGATCTCGGCGGCGCGGCGTTTGCGGCTGCGCCGCCGGGCCCACACCCAGAGGACTAACACGGCCAGGACGATGACGCCCAGCGCGAACAGCATGCCGCCCCAGGCGATCTGCCTCGGTGCGGCCGCGTTGTTCAGACCGTCGGCGGCGGCGATCGCACCGCCGGCCCAGTCGCTGCCGCGCAGCGCGGGTTCGACCTGGTTGCGCCGGACCTCATCGACGTCCGCGGCGGTCAGATCCGGCACCGTCGACGGCACCTGCAGTGCGTAGGCGCGGTCGACGGTCGCGACCGCCAGCAGCGCGTCGTAGCCCCCGAGATCGCTGATCTGCATGGTGCTGCGCGCCCAGTTCACCGCACCCTGGCCGGAGAAGTCGTCGACGAACACCACCCACAGCCGGACCTTGCGGTCGTTGTAGAGGCGATCGACCGCCTCCTGGACCTGGCCGCGCTGCGCGGCGGTCAACGCGCCCGCCTGGTCGGTGACGTAGCCCGGCAGCCGGAACGGCGGTTCGGCGGAGGTCACCGGCGCCAGGAGGACACCCGCCGTCAGGAGCGTGGCGAGCAGGGCGAGCAGTCGCGTGATGCGCATGGTCGTCAATGTAGTGCCGCACACACCCGACCTTCAGAAGACCGGCGGACCGCCCTGGCAGACTGTGCCTCGGTGAATCCACGACTGCAGGACAGCTACGACGAGTTCGATCGCCAACGCCTGGTGGCCGAACCGGCGAAGAGTGCTGTGCTGCCGGGGGCGGGCACCGAGCACCGCACCGACTTCGCCCGCGACCGGGCCCGCGTGCTGCACTGTGCGGCGCTGCGCCGACTCGCGGACAAGACGCAGGTGGTGGGTCCGCGCGAAGGCGACACACCGCGCACCCGGCTGACCCATTCGCTCGAGGTGGCCCAGATCGGCCGGGGGATGGCCGTCGGCCTGGGCTGTGACCCCGACCTGGTCGATCTCGCCGGTCTCGCCCACGACATCGGACACCCGCCGTACGGCCACAACGGCGAACGCGCGCTCAACGACATCGCCAGGGCGTTCGGGGGGTTCGAGGGCAATGCGCAGAACTTCCGGATCCTCACCCGGCTGGAGCCCAAAGTGGTTGACCCGCATGGTCGCAGCGCCGGGCTGAACCTGACCAGGGCGGCGCTGGACGCGGTCACGAAGTACCCGTGGCAGCGCGGCGACCGCACGAAGTTCGGCTTCTACGGGGGCTTCTCCGGCGACGACACGGCCGCGGCGGACTGGGTGCGCGACGGCGCCCCGGCCGAGCGGCCCTGTCTGGAGGCCCAGGTGATGGACTGGGCCGACGACGTCGCGTACTCCGTGCACGACGTCGAGGACGGTGTCGTGTCCGGCCGGATCGACCTGCGGGTGCTGGCCGACGACGACGCGGCCGCCTCGTTGGCGCGTCTGGGCGCCGAGGCTTTCCCGACGCTGGCGCTCGACGATCTGCTCGCCGCCGCCGAGCGCCTCTCCCAGATGCCGGTGGTGTCCGACGTGGGCAAGTACGACGGCACCCTGGCCGCGTCGGTCGCGCTCAAGCGGATGACCAGCGAACTGGTCGGCCGCTTCGCCAACGCCGCGATCACCGAGACCAGGTCGGTCGCGGGAGGAGGCGCGCTACATCGTTTTGATACCGACCTCGCGGTGCCGACGCTGGTGCGGGCGGAGGTGGCGGTGCTGAAGATGCTGGCCCTGCAGTTCATCATGAGCGACCACGGGCACCTCGGCATCCAGGCCGATCAGCGCACCCGCATCCACGAGGTGGCGCTGATCCTGTGGGGGCAGGCGCCGAGCAGCCTCGATCCGCTGTTGGCCCCTGAATTCGTCGCCGCCGAGGACGACGGCGCCCGGCTGCGCGTGGTGATCGATCAGATCGCGTCCTATACCGAGGGCCGGCTGGAACGAGTGCATGAGGCGCGCTCGCCCAGACCTCTAGACTGAGCGGGTGCCTGGCCGGATCCCTGATCGCGATATCGCGGCGATCCGCGAGAAGGTGCGCATCGAGGACGTCGTCGGCGACTATGTGCAGTTGCGCCGCGCCGGAGCCGATTCGCTCAAGGGGCTGTGCCCGTTCCATGACGAGAAGTCGCCGTCGTTCCACGTCCGCCCCAACCACGGCCACTTCCACTGCTTCGGCTGCGGCGAGGGCGGTGACGTCTACGCGTTCGTCCAGAAGATCGAGCACGTCAACTTCGTCGAATCGGTCGAACTGCTCGCCGACCGGATCGGCTACACCGTCACCTACACCGGCGCCTCGACCACCAACGTGCAGCGCGACCGGGGCAGCCGCAGCAGGCTGCTGGCCGCCAACGCCGCGGCGCAGGAGTTTTACGCGGAGGCGCTGACCTCCGACGAGGCCGCCCCGGCCCGGCAGTACCTCATGGAGCGCAATTTCGACGCCCAGGCGGCCGCCCGATTCGGCTGCGGCTTCGCCCCGTCGGGCTGGGACAGGCTCACCAAACACCTGCTGCGCAAGGGATTCGAGTTCAAGGAGCTCGAGGCCGCCGGGCTCTCCCGAGAGGGCAAACGCGGGCCGATGGACCGTTTCCACCGGCGGTTGCTGTGGCCCATCCGGGCGGCCGGGGGAGAGGTCATCGGATTCGGCGCACGCCGCATCTTCGACGACGATCCGATGGAAGCCAAGTACGTCAACACCCCCGAGACGGTGTTGTACAAGAAGTCCGCGGTGCTGTTCGGCCTCGACCTGGCCAAGCGGGACATCGCCAAATCGCACCGGGCCGTCGTCGTCGAGGGCTATACCGACGTGATGGCCATGCACCTGGCCAACGAGACCACCGCCGTCGCCTCATGCGGCACCGCCTTCGGCGACGGACACCTGGCGCTGCTGCGCCGGCTGATGATGGACGACAACTGGTACCGCGGCGAGTTGATCTTCGTGTTCGACGGTGACGCCGCCGGGCAGGCCGCCGCGCTCAAGGCGTTCGACGGCGATCAGCAGGTGGCGGGCAAGTCGTTCGTCGCGGTCGCCGCAGACGGGATGGATCCCTGCGATCTGCGGCTGAAGTCGGGCGACAACGCGCTGCGCGACCTGGTGGCCCGGCGGATCCCGATGTTCGAGTTCGCGATCCGCAGCCTGATCCCCGACGGCGACGTCCTGGACAACGATCCGGCCGCGCAGGTGGAGGCCCTGCGCCGCTGCGTGCCGCTGGTGTCCCGGATCCGTGACTATGCGCTGCGCGACGAGTACGCGCGCCGGCTGGCGGGCTGGACCGGCTGGGCCGACGAGGCCCAGGTGCTCAACCGGGTGCGCGAAGAGGCCGCCAAACGCGGGATGCCGGACCGGGGCCGTCGGCGCAACGGCGCGGACGCGGCGCCCACCCAGCCGCGGCGCGCCCCGGATGTCGCCGCGCGACCCGATCCCGCCGACCCGACGTTGTGGCCGCAGCGCGAGGCGCTCAAATCGGCGCTGCAGTACCCGGCGCTGGCCGGCCCGGTCTTCGACGCGCTGACCGTCGACAGCTTCACCCATCCCGGCTATCGGGCGGTGCGCACCGCGATCGAGGGGGCGGGCGGCGCGGCCGCCGGGCTCTCGGGTGCGCAATGGATCGAGGTGGTGCGCGAGCAGACCGCCAGCCCGCAGGCGGCCAACCTGGTCAACGAGTTGAGCGTCGAGGCCATCCGGGTCGAGGACGACGACAAGCTGCCCCGTTACATCGGCGGGGTCCTGGCCCGGCTCCAGGAGGTCTGGGTGGGCCGGCAGATCGCCGAGGTGAAGTCGAAACTGCAACGCATGTCGCCGGTGGAGCAGGGCGACGAGTACCACGCGCTGTTCGGCGACCTGGTGGCGATGGAGGCCTACCGCCGCAGCCTGCTCGAACAGGCCAGCGGGGATGACATCACTGCGTGAGTCCGCGTAACGCGATATGGTGGGCGCGCTATACACCCGGTGGGGGAACGGCGAGGGAAGGCAGCACCTGTGGCAACCATGATTCGGATCCGGCGTTCGGTCGCGATCGGCGCGTTCGCTGCGGCGGCGGTGGCCGCCCCGCTGACCGCTGCGCTGTCCACCACCCCCGAGCAGGCCACGCAGGCCGGCCCCGCGTGCCTGGCATGGTTCGGCAACAAGGACGACGGCAAGTGCCTGTCCTACTCGAACGGCAGTCCCGTCGGCGTTTCCACGCCAGGGGTGGCCTTCGGCGGCGCCGGGGTCGGCCTCACCACGGGTCCGCTGCTGCCCGGCACCACCATCAACCAGGGCATCGGCAACTAGGCGCCTCGCGCCTCACTTCTCGGTGGGCGCCTCGGGGCGCAGCACCGTGGTCTGCTCGTCGATCGGCGTCAGCGTCATGAGCTGCGGGTCGGGAGACACCCGTTCGGCGATCTTGCGTCGTGACGTCTCGATAACCGCCCTGGCGGCGGGACTGCTGGTCACCGCGCGGTAGGTGCCCGCGATCTGTTCGTAGCGGCGCCGGCCTGCCTTGGTGCCCATGACATATCCGACGGCCATCACGGCGACGTACCCGATCACGAAGGCCCTTCCACTCGACGGTGCGTGGTCTCCATCCTGCCTCATGACGGGGGGTTCGCGCCGTGCCGGGGAGCGCGTTGGCGAGCGCGCCGGTGCATAGGCTAGAGTCACTCCTCGGTCCGCGCGGAAAGCTCACGCGGACACCGCAGTCCCCTGTAGCTCAATTGGCAGAGCATTCGGCTGTTAACCGAAGGGTTGCTGGTTCGAGTCCAGCCGGGGGAGCTCACGCCGGTGCATCGCATGCACCGCTCGGCCTTTCCCTACACCCAGGTCTGCCCGCCGGTTCACCGTGCTGGGGTTCCAGACGTTTGCGAGGTGGGTACCCGCACGTATCCATATCGCTCCGTCAGGAAGGCAGCACCGAAATGGTTCGTGCAAAAGGCAGCCGGTGGGACGTCGGCAGCAAGGACAACGCGATCACCCTTGAGCGCTTCGATGACGAAGACAAGCGCGTATCCGAAGACGTGTTGGAGGTCGAGGAGGCCCGCGAACTCGCTGCCCTTCTGACGAAGAAGGCGGACGCGCTCGAACAGTCGGGCAAGTCCGACGACAAGGACAAGTCCGACGACAAAGACAAGTCCGACGACAAGGACAAGTCCGACGACAAAGACAAGTCCGACGACAAAGACAAGTCCGACGACAAGGACAAGTCCGACGACGAGGACAAGTCCGACGACAAGGACAAGTCGGACGACAAGGACAAGTCGGACGACAAGGACAAGTCCGACGACTGAGGGAAGCGGGCGCCGCCACGGACGGACGGCGCCCTTCCCTACAGACCGAGCGGAGTCTGCGCCGGTCCGGGACCCTGCCCCTGGCCTCTGCCCGCCTGCTGCTGTTTGGCCGCCTGTGCCAGCGCGCTCATGAGCGGGTTCGCCGCGGCCATCATCTGGCGCCGCTCCTCCTCGGACATCTGGTAGAACGCCCACACGCCCCACGCCGCCGGGCGAACGTAGAGCGTCACCTCCTGACGCTGCCCACCGAACACGGCGGGTACCGGAACCACCCGGTCCAATGTCGCGGCGCTGGCCATCTCCTCGGCCAGCTTCGCCCGGTCCGCCGACTCCTGCAATTCGTAGATCAGCGACTGACCGAGCTTGCTCGGCGGCCCTTGCATCGCCAGGAACCACGCCATCGGCAACTCCTTACATCGAGGTATGTCTGGGTCAGCGTAGGAGATCGCCCCTGGGCTGCGGTGCGTAGGCTCGGCCCATGCGGCTCGTTCTGGCAGTGCTCATGTCCGCAGGTCTTCTCCTCACCGGCTGCGGCTGGAGTCCGCCGGGTGCCGCGCCTCCCAAACCCGACACCTGCACGCCCGCGGACGCGCCGACGCCGGACACCGTCCAGCGGGAGATCAGTGGCACACCGCCCGCTGCACCCGGCGCGAGCTGGACCGAAGTGGCCAACGGCCACACCACCGACTGCCGTCTGTACTGGGTGCAGATCGGTCCGGCCACCGCGGCGCCCGACAGCCCGCAGCAGGTGCTCTTCTTCTCCGGCAATACGCCGTTGGGTCCGGCCACCCCGGAGCCGCGGCCCTACATCTCGGTCCTTCCGACCGGCGAGGACACCGTCACGGTGCAGTACCAGTGGCGCCAGGGTGACGAGGCGCCGTGCTGCCCAACGGGTATCGGCACCGTGCGCTTTCGGATCGGGGCGGACGGCAAGCTCGAGGCCGCCGACCCGATCCCGAACAGCTAGGCCGGTTCGGGCGACAGCAGCTCCTTGGGATCCATCATCGCGGCGTAGCGCAGCTGCTCGGGCACGCCGAAGCCGTCCACCAGCGTCTCTGCGTACGGCCGCAGCGACCGGCAGCGCTCGTTGATGCCCCGGGTGACGGCTTTCGCGCGCTCGGTGGACAGGAAGCGGTGTTCGATGAACCACGCCTTGTCCTCTTCGATCACCGAGAGCGCATACAGATCGCAGACCATGCCGAGAATGCGCTTGGCCTCCTCGTCCGGGCACGCGTCGATTCCGGCGACGAACGCTTCGAGGATGATTCGTTCGATGTGGGCCTGCGCGGTGTGCAGTACGTGGTCCTGCACGGCGTTGAACGCGTCGAAGGCGGACATCTCCTTGGACTTGCTCTGCAGCCGACGGGCCACCGACGACAGCAGGTACTCCTCTCGGTCCTCGAACATCTGCACCTGGGTGCCCCGGTTGAACAGGCTGCCCTCTTCCTCGTTGTCCTGGCGGGTGTCGAGGATGGTCTGCATGATCGTCTCGGCCGCAGTGCGTTTCATCACCCGTGTGCCGACGGTGTTGGCCGCGAAGCGCACCCACTCGACCGGGCTCATGCCCTTGACGTCGTCGGCGTAGGCGGTCAACAGTTCCTTGGCGACCAGCTGGGTCAGCACGTGGTTGTCGCCCTCGAAGGTGGTGAACACGTCGATGTCGCCGCGCAACCCGATGAGCCGGTTCTCGGCGAGGTAGCCGGCGCCGCCGCACGCCTCGCGCGCCTCCTGGATGGCCCGGCTGGCATGCCACGTGTTGGCCGCCTTGAGGCCGGCCGCACGGGCCTCCAGCTCGCGCTGCTCCTCGGCGTCGGGGTTCTCCGCGCTCTGCAGTTCATGGCATTTGGCGACGAGTTCGTTCTGCGCGAACTGCAGCGCGTAGGAGCGGGCGATCAACGGCAGCAGCCTGCGCTGGTGCACGAGGTAGTCCATGATCAGGACTTCGCCGCCGTCGGGTGCGGAGAACTGCTTGCGCTGCAGCGCATACCGGGTCGCGATGTCGAGGGCGACGCGTGCCGCGGCCGCCCCGCTGCCACCGACGGTGACCCGGCCCCGGATCAACGTGCCCAGCATCGTGAAGAAGCGCCGGTTGGGGTTCTCGATGGGGGAGGTGTAGGTGCCGTCCGCGGCGACGTCGCCGTAGCGGTTGAGCAGGTTCTCGCGCGGCACCCGGACGTTGTCGAAGACGATGCGGCCGTTGTCGACACCGGGAAGACCGCCCTTGTAATCGCAGTCCGACGTGGTGACCCCGGGCATGTCGTTGCCGTCCTCGTCACGGATCGGCACGAGCACACAGTGCACGCCGTGGTAGACCGGCTCACCCCCGTCGTGGGTGATCAGTTGCGCGAAAACCGCTGCCATGCGGGCGGTTTGGGCTGCGCCGCCGATGTAGTCCTTGCGGGCGGTCGGGGTGGGGGAGTTCACGACGAACTCCTGGGTGTCCGGATCGTAGGTGGCCGTGGTCTCCAGGGACTGGACGTCGCTGCCGTGGCCGGTCTCGGTCATCGCGAAACAGCCGAGCAGGTCACAGTCGATGATGGCCTTGACATACTGCTCGTGATGGCGTTCGGTGCCCAGGTTCTCCACCGCTCCGCCGAACAGACCCCACTGCACCCCGGCCTTGACCATCAGCGACAGGTCGCTCATCGCCAGCATCTCGATCTGGGTGATGGCGGCGCCGACGTTGCCGTTGCCGCCGTGCTCCTTGGCGAACCCGTCCTCGGCGGCCCCCTCGGCGGCCATGATCCGCAACTGTTCGTTCACCTTCGTGCGGGCGATGACCGTGTTCGGCGTGTAGTGCGGTTTGAAGACCTCGTGAGAGAGCTTCTCGCGCATGTCGTTCTTCACGTCACGCCAGCGGCCGTCGAGGGCGTTTCGCAGATGCTCCGCAGTGGTGGTCATACCTGACGGTAACCCGCTATCCATTCCGCGAAACTGTGATATGACGAACCCAGGTCAGCCTTACGAGAATGTCACGTTCTGGCAGGCGTTCAATGTCTCCATGACGGATTCCCAGCGGCCCGATCCGGTCTCGCCGACGGGCATGCCCCACACAGCCGACCATCAGCACGCCGACGTCTCCGGGGGGTGGTTGCGCGCCGCCACTTTCGGGGCGATGGACGGATTGGTCAGCAACACCGCGCTGATTGCCGGTGTGGCCGCGAGCGCGAACGCGCAGACGGTCGTGCTCAGTGGTGTGGCCGGGCTGCTGGCCGGTGCGTTCTCGATGGCGCTCGGCGAGTACACCTCGGTTCAGACGGCCAACGAACAGATCGACTCCGAGGTCCGCCTGGAGCGACGGTCGTTCCGCAAGCAGCCGCAGGCCGAACAGGACGAGCTGGTCCACATGCTCGTGGAGATGGGGATGAGCGACGAGACCGCGCGCACGGCGTCCGAGGAGATCCATCGCGACGAGAGCCGAGCGCTGAATTTCCACCTCGTCCAGGAACTCGGCGTGCATCCCGAGGAGAAGCCGTCGCCGTGGGTGGCCGCCGGTTCGTCGTTCGTCATGTTCGCGATCGGCGCGATCATCCCGCTCATTCCCTACCTGCTGGGCTACGAGTCGCTGTGGGCTGGATTGCTGTTCGGCGGGATCGGGTTGCTCATCGCCGGCGCCACCGCCGCACGGTTCACCCGGAAACCCATCGCGTTCGCGGGACTCCGCCAACTCGGTCTCGGGGCGATCGCGATCGCGGCCACCTACGCGGTCGGCCTGCTGATCGGCACGACCGTCACGTGACGGTCAGCGCAGAGACGCCGAAAACCCTCTGCGCGAGGAGATCTCGCTGAGACAACCTCGGACGCGGGGGCGGGCGCGACCGAACGGTTCCGTGCGTCAGCTGTCGGTCTGGGCGAGCAGTCGTTTGATGACGTCGACGGCGGCGGCGAGCGTCTTGCGGTCTTCCGGCGAGAGCTGGGCCAACCGCGGGTCGATCGCCGCAGCGCGGTCGATGCGGGCCTGGGCGAGCACCATCCTGCCCTCGTCGGTGATGCGGATCAGCACCGCCCGCGCGTCCAGCGGGTCGGTGGTCCGCGAGACCAGGCCGGCGTCTTCGAGCCTGCGCACCTGCGTGGTCATCGTGGGCTGCGAACAGTGGTCGAGGGTGGCAAGGTCGGAGATGCGCGCCTCGCCCTGATCTTCGATGGTCGACAACAGCCGGGCCTGTGCCCAGGGCAGCGGCAACCGCGTGCGCTGGGTGGCCAACCGGTTGAGCCGGGCGACGACGGCGAGCAGATCGCCGCCGAGGTCTCCGCCGCCCGCCGTGGGGGAACCCTCGGTGGCAGGTGTGGTCATGGGCACCATGATACATAGAAAGGCTATGCAGCTCAGGCTCTCGCCGCCCGGGCACTCAGCCCCTATGGGGTCGACTGGCAGAATCGGGTGATGACCGCGACCCCGACGCCGAGCCAGGCTCGCCGCGCCGGATCGTTGCAGCCCGGGGAACTGGCCCAGGCGTCCGTGATGGCCGCTCTGTGCGCGGCGACGGCGATCATCGCCGTCGTGGTGCCGTTCGCCGCCGCGCTGTCCCTGCTCGGCACCGTTCCGATGGGTTTGCTGGCCTATCGCTACCGCCTGCGGGTGCTGGTGGCCGCCACCGTCGCGGGCGCCACCATCGCGTTCCTGATCGCCGGCATGGGCGGGATGATGTCGGTGATCGACTGCGCCTACATCGGCGGGCTGACCGGCATCGTCAAACGGCGCGGCCGAGGAACGCCCACCGTGTTCGTGGCCGCCCTGGTCGCCGGTACGGCCTTCGGAGCGGCCGCCGTCGCCGCGCTCGCCGTTCTCTCCCGGCTGCGGAACCTGATCTTCGATTCGCTGACCGCCAACGTCAACGGCGTCGCCGCGGTCCTGTCCCGCATCCCCAACATGGAGAGCTCCGCCGAACGGCTCAAACGCGACTTCGCAATCGCGCTTGACTACTGGCCGCTGGTCATCGGCGGGTCCGGGATCCTCAGCATCACCATGGTGACGCTGGTCGGGTGGTGGGCGCTGTCACGGGTCCTCGGCCGCCTCGTCGGCATCCCGGACGTGCACAAACTCGAGGCCGCCGCCGAGAGCGGGTCCGTCGCGCCGGTTCCGACGAACCTGCGCGACGTGCGGTTCCGCTATCCCAACACCGGGCAGGACGCGCTGGGTCCGGTGTCGCTGACGGTCGGGCCCGGAGAGCACGTCGCGGTCACCGGCGCCAACGGATCGGGCAAGACGACGCTGATGCTCGTGCTGGCGGGCCGGGAACCGACCGCGGGCACCGTCGAGCGCCCGGGTGCGGTCGGGTTGGGGCGGCTCGGCGGCACCGCGGTGGTCATGCAGCATCCGGAGAGTCAGGTGCTGGGCACCCGCGTGGCCGACGACGTCGTCTGGGGTCTGCCGCCAGGCACCGAGACCGACGTGCCCCGGCTGTTGTCCGAGGTGGGCCTCGACGGGATGGAGGAGCGCGACACCGGTGGGCTCTCCGGTGGCGAGCTGCAGCGGCTGGCCGTGGCCGCCGCGCTGGCCCGCGAACCGTCGCTGCTCATCGCCGACGAGGTCACCAGCATGGTCGATCAGCAGGGCCGCGACGGTCTCATCCAGGTGCTCTCGGGGCTGACCGAACACCACGACATGTCCCTGGTGCACATCACCCATTACAACGACGAGGCCGGAGTCGCCGACCGCACGATCAACCTCACCGGCAACGGCGGCGCCGCGGACAACACCGAGATGGTCGAGACCGCACAGGCGCCGAGCGGAACCACGCCCGTCGGGCACACCAGCGCCGCGCCGGTCCTCGAACTGACCGGCGTGGGACACGAATACGCCACCGGCACCCCGTGGGCCAAGACCGCGCTCCGCGACATCGAGTTCACCGTGCCCGAGGGCGACGGCCTGCTCATCCACGGCCTCAACGGCTCCGGGAAGTCGACACTGGCCTGGATCATGGCGGGGCTGACCGTTCCGACGACCGGAAGCTGCCTGCTCGACGGCGAACCCGTGTCCGACCAGGTCGGCGCCGTCGCCATCTCGTTCCAGGCCGCGCGCCTGCAGCTGATGCGCAGCCACGTCGGCCGGGAGATCGCCTCGGCGGCGGGGTTCTCCCACCGCGACCACGACCGCGTCCAGCAGGCGCTTGCGACGGTCGGGTTGGACGCGGCCATGGCCGAGCGGCGCATCGACCAGCTCAGCGGCGGGCAGATGCGCCGCGTCGTGCTCGCCGGCCTGCTGGCCCGCAAACCGCGGGCGCTGATCCTCGACGAACCGCTGGCCGGGTTGGACGCGGCCAGTCAACGCGGGCTGCTGCGGCTGGTCACCGACTTGCGGCGCAACGCCGGCCTCACCGTGATCGTCATCTCGCACGACTTCTCCGGGCTCGAGGAACTGTGCCCGCGCACCCTGCATCTGAGCGACGGGCTGCTCGCACCCGCCTCGGCGACCGCGGGCGGCGTGTCGTGACCGCGACCGCCCGCAAGCCGCGCCGGCCGGTGGTGCTGCTGCGCCCGGTGCCGGGGCGCTCGGTCATCCACGATCTGTGGGCGGGCACCAAGCTCATCGCGGTCGCCGCGATCGGGGTGCTGCTCACCTTCTATCCGGGCTGGGTGCCGATCGCCGCGGTCGGGGCGCTGGTGCTCGTGGCGGCGCGGCTGGCGCACATTCCGCGCGGAACGCTGCCGTCCATCCCGGCCTGGTTGTGGGGTCTGCTGTTCCTCGGCGGGCTGACGGCCACGTTCGGTGGCGGGGATCCTGTCGTCGCGTTCGGGTCGGTCGAGGTCGGACTCGGCGGCCTGTTCAACTTCCTGCGCATCACCGCACTGTCGATCGTGCTGCTCGGTCTGGGCGCGATGGTGTCGTGGACGACCAACGTCGCCGAGATCGCCCCCGCGGTGGCCAAACTGGGCCGACCACTGCGGGCGGTCCGGATCCCGATCGACGACTGGGCGGTGGCGATCGCCTTGGCGCTGCGGGCGTTCCCGATGCTCATCGACGAGTTCGCGACGCTGTATGCGGCGCGACGGCTTCGCCCCAAACAGCACCTGTCGAGCCGTAAGGCCCGCCGCAAACGCTGGCTGATCGAGATCGTCGACCTGCTGGCCGCGGCGGTGACGGCCGCGTTGCGCCGCGCCGACGAGATGGGCGATGCGATCACCGCCCGCGGCGGAACGGGTCAGATCTCGGCCGCCCCGTCGGGTCCCAAGGCGCGCGACTGGATCACCCTGGCGATCATCGTCGTGGTGTGCGGCGCCGCGCTCGCCGTGGAATTGACCGTGCTGCCGACGAGTTCGGCGCCCACCTGATCGGTGCCGACAACGGGTCGCCACTACGGTGGAGCGCGTGACAGCGCCCCGACGTGTCGACGCCGACTTCCTCGCCCTGCCACGACAGCTCCTGGCCGACGCCGCGCTGTCGGCCGCCCTGGCGGCCGGGGCCGGCTACGCCGACCTGAGAATTCACGCGATCACCAGTGAACTGGTGCAACTACGCGACGGGGGGTTGGAGACGGCCGTCATCGACCGCGAGATCGGGCTGGCGGTGCGGGTGATCGTCGACGGCACATGGGGGTTCGCCTCACACGCCGAACTCGACCCGGCCGTCGCCGCCGAGACCGCGCGGCGGGCGGTCGCCGTGGCCAGAACGCTGGCGCCGCTCAACGCCGAACGCATCGAGCTCGCACCCGAACCGGTGTACCGCGACGTCACCTGGGTCTCGGACTACCGTGTGGACCCGTTCACGGTGCCGGCCGCCGAGAAGATCGCCGTCCTGGGCGACTACTCCGGACGGTTGCTCGCCGCAGACGGTGTCGACCATGTGTCGGCCGGTCTGCACACCGCCAAGGAGCAGACGTTCTACGCCGACACCTTCGGTTCGTCGATCACCCAGCAGCGGGTACGGGTGTTGCCGACGCTGGACGCCGTCTCCGTCGACACCGCCGCGGGCACGTTCGAGACCATGCGCACGCTGGCCCCGCCGACCGCGCGCGGCTGGGAGGTCGTCGCCGGTGACGAAGTGTGGGACTGGACCGGCGAACTCGCGCAGCTGCCGGCCCTGCTCGCCGAGAAGGTCAAGGCGCCCAGCGTGGCCGCCGGCCCCACCGATCTGGTGATCGACCCCTCCAACCTGTGGCTGACCATCCACGAATCCATCGGCCACGCCACCGAGTACGATCGAGCGATCGGCTACGAGGCCGCCTATGCCGGCACCTCGTTCGCCACCCCCGACAAGCTCGGCACGATGCGATACGGGTCACCGGTGATGAACGTGACCGCCGACCGCACAGTCGAATATGGCCTGGCGTCAATCGGTTTCGACGACGAAGGGGTGCGCGCCCAGAGCTGGGACCTGGTGCGCGACGGCGTCTTCGTCGGCTATCAACTCGACCGGGTCTTCGCTCCCCGCCTCGGCGTGGCGCGGTCCAACGGGTGCTCCTACGCCGATTCGCCGCACCACGTGCCGATCCAGCGGATGGCGAATGTGTCACTGCAGCCGGCGGCCGAGGACGTCAGCACCGACGAGCTCATCGCCCGCGTCGAGGACGGCCTCTACATCGTCGGCGACAAGAGCTGGTCGATCGACATGCAGCGCTACAACTTCCAGTTCACCGGTCAGCGCTTCTTCCGGATCCGCGACGGCCGCCTCGACGGTCAGGTGCGTGACGTGGCGTACCAGGCGACGACGACGGACTTCTGGGGTGCGCTCGAGGCGGTCGGCGGGCCGTCGACGTGGCGGCTCGGCGGGGCGTTCAACTGCGGGAAGGCGCAGCCCGGGCAGGTGGCGGCGGTGAGCCACGGCTGCCCGTCGGCGCTCTTCCGGGGGATCACCGTGCTCAACACGCGGGCGGAGGCGGGCCGGTGATCGGGCCGCAGGACGTGGTGGAGGCAGTCCTCGCCGAGGCGGCCCGCCGCGGCCGGGCCGACGAGACGATCGTGCTGGTCACCGACCGTGCCGATGCGTCGCTGCGGTGGGCGGGCAACTCGATGACCACCAACGGTGAATCCTTCAGCCGCAGCACCACGGTCATTTCGATTGTGCGACAAGGCAAGAGCGCGCACGTCGGCTCGGTGCGCTCCAGCGAGGTGGAACCGGCTGCGATCGGCGCGCTGGTGGCGGCGTCGCAGGACGCCGCCGTCGCCGCGCCCGAGGCCCGCGACAGCGCTCCGCCGCTTCCGCCGACCGACACACCGGGCGACTGGGAACTGCCGGTGCCGATGACCGGGGCGGAGGTGTTCGCCGGGGTGGCAGGCAGCCTGGCACGCGGATTCCGCGGCGAGGACGCACTCTACGGGTTCGCCCGCCACGAGCTGGAGACGACGTTCGTCGCGACGTCGACCGGTGTGCGCAGGCGCTACACCCAGCCCACCGGATCGGTGGAGATCAACGCCAAGCGCGGCGGTGCGAGCGCGTGGGCGGGCATCAGCACCCCCGACTTCGTCAACGTCCCAACGGATTCCATGCTCGAGGATCTCGCGATGCGGATCGGCTGGGCCGAGCGCACGGTCGAACTGCCCGCGGGACGCTACGAGACGATCATGCCGCCGTCCACCGTCGCCGACATGATGATCTACCTGACCTGGACCATGGACGGCCGTGGCGCTCAGGAGGGTCGCACCGCCCTGTCGGCGCCCGGCGGCACCCGGGTGGGGGAGAAGCTGACCGACCTGCCGTTGACGCTGTACTCCGACCCCGCCGCACCCGGCCTGGCATGCCTGCCGTTCGTCGCGGCGGCCACATCGTCCGAGCGGATGTCGGTGTTCGACAACGGGATGGACATCGGCCGGGTGGACTGGTTGCACGACGGCGCGGTCAGCGCGCTGGCCTATCCGCGGGCCGCGGCCGCCGAGTTCGGCGAACCGGTCGCGGTGCCGGCCGGGAACCTGCTGATGACCGGCGGTACGGCGGAGCTGGCCGACATGATCGCCGCCACCGAGCGCGGGCTGCTGCTGAGCACGTTGTGGTACATCCGCGAGGTCGACCCGACCGTGCTCCTGCTGACCGGACTGACGCGTGACGGCGTGTACCTCATCGAGGATGGTGAGGTGTCGGCAGCGGTGAACAACTTCCGGTTCAACGAGAGCCCGCTCGATCTGCTGCGACGCGCCACCGAGGCCGGGGTGAGCGAGGTGACTCTGCCGCGGGAATGGGGCGACTGGGCGACCCGCGCGGCGATGCCGACACTGCGGATTCCCGACTTCCACATGTCTTCGGTCAGTCAGGCGCAATAATCCGAAGGTGCCCCTCGACGCCGTCTTCCGCCAGTTGTCCGCTCTGGTCTCGATGTCGTCAGGAGATCAGCGCCTCGACACGGTGATCCGCCTGACGTGTGGGCGGGCGCTGCGGCTGCTTCCGCTTCCGGTCGAGGTCGACCTGTTCGACGGTAAGTCGGACGCCGAATCGGTGGTGGCCGCGTTCGCCGAACAGTTCGCCACCGACGTGACGGGCATCGGGGACAATCAGCGTGCGCGGTTCGCCGCGGTGTTGGGCGACAAGGCGTTTCGTGTGTGCGCTGCCGTGTTCGTCGCGGACTTCGTGCCACGCATGTGCGCGGGTCTCGACTCGCTCGGACTCGGTCGCGGGATCGGTGACACGGTGGACTGGGACCACGGGACCGACCCGTCGCAGGCACTGCTGGGCGAGTTCGTCCCCGCGGTCGCCCGCCTGCGGGCGCTCGACCCGTTGACCACGGAGGTGGTGCGGCTGCGCGGGGCGATCGCGCACAACTGCCGGTTGTGCAAGTCGCTGCGGGAGGAACACGCCCTCGACGCGGGCGGTTCGGAACCGCTGTACGCCGAGATCCAGGATTTCGAACACTCGGAGCGGTTGACCGCGAAGCACAGGGCCGCGTTGCGGTACGTCGACGCGTTGGTGTGGACACCGTCGGCGATCCCGCCCGACGTCGCGCGCGGGGTGCGCGCGTGCTTCTCCGAGGACGAGTCGATCGAGTTGACGCTGGACATCATGCGCAACGCCACCAACAAGATCGCCGTCGCCTTCGGCGCCGACGCACCCCGAGTGGCGTCGGGCACCGAGCGGTACCTGGTGGACGACGACGGGCAGACGGTGTTCGCCGGAGCGCCGTGACAGTCGCCGCGGTACGGCAGTTCGAGGCGTACGGGCCGTCCTACTGGGGCGCGATCGCTCTGTTCGTGGTGGGTGCGGTGACCCTGGTGTGGTTGGGGCGCAGGCAGACTCGAGCGCAGTCACGGCGTTTCGGCCGGGTCGTCGGAGCGCTCACCGCGGTGGTCTACCTAGCGGTGCTGACGTACTCGATGTTCCCGCCGACGATCGAGCGGTCCGTGCCGTTGCGGTTGACCGATCTGGCGACGGTGGCCGCGGCGTGTGCGCTGTGGTCGCAGCGGCAGTGGGCGTTCGCGCTGACGTACTACTGGGGTCTGGTGCTCAGCGCGCAGGCGCTGATCTCGCCGGTGCTGGTCGGCCCCGACTTCCCGCACTACACGTTCCTGGCGTTCTGGGCGATCCACCTGGCGGTCGTGTGGGCGGCGATCTACCTGACGTGGGGGCGGGGGATGCGGCCGGGTTGGCGCAGCCTGCGCCTGGTCGTGGCCGTGACGGCGGTGTGGGCGGCGGTCACGTTCGCGTTCAATCGGATCGCCGGCACCAACTACGGGTTCCTCAACGGCAAGCCGGTGACCGCGAGCCTGCTCGATGTGCTGGGGCCGTGGCCGGTGTACATCGTGTCCGCCACGGTGTTGATCGTCACCGTGTGGGTGCTGATGACCCTGCCGTGGGTGCGGGTGAGCGGCTCCGCGCCGCATGCGACGATGGTGCCGCGTTCGTCGCGCCGGGGCGGTAGCTCAGTCGGTTAGAGCCGTGGACTCATAATCCATTGGTCGCGGGTTCGAGCCCCGCCCGCCCCACCACCTCGCATTTCGAATGCGCCGAAACTGCGCACAGTTCACGTTCAGCCGTGATTTCGCGATCTGGCAGCAGTCTCGACGATGCTGAAGAGGTCTCGATCGGGCCCAAGGACACCCACGCCGCAACGACAGCACTGGTCGACGCCCGCGGTCGGCCCTGCTTGCTGGCCAACGATATGAAGTAGATCGCCAGGGCGAGTACCACGACGACCAGCAGGACGCCCACGAGCACCACCCACGACCACTCGCGTCCGTGCGGTTTCCTCATGCCGTACCCCCGATGGCAACGCCGACGTCGATGCATGGCGATCGTCTCACGCAGCCCGGTTGCTGTCGGCGGTTCCACGTCAACAGGCAAACGTCGCGGCTCCTCAACCGCTCGCCGCGCCCCGCCGGCGTACCCCCCACACACCGATGAGCACGACGAGAACAAGACTGGCGATGGTGAAGGCCGGCAAGCCGACCGCGGAGATCAGCGGCACCGACAGCGCTGTGAGCAGCCCGCCGCCGAGGAGCGGTTCATACGGCAGTTGTTTGTAGCCGTAGTCGTTGGCCGTGCTCGTGCGGCGCTGCGGATCCACCATGTCCGCCAGTACGAAACCGGTCGCGACGTTGCCTTGCGACTGCCCGAAATCGGCGATTGCGTGCTCGAACCAGTTCGCACGGTGAAACCGACTGCCCAACCAGAACAGCGCCGCCGCACTCCACAGCACGCCGATCACCGTGAAGACGATGATCACCGGGACATTCGAGCCGAGCGCCGCCAGCGACATGGTGCCGATCGCACTGACGAGCAACGCGTCGAGTGCGATCGCGGAGATGCCGTCCACCGCCTGCTTGTCGATCTTGCCTGCCTGGCCGGTTTTCGTCGCAAGCCATTGCACGAGGAACCCGCCGACCACCGTCAGCGGAAACAACGGGAATCTGTCGAAGATGTCGGAGCCCAGCGCGCTGGCGGCCCACCGCAACCCCCACAGCAACCCGATGGCCACCATGATCGCCGCCGCGATCATCGCGAAGGCCAACACAGTGAGATGGATTCCGTCATCCCGGGAAGGATGTTCGTCGGCCGGCGCCACGCGTACGCGGTCGACGTCGTAATCCTCCCGCGCCGACGGTGTGGTGTTGCGCATGACCGTCACCTTCGGGCTGCGCACCGCCCAGCGCACCAGAGCAGAGCCCACCGCGACAGCGGTGATCATGCTGATGGTCGCCAGGCCCAGGCCAATGTCGACCAGCTCGGGCGCGCCGACATCGCTGAGCAACGAGCCCATGCCGGCGATGGTCCCGTGGCCCCCCGCGAACGACATCTCCAGCAGCGCGCCGGTTTCCGGCGGCAATCCGAACACCGGTCCCAGGAGCAGCAGCACGGCGAGGCCGGCGAGCGCGAACTGACCCAACGATAGGAACGTGCCGAACAGCGCGTGCGGCGCCGCTGAGTGCCACAGCTGTTTCGGTTTGGGCAGTGTCTTGCCGATCATGATCGCGCCGAACACGACATTGATCAGAAGGCCCGGCAGGACCCGCCAGACCTGAATGACCGCTTCGGGGAACAATCCGTTGGTTCCGGTGAGCTTGCCCAGCACCTGTGGCCCCAGCAGCAGCACGAGAAAACCGGCGATCACACTCGACGGGATGAACAGGGCGCGCAGGAAGGTGATGCGCGCGCGCACCAGCCAGCCGACCGCGAACATGATACCGAGGACCACCATCGCCAGGCCGACGGTCTGCGGGTCCGTGAGACGGTGGATCATCCGGCCGCCACGGCATGGCCGCCGGTGGCCCGCTCAGGCATCGACCGTGGGCACGACGAGCACATCGCAGTGCGCTTCCCGCACCACATGCTGCGCGACGCTGCCGAGGAAGGCGTAGGACACCGGCGAGCGGGCTCCGGTTCCGACCACGATCAGGTCGGCGTCGAGGGACTGGGCCGCATGTTCGAGTGCGGTCGGCGGGTGCCCCCCGACCACGGCGATCTCGTGCGGACACGGGGTCAGCGTGCCGGTCAACCGCGAGATCTCTCGCCGCGCCTGGTCGAGGGCGGCCCGGCGCAACTCCTCGACATCCGCGCCGGACACACCGAACGCGTGCATCAGGCTCTCGCCGACGACGGTGCTGACATGGACGACGACGTGGTCGGCCGCAGGTGTCAGCCCGAGGCCGAAGCGGGCCGCCTCGGCGGACTGCGTCGTGGTGTCGAGTGCCAGGACGACCGATTGGTACAGCGCCGGCGACGGGCGCTTGACGACGAGCACCGGGGCCGGACTCATCCGCACCACGTTCTCCGCCGTGCTGCCAATAAGCGCCTCGAGGAGTCCGTGCTCGCCGCTGGCGCCTATGACCACGAGATCCGCTGCGCTGTCGGCCGCTTCGGCGGTGATCTCCACGGCCGCCCTGCCCCGGCGGACGGTGATCGTCGGGGCAGCGTCGTCGGGGGTCGCGGGATCGAGCAGTGCGTCGACCAATGCCCTGACAGCGGCGCGCGCCGGCTCGGCGAAGTCGGTGCGCATCCCGGCGGGCTCCACATGCAGTGCGGTGAGCCGGGCATCGTGCTCGTCGGCGAGCTGGGCGGCGCGGGTGACCGCCGCGGCCGCCGGTTCCGACAGATCCGTCGCGACCAGGACGTGACGCAGGGCAGCGGCAGCCGGACCCATCGGATCATCCCTCCCGAACTGTGAACATTCGAGACGATACGCACTGATCGGGAATCGGACGGGCTATCGGCGGCGCCGGTCACCACCCACTATTCGCAGCCGGTGCCGTTACCGTCGCGATCGAGTTCGTAGATGTCGGTACCCACCACCGTGACCGGGCCGGACACGTACGAGGGGCCGTTACCGCTGCCGCCGGCGCAGTCGACGTCACTGTCGACCGGTACGCAGGGCCCCGAGTAGTTGGGGTCGCACGACGAGTTCTGCTGCAGGGGCACCGGAGTTGCCGTCGCCGCCGGAGCGACGCCGAGGGCCAGCGCGAACCCAATTGCCAGTACCGTCAATTTCTGCATGGCGGCACCCTAGCTCAGTCCCGCGGCATCACGTTGGCCAGGAAGTATTCCCGGCTGGCGAACACGCGCGACGCGACGGAATTGCCCGCGATCTCCCACGTCGCGGTTTCGCGAGTAAGTCAGAAGGGACTGACCGTTCCGGCCCGCCACGCGGCGAAGCCGGCCCGAACATCGGCGAGGTTCTGGATGTGACGTGCTCGGACGGCATCGGGGGCTGCCGTCAGTCGTAGACGATGACGGCGCGGCCCAGGATGTCACCCCGCGCGATCGCCTCGAGTGTCTCATTGACGTCGTCGAACCGCACGCGGGTCACCGAATGCCTGACCTTGCCTGCCGCGGCCAGCGCCAGCACCTCGGTCAGGTCATTGTAGTTGCCCCAGAACGAGCCGATGTAGGTGTACTCCCGGGCCACTAGGGGAAAGAGCGGGATGTCGACACGGTTGCCGATCAACCCGACGGACGCCACGGCACCCTCGGCCGCCAGGAGCGAGAACGCCAGCCGGATGGCCTCCTCGGAACCGGCGCACTCGATGACCGCGTCGAGTTCCGGCCGTCCGGTCAGCGCCTCGAGTTCGCTGCGCACCGCGTCGGAGGTCTTGTCGCGGACATTGACGGCGTGGTCGACCCCGTTGTCCAGGGCGATCTTCAGCTTCTCGTCGCTGCGCGCGAACGCGACCACGTCGGCGCCGCCTCCCAGCAGTTTCGCGTACTGGGCGCCATAGCTGCCGAGCCCGCCGATACCACTGACCGCGACCGTGCGCCCGGCCCCGAGATGGCCTGCGGCGCGCAGCTTCTTGAGTCCGCGGTACGGAGTCAGGCCCGCGTCGGTCAGCGGCGCGAGGGTGTCGGGGGACAGTTCACCGCTTGCCGGCATCTTGATCAGGTAGCGGTAGTTGACGGGCAGGTACTCCTGGTAGCCGCCGTGGCGGCCGAACCCGGCCCAGACCCCGTGCGCGCAGAGTTGTTCGTTGCCCTCGTGGCACTGGCGGCATGCGCCGTCCCCCCAGCTGCCGAACACCACCACCTGATCACCCTCGGACAACCCCGCCGACCGTGGCACCGCCGCACCCAGACCGTCGACCCATCCCGCGACCTCGTGTCCCGGGGTGATCGGGAAGTCCATCGCCAGGCCGTTGTCGAAGTACCCGTCGATCAACTGAAAGTCTGTGCGGCACATGCCCGCACCGCCGACTCTGACGAGGACCTCCTCCGGCCCGGGGGCGGGGACGTCGATCTCCTCGAGGCGCAGGGGCTGTTTGTAGCCGTACATGCGGGCGGCACGCATCTTCATGGGGACTCCTCTGTGGGCGGATGACAGAGGACATGGTCCGGATGCGGCAGGCTGTTCGCATCCGCCACTGGCCAGTCGAATCAGCGTCCATGCGTGTCGGGTAACGCGGCCGCGAGCTGACTGCGCGACTCGATGCCGAGCTTGGTGAACACCTTGCCCAGGTGGTACTGCACGGTGCGGGCACTGATGAACAGCCGTGCCCCGATCTCCGGGTTCGACATGCCGTCACGCGCCAGCCGCGCGATCTGCGTCTCCTGGGCGGTGAGCTCATGCGGCGAGGTCGCCGCCACGGTGCGGCGACGCGCGTGCTCACCGGTTGCCAGCAGTTCGCGCGCGGCCCGCTGCGAGAACGCCGCCATGCCGATCGACTCGAAGAGCTCGTGAGCCGTGCGCAACTGCACCCGCGCGTCGACGCGGCGGCGTTGTCGGCGCAGCCACTCGCCGTACAGCAGCCGGGCCCTGCCGAGGTCCGGTCGCAGTCCTGCCCTGTCGAGACGTTCGATCGCCTCGCGGTAGAGCTCTTCGGCGGCGGTCCGCTCAGTCAGCAGTGCCCGGGACCGTGCCTCGACACCGAGGGCCCAGTCGGTGCCACTCGGCGTGGTCATCTCGGTCAGGCGCCCCAGTGTCGCCGTCGCGAGCTCGACGTCCCCGAGACGCGCCGCGGCCTCGACGAGTTCCGGCAACGCCCACCACGACGCCCCGCCGTCGCCGAGGCAGGACGCGGCGTCCATTGCGGCGGTGCGCGCTGTCCGGTAGTCACCGCGGGAGTTGGCCGAAACGGCCGCAGCCCATGCGATCACCGTCAGGCCGTGCCCTTCCCCTCGTGTCTCCGCGTCGCGACGCGCGATGTCACCGAGCGCGGCCAGTTCGACGTGCCGCCCTCGCCACGCGGTCAGGGCGATCTCGCTGTACGGAGTCAGGCTCCCGCCCATCGCCTCGATGGCGGCGCGCATCTCCGCCGTCGTCTGGGCCGCCTGGTCGAACTCGCCGGTGAACAGCAGGGGGATGACGCGGCTGCTCAACGCAAGCGGGAGGTGGGTGACCGAACCCGAGCGTCGTGCGAGTTCCACGTACCGCGTGGCCAGCGCGGCGTGCCGCTCGATGTCCCAGACCCGACACGATGCCAGACAGGCCAACACCATCCACCGCAGCTCCTGTTCGGTGGTCATTCCTCGGCCGAAGGTGCGGATCGCTTCGCGCAACACCGCAAGCCCCTCGCCGAAACCGGAACAGTATTGGGCGGCAAGCCCGTCGAGGAGAAGGTCGGCGGGTCCTGTGCCCCCGCGCGCACGCGGCGCGTCACAGGCCGCCTTCGACACCTCGAGAATGCTGCCTTCGGAGGCGAGACGGCCGGCGAAGAGCGCCGCGGACATCGCGTCCAGGTATGTCTCCCGGGCCTGCGTCGCATCGACGGCCTCCAACCGCCGCGCGGCGGTGAGCAGCAGCGGGGCTGCGTCGTTGCCGTGTCTGCTGACGAGCGCGAGTTGGGCTCGCACCAAGTCGGTACGTGCGCGCTGAAGATCGGAGGCCGGCGCGGCGTCGGCGATCGACAGCAGGTCGCGCGCCGCATCGAACGCTCCAACCTGCGCCTTCGCCGATGCCGCGGCGGTGGCCAGTTCTCCGCGGCGTGCCGGGTCGACGGCCAGCGCCGCCGCCCGCTCGAGGAATGCCGCGGCGGCCGTGACACCACCTTTGGCCCTGATCCGGCTCGCCGAGCGCTCGAGCTCGTCGGCGACCGCATCGTCGGGCCCGATCGCCGAGTGGCCGAGATGCCATGCGCGGCGGTCGGGCTCGAGGTCGCGGTCGGTGACCACGGCCAGCGCGCCGTGGATCCTCCGTCGATCGGACAACGGCACGCACCGGTAGGCGGTCGAGCGGATGAGCGGATGGCGGAAGAGCACCCGGCTGCCGATCTCGGCCAGGCCGGCGTCGATCGCGGGGCCTGAGGCGGCACTGTCGAGCCCCAGAACCTCGGCGGCACGCCACAGCAGCGACGGGTCACCGGCTGGATCGGCGGCGGCCAGGGCCAGCAGCCGCCGCGTCCCCGGCGGCAGTCCCTCGAGTTGGCGCCGGTACGTCCCTTCAAGGCTGTGCGATGCGGGCGCGCCGGGCGCCCCGAATCCGCCCGCGAGTTCACCGCGGGCCAGTGACCGCGGAATCTCCAACAAGGCCAACGGATTTCCGCGCGCCTCGCCGATGATCCTGTCGCGGACACGGTGGTCCAATGGGCCGTCGAGGCTCTTGCTCAACAGCGCTCGGGAGTCCGCGTCGGGGAGACGTCCGAGGGTCAACTCGGGCAGACCCCGCAGTTCGTCACCGATGAACCGGGTCGCGAACACGACACCGACGGATTCCGCACCGAGTCGGCGGGCGACAAATCCCAGAACCCGGGCCGAAGCCTGGTCGAGCCAGTGCTGGTCGTCGACGAGCAGCAGCAGTCCGTGGTGCCGCGCCGCCTCCGACATCAGGTTGAGTACGGCGAGTCCGACGAGGAAGGGATCCGGTGCAGGGCCGTCGCGCTCACCCAGCGCGACGCACAGAGCGTCGCGCTGCGGTCCGGGGATGGTGTCCATCGGCTCCGCGATAGAGGTACACACCTGATGCAGCGCGGAGAACGCGAAATCCATCTCGGACTCGACGCCCGCGATGCGGACGACGCGGCAACCACCGGCTCTGCCCGCCATCTCGTCGAGCAGAGCGGTTTTCCCGATACCGGGTTCACCGCAGACGACGAGTACCCGGCTCTGCCCGGCCCGCACGGCAGCAAGTGACTCATCGAGCAGTCGGCGTTCGGCGCGTCGGCCTACCAGCTCCACCATGCCTCCTGGCTTGGGCGTGGGGAAGTCGTCTGTGGTGAACGGTGCGACGCTACCTCCGCCGCGGCCGGGGTGTCGACGGGATCACGCACCGGAGCGCTCGGGCGGATCGCCGAACGCCGGCGTGACGAAGCGGCGCAGCATCTCTCGTTCCTCACGTGGGTTGTGGCTGGGCCAGTACGCCAGCGACATCACCACGCGCACGATCCACTGCGCCGCCACGGGGTCGTCGTCGGTGATCCCGGTGAGATCGGCGGCGAGGTGATGCAGCACCGGTGACGAATGCAGCTCTGCGAGTCCAGGTGCGCTCGCCGCGCTCATGAGCAGTTTCCTCATGGGATCGGAACGGATCTCTTCGAGCGCCACCACGATCGCGGTGACGACGCGGTCCGCACCGCTGCGGTCCGCGACGGCGTGGCGGACCGTGTCGATGACGCCTGCGGCAAGGCGGGTCAGCACCGCGTCGCGGATCTGGGCCTTTCCTCCGGCGTAGCGGTAGACGGTGGCCCTGGAGCAGTGGAGTCGCCTCGCCAGCGTGTCGATGTCGAACGCGTCCAGGCCGTCGGACACGACGAGGTCGACCGCGGCTGCGTAGATGCGTTCCGCCGCCGCGTCGCGGCGGTCACCGCCCACCACCCAGTCGTCGCGAACCATCGCACACCCCCGTGTCGGTAGGCGTGAAGTATCTCAGATCTGAGACGAACAGGGCGCGATGTTTCAGCGTTCGCGCAGGGTGGCCGGACCCGCTGAGACAGAGTCGCGCCGGAGCGCGGGCGTCGGATGTCAACTTCGCCGGCACCCGTTGACGCGGCGTCGCCGCGCCGCGCAGCGTGAAGCGATGACGTCACCGGATGGTGCCCTCGGGCTCGCCCTCTTCGAGGATCGGTACATCCAGGACCCGGGTCCGCTCTACGCGCGGATGCACCGGGCCGGTGCCGTCCACCGCATCGGCGCGTCCGGCTTCTACGCGGTGAGCGGGTGGGACGCCGTGACCGAGGCGATCGCCCGCTGCGACGACTTCTCGTCGAATCTGACCGCGACCATGCTGTACCAGCCCGGCGGAACCGTGTCCGAGTTCCACGTCGGTGAACTCGGCGGCGCGACGCAGGCGCTGGCCACCGCCGACGAGCCGGCACACGCCGTCCATCGGAAGGCGTTGCTCCCGCAGTTGGCGGTCAAACGCATCCGGGCGTTCGAGCCGTTCATCGGTGACACGGCGACCCAGCTCTGGGACACCCACCTCCGAGACGGCCGCATCGAATGGATGGGTGCCGTGGCCAACCGGCTTCCGATGATGATCGTCGGGCGGATCATCGGCGTGCCCGACGCCGATATCGAGACGCTGATCCGGTGGGGCTACTCGGCCACCCAGGTCGTCGAGGGGCTGGTCACACAGGAGCAACTGAACGCCGCCACCGTCGCGGTGCTGGAGTTGAGTGGCTACATCACCGACCAGTTCCAGCGCGCCGCGGCCGATCCGCAGGACAACCTGCTCGGCGACCTCGCGGCCGCAGTTGCCGATGGTGTGCTGGACGACATGACCGCGTTGGCCATGATGATCACCCTGTTCAGTGCCGGCGGCGAGTCGACGGCGTCGCTCATCGGTTCTGCCGCATGGACACTCGCCACACGTCCGGACATTCAGCAGCAGGTCCGCGACCGGCCCGAACTGCTCGACGCATTCCTCGAGGAGGTGCTGCGCTGCGAGCCGCCGTTTCGCGGCCATTACCGGCACGTCGTCCGCGACACCGCGCTCTGTGGCGTCGACCTGCCGGCGGGGTCCCGGCTGCTGCTGCTCTGGGGTGCGGCCAACCGCGATCCGTCCCACTTCGACCGGCCCGGGGAGTTCCGACTCGATCGCCCAGCCGGCAAGGGACACATCGCGTTCGGCAGGGGCGCGCACTTCTGCGTCGGGGCGGCGCTGGCCAGGCTTGAGGCGGGAATCGTCGTCCGTCATCTCCTCGATCGGACCTCCCGCGTGGAAGCCGTCGACGTCGGTCGCTGGTTGCCGAGCCTTCTCGTGCGCCGACTCGAACGGCTGGAGTTGGCGGTCGAGTGACGGGATCAGGCCCCGCGTCACTGCGTCGGGCGCAGCACCACGATGCCCGGGACGGTCCGCATGTAGTCGAAGAACGGGACGTCGACCACGCGGTTGTGTTCCCGCAGCGAGGAGGCGTTGCGCACGGTCGGTCCATTCGGGGTGTCGACGTAGATCCCGACGTGCGTGACGTCGAGACCGCCGTCCGCGGCGTACGCCCCGATGTAGTCACCGGTGCGCAGACCGTCCACGACCGTCTCGTCGATCTCTCCGCTCGGGATGTACGTGACGTCACGCGGCACCTCCGGCAGCCCGGGTAGGTACACCCCGCCGTCGTTCTTCCTGTTGAGGCGTTTGGCCACGGTCTTGGCCCCGCCGCCGAGATCCGCGGTCACATCTTTGGCGATCGGGGGCGTCGCGGCCGACCAGTCGGTGAAGAAGTGCCTCCTGGTGCGGAACCCGACGACACCGTCCTTGTACCGGACGTCGATGAGACGGTCGACGAACTCCTCGCGGTCGTCGGCGCGTTTGAGCGCCTCGATGTAGTCGACGTAGGTGAAGCAGTCCACCGCCTCGACGTTGACGACGAGTTCCTCGGGTCGGTTCGTGGAGCCGACCAGGGTGTCGGGGCCGTACGGCACCCCGAGGAACTTCTTCGAGACCGCCTCGGCGACTGACGGGACGCGTTCGCGCACAGCGTGGTTGCGCACACGCAGCAGCTCTTCGAGGATCTTCTCGCTGCGGCCGTGGACCCGGACGACCGGCGGCTCGAGCGGGTGGGTGGCCAGGTAGTCGAGGACCGGCACCGGCGCGGTCGCGGCGTAGCCGATGGGCAACACCACGTCACCGGCCGTGGAGTTGTAGTAGACGTCCCACCGGTAGAAGCCCTCGAACGCCGCGGGGTCGCGGGCCAGCGCCGCCGCGTAATCGCTGATCGCCCGCACGTACTCGTTCGAGTTGTTGTACCGCCACAGCGCACCGTCGGGGTTGTGGGCGAAGTTGTTCGCGGCGAGGTAGCGGCCCGCGGCCATGATGCTGTCGTGCGGGGAGGTGATGTCGCCGCCCGCGCCGTAGGCCGCGAATGTCGCCGGCATGAACTGCATGGGCCCCTGGGCGCCCGCCGTACTGACCCCGGCGATGCGCCCGAACGCCGTCTCCACCAGGTTGATCGCCGCCAGATAGTTCCACCCGACTCCGAAGGTCGACTCGGCCTTGCGGTAGTAACCCAGCAGTTCGTCGGCGGGCCGCGGCGCGACGATGCGCCAGGCCGGCAGGGTCGGTTTCGCGTCGCCCTTGCTCAGCGCCGTCAACTGGCGCCGCGCGCTGACGTTGCGGTCGTAGACCTCGATCAGCGACGGCGGGACCCGGGGCCGCACGAGCGCATCCCATTCGGGGTGACGACCCAACGCGCGGTAGGCCAGTTGCTGACGCCGCGCGGCCGCCACCGTCGACGCCTCCGGAAGGGACGGGTCGCGCAGCGCCCGCTCATCGGCGACGAGGTCGTCGACGATCCGCAGGGGATCGGCCGCCAGGCGCAGTTTCGGCGGTGTGGGTGCGGCCTTGGGTGCGGCCGACGGCGCCGCCGCCGCGGGCGCCGGAGCCGGCGGCGACGGCGCGGCCGGACTGGGACAGCCGCCTGCCGCCACGGCGGCGACCAGGAGCAGAGACGGCGCCGCCCTCCTCAACAGGGCGGGCACGGCGAGATGGTGGATCATTGGGTCAACTCCGGAGATTGCGTACACCCGACGGTCGCATATCCGGACCGCCGCGTGACGTCCGCCCCGCCGGTGTGGGGCGCGGTGTACGGAAAAAGGGTCCAATGCCCCTACCTCAGATCCAGGCTGAAGGCACGATAGGCCTGTGGGCGTCGGGGTGATCGACGCTGCGGGGTTGCAGCAACTGGTGGCCGCGCTGATCGGGCGCGGCTACCGGGTGGTGGGCCCGACCGTGTCGGACAACGCGATCGTGCTCGCCGAACTGACCTCGGCCGACGAGTTGCCCCGCGGTTGGGGGGTGGAGGTGGCCCCCGGGGTGTATCGCCTGCGCCGCCGCGACGACGACGCGCTGTTCGGGCACTCCGCCGGCCCGCAGTCTTGGAAGCAGTTCCTCCATCCGCCCCGGCAGCGGGTGTGGTCGTCGGACGGTGAGCGACCCGAGGACCCGCCGAGGTACGCCTTCGTCGGGGTGCGGGCGTGCGACCTGTCGGCGATCCGTGTCCTCGACGGCGTGCTGGGGCAGGGTGCGTACCCGGACCGGGGCTTCGTCGGCCGCCTGAACCGGATCTTCGTCGTCGCGGTCAACTGCACCGAGCCCGGCGGACTGTGCTTCTGCGCCTCGATGAACACCGGCCCCGCCGTCGGTCCCGGCTACGACCTCGCGCTGACCGAACGCATCGACGGGTCCGGCCGCCGCTACGTCGTGGACGTGGGCAGCGACGAAGGCGCCGACGTGCTGGCCACCGTCACCCACCGCGACGCCGAACAGGACGAGATCGACGCGGCGCGCGCCGAGGTGAGCGAGGCGGCGCACCACATGGGCCGCCACATGCCGGAGACGGACCTGCGCCGGCTGTTGATCGAGTCGCGCGAATCGTCCCAGTGGGACGAGGTCGCCGGCAGGTGTCTGACGTGCGGAAACTGCACCATGGTGTGCCCGACGTGCTTCTGCACCAGCGTCGAGGACGTCACCGACCTCACCGGCGACCATGCCGAGCGCTGGATGCACTGGTCGTCGTGCTTCGAGTTCGACTTCACCTTCGTGCACGAGGGAAGCACCCGGCAGTCGGCGCCGTCGCGGTACCGGCACTGGCTCACCCACAAACTCGGCACCTGGCACGACCAGTTCGGCAGCAGCGGATGCGTCGGCTGTGGGCGCTGTATCGCCTGGTGTCCCACCGGGATCGACATCACCGCGGAGATGACCACGATGGCCGACGGGGCGGACGCCGCCGATGACTGACGCCATGACCACGCCGACGCCGGCCTCGGCGATGTCTCCGGTGCCCTACCGGGTGCGCACGCGCATCGCCGAGAACCACGACTCGGCCACCCTCTGCCTCGAACCGGTCGGCGACCCGCTCCGCGCGCCAAAGCCCGGCGAGTTCATGATGCTCTACGCCTTCGGGATCGGGGAGGTCGCGATCTCGGTCAGCGGGTCCCCTACGGACACCGACGATGCCGTCACGCACACCATCCGCGCGGTCGGCGCCGTGAGCCGGGCGCTGCACGATGCGCAGCCCGGCACCGTGATCGGGATGCGTGGACCGTTGGGCACCGACTGGGGACTCGACGATGCCGCGGGCCGCGACCTGGTCATCGTGGCCGGCGGGGTGGGCCTCGCGCCGCTCCGGCCGGTGGTGCTCGGCGCGCTGGCCGAGCGGGACCGCTACGGCAGGGTGGCGCTCATCGCCGGCGCCCGCTCACGGGACGACTTCCTGTTCGCCGACGAGCTCCGGCGCTGGGCGGACAGCGGCGCCGTCGACGTGCACCTGACCGTCGACGTCCCCGTCCAGGGTTGGCCGGGCGAGGTCGGGTTCGTCACCGAGCCGCTGCGCCGCCTGCCCGTCCGGCCGGACCGCACCACCGCGTTCCTGTGCGGTCCCGAACCGATGATGCGCAACAGCGCGGCGGAGCTGGTTCGGAAAGGACTCGCCCCCAATAAGATCCGCGTCTCACTCGAACGGAACATGCAGTGCGGGATCGGCTGGTGCGGGCACTGTCAGCTCGGCCCGCTGCTGCTGTGCCGCGACGGACCCGTCGTGGGGTACGACGTCGCCGAGCCACTGCTGCAGGTCGAGGAGCTGTAGATGAGCCCACCCACGCTCGGGGTCTGGAAGTTCGCCTCCTGTGACGGCTGCCAGCTGACCCTGCTGGACTGCGAGGACGACCTGCTCACCCTCGCCGGTCAGGTGCAGATCGCCACCTTCCTGGAGGCGTCCAGCGCGATCCTGGGCGGTCCCTACGACGTGTCGCTGGTCGAGGGGTCGATCACCACCGCGGCGGACCAGCGGCGCATCCGGGAGATCCGCGAGCAGTCGAAGGTGCTGGTCACCATCGGTGCGTGCGCGACCGCAGGCGGAGTGCAGGCGCTGCGCAACTTCGCCGACGTCGAGGAGTTCGCCTCGGTCGTCTACGCCCGGCCCGACTACATCGACACGCTGGCGACCTCCACTCCCGCCGCGGCGCACGTCGAGGTCGACTATCAGCTGCAGGGCTGCCCGATCGACCGCGGACAGCTGCTCGACACCCTCGCCGCACTGCTCGTGGGGCGTAAACCGCGGTTGCCTGCCAAGACGGTGTGCACCGAATGCAAACTGCGCGGGGTGACGTGCGTGATGGTGGCCGAGGGCGTGCCCTGCCTGGGTCCGGTGACCCACGCCGGTTGCGGCGCACTGTGTCCGACGTACCACCGCGGCTGCTACGGATGCTTCGGGCCCGCGGCGACGCCGAACACTGCCGCGCTCATCCCGGTGCTGCGCCGCGACGGGATGTCGGGCGGTGACGTCGAGCGGGTGTTCTCGACGTTCAACGTGGCCCGGTTCGCCGAGCACCGGAACGACTCGTGAACCCCGAGATCCGCACCCTGACGGTCGGTGCGCTGACCCGGGTGGAAGGTGAAGGCGCGCTGCATGTCACGTTGACCGACGGCACGGTCGACACCGTCGAACTGAACATCTACGAGCCACCGCGGTTCTTCGAGGCCTTCCTGCGCGGACGGGCCTACACCGAACCGCCCGACCTCACCGCGCGGGTGTGCGGCATCTGTCCGGTGGCCTACCAGGTGAGTGCCTGCAACGCCATCGAGGCTGCGTGTGGGGTGACGCTCGACCCTGAGCTGATCGAGCTGCGTCGGCTGCTGTACTGCGGGGAGTGGATCCACAGCCACGCGCTGCACATCTATCTGCTGCATGCGCCCGACTTCCTCGGTTACCCCGACGCCATCAGTTTCGCCAAGGACCACCGGGAGCTCCTGGAGCGCGGGCTCGCCCTGAAGAAGGCCGGGAACCGGCTCATGGAGCAGCTCGGCGGACGCTCGATCCATCCGATCAACGTCCGGCTGGGCGGCTTCTACTCGGTGCCGCGCCGTGATGAGCTCGAGCCCCTCGCCGAACAGTTGCGGCGCGCGCTGGACGACGCCCTCTTCACAGTTCGCTCCGTGGCCGCATTCGACTGCCCCGAGGTGGAATTCGACCACGAGTTCCTCGCGCTGACCCAACCGGACCGGTACGCGATCGAGGACGGCACGATCCGCCGCAGCACCGGACCCGGTTTCCCGGTGGCCGAGTTCGGCGAACACGTGCGGGAGAGCCAGGTGCCCCACTCCACCGCGCTGCACGCGACGCTCGACGGCGAGCGCTATCTGACCGGGCCCCTGGCGCGGTACGCACTGAACTCGGCGACCCTCTCGGCGACGGCCCGACAGGCCGCCGCGGAGGCGGGCCTCGGCGCGCAGTGCCGAAACCCGTTCCGCAGCATCGTGGTCCGCGCTGTGGAGATCGTCTACGCGATCGAGGAGGCGCTGCGCATCATCGACGAGTACGAGCGGCCTGCGCGCCCGTTCGTCCACGTCGCACCACGCGCCGGGGTGGGGCACGGTGTCAGCGAAGCGCCGCGCGGGCTGCTGTACCACCGCTACGAGATCGACGACGACGGTCTGATCAGCGCGGCGACGATGGTGCCGCCGACAGCGCAGAACCAGGCCGCCATCGAATACGAGATGGCCCAGCTGGTGGCAGGCAACCTGACCCTCGACGACGCAACGCTGACGTCGCTGTGCGAGCGGTCGATCCGCAACCACGACCCGTGCATCTCGTGTTCGGCCCACTTCCTGACCCTCACCGTCGAACGCAGATGAGCGGTGGCTCGTCGTGACCGGTGACAGCGTCGTGATCGGCGTCGGCAACGGTCATCGCCGCGACGACGGGGTGGGCCCGGCCGTCGCAGCGGCCGTCGGGGCGCGAGTCGCACCCGGTGTCCGGGTCCGGTACGTGGTCGACGACCCGTGCGAGATCCTCGACGCGTGGGCCGGGGCCCGGCTCGCGGTCGTGGTCGACGCGGCGGTCGCGACACCCTCCGTGCCGGGCCGGATCCACCGGTGCACCGCTGACCGGCTCCTGTCGTCACCGCCGGTGAGCTCCCACGGCATGGACCTCGCCACCGTGGTCGAGCTCGGCCGGGCGCTGAACCGGATGCCCCACGACCTCCTGGTGCTCGCCGTCGAGGTCGCCGACGTCGGTTTCGGGGTGGGTTTGTCCACGGCGGTGCAGGCCGCGGTTCCGGATGCGGTCGACGCCGTGCTCACCGCGATCCGACAGGGGCCGTCGGACCGTCGGCAAGGGTCCAAATGCCCTGGCCGGGTGACGCCGTGATGATCGACCATCACAGCGGGAGGTGACGTTCGTGACCACACACTGGCTGGTGATGGACCACTCGACGAAAGGCGGTGGGGCGCCGTACCGCACCCGGGTGGCCGCGGCGGGCCGGCATCTACCCCCCACCCGTCTGACGACCGACGAGCTGATGGCGTCGACCCGTCACAACACGCACATCGACCTCGAACGCCTCACCGGCATTCACGAGCGCCGGGTGTCCGTGGGGGACGAGGACTCCTACAGTCTGGCGACCACGGCGGCGCGCGACTGCCTGGACAGGGCGGGGTCGCCGGCCTCCGACATCGACGTCGTGATCAGCTGCAGCATCACGAAATTCCACGGCGGCCTGACCCAGTGGGTGGAGCCGACCATGAGCAGCGCGGTCGCCCACGCGATCGGCGCACACCGGGCGATGACGTTCGACCTGTCGAACGCCTGCGCCGGAATGCTCACGGGCGTCACGGTTCTGAACAACTGGATCCGGCAGGGCGTCGTGCGGAGCGGGCTGGTGGTCAGCGGCGAGTACATCTCCCAGTTGGGTCGCAACGCCGCCCGCCACATACGGACCATCATGAGCCGAGAGCTCGCGTGCTTGACGCTGGGTGACGCCGGGGCGGCCCTGCTGCTCGAACGCGCCGGCGCCGACTCGGGCTCGATCACCCTCGCCGGCTTCACGACGATCGCCGACCACAGCCGGCTGTGCCTGGCCTACCCCAAGGGCCGAGACCCGGGGGCGAGGATGTTCACCGACTCCCGGGCGATCCAGCGCGCGGCGATCGCCGACACACCGCTGCTGCTGCACGAGGTCCTGGACGCCGCGGGGATCGCCATCCACGACATCGACCATGTGATCACCCACCAGACCTCGGCGCGTGCCATCCGCAAGGGTATGGCCGAGATGTCGGCGGTCTTCGGCGACGCCCCCCGCCACGACGCGGTGATCACCGTCGACCGCTACGGGAACACGGCTTCGACGACACACACGGTCGCGCTCGTCGAAGAACTGGAGGCCGGCCGCATCCAACCCGGCGAGACGATCGCGCTCATCGCGCTGGCGTCGGGGCTCGAGATCGGGGTGGTACTCATCGAGGTGGACGAGGATCTGGTGAAACGCTATGGGCACCATCATTGATCAGGTCGCGGTGACGCGCGGCGGCTGGCGGGACCGGCACAGTGCCCTGCATCTGGCCGTCGCGGCCGCGAGATCGTGTCTCGACGCCGCGCGGCGGGATCCCGACGATCTCAGCCTCCTCGTCAACGCCGGGATCTACCGGGACAAGAACCTGGGGGAGCCCGCGCTCGCGGCGCTGATCCAGGAGGACATCGGCGCCAATCCCGAGGATCCCCACGACGGCCTGCGCGACGGTGCGCACGGCACGTTCTCGTTCGACATCTCCAACGGCAGCTGTGGTGTCCTCACCGGGCTTCAGGTGGTCGACGGCTTCCTGCGGTCACGGGCGGCCACCCACGCGCTGATCACCGCCGGCGACGCCGACCCCGGCCGGGGGATGAGCAGACACTTCCCGTTCTCGCCCGTCGGGGCGGCGCTGCTGTGCGACTGGACCGACGACGACTCGGGGCTCGGGCGGGTGAGCTGGGTGAGCGACCCCGACGACGGGAAGTCCTTCCGCGCCACCGTGGGTTCGGCGGATGCGCGCAACGTGTTGCGGTTCACCGAATCCGGCGACCTCGACGACCGCCTCGCCGAGGCGGCGGCGCACGCCGCGCGGATCTGTCTGGACGACGCCGGGCTGAGGGTGCCCGACGTCGACGTCGTGGTCGCCGCGCCCGGACGCCCCGACTACGCTGCCGCGCTCGCCGAGCGACTCGATCTGGGTGCCGGCCGGATCGTCGTCGCCGACGACGAGAACGCCCACACCGCCTCGCTCGCCGCGGCGCTGAAGGGGGCGTTGACCGACCTGCCGCCCGGGGCGCTGATCCTGATCGTCGCCGCGGGGGCCGGAATCACCGCGGGGGCCGCTCTGTACCGGGCGCCGGGCCGGTCGGAATCGGACCGCCGCTCGCGCTGACGGCCACCTCCTCGGGATCCGGGGCGAGCTCGAAGAGCCGTTCCGCCTGGGATCGCTCGCACACCGCGGTACCCGGGGTCAACAACATGGCCCCGCCCGTGGCGATCCCGAACTGCACGGACTTGCTCGGCGACCATCCCCGCGTCAGACCCACGACGATCGCCGCCACCATCGCGTCGCCCGCGCCGACACCGCTGACGGCCTCCACCGGTACCGGCGGAAAACGTCGACTGTCCTGCGACGTGGCCAGCAGCGCACCCTTCGAACCCAGCGAGACGACCACCATCTCGGCGACGCCGGAGTCGATGAGTTCGTGTGCGGCGGTCAACTGATCGGCCTCGTCGAGGAGTTCCCTGCCGACCCGCTCCCGGAGTTCCCGCACGCTGGCCTTGAGCAGGAAGACTCCCGAACGGACCCGCTGGAGGGCATCGCCCGACGTGTCGAGGATCAATCGCGCGCCGAGTTCGCGACAGATGTCGGCGACCCGCTGATAGAAGTCCGGCGGAACTCCCGGCGGCAGACTGCCACTGGCCACGACGAATTGCGCGACCCGGGCCTCGTAACGCAGTTCCTCCAGACACTTCGCCTGCTCCTGCGGTGTCAGGGACGGGCCGGGGAGGATGAAACGGTACTGCCGGCCGCTGCTGTCGTCGTTGACGGTGAAGCTCTCGCGCGTCGGCTCGCCGATCGCGACGCGACGGAACGGAACGTCGGCCTTGCCCAGCAGTTCGGTGAGCAGGTCGCCGCTCGGCCCGCCCACGGGGAACACCGCCGACACCGACTCGCCGAGCACGAAGGCGGTGCGGGCCACGTTGATCCCGCCGCCACCCGGGTCGTAACGGGCTCGGGCACAACGGATCTTGCTCGTCGGCCGGACCTGTGGAGCGCTCGTGGTGATGTCGAGGGCCGGGTTCATCGTGAGCGTGACGATCGTCGGTCCGTGTCCGGGGCGTTCGCCGGAACGTCTCATCGGCCCGCACCCCTGGATGCCGGCGGGGTTGCGCGGACCACGAGCACCGGTGTGTCCGCGGACTGGGCCACGGCCGAGCTCACCGAACCCAGCCAGGGGCTTGCGAAGCCGCCCCGACCGCGGACTCCGACCACCACCAGTTGCGCGTGCTCGGACTCGCGGATCAGCCATCGTGCGGGCTGGTCGCAGACCAGGCGTCGGTGTACCCGCACCTCGGGATACCGCTCCTGCCAGCCGGCGAGCCGTTCGCCGAGGACTTCGTCGCCCTGGCTCTCGTATGCGCGCCAATCCCTGCCCACGATGGGGAAGACCGAGACGTCGCTCCAGGCATGCAGCGCCACCAGGTCGACCCCCCGCCGTGCCGCTTCGTCGAAAGCCATCGCGGTCGCCGCCTCCGAGGCCGGTGACCCGTCGATGCCGAGCAGGACGGGCGCGTCTTCGTCCGGGCGCCCGCCGCGTGCGGGCCGGATGACGGCCACCGGGCAGCGGGCGTGGTGCACCAGACCGGTGCTGACCGAGCCGAGCAGCAGCCGGCCGAGCGCACCGGTTCCGCGGCTTCCGACGGCGACGATCTGCTTCTCGCCGGATTCGTGCACCAGGGTCGGGACCACGCTCGACCCGAGGACCTCGGTGCGGATGTCGGGCAGACGGGAGTCGGGAGCGCAGGCCTGTGCGGTCTTGAGCGCCTGTTCGAGAACGTGGCGGGCGTTGTCCTGCTGCCATGCGCAGATCTCGGCCAGGATCGGCCCGACCGGCGAACTCGCCGCCACGGCGGCCACGACGTGCGTCAGCGTCAGCGGCACCCGGCGCATCACCGCCTCATGGGTCGCCCAGCGGATGGCGGCGTCGGATTCCGCCGAACCGTCGACACCCACCAGGATGCCGCTGCCGTTCGCTTCCATGTCACTCCTCCCACTGGTTCGATCGACGAATCTGGATGACGTCGCTCGAGGGAAGTCGCGGTGTCGGCGCCCTCGTCTCCTCGACGTCCGGGGCTCTGCCCGCCCGGATCAGGGCCTGCGGGACTCCCCGGTCCCCGATCAGGCCCGCGATCGCGGCGCGGCTCTGCGGCAGTTCGGTGACATGGGTCAACGGGCAGGTGGCGAGCCCGGCCACCGTGCACACCAACAGAACGGTCGACAGCGCCTCGCCGCACCGGAGTGCGTCGGCGCGGCCGTCTCCCGGTGTGCTCAGCACGAGGATCTTCGCTTCGTCGGCGCGCACCTCGGGGCACCGATCACCGTGCCAGGTCACCGGGAACGTGCGGCCGATGTCGACGCGTCCCTGTTCCTCCTCGGACACCAGCGCACTCGGCGGCACACCTCGGTAGGGCCGGTGAGGCTCTGTCCACCAACGCAGTTCGTCGCGGTAATAGGCATCGTGGCGCCGGTGCGACTCGGTCAGCCGGGATGCCTCGGCCAGTATCGGCCGTGATCGGTCGCTCAGCACCACCAGCGCCACGGGACCGGATTCGATGCTTCGCCGCAACGCGATCTCGAACGTCTCCCAACGCTCGGGCGCGCGGAACGGCAGCCGATCGGTGCGGCGCCGCAGGATCGCCGCGGCGAGTTCGCGGTCGGCCGCCGTCACGTTCGGCGCGGGGGTGAAGGTGATCGATGCCAGGTGGTCCCGTTCACCCGGGTCGGGGAACCGGTCGGCTTCGGTACGCCACCCTGACGCGGCCATCGCGATCCGGAAGTGATCAAGCGCCGCACCGCAACTGATGAGCGCCTCACGTCCCGACCTGTCGGTGGAGCGCACCACCCGGCGGTGGTCGGCGAACAGGTCGACCGATGCGTCGTCGACGATCCACCGCCACGGCTGGCTGTTGTGCAGGGACGGTGCCCGGCACGCCCGCCGGATCGCCGCGACGATGGTGTCGGTGTCCGCGCTCCCGTGAGTCATCGATGCGGGCTCCTCTAGCCGGGCCGTCGGTTTCCGGTGTCGGAGCTGATCTCCACGAGGCGGTCCATGGCGTGTTCGATACCGCGGGCGAGATCGTCGACGTCGGGTGCGGTGTCGAAATCACCTGTGATGCCGAAGACCAGCTTGTCCGCGTAGCTGACGATCGCAACCCCGGTCCGGAGGCCGAGCGCGATCGGCGGGATCGGGAACATGCGCACGACCTTCCGTCCCATGACCTGCATCGGATGCCGTGGCCCCGGCACGTTCGTGGCGACGGTGACCACGCTGCGTTGGGGGAGCCGGGTCATGGCGCGAACGGCCCACGCGGTCAACGGAAACGGGATGATGTTCGACGCCGAGATGACGGCGTGACCCGCCTGGCGCTGCCCGCTGTTCTTGGCCTCGGTCAGGCGTGCGTGCACGGTCCGCAACTGTTCTTCGGGATCGGCCTCGTCGACCGGAAGGTACGGGAGCATCAGCGACACCCTGTTGTCGACCTTGCCGACGGCGTCGTTCGAGCGGACCGACACCGGCACCAGGGTGCGCAAGGTGTTGCTGCGGGGTGTCTCGCCGCGGCGGATCAACACGGCGCGGAACGCGTCGGTGATCGCGGCGAGCACCACGTCGTTGAGGGTCACCTCGAAGGTGTGACAGACCCGCTGCGCGTCTTCGAGCGACACCTCGGCCCCCGCGAACCGCCGCATCGTGCTGACGGATCCGACCAGCGACGTCGGCGTCGGCCGCAGGAGGCCGCCGATGATCTCGGCCGCACCGCCCACACCGCGCGCGGCGGCCCCGACCAGGCCGGTCGAGGTCCGCCACAGCATGCCGGCCCACCGCCGCGGATCGAGTCCGAGCTGCGGTAACCCGAACCCGCGCTGCGCCGCCTCGCCGGCCGCCCGGATCTCGGTGGCGTACGTGTCGCCGTCACCGTTGTCGCTCAGCCCGGCCAGCATGTGCATCGTCGCGATCCCGTCGGCGATGCAGTGATGCAGTTTCATGATCATGGCCCACCGGTCGTCCGGCAGACCCTCCACGATCCAGCACTCCCACAGGGGGCGTTCGCGATCGAGCCGGCGTTCCATCACCTCGGCGGTCAACCGGAACAGGGCGGCGTCGTCGCCCGGATGGGGGAGCGCGGTGCGGTGCAGGTGGTGGGAGATGTCGAAGTTGGTCGCCTCGACCCACTCCGGCGCCTCGAGATCCAGTGGATGCGTGCGAAGGACCTGCCGGAACCGCGGCATGTGGAGCACCCGGTCCGTGAGGCCCGCCACGAAGACGTCGTCGTCGGGAACCGGGCCGTCGAGTATGGAGACCGAGCCGATGGCGAGGCTGACGTGCGGGTCGGAGTCCTCGGCTTCGAGGAAGCTCGCGTCGAGGGTGGTCAGGTGCTCCATGTCACCACTGTGCGCCGGCTGTGGGACTCGAAACAGGGTCGGAAGTCCCGAGTCCGGCCTCCCGGGGGCACCGAGGCCGGTCGGAAGAAGAGACCAACGGCCCTGGTTCGGCACCGGTCGGCAGCCTTAACGTGCCGTTGATGACCGACTTCATGCGTAACAGCGATGCGTTCACGTGGGCGATGGAGACCGATCCCGGGTTGCGCTCCACGGTGGTCACGGTGATCGTGCTCGAGCGGTCGCCGGACTGGGATGAGCTGCGCGACCGCTTCGACCTGGTCTCGCGCGAGGTCCCGATGGTGCGGCAGCGGGTCGTCCCGTCCACACCGCCGGCGCCGCCGCGCTGGGAGTTCGTGGAGGACTTCGATCTCGACTTCCACATGCGCAGGGTGACCGCCACCGCGCCGGGCGGCTTCGACACGGTGCTGGAGATGGCCCGGGTCGCGGCGATGGAGGATTTCGACCGTGCGCGTCCGCTCTGGGAGGCGACGTTGGTCGACGGTCTCGACAACGGCGGGGCGGCACTGATTCTCAAGTTCCATCACGCCCTGACCGACGGGGTGGGAGGAATCCAGATCGGGATGATCCTGTTCGACCTGTCGGAGGTCCCCGCCACGCACGGTCCGGTCGCGGAGGTGCCCGAGGTGACGCCGCCGCCGTGGTTGAGCGGCTATCGCGAGACGGCGAAGTACGACGTCCGTCTGGTCGCGGACGCGGTGATGGGCACGGCGAGGAGCGCGCCGCGGCTGATTCGTGCCGGAATCCGGCGGCCGGTGTCGACGGTCTCGTCGGCGGCGCAGATCGCCGCGTCGGTCGTGCGGACCGTCCGTCCGGTGAATCGGACGGGCTCCTCACTCATCCGGCGGCGCAGCCTGATTCGTCGTCTCGGCGTGCTGGAGGTCCCGTTCGAGGAGCTTCGGGAGGCCGCCCACCGATGCGAGTGTGCGTTGAACGACGCGTTCGTCGCGGGGGTGGCCGGCGGGCTCCGGCGCTACCACGAACACCACGGCGTCGATGTCGGTGACCTGCACCTGACGATGCCGATCAGTCTGCGCCAGGAGGGCGACGGGTTGGGGGGCAACCGGATCACCCTGATGCGCTTCGACGTCCCCGCCGGTATCGCCGACCCTGCGGAGCGGATCCGGGAGGTCCATCGGAGGACCAGCGCGGTGCGCCACGAGAAGTCGCTGCCCTACACCCAGTGGATCGCCGGCGCCCTGAACATGATGCCGCGGTGGTACATCGGCTCCATCCTGCGCAACGTGGACTTCCTGTGCAGTGACGTACCGGGCATCCCGGTGCCGGTGTACCTCGGCGGGGCGAAAGTGGTGACCCAGTACGCGTTCGGCCCCACCGTCGGCGCCGCGGTCAACGTCACGCTGCTGACCTATGTGGGCACGTGCGCGATCGGTGTGGACGTCGACACCGGCGCGATCCCCGACTTCGACGTCTTCCACCGGTGCCTCGTCGACGGTTTCGCCGAGGTGCTCGCCCTTGCCTCGCCGGACGACTGAGGATCGCCGGGTCAACCGGGGAACCGGACGGTGGTGCCCGGCATCAGTTGCACCACCTGCCCGCGGCATTCCACCACCACTCCCGCGGCCTCGCGCGGGTCGACACTGATGATCACACCCTTCCCGCTGACCCGCAGGTGCAGGTGCAGTCCCCGGTAGTGGATCGGCACGGCCAGCACACCAAGGCTTTCCGGCCAGTACGGCGAGAGGATGAGGCGGTTGGACCGGGTCTCCAGTCCGGTGAAGCACCGCTGCATCAGGTCGACGGTGCCGGCCATGGCCGCCAGGTGGATGCCTTCCGAGGTGGTGCCGCCCTGGATGTCGGAGACGTCGGAGGTGAGCGCCTGTTCGAAGAAGTCCATCGCCCGGTCACGGTTGGCCCGCGCGAGGACCCAGGTGTGCACTACCCCGCTGAGCGTCGATCCGTGTGAGGTGCGGGCCAGGTAGTAGTCGACCATGCCCGGGACGTCGTCCGGGGGGAGGTGGTAGCCGAGCCGGTTCAGGATCTCGCCGAGTTCGGTCACCGACATCAGATACAACAGCATGAGGACGTCGGCCTGCTTGGAGGCCTTGTAGCGGTTCACGTCGTCGTCCTCCGCCTCGAGGATGCGGTCGAGGCGCTGGATGTTGCCGTACTGCGCGCGGTAGCGGTCCCAGTCCAGCTCCGCCAACTGGCCGTAACCCTCGAACTGGCTGATGACGCCGTCGTGGAACGGCACGTACATCCGGCGGCTCACCTCGTCCCAGTGCGCCAGTTCGCCGCTGGTCAGCCCGAGCGTCTCCAGCAGGTCGAGGCGGTTGGGCAGCGGCAGCAGGTTCAACGCGTCGAGGGCCCGCATGATCACCCAGACCGCCATCACGTTCGTGTACGCGTTGTTGTCGATGCCGTCGTACGGCGCGTCGGGGTGACCGGAGTGGAATTCGTCGGGCCCGATGACGCCGCGGATGCTGTAGCGGCCGCGTTCGTCGTCGTAGGTGGCCCTGCTCACCCAGAAGCGCGCGATCTCGGCCAGCATCTCCGCGCCGTAGTCGATCAGGTACGCCAGATCGCCGGTGGCCTGGTAGAACTTCCACGCGCTGTAGGCGACCGCGATGCCGATGTGGTGGGCCCGTGCGCTCGCATCGGGATTCCAGTTTCCGCTGCGCGGATTGAGGTGCAGCCGTTGACTTTCCTCCCTGCCGTCACTCCCGGACTGCCAGGGGAACATCGCACCGGAGTATCCGGCCGCTGCGGCGGCGTGGCGGGCTTCCGGCAGCCGTCGGTAGCGGTATGCCAGCAGCGATCGGGTGATCATGGGCAGTCTCAGGTTGAGCACCGGGAAGATGAACAGCTCGTCCCAGAAGATGTGGCCGCGGTAGGCCTCACCGTGCAGTCCGCGTGCGGGGACACCCACGTCGAGGTCGGCGCTGTTCGGCGAGACGGTCTGCAGCAGATGCAGCAGGTGCAGCCGCAGGATGCGCACTTCGTCTGTGAAGTCGTCGAATTCGATGGACAGGCGCTCCCACAGATGGAGCCAGTCGGTCAGATGCTCCTCGCGCACCTCGGCGTACCGGCCGAGCCGGCCCAGCCAGCGCTCGGCGTCCACCGCGGGTTCGGACGTCGCGACGTCGCGGCCGGTGAACAGGGTCACCAGCTTCTCCACCGTCAGCGCCTCACCGACCGACTGCTCGACCGTGATCTCGTGACCGATCTCCGCGGCGTCGCCGACGAGTCGGTAGGAGGCCGCCACCGGGGCGTCGTCACGCCAGACGACGTTGCGCGCCGCCATGGCGACCGGTATGCGCGACTGGGTGGTTCGGACCGTCAACAGCACCGAATCGTCGGACAGCTGCCGCCTCTCGACGACGTCGAGGTGCTCCTTGCCGAGGTCGCGGTACCGCTCGACGAGCGAGTTCGTGACGTTGCCGTCCAGTGTGGAGCGGATCGTGATGCGGCCCGACCAGTCCTCGGCGACGATCGTGGTCTGCAGAGCGCCGACGTGGGGGAGATGCATCGCGACGAACCGTTGCTGCGTCAGGGAAGTCGTGTGTCCCGCGCCGTCGCGGAACCGGACCTCCCTGGTCAGGGTGGCCCCGCGCAGGTCGAGGGTCTGGCGGTAGGACAACACCTCGACCGCGTCGATGTCGAACCATTCACCGTCGTCGATCCGGAAGGTCAGCGACAGCCAGTCGGGCAGGTTCACCATGCTCTCGTTGTCGACGGGGGTACCCGATACGTCGTCGACGAGACGGTTGAACACGCCCGCGGCGTAGGTTCCCGGATAGTGCACCCGGCCGGCCTTCGATTCCGGTGCGGCGCCCCTCGTGGCGAAGTAGCCGTTCCCGACCGTGCACAACGACTCCCGCAGCTTCTCGCTGTGCGGGTCGTAGCCCTCATATGTGAAATCCCAGGCCTCGCCGGCGACCTGGTGCTTGTAGGCCAGCCACTGCGACCCCCGCTGGAGCAACTCGCGCACCTGGTCGGGGCTCTGCAGGCTGAAACGGGCCGCCGTCCTGCGGTCGGTGTCCTCGTCGTGGCGCACGACGATGCCTATCCCGTCGAAACGGACGGCGTCGAACGCATCTTCGTCGGTGAGATCGTCACCGATGTAGACGGGCAGCAGCGAACCGGTGGTGTCGAGACGGTCGCGGATCCACCTCAGGGTGGTTCCCTTGTCCCAGTCGATGTCCGGTCTGAGCTCCACCAGCATGCGGCCGCTCGTCACACGCAGACCGGCCTGCCTGCCGAGTCGATGTGTGGCCGAGACGATCTCGGCGACCTGATCGGCCGCGCCGACCTCGCGGTAGTGCACCGCGACGGCGAAGCGCTTGTGTTCCACGCGGACACCGGGGATGTGGGCGAACGACTCGCGCAGGTCGCCGGCCGCGCGCTCGAGGACGGGGACGAACACGGCGGCCGCCTCGTTCTGGTGGTAGGTGCCGTCCGGTCCCGTCAACTCGAATCCGTGGCTCCCCGCGTACCACAGCCCGGGAGCGCCCACCCGCGCCCGGACGTCGGCGAGATCGCGGCCGCTGAGGATCGCGACGGGACACACCGCCGCGACGAGTGCCAGTGCCTCGGCCGCGCCGTCGACGAGCACGGCCGCGTCCGGATCGGACACGATCGGTGACAGCGTTCCGTCGTAGTCGAGGAACAACATCGACTCCCGGACGCTGGTGATGCCGATCAGCTGACCGTAGGACTCCAGCGCGTTGGGCACCTCGGAGACCCGCTTGTCGCCGGTGCGGACCGCGATGTCGGCCAGTCCCGCGACCACCCGGTCGGCATCGTCTCCGACCGCGTCGTCGGTGCGCCTGGCCGGGTCCACGCGGATGACGAGTGCGAATCCGTCCTCCGACGCGGGACCCGTCGCCGAGTCCTCGATCAGCACGGCACGCTGCGGGCGGACGTCCAACTCGCGCAACGCCTCCCGCCGCGCCGAGGGTTCACCGTCCGATGAGCAGAACGCCGTCCTGACGCCGCCGTCCTCGAGATCGCGCGTCAGCGCGGCACTCGGCGCGGTGTCGGGGGACATGCCGCGGAGATCGAAGATCACCGCATCGTGGTAGCGGGGGTCGATGACCACCGGCGGCGTCATGACAGGTGTGCGAGCTGTTGTTCGGCGGCCAGGACCAGACGGGTGGTCCGTACCACCGTGTCGGGGTTGAGGCTCATCGAGTCGATACCGACCCGCACCAGATACTCGGCCATGTCCGGGTAGTCGGACGGCGCCTGGCCGCACAGGCCCGAGTGAATCCCGTTGCGACGGCAGCCTTCCACGGCCATCCGGATCATCTCCTTCACCCCGTCGTCGCGTTCGTCGTAGTCGAAGGCGACGACCTCGCTGTCCCGATCGACACCGAGGGTGAGCTGGGTCAAGTCGTTGGAGCCGATGGAGAACCCGTCGAAGCGGGTGGCGAACTGGTCGATGAGGATGACGTTGTTCGGGATCTCGCACATCGCGTAGATCTTCAACCCGTTCTCGCCCCGCCGCAGCCCGAGGTCGGCCATCGTCTGGAGGACGAGGTCAGCCTCGGCGACCCGGCGCACGAACGGCAGCATGAGGATGACGTTCGTCAGGCCCATCTCCTCGCGCACGCGCCGCATCGCGCGGCACTCGAGGGCGAAACCCTCGGCGTAGGCGGGGTGGGCGTAGCGCGAGGCCCCCCGGAACCCGAGCATCGGGTTGCTCTCCGACGGCTCGAACCCCCGTCCGCCGACGAGGCTCGCGTACTCGTTGGTCTTGAAGTCCGACATCCGCACCACCACGGGCTTCGGCCAGAAGGCGGCCGCGATCGTGCCGATCCCCTCCGACAGGCGTTCGACGAAGAACGCGCCGCCGTCCCGGTGGCCCTGGGTGAGCCGTTCGATGTCGCGGCGCACCGCAGGGTCGTCGACCTTCTCGGGGTGCAGCAGGGCCAGCGGGTGGAAGCGGATGTACTCGCTGATGACGAATTCCATCCTGGCCAGTCCCACACCGTCGTTGGGCAGGAACGAGGTCTTGAAGGCGAGTTCGGGATTGCCGAGGTTGATCATGATCTCGGTCCGCGGCCGTGCCATGTCGGCGACCTCGGTGCGATCCACGTGGAAACCCACCGCACCCTCGTATACCCGTCCCGTGTCGCCTTCGGCGCACGACACCGTCACCGTGGCGCCGTCCGGCACGGTGGTGGTCGCGTCGCCGGTCCCGACCACCGCCGGGATGCCGAGTTCGCGGGCGATGATCGAGGCGTGGCAGGTCCGCCCGCCGCGGTTGGTGACGATCGCCGCGGCGGTCTTCATGACCGGTTCCCAGTCGGGCGTGGTGGTGTCGGCGACGAGCACCTGTCCGGGTCGGAACTCCGCCAGTTGGGAGAGATGGTCGATGCGCTTGACCGCGCCGGAGGCGATCCGCTCGCCGACCGAACGGCCCTCGGCGAGGACCTCGGCGCGGCTCTCCAGCACATAGGTCTCCAGGGCGGTGGCGCTGAGCCGGGAGGCCACCGTCTCGGGGCGGGCCTGCACGATGTAGAGCTGTCCGTCGAGACCGTCCTTGGCCCACTCCATGTCCATGGGCCGGCCGTAGTGCTCTTCGATCGCGCACGCGTAGCCCGCCAGTTCCAGGACGTCCTCGTCGTCGAGGCAGAAGCGGGCGCGGTCGGCCTTCGGCGTGGGGATGTTGCGCGTCGTGTTCTTCGTCTCGCCCTCGACGTAGACCATCTTCACGGCTTTGTCGCCGAGGCGGCGGCGCAGGACCGCGCGGTGGCCGGCGAGGTAGGTCGGCTTGTGGACGTAGAACTCGTCGGGGTCGACCGCGCCCTGGACCACGTTCTCGCCGAGGCCGTAGGCGCCGGTGACGAACACCGCGTCACGGAACCCCGATTCGGTGTCGAGCGAGAACATGACGCCGGAGGAGGCGATGTCGGAGCGGACCATCTTCATCACGCCGATCGACAGCGAGACCTTGAACTGGTCGAAGCCCTGGTCGATCCGGTAGTGGATGGCGCGGTCGGTGAAAAGGCTTGCGAAGCAACGGCGGCAGGTGTCGAGCAGGCTCTCCTCGCCCTTGATGTTGAGGTACGAGTCCTGCTGGCCGGCGAAACTCGCGGTGGGCAGGTCCTCGGCCGTCGCCGAACTGCGGACGGCGAGGCTGACGTCTTCGCCGTATTCCTGCTGCAGCCTGCGGTAGGCGGCCCGGATCTGGGCGGCCAGATCGTCGGGCAGTCCGGCGCCGTAGACGATTTCGCGCGCGCGCTTTCCCTTGCGCGCCAGTGCCGCGACGTCGCCGGGGTCGATGTCGTCGAGTTCGGCGTGCAGGCGGCCCCACGCGTCGGCCTCGTCCAACATGTGGCGATAGGCCGCGGCGGTGATGGCGAAGCCGTGGGGGATACGGACGCCGTGGCCGGACAGCTTCTGGTACATCTCGCCCAGCGAGGCGTTCTTCCCGCCGACGAGCGGTACGTCGTCGATACCGATCTCTTCGAAGAAACGGACATAGGCGGACGCACTCATGGTCTGTCCTCTCGTTGCGTGTCACCGCAAACCTGCCACGGGCGCGGCCGCCCGAGACAGGGCCGGAAGTCACAGGATTGCGCCCACCCGCAACGGGCCGCCGGCTCAGGCGTCGGGGGTGATCACCGCCCTTCCGGTGAATTCGCCCGCGGCGAGACGTTCGTAGACCCGCGGCCCCTCCTCGAGCGGGAACCGGTGCACCTCGGTCCTGATCCGTCCCTGCCGGGCCAGGTCCAGCACCTCCATGAGTTCGGGACGCGAACCCCAGTAGGTCGTCGCGAGGTTCGCCTCGTACGGGACCGAGAAGAAGCCGAACGGCAGGCTCCCGCCGCCGATGCCGACCACGGTGATGTCCGACAGGGGCCGGGCGACCGCGGCGGCCAGTGCCAATGTGGCGTCGGCTCCGACGAAGTCGATCACCACGTCCGCGCCCCGACCGTCGGTGAGGTCCCGGATCTCGTCGGCCGTGTCCTCGCCCGGCCGCACCGCATGGTCTGCGCCGCTTCGCTCGGCCACGCGTAACGCCTCCGGGCGCGTGTCCACGGCGACGATCCGCGCCGCGGTCAGCGCGCGCAGGATCTGCACGCCCATCTGACCCAGCCCGCCGATGCCGATCGCCACCGCGGTGGCCCCCGGAGTGAGCAACCGCAGGGACCGCTTGACGGCGTGATAGGGCGTCAGCGCCGCATCGGTCAGCGGCGCCGCCTCCACCGGGTCCAGATCGCCGAGCGGGACGAGGAGGCGGGCGGCGGGCACGAGCATGTACTCCGCCATACCACCGTCGTAACCGAGTCCACCGCCGGCCGCAGGCTGGTCGGCCGCCCGCTCGCAGTAGTTCTCCATGCCCACCTGACACCGTTTGCACCGGCCGCATCCCCACGGCCCGTACACCGCCACGGGTTCCCCGACCGCGAATCCGCTCACGCCGGCACCGAGTGCGTGCACCCACCCCGCGTTCTCGTGGCCGAGCGTGAACGGCGGATTCCACGGCATCATCCCGGCGTCGAAATCGTGGAGCAGATGGAGATCCGAATGGCATGCGCCCGCCCCGGCGACGCGGATCACCACTTCTCCGGGGCCGGGTTGCGGCTCCGGGACCTCGCGGATCTCCGGCGGCGACTTCCAGGCGACCAGCTGCATTGCCCTCATGGTGAAAACCTCAATTCGTCTCTTCAGTCACATTCGTCACAAATTTCACGTTTATCACAGGAGTATCACGGCAAGCCTCTTTATCGAGAGCCCCTCTCAACAACCGCACCAGCCGAAAAGGACTCCTCATGAACACCGTCCTCTATATCGACCCCCGGGGCGTGGTTTACGAAACCCGCGCCTTCAGCAAAGCGGATATCGCCCATCTGGTGAGTGATTACGGGTTGGAAAGCCTGTCCAGTGGCGATCGGCAGTTCGACTTCTGGTTCACCCCGACCGAGCGCCGCTGTCAGCGCCGGGTCAACCGCAGCGCCACCGAGTTGCTGCTGGCCGCCACCGGTTTCACCGCCAAGAACGTGCCGCTGCTGCGTGGCGGCGTGGTCGTGGCGACCCATGACACCGACGGCGACCTCGACGGTCTGAGCTGGGAACAGTTGGACCAACTGGCCCGGGCCGGCCGCGCGCTCACCAAACGCGACTTCCGGGTGCTCGACCGCCGGTTCAACCGCGCCGACGCCCGCCTGCGGCGCCGTCCCGCAACCCCCGCCGCCGCGCCCGCCGAATCCGTCGAACAGCGCGAATCCGTGCGGCATTGAGTTCGGCGGATCGGCAATTCGCCGGTCTGGCGAATTGCGCCGCCCAGCCCTGTGAGAAGCGAACAAATCCCCGCCGCGACGTTGTCGAGTTTCGGCTAACCGCGCGGCGGACATCTCCTCCACGATGGAATCACCAGTCGGAGGGAGATCACGGTGAAGCGCCACGATCCGGCCCCACGGCCGGACACCTCCCATCCCGGGCGCGGCGACACCATGGAACCGTTCGAGATCCGGGTGCCCCGATGGCCGATCCTCGTGCGATTGGTCGATCGTGGACCGCTGGTCCGCACCACCGACCGGGTCGAGGCTCTCGTCGTCGTGGTGGCGTTCGTCGTCTCGGTGCTCGCCCTACCCATCGCCGCCGCCATCGGCACCGCGACCCACGACTCCCGCAGCCACTTCTACGCCGACCAGCACGCGACGCGGCACCAGGTGACGGCCACCGTCACCGATGTGCCGGAGTCGCGGTCGTTCACGCGTACCGGCATGATCACCGTCCCGGTGGAATGGTGGGACGGCGACATCCGCCGGACGGACACCGTGCAGGCGCACGGGTCGGTGGACCCGGGTGACACCGTGGGCCTGTGGGTCGGTCAGGACGGCGCCCAGGTGCTCGCGCCCGAACCGGCGTCACGCGCAGCGGTGGAGGCGGTGGCCGGCGCCGTCGCGATCTGGGTGAGCGTCGCCGCCGGCGCGGCGATCCTGTCGGCGCTCGTCCAAATGATCTGTGACCGTATCCGGGCCGCCGCGTGGCAACACGAACTCGACACCTGGGTCGACGGCGGCGGCCACACGACCAGTCATCCCTGAACCGCGCCGCGCCGGTCGACCGCTGCCCCGACGTGTCGCCGGCCTTCGGTAGGGTTCCCGCGTGACTTCGAGCCCGACCGTCAGATCTGTAAACGCCCGTCTCGCTGAGGAACTCACCGTGGCCGAGGGACAGGTGGCGGCCGCCGTCCGGTTGCTCGACGAAGGCGCCACCGTGCCCTTCATCGCCCGCTACCGCAAGGAGGTCACGGGCGGCCTCGATGACGCGCAGCTGCGCACGCTCGAAGAACGCCTGGCTTACCTGCGTGAACTCGACGAGCGGCGGGCCGCCGTGCTGGCCTCCATCGAGGAGCAGGGCAAACTCACCGACGCGCTCCGAGCCGCGCTGCTGACCGCCGACACCAAGTCGAGGGTCGAGGACATCTACCTGCCCTACAAGCCGAAGCGGCGCACCAAGGCGCAGATCGCCCGGGAAGCCGGTCTCGAACCGCTCGCCGACCGCCTGCTGAACGACCCGGCGTGTGTCCCCGAGGAGGCCGCGGCGCCGTTCCTCACCGACGGCGTGCCCGATGCGGCCGCCGCACTCGACGGCGCCCGCCACATCCTGATCGAGCGCGCCGCCGAGGACGCCGACCTGGTCGGCGCCGTGCGCGAGAAGTTCTGGTCCGACGGGTCGCTGCGCACCTCACCCCGGTCCGACGAGGTCGCCAAAACCCCGGCAGCCCAGAAATTCCGCGACTACTTCGACTTCTCCGAACCACTGCAGAACATGCCGTCGCACCGCGTGCTCGCCGTGATGCGCGGAGAGAAGGAAGAGGTGCTGTCGCTGAACTTCGACGGGGGAGACGACGGCGTCTACCTCGCGATGGTGGCGCAGACGCTGGGCATCGACATGAGCTCGACGGCCCCCGCCGCGCCGTGGCTGGCGACGACCGTGCGGTTGGCGTGGCGCGTCAAACTGATGGTGTCGGCGGCCGTCGCCGCCCGCGTGCGCCTGCGGCAGCGCGCCGAAGAGGACGCGGTCGCGGTGTTCGCCCGCAACCTCAAGGATCTGCTGCTCGCCGCACCCGCGGGTTCGCGCACCACACTCGGGCTCGACCCGGGCTTCCGCACCGGCGTCAAGGTGGCCGTCGTCGACGGCACCGGCAAGGTCGTCGACACCTGCGCGATCTTCCCGCACCAGCCGCAGAAGCAGTGGGATCAGGCCAAGGCCACGCTCGCCGCGCTGGTCGCCCGCCACGGTGTCGAGTTGATCGCCGTCGGCAACGGCACTGCCTCGCGCGAAACCGACGCTCTGGCAGGCGAACTGATCGCCGACATCGCCGCCGCGGGCGCCACGGCTCCGGTGAAGGCGATGGTCAGCGAGGCCGGGGCATCGGTGTACTCCGCCTCGGCGTACGCCGCACACGAACTGCCCACCCTCGACGTGACGTTGCGGGGCGCGGTGTCCATCGCCCGCCGCCTGCAGGATCCGCTCGCCGAACTGGTCAAGATCGAGCCGAAGTCGATCGGTGTGGGTCAGTACCAGCACGACGTCACGCCCGGGACGCTGGCGCGGAGCCTCGACGCCGTGGTCGAGGACGCCGTCAACGCGGTCGGCGTCGACCTGAACACGGCTTCGGTTCCGCTGCTGGCCCGGGTGTCGGGCGTCACCGAGACCCTCGCGGAGGCCATCGTCGCGCACCGCGAGAAGACCGGGCCGTTCCGCAACCGCACGTCGCTGCTCGATGTGCCCCGCTTGGGCCCCAAGGCGTTCGAACAGTGCGCGGGCTTCCTGCGGATCACCGGCGGGGAGGATCCGCTCGACGCCTCGGGCGTCCATCCCGAGGCCTATCCGGTGGTGCGGCGCATCCTGGACCGTTCAGGAGTCACCCTGGCCGAGATCATCGGCAACGAACGGCAGCTGCGCTCACTGAAACCCGCCGAATTCGCCGACGACCGGTTCGGCATCCCCACCGTCAGCGACATCCTCGCCGAACTCGAGAAGCCCGGCCGCGACCCGCGGCCGGCGTTCTCCACCGCGACCTTCGCCGCCGGTGTGGAGAAGGTCGCCGACCTGAAAGTGGGCATGGTGCTCGAGGGTGTGGTCACCAACGTCGCGGCGTTCGGCGCATTCGTCGACGTGGGCGTGCACCAGGACGGCCTGGTCCATGTCTCCGCGATGGCCGACCGCTTCGTGTCCGACCCGCACGAGGTGGTCCGCTCCGGCCAGGTGGTGCGGGTCAAGGTGGTCGACGTCGACGTGGACCGGCAGCGGATCGGGTTGAGCCTCCGGCTCAACGACACGCCGCAGCGCGACAAGACCGCACCTCGTCGTGACAAGCCCACCCAGCGGCCGCAGGCGAAACGGCACCCGAAGCGCGACAACGATCGTCGGGGGAAGGCGCCGAGCGGGTCGATGGCGCAGGCGCTCCGTGACGCCGGCTTCGGCCGTTGACCCGCGAATCTCAGCGCCGGACCAGCGACCCCGCCGTCGCCGGGCGTTGGCGCACCCGCTGCGGCCACCAGAACCAGGGGCCCAGCAGTGCCGCGATCGACGGCGTCATGAACGCCCGGATGACCAGCGTGTCGAAGATCAGGCCCAGCCCGATCGTGGTGCCGATCTGCGCCGCCACGGTCAGTTCGCTGACCACCATCGACATCATCGTGAACGCGAAAACCAGGCCGGCGGCGGTCACCACGGATCCGGTGCCGCCCATCGCGCGGATGATCCCGGTGTTGATCCCCGCCGGGATCTCCTCTTTCAGGCGCGCCACCAACAGCAGGTTGTAGTCCGCGCCGACGGCCAGCAGGATGATCACCGCCATCGCCATCACCATGAAGTGCAGTTCGATCCCGAACACGTGCTGCCACACCAGGACCGACAACCCGAACGACGCGCCGAGCGACAGGACCACGGTGCCGACGATCACCGCCGCCGCCACCAGCGCGCGCGTGAGGATCAGCATGATGATGAAAATCAGTGACAGAGCGGCGATTCCGGCGATCAGCAGATCCCAGTTGTTACCTTCCTGCATGTCCTTGAACGCCGCCGCGGTGCCGCCGATGTAGATTCGCGACCCCTCGAGCGGCGTGCCCTTGACGGCCTCCTTGGCGGCCGTCTTGATCGCGTCGATGCGATCGATGCCCTCCACCGTCAGCGGGTCGCCCTCGTGGGAGATGATGAACCGGACCGCCCGGCCGTTCGGCGAGATGAAGCTCTCCATACCGCGCCGGAAATCCTCGTTCTCGAAGATCTCCGGCGGCAGGTAGAACGTGTCGTCGTTCATCGCGTCGTTGAACGCATCGGCCATCGCCGTCGAGTCCGTGTCCATCGCGGCCTGCTGCTCGAGCAGTCCGGCCTGCGTGGAGTGCATCGACAGGATGGTCGTGCGCGCGGTCTCCATGGTCTCGATGGTCTGCGGCATGACCGCCAGCAGTTGCGGCATCAACGCGTCGAGCCGTTCCATGTCCGGGATGATCGCCTGGAAATCGTCGGTCATCGTGTTCACCCCGTCGAGGGCGTCGAACACCGAGCGCATCGCGAAGCACACCGGGATGTTGTAGCAGTGCGGTTCCCAGTAGAAGTAGTTGCGGATCGGGCGGAAGAAATCATCGAAATTCGAGATGCTGTCCCGCAATTCGGCGATCTCGACCGCCAAATCCTTGGACTTGTCCACCAGGTTGTGGGTCGTCGCGCTCATCTGCTCCATCAACCCGATCATCTCGGTCATGGTGTCGACGGACCTGGCCATCTCGTCGGCCTGCAGCAGGAGCGAGTCCATGTTCTCCTGCAGGTACGGCCGGGTCATCGTCTGCATCACCCCGCCCAGGCTCATCTGGGCCGGGATGGTGGCGTTGTTCAGCGGTTTGCCCTGCGGGCGGGTGATCGCCTGGACACTGCCGATGCCTTCGACGCGGAAGACCGCCTTGGCGATCTTGTCGATGACGAGGAAGTCGGCCGGGTTGCGCAGATCCCTGTCGGTCTCGACGAGCAACACTTCCGGGTTCATGCGGGCGACCGAGAAATGCCGTTCGGCGGCGGCGAAACCCTCCATCGCGGGCAGGTCGTCGGGCAGGTAGTTGCGGTCGTTGTAGTTGGTCTTGTAACCGGGCAGCGTCAGCAGCCCGATCAGCGACAGCGCGATCGTCAGCAGAAGAATCGGGCCCGGCCAGCGGACCACCGCGGCACCGAGACGGCGCCAGCCGCGGATCCGCATCGCCCGCTTGGGTTCGAGCAGGCCGAACCGCGTGGCGACCGTGATCAGCGCGGGCCCCAGGGTCAGGGCGACGAGCACGGCGACCGTCATCCCGACGGCCAACGGGATGCCGAGCGACTGGAAGTAGGGCAGGCGGGTGAAGCTCAGGCAGAAGGTGGCCCCGGCGATCGTCATACCGGAGCCGAGAACCACGTGCGCGGTGCCGTGGAACATGGTGTAGAAGGCGGACTCACGGTCCTCCCCGGCGGTGCGGGCCTCCTGGTAGCGCCCGATCAGGAAGATCGCGTAGTCGGTCGCCGCGGCGATCGCGAGCGCGACCAGCAGGGTGGTCGCAAATGTCGAGAGCCCGATGAGTTCGTGGTACCCGAGGAACGCCACCACGCCGCGGGCCGCGCTCAACCCGAGCAGGACCATGCCCAGCACCAGCAGCACCGTGATGATCGACCGGTAGACGATGAGCAGCACCACGATGATCACGGCGAAGGTGACCATCTCGATGACCCGCACGCTGCGGTCGCCCGCGATCTGCTGGTCGGCGGCCAGCGCCGAACCGCCGGTGACGTAGACGTCCACCCCGGGTGGGGGCGACAGACCGCCGACGACGTCCTGCACGGCCTTGACCGACTCGTTGGCCAGCGCTTCGCCCTGGTTGCCGGCCAGGTACAGCTGCACGTAGGCGGCCTTGCCGTCGCTGCTCAGCGCTCCCGCCTCGGTCAGCGGGTCACCCCAGAAGTCCTGGATGTGCTCGACGTGGACGGTGTCGGCCTCGAGGCGGTCGACCATATCGTTGTAGAAACGGTGCGCCTCGTCGCCGAGGCGCTCCTCGCCCTCCAGCACGATCATGACCGAACTGTCGGATTCGAATTCCTCGAAGACCTCACCGGCGCGGGTCATGGCGATCACCGAGGGCGCCTCCTCGGGCGCCATCGACACCGACCGCATCTGGCTGACGACCTCGAGTTGCGGCACGGTCAACGACAGGACCGCGACCAGCAGGATCCAGCCGAGGATGATCGGCACCGCGAGCCGCCGGATCCACGTCGCCGGACCGGTGCGCGCAGCGGGCTGCGGATCTGACGGGGGACCGACGCGGTGCCCAGCCTCAACGTGCGAGTTGGGCAAGTTGGTGAAATCCTCCGTGCGACGTGGTGTCGTCAGTAGTGATAGCAGATCGCGCGGACGTTCGGTGGCCTCCCTCCCCGTCGCGCACGGCGCTGTGGGATGTGCCACGAATCCGTCCCGGCCCGAGCGGGAACACTGAAGTCACCGGATCCGGCGGAAGGGGGGAGCCGGTACGGTCGGGACGGACTGAAAGGACTCACTTCTGATGGCCACCCCGCACGGCGGCTCGCGGCTCGGTACCCGGTTCGGCCCGTACGAACTCCGGTCCCTGATCGGAGTCGGCGGGATGGGCGAGGTGTACCGCGCCTACGACACGGTCAAAGGCCGCACGGTCGCGCTGAAACTGCTGCGCGCGGAGATGGCCGCCGACCCGAGTTTCCAGGAGCGCTTCCGCCGTGAGTCGCGGGTGGCGGCCCGGCTACAGGAACCGCACGTCATCCCGGTGCACGACTTCGGCGACATCGGCGGCGTCCTCTACATCGACATGCGCCTGGTGGAAGGCGCCAGCCTCAAGGACGTCCTGCAGGCCGACGGCCCCCTCGACGCCACACGGGCGTCCTCGATCATCGCCCAGGTCGCCGCGGCGCTCGACGCCGCGCACGCCGACGGACTCGTGCACCGCGACATCAAACCGGAAAACGTCCTGCTCAACCCCGACGACTTCGCCTATCTGGTGGACTTCGGGATCGCCCACACCGGTGGCGATCCGGGCGTCACGTCGACGGGGATGATCGTCGGGTCGTCGGCGTACATGGCGCCGGAACGGTTCAGCGGCGGACCCGTCGGCCCGTCGGCCGACGTGTATTCGCTGACGTGCCTGCTCTACGAATGCCTCACCGGGAGGCCGCCGTTCGAGACCCGGGAACTGCAGCAACTGATGAGCGCGCACATGTTCGCGCCACCCCCGCGCCCGAGCATCATGCGCCGGGGGATCAGCCGCACATACGACGACGTCATCGCCCGAGGAATGGCCAAACAGCCCGAGGACAGGTTCCCCACGGCGGGCGACCTGGCCAAGGCGGCGACCGCCGCGGCGACGCTGCCCGCAGCGCCTGCCGCCGCCGCGGGCGCTGCGGCCGCACCGGCGCCGACCGGGACACGGCAGTTCTCGTCGGTGTTCCCGAACCCCGCCGCCACCGGCTACACCCCGTATCCGCCCGCCCCGCCCCGAGCCGCGGCCGCACCGCCCGCGAAGAAGAACACCGCGCAGGTGGTGCTGATCGCCGCGATCATCGTGATGTTCGGAGTGGCCGCCGTGTTGGCCGCGCTCCTCGCGTTCAACGGGCAGGACAGCACGCCGACCGCCCGCACGACGCTGACCCCGACCGCGCCGTACGACGAGAGCGTGCCGACGACCACCCGGTCGACCACCACGCCGTCGACGACGACCACGCCGTCGACCACGACCAGCACCACCCCGTCGACGTCGGCCACCGTCCCGGCCGGCGTGTCCGGGGCCGACGGGCAGGGCTTCGTCGGCCACTATGCCCGGTGTGAGTCCGGCGGGTCCCCGGCGGCGATGGTCCGCACCGCCCAGTCGCTGGCCATCGTGTGCCGCGACGATGACGACGAGTACTACTACCGCGGCGAACGGCTCAGTGACGGCGCCACCATCGAACTGCGGGATGCCAAGCCCGCCGGCGGCGGCTATGACGTGGTCGACCCGTCCGGAGGTGCCCGTTACGAAGTCCGGCCCGACCGGCTCACCATCGTGAGCAACGGCCGGGCCGATACCTCGGAGCGCGTACTGGAGTACTACGCGGGGTAGATCCGGGTCAGTTCCCGTTCTTCGCCGCGCGCTCCTGCTGGCGCTTCTCCTTCTCGGTGTCCGCGAGATCCTCGACGCGATCGGCCTGCGCCCGCTTGGCGGCGGCGCTGCCTGCCTTGTCGGCGGCATCGTCGAGTTTCGCCTGCGCGACCTTCTCGACGCTCTTCTCGGTCGCCGAGATCACGGCTTCTTCCTGACGGCGGGCGGCCTCGGCCGACTTCACGCGCTGTGCGGCGACCCGATCGGCCTGCTCCTTGGCGTCGGCGGCCTTCTTCTGCGCGTTCTGCGCGGCGTTCTGCTTACGCTCGGCGGCCGTCTGGCGGGCTTCCTTGATCTCGCGCTCGCGGTCCTGCTCGGCCTGCTGCTGCTCGCGCGCGGCCTGCTCGCGGGTCGATTCGAGCTCCGCCTCGGCCTGGCTCTGCACCTCGGTGGCCGTCGCGTCGAGCGCAGCCGCCCGGCGCAGCGCCTCGCTGCGTTCGAGCAGCGCCGCGCCGCGCTGTTCGACGTCGGGGGCGCTGAGCGCATTGCCGACCGCCAGGTCGAGCATGCCCAGTGAGCGTTCGTAGAACAGCCGCGCCGGCGCCTCGGAGTCGAGGCGGGCCACGACCCGGTCCTCGATGACCTGCAGCGGGAAGCGGGCGACCTGGTACTGGAGCCGCAGAACGGCGAATGGGACGTCGGTGATCTTCATCGATTACTCCTGGCTTCTCTATCGCTGTTCGGGAACGTCGGCATCGGCGGCCAATTCGTCGGCTTCCTGCCGGATGCGCTCGGCCTCGGCCTTCGCGTCGGCGGCGACCTTGACGGCGTCGTTGCGCTGCCCGGCGGCGTCGACGACCTCGGCGGCGGCCTCGGCTTTCTCGGCGCGGGCTTCGGCGTCGGCCCGCTCGGCCCTGCGCTGCGCTTCGGTCTCGGCCTGGGCGGTGTCGCGGGCCGCGCGCTGCGCAGCCGCCTGCTCGGCTTGCCGTTTCTGCGCGGCCTGGTCGGCGCGGGCGGCGCTCTCGGCGGCCGCGGTCTCGGCGTTCACGGCGGAGCGCTCCTGCGCACCTTCCTGCCGTGCCTCCACCACTTCCTGACGCGCCTGCTCGGCCTCGGCCTCGGCCACCGCCTCCTCGGCGTTGGCGGCCTTGCGCTCCTTGGCCTGGGTCTGCTCGAGCTGCCCCTCGGCGGTCAGCGAATCGTTGCCGGTCACGGCGCCGACTACTTCCTTCGCTTTGCCCTTGACCGAGTCGATGAGGCCTTTGCGGGCCTGGTCGGACTTGTTGTTCTCAGTCATGTAATCCCCTCAGTAGGTACCGGGGCCAGCATTCCCGCTCGTCGCGGAACCACACGCGGATGTGGCCTGGGCCACTCCCGCC
>NZ_LQIV01000008.1 GCF_001500125.1 Mycobacterium sp. IS-1742 | reverse complement strand
GGGTCACTGCCCGGCGGCCCCCGCCCCCCCCCCACTCCCCGCTCTTGTCGGATTCGCCGCGCCCGGGGCGCGCGACCAACTACACCGAAATCACTAGTCGCCGTCCTTGACCTTCGCCATCGCGAGCACGTCGAGTCGGCGGTCGAGTTCCTCCTCGGAGAGCTTGTCGCCGATCAGGCCGCGGTCGATGACCGTCTGGCGGATCGTCTTGCGCTCCTTGAGCGCCTCCTTGGCGACCTTGGCTGCCTCCTCGTAGCCGATCGCCGAGTTCAGCGGCGTCACGATCGACGGCGACGACTCGGCCTGCTCACGCATGTGCGCCTCGTTGGCCACGAGCCCGTCGATGCAGCGCTCGGCGAACAGCCGCGACACGTTGGTCAGCAGCTTGAACGACTCGAGCAGGTTGCGCGCCATCATCGGGATGTACACGTTGAGCTCGAACGCACCGGCCGCGCCACCCCAGGCCACGGCGGCGTCGTTGCCGATGACCTGGGCGGCGACCTGCGTGACCGCCTCGGGCAGAACGGGATTGACCTTGCCCGGCATGATCGAGCTGCCCGGCTGCAGATCGGGGAGCTGGATCTCGGCCAGACCGGTCAGCGGTCCCGAACCCATCCAGCGGACGTCGTTGGCGATCTTGGTCAGCGACACCGCGATGACCCGCAGCGCACCGGAGGCCTCGACCAGCCCGTCGCGCGCGGCCTGGGCCTCGAAGGAGTCCTTCGCCGTGGTCAGCTCACCGAGACCGGTCTGGTCGACGAGCACCTGGACCACCTTGGCGCCGAAGCCGTCCGGCGCGTTGAGTCCGGTGCCGACGGCGGTGCCGCCGATGGCCAGCTCACCGAGCCGGGGAAGGGACCCGCGCACACGCTCTATACCGGCCTCGATCTGGCGGGCGTAGCCGCCGAACTCCTGGCCCAGCGTCACCGGTACCGCGTCCATCAGGTGGGTGCGGCCGGACTTCACCACGGTGCGCCACTGCCGGGCCTTGCCGGCCAGTGACTCGTGCAGCACCTCGAGCGCCGGGATCAGGTGGCGCACAGCGGCTTCGGTGGCCGCGATGTGGGTGGCGGTGGGGAACGTGTCGTTGGAGCTCTGCGACATGTTCACGTGGTCGTTGGGGTGCACGGTCACCCCGTTGGCCGCCGCGATCGACGCGATGACTTCGTTGGTGTTCATGTTCGAGCTCGTCCCCGAACCGGTCTGGAACACGTCGATCGGGAACTGGTCGTCGTGCTGCCCGTCGGCGATCTCGGCGGCCGCAGCGATGATCGCATCGGCCTTCTCCGCGTCGAGCAGTCCGAGGTCCTTGTTCACCTGTGCGCAAGCACCTTTGAGCAAGCCGAGCGCGCGGATCTGGGTGCGCTCGAGGCCGCGCCCGGAGATGGGGAAGTTCTCGACGGCTCGCTGGGTCTGAGCCCGCCACAGCGCATCCTTGGGCACCCGGACCTCGCCCATGGTGTCGTGTTCGATGCGGTACTCGGTGTTCTGGTCGACAGCGCTGTCGGCGGTCATGGATGCCCTTCTGATCGGTTACGGCAGGGGATAGGCGGCATTGCTGTCGCCGGTGAAGTCGACAGCGGAGTACTCGTTGAGTTTGGACAGACGGTGGTAGGCCTCGATCATGCGGACCGTGCCGGACTTCGACCGCATCACGATCGACTGGGTGGTGCAGCCGCCGCCGGTGTAGCGCACACCCTGCAGCAGGTCGCCGTCGGTGACGCCGGTCGCGCAGAAGAACACGTTCTCGCCCGACACGAGGTCCTCGGTCTTGAGCACCCGGTCGATGTCGTGGCCGGCGTCGATGGCCTTCCGGCGTTCCTCGTCGTCCTTCGGGGCGAGCTGGGCGTGGATGGCGCCGCCCATACAGCGGATGGCCGCGGCGGTGATGATGCCCTCCGGCGTGCCGCCGATACCGGCGAGCATGTCGGTGCCGGAGTTCGGGCGGCACGCCGAGATCGCGCCCGCCACGTCGCCGTCGGAGATCAGCCGGATGCGGGCTCCCGCGTCCCGGACGTCGGCGATGAGCTGTTCGTGGCGCGGACGGTCGAGGATGCAGACGGTCACGTCGCGGACCGACAGGCCCTTGACCTTCGCGACGGCGCGCACGTTCTCGCCGATCGGAGCGGTGATGTCGATGGCGTCGACGGCGTCCGGACCGACGGCGATCTTGTTCATGTAGAACACCGCCGACGGGTCGAACATCGCGCCGCGCTCGGCCACCGCGAGCACCGAGATCGCGTTCGGCATGCCCTTGCTCATCAGCGTGGTGCCGTCGATCGGGTCGACGGCGAAGTCGCAGTCCGGCCCGTCGCCGTTGCCGACCTCTTCGCCGTTGTAGAGCATCGGCGCGTTGTCCTTCTCACCCTCGCCGATCACCACGACGCCGCGCATCGACACCGAGTTGACCAGTTCACGCATGGCGTCCACGGCCGCGCCGTCTCCGCCCTCCTTGTCTCCGCGCCCTACCCAGCGGCCTGCCGCCATCGCGCCGGCTTCGGTGACGCGGACGAGTTCGAGGGCGAGGTTGCGGTCGGGGGCTTCCCTGCGGCGCGATGAGCCGCTTGCGCGATGAGCATCAGGATCAGCTGGCATGGGCAGATTGTCCCAGAAGCCGATCACCGTCGGGAGGCTGGGATACTGCTGTCATGACCGTCGACCCCGGGCAGCCGGAACCGCCCCCGCAGGAGTGGTCCGGTCCTGCCCCCAAGGAGGCCAAGCCTCGGGTGCTGCAGGACGGCCGGGACATGTTCTGGTCGCTGGCGCCGCTGGTGGTGGCGTGCGTGGTGCTGGCGGGGTTGCTGGGCATGTGCTCGTTCCAGGGCCGCGGCCCGACCGAGGGGCCGGCACCGGCCCACGACGCGGCCTCGGCGCTGCAGGCCGACGCGGACGCGCTGCCGATCCCCATCCGGCTGCCGGCGCTGCCCGACGGCTGGCGGTCGAACTCCGGCGGCCGGTCGGGTATCGAGGCCGGCACCACCGACCCCGGAACCGGGGCGCCGACGCGCGCGGTGGTCTCGCGGGTCGGCTACCTGGCCCCGAGCGGCAAGTACCTGAGCCTCACGCAGAGCAACGCCGACGAGGACAAGCTCGTCGAGTCGATCACCCCCGGCCTCGTCCCGTCCGGCGCGCAGGACGTCGACGGGGTGAGCTGGGTGGTCTACCGGGGCGGCGAGGGCGTGGAGCCGGTGTGGACCACGCGGCTGCCCGACAACGCGCAGATCGCGATCACCGGCGCGGGCAGCACCGACGAGTTCCGTGCGCTCGCGGCCGCCACCCAGAAGCAGCAGCCGTTGGAGAAACGATGACCGAGGCTCGCAAGCCTGATGTCGCCGCCGGGGCGGCTCGCAAGCCCGATGTCGCCGCCGGGGCGGCTCGCAAGCCTGATGTCGCCGCCGGGGCGGCTCCGGCCGCCGACCTGAGCGGCTGGACCGCCGCACCGTTCACCGCCGCCGGCTACACCCACGACGTGTACCGCAAAGGTGACGGTCCCGGCGTCGTGCTGATCCCCGAGATGCCCGGGCTGCACCCCCACGTCCTGGCGCTGGGAAACCATCTCGTCGACAACGGGTTCACCGTCGCCGCGCCGTCGCTGTTCGGCACGCCGATGAAACCCCCGCTCGGACCCGGCGCGCTGCCCGTGCTGCTCAAGGGCTGCGTGTCCAAGGAGTTCGCCGCGTTCGCCACCAACGCCGACCGCCCGGTGGCGCACTACCTGCGGGCGCTGGCCCGCGACCTCAACGCGCGCACCCCCGGCAGGGGTGTCGGCGTCATCGGGCAGTGCTTCACGGGCGGTTTCGCGCTGGCCGCCGCGGTCGACGACAGCGTGCTCGCCCCGGTGCTCAGCCAGCCGTCGCTGCCGCTGCCCGTCACGCCCAGGCACAAACGCGACCCCGGCCTGTCGGAGGGTGAACTGCGGATCATCGAACGGCGCGCCGCCGAGGACGGGCTGTGTGCGCTGGCCCTGCGCTTCAGCAAGGACTGGATGTCGCCGGCGGAGCGGTTCGGCACGCTCAAGGCTCGGCTGGGCGACGCGTTCGAGGTCATCGAGATCGACTCCGCCCGGGGCAATGCGCACGGCATCTCGCCGACCGCACACTCCGTGCTGACTGACCAGGTCCGCGAGGTCGACGGCCACCCCGCCTACGAAGCCCGCAAGCGCGTCGTCGAGTTCCTCACCGAGCGGCTGGTCGGGGCGTAGCCGGCCGGTTGCGCCGCACGCGCCGCGACAACCACTGCACCCATCGAGGTTTGCGCGGTGGTCGCGTCTCGACGTCCTCGTCCCGCATCAGCGGGACACCCTTGTAGACCGCGAGATACACGCTGATCGTGGTGACGATGATGATCATCAGCACGGGCCCCAGGACGATGCCCCAGAAGCCGAACATCGCGATGCCCGAGAAGACGGCGAGCAACATCAGCGCCGGGTCGAGGCGGGCCGCCTTCGGCACCAGCACCGGGCGCAGGACGTTGTCGATGTTGGTGACGACGAGGAGGTGGAACGCGACCACGAACACCCCGCCAATGACGTTGCCGAACAGCGCCATACCAATGCCGAACGGGATGCTGAGGATCCCGCTGCCCAGCGGGATCACCGACAGCGCGCTCAACACGATCGCGAAGAAGAAGAACCCGTCGTGGAATCCGGCGACGTAGATGGAGACGGCGCCGGCCACCCCCTGGCACAGGGCGATGACGAACTGACCCTTGACCGTGCCCTTGACCATCGCTCCGGTCTTGGCGAGGTACAGATCGGTGATGTCCTCGCCGAGCGGGTTGAGCCTGCGGATGAGCGTGCGCAGCTTCTCCCGGTTCACCAGCAGCGAGATGAACACGTAGAGGAAGATCACCGCGGCCGCGAGCGCACCGAGGACGCCGCCGACCGCCCCCTGCAACACCCCGAGCAGCCATTCGCCGACACGCTGGGACACCGTGACCACCGCGTCGCGCAGCGTGTCCGGGGTGAGCCGGAAGTCGAGGAACGGCACCTTGTCGATGAGGTCGTTGGCCACGGTCATCGCCCGGTCACCGAGGGTGCTGATGTCGGTCGTCGCCATCCACTGGTTGACGGTGGTGACCATCTGGGAGATCTGCACGATCGCCAGGAACACCACCAGGGTGACGGGGATGATGACCATGAGCATCGCCGCCAACAGCGTCAGGGTCGCCGACAGGGCGGTGCCGAAGCGGCGCCGCAGCCGCTCGTAGAGCGGGCTGAACAGGTAGGCGCCGACGGCGGCCACCACGACCAGGATGAAGAAGTCGCGCAGGAAGTACGCGCCGAACCCGACCGCCAGCAGGGTGACCACGCCGAGCGCGCGCTTCTGGGTGGCGGTGAAACCGGCTTCGACGTCACCGGGCACGTCGTCGGACACGTCGTCGGACACGTCGCCCTAGCCTGTGCCGACCGTCCGCGCCCGCTGGCCGGCGCGTTGCTCGGCGACGAACCGCGCGGCCATCCGCTGCATCAGCCCGGGGGCGAGCCGCGCGAAAACCCATGCGGCGTGGGCCTGCCGGGGTTTGACGAGGACGGCTTTGTTGCGTTGGACGGCGCGCAGGGTGTCGTTCGCCAGCCGGTCGGCGTCGTAGGGAGCTTTGACCCGCTGGCCCTGCAGGTAGTAGTCGCGGCCGACGAACCCGCCGATGGCGCCTTTGTCGAGGATCGGGGTCTCGACGGCGGCCGGGCACACGGCGAGCACCCCCACACCGTGGGCGACGGCCTCCGACCGCAGCGCCAGCGACAGGCCGACGACGGCGTGTTTGGTCATCACGTAGCTGCTGATCAGTCCCGCCGCGGTCAGCCCCGCCATGGAGGCGGTGTTGACGATGTGACCGTGCCCCTGGCTGATCATCTGCGGGTACGCCGCGGCCACGCCGTGCACGACGCCGCGGATGTTGATGTCGATGATCGCGTTCCACTGGTCGAGCGTCAGCAGTTCGGTGTCCCCGCCCCACGAGATGCCCGCGTTGTTGAACATCATGTCCAGCCGGCCGGATCGGGCCACCACGTCGTCGACGGTCCGCTGCACCGCGGCGGCGTCGGTCACGTCCAGCCGCGCCGACCTGGCTCCGAGGGGCCGCGCAGTCGCCTCGGCCGCGTCGGCGTCGATGTCGGTGCACAGCACCTCCGCCCCGGCGGCGGCCAGGGCTCGACACAGCGCGGCCCCGATTCCCGAGCCCGCGCCGGTGACGATCGCCTGTCTGCCCGCGAATGTCATTGCGAATCAGCCAGTTTCATCACGTGGTGCAGGATGTCCGGGTACCGCTTGAGGTGGGCGCCGCCGTTGAGGTCGAGGACCTCGCCGGTCATCCACGACGCGCCGGGCGAACACAGGAACGCCACTGCGGCGGCGACGTCCTCGGGCTGTCCGGCGCGGCCGAGCGGGGTGTTCTCCAGGTACTCCTCGACCACGCCGGGCACGCTGGCCGCCGGGTCGGTCAGCGGGGTGTGCACGAATCCGGGGGCGACGGCGTTGACCCGGATCCCGCGCGGCGCCATCTCCAGCGCCGCCACCTGGGTGAGCATGGACAGGCCGGCCTTGGCCGCGCAGTAGGCGACCATCCCGGCGGCCGGCTGACGGCCGTTGAGCGACGAGATCTGCACCAGCACACTGCCTTCGCGCAACACCCGGCCGGCATGTTTGGCGACCACGAAGCCTCCGGTCAGGCACACGTCGACGACCTCACGGAACTGCTCGACGGGCATGTCGACGATCATGCCGACGTTGCTGAACCCGGCGCAGTTCACCGCCGCGTCGAGCGGACCGGTCTGGTCGAAGAGGCGTTGCACCGACTCTTCGTCGGTGACGTCGGCGTGCGTCGCCGTATGGGGGTCGCCGAGGGTCGCGGCGCGTTCGCGGGCGCCGTCGGCGTTGCGGTCGGCCAGGACGACGCGGTAGCCGTCGGCGGCCAGCGCCCGGGCCGTCGCCCAGCCGATGCCCGAGGCGGCGCCGATGACGACGGCGGTGCGGTTGGTGGTCACGGCTACTCAAACTAGAACAGGGTGCAGGCGCCGTCGACGAAACGCTGTTTCTGGGTGCGGGTAGGGCACAATCTCAGCCATGTTGGCCGTCGACCTGCTCACCCGCGTCGGCCTGGCGACCGTGCTGGGCGTGGCGATCGGGCTGGAACGGCAGTGGCGCTCACGCATGGCAGGCCTGCAGACCATGGCGTTGGTGAGCACCGGCTCGGCGCTGTACCTCATCTTGGGCGCCTACAGTTTCCCCGGCGCCGACCCGACCCGGGTGGCCGCGCAGATCGTCTCGGGCATCGGCTTTCTCGGCGCCGGCGTCATCATGAAGCAGGGCCTGTCGGTCACGGGGCTCAACACCGCCGCCACGCTGTGGTCCACGGCGGCGGTCGGCGCGCTGGCCGGCGCCTGGCTGTGGCGGGAAGCCCTCGCCAGCGCGCTCATCGTGGTCGCGGTCAATCTGCTGCTGCACCCGCTGGCCGAGACGATGGACCGCCGCAAGAACTGGGGCGGCAGGGAGCATCCACCGGTGCACTACCGCCTGACCGTCGTGTGTCGCGAGGACCACGACACCGAGATCCGGACGCTGCTGGTGCAGGCGGTCGACGAGTCCCGGCTGCAGCTGACGTCGATGCGGTCGGTCGCCAGTGGTGCGGGACAGGTCGAGATGGCGGCCGGGGTGTCCGCGCTGGCGCGCGACGACGCGGTGCTCGAGAAGGTCGTGGGGGTGCTCGCGGTCGACGCCCGGGTGACCTCCGTGCGGTGGAACATCCCCGACGAGGAGGCCACCGGTCTCGCGCGGTCGTGATCGACGGGCGCTGTGCGTCCCACCGAACGTCCATGTCGAGACGAATTCGTAGCATTCTCGCCCCGCGCGCCGAATACAGAGAAACGGCACTGTGCAGGTGCCACCGTGGTTCACTTCAGTCAAGTATTCAGATGCGCTCGGAGGTGCGGAAATGGCGGCAAATATCGACGCGGGGGACGCCGAAAACGGTGATTCGCAGATAGCCGTCAATTCGCGGGTATTGGTGCACCCCGGAACCGATCATGAAAAGCGCGGAGTCGTGGTCGAGGATTTCGCCGATGCCGCGGGCAAAGCAGTCGAGATCGGCGAGCACCACATCGCCGACGCCGCGCGCCGATGGGCGGTGGCCCTCGACGACGGCGGCCTGGAATTCGTCGACGACGACGACCTGTCGGCCGACACCGGGGCGCGCTGACCGCCCGGGTCAGCCCGCGGGAGGTGTGGCCGAAACCGCTTGCACACCGGTCTTTTTCGCGGACTCGGCCTTCATCTTCCGGTACAGCTCGACGTAGTACGGCAGACACGCGGCCATCGCCTGCTCGGTCGTGAACAGTGGGCGGTAGCCGAGTTCCCGTTCGGCTTTCGCGATCGAGAAGTAGTTGTCGAGTGAGATCCGCTCCACGCCGGTGGGTTCCAGCAGCGGTTTGGGCAGCCCGAAGCGGAAGTGCAGCCGCTGCCAGACCGTCATCACGAAATGCACGAGCCGCCCGGGCACCCGAAGTCGCGGATAGCGCTCGCCGCACGCCTCCACGACGGGGCGGGAGAACTCGAACATGTTGATCGGTTCGCCGTCGTTGATGAAATACGCCTGACCGGGTGCCGTGCCGCCGGGCACCAGGTGTTCGGCGGCGAGGATGAAACCGTGAATGAGGTTGTGCACATATGAGTTGTCGAGTTTGGCGTTCTTGCTGCCGACCAGCACCTTGACGTGACCGGCCAGCACGGATTCGAACACCTTGCGGAACATCGTCTGATCGCCGCGGCCCCAGATGCCGCTCGGCCGGATCGAACAGGTGAGCATGCCGTCGGTGCCGTTCTCGGACAGCACGAATTTCTCGGCGACCACCTTGGTTTCGGTGTAGAGGTCGTTGAACCGGTCGGTGTAGGGCATGGTCTCGTCGCCGGCGACGATCGGCTGACCGCCCATCACCACGCTGTTCGATGCGGTGTAGACGAACCGCTTCACCCCGGCGGCGCGCCCCGCGCGCACGAGGTTCTCGGTGCCGCCGACGTTGACGGCGAAGCTGCGCCTGCGGTACTCCTCGGTGACCGACGCGCCGCCCATCAGGTCGATGATCGCCGCGGTGTGGAAGACGGTGTCCACGCCGGCGACCGCGGCGGCCACCGTCTCCGGGTCGCAGATGTCCCCTTCGAGCGTTTCGAGCCGGGGATGGGGCGGCAGCGGGGACGGCGCGCGGTCGAACGATCGCACATGGTGCCCGCGCTCGAGCAGTTCGGTCACGAGATTCGCGCCGACGAAGCCGGATCCACCGGTCACCAGCACACGGCCCAGTTCTGTGGTCAGCGATGCATCACCCATGGGGCGAGGATAACTGAAACGTGTTCTATTTTCGCCCCCTCATCGGGTAAGCGTTTTCCTGGTCAACCGTCGTCGGCCTCGCGGTCGGCCAGCGCCGACTCGATGCGCTGACGCGCTCCGGCTAAGTGTTCCTCGCAGCATCGGGCCAGCTCCTCGCCGCGTTCCCACAACTTCAGCGACGCATCGAGATCGAGGCCGCCCTGTTCGAGCTGCTGGACGACGGCGACCAGTTCGTCGCGCGCTTCTTCGTACCCCATGTCACTAATGGGCTTCATCGGTTCCCTCACTCACCGCGGTGATCGCACCGTCGGCCACCCGGATGCGCAGGTGTCTGCCTGCGGGCGCGTCGGCGGTCGTCCGCAGGACGTTCGTATCGGGCATGGTCTGCACGACCGCGTAGCCGCGGGCGAGTGTCGCGGCCGGGCCGAGCGTCGTCAGCCGGGCGGCCAGGTGGCCGACGCGCTCGGTCTCGGCCGCGAGCATCCGGGTGATGTCGCGGCGTGCGGTGGACCGGGCGCGGTGCACCTCCTCGGCGCGCGCGTCGATCGCCTGCAGCGGGCGGGCCAGCACCGGCCGGCTGCGCAACTGGTCGAGGTGGTGCTGTTCGCGGTGCACCCAGAGGCGCAGCGCGCGGGCGCTGCGGTGGCGCTGCTCGGCGACGAACGCCTGTTCGGCGGCGGCGTCGGGGACGACCCGTTTGGCGGCGTCGGTCGGGGTCGCCGCGCGCAGATCGGCGACCAGGTCGCACAGCGGGTTGTCGGGTTCGTGCCCGACGGCGCTGATCACCGGGGTGGTGCAGGCGGCGATCTCGCGGCACAGCGTCTCGTCGGAGAACGGCAGCAGGTCCTCGACGCTGCCGCCGCCGCGGGCCAGCACGATGACGTCCACGGTGGGGTCACGGTCGAGTTCGCGCAGCGCGCCGACGATCTGTGGCACCGCGCTGGGGCCCTGCACGATGGTGTTGCGCACCGCGAACCGGACCGCGGGCCAACGGGTTGTCGCGACCGTCATCACATCGCGCTCGGCATGGCTGGCGCGGCCGGTGATCAGGCCGACGGTGCCGGGCAAGAACGGGATGGGCCGCTTGAGCCGGGGGTCGAAGAGCCCCTCGGCGTCGAGCAGGCGGCGCAGGCGGTCGATGCGGGCCAACAGTTCGCCGATGCCGACGGCGCGGATCTCGCTGATCCGCAGGCTGAACGAGCCGTTGCGGGTGTAGAACTGCGGCTTGCCCAACACGATGACCTGCGTGCCCTCCGCCAGCGGCACCGGCGCGTTCGCGACCAGGTCACGTGGACAGCTCACCGACAGCGACATGTCTGCGGCCGGATCGCGCAGGACCATCCAGGCCGTCGTCTGGCGGACCTTGAGCTCGGTGAGCTGACCCTCGATCCACACCATGCCGAGTCGGTCGATGTACTTGGCGACGCGCGTGGCGACGGCGCGGACCGGCCAGGGGTTGTCGGGAGACTTGCCCTGTTCGGGGTCGGTCACTTGGCGGTGGCGCGGGTGATCCGATTGGCCAGCAGGGTCTGGAACGGCGCCCGCGAGCGGGTAGCGCCCTCGTAAGCGAGCAGCGCCTCGAGATCGTCGACGCTCAGCGACGGCAGCCGCGCACGCAGCTGCGCCAGGGTCAGCGACTCGTAGTCCAGTTCGGTGACGATCGCCGGCGTGTCGGTCGCCGCCGAGGTGTGCGTGGCCGCGTTCGTGTCCGTGTCCGAGGCGTCCGACGTCTCCGGTTCCCCGGTGGAGTACAGCGCGAACCGCCCCTCGGTGCGCCGCTCCCCGTCGGGGGCCTGCGCCGCCGGCGCGCCGTCGTCCTCGTCGAACGTGGCCCACTCCGGCTGTTCGTCCTTGGGCGGGAAGAGGTTCTCCAGCGTCTCGTCGCCCTTGTTCACCAGGTCGGCGAGGTTCTGCTGGAAATGGATCACGATGCTGGCGACCTGACTGGCCACGGTCATCGGATACATCAGGATGGTGTGTGGCAGCTTGCGGGTCTCCTCGACCGCGGTGACGGCGGCGCCGACCAGCAGACGAACCCCATAGGGTGCAGTAGCCATGACGACAGCCTACGGCTGGGCGGTCGCCCGCATCGGTCAGTACCCTGGTAGTCATGCCGTCGACGATCAACATGGGGATTCCGGGTGCGTCCAGCTCGGTGACGGGCGGCGTGTCCGGTAAGCGGGTCCTGCTGGCCGAGCCGCGCGGTTACTGCGCCGGCGTGGACCGCGCGGTCGAGACCGTCGAGCGTGCGCTCGAGAAGCACGGCGCCCCGGTCTACGTGCGCCACGAGATCGTGCACAACCGCTATGTCGTGGACACACTCGCCAAAGCCGGCGCCGTCTTCGTCGAGCAGACCGACGAGGTGCCCGAGGGCGCCATCGTCGTGTTCTCCGCCCACGGCGTCGCACCGACCGTGCACGTGGAGGCCGCCGCCCGCAATCTCAAGACCATCGACGCCACCTGCCCGTTGGTGACCAAGGTGCACAACGAGGCCAAACGCTTCGCCCGCGACGACTACGACATCCTGCTCGTCGGCCACGAGGGCCATGAGGAGGTCGTCGGCACCGCCGGTGAGGCGCCCGACCACGTCCAGGTCGTCGACAACCCCGACGCGGTCGACAAGGTCACCGTGCGCGACCCGAACAAGGTCATCTGGCTGTCGCAGACCACGCTCAGCGTCGACGAGACGATGGAGACGGTGCGCCGGCTGCGGGAGAAGTTCCCGACGCTGCAGGATCCGCCCAGCGACGACATCTGCTACGCCACCCAGAACCGCCAGGTCGCGGTCAAGGCGATGGCTCCGGAGTGCGAACTGGTCATCGTCGTCGGCTCGAAGAACTCGTCGAACTCGGTCCGTCTGGTCGAGGTCGCCCTGGGCGCCGGGTCGGATGCGGCGCATCTGGTCGACTACGCCGAAGACATCGATCCGGCCTGGCTCGACGGTGTCACCACCGTGGGCGTCACCTCGGGCGCGTCGGTGCCCGAGGTCTTGGTGCGCGGTGTGCTCGAGCGGCTCGCCGAATACGGGTACGGGACCGTCCAGCCGGTGACGACCGCGAACGAGACGTTGGTGTTCGCGCTGCCCCGGGAGATCCGGCCCGCCCGCGGCTGAGGCCGTTCCCTAGGCTGGGGCGGTGTTCTTCTTCCTGTTCGGCCTCAGCACCAAGCAGCAGTACCTCGGCGCCGGGCAGACCCGCACCTGTCCACGCTGTCACAACACCACGCAGTGGACGCGCATGCGTCAGTTCAAGCAGTTCACGCTCTTCTTCGTGCCGGTCGCGCGGTGGAAGCGCCGTCAGTTCGAGGTCTGCGGTATCTGTGGCACGTCCGTGGCCGCCTGAGCGTCAGACGTCGTACTCCCAGGCGTCGGCGTCCCAGCTGCGCCGGGCGCGCGGACGGCTGCGGTACTCGCTGCCCTGGTCGTCCTCGTCCGTGCCGCGGTAGCGCACCCGGGAGACCGGGTGGTGGCTGCCGTTGCCGTTGCGGGTGTGCGGTTCCAGCGGTTCGTAGGGCTCGTAGTCGTCGAATCGGCGGGTACGTTCGGGCCGGCGCTCCGGACGGTCGTAGGTCGAGCGCCGTTCCCGCGGCGGCAGCTTGCGGGGGTCGCGCGGTTCCCGTGATTCGCGCGGTTCCCGGGCGTCCCGGGCCTCGCGGGGGGCCTGCGTGCGGGACCGCCTGCGCGGTTCGGAGGACTCCGAGGTGCGCGGCGCCGAACGGGACCGGCGCGGCCGGTCGACCACCGGTTCGATGATCTCGGTGTCGGGCGGGCGGTTGTGCCGCGCGCGGGACGCGGTGCCGGTCCGTTTGGCCGGCTTGCGCGCCGCGGCGCCGCGGGCGCTGTCACGGCTTGACCGCGTCCGTTCGGCGGCCGGTTTGGCGGTGCGCCGCGGCCGTTCGGTGCTGCGCCTGCGGCGCGGCGTGTCCTCGTCCTGGTCGTCCGTCGCGGCCGCAGATGCGGCGGGGGCGGCCATGAGCCCGGACACCTTGCTCTTGAGCGCGGTGACCAGGCCACCGGCCGCCGCCGCGGCGGGCGCGGTCCTGGGCTTGGCCCTGGTCTTGGCTGTGGCTTTGGCGCCCGCTGTCTCCGCGGGTGCCGCCGCGCGGCGCGACGACATTCCCAGATACCACCGGGCCATGCCGATGAGCAGGACCGCCGCGGAGGTGAAGAACATCAGCGGGAACCGCTCGATGAGCGGATAGCCGCAGTTGATCGCCAGATCCTTGAGGCCGGCGATCTCCGAGCCGTGGAACAGGAAGTACGCGCCGGGCACGGTGACGAACAGAAGCAGCGGCGGTTGGATGACCGCGGTGAAGATGCCCGACTGGCGTACGGCGAGGACGGCGAGCAAGCAGCCCAGCACATAGCAGGCCGAGAAGACGGAACCCAGTTCGCGGCTGCCGGAACCCGCGTCGAACGCGAAGCCGACCGCGGTGACGGTGAACGCCAGCACCACCGCACCCCACCACGGCAGGCCCGGGAAAAGTGGGTGTACAGAGCGGTGGTCGGCCGGCACTGCCGACCGTGCGCGCTGTCCGGACACAGGTAGACCGTACCGGCTCGATCGGAGTGCGCGCGTCCAGCGCGCGCGGGCGTGCCCGTCGAGCTCTGGCAGACTGTGGTCCCTGTGGGGCTCAACCTGGGAATCGTCGGACTGCCGAATGTCGGAAAGTCGACTCTGTTCAACGCGCTGACGCGCAACAACGTGCTCGCGGCGAACTACCCGTTCGCGACGATCGAGCCCAACGAAGGTGTGGTCGCGCTGCCGGACCCCCGGCTCGGCGCGCTCGCGAAGATGTTCCATTCCGACAAGATTGTGCCTGCGCCGGTGACGTTCGTCGACATCGCCGGCATCGTGAAGGGCGCCTCGGAGGGTGCGGGACTGGGCAACAAGTTCCTCGCCAACATCCGCGAATGTGACGCGATCTGCCAGGTCGTGCGGGTCTTCGCCGACGACGACGTCGTCCACGTCGACGGCAAGGTGGATCCGAAGTCCGACATCGAGGTGATCGAGACCGAGTTGATCCTCGCCGACATGCAGACGTTGGAAAAGGCCGTGCCGCGGCTGGAGAAGGAAGCCCGCACGCACAAGGACCGCAAGCCCGTCCTCGACGCGGCGGTCGCGGCGCAGGAGGTGCTGAACTCAGGCAAGACGCTGTTCGGCGCGCGCTTCGATGCGACGCCGCTGCGCGAGCTGAATCTGATGACCACCAAACCGTTCCTGTACGTGTTCAACGCCGACGAGACCGTGCTGACCGACGAGGGGCGCAAGTCCGAGCTGCGCGAGCTGGTGGCGCCGGCCGACTGCGTGTTCCTCGACGCGAAGATCGAAGCGGAACTGCAGGAGCTCGACGACGAGTCGGCCGCCGAATTGCTCGAGTCGATCGGGCAGACCGAACGCGGACTCGACGCACTGGCGCGGGCGGGCTTCCACACGCTGAAACTGCAGACCTACCTCACGGCGGGCCCGAAGGAGGCGCGCGCGTGGACCATTCACCAGGGCGACACCGCGCCGAAGGCCGCCGGCGTGATCCACAGCGACTTCGAGAAGGGCTTCATCAAGGCCGAGATCGTGTCGTTCGACGATCTGGTCGAGGCGGGTTCGATGGCCGCGGCGAAGGCGGCGGGCAAGGTCCGCATGGAGGGCAAGGACTACGTCATGGCCGACGGGGACGTGGTCGAATTCAGATTCAATGTGTAGTCGCGTTCCGGTTCAACGTCAGGTTCGCGGCAACTTCGAGCGCCAAAACGTGGGCCTCCACCAGTAGAGAGTCGTCAGGTCGTCGGGCCAGTCGGCCTCGCGATCGCCGCGATCCTCGAATGAATCGAGGTCGAGATCAACCGGTCGCCAGCCGAAGTCGAGGGGCTCCGTATCAGCGGCAGCTCGTACGAGTCCAGTGAACCGATGCTCCATCGCTCCAAGCGCCGCGTAGGCGCGTTGAGAAGCGAGCAGGCTCGGGCGGTTCGCACCGCCTTCATACGTCGGCCAGCGGAGCTGCACTGCGTCGTCCTCCCAGAAGCAGACCGCGCAGATCTCGTACGACCCAGGTGGTTCTCCGAGCGTTCGGTGACCGCAGCACGGGCACGGGTACGCAGCCGAGATGAGCACGAGCTCGACTGCGAATCGCGAAGGATCGTCGGGCCACTGCTCGATCACGGAGAGCGCGATGGAGGCGTTCGTTCGTGCGTTACGTGGTGAGACGTCCGACAGATCGAGGATGTGCTCGAGGCTTCGACGGTGGCCGTCGACGCCCAGCCAGAAGCCTTCGGCACCCAGGCATAAGTGTCGCGTCCGGGCCGCGTCCCGGAGAACAGCCACGGCATCGGCGAGTGGCAGGAGGTCCGAGGTCGGCACGGAATCAGATTAGGCGGTCCGCGCCAGACGATTATCCGCGTTGGAACGTGGTCGAGTTCCGCTTCAACGTGTAAGACGACGTCGAAAGCCTCACCGTGCCGGCTGTTCCGCTCTCAGCCCTTCTGCCGCGCCCACGCATCTACATGAGCGGGGAGCTTCGCCTGCTGGCTCGCCATCGCCCGCTGCATGACACGAGACACGACGGCGTCAAAGAGGCGTCCTACAGCGCCGCCCAGTATGGGCTCGCCGGTGATGCGACAGGTGTAGCGGGTGCCGCCCTCGACCTCATCCAACGTATCGATGGTGGTCACCGGAAACCTGGACTCAGTGATTCGAAACTGCATCATCGTGGGAGCATCGACCCTCTCGAAGACCCCGGTCCACGGGTTCGTGACGCCCAACGATCGGCTCACCCCGTGCCAGACATCGCCGGGGGCGTACGGCGGCTCCTTGCCGGGGTCGACGGACACGATTCCGGGCAGAACGTTTCGCAGATGGTCCGGGTGGATGATGTAGTCCCATACGACCTGAGCGGGATGAGCGATGATTATTGATGCCGTGACGTCGGGCATAGCTCAACGTACGCCGACCCACGCGACGGTGCATCCTGCGGAAACACTGCCAACAGACGCGGTGGAGCGCCGCTTCGAGTCTCAGACGAAGCAGTGAGCCCTTCGGTCTGGAGCGTGTTAACGTGCGTGCGCGCTTCCAGGTGTCGATCGCCTGAATCGTCGCGGAGAGTTCTCACTCAGAACATGTCCGGATGGGGTGCTGCACCTTTGGTGCGCCGATTCCATCTCGCCGATAGTCGACATCGGCTTACGGAAGGACATGACAGTGGTCAGCAAGGACGACAAGAACCTCCAGCAGGTCCTCGACAAGATCGCAGCAATGGACGAGCCGAGGAGAGGTGTCCTGCAGCGCATGCATGACGTGATCCTCGCTGCGGCGCCCGAATTGAAGCCCCGAATCTGGTACGGCATGCCGGGCTATGCCACATCCGCGAGCGCCCCTGTCGTCGTCTTCGTCCGGAACGACGACCTGATGAGCCTGGGGTTGAGCGAGAAGGCGACACTGACGCCCGCCGGGGGCAGGGACGGACAGTTGATTCCTGCCGCCTGGTTCTTCGACGACCTGGACGGGGTTACCGAAGAACGTGTCGCCGAGATTGTCCGCGCCGCGATCGAGTGACCCGGTGTTACCGCCGTGCAACCCGTTGCGACGCGGTGAAATTCGGCTTCAACGTGTAGCGCCCGACTCGGCGGTGCGGCCCGTGTGGGTTTCGTACATGCGCGCGGCGACCAGCAGACCCGAGACCACGGTGATGACGGCGGCGGCCCAGACCGCCGCTCGCAGGCCCCACAGATCGGCGGTGACGCCGCCGACTACGGCTCCGGCGGCGTATCCGCCGTCGCGCCACAGCCGGTAGACACCGACTGCGCGCGCCCGCCAGAGCGGATGGGCGACATCGCCGACCGCGGCCAACAGCGTGGGATAGACCATGGCGGTGCCCGCGCCCAGCAGCCCGGCCGCGGCAAGCCACCACAGGAACGTGTCGCCGGTCGCGATCAAGGCCAGCCCACCGGCCTGGGTGAACATCCCCGCGGTGATCAAATGCTTGCGACCCCACCGGTCGGACAGCGCACCGGTGGCCAGCTGCCCGACGCCCCACACCGCCGGGTATGCGGCCATCAGAATTCCGATGCGGTCCACCGGCATACCGGTGGTGGCGAACAAGATCGGGAACAGCCCCCAGGACAGACCGAAGTTGAGGTTGTTGACCAGACCCGCCTGGCTGGCCGACGACAGTGCCGGTTCGGTGAAACTCGTGCGCACGAAAATCTGCCGGTTGCTCAGCGGCACATGACCCTCGCGGTGGGAATCGGCTTCGAGCTCCGCATGTCCGCGGGTCTCACGCACGAACACCGCGGTGATGCCGACGGCGATCAGGGCGTAGGACAGGCCGAGCAGAAACGGCGCCGGCCGCAGACCGAACCGGGCCGCCAGATGGCCGGCGAGAAGCGCGGTCAGAGCCACGGCGACGTAACCGGCGGCTTCGTTGAAACCCATGGCGAGGCCGCGTTGGCGGGGACCCACGAGATCGATCTTCATGATGACGGTGGTCGACCACGTCAGGCCCTGGTTGACGCCCAGGAGGATGTTGGCGACGATCACCCAGGTCCACGACGGTGCCCAGATCAGCAGCAGCGGAACCGGAATCGCGAGCAGCCAGCCGGCCATCAGCACCGGTTTCCGTCCGAACCGGTCCGACCAGGTGCCCGCGAAATAATTGGTCGCGGCCTTGGTGACCCCGAAGGCGAACACGTAGGTCAGCAGGAACGTGTACCCCTCGAGGCGGAACTGCTGTTCCGCCAGCAGGGGCAGGACCGTCTGCTCCTGACCGACCATCCCGCCGACCAGAGCGTTCACCGCGACCAGCAGCGAGAACTGGGCGAGGTTGGCGCGCAGCCCGAGTCGAGGGTGATCGGTGGTGCTCACCCGCCGGTCTCCAGGCGTCCGCCGGTCTCCAGGCGTCCGCCGGTCGCGCGCACCCAGTCGCGGGGGCCGCCGTCGAGGACGGTGAGGTCGTGATGACCGGCCGCCTGGAGCAGGCTCGCCGCGCTCATCGCACGTTCCCCGTGACCGCACATCACCACGGTGGGCTTATCGGCGATGTCGTCAGTGCAGCGGGTGAGCCGACCCAGTTCGACATGCTCGGCGCCGGGGAGGTGCCCCGACCGGTACTCGGAATCTTGGCGGATATCGAGCACTCGGCGTCCGTCGAGGTGTCGCGCCGGGACCAGCGGGATGCCGACGACGTCGTTGCCGTCCGCCGTCCAGGCGGCCAATCCGCCTTCGAGTTCGCCGACGACGTTGTCGTATCCGATCTTGGTTGCCTGCCAGGCGATCTCGGCAGCATCCTGATCGGCGTCACGCACGATGATCACGGGCCGGTCCGGCGGCACCAGCCAACCCAGCCAGCTGGCGAACACCGGCCGCAGCGGAATCGAGATGGCGCCGCGCACGTGCGCTTCGGCGAACCGAGGCAGGGGCCGGACGTCGACGACCATCGCGCCGTCGGCCAACCGGGCCGAGAGCGACGACGCATCCATCGGCGTCAGGACGGGTTCGCCGGCCATCACCGGCGGACCGAGGCGATTGACCTCACCCAGCCGACGGAAGTACGGCGGGTACGTGCCGAGCGATCCGAGAAGTTCCGACACGAACGTGTCCTCGTCGGCCACCCGGAGGAGGGGATTGGTGGCGAGCTCGTGCCCGATCGTGCTGGTGCGCTCGGAGCCGGGAGGCGCCGAGCAGAACGAACCGGCGCCATGGGTCGGCCATACCTGAACGTCTCTTGGCAGGGCGGCCAGTCGGTGCAGTGACCTGTACTGGTGGCGGGTCAGGTCTTCGGTGCGGTCATCGGAGAGGAGGTCGGTGCGCGCCGCCGAGCCCACGATCAATGACCCCCCGGTGAACACACCGACTTCCCGGTCGCCGTCGAGCAGCAGGAATGCCACGTGCTCGTGGGTGTGGCCGGGCGTCGACCAGGTCCTCAGCCGCAGTCCACCGAGGTCGACCTCGTCTCCGTCGTGCAGACCGGTGTGGGCGAACCCGCGGCGACCGACCGCTGAGGCCAGTACCTCGGCGTCCTGCGTCGCGGCGAGTTGGCACGCACCAGAGAGGAAGTCGGCGTGCAGATGGGTGTCGGCTGCGAACGCCACAGCCAACTTCCTGCGCGCTGCAGCGGCGTAGACCGCCCTCAGATCACGGCTGACGTCGACCGCGAGCCCGCGTCCGTCGCCCAGGTCGACCAGATACGCCGAGTTGCCCAAACCTTCGTCGACGAGCGGAATCACTTCGACGTTCGACATTGCGCCCTCCCGGCCAGGACAGGTTCGTGGTCGCCGGCGCTGCCGGTGTGCACCGGGCGTCCGGACAACCACCACTCGGGGTAGCCGTCGGAGAGGCGGGCGGCGCTGCGGCCGTTGGCCCGCAGCACTGCGACAGCCTCGTCGGCGTACACGCAGTACGGGCCGCGACAGTAGGCGACGTATTCGCCGTCGCCGGGCAGTTCGTCGATGCGGGCATCGATGTTGGCAACCGGGATGGACAAGGCTCCTGCAATATGCCCCGACAGGTACTCCTGTTCCGGCCGCACATCGAGCAGCACGACTTCTCCGCTTCTCATGCGGCGCGACAACTCGTCGGGTGTGACGGGCTCGAACCCGTCGCGTTCGCCGAAGAAGTCGTGCACGACGCGGTCCACCTCGGCCAGGTGCTGTTCGGCGGCGCGGCGCAACGCGACCACCAAAGCGACGACCTCCGGACCCGCCACGCGGTAGTGGACGAAGAGGCCCTCTCGACGGGTCGCGACCAGTTGGGCCTGCCGGAGTTGCTGGAGGTGGCGCGACGTGCCGGCGACCGACAAGCCGGTCTCACCGGCCAGCGACTCGACGCTGCGTTCGCCTTGTGCCAGAACCTCGAGCAGCTCGAGTCGATGGGGGCTGGCGACCGCTTTGCCGATCCGGGCGAACTCCGCGTACAGGCGGTCCTTGAAAGTCCGCTTGGACGCGGCCGTGGGTGCGTTCACGTATTCACGATAGTCCGTGAATAAGCAGTTGAACGAGCTTGTCGGGCGATAATCCGGATATGCCGACGGCGCAGAGCGGACGTGCCGGCGTGGACATCGCCGCACCTCCGGACCTGGTGTACGACCTCATCGCGGATGTCACGCGGATGGGTGAATGGAGCCCGGAGTGCTACCGGTGCGAATGGCTGCAGGCCGGCGCGCCGCACGTGGGTGCGCGGTTCCGGGGCCACAACAGGCGCGGCCTGATGCGATGGGAACGTACCGCCGTCGTGACCTCCGCCGACCGCGGTCGCGAGTTCGCGTTCGCCACGGTCAACGATCGCACCGGCCGCAGGGAGACCCAGTGGCGGTTTCTCCTGAAGCCCTCACCGCAGGGCACCCTGCTGACCGAGTCCTTCCAATTCCTCTGGTGCTCGCCCATGGTTCGCGGGGTCGAATTGTTCGTCCCGCGTGGGCGGCAGGTTCAGCAAGGCGTAGAGGAAACCGTTCGGCGAATCAAGCGTGTCGCGGAAGGGTTGGCGCGACGATGACCAGTGACGGCGATCTGCGGGCGGTCTACCGCGCCTATTTGGCCTGCCTCAACGAGCGCCGCTGGGACGACCTCGGCCGGTTCGTGGCCGACGGCGTCACCTACAACGGAGAACCACTGGGGCTCAACGGCTATCGCTCGATGCTAGAGGCCGACACCCGGGCGATACCCGACCTGCTGTTCGTGCCCGAGATCCTGTTGGCCGACGGCGACATGGTGTCCTGCCGGCTGCGCTTCGAGTGCACCCCGCAGCACGAGTTCCTCGGTTTCGAGCCGACCGGTGCGCGGATCACGTTCGCCGAGCACGTCTTCTACCGGTTCGCCGACGAGCGGATCGTCGAGGTCCGGTCGCTCATCGACAAGGAGGCCATCGGCGCGCAGTACGCACGGCGCACCGACCGGGCGTCCCGCGTCATCGAGGCGCCGCCCGCCCAGGTGTTCGCCGCCCTGATCGACCCCGACGCCCTGGTCGAATGGTTGCCCCCACAGGGCATGACGGGTGAATTCGACCATTTCGACGCCCGCCCCGGCGGCTCCTACCGGATGAGGTTGAGATACCTCGAGGCGCCCGCAGAGGGCGGCAAGTCGGATGCGGAAACCGATGTGGTGGAAGCTCGTTTCGTCGACATCGTCTCGGGCGAGCGCATCGTTCAGGCCGTCGACTTCGAGTCCGACGAGGCGCGCTTCGCGGGAACCATGACCATGACGTGGTCGGTGACCGCCGTCGGCTCCGGCACCCGGGTCGACATGCGCGCCGACGACGTCCCGCCCGGCATCTCGGCGCGTGACCATGCGGACGGGATGACCTCATCGCTCGCCAACCTCGCCGCCTGGGTCGAAACCCGACGGTGAGCGTCCGCCGGAGGTAACGTCCCGCCGAGGGCCCGGCTCAGAGGCGGTGGCGCGACGACGATCGTTCCCCAGTACGGCAGAACCCGGACGGCGCTGCGCATCGTGGCCGGGGTGGCGGCGCTGCTGCTCGGCTGCTCGTCCCCCTCCGCACCGCAGACCTCCGCGCTGCGCACCATCGACCCGCAGCGCCTTCAGCAGGTGGTCGGCCGGCTCGCCGACGAGCTGACCGTGCCCGGTGCGTTCGTCCTGATCCACACGCCCCAGGGGCAATTCACCGCCGCGGCGGGCACCACCGAACTCGGCACCCAGGATCCGCCCACGGACGCCACCCACTTCCGGATCGCGTCCAACACCAAGACCATGACGGCGGCGCTGATCGTGCTGCTCGCCCAGGACGGCAAGGTGGCGTTCACGGACCCGGTCACCGCCTACGTGCCGGACGTGCCGAACGGTGAGAACATCACCGTCGCACAGCTTCTCACCATGCGCAGCGGCCTCTACGGGTACACCGCCGACCCCGCGCTGGCGGCCGTCATGGACGCCGAGCCCCAGAAGTCCTGGACGCCTGCGGAAGTGCTCGCCATCGCCTTTGAGCATCCACCGCAGTTCGCGCCCGACTCCGCCTACGAGTACAGCAACACCAACTTCGCGCTGCTCGGGCTGATCGCCGAGCAGGCCGGCGGCCGACCACTGGCCGAGCAGTTCCGCGACCGGCTGTTCACCCCCGCCGGACTCACCCAGACGTCCCTGCCCGCCGCGGACGACACCACCATGCCCGCGCCCTACTCGCACGGCTACATGTACGGCGGCAGCTTCTACGCGCTCGCCGACGACCCGTATCCGGCCGACATGCAGGCCGCCGCCCGCGCAGGGACCCTGCGACCTGTGGACTACACCGACCAGAACCCCTCGTACGCCACCGCGGCGGGTGGGGCGATCTCCACTGCCGCCGACCTGTCCACCTGGATGAAGGCGCTCGTCACCGGGAAGGTCTTCGACGCCGACCACCACCGTCAGTGGACGGCCAGCCTGCGACCCGAGGACCCCGAGGCTCCCGACGGTCAGCAGTACGGGTACGGGATCTCCTATCAGCGGTTCGGCCCGAACGCGGCGATGTTCTACCACGGCGGGGAACTGCCCGGCTTCAACTCGTTCATGGGGTACGACCCGGACAACGACGTCACCCTGGTGATCTGGACGAACCTCACGCTGTCGCCGGACGGCAGGACCACCGCGCAGGCGATGCTCGCCCCGATGCTCGACGAGATCTACGCCGGCTTGTCGCTCGGATGAGCATCAGCCGCCGACGTGTGTCGCGGCCGTGACCTGATCGCGACGGGAACCGTGAACGCTCGATCCCGTGACGGCGGTCGAGATGATCTATCTGGTGGCGGCGACGCTGTGGATCGTCGTGGTGGTCGCCGCGCTCGGCATCGGGGTGCGGCTGATGATCAAGCTGCGCGCCAGACGCCGGCGGATGAACCAGATACTCGCGGTGGTGCGGCTGCCGCTCGTGCTCGCCGCGCGACGCCGTTAGCCGACGACCGCGATCTCGGCGCCGAGGCGGTACGGGCCTGCCAGCGGCAGCTCGTCACCGCTCCAGAACGATCCCGGGTCGAACCAGTTGTCGTGCTTCTCGGTGGCCAGCAACCCCATCTCCTCGAAGGTGATCGCCACCGTCTCGGCGCAGTACGCCGTCTGCAGCGTCGTGCGCTTGCGGGCCTTGGCGCGTTCGGCCGACTCACGGACCCTGCGGTGCACGTACGGGAGTCCGCGGGTGAAGTCGCTGACGACGGGCAGGCGGCCGCGCAGCCATCGGCCGGTCAGCCGCGCGGTGCTGGGGAACGGGGTGCCGTCCATGCGGGCGATCACCCTCAGCATCCGGTCCTCCTGTGCGCGGGTCACCTCCGGCGTCAGCTGTCGCAGCCAGCACCGCTGACCGTAGATCTGCGTCCACCGCTCGACGGCCTCGCGGGCGTCGTTGAGCTGTACGCCGCGGTGGTGCGTGCCGGTCCACAGATCGAGCAGCTTGTCGCCGAGTTCGGCGTGCCAGATCAACGGCGGGAGGTCGTCGATCGCGACCGTCATGCCGACGTGATTGACCGGCGCGTTCGTCATCGCCCGAATCGCCCGGTCGGGTCCCGACGCACCCCGGAACAGCCAGACGTCCCCGGTGCGGGTGTCGTCGAGCGCCCGGGCCAGCGACACGGTCTTGGCGTTCACCAGCGCAGCTTAGGCACACTCATGGCATGCGCAGCGTCTGGAAGTGGGTCGGGTTGGCCGGTGTCGCCGGTGTCGTGGCCGGCGGCGCCCTCGTGGCGCGTGACCAGCGCCGGCGCCGGGCCTACACGCCGGACGACATCCGGGCGCGGCTGCATCAGCGGCTCGACGAGTCCGAACCGCCGCGCTGACCGGTCACCGCGTACACGTGGTGCTTGCCCGAGAATCCCTTCAACGAAACCTCCCGACCGTCGCCGATCGCCATCCCGTCCGCGTCGGCGACCGCATCGCGCACCGCCTCGCTGACCAGGATCTCGCCGCCGTCGGCCTCGGCGGCCACCCGCGCCGCCAGCGCGACGTTGCGGCCGAACAGGTCCTCGCCGCGCCGGACCGACTTGCCGGTGTGGATCCCGATGCGCACCCGGATGCCGTTCGGCCGGCGCCGCAGCGAGTGCTGCAGGGCGATCGCGCACCGCACCGCGTTCTCGGGTGAGGCGAACGCCACCATGAACCCGTCGCCCTGACTCTTCACCACGTGCCCCTCGTGGTCCTTCACGTGCCGCTCCACCGAGCGGGCGTGCCGGCCGATCAGCCGCGCCCACGCCCGGTCGCCGATGCGGTTGTTCAGCGCCGTCGAATCCTCGATGTCTGAGAACAGGATCGTCACCCTGCCGTTGGGCGCCAGCCGCGCCAGATCGGGGCGCTCGACCGCGAACCAGTCGGCGAGGTCCTCGATCGACGAACTGATCGCGCCGCCGAACCCCCTCTCCCGCACCAGGTTCGCCGTCTGCCAGACGTGTTTGACCGCTTCCCGCCCGCCGCTGAGCAGCATGTTCCTGGTGTCGACGCGGGCGCGCAGTTCGTCGGCCTCGTCGCGGGCGCGGGTGAACAGCACCCACAGCGTGACCAGGCCGACCGCCTCGGCCGCGGCGACGACGGCGAGTACCACGGCGGCGATCTCGGGTCCGGTCATGCGATCACCACCCCTCGGTGAGCACCCGGTCGAGCGCGTCGACGTAGAAGTCGGCGGACTCGGTGTCGATGCACAGCGGTGGTTTGGTCTTGAGGATGTTCGAATGGTCGCCGGTCGGCTGGATGACGACGCCGAGTTCGAGCATGCGTTCGCAGATCGCCGCGGTCTCCTCGGTCGCCGGCTCCAGCGTCTCGCGGTCCCGCACCATCTCGACCCCGAGATACAGCCCGACCCCGTGCACCGTGCCGATGATCGGATGCTTGTCGCCCAGCGCCTCCAACCGCGCCTTGAGATGCCCACCCACTCGAACCGCGTTGCCCTGCAGATCTTCTGAGCGCAGCACATCGAGCACGGTCGACCCGATCGCACACGACAGCGGGCTCCCGCCGGTCGAGGAGAAGAAGTAGCCCTGGGAGCGGAACGCCTCGGCGACCGCACGGCTGGTGATGACCGCGCCGAGCGGATAGCCGTTGCCCGTCGACTTCGCCATCGAGACGATGTCGGGCACCACGCCCTGCTGCTCGAACCCCCAGAACCAGTGTCCGAGACGGCCGTACCCGACCTGGACCTCGTCGGCGATCGCGAGGCCGCCCGCACCGCGCACCGCCGCGTACACCTGCCGCAGATAGCCGTCGGGCAGCGCCATCCCGCCTGCGTTGCCGTACACCGACTCGCAGATGAACCCGGCCGGCGCGCGACCCTCGGCGACGAGTTGCCCGATCTGCGCGACGGCCTCTTCTGCGTAGCGGCCGACGTCGGCGCCGCGGTACTTGCCGCGGAAGCTGTTCGGCGATTCGACGGTGTGCACCCAGTCCGGCCGGGTGGCCGGCGCGTTGGGATTGTCGGCGGTCGAGGTGGACACCGCGTCGGTGCCGTACGTCCACCCGTGGTACGCCTCGCGCATCGCGACGACGTCCCGGCGTCCCGTGGCGGCTAGCGCCAGCCGGATCGCCAGATCGCTTGCCTCCGAACCGGAGTTGACGAGAAAGACGGTGTCGAGCGGATCGGGCAGTTCGGCGGCGAGGCGCTCGCTGTACTCCACGACAGCGCTGTAGTTGAACCGTGAGTTGGTGTTCAGTCTGCGCAGTTGCCTGGCCGCGGTGTCGGCGACGCGGGGATGGGCGTGCCCGAGCACCGTGACGTTGTTGACCATGTCGAGGTAGCAGCGGCCCGCGGTCGACATCAGGTAGTGCCGCCAGCCGCGTTCGATCTGCGGGGGCCTGCGGTAGTAGTGCTCCTGCACGGGCGCGAAACTGCGGTCGCGCCGGGCGACCAGTTCACCGGCGCCGGGGGAGGCCGGCGCCTCCGGCGGCAGACTCAGCAGCGGCCGCGGGTCGCACACCTGCGCCAACCACCCCGAGGCGACCTCGGGACGCACCAGCGCGGGTGCGGGCGCCGCACCGACCGGGCGCACGGCGACCTCGGCCCACTGCCCGGCGTCGGCGTGGCCGAGGGGATCACCGGCCCGGATGACCGTGGTCACGAGGCCGGGACGCACGCCGGTCACCGTCACCTCGAAGTCACTACCGCGCAGCGTCACCCCGTCGTCGTCGCTGGCTGTCACCTCACCGTCCCAGGGCGCGACGAGCGTGAGCGCCTCCGCCGGCCACAGCCCTATCCCGGTCGGCACGACGTCGGCGCTGCGCTGGCTCAGTGCGGGCGCCAGCGTCAGGCGCGGTTCCCCGAACCGGGTGAGCACCAGCGTCGCCCCGCGTGCGACCGCGTCCGCGGCGAGCCGGTCCTCGATGTCGGCGGACAACCAGCCGCCGGGGACGAAGGCGTGGTCGTACACGTCCGATGTCGTCGAAAGATCCAGCGTGACAACGTTATCCGCATTCACCATCGGCACGGTGGCGGTGACCTCGGCACGTGGCGCGGCGACCCCGAGCTCGGCCCGCAGCAGAGCGGTCATCACCTCCATCGGCACCGACGTCGCCTGGTCGAACATCCGCCGCTCACCGTCGGACTGCGCGGTGACATATGCGTTGTCCGGGTCGAGTTCGGCCTGCTGGGCGCCGCTGACGATGAGCACCGCCGTGCGCAGCACCACCATCGGCCACAGCGCGTCGATCTCCGCGTCCGTCAGCGGCCGGATGCCGTGGAACGCGCGCACCGCGGGCAGGATGGACACGGGTTCGGTCCCGGGATGCCCCAGCACCGACGATGCGGCGATCGCCAGCTCCGAGACCGCCCAGCTCTCGGTGAGGTCGCCGAAATCGATCACCCCGTCGGGACGGCGGGTGCCGTCGGCCGCGGGTGACACGACGACGTTCGCGTCGGTGATGTCGAGGTGCACGGCCTGACGGGGGAGTGCGTCGGCCACGCGGCCGATCCGCTCCGCGGCCTCGCCGGCGGCGGTCGACAGCCGCTCGCGCTGCGCCGGGTCGCGGACATGGCCGCTCAGCGCCGAGACCACGGCGGCGCCGTGGCGCAGATCCCACTGCAGTACCCGGTCGAGGCCCTCGTGCGCGAAGCCCGCCAGCGCCCGGCTGACGCGGGCCGCCACCTCGCCGAGCCCCGCGACCGCGGCCGGACCGAGATGGCCGGCGTCGATCAGCGTGCCGCCGGGCAGGTACCGCAGCAACCGGACCAGCAGCCCGTCCACCGTCGTCACCTCGGAGCCGTCGGAGTTGGGCAGCGGCACCGCGATCCGCAGCGCGGGTTCGGCGTCGGCGATCAGTGCCGCCGCCGCGTCCTGTGCCGCGATCTCGACCGCGTTGAAGGCGGGGTTGGCCACCTTCAGCACGCCCGCCACCTCACCGGTGTCGGCGCGGCGCACCAGGAAGTTCTGGTCCTGCTGACTGCCCAGGGAGACGGCATCGCCGTCGATGCCGTAGTGCGTGGCGAGGATGCGGCGCGCTTGTGCTTCGCCGACGCGCGGGGCGGGGAGCGCCGGTTGTTCGAGGAAGTCGAACCCGGCGGTGCGACGACCGGCGGTCACCGGCTGACGAAACCGACGACGGCCTCGGTGAACGCGTCGTTGTCGTCACCGGCGGCGGTGTGACCGGCGTCGGACAGCTCGACGAACTCGGCGGCGGGAACCATGCGCAGGAACTCCTGCACCCCTTCGGAACTGACCACGTCGGAGAGCTTGCCACGGATGAGCAGGATCGGAACGGTCAATTCCACCGCGGCCTGCTCGAGCTTGTCGGCGCGGACGAACGGGTCGTCGCCGGGCGCGGTCAGGAACGCCGGATCCCAGTGCCAGTACCACCGGCCGTCGCGACGGCGCAGGTTCTTCTTCAGGCCGTCGTGGTTCCTGGGCCGGGTGCGGTGCGGAAGGTAAGCGGCCACCGCATCCGCGGCCTCCTCGAGCGTGTCGAACCCGTGCACGTGGTTGAACATGAAGTCGCGGATCCGGGCGCTGCCGTCCTTCTCGAACCGCGGCACCACGTCGACGAGCACCAGCTGGGTGACCCGCTGCGGGCCGGCCTCACGCGCCACGAGGATGCCGGTCAACCCGCCCATGCTGGCGCCGATGAGCGCCACCGGCCTGGCGATCTGGTCGAGCACCTCGAGGACGTCGGCGCACATCACGTCCACCGAGTACCGCGCATCGGGGGAGCGGTCGCTGTCGCCGTGGCCGCGGCTGTCCAGCGCCACCACGTGCAGGCCGGCGTCGGCCAGTACCTGTCCGGTGTTCTTCCACGAGAACCGGTTCTGACCACCGCCGTGGAGCATCAGCACAGTGGGCCGCGCGGCGGCCGACTCCGCGCCGCGGTTCCATTCGTCGCCCACGAGTGTGAGCCCCTCTGCACCCCGGAACGACACGGTCTCTGCGGTACTCACGGACACGTTGCGTCACGTTACTCGCGGCCGGCCGGGCCGCCCGCGATGAGTTCCGGCATCGCGGGCGGTCGATATCGGCGTATCCCGACGAGCAAGGAGACCCCCGATGCCGCAGATCACCCCGTCACTCTGGTTCGACGACAACCTGGAGGAGGCCGTCGCCTTCTACACGTCGGTCTTCCCCCATTCCGCAGTCGAGAGCTTCAGCCGCTTCACCGAGGCATGTCCCGGGCCCACCGGTGAGGTGGTGTCCGGCACCTTCGTGCTGGACGGCACCCGGTTCATCGGCATCAACGGCGGACCGCAGTTCCCGTTCACCGAGGCGGTGTCGTTCACGGTGGCCTGCAAGGACCAGGACGAGGTCGACTACTACTGGGACCGGCTCGTCGACGGCGGTGAGGAGTCGATGTGCGGGTGGCTCAAGGACCGCTTCGGAGTGAGCTGGCAGATCGTGCCCGACCGTCTGACCGAACTGCTCGACGACCCCGACCCGGCGCGGGCGGCGGCCGCGTCGAAGGCGATGCTGGGGATGCGCAAGATCATCGTCGCCGAGCTCGAGGAGGCCGTCGTCGCCGCCTGAGCGGTGCGGCACGTCGCCGACTGACACCCGCGGCCCGCCACGTAACGTTTGGCGGAAGGCCGGGATGAGGTGATCCCGGGTGCCGCAGAGGAGCAGACATGGCAGACGATGCCCCCGCCCCCGACGGCGAACCGACCGCGGGTGTCGACGACGAGACCGCGGTCGACCCCGCCGTGGAATCAGCCGAACCAACCGAACCGGCCGAGGAGGCCGGACCCGACGAAACCGGGCCCGGCGGTGCCTCCGCGGTGCGGAAGGTGCTCGTCGGGGGACTCGCGCTCGTGGTCGCGCTGGCCGCGTTGACCGGCTGGTTCGGGTATCAGGCCTACCAGAACAACCAGGACCAGAAGCAGCGTGACCTGTTCCTCGAGGTGGGCCGTCAGGCCGCGCAGAACCTGACGACCATCGACTGGGAGCGCGCCGAGGCCGACGTGCAGCGGGTCCTCGACGTGGCGACCGGCACCTTCTACGACGACTTCCAGAAGCGCGCCCAACCGTTCCTCGAAGTGGTCAAGGAGGCGAAGTCGAAGTCCGTGGGCACCCTCGGCGACGCCGGAGTGGAGTCGATCTCCGGCGACGAGGCGGAGGTGCTGGTGGCGGTCACGGTGCAGTCGTCGAACGCCGGCGCACCCGAGCAGGCGCCGCGCGCGTGGCGGATGCGGCTCACCGTCCAGCGGGTCGACGACGGCGCCAAGGTCTCTCAGGTGGAGTTCGTGCAGTGACCGGCACCCCCAAGGACGAGGAGACGACGGTCGAGCAGCTCGAGCCCGAGACGACCGCGATCGAGGAGACCACTGCCGAGACGCCGGACGACGACGCCGACGATGACGCGGCCGCCACACCGACCGCGAAGCGGCGCTCGAGGTCGTGGGCGCGGATCGCCGCCTTCGGTGTCGTACCCGTGCTCGCGTTGGTGCTCGCGGTCGCCGCGGGGTACCTCTTCTGGCGGAATTCCACGGCCGAGGACGTGGACCGGGCGCGCGAGGACTCGGTCGCCGCGGCCCGCAGCATCGCCATCTCGATGCTCACCTACGAGCCGCAGACCGTCGAACAACAACTCGGGGCCGCCAAGGAGCAGCTCACCGGCGACTTCCGCGACACCTACAGCTCGCTGATCGACACGGTCGTCGTACCGGGCGCCAAGGACAAGCAGATCTCGGCCGTCACCGACGTCCCCGCCGCCGCCTCGGTCAGCGCCGACGCCGACCACGCAGTGGTCCTGCTGTTCGTCAACCAGACGGTGACCGTCGGGGCCGAACAGCCGAGCAACACCGCCTCGAGCGTGCGGGTGACCCTCGACAAGGTCGGCGACCAGTGGCGGATCTCCGAATTCCAGCCGATCTGATGACGCCGCGCTGGCTGGAGGTGACCACCCCCGCGGGGCAGTTGCGCGCGCTGGACTGGGGGCCGCGGGACGCGCCGATCGCCCTGTGCCTGCACGGTTTCCCCGACACCGCCTACGGATGGCGGAAACTGGCCCCCGCACTGGCCGGGGCCGGCTGGCGGGTGGTGGCGCCGTTCATGCGCGGATACGTGCCGTCGTCGGTGCCGTCCGACCGCAGCTATCACGTCGGGGCGTTGATGGACGACGCGCTGCGCGTGCTCGCCGCGGCGGGGCCGACGGGCCGCGACGTCGTCATCGGACACGATTGGGGCGCCATCGCCGGGACCGGACTGGCGGCGATGCCGCACAGCCCGTTCGAGCGGGCCGTCCTCATGTCGGTGCCGCCTGCCGCCGCGTTCCGGCCGCTCGGCAAGGTGCCGAACGGTCTGCGGCTGGCCGCCCAACTGCCCCGGCAGATGCTGCGCAGCTGGTACATCTTCTACTTCCAGCTGCCCTGGCTGCCCGACCGGTCCGCGGCGTGGGTGGTGCCCCGGTTGTGGCGGCAGTGGTCACCTGGCTATCACGCTGCCGAGGACGTGCGCCACGTCGACGCGGCCATCGGCGCGCGCAGGCGGTGGCGGGCCGCGCTGGGCTACTACCGCGCCACCGTCCGCAACACGCGGCCACCCGCCCAGTACGCCGAGCTGCACCGGCACTGGCTGTCGGCGCCGACACTGCCGACGCTGTACCTGCACGGCCGCAAGGACGGTTGCGCCACAGCGGATTTCACGCCCTGGGTGCAGCGGGTGCTGCCCGAGGGGAGCGCGACAGCGGTCGTCGACGACGCCGGGCACTTCCTGGCACTCGAACAACCCGAGGTGGTCGGCCGCCACATCGTCGACTTCATCGGGGTCGCGCGCTAGGAGCGCTCCACACCGGGGTGGGCGCGACCCAGCATGGGCAGCAGCAACCGCCGCGGTGCCAGGTGGTTGAGCGCCGCAGCGACCCGGTTCGGTGTTCCGGGCACGATGACCGCCCGGCCCGCCGCCAGCCCGTCGACCCCCGCCCTGGCCACCTCGTCGGCCCCGCGCCAGAGAAACTTCGGCAGCATCTTCTCCGCCTCGTCGTCGGGGATACCGGCCTGCTCGCCGAACGCGGTCCGAACCGGTCCCGGACACAGGGTCGCCGCCGAGACGCCGGTCCCGCGCAACTCCTCACGCATCGCGTGGGTGTAGGACAGCACGAACGCCTTGGCCGCACCGTAGGTCGCCTGGCCGGGGACCGGGCCGAACGCGCCGACGGACGCGACGTTGAGCACCGCGCCCCGGCCACGCGCGACCATAGCGGGGACGAACCGGCTGCACAGGTCGACCACCGCGGCGACGTCGAGTTCGACCAGCCTCAACTCGGCCGCCGGATCGGCCGCCGCGACCGGACCCAGGTTCGCCATCCCGGCGTTGTTGACCAGGATGTCCACCTCGACGCCGAGGGCGCCGAGCCGGTCCGGCAGGGCGGCGCGCTCCTCCTGGCGCGACAGGTCGGTGGGCAGCGTGTGCGCGGCGGGGCCGAGCTCGTCGGCGAGCGCCCGCAACCGGTCCCCGCGGCGCGCGACGAGTGCGAGACCGTATCCGCGCCTTGCCAATTCGCGGGCGATCTGCTCGCCGATGCCGGACGACGCGCCGGTGACGAGCGCCACCCCGGTGCTGCTGCTGGCCGGAAGCATGCGGCGAAGCCTAACCTCGGACGCTATGACGGCGCGGCGGCTCGCGGCGGTCGACGCCCAGAATCACTGGATGTCGGCCACGATGCCGAGCGACCAGTTCCTGATCTACGGCTTCGCCGGGACGCCGCCGGATCTGACCGGCACGCTGGCCTCGGTGCTCGACCGGGCCCGGGCCTGCGCGGAACTGCGGCTGCGGGTGCGCGACCGAGGCAGGCTGGAATATCCGGAGTGGGTGGACGGCGGCGTCGACGACGGGCAGGTGCGCACGCACACCGTTGCCGACTGGACGGAGTGCCTGGCCGCGGTCTCCGCGCTGACCGCCGACCAGCTCGACGCGCGGGCGGCCGCCTGGCGCCTGCACGTGTTCGCCGCCGTGCGGGGAGTGCCCGGAGTCGAGGGCGCCGGCACCGTGGCCGTGGTGCAGATGTCGCACGCGCTGGCAGACGGGAGGCGGTCCGCCGAATTGGCGGCGTGGCTGTTCGGAAGACCCACGCCGGTCGAAGCCGTGCCGGTCGCTCGGTGGGAGACCGCGACGCTTCCGGTGCGCGCGGTCCGCGCGGCGCGCGGGCACCGGCAGCTGATGCGTGATGTGAACGCCGGAGTGGTTGCGGCGCAAGCCGATCCGCGCCCCGCGCTACGCAGCAATGCCCGCCCCGCCGGAGAACGGGGGCTGCGCATCCTGATCCGCCGCCGCGCCGAGATGGCCGACACCACCGTCACGGTCGGGGCGCTGGCGGCCATCTCGCGGGCCCTGGCCGACCACCTGCGCGAACTCGGCGACGACCCGTCCTCGCTCGGCGCCGAGGTGCCGATGGCCGGCCCGGGGCCGCGGCTGGCCAACAACCACTTCGGCAACGTCGGGATCGGGCTGCACCCCGACCTGCCGTACCCCGAGCGCAGCGCCCGCATCGCCAGGGAACTGGCACAGCGCAGACAGCGGGCCGCACACCCGGGCATGCGCGCCGCCGCCCTGGCGTCGGCCGCCGTACCGGCCCCGCTGGTCCGATGGGGCGTGTCGGCCTTCGACCCGTCGGTGCGGTCACCGACGGCGACCGGCAACACCGTCGTCTCCAGCGTCCACCGCGGCGCCGCCGACCTGCACTTCGGCGGTGCGCCCGTGGTGCTGACAACCGGGTGTCCGTCGCTGTCGCCGATGATGGGCCTCACCCACGGCGTCCACGGCATCGGCGACACCGTCGCGCTCAGCGTGCACGCCGCCGAATCGGCCGTGGGGGACATCGAGGCGTACGTGTCCCGGTTGTCGGCCGCGCTGGACCGACGCACGTAGGCACCGGTGGGGTGGTCGCCGGCTTAACACATGGCCTAGATTCTGTTACATGACTGCCTACGACGTCGGCGTTCTGATCCTGCGAGTGGTGCTCGGCCTGACCATGGCTGCGCACGGCTACAACAAATTCTTCGGCGGCGGCCGGATTCCCGGCACCGCCGGGTGGTTCGACAGCATCGGCATGAAGCCGGGCATGTTCCACGCCCGGGTCGCCGCCACCACGGAGATGGCCGCGGGTATCGGCCTGGCCGTCGGCCTGCTCACCCCGGTGCCTGCCGCAGGCTTCGTCGCGCTGATGCTGGTCGCCGCGTGGACCGTGCACCGCGCCAACGGGTTCTTCATCGTCAAGGAGGGCTGGGAGTACAACCTCGTCCTCGCCGCGGCGGCGATCGCCATCCCGGCGATCGGGCCGGGCAGGCTCAGCCTCGACCACGCCCTCTTCCACGGCACCGCGGTGTGGGATCTGGTGCAGGGCTGGTGGGGTCTGGTGATCGCGCTGGTCCTCGGCCTCGCCGGTGGCATCGGCCAGTTGGCGATCTTCTACCGCCCGCCTGCCAAGACGGGCGCCTGACTTCCCCCCGGCGCGGGGAGATGACGCAACCCTTTCCGCCGAACTAGAACGCGTTCTAGTCTTTGGGGCATGGGATTTCTGAAGCCCGACATGCCCGTCGTCGACTTCGCCGAATGGAGCAAGGGCACGCGCTCGGAGAAGATCCGGCCGATGGCCCGGCATTGGGCCGAGGTCGGGTTCGGCACGCCCGTGGTGATGCATCTGTTCTACGTCGTGAAGATCCTGCTCTACATCCTCGGCGGCTATCTGTTCGCGCTCGCCACCGCCGGTGTCGACGGGTTCACCGACGTGGCGCAGTGGTGGACCGAACCGATCGTGTTCCAGAAGGTCGTGCTGTACACGATGCTGTTCGAGGTCGTCGGCCTCGGCTGCGGGTTCGGTCCGCTCAACAACCGGTTCTTCCCCCCGATGGGGTCGATCCTGTACTGGCTGCGCCCCGGCACCATCCGCCTGCCTCCGTGGCCGGACCGGGTGCCGCTGACCAAGGGCGACACCCGCACCCCGGTCGACGTCGTGCTGTACGGGGCGCTGCTCGTCGTGCTGTTGATCGCGTTGTTCTCCGACGGCACCGGACCGGTGCCCGCGTTGGGGACGACGGTCGGTGTGCTGCCGCTCTGGCAGATCTGGACCATCCTGGGGCTGCTGGCAGTGCTCGGACTGCGCGACAAGGTGATCTTCCTGGCCGCGCGCGGAGAGGTCTACGGCTCGTTCACCGTGGCGTTCCTGTTCGTCGGCTACGGCGTGGACATGCTGCTGGCGGCGAAGCTCGTCTGCGTCGCGATCTGGATGGGCGCGGCGACGTCGAAACTCAACAAGCACTTCCCGTTCGTGATCTCGACGATGATGTCGAACAACCCGCTGATCCGGACGAAGCGGTTGAAGCGCGCGTTCTTCGAGAAGTTCCCCGACGACCTGCGGCCCGGCCGGATCTCGAGGGTGATCGCCCACTTCAGCACCGCGATCGAGATGTTGGTCCCCCTGGTGTTGCTGTTCAGCCACGGCGGCTGGCCGACGGCGATCGCCGCGTTCGTGATGCTGGTCTTCCACTTCGGCATCCTGTCGGCGATTCCGATGGGCGTGCCGCTGGAGTGGAACGTCTTCATGATGTTCTGTGTGGTCACGTTGTTCGTCGGCCACGCCGAACTCGGCCTGTCCGAGCTGAGCACGCCGCTGCCCGTGGTGTTGTTCGCCGTGTTGGCGCTCACCGTGGCGCTCGGCAACCTGTTCCCCCGCAAGATCTCGTTCCTACCCGGGATGCGGTACTACGCGGGTAACTGGGACACGTCGTGGTGGTGCATCAAACCGTCGGCGAACGAGAAGATCGAGCGCGGCCTCGTGGCCATCGCCAGCATGCCCGCCTCCCAGCTGGAGAAGGTCTACGGCAGCCCGGAACAGGCGATGATCTATCTCTACAAGGGATATGCGTTCCGCGGCTTCAACTCTCACGGCAAGGCGTTGCTGACGCTGGTGCACAACGCGCTGGCCGGCCGCAACCAGGACGACTACGTCATCACCGAGGGCGAACGGTTGTGCAGCACCGCGGTCGGCTGGAACTTCGGCGACGGCCACATGCACAACGAGCAGTTGATCGCGGCCATGCACAAGCGCTGTCACTTCGAACCCGGAGAGGTGCGCGTCATCCTGCTCGACGCACAACCCATCCACCGGCAGCGTCAGGAGTACCGCCTGGTCGACGCCGCCACCGGGGAATTCGAGCGCGGCTACGTCAACGTGTCCGACATGGTGACCGGACAGCCGTGGTCCGACGACATCCCGGTGCACGTGACGTGGCGGGAGGACGCCGAGGCGACACCGCTCAGCCCATGACGTCGCGGACCTTGACCGTCTCCAGACCCTGGAGCAGCAGCGCGCGTGCGGTGTCGAGGTGTTTGCGCCAGTGCGCCTCGGCCGCCGCGCCGTCACCGGACCGCATCAGCTGCAGCAGCCTGCGGTAGGAGCGCATCAGCTTCTCGTAGTCCGCCTTCGACGGTGGGTTGCTCTCCTTCATCGCGAACGCCGTGTGGCGCACCGTGATCTCGTGGAGCATGCCCGCCATGATGGTCAGCGTGGCGTTGCCGGACAGCTCGACCATGCGGCGGTGGAAGTCGCCGGTCGTCTCGGCCAGCCGTCCGGACTGCCAGCTGTGCGCGACGTGCTCGTCGAGCGTCCGCTCGAGTTCGTCGAAGGCGGCGGTGTCGCCTGATTCGGTGAGCAGCCGGACGGCCATCGGTTCGATGCCGGAACGGGCGGTCATCACGTCGGCGATCGTCGCACCGGACAACTCCAGCAGCAGCCCGGCCGGGCGCGCGACGATCTCCGGACCGGGCACCCGTACCCGGGCGCCGGTGCGCGAACCGCGCCGGACCTCCACGAGGCGCTCGGATTCGAGCACCCGCACCGCCTCGCGCAGAGTCGGCCTGCTCACGCCGAAGTGGGCCATCAACTCGGCCTCGTTGGGCAGGAAGTCGCCCTCCTTGAGCTTGCCGTCGACGACCATGCGGCGCAGGGTGCCTGCGACCAGCTCCGCCGTCTTCGGAGAGCGCACAGCGGTCGTCGAAGGGCTCGCCCCGATCATGGGGGCCAGCGGTGTCGTTCGAGCCACCTGATCTCCCGGGTCCGCGCCACGCCGGCCGACGGGCCAGCTATACAACTCAGTAAACCATCTGGACAGGGCGTACAGCGGCAGGCCGACCCCACCAACCAGTAGGTTGACCTAGTAAACCTTGTCCTCTACCGTCGTGTCCAAGCGTGTGGATCGATATCCGACTTCGAAGGAGAAGTGTCATGGCTGAAGCCGTCATCGTCGAGGCTGTGCGGTCGCCCGTCGGCAAGCGCAACGGGGCACTGGCGGGAGTGCACCCGGCCGAGCTGTCCGCGCAGGTCCTCAACGGCCTCGTGCAGCGGGCGGGCGTCGACCCGGCGCTGGTCGACGATGTCATCTGGGGCTGCGTCATGCAGGCCGGTGAGCAGGCTCTCGACATCGCGCGCACCGCGGTGCTGTCCGCCGGCTGGCCCGAGACCGTCCCGGGCGTGACCGTGGACCGCCAGTGCGGTTCCAGCCAGCAGTCGCTGCACTTCGCCGTCGCCGGTGTGGTGGCCGGTCATTACGACGTGGTGGTCGCCGGCGGCGTCGAGTCGATGACGCGCACCCCGATGGGCTCCTCGCTGGCCAACGGCGGCAACCCCTACGGCGAGTCGTTCAAGGCCCGCTACGACAAGACCCCGAACCAGGGCGTCGGCGCCGAGATGATCGCCGAGCAGTGGGGCCTGAGCCGCACCGAGCTCGACGAGTTCTCCCTGCGCTCGCATGAGAAGGCAGCCGCCGCACAGGATTCCGGCGCCTTCAAGGACCAGATCGTCGGCATCGAGACCAAGGACGCGGACGGCAACGACACGGTCGTGCTCGAAGACGGCGGCATCCGCCGCGGTGGCACCGTCGAGTCGATGGCCAAGATCAAGCCGGCCTTCCGCGAGGACGGGGTGATCCACGCCGGTAACTCCAGCCAGATCTCCGACGGTTCGGCCGCACTGCTGATCATGTCTGCGGACAAAGCCAAGGATCTGGGCCTCAAGCCGCTGGCCAAGGTGCACACCGCGGTGCTCGCGGGCGCCGACCCGGTCATCATGCTGACCGCGCCGATCCCCGCCACCCAGAAGGCGCTGAAGAAGTCGGGTCTGAGCCTCGACCAGATCGGCGCGTTCGAGGTCAACGAGGCCTTCGCCCCGGTTCCGATGGCGTGGCTCAAGGACATCGGCGCCGACGAGGCCAAGCTGAACCCCAACGGCGGCGCCATCGCGCTCGGCCACCCGCTCGGCGGTTCGGGTGCGCGCATCCTGACCACGCTGCTGTACCACATGCGCGACAACAACATTCAGTACGGCCTGCAGACCATGTGCGAGGGCGGCGGCCAGGCCAACGCCACCATCCTCGAACTGCTGTGACCGAAACGACCGAGACGACACAGGCGCCCGCCGCTCTGACCGAGCGGCGGGGGAACGTCCTGATCATCACACTCAACCGGCCCGAGGCGCGTAACGCCGTCAACGGTGCGGTGAGCACGGCGGTCGGCGATGCGCTGCAGCAGGCGCAGGACGATCCCGAGGTGCGCGCGGTGGTGCTGACCGGCAACGGTCAGTCCTTCTGTGCGGGTGCGGATCTCAAGGCGATCTACCGCCGCGAGAGTCTCTACCACTCCGAGCATCCGGAATGGGGATTCGCCGGCTATGTCCACCACTTCATCGACAAGCCGACGATCGCCGCCGTGAACGGCACCGCGCTCGGTGGTGGTTCGGAACTGGCGCTGGCCAGCGATCTGGTGGTGGCCGAGGAACGGGCGAAATTCGGTCTGCCCGAGGTCAAGCGGGGTCTGATGGCCGCGGCGGGCGGAGTCTTCCGCATCGTCGACCACCTGCCGCGCAAGGTCGCGATGGAGATGATCTTCACCGGTGAGCCGATGACCTCGGCCGACGCGCTGCGGTGGGGCTTGATCAACCAGGTCGTACCCGACGGCACCGTGCTGGACGCGGCGCTCGCGCTGGCCGAGCGCATCACCGTCAACGCGCCGCTCGCGGTGTGGGCGAGCAAGCGGGTGGCCTACGGCGCCGAGGGCGGCGTGATCGCCGGTGAGGAACCGTCATGGGCCCGCACCGCGCAGGAGATGCGCGCGGTGCTCAAGTCAGAGGACGCCAAGGAGGGGCCGCTGGCCTTCGCCGAGAAGCGTCAACCCGTATGGAAGGCACAGTAAGCGAAGTGGGGAATCAACGATGAAGCGAACGATCTACGACGCCGAGCACGAGGCGTTCCGCGAGACCGTCAAGGAGTACATCGAGCGTGAGCTCGTCCCGCACCACGAGAAGTGGGAGACCGAGCGCATCGTGGACCGGTCGGCGTACACCGCGGCGGGCAAGTACGGGCTCATCGGGTTCAACATGCCCGAGGAGTACGGCGGCGGCGGTTCGGACGACTTCCGGTTCAACGCGATCATCGACGAGGAGATCGCCAAGGCCGGTGTGCACGGACCCGCGCTGAGCCTGCACAACGACGTCGTCGGGCCGTACTTCAAGGACCTGACCAACGACGAGCAAAAGAAGCGCTGGCTGCCCGGCATCACCAGCGGCGAGACGATCATCGCGGTCGCGATGACCGAACCCGGCGCAGGCAGCGACCTCGCCGGCATCCGCACCTCCGCGGTGCGTGACGGTGACGACTGGATCATCAACGGCTCCAAGACCTTCATCTCGTCGGGTATCAACTGCGACCTGTGTGTCGTGGTCGCCCGCACCGATCCGGAGGCCGGGCACAAGGGCTTCTCGCTGTTCGTGGTCGAGCGCGACATGGAGGGCTTCACCCGCGGCCGCAAGCTCGACAAGATGGGCCTGCACAGCCAGGACACCTCCGAACTGCACTTCGAGAACGTGCGGGTGCCCAGCGCCAACCTGCTCGGCAAGGAGGGTCGCGGCTTCTACCACCTGATGACCAACCTGCCCTCGGAGCGGCTCTCGATCGCGATCTCGGCGATCGCCGGGGCGCGCGCGGTGTTCGACGAGACCCTGCAGTACACCAAGGACCGCAAGGCCTTCGGCCAGCCGATCGGCAGCTTCCAGCACAACCGCTTCCTGCTCGCCGAGATGGAGACCGAACTCGAGGTCACCGAGAACTACATCGACCGCTGCCTGCAGGGTGTGGTCGACGGTGAGCTGACCGCGGTCGAGGCGGCCAAGGCCAAGTGGTGGGCCACCGAGGTCGCCAAGAAGGTCGTCGACCAGTGCGTGCAGCTGCACGGCGGCTACGGCTACATGCTCGAGTACCGCGTGGCGCGGGCCTACGTCGACGGTCGCATCCAGACGATCTTCGGTGGCACCACCGAGATCATGAAGGAGATCATCGGCCGCGACTTGGGTGTTTGAGTCGGCTCGCCGACGTGGCGTCTGAGTCGGCGTCTGAGCCCGCCACCAGACACAGAATCGCCCCCTTTCCTCGGAAAGGGGGCGATTCTGTGTCTGGTCGCGACTCGGGTGTCAGCCGATCGGAGCGTCCGCGGCCGGGATGTCCGCCGCCGCGGCCGGGGTCGCCTCGGCCGGCAGCGGTGCCGAGTCCGCCGACTCGGCGGAGCCCGACGACGCGGGCGAGGTGCCCGACGGGGTGAGGGCCTCGGGCGCCGCGGCCGGATCGAGCACGGTGTCGATCAGGTAGATGCGGGCGTTGGCGGCCGGGATGCCGCCGCAGATCACCTTGGCGGTGTCGTTGACCTTGATGTCGCCGTTGGTGCCCACGACCTTGATCTCGGCGCCCTGCTGGGTGGCGCGCTGCCCCTTGACGTCGGCGGGCCCGAGAAGGCCGAGGAAGACGTGGTAGTAGTCCAGGTCGGTCAGCGCCGCCGGGTTGGCCTTGAGCGCCTCGAGCTGCTGCGGCGGCAGCTTCGCGAACGCCTCGTCGGTCGGCGCGAACACCACGTACGGGCCGTTGTCGAGCACGGAGGCGACGTTGACGGCGGGGTTGAGTCCGCCGGAGATCGCGGCGCTGAAGGTGCTGATGTCCGGGATCTGAGAGAGCACCTGGCTCACCGGCTGGTTGATGAAGTTCTTCCAGGTCGGCACGGCGGCCCGGAACGGATCGCAGTCGCCCTCGAGGTTGGGCAGCGGGGTCTCCACCGACGACGGTTCCGCCGGTTGGGCGTATGCAGTCGCCGAGAGGGGCAGGGACACGGCGATGGCGGCGACGCCCACAGCGGCGCCCAGTGTCCTGGTACGGGTGTTCACGATCGGCTCCTCAGCTCGTCAGGACGCCTGCCGATGGGCGGCGTCGGGCCGGCTACCTATGCGGCGCCGCTTCGGATCGTAAGGGCACGAATTGGTCACGGCCAACTCGTCCCGGGCCTCCGCGGCGGCATGAAGGGGTCTGGCCTGCGGCGATGTGGTTTGTTACGTTGGTTGTCTCACACTCGCGGGGGCCGCCTACGATGACGCCATGCCGGAACCGCTGATTGTCGCCCTGGGCGAGCACGCACCTGATCTGCACGACACCGCGTGGGTGGCGCCGAACGCCGCCGTGATCGGTCGGGTGACTCTGTCCGCGAAGGCCAGCGTCTGGTACGGCGCCACCCTGCGGGCCGAGGCCGAGCCCATCGAGGTGGGTGCGGGCAGCAACATCCAGGACGGCGTGACCGTGCACGTGGACCCGGGCTTCCCCGCCGCCATCGGCGCCAACGTCAGCGTCGGGCACAATGCCGTGCTGCACGGCTGCACGATCGAGGACGACTGCCTGATCGGCATGGGTGCGGTGGTCCTCAACGGGGCCCGGATCGGTCGCGGCTCGTTGGTCGCCGCCGGAGCGGTGGTCGCCCAGGGCGTCGAGGTCCCGCCCGGTTCGCTGATCGCCGGGGTGCCCGGCAAGGTCCGCCGTGAACTGAGCGAGCAGGAGGTCGACGGCAACCGTACGAACGCGCTGCTCTACCAGCATCTGGTGGACATGCACCGCCGGCCGTGACGGCGAATGTGGCGTAGCAAACGGCGTCACGACGGTTCCCATCCGGTGTGCCCGGGTACCTACCTACGGTGAAAAATGTGCGAGTCCTGGTCACCGGCGCCACCGGATACGTCGGATCGCGGCTGGTCAGCGCCCTCGTGGACGCCGGAGCCGACGTGGTGGTGGCGAGCCGCACGCCCGATCGGCTGCGCACCTTCGGGTGGTACGACGATGTGACCTCGGTCGCACTCGACGCCCAGCAACCGCAGTCGGTCAGGCAGGCGCTCGCCGAGGCGGGTTCGGTCGACGTCATCTACTACCTGGTGCACGCGATCGGCCAGCCGGACTTCCGCGACACCGACAACCGGGCCGCCACCAACGTCGCCGAGGCCGCTCGTGAGGCCGGCGTCGCCCGGATCGTCTACCTCGGCGGTTTCGTCCCCACCGACGAGACGCTCTCCGAGCATCTGGCGGGCCGCGCGGAGGTCGCCGAGGCGCTCACCGTCCCCGACGGGCCCGACGTCGTGTGGCTGGGGGCCGCGATCATCATCGGCGCGGGGTCCACCTCGTTCGAGATGCTGCGGTACGTCGCCGACCGGTTCCTGGTGCTGCCGATGCCGAAGTGGGCGGCCAACCCGATCGACCCGATCTCCATCCGCGACGCGCTGCACTATCTGGTCGCCGCCGCCGACACCGAGAAGGTGCCCGCGGGCGCCTACGACATCCACGGTCCGGAGACCACCACGTACGGCGAACTGCTGCAGAAGTACGCCCGGCTGGCCGGGCGGAAACGTGCCCCGCTGCCCGTGCGCGGCATCGACACCTCGCTGGTCTCCCAGCTGAGCGGGCTGGTGCTGCCGGTCCCCGGCGGCCTGGCGGGCGATCTCATCGAGAGCCTCGACCATCCGATGACCGCGTCCAAGGACGGGTTGCGGGATCTCGTCGACGACCCGGCGGGCGGGTTGACCGGAGTGGACGAGGCGATCCGGCGCTCGCTGTCCCCGCAGCGTCCGCGACCGGTCAACAGGCTCGTCGACGTGCACCACCTCGCCGACACCGACCCGGTGTGGGCCGGCGGCGACAACGAACGCATCACCCGGCTGGTCCGCCCCGTCACCCCGTCGATCGCCCGGCCCGCGCTCGGGCTGCTCGGCCTGGTCCCCGGACCGGTGGCGGCCGCGATGCGCACCGGTCTGGACACCCTCGTGAACCTGGTACCGAAAGGGAAGCCGGCATGACCCAAACCGACCAGTCGTCACCGACCCCCGCGCCGTGCGACGAACGGACCGGTTTCCTCCGGGAGGCCCGCGGTGTCGTCCTGAGCGTCGCCGCCCCGGCCGCCGAGTGGCCCGCGGTGATCCGCCGCCGCAGGATCATCGTCGGGATCTTCGTCGTCATCGGGTTCGGCCTGCTCGGCTACTCGCTGTCGATCCCACCGGGTGACCCCGACTTCTACTGGTTCACCGCCGGACTGGCCGTCTGGTGGACCCTCGGCGCCTTCGTCTCCGGCCCACTTCATCTGGGCCGCATCTGTTTTCGCAGCCGCAACCAACGGCCGGTGATCACCGGCACCGCCGTCGGACTGGCCCTCGGCGGCGCGTTTCTGCTCGCCGGGCTGGTGGCCCGGGAGATCCCGCTGATGCGGGAGTACGCCGTGCGGGTGCTCGAACACGCCAACGTGGGCGCGCTGTGGCTGGTCGTCATCATCACCGTCGTCAACGGTCTGGCCGAGGAACTGTTCTTCCGGGGCGCGCTGTACACCTCGCTGGGCAACCGCTGGAACGGCTGGTGGGCGGTGCTCTGGTCCACGGCCATCTATGTGGTCGTCACCGGCGTGAGCACCCAGAACTTCATGCTGGCCATCGCCGCGATCGTGCTCGGCACCGTGTGCGCCCTCGAACGCCGCGCGACCGGGGGAGTGCTCGCCCCCATGCTCACCCACTTCTTCTGGGGTCTGGTCATGGTGCTGGCACTGCCCCCGATCTTCGGCGTCTAACGCAGCGGATTAGCCAACTCGTCGCGCGGCATCCGCGCCGCCGTCAGCGCGACCGCCGCCAGCAGGGCCGGGGCGAGGCCGGCCACCACGAAGATGGTCTCCATCGAGATCACCTTCGACAGCGGGCCGACGATCGCGAACGACACCGGCATGAACGCCAGCGAGACGAAGAAGTCCAGGCTCGACACCCGGCCGAGCATGTCGGTCGGCACGCGCCGCTGCAGCAGCGTCCCCCAGATGACCATGCCGGCGCCGTCGGTCACCCCGATCACGAAAGTGGCGGCGGCCATCAGCGGGAACGACGATGTCGTGCCGACGACGACGAGCGGGATCGAACCCGCACCCCACATCGTCATCATCACCGTGAGGTAGCGCCGCGGCATCCGCACCGACGAGACGGCCAGGGCGCCGAGCGCACTGCCCACACCGAAGAACGCGAGGATGAAACCGTAGGCGCGGGCTCCGTCGGCGAACCGTTGCTGGGCGATGAACGGCAGCAGCACCTCGATCGGGCCCAGCACCACCAGCACGAACATGCTGGCGAACAACAGCGTCGACAACAGCCACGGCGTGCGCAGCATGAACCGGAACCCGTCGCGCAGGTCGTGGAGGGCGCGGGTTCGCGCGGCCTCCTGCGGGGCGTGCGCCGGACGGGTGGCGACCAACAGCAGGAGGCCGAGGCCGAACAGCGCCGCGACCACGACCGCCCCGACCGACGGCAGCGTTGCGCCGACCACCATGCCGGCCACCGCGGGCCCCACGGACCGCTGGAACACCGGGCGCACCACACCCTCGACGCCGTTGGCGGCCAGCAGCTGATCGGCGGGCAGGATGCGGGGCAGGATGGCGCTGTAGGCGGGGAAGAAGAACGCGGCCGCGACACCGAGGACGGCCGCCGCGACGGCGAGGTGCCAGATACGCAGGGCGCCAACCATTCCCAGAGCGGCGACGACGCCGACCGCCAGGAAGTTCACCGCTTCGACGACGATGATGATGGCGCGCCGATCGAACCGGTCCGCGGCGATTCCACCGACGAGGACGAACGCCACCAGGCCGACGCCGAGACATGTGGCGACCAGCGACAGCGCCGCAGGATCGTTGTCGAGCGCGATGACCTGCAGCGCCATCACGACCGTCCAGATGCCTTCGGCGAAGATCGACAGCGAGACCGCGGCCATCAGGAGCCGGTACTCGCGGAAGGCGAAGGGGGCGAGCACGCGCCATCGGCCGGCGTCGCGCGCTGGCTTCCGATCGAGGGTCGGCGTACTCACCACTCGATGGTCGTCGACGAGCTGCGCCTCAGTCCAACGATTTTCGGGTCAGAACAGGTCGGCGCGCTCCCGCGTCAGTGATCGGTGAACGAGGCGCTGCGGCGCTCCTGGAACGCCCGGGTGCCCTCGCGGAAATCGTGCGAGGCCAGCAGTTCGAGCTGTCCCTCGGTCTCGCGCCCCAGCGCACCCTCGAGTTCGGTGAGAGTCGACGCGTTGATGGCCTGCTTCGTCTTCCGCAGCGCCACGGCCGGACCCGACTTCAGCAGTCCCAGCACCTTGTCGACTTCCGCGTCGAACTCCTCGGCGGGATGCACCGCGGTCACCAGACCCCAGTCGTAGGCCTCGGCCGCCGTGATCCGCTCCGCCAGCAACGCCATCCGCATCGCGCGGATCCGCCCCACCGCCGCGGCGAACAGCGCCGACGCGCCACCGTCGGGCATCAACCCGATTTTGGTGAACGCCAGCATGAAAAACGCCTTCTCCGAAGCGATCACGACGTCGGCCGCCAGCGCCAGCGAAGCCCCGACGCCGGCCGCCGGCCCCTGTACCACCGCGACCACCGGCTTGGGCGCCGCGACGATCGCGCGCACCGCACGGTTGGCCGCGTCGAGCACGGCGTTGATCCCGACCTCCGCCTTCTTCGTCTGGTCCTCTTCGCTGATGCCCGCGCCCGAACTGAAGCCGCGCCCGGCGCCGCCGAGCCGCACCACCTTCACCGCCGGGTCGTCGGCGGCCCGGTCCAGCGCGTCGGCGATCCCGTTGAGCATCTCGGCGGTCAGCGAGTTGAGGCTGTCCGGCCGGTTCAGCCTCACCGACAGCACCCCGTCGTCGAGCGTCACGGCGAGGTCGTCGATGCTGACGTATGTGCCGGTATCGGAGTCGGTGGTCGTCATGGCTACACCTTCGCATGAGCGGGGCCGTTGGCCCGTGGCCGGTCGAGAAGGTTATACAAGTAAGCTATGTCGGCGGTCAACTACTCCGAAGGGGCGGTAGAAATGGCGGGACCACTGCAAGGCCTGCGTGTCGTGGAATTGGCCGGTATCGGCCCCGGTCCGCACGCGGCGATGATCCTCGGTGACCTGGGTGCGGACGTCGTCCGCATCGAGCGCCCCGGCAAGGGCCCCGGGATTCCGACCAAGGGAAGCGACCACCTCCTCCGCAACCGGAGATCGGTCGGCGCCAACCTCAAGACCGACGAAGGCCGCGAACTGGTGCTGCGGCTGATCGCCAAGGCCGACGTGCTCATCGAGGGCTTCCGGCCGGGCGTCACCGAGCGGCTCGGGCTCGGCCCGGAGGACTGCGCCAAGGTCAACGAGCGGCTGATCTACGGGCGGATGACGGGCTGGGGCCAGACCGGTCCGCGCAGCCAGCAGGCCGGACACGACATCAACTACATCTCGCTCAACGGTGTGCTGCACGCCGTGGGCCGCGCCGGCGAACGTCCGGTGCCGCCGCTGAACCTCGCCGGTGACTTCGGCGGCGGGTCGATGTTCCTGCTCGTCGGCATCCTGTCGGCGCTGTGGGAGCGGGAGCGTTCCGGTAAGGGTCAGGTCGTCGACGCCGCGATGGTCGACGGATCCAGCGTTCTGGCGCAGATGATGTGGGCCTTCCGCGCGATGGGCATGTGGTCCGACGAGCGCGGGGTCAACATGCTCGACACCGGCGCTCCCTACTACGACACCTACGAGACCTCGGACGGGCGCTACGTCGCGGTCGGCGCGATCGAACCGCAGTTCTACGCCGAACTCCTCGACAAGCTCGGCCTCGACCCGGCCGGGTTGCCCGATCAGAACGACATGAGCCGCTGGCCGGAATTGCGTGCCCGCCTCACCGAGGCCTTCGCCGAACACGACCGTGACCACTGGACGAAGGTGTTCGCGGGCAGCGACGCCTGCTGCACCCCGGTGCTCTCGTTCGCCGAGGTGGAGAGCGAACCGCACAACACCGAACGCGACACCTTCTACCGGGAGGGCGACTTCCTCTTCCCGGCGCCGGCACCGCGGTTCTCCCGGACCGTGCCTGCCACGCCCACCCCTCCGGGCGCACCGGGCGCCGACACCGAAGCAGTGCTCAACGACTGGGTCTGACCGAAACCAACAGAACGAACCAAAAGAAAGGTATGTGCGAGTGGAAATCAAAGACGCCGCCGCCGTCGTCACCGGCGGAGCATCGGGTCTCGGCCTGGCCACCACGAAGCGGCTCCTCGACCGGGGTGCCTCCGTCGTGGTCATCGACCTCAAGGGTGAGGAGGCCGTCAAGGAGCTCGGCGACCGCGCCAAGTTCGTGCAGGCCAACGTCACCGATCCCGAGCAGGTCAGCGCAGCGCTGGACGCCGCGGAGCAGATGGGGCCGCTGCGGATCAACGTCAACTGCGCCGGTATCGGCAACGCGATCAAGACGCTGAGCAAGAACGGCGCCTTCCCGCTCGACGAATTCAACAAGGTCATCCAGGTCAACCTGGTCGGCACCTTCAACGTGCTGCGGCTCGCCGCCGAGCGCATCGCGAAGACGGAACCGGTCGGCGAAGAGCGCGGCGTCATCATCAACACCGCCTCGGTCGCGGCGTTCGAGGGTCAGATCGGTCAGGCGGCCTACTCGGCGTCCAAGGGCGGCGTGGTCGGCATGACCCTGCCGATCGCGCGGGACCTGTCGCGTGAGCTGATCCGCGTCTGCACCATCGCGCCCGGTCTGTTCAAGACCCCGCTGCTGGGTTCGCTGCCCGAAGAGGCGCAGCGCTCGCTCGGCCAGCAGGTGCCCCACCCGGCACGGCTCGGCGATCCCGACGAATACGGCGCGCTGGCGACCCACATCATCGAGAACCCGATGCTCAACGGCGAGGTGATCCGCCTGGACGGCGCGATCCGGATGGCTCCGCGATGAGCGCTTGCGCGAAGAGCCGAGGAGACCGCTGATGGCGCTGCACACCAAGTTCACCGAGACGTTCGGTGTCGAGCACCCCATCGTCCAGGGCGGTATGCAGTGGGTCGGCCGTGCCGAGCTGGTCGCGGCCGTGGCCAATGCGGGCGCGCTCGGGTTCATCACCGCGCTGACCCAGCCGACGCCTGCCGATCTGGCCAACGAGATCGCCCGCTGCCGGGACCTGACGGACAAGCCGTTCGGGGTGAACCTGACGATCCTGCCGACGATCAACCCGCCGCCGTACGACGAGTACCGCCAGGTCATCGTCGACGCCGGCATCAAGATCGTCGAGACGGCGGGCTCCAATCCGGCGCCGCACCTGCCGATGTTCCACGACAACGGCATCAAGGTGCTGCACAAGTGCACCTCGGTGCGCCATGCGGTCAAGGCGCAGAGCCTCGGTGTCGACGGCATCAGCATCGACGGCTTCGAGTGCGCCGGTCACCCGGGCGAGGACGACATCCCGGGGCTGGTGCTGATCCCGGCGGCGGCGTCGAAGATCGACATCCCGATGATCGCGTCCGGTGGCTTCGCCGACGCCCGCGGCCTGGTCGCGGCGCTGGCGCTCGGGGCGGACGGCATCAACATGGGGTCCCGGTTCATGTGCACCGAGGAGTCGGCCATCCACCAGAAGGTCAAGGAAGCGATCGTGGCGGGCACCGAGCTCGACACGGAGTTGATCTTCCGGCCGTTGCGCAACACCGCGCGGGTGGCGAGCAACGCCGTCTCGCGGGAGGTCGTGGAAATTCTCAACCGCGGCGGGCAGTTCGAGGACGTGAAGGATCTGGTCGCCGGCAAGCGCGGCGTGAAGGTCTACGAGATCGGCGATCTGGACGCCGGAATCTGGAGCGTCGGCACGTCGATGGGATTGATCAACGACATCCCGACGGTGGGTGATCTGGTGAGTCGGATGGTCGAGGAGGCCGAAGAGCTCATCACCGGTCGACTGGCCGGGCTGGTTAAGCCCGCTGAGGAGCCGGTCGCGGTCTGACGCTGGTCAACAGTTGACCCCGCAAGGGTCAGCAAACTGCTGATGGACACGTGCGCCCGATCGGGCGCACGTGTTCACCCGGCTTGAGCGAGTGGGCTCCAGTCGTCGAGCTGCTCGGAGGTGTCTCCCTCGACGAGGAAATCGCCGTGGTAGAGGGCCTCGAAATCAACTTTGATGACATCGGCACTGGTGTCGTCGATCCACATGACACTGAGCGTATGAGTCACTTTTAAGGATTCATTGAGTCACGGTTCGGAAAATGGTGGCAATACTACTTTTGGGTAGGTTTCTAGCCAGTAGGTGCCGTGACGTGCAGGGGATTGGTCCCGTTCAGCGCGATCCAGGTGACGACGGCGGCCACGACCGCCACCCCCAGGAGAATCCACGCCGTACGCGTCGACCAGCGGATACTGGTCGCCACCCGGGCGTCGACGGAGTAGGCGCCGGCCCCCGCGAACAGCAGCGCCGTCGCCCCGATCGCCACCAGGAACGGCACGTTGAACGGCTCGGACCAGAACGCCGCGCCGGACACGTTGACCGCCCAGGCGTCGAGCATCGCGGCGACCACCGCCGTCGCCGCCAGCGGGGTCAGCACCCCCAGCAGCAGTCCGATACCGCCGAGCGTCTCCGCCGCGGTGACCATGAACGCCGCCAGGTCGGGCAGGCGCCATCCGCCGGCCTCCATGAAACCGGCGGTGGTGCTGAAATCGAACGCCTTGATCAGGCCCGCCTGCAGCATCGTCGCGCCGACGCCGAGACGTAGCACCACCAACGCGATGTCGGTGCCGGTGGAGGTCTGAGTGGTGACGGTGGTGTCCACATCTGTGCTGGCCATGGTCTCCGTACCTTGTGTGTCGACTGCTACTGGGAGCCGTTCCCATCATCGTCTAGACCGGCCGGCGCGTCACTTCTCATCGCCGGGTCGGCGTCACGGGTTTGAAAGATTCGCCAACCGTTTCCGTGGTTACAAGTAGCCAATCGGTTCGGGCGAGAGGACGCGCGCAGTGCTGTCACGAATTGCCAGGTCGGCGATCGCCTCGCCGAAACGGATCCTGGTCATCGCCGCCCTGGTGGTGACGGCGGCCGGCCTCTTCGGGCTGTCGGTGAGCCAGAGCCTGTCCGCGGGCGGATTCCAGGACCCCACCTCGGAGTCGGCACGCGCCACCCAGACGCTCGTCGACAAGTTCGACCAGGGCGATATGGACCTGATCATCAGCGTGACGTCCGACGCCGGCGCCCAGGGTCCGGCGGCCACGGCCGTCGGCACCGCCATCGCCGCCGAACTCGAAGCCTCCCCGCACGTCGCGGGGGTGGCCTCCACCTGGACCGCCCCGCGAGAAGCGGTCCCGGCCCTGCTCAGCCAGGACCGCAGGACCGGTCTTATCATCGCCGGGATCACCGGTGGCGAGAGCGGTGCGCAGAAGCACGCCAAGGAGCTCACCGACCGGCTGGTCTACGACCGCGACGGCGTGACCGTCCGCGCCGGCGGTGAGGCGATGACCTACGTCGAGATCAACCGGCAGACCGAGAAGGACCTGCTGACCATGGAGCTGATCGCGATCCCGCTCAGCTTCGCGGTGCTGGTGTGGGTCTTCGGCGGGCTGCTCGCCGCCGCGTTGCCGGTGGTGGTCGGGTTGATCGCGATCGTCGGGACGATGGCCGTGCTGCGGCTGCTCACGATGGTCACCGATGTGTCGATCTTCGCGCTCAACCTGTCGATCGCGATGGGTCTGGCCCTCGCGATCGACTACACCCTGCTCATCGTGAGCCGGTTCCGCGACGAACTGGCCGACGGCGCCGACCGCGAACGCGCGCTCATCCGGACCATGGCCACCGCCGGCCGCACCGTGCTGTTCTCGGCGCTGACCGTGGCGCTGTCGATGGCGACGATGGTGCTGTTCCCGATGTACTTCCTCAAATCGTTCGCCTACGCCGGCCTCGCGGTCGTGGGGTTCGCCGCGACGGCCGCGATCGTGGTCGCTCCGGCGGCGATCGTGCTGCTCGGGGACCGCCTCGACGCCTTCGACGTGCGCCGGTTGCTGCGACGCCTGCGGGGCAGACCCGAACCCACGCCCAAGGCCGTGGAGCAGACGTTCTGGTACCGGTCGACGAAGTACGTCCAGCGCCGGTCCATTCCGATCGGCGTGGCGATCGTGGCGCTGCTCCTCGTGCTCGGTGCACCGTTCCTCGGCATCAAGTGGGGTTTCCCTGACGACCGGGTGCTGCCGCAGTCGTCGTCGGCACGCCAGGTCGGCGACCAACTGCGCAACGACTTCGCCGTCGACACCGCCACCGACGTCACCGTCGGCGTCCCGGACACCGGCGGTCTGACGCCGGCCGACATCGACGGGTACGCCGCGGACCTCTCCCGGGTCCCCGATGTGCTCAGCGTCGCCGCACCGGGCGGCACCTACGTCACCGGGGCCCGGGTCGGCCCGCCCTCGGCGGCCGGCGGGCTGAACGCCGGAAGCGCCTACCTGACCGTCGCCACCAACACCGAACTGTTCTCCGACGCCTCGGAACGCCAACTCGACGCCCTCCATGCCGTCGCGACTCCCGGCGGGCAGGACGTGCAGTTCACCGGCACCGCGCAGACCAACCGCGACAGTTCGCAGTCGATCACGTCCCGGCTGCCGCTGGTGCTCGGCATCATCGCCGGGATCAGCTTCGTGCTGTTGTTCCTGCTGACCGGTAGCGTCGTGCTCCCGTTGAAGGCCCTGCTGCTCAACGTGTTGTCGCTGTCGGCGGCGTTCGGCGCGCTGGTGTGGGTCTTCCAGGAGGGCCACCTCGGGGCGCTCGGCACCACGCCGACGGGGACATTGGTCGCCAACATGCCGGTGCTGCTGTTCTGCATCGCGTTCGGTCTGTCGATGGACTACGAGGTCTTCCTGATGTCGCGGATCAGGGAGTTCTGGCTGAAGTCGGGCCGCCCCGGCGCGGACGGGACCGTACCCGCCCCCCGCGTCCGGAATGACGAGAGCGTTGCGCTGGGCCTGGCCCGGACCGGTCGCGTGGTCACCGCCGCGGCGTTGTTGATGACGATCTCGTTCGCCGCGCTGATCGCCGCGCAGGTGTCGTTCATGCGGATGTTCGGGGTCGGGTTCACGCTGGCGGTGCTCGCCGACGCGACGCTGATCCGCATGCTGCTGGTGCCGGCCTTCATGCACCTGATGGGGCGCTGGAACTGGTGGGCGCCGAAGCCGCTGGCCCGACTGCACGAACGGTTCGGCATCAGCGAATCCGAGCAGACCGAGCACCCCGAACCGGTGGCGGCGCGCCCGGCCTGAGTAGAGGATGGGACCGGTGAGCGCCGACGTCGACAACCCGTTCTTCGCCCGCCTGTGGACGGCCATGTCCGGTCACGAGACCGAACAGATGCGGCGAATGCGCCGCGACAACCTCGCCGGACTCACCGGCCGGGTGCTGGAGGTCGGCGCGGGCACCGGAACCAACTTCGCGCACTATCCGCCGTCGGTGACCGAGGTGGTCGCCATCGAACCGGAGCGCCGTCTGGCCGCGCACGCCCGCGACGCCGCGTCGCATGCGCCCGTGCCCGTGACCGTGACCATGGAGAGCATCGAGGACTTCAGCCCCGCGCAGCCCTTCGACGCCGTCGTGTGCTCGTTGGTGCTGTGCTCGGTCGACGATCCGGACAGCGTTCTGCGACAACTGTTCTCACTGCTGCGGCCCGGTGGCGAACTGCGCTACCTCGAGCACATCGCCGGGACCGGCGCGCGGGCCGGACTGCAGAAGTTCGCCGACGCGACGGTGTGGCCGAGGATGCTGGGCAACTGCCACACCCACCGCCACACCGAAACGGCGATCACCACGGCGGGCTTCGGAGTCGAGGCCGCCCGACGGGAACGGATGTTCCCGTCCTGGGTGCCGCTGCCGGTGTCGGAAGTGGCGATCGGCCGGGCGGTGCGGCCCGCCTGAGCGGCCGCGGGCTACGGCAGCAGCTCGGGGAGGCGTTGCAGCAGCGTCGGCAGTGCGCCCACGGCGGTCTCTCGTAGCGACACCGTCGCGCTGTCGGACAGCGGTGTGCGCTCCGGGTTGATCTCGACGACCGCCGTCCCTCGGGCCAGCGCCATCTCGGGCAGGCCCGCGGCCGGGTAGACGATCGAGGATGTGCCCACGACGACCACCACGTCGGCGGTGAGGACCGCGTGGACCGAGCGCTGCCAGGCGGCTTCGGGCAGCGCCTCGCCGAACCACACCACATTGGGGCGGATCAGCCCACCGCACGGGCACTGCGGCGGGTCGACCGCCTCGACGGGTTCGGGCATGGTCGGCAGCGTGCCCTCGAAGCGTGAGCCGCAGGCGTCGCACTGGAACTCGAACAGGCTGCCGTGCAGGTGATACACGTTCCGGCTGCCCGCCCGCTCGTGCAGATCGTCGACGTTCTGGGTGACCACGTGCACGTCGGCGTGGTCCTGCCACGCCGCGACGGCGCGGTGGCCGTTGTTGGGCTGCACCGCATCCATCATGTAGTGGCGCCACAGGTACCAGGCCCAGACCTTCTCGGGGTTCGCCCGCCACCCCTCGGCGCTGGAGATCTCGTACGGATCGACCTTGGCCCACAGACCCGTCTCGACATCACGGAAGGTCGGCACCCCGCTCTCGGCGGAGATGCCGGCCCCACTGAGCACCGTCACCTGCACATGTCCAACTTAACCGGTGTGCGAGATACTGGGCACGTGGCCGGTTTGGGGGAGTGGTTGTCGGTCGACGCGAGAGCGGCCCGGCCCCTGTTCGACCAGTTGCGGACGCAGATCATCGACGCCGTCCGCGACGGCCGACTCCTGCCCGGAACCCGGCTGCCGACGGTGCGTGAACTCGCCGGACAGATGGGCCTCGCGGTCAACACGGTGGCGCGGGCATACCGCGAACTGGAGAGCGCGGGTGTCCTCGAGACCCGCGGACGGTTCGGCACCTTCGTCTCGCGCGTGGACCCCGCGGACGCCGCGATGGCGACCGCCGCGCAGAGCTTCGTCGACACGGCCAGGGCGCTCGGCGTGGAGAAGTCCGAGGCGTTGCGCTACGTCGAGTCGGCGTTCGACTGAGGCCGGGCGGTCAGCCGAACTCGAGCAGCGTCCAGACCGGTCGCACGGGGTCGAAGACCGGGAGCCGCTGGACCGTCCACAGCAGCGCGTTGAGCACCCGTCCCCGGCCCTCCGGTAGCGGCACGTCGTGCACCGCGCGAATACCGGGCACGCTGTCCACCAGCGCGGCGGCCCCACCGGCGCTGAGGCTGAACGGCATCGGGGGCACCCTGTAGCGCAACGACGTCCGCATACCGTTGCGGGCCCACCAGGCGAACCACGACGGCGGCAGGTCGAACATCATCTGGCCGCCCGGGAACCGCTGCGCGCACGCGCTGATGAGCGACATGGCCTCCTCGGGCTGCAGGTACATCAGCAGTCCCTCGGCGGTGACGAACACGCCCTCGGAGTCGTCGACCCGGTCCATCCAGGTGAAGTCCAGCGCCGACTGGGCGCAGACCTCCACCCGGTCCGACGGCGGCAGCAGCTTCTGCCGCAGCTCGACGATCGGCGGGAGGTCGACGGTCAGCCAGCGGAACTCGTGACCCGCGCCCGACGCGTCCAGCCGGTGGAAGCTGGTCTGCAACCCCTCGGCGAGCGCGACGACCGTCGCTCGCGGGTGGGTGCGCAGATAGCGCCGTGTGTACTCGTCGAACCCCTTGGCCCGCAACGCCATGTCCTGGCGGCGGCTCGGACCGAACTTGCCGAAGTCGACGTCGATCGACTCGACCAAACGGATCGCCATCGGGTCGTCGATGAGTCCGTCGGGGCGGCGCGCCTCGTTGGCGCGGACCTGCAGGGTGAGCAGCGCCGTCTCCGAGACCCCGGTCAGCGCGCTGCCGTCCACCTTCGGCGGTGTGTTCGTCACTTCGCCGAATCTACCGAACGCAGCACCTTGTCCAGGGTGCGCAGATTGCGGGTGGTGGTCGAGGACCTGTAGCGCTTCTTGCCCATCGTCTTGCCGATGGTGGTCTCGAGCGTGCCCGACTTCGGCACCTGCCAGTAGACGACGCCGTCGCCGCGCGCGATCTTCTCCTCGGCGCGGGCGGCGTCCGCCAGCGCCGCGAGTTCGTCGAGCACCTGCTCGTCGGTGACGAACGTGACGTAGGAGTGGTGGCCCTCGACGTCGCGCTCGAACGGGTACGCCCCCGAGACGGCCGCCACGGTGGCGACGTCGTAGGCCAGCACCCAGGCGTCGTAGCCGAACCGCTCGCGCAGCGCCTGCTCGGCGGTGCGGCGCACGGCCGCCACGTCGGTGTCGCTGTCGAGCAGGACGTTGCCGCTGGCGAGGATGGTCTTGACGGCGGTGAAGCCGGCGTCTTCGAACGCGGCCGCCACGTCGGCCATCTTGAGGTTGACGCCCCCGACGTTGACCCCTCGCAGGAAGGCCACGTAGCGGGTCATGACGCGAACTCCAGCAGGGTGATGCTCGGTCTGCCGCGGCGGTGCACGGGCACCCGGTCCAGCGGCGGCCAGGACAGCGCGTTGAACAGCCCGCGCCCGCGCGGCATCGGAATGTCGTGGGCGGCCGCGACGCCGGGGATCCGGCCGGGCAGGGCGAGGCCCTCGTCGGCGGTGAGGGCGAACGGCATCGGCGGCGTCACATACCGGTCGGACAGTCTGAGGCCCCTGCGGGTGCGCCGGCTCAGCCAGTGCGGGATCGAGTCGAACATCATCCGGCCGCCGGGGAAGCGCGCGGCACATGCGGTGATCAGTGACACCACCTGCTCGGGTTCGAGGTACATCAGGAGCCCCTCGGCGGTGATGAACACCCCCTGCCCGGTCTCGACCCGGCCGGTCCACGTGAGGTCCAGCGCGGACTGCGCCAGCGCGACGATGCGGTCGTCGGCGGGCAGGAGCCTGTCACGCAACGCCATCACCGGTGGGAGATCGACTGAGTACCAGGTCAACTCGTCGGCCACCCCCATCCGGTCCAGCCGCCAGAGGCTGGTCTGCAACCCTTCGGCGAGCGCGACCACCGACGCCTTCGGGTGCGCGGCGAGGTATTCGGCGGTGGCCGTGTCGAAGGCACGCGCCCGCAGCGCGTGCGACTGGTTCGGCTTGCCGAACTTGAGGTAGTCGTAGTCGATCGCGTCGAGCAGCGTGACGGCCCACGGGTCGCGGATCGTCCCGTCGGAGCGCTTCGCCTCCGTGGCCCGGTTGTGCAGCGTCCACAACGTGGTCGCCGAGACGCCCTGCAGAATGCTGCCGTCGATAGCCGTCATGTGCCGAGTATGGAACGTAGGCTCGCAGCATGGTGCGCCAGGTGTTCGACGACAAACTGTTGGCCGTGATCAGCGGTAACTCGCTGGGCGTGCTCGCGACGATCAAACGCGACGGCCGCCCCCAACTGTCGAACGTCTCGTACCACTTCGACGCCAGGGCGGTCGCGCTCGAGGTGTCGATCACCGAGCCCAGGGCCAAGACCCGCAACCTGCGCCGCGATCCGCGGGCGTCGATCCACGTCAGCTCCGACGACGGATGGTCCTACGCGGTCGCCGAGGGCGACGCGATCCTCACAGCGCCCGCCGCCTCACCCGACGACGACACCGTCGAAGCGCTGATCACGTTGTACCGCAACATCGCCGGAGAACATCCGGACTGGGACGACTACCGGCGGGCGATGGTGGACGACCGTCGGGTGCTGCTCACCCTGCCGATCAGCCATCTGTACGGGATGCCCCCTGGCATGAGGTGAGCGCGGCGGGAAAACGAGACGACGGCGGGTGCGGGCACGCGATACGCTGCCGGCATGGCTGAGCAACCGGACGACGACACCAAGCGCAGGTTCCGGGAGGCCCTCGAACGCAAGAAGGCCAATTCGGGTGGTGCCGCCGGACAGCGCAACGGCGGACCGAAACAACCCAAGGCGCACGGTCCGGTCGAGAACCGCCGCGAATTCCGCCGCAAGAGCGGCTAACGCACCCGGGTCCGCTCCCGCGCCAGGATGGCGATCAGGCACACCGTGGCGAGAACGGCGACGGCGATCGCGAACCCGACACCCGCGGTCTGCAACCCGACCGCCTGCGCGGCCAGGCCCTCACCGATCACCGGCAGCGCGATCGCCACGTAGGCGACGACGAAGTACGTGGAGCTGACCTCGGCGCGCCGTTCGGGCGGTGTGCGTTCGGCGACCGCGGCCAACCCGCGGCTGAAGCTCATCCCCTGACCGGCGCCGGCGATCACCGCCGCGGCGATCAGCCCGGGCAGCGACGAGAAGCGCAGCGCCACAGCGAGAACCGTCATCCCGACCACGAGGACCGCGCAACCGACGGCCACCGCCCGCGGCGGCGGGACCCGGTTGGCCGCGACCTGGGTGACCGCGGAGGCGGCGAAGATCGAGCAGACGATCGCGCCGGCCAGCGCGTGATTCTCGATGCCGACGACCTCGTCGAGGAACGACGGCGCCACCGCGGTGAACAGCCCGGTGACGGCGAATCCGGCGAAGGCCGCCAGGGCCGCGATCACGAACACCGGCCGCGCCTCGGGCGGAACGGAGAGCCGCTGAAACCCGATGCGGCCGCTGCGCGGCGAGGTCTCGGGAACGACGAGCACGGCGACACCGGCCAGGACCGCCATCGCGATGTGGACGGTGAACACCAGATCCAGGGGCTGCGGGGCGTACTGGACGAGGAGCCCGGCCAACAACGGTCCGGCCCCCAGCCCGCCGATGTTCGCGACCGTCGCCACCGCGGCCGCCCGGGAGCGCCAGCGGTCCGGGGCGGCCTCGATGACCGCCGCGGTCCCCGTCCCGGTGAACAGGCCGGCCGACAGACCCGACAGCACACGCCCGACCAGTAGTGCGGCCACCGAATCGGCGACCAGGAACACCGCGGCACTGGCGATCGCGAACCCGACGCCGGCCAGCAACATGGGCCGCCGGCCGACGGCGTCGGACCACCGGCCGAACGCCAGCAGCGCCACCAGCACACCGCCCGCATACGCCGCGTAGATCACCGTGGTGGTGAACAACGCGAAGTCCATCCGCTCGGCGTAGAGGGCGTAGAGCGGAGTGGGCACCGTGGTGCCGAGCATGGTCACCGCGAACGCGTAGGCCAGCAGGGCGAAGGCGAACCGGCTCAGGGGACGCGGCACGGCATCCGACGGTAGGGGACGGTCGACAACGGCATCGCGTCGGCTCGGCGGGCCCGTCAGTGTGCGACGGCCTTCTCCGCACCCACGCCGGTCAGCGAGCGGACCTCCATCTCGGCGGCGATCGCCGGATCCTCGTCGTCCGGCGAGGTCAGCGTCCCGACGATGCCGAGGAGGAACGCCAGCGGGATCGACACGATCCCGGGGTTGGCCAACGGGAACCACGCGAAGTCGACGCTCTTGATCATCGAGGTCGCGGTGCCGGAGACCGCCGGTGAGAACACGATCAGCACGATCGTGGAGGTCAGCCCGCCGTACATGCTCCACAGCGCACCGCGGGTGTTGAAGCGCCGCCAGTACAGCGAGTAGAGGATGGTCGGCAGGTTCGCCGCCGCCGCCACCGCGAACGCGAGCGCCACCAGGAATGCGACATTCTGTTCGCGGGCCAGGATGCCGAGCCCGATCGCGAGCGTCCCCAGCACCACCGCGGTGATCCGCGAGATCTTGACCTGTTCGCTCTCGGTCACCTGATGGCTCTTCATGACGCTGGCGTAGATGTCGTGCGCGAAGGACGCCGACGCGGTGATGGTCAGACCGGCGACCACCGCGAGGATGGTCGCGAACGCCACCGCCGAGATCACGCCCAGTAGCACGACGCCGCCGAGTTCGAACGCCAGTTGGGGCGCAGCGGAGTTCACGCCGCCGGGTGCGGCCAGGATGCGGTCGGGACCGACCAACGCCGCGGCGCCGTAGCCGAGGATCAGCGTGAACAGGTAGAAGGCGCCGATCAGCGCGATCGCCCAGACCACCGACCGGCGTGCCTCCTTGGCGGTGGGCACCGTGTAGAAGCGCATGAGCACGTGCGGCAGACCCGCGGTGCCGAGCACCAGGGCGAGCGCCAGCGAGATGAAGTTGACCTGTGTGGTGAGCGAGGCGCCGTACTGTGCGCCGGGAGCCAGCACGTCGCGCGAGGCGACCTTGGTGTCCTCGCTGCCACTGACCATCGACTGTGCGGCGCCGAGGATCTCGGAGAGGTTGAAACCGAACTTGGCCAGCACCATCACGGTCATGATGCCGGCGCCGCCGATCAGCAGCACCGCCTTGATGATCTGCACCCACGTGGTGCCCTTCATCCCGCCGACCAGGACGTAGACGATCATCAGCACGCCGACGACGGCGATCACGATCGACTGCCCGAGGCCGCTTTCGATGTTGAGCAGCAGCGCGACCAGCACGCCCGCGCCTGCCATCTGCGCAAGCAGGTAGAACAGCGACACGGCCAGGGTGTTGGTGGCCGCCGCGAGACGCACCGGACGCTGCTTGAGCCGGAAGCTCAGGACGTCGGCCATGGTGAACTTGCCGGTGTTGCGCAGCAATTCGGCAACCAGCAGCAGCGCCACCAGCCAGGCGACGAGGAAGCCGATCGAGTACAGGAACCCGTCGTATCCGTAGACGGCGATGGCGCCGGCGATGCCGAGGAAGCTCGCGGCCGACAGGTAGTCACCGCTGATCGCGATGCCGTTCTGCGGGCCGGTGAAAGCGCGGCCCGCGGTGAAGAACTCGGTGGCGGTGGCGTTCTTCTTGCTGGCCCGGATGACGATGAAGAGCGTCACGAGGACGAACAGCGCGAAGATCGCCATGTTGGCAACGGGGTTGCCGATGGTCTCGGCGGCGAGCACGGTCACGGTGCGTGGCCTTCCAGTTCTGCGCGGATCTCCGCGGCGCGCGGATCGATCACCTTGTTGGCGTAGCGGACGTAGATACCCGTGATCAGGAAGGTGGTGACGAACTGGCCGATGCCGATCAGCAGGCCGACGTTGATGTTGCCGAACACCCGGATCGCCATGAAGTCGGTGGCGAAGGTGCTCAGCAGGACGTACGTGGTGTACCAGATGAGGAACGCCGCGCTCATCGGGAACACGAAGCGGCGCAGCCTGTTCCGCAACTCCTGGAACTCAGGGCTGGCCTGCATGGCCAGATACTGGTCACCGCTGGGCATCGCTGCCTCCCGCGGTGGAAGATCCGTTTCGGACACCGTGACTCCTGACCTCGTCGTGTGAACCAGTTCTCGGCTGAAACTAGATGAGATGCAGGTCACATACCCGCACCTTCGCCCGGTCACACGGTGAACACCGGCAGCGGTGCGGTGAGCGGTCGCCTGACGGCGACGAACGGCGCCGGGGTCAACCCCCGGGGAGGCGTTCGACGCCCATGCCCAGCCGTTCGGGCACGTGCATCCGCGCGAAGATCTGCGCGACGTCCGGCGGAACGCTGCGCCGGGTGAGCCGGCTGACGGCGATCATCGTCGCGAAGGCCAGCGGGACGGTGACCGCGGCGGGGTAGCCGACGACCACCGCGGCCCACCCGCCGAGCGCCTGCTCGTCGACCGCACCGGCGATCGCGAGAGCCACCGCCGAACCCGCGGCCAGCCCGCCGACCACCAGGCCGCACGACGCGCCGATCGCGGTCAGCCCGCGCCACCAGATGCCGAGCACCAGCAGCGGGCACAGCGTGGACGCGGCCACCGCGAACGCCAGCCCGACGCTGCGTGACAGCTCCAGCCCGGAAGTGATGAGCGACAACGGAATCGGGATCAGCCCGCCGACGAGCGCGGCGATCCGGAAGTCGCGGACCCGTCCGCGCAGCACATCGGTGGCCAGCGCGCCGGCGATGCTCACCAGCAGGCCCGACGACGTCGCGAGGAAGGCCGCGATCGCGCCTGCGGCGACGAGCGCGGCGAGCAACTGGCCGAACACCCCACCGATCGCGGCGCCGGGCGCCAGCAGCACCGCGGCGGCGGCGGCGCCGGTGATGAGCAGTTGCGGCACGTAGAGCCGGGAGAAGACGCCGATCAGGGTGGGGAACAGGTAGAACAGGCCGAGCAGCGCGATCACCGCCAGCGCGGTGCGGCGGGCGACCCGGCCGTCGGGGTTGGTGTAGAAGCGCACCAGCACGTGCGGGAGTCCCATCGTGCCGAGGAACGTCGCCACGATGATCGACACCACCTGGTAGAGCGGATGCGCACCGCCCAGGCCACCGCCGGAGGCCAACCAGTCGCCGCCCGCCGCCGGTGTGCCGGCCAGCACGGGGGTGGCCGTGCCGTCGGCCAGCATCAGCGTCGTGTTCGCGCCGAGTTCGTGTTCGCCGGGCGCGCCGATGGGAGCGGCGGTGACGGGCCTGCCGTCGAGGGTGCCGGTCACCGTGATGCCGGCCGGTTCGGTGACCTGGACGACGACGGCGGTCTCGACGGCCACGGTGGTCTCCTGCGTGACGACCGGCGGCAGCGGACCGCCCAGTTCACCGCGGTCGGTGAAGAACAGACCCAGCAGCGCGAGCGCCGGGATCGCGATGGCGGTCAGCTTGAGCCAGTACTGGAAGGCCTGCACGAACGTGATCGAGCGCATGCCGCCTGCCACCACGTTGGCGATCACGATGCCGCCGACCACGAGTGGGCCGATCCACACCGGCATGCCCAGCAGCGTCTTCAGCGCGAGGCCGGCCCCCTGGTACTGCGGTACCAGGTACACCACGCAGATCACGATGACGACCAGCATCGCGACCTTGCGCAACCGCGGTGACCCGAGCCGGAACTCGGCGAAGTCGGGCACGGTGTAGGCCCCCGAACGGCGCAGCGGCGCGGCCACGAACAGCAGCAGGCCCAGATAACCCGCGGTGAAGCCGACGGGGTACCAGAGTGCGTCGGCGCCGTATTTCGCGATCAGCCCGGCGACCCCGAGAAACGATGCCGCAGAGAGGTATTCGCCGGAGATCGCGGCGGCGTTCCACTGCGGCCCGACGGTGCGGGAGGCGACCAGGAAATCGGACGTGGTGCGGGAGAACCGGACGCCGTAGGCGCCGATCGCAATGGTCGCCACCGCCGCGGCGAGCAGCGCGGCCGCCGTCAACGCCGATCCGGTCATGGCTCGCTGTCGATGACGCGGACGAAGTCGCGCTCGGCCTGTTCGGCCAGCCGGACGTACAACCGGCCCACCCCGTACAGCAGGGGATACGCCAGCAGTCCGAGCACCAGCCAGTTGAGCCGGACGCCCGCGACGGTGAGCGCCGTCCAGCCAGGGAACACCGCCGACGCCAACGGGACCGCCGCGACGACGCACACCACCACGGTCGCCAGCCGCAACGCCAGGCCCAATTGCGCCCGCACCAGGCCCCGTACGAGCGCGTCACCCACCTGGGTCTGCTCCTGCACCTCGACCCTGGTGCGCACCATGCGCGCGCCGCGGCGGTGGGCCAGCACGACCCGCTCGCGCTGCGGGCGGCCCGGCTCAGTCATCGCCGCCGGCGGGTCGCAGGTGCCGCAGCGGGTCTCGTACCAACCTGTCCCGCAGTTCGCGGGCCTGGCGGCGGCTCACCGGCAATTCGACGGCCGGCGAGGAACCGTTGGCGCGCAACCGCACGAGGACCGCACCGTCGCTGGTACGCAACCCCGTCACCAGTCGCAGCGCCACCAGGTACGAGCGGTGGATCCGCTGGAATCCGCGGTCCCGCCAGCGGATTTCGAGGGTGCTGAGCGGGATGCGCACCAGATGCGACCCCGACGCCGAGTGCAGCCGGGCGTAGTCGCCCTCGGCCTCGACCCAGCCGATGCTGTCGCGGGGGACGAGGTGGGTGATCCCGCCGAGTTCGGCAGGCACGACGTCGGAGTCGGGCTCCTCGTCGGCGGCGGCCGATTCGGCGCTGCGCACCGCGACCACCCGCCGGACGGCTTCGTCGAGGCGGTCCTGCCGGATCGGTTTGAGCAGGTAGTCGATCGCCCCGACGTCGAAGGCGGCGACCGCCTTGTCGTCGTGGGCGGTGACGAACACGATGGCCGGCCGCTGCGCGAAGTTGGCCAGCACACCGGCCAATTCGATGCCGGACAGCCCGGGCATGTTGATGTCGAGGAAGATCGCGTCGATGGTGCGCTGGTTGAGCTCACGCAGCGCGGAGGTGGCGTCGTTGACGCGGAACACCTCGCCGATGTCGGGGTGGCGGCCCAGCAGGTAGGCCAGTTCGTCGAGCGCGGGCATCTCGTCGTCGACGGCGAGCACGGTCAGGCCGGCACTCATGCCCGCACCCCGGACCGGAACTTCGGTACCCGCATGATGACCTTCGTGCCCGCCCCCATCGCCGTCTCGACCACCAGACCGTAATCGTTGCCGAACGACGCCCGCAGGCGATGGTCGACATTGGTCAGGCCCACGTGCGCCGCCGAACCGTCGCCACCCAACGCATCGCCGGTCCCGGTGCGCAGCGCGGCGGGGTCCATCCCGACGCCGTCGTCCTCGACGGTGATGACACAGTCGGAGCCCTCGTCGCGCGCGACGATCTCGATCGAGCCGCCGCCGCGGCCGGCCAGCCCGTGCCGCACGGCGTTCTCGACGAGCGGTTGCAGCGCCAGGAACGGCACCACGACGCCGAGGACCTCGGGGGCCACCTGCAGGCGCACGTCCAGCGACGTCCCGAAGCGGGCGCGCTCGAGCGTCAGGTAGCGGTCGATGTTGCGCAACTCCTCGGCCAGCGTCGTGTACTGCCCCGCGGCGCGGAACGAGTAGCGGGTGAAGTCGGCGAACTCGAGGATCAGTTCGCGGGCCCGGTCGGGGTCGGTGCGCACGAACGAGGCGATGGTGTTGAGCGCGTTGTAGATGAAGTGCGGGCTGATCTGCGCCCGCAGGGCGAGCACTTCGGCACGGTCGAGGCGGGCCCGTGAGGCGTCGAGTTCGGCGAGTTCGAGCTGTCCCGCGGCGTAGCGGGCGACCTCCCCGACCGCGCCGAGCATGCCGGGGCCCGGATCGCGGGTGGTGACGACCGCCAGCACCCCGAGCAGGTCGCCGGCATCGGTCAGCAGGGGTTGGGCGATGACCGTCGCGGCGCGCACGGAGGTGAGTACGCGGCGCTCGCCGGCGATCGACTCGCGGACGGTGCGGGCCGCGTCGTCGGCCACGTCGGACGTCCAGATCGCGCCGTCCTCGGGTTCGCGGGCGAGCAGCTCGCCGTCGCCGTCGAACAGCGCGATCCCGTCGGTGCCGGTGAGTTCGCGAAGGAAGGGCGCCGCCGACTCCGCGGAGGTGGTGTCGAGACCCTGGCGCAACGCGCGCGCGGCCTGCGACGCCGTGTGCAGCGCGGCGTGGACGGCGCGTTCGGTCGGGGTGGCCACCACGCGCCGGGTGCGCACGACGACCACCGCGGCGGCCACGGCTGCCACGATCAGTACCGCCGCCAGGACTATCGCGAGTTCGCCGGACATCTCACCTCGATCTGCCCCTGTGAAACGTCAATACCATTGCGGCATAGGGCATTCAGGTTCACACGTAACGCGATGCGCGGTGGTCGCACCTACTGGACGGGGCAAGCGTACTTTCTGGCCACGTCCATCACCCGCTGCTGTGCTCCGGGGCCCACGACGCCTTGAGCTGCCAGTTCCAAGCCGATGTATCCCGGTATTCCACCCACACAGGCCTGGTGAGCAACACGCCACGCAGTATCGGGATTCAAGAAGTAGCCGTTGCGTTGCAGGCCCTGCAGGTAGGCGTCGAATTCCGGTGTGCCCTGGTCCGGCACTGCGTGCGCTGTGCCGGCCAACGCGATGGCGGTGGCGACCGCCGCAACAAGGGGTGCAATGACCCGTCTCATGTCCGTCTCCTAGGGACGCATCCACCGGTATGGCCTTCACGATTGCACACCCGAGCGACACTCACCCCCGAACCGACCTGACCGAGGCACGAGAAGTGCCGGTCGGCTCCGACTACTCGGGCGACGAGGCGTCCTAAACTGGCTCCCGTGGCGAAACTGCAGCTTGTTCAGGATCCGGCGGCCGACGCGCTCCTCGAGGCCAATCCGTTCGCGCTGCTGGTCGGCATGCTGCTCGACCAGCAGTACCCGATGGAGGCGGCGTTCGCGGGGCCGAAGAAGATCGCCGACCGGATGGGCGGCGTCGACCCCCGCGAGATCGCCGACCACGACCCGGAGGCGTTCGCCGCGCTGTGCTCGACAACTCCTGCGGTGCACCGCTTTCCCGGGTCGATGGCCAAGCGCATCCAGGCCTTGGCGCAACTGGTCGTCGACCGCTACGACGGTGACGCCGCCGCGCTGTGGACCTCCGGCGACCCCGACGGGGCCGAGGTGCTTCGCCGGCTCAAGGCGCTGCCGGGGTTCGGCGAGCAGAAGGCGAAGATCTTCCTCGCGCTGCTGGGCAAGCAGTACGGCGTGACACCGCAGGGCTGGCGTGAGGCCGCGGGCGACTACGGCAAGGCCGGCACCTACATGTCGATCGCCGATGTGACCGACCCCGGTGCGCTGGAGAAGGTGCGCTCCTACAAGAAGCAGGCGAAGGCCGCCGCGAAGGATCGGGCCGACGCGGCGAAAGGTTAGTGCGCCGTCTCGTGACTCATATGCCGAAAGGCGAATAGGCTGAGGCACATGAAGACACACTTGAACTGTCCGTGTGGTGAGGCCATCACCGGTAAGGACGAAGAGGACCTGGTCGAGAAGGCGCAGAAGCATCTGTCCGAGGCCCATCCCGGCCGCGAGTACGACCGCGACGCGATCCTGTTCATGGCCTACTAGGCCAATTCCGCCCAAGCCCCTCGATGAGGAATCCCCGGCCGCGATCGCGACCGGGGATTCGTCGTCTCTACGTCAGCGCGCGAGGCGTCAGGGCACGACCGTCGAACCGATGGTCGGCATGAACTGGCACTGCTTCTCGGTGGTGGTGACCTGACCGAAGATCGTCGACATGATGCTGCCCGATCCGGTGTCGACGATGGCGGTCAGCGTCGTCGGGCCCTCCGGGTTGATGTCCGAACGCGGTTTGAGCGTCGCGCTGCCGGACTTGCCGGTGGTCAGGTTCACCCACGTCACGTTCAGCGGCAGCTTCTGCTCGGCCGCGGGCCCCGGCGTGCCCACCGCGGTGAACACGTACGCGGTCTGGCCGGGCCCCGGCCCGGGTGCCGGGATCTTGGCCGGCCCGGCCACCGAGATCGCGGTCGCCAGGACGTTTCCGCCGTCCTTCAGGCACCCGTTGCTGATCGACGGATACATGAAGTCCTGCGTCGGCGGGGCGTCCGGGCCGAATCCCGGCGGACCCGGTGTGGGTGCCGGCGCGGGCGCAGGCGCGGGCCCGGGCAGCGCTCCGGCGGCCTCGGCGACCGGAGCAGCAACCGGGGCAGCGACGGGCGCCCCGACCGGAGCCGCCGCGGGTGCCGGTGCCGGTGCGGCCGCGGGCACCGCGACCGGATCGACCACCGGTGCGGCGGCGTCCGGACCCGGTGCGGGCGGGGTGGCGCCCGCCGGCAGGGGACCGACCGCGTGGGCCGGGTTGACCCCTGCGGGCAGGTGCGCCTGAGTCCCCGGGACGGCGCCCGGAGCCGGGTTGTGCGCTGCCGGATCGGCCACGAACTGGTTGACCGCCGAGGCCACGTCGCGTGACGAGGCGGGCGCCGCCGCATCTCCGGCGAACACGGCGGCTGCGGCCATCAGCATCGAGGCGGCGTTGTTCGGGTCGGACGCCGCCTGCTGGATGACCGGACCGAGGCTTTCCATCGCGGGCAGACCGGGCGCCTGCAGCGCGTCGATCGGAAGCCCGGGAGCGGGCTCGGCGGTGGCCGTCGCACTGCTGAGAAGCAGCGCGACGGACGCGCCGAGCCCGGCCGCGGTCGTCAACAGAGTTCGAGTCGGTGACATGTCACTCCTCGCGAGTTTCGGTCAGGGCACGGTCGATCGGGCGGTGATCAGGGCAGGGCTGAGACCGGGAAGATCGGCGGAGTGGCCGGGGCGGCCGCTCCTCCCGCGGGCGGTGCGCCGACAGCCGGTGCGGCCGGCGTCGCCGCGGGCAGCAGACTGGTCAGCGGTGAGCCCGCCGGCATCAGCGAGGCCAGGCCGGTCGGCACGTTCACCCCGGGCAGCGGTGAGGTGGCGGCCGGGGTGCCCGGCAACGCCGACGCCGCGCCGGGCAGCGCCGGGGTCTGCGGCAGCGTGATCGACGCCGTCGCGCCCGGTGCGGCGGCCGGCGCTGCGGGGGTCGCGGGGGTCGAGGCGGGCATGCCGGTGCCGGCCAGGGCCGAGGCGAACGTCTGCAGCAACTGCGGCGCGTTGCCCAGCTGATCGAGGAACGGAATGCCCGGCGCGGGCGGTGCGGGCGCTGCCGGCTGGGCGGCGGCGGGCGCACTGAGCGCAAGAGCGATCGGAACCGCTCCGGCCGCAGCAATCACGCTGGTCACGAGGGTTTTTCTGGTGAGTTTCATGGATCTCCCAATCCGTTGACAGCACGTCTGCGCCCGACGCTACGCAGTTACTGGTGTTACTCAAGTGACATGTGTGGCATTTATTCAACCGTTACGGAGGTGACGGGAATCGGTTACCGGATCAGTAGAGTCGGGCGGATAACCGACTCCACCGCCCCCACCGCCGACGCGGCGACCCCCACCCGACTGCCGAGCCGACTGGCTGCGGCGGCGCCCGTGCTGCTGATGCTGAGCATTGCGGCGCGGCTGGCGTGGACCTACCTCGCCGCCAACGGCGCGAACTTCGTCGATCTGCACGTCTACGTCGGCGGAGCCGGGGCGCTCGACCAGCCGGGGACGCTCTACGACTACGTCTACGCCGACCAGACACCCGACTTCCCGCTGCCGTTCACCTACCCGCCGTTCGCCGCGGTGATCTTCTATCCGCTGCACCTGCTGCCGTTCGGATTCGTCGCGTTCGCGTGGCAGATCGGCATCATCGCCGCGCTGTACGGCGTGGTCCGCCTCAGTCAACGGTTGCTCGCCGACGGCGGTGACCGCCGCACCGCGATGCTGTGGACCGCGATCGGCATCTGGCTGGAGCCGCTGCGCAGCACCTTCGACTACGGGCAGGTCAACGTGCTGCTCGTGCTGGCGGTGCTGGCCGCCGTCCACAGTTCCCGGTGGTGGTGGTCGGGCCTGCTGGTCGGCCTGGCGGCCGGGGTCAAGCTCACGCCCGCGGTGTCGGGCCTGTACTTCGTCGGCGCGCGGCGCTGGAAGGCCGCGGTCTTCTCGGCGGTGGTGTTCGCCGGCACCGTCGCGGTCTCCGTGGCCGTGGTGGGCCAGCAGGCGCGGTACTACTTCACCGATCTGCTCGGCGACGCCGACCGCGTCGGCCCGATCGGCACGTCGTTCAACCAGTCCTGGCGCGGGGGCATCTCCCGCATCGTCGGGTACGACGCCGGATACGGCCCGGTGGTCGTCGCGGCCATCGTCGTCACCGCGATCCTGGCGCTGCTGGCGTGGCGGGCGATCGGGGGCAGCGCGGACCGCTTGGGCGCCATCGTGATCGTGCAGCTGTTCGGCCTGCTGCTGTCACCGATCTCGTGGACCCACCACTGGGTGTGGCTGCTGCCGCTGATGATCTGGCTGTGGCACGGCCCGCTGCGGGAGCGGTCCGGGGCGCGGGTGCTGCGGTGGGGGTGGCTGGCACTGACGCTCGTCGGCGTGCCGTGGCTGCTGAGCTTCGCCCAGCCGACGATCTGGGAGATCGGCAGGCCGTGGTACCTCGCCTGGGCCGGGCTGATCTACCTCGTCGCCACGCTGGCGACGTTGACATGGGTGGCCACCACCGGCGCTACCGGTCGAGGATCGCGTCGATCTCCCGAGCCATCTGCACGTCCTTCTCCGTGATACCGCCCTCGGAATGCGTGACGAGTGCGAAAGTCACAGTCCGCCAGCGGATGTCGATATCGGGATGGTGGTCCCGCTCCTCGGCGCGCTCGGCCACCCGGCGCACCGCCTCGATGCCGTCGAGGAACGCCGGGAACTTCACCGAACGTCGCAGCGCCCCGTCGGCGCGCTCCCAGCCGCCCAGGTCCGACAGTGCGGCGTCCACCTGATCGTCGGTCAACACAGCCATACCGTCGACGGTATACCGTCACCGCTGATGACAGTGCAGATCGTCGTGGCCGGTGCCCTGATCGCGGGGTCGGAACTCCTGGTCGCGCAGCGCAACCGGCCACCGGACCTGGCCGGGCTGTGGGAGCTGCCGGGCGGGAAGGTCGCCTACGGGGAGAGTGACGCCGCCGCGCTGACGCGAGAGCTGCGGGAGGAGTTGGGCATCGAGGTCGCGGTGGGCGCGCGAATCGGCGACGACGTCGCCCTGAGCGCGACGACCGTGCTGCGCGCGTATCTCGTCACCCACCTCGGTGGTGACCTGCGGCCGATCGACCATCGCGCACTGCGCTGGGTCGGCGTCGGCGATCTCGACGGCCTGCCGTGGGTGCCCGCGGACCGGGCATGGCTCGGCGCCCTCGGTCAGGCGTTGCGCAACGGCGCCGGGTAGCTCAGTACCGCAGGCGGTCGTCGATCACCCGCACACGCCCGGTGCCGCGGGGGTGATGTACCGCATACAGCGGGTGCGTCAACACCGGGTGGCGGCAGTGCGGACATGATTGCTGCGGCTGTCTGGCCGACGCCACCGTGAGGTGATGACAGGTGCTGCAGCGCACGACGTGCGCGGCGCCGACCCAGTTCATCAACCCGATGTAGAGCGCGGCGAGCGTTGCTACGGCCAACACGATGATCAGGGCGACGGTGAGCGCCTGGTAAACCGCCATGATCGCACCTCCAAGCACGTACGACAGATCTCGACGGGTGCCATCAACGGTACTCGCCGAACGACGGACGCGGCGGAGAATTCACAGGTCAGCGGGGTCGTCAGGCCTTGCGTGCGCGCTTGTAGACCTTCTCCAGCTCCTTGCCCCTGATGCCCATGTGCTCGGCCTTGAGCACCTTGTGCACCACCAGCGGGCACCGTTTGCACCGCGGCTTGCTGCGGCAGCACTTCTTCTTCGGTTTCAGCTCGGCGAACTTGCTGGACTTCACGGCGCGGACGGGATCCTGACGGTGGCTGGTGGGCGGGAGGTCGGGCGCCATTACATTGCCACGGCGCGATCGGCCGGCGGTGACCTCCCTCGCATGCCGGGGCGTGCATTTCGCGATCGAGTCACCGCACTGCGACAATCACCGACGTGGATTTTCGGAATGTCGCCATCGTCGCCCACGTCGACCACGGCAAAACGACCCTGGTCGATGCGATGCTGCGGCAGTCCGGTGCGCTGAGCCACCGCGGTGACGACGCGGTCGAGCGGTTGATGGACTCCGGTGATCTGGAGAAGGAAAAAGGCATCACCATCCTCGCGAAGAACACCGCGGTGCACCGGCATCACCCCGACGGGACGATGACCGTCATCAACGTGATCGACACCCCGGGCCACGCCGACTTCGGCGGTGAGGTCGAGCGCGGCCTGTCCATGGTCGACGGTGTGCTCCTGCTGGTCGACGCGTCCGAGGGGCCGCTCCCGCAGACCCGCTTCGTGCTGCGCAAGGCGCTGGCCGCGCACCTGCCGGTCATCCTCGTCGTGAACAAGACCGACCGCCCCGACGCCCGCATCGCGGAGGTGGTCTCCGAGAGCCACGACCTGCTGCTCGACGTCGCGTCCGACCTCGACGACGAGGCGCAGAAGGCCGCCGAGGAGGCGCTCGGGCTGCCGGTGCTGTACGCCTCCGGCCGAGCCGGCATCGCGAGCACCACCGAGCCCGCCAACGGCGAGAACCCCGACGGGGAGAACCTCGACCCCCTCTTCGACGTGCTGCTCGAGCACATCCCGCCGCCGCAGGGCGACCCCGACGCACCGCTGCAGGCTCTGGTGACCAACCTCGACGCCTCGGCGTTCCTCGGCCGGCTCGCGCTGATCCGCATCTACAAGGGCCGCATCCGCAAGGGGCAGCAGGTGGCCTGGATGCGCGAGGTGGACGGCCACCCGGTGATCACCAACGCCAAGATCACCGAACTGCTCGTCACCGTCGGTGTCGAACGGACCGCCACCGAGGAGGCCATCGCCGGTGACATCGTGGCCGTGGCCGGCATCCCGGAGATCATGATCGGCGACACGCTGGCCGATCCGGACCACGCGCACGCCCTGCCGCGCATCACCGTCGACGAACCTGCCATCTCGGTGACCATCGGCACCAACACCTCCCCGTTGGCCGGCAAGGTGTCCGGCCACAAGCTGACCGCCCGGATGGTCAAGTCGCGGTTGGACTCTGAACTCGTCGGCAACGTCTCGCTCAAGATCGTCGACATCGGCAGGCCGGACGCCTGGGAGGTGCAGGGCCGCGGCGAGCTGGCCCTGGCCGTGCTCGTCGAGCAGATGCGCCGCGAGGGATTCGAGCTCACGGTCGGCAAGCCGCAGGTGGTCACGCAGACCATCGACGGCAAGCTGCACGAACCGTTCGAGGCGCTGACCGTCGACTGTCCCGAGGAGTTCGTCGGCGCCGTCACACAGCTGATGGCCGCCCGCAAGGGCCGCATGGAGGACATGGCCAACCACGCCGCGGGCTGGGTGCGGATGGACTTCATCGTCCCGAGCCGCGGCCTGATCGGCTTCCGCACCGACTTCCTCACACTGACCCGCGGCACCGGCATCGCCAACGCGGTGTTCGACGGCTACCGCCCGTGGGCGGGGGAGATCCGCGCCCGCCACACCGGCTCGTTGGTCTCGGACCGCAGCGGTTCGGTGACACCGTTCGCGATGATCCAGCTCGCCGACCGCGGCCAGTTCTTCGTCGAGCCGGGGGACGACACCTACGAGGGACAGGTCGTCGGAATCAACCCGCGCGCCGAGGATCTCGACGTCAACGTCACCCGTGAGAAGAAGCTGACCAACATGCGCAGCTCCACCGCCGACGTGATGGAGACGCTGGCCCGTCCGCTCGAGCTCGGCCTCGAACAGGCCATGGAGTTCTGCGCCGAGGACGAATGCGTCGAGGTCACCCCGGAGGTCGTGCGGGTGCGCAAGGTCGAGCTGGACGCCACGCTGCGGGCGCGTGCGCGCTCGCGGGCGAAGGCGCGGAATTGATGGCCGAGCCACGGCGGCCGATACTCTGAGGAGCGTGCCGACCCGTCCCCGCCGTCATCGTGTGACCGTGGGGGCGTTGGTCTCCACCGCGGCGCTGCTGCTCGGCGGCTGCACCGTGAGCCCGCCGCCGGCGCCGCAGAGCACGGAGACGCCCGAGACCACCCCGCCGCCGGCGCCCAAGGCGACCCAGATCATCGTGGCGATCGATTCGATCGGCCCCGGGTTCAACCCGCACCTGCTCTCCGATCAGTCGCCGGTGAACGCCGCGATCGCCGCGCTGGTGCTGCCGAGTTCGTTCCGGCCGATCCCGGATCAGAACTCGCCGACCGGGTCGCGGTGGGAGATGGACCCGACGTTGCTGGAATCGGCCGAGGTGACCGACGAGAACCCCTTCACCGTCACCTACAACATCCGGCCCGAGGCGCAGTGGACGGACAACGCGCCCATCGGCGCCGACGACTACTGGTATCTGTGGCGTCAGATGGTCAGCCAGCCCGGTGTCGTCGACCCCGCCGGCTACGACCTCATCACCGGCGTGCAGTCCGTCGAGGGCGCCAAGCAGGTCGTGGTGACGTTCTCGCAGCCCTACCCGGCGTGGCGCGAGCTGTTCAACAACATCCTGCCCGCGCACATCGTCAAGGACGTGCCGGGCGGGTTCGGCGCCGGTCTGGCCGAGGCGATGCCCGTGACCGGCGGACAGTTCCGGGTGGAGACCATCGATCCGCAGCGCGACGAGATCCTGCTGGCACGCAACGACCGGTACTGGAGTGCGCCCGCCAAACCCGACCTGGTGCTGTTCCGCCGGGGCGGTGCGCCTGCCGCGCTGGCCGACTCGATCCGCAACGGTGACACCCAGGTCGCCCAGGTGCACGGTGGCGCAGCGACTTTCGCGCAACTCAGCGCGATCCCGGATGTGCGGACGGCCCGTATTGTGACACCGCGGGTCATGCAGGTGACGCTGCGCGGACAGCTGCCCGAACTCGCGGACCCGTCGGTTCGCCGGGCGATCCTCGGCCTGCTCGACGTCGACCTGCTGGCGTCGGTGGGCGCGGGCGACGACAACACCGTCACGCTGGCCCAGGCGCAGGTGCGCTCACCGTCCGATCCCGGATACGTGCCGACGGCGCCGCCCGCGCTGGGCACCGACGCGGCCCTGGAACTGTTGGCGGAGGCGGGGTACCAGATGGCGCCGGTGGGAGATTCGCCGCCGACGGAGCCCGGTGCGCCCGCGCCGGACCTCAACCGCGGGCGGATCGCGAAGGACGGTGTGCCGCTCACCCTCGTGCTCGGAGTGGCCGCCAACGATCCGACGTCGGTCGCCGTCGCGAACACCGCCGCCGACCAACTCCGCAACGTCGGGATCGAAGCGTCGGTGCTGGCGCTGGACCCGGTGACGCTCTACGGGGAGGCGTTGGCCGAGAACCGGGTCGACGCCGTCGTGGGCTGGCATCAGGCCGGGGGAGACCTGGCCACGGCGCTGGCCTCGCGGTACGGCTGCCCGGCGCTGGAGGCGACGCCCGTGGCGACCGCGCCGCCGGCGCCCGGACCGCCGCAACCCTCGCCGACCACGTCTCGCACGTCTCCCACGACGACTCGCGCCGCTCCGACGGCCACCCCCACGACCACGCCGAGCCCGGCACCGGAATCCGGTGCGCTGGTGCAGGCGCCGAGCAACATCACCGGTGTGTGCGACCGCAGCATCCAACCGAAGATCGACGCCGCGCTGGACGGCAGCGAGCCGATCGCCGAGGTGATCGACGCCGTCGAGCCACGGCTGTGGAACATGTGGACGGTGCTGCCGATCCTGCAGGACACCACGATCGTCGCGGCCGGGCCGAGTGTGCAGAACGTGAGCCTCTCCGGCGCGGTGCCCGTCGGCATCGTCGGAGATGCGGGCAGGTGGGTGAAGTCGCCGCAGTGACGAAACGGGCCCCCACCCCGAGGGGTGAGGGCCCGCCGTTCCGGCGATCGGATCAGGCTTCGGCGCCTTCGGTCTCCTTGTCGCCGGTCTCGTCGTCACCGGTCTCGTTCGCGTCGTCGTCAGAGGGCGCCTGCTCGGTGGTGCCGTCGTCCCCGGTCTCCTCCTCGGGTGCGTCGTCCTCGAGCGTGTCGTCCTCGAGTGTGTCGTCGACAGCGTCCTCGGCGGGGACCTCTTCCTCGAGGGCCTCTTCTTCGGAGCCCTCGGTCTTCTCGTCGACCTCCTCGCCGCCCTTCTCGTCCACCTCGTCAACGGCGGCTGCGCCGTCACCCGGCTCGGGGGCGGGAGTCTCGGATGCGTCGTCGGCGGCGGGCGAGCTCGTGAGTGCCGCGGGCGTCACACCCGACTCGGTGACGTCGAAGGTCACCGTCTCGGCGGCCTCGGTGTTCGTCGACGTCACGTCGGCAACGCGCAGGACGGGCGCTGGGGGCTTGAGCGCGTCGGCGATCATCTGACGCAGGTTGAGGAGTCCGGCGATCGTCCCCGAGCCGGCTGTCAGCAGGCCGCCGTCGAAGCCGAAGCCGTTGAGGAATGCGCCGGTGACGACGCCGGGAACATCGAGCGCGGCGGCCACCGCACCGAGGATGTCGCCGTCGACCGCGGCGTCCACGATGGCCTGGGTGGCCGCACCCAACCCGCTGAAGACACTGGCGACCGGGAGGATCGCCCCCAGCGCCACCGTCGCGAAGGCCGTCACGGCCATGTTGGCGACGTCGAGCATGTTCTCGGCGCTGGCCGTGATGACTTCCTGCACACCCACCAGCACCCCGAGCGCGGGGAACAGGATCGGGGTGAGGAACGCCTGGAAGAGTGCCGGGAAGCCCTCTGCCGGATTGCCCGTGACGATCTGTTCGACGGCCGCCTGCACGTTCGCGGGGATGCCTTCGGGGTTCAACGGGTTCAGGGCCTCGACGAAGCCTTCGGCGAATTCCTGGAAGGCCGGAGTCAGCTGTTCGATGTATCCGAGCTGATTCTCGATCACCTGCTGCAGGATCGGTGCCGGGTTCTCCGCCACCGTCTGCCCGAGGCTTGCGAGGTTCTCGGCCGCCTCTCCGAAGACCTCGATCCAGGTCTGGATGGGATTGACGGCGGCGTTCAGCTCGACGTCGATCGTGGACAGCGACGGCACCGTCGCGTCGGGCAGAGGCGGTGCGACCGGGCTGATCGCGATCGCGCCGGCGCCGACGAGCGCCACCCCGGTGCAGAGATAAGAACGGGCTGCGATGTGCATGGGTCTCCTTACGTCGACGTAAATCATGACGCCCGACAACTTACCTCTCAGTAAGATCACGGATGAATGAATTGGCAAACTTTTTTCTTGTCACGCTCGCGATGATGTGCGAGCGCTGATCTACGGAGATGGGTCGCTGAAATCCCATGTAGACGCCATGATCAGCTTCTCGGCGCGTCTGCAAAGAGACGTCTGACGCTGACAGTTGACAGCCACTGGCAAATTCAAGATCGTTATCATTCGATTGAGGAATCAAAAATCTTTGCGCATGAAGGGCGACCCGAGACCTCGGTGCAGGTAGTCCATGCGTCACATACCGGTCGGATCTTTGCAGGCGGGCCCGGACGCTCACGGGCCGACAGCGCAAAGCGGCCCCGGACTCGAAAGTCCGGGGCCGCGGTGCTACTGATTACTCCGAAGCGGAGGCGCTGGCCGTCTCCTTCTTCTTGGAGGTGTCAGCCGATTCCTTCTTCGTCGAGTCGCTGGCCGGCTTCTTGTTGCCGCTGACAGCGTTCTCGATGTTCTTCCGGACCCCGTCGAGGTTCTTGCGGGTCTGGTTGGCCGCTCCTTCGAGGTTCTTGCGGGTCTGGTTCGCCGCCCCCTCGAGGTTCTTGCGGGTCTGCTCCGCCGCCCCCTCCAGGTTCTTGCGGGTCTGGTTCAGCCCGTCGTTGACCTGCTTGCCCGCGGTGTCGAGAGCCTCACGCAGCTGCACCTGACCCTGCTGGATCTGCTTCTGCAGTTCGGCCGCCGGGTTGGCCGGCACGACCGGATTGATCTTCACCTCCGGCAGCGCAGGCAGCTTAGCCTCGGGAGCCGGTGCCTCCTCTTCGACGGGGGCCGTGGCCACCGAGAAGGTCCGGGACTCCGGCGCGATCCGGGTCGAGGTGACCTCAGGCGACGCGACCTCACCGGCATCGGCGCTCAGCGTGTTGATCCCGCCACCGAGCTCACCGCCGAGGCTGCCACCAAAGCCACCCAGGGCCCCGCGGATGGCGCCACTGATCGCGGCGCTGATCGCACCGCCGATGTTGACGTCACTCGCGGCCTCGGCGAACGCGTTCACCGCGGCGTAGATACCGGCTCCGATCGCCTGGAGGGCGTCGTTGCCGTTCTCCAGGGCCGACACCGCCGTGGCGCGGAACGCTTCGACCACGGCGTTGGCCGCCGCGGCGAAGTTGTTGACCGCGTCGACACCGATCTCGGTGATGGCGTCGGCTGCCGCACCGAACTGCGCACCGGCTTCCGCGAAGCCGCCGATGAACTCGGCGGGCGTCGGCAGGCCCTCCAGGCTTGCTCCGATCGCCGCGGAGAGTTCCCCGCCGATCTCGGCGAAGCCCTCGAGCGCCGCGGCGCCCAGATCGAGGCCTGCTTCGAGGCCGGCCTCCAGGGACGCGCCGAGGTCGGCCAGCACCGGTCCGAGCGAAGCCGACGCCTCGATCAGGGCGCTGATGAACACCTCCGGGCTGGGCAGGTTCTCCAGCGCGGCCTCGAACGCGGCGGTGAGCGTGCCACCGCCCTCGACCAGGGCCTCGAGGAAGGCGTTGAACGCGGCGCCGCTGATGTCGATGCCCGACTCGATGGCGGCGGTGAGCGCGGCCGACAGGTTGCCGAGGGCTTCGGCGGTCGCATCGGCGATCGCGTTGAAGCCGGGTGCGAAGGCCTCGATGGCACCCTCGATCGCGGCGGCGAACTCGGCCGGTGTCGGGAAGCCCTCGAACGCTGCGTTGAACGCCGCGGCCAGCTCCGCCCCCGCGTTCACGAGGGCATCGGCGATCACGCCGGCATCGAGGTCGACGCCGAGGTCGACGATGAGCTCCAGTGCCGCCTCCAGGGAGGCGCCGAGGTCGACGTCGATGGCTGCGAACGCGTCGACGAGAGCGTCGATGAACGCCTCGGGGGTCGGGAACGCCTCCAGTGCGGCCTCGAACGCGGCGGCCAGCTGGCCACCGGCATCCTGCAGTCCGGCGATGACCGCCTCGAAGGCGGTCTCGCCTGCGGCGATGCCTGCCTCGATCGCGGCGGACAGGGCGCCCGAGAAGTTCGCGAGCGCCGTGGCGGTGGCATCGGCCAACGCGTTGAGCCCCGGGATGACCCCTTCCAGAGCCGCCTCGAAGGCCGCGACGAACTCCGCGGGTGACGGGAAGCCCTCGAGTGCGGCGTCGAAGATCGCCGCCAGCTCCGCACCCGCCTCGGCGAGCGCCTCGCCGATCGCGGTGGCGTCGAGGTTCAGGCCCAGCTCCACGAACACCTCGAGCGCGGCGTCGATGTCGTCGGCCAGGTCGACGTCGATGGCGCCGAAGGCCGAGACCAGGGCGTCGATGAACGCCTCGGGGGTCGGGAAGGCCTCGATCGCGGCGTTGAACGCCGCGGCGAGTTCGCTTCCCGCGTCGAGCAGACCCGCGACGATCGCGTCGAACGCCTCCACCCCGGCGGCGAAACCGGTCTCCAGCGCCGTCGTCAGGGCGCCCGAGAGGTCGGCGATCACCTCGGCGGTGGCCGCGGCGAGTGCGTCGAAGCCCGGGATGACGCCCTCGAGGGCGGCGTTGAAGGCCGCGATGAACTCCTCCGGGGTCGGGAAGCCGTCGAGCACACCGTTGAACAGTGCGGCGAACTCGGCGCCGGCCTCCAGGAACGCATCGGCGATCGCGCCTGCGTCCAGCTCGATGCCCAGGTCGACGAGCGCCTCGAGCGCGACGTCGATCGCGCCGGCCAGGTCGACGTCGATGGCGCCGAAGGCCGACACCAGGGCGTCGACGAACGCCTCGGGCGTCGGGAACGCCTCGATGGCCGCCGCGAACGCGGTCGCCAGCTCACCGCCGATGTCCTGCAGTCCGGCGATCACCGACTCGAAGGCGTCGAGACCCGCGGCGAAGCCGGCCTCCAATGCGCCCGACAGCGCACCCGACAGGTCGGTGAACGCCTCGGCGGCGGCTTCGGCGAAGATGTTGAAGCCCGGCACCAGTCCGGCGATCGCGGCGTTGAAGGCGGCGAAGAAGTCGGCCGGGGTCGGGAATCCTTCGATCGCGCCTTCGAACACGGCGGCCAGATCGGCGCCGGCCTCGATGAGCGCCTCGGCGATGGCCCCGGGGTTCAGGGCGATGTCGACGACCGCTTCGAGTGCGACGTCGAGTGCCGCACCCAGGTCGACGTCGATGGCGGCGAACGCGTCCACCAGCGCGTCGAGGAACGCCTCGGGCGTCGGGAACGCCTCGATCGCCGCGGCGAACGCGGCGGCGAGATCGCTACCCGCGTCGAGCAGGCCGGTGACGATGGCGTCGAACGCCTCGATCCCGGCTGCCGCACCGGCGTCGATGGCTGCGGCGAGCGCACCCGACAGGTCGGTGAGCGCCTCGGCGGCGGCCTCGGCGAACGCATTGATCCCCGGCAGGGCGCCGGCGATCGCGGCGTTGAAGGCGGCGAAGAACTCGGCCGGCGTCGGGAAGCCCTCGAGCGCACCCTCGAAGGCCGCGGCAAGGTCGGCGCCGGCTTCGATGAGCGCCTCGGCGATGGCGCCGGCGTCGATGTCGATCCCGAGGTCGACGAGCGCCTCGAGCGCGACCTCCAGGGCAGCGCCCAATTCGACGTCGATGGCGCCGAAGGCCGACACCAACGCGTCGACGAACGCCTCGGGCGTCGGGAAGGCCTCCAGGGCGGCGTTGAATGCAGCGGCCAGTTCACCACCGGCGTCGAGCAGTCCCGCGACGAACGCGTCGAACGCGGTCACGCCCGCGGCGATACCCGCATCGATCGCGGCGGCGAGCTCAGCCGAGAGTTCGGTGAACGCCTCGGCGGCGGCCGTGGCGACGGCGTTGAAGCCCGGGATCACACCACCGAGGGCGGCCTCGAAGGCGGCGACGAACTCTTCGGGCGTGGGGAAGGCGGCCAGGGCGGCGTTGAACGCGGCCTCCAGAGCGGCTCCGGCCTCGAGGAACGCCTCGCCGATCACGCCGGCGTCCAGTTCGATGCCCAGTTCGAGTGCGGCTTCGAGCGCGACCTCGATGACGCCCGCCAGATCGATGTTCACCGACGCGAACGCCGACACCACGGCGTCGACGAACGCCTGCGGCGACGGGAAGTTGGCGATGGCGTTGTCGATCGCGGTCGCGAGCACGCTGCCACCGTCGAGCAGACCGTCGACGACCGCCTGGAAGGCGTTGTTGCCCTGTCCGACGGCCTCGACGAGCGCGGCTTCGAGCGCGCCGCTCAGTCCGACGATGGCGGCCTGGGCGGCCTGGGAGGCGCTGTCGACCGCACCGCCGATGGGCGCCCACGCGGCCTGCGCGGCGGCGATCAGATCAGCCAGTGAGGACAGCGACACGTCTTCGAGAACGGCGACCATCCGGTCGCCCCGAATCTGGAAGTCCGGCGGCAGTACCTCGACCGGAGCCAACGCGATCGATGTGGCGCCAACGACGGCCACACCGGCGGTCAAGTATGACCGAACAGCAACTTCCATGACATCCCCTCAGAGTCAAAAACAGCCCGACGGAGCAAAACATACCTGAGAACTACCTAAGTAACAAAGCGATCTACGGCTTTTTCTATGACGGTTCTCTAAGCCTCTCCACGACGTTTGCCTGTGCTTTCGCGATGCGAATTAGCCTCCCCGGCCGTTATGTGCAGGGAGGGGCTCGAACGGCAAATAAATCAGGAAATGGGCAGCGGTTGCACAATCGCGCGAAGCATGTCGTTCGCATGGCGAACAAACATTGCTGATACAAGTTGTTTCGGGAGTTTTGGCTGCACGGACGGGCCTGCGGACGTGTTCCCCAGCGTTGCCAGACGTGCGATCGCCGGCACGGCCGGTCATGGCGCGTCGGCTGAGCCCAGGCGGAGCGTCCGAGATGTACTTGTTCTAGCAAGGATCGACCGGCACGTCTGATGTTTCCGCAGCTCTTCGCTGCTTCTCCCGTTACCGGTGAGTTGGCGATCGGTGCCCGCCGCCTCAGATCTGCAAGATCGTCGATCGCTTCGCCGCGGCGACCACCGGCTCGCCGACGGGCCCGTGCGCCGGGCGATCCGGGGTCGATCCGGGCGCAATCCTGCTGCTAGGTGACATGTTTTGACGCGGACGAAAATGGGTATCTGCTGAGGGCTCCGCCGGCGTCGCGCCGTCTCCGAGCGGGGGGTTTATCCTATGAGATCCGGGTGCTTCGGCAGCGTCGTGAGCCTGCGGTTCGACGCGGAGGCCTCGCAATAAGCGGAACGTTGCTGACGGGTAGCTGGCAGGCGAATTTCGCCCGTCAAAGTGATTAGCCACCTTGTCAAAGACCCTGTTTTCTGAGAGCAAGCTGAGTCGCTCAGTTAACTTCTTTTGACCACGCGTAGCGAACAGTCTGGTAGGCGGCACAACTGCGTCGACGGGTGCTTGCTGGGTGCTGCCACCCAGTGGATGCACGGAGTCGCACGCGGGTGGGTGAGCGCGACGACAACTCGATGAAGGGGATGGACGTCCCGAACCGTCACAGTGACGATTCGCGGTACTTACTCCTGGGCGCCGTTGTCGGCGGGCGCATCGTCGTCCTGCGACGGCGCGTCGTCCGCCGGGCCGGACGTGGGCTCTTTGTCGGCGGTGTCGTTTCCGCCCGCGGTGTCCTCGGACTCGGCGTCGTCCTTGCCCGGGGTCGACTTCTTACCGCCCGTGGTCAGCCGCTTGATCGTCGAGTGGAAGTTGTCGATGCCCTGCTGGACGCGCACGCCGAGATCCCGCGCCAGTTCACCGGGCTTGGGCAGTCTCGGCGTCTTCGACGGAGTGGCCTCACCCGGGCCGGCGGGGTCCCCGTCGGGATCGACCACGAGTTCCGGCAGCGGCACTTCCGCGTCCGTCCCTGACTGCAGCTGCGGGGGTTTCGCGGTGGCTCCCGGCGTAGGCTGAACGCCGTTGCGGATGTCGGCGGCGACATCGTCCACCGTCTGGTCGACCTGGTCGATCAGACCGCCGGCCTGACCGATGGGCCTCGGCAGGACGCGCATCAGGGCGCGAATGAGGGGTTTGAGCGCGCTCTCGTGGAAGGCCTCGTCGATCTCCTTGATGCCCGTGAGGTTCGGGTGGCCGACCAGCAGGGCGGTGAGCGGTTCCACGATCAGCCGCCGCAGTGCGTCGTCGGGTCCGATCTCGCCGGAGATCAGCTGCGTCACGACCTGCTGTGTCAGCACGAGCGCGACGGCGGGAGCCAAGCTGACCTGCTTGACGAACGTGATGCCGGCTTCCCCGAAGCTGGTACCGATGTCGGTCAGCGCCCCCACGACTCCCTCGATCGCCTCGCCGGGGGCGACGGGGGGCAGCGGGGTGTGCGGGACCAGGGTCCGCTCATGAGCGGCGGTGAACTCGTCGACCGGCAGCGCGATGGAGGGTTCGGTGATGCTCACCCCGGCGCCGAATGCGGAGATGACGGAATCGCGTCCGGTGTTGGACACGTCGTTGAACAGGCGCTGCAGTTGTTCGATGGAGCTCAGCCAGTCCTGACGGATCGCACCGATCGATTCGAGGAATTCAGGATCGAGGACGTCGAGCCGGTCGCCGTCGGCGGTGAAGTCCGACGCCGAGACGCGGATGTCGGACGGGAGAGGGACGACGGGATTCGCCACGACCACGGCAGCACCGGACAGCACGACCCCGGTGGCCAGAAAAGGGGCGATGGCCCGCCGCATGGCGCCCTCCCCACGTGCGCAGCGTTCAATCGGTACAGCGTAGCTGAGACCCGCCTGAGAATGCAGCAGGTCGAAACGGTTGATTCCTGAGAATTCCGCCGGTCGCGTTTGAAATTCTGCGAGCCGGGACGGCGTCTCTGCCGTCGCTGCTGCGACATGCACTTCCGGTGCGCTGGCGTAGATTCACCGCTGATGTCCTCACCTCGCCTGCTCTTCGTCCACGCCCACCCGGATGACGAGACGCTCACCACCGGCGGCACCATCGCCCACTACGTCCGCCGGGGCGCGGACGTCCGGGTGGTCACCTGCACCCTCGGGGAAGAAGGTGAGGTGATCGGGGAGCGCTACGCCCAACTCGCCGTCGACCACGCCGACCAACTCGGCGGGTACCGCATCGCCGAACTGACCGCCGCGCTCGCCGCGCTCGGCGTGGACGAACCGCGCTACCTGGGCGGACCCGGACATTGGCGCGACTCCGGGATGGCGGACACGCCTGCGCGTCACCACCGCAGATTCGTCGACGCCGACATGGCCGAGGCCGCCGGCCTGCTGGCCGCGATCCTCGACGAGTTCCGTCCGCACGTCGTGGTCACCTACGACCCCGACGGGGGGTACGGACACCCGGACCACATCCAGACCCACCGCGTCACCACCGCGGCCGTCGAGCGCGCGCAGTGGCAGGTGTCGAAGTTCTACTGGACCGTCATGTCCAAGACCGGTATGGGTGACGCCTTCGCCGCGGCCCGTGACGTTCCCGCCGAGTGGTTGCAGGTGAGCGTCGACGACGTGCCGTTCCTCTATCCCGACGAGCGGATCGACGCCGTCGTCGACGCCGGCGACAGCCTCGAGGCGAAGGTCGCCGCCATGCGCGCGCACGCCACGCAGATCTCGGTCGCGCCCAACGGCCAGACGTGCGCGCTGTCGAACAACATCGCGTTGCCGATCCCCGCCCTGGAGCACTACGTCCTCGCGTCCGGCGTGCCCGGCCCGCGCGACGAGCGGGGGTGGGAAACCGACCTGCTCGCCGGATTGAACCTGGCGTAGCGAATTCGGCTCGCGGTAAGCTCCACCTCATCCGGCGACTCGAAGGGGCATCCATGGATCCCGACCTTGATCCGAACCTGCAGCACTGGCAGGACCGCCTCGACAACTTGCAGTGGGTGGTCGGTTCGTTCGTGGCGCTGTTCGACAGCATCCCGACCTGACAGCGTTCCGGTGCGTCGTCCTGACGCTGCTCACCCTCGACGGCGTGATCACCGCCCTCCTCGGTGCCTTCTTTCTTCCATTGCGTATCGGCACGGCGCCGTTCCCGCTCAGCGCGCTGATCGTGGGTGCGGTCAACGCCGCACTCGTCTGGGCCGCGTCGCAGTGGACCGACGAGGGCCGGCTCGCCGCGCTCCCGCTGTGGGGGTGGTTGGCCACCCTCGCCGTCCTGGCCCTCTACGGCCCCGGCGGAGACGTCGTGTTCGGCGGGCGTGACCTGATGGCCTTCGGCCTCGTGATCTACACCGCGGTCGGGGCCGCCCCGGCCGCGTGGCTGCTCTGGCGTGCCCGTGTCAGCTGACCGGCCGCGGACTACTGTGGCCGGTATGCCGGACCCAGTGCTTCCACGATGTGAGACACGCGGATGAAAGTTGCCACCGCCGGGGTTACAGGGGAGTGGCCCTGAACCCCCAGCACGGCGCTGATCTACCGAGCCCGGCGGTCCCGCCGCAGTCCGCAGTGCCCAGCTCCGCCGCGATGAGGCGCGTACTGCGCCGGGCTCGCGACGGCGTCGCGCTCAACGTCGACGAGGCCGCGATCGCGACGACGGCGCGCGGCGATGATCTGGCCGACCTCTGCGCCAGCGCCGCCCGCGTGCGCGATGCGGGGTTGACCTCCGCCGGTCGTCTCGGGCCGAACGGACGGTTGCCGGTCACGTACTCCCGCAAGGTCTTCATCCCCGTCACCCACCTGTGCCGCGACACTTGCCACTATTGCACGTTCGTCACCGTGCCCGGACGGCTGCGGGCCCAGGGGATGGGCATGTACATGGAGCCCGATGAGATCCTCGACGTCGCTCGTCGTGGTGCCGAAATGGGTTGCAAAGAGGCGCTTTTCACGCTCGGTGACCGTCCCGAGGCGCGCTGGGACGAAGCGCGTCGGTGGTTGGACGAACGCGGTTACGATTCGACGCTCGACTACGTCCGCGCCATGGCCATCCGGGTGTTGGAGGAGACGGGTCTGCTCCCGCACCTCAACCCGGGGGTGATGAGCTGGTCGGAGCTCTCCCGGCTCAAACCCGTTGCGCCGTCGATGGGAATGATGCTCGAGACCACCTCCCGGCGACTCTTCGAGACCAAGGGGCTGGCGCACCACGGCAGCCCGGACAAGGATCCGGCCGTCCGGCTGCGCACCCTCGACGACGCCGGGCGGCTGTCCATCCCGTTCACCACGGGCCTGCTCGTCGGGATCGGCGAAACGCTCGCCGAACGCGCCGAGACCATGCATGCGATACGCAAGTCGCACAAGGAGTTCGGTCACGTCCAGGAAGTGATCGTGCAGAACTTCCGGGCCAAGGATCACACGGCGATGGCGTCGTCGCCCGACGCCGGTATCGACGACTTCCTGGCGACGGTGGCGACCACCCGACTCGTGCTCGGTCCGAAGGTGCGGGTGCAGGCGCCGCCGAACCTGGTCTCGCGCGACGAATGCCTGGCCCTGATCGCCGCCGGAGTCGACGACTGGGGTGGCGTTTCACCGCTCACCCCCGACCACGTCAACCCCGAACGGCCGTGGCCCGCTCTCGACGAGTTGGCGGACGTGACCGCCGAGGCGGGGTACGACCTGGTCCAGCGGCTCACCGCGCAGCCGCAGTACGTGCAGGCCGGTGCGGCGTGGATCGATCCGCGGGTGCGCGGCCACGTCGACGCGCTGGCCGATCCGGAGACCGGTCTCGCGCTCGACGTCAATCCCGAAGGCCGCCCGTGGCAGGAGCCGGACGAGGCGCTGCAGTCGCTGGGGCGGATCGACCTGCACGAGGCGATCGACAGCGAGGGTCGGCGCACCGACACCCGCAGCGACCTCGGCAGCGCCTTCGGCGACTGGGAGTCGATCCGCGAGAAGGTCCACGAACTGGCGGCGCGGGCACCCGAGCGGGTGGACACCGACGTGCTGGCGGCCCTGCGCGCCGCGGAGCGCGACCCCGCGTCGCTGTCCGACGACGCGTACCTGGCGCTGGCCACCGCGGACGGTCCGGCCCTCGATGCCGTTGCCGCGCTTGCGGATTCGCTGCGCCGCGACACGGTGGGCGACGACGTGACGTTCGTCGTCAACCGCAACATCAACTTCACCAACATCTGCTACACCGGCTGCCGGTTCTGCGCGTTCGCGCAACGCAAGGGCGATGCGGACGCCTACTCGCTGTCGACCGACGAGGTCGCCGACCGCGCCTGGGAGGCCCACGTCGCCGGGGCGACGGAAGTGTGCATGCAGGGCGGTATCGATCCCGAACTGCCGGTGACCGGATACGCCGATCTGGTGCGTGCGGTCAAGGCGCGGGTGCCGTCGATGCACGTCCACGCCTTCTCGCCGATGGAGATCGCCAACGGCGTGACGAAGAGCGGGCTGTCGGTGCGGGAGTGGCTGATCGCGCTGCGCGAAGCCGGGTTGGACACCATCCCGGGGACCGCCGCCGAGATCCTCGACGACGAGGTGCGCTGGGTGCTGACCAAGGGCAAGCTGCCGACGTCGATGTGGATCGACGTGGTGACCACCGCCCACGAGGTGGGGCTGCGGTCGAGTTCGACGATGATGTACGGCCATGTCGACCAACCCCGGCACTGGGTCGGCCATCTGCGGGTCCTCCGGGAGATCCAGGACCGCACGGGTGGGTTCACCGAGTTCGTGCCGCTGCCGTTCGTGCACCAGTCCTCTCCGCTCTACCTGGCCGGCGGCGCCCGCCCCGGCCCGACGCACCGCGACAACCGGGCGGTCCACGCGCTCGCACGGATCATGTTGCACGGCAGGATCTCTCACATCCAGACCAGCTGGGTCAAACTCGGTGTCGAACGCACGCAGGTGATGCTGCAGGGCGGCGCCAACGACCTCGGCGGGACGTTGATGGAGGAGACGATCTCGCGGATGGCCGGCTCGGAGAACGGTTCGGCCAAGACGGCCGCCGAACTCGTCGCGATCGCCGAGGGTATCGGCCGTCCGGCACGCCAGCGCACCACCACCTACGCGCCGCTGGCGGCCTGAGGCCTCGTTCGCTCCCGCGTCGGAATAGAACCGGACCATGGTCCGTTTCATCGGGTGGAGCGCCGGATCGGGCTCGGCGCATGAGCGAAGGAGACGCATATGACCGAAGCAATCCACACGACGGATGCCACCACCACCGCGCTGGGCGCAGGCACCTGGGCCATCGACCCGGTGCACTCGACCATCGGCTTTTCTGTCCGCCACCTCATGGTGAGCAAGGTGCGGGGCACCTTCGACGACTTCAGCGGAATCATCACGGTGGGTGAGGACGGCGCCGCGTCGGTGACCGCCGAGATCGCCGTGGCCTCGGTGAACACCCGCAACGACCAGCGCGACGCCCACCTGCGCGCGGCCGACTTCTTCGACGTGGAGAACCACCCCGTCGCCACCTTCACCTCGACCGGTGTGCGCGCCGACGGCGACGGCTACGCGCTCGACGGTGAACTCACGATCAAGGGCCGCACCAGGCCGGTCACCCTGGCTCTGGAGTTCAGCGGCACCAACCCGGGCATGGGGCAGGGCGAGGTCGCGGGATTCGACGCGTCCGTCGTGCTCAACCGCAAGGATTTCGGCATCGACATCGACATGCCGCTGGAGACCGGCGGCGCGGTCGTCGGCGACAAGGTCACCGTGACCCTCGAGATCGAGGCCCTCAAACAGGCCTGACGACCCCCTCCGAACGCCACGGTGACGCGCAGTGTGCGGCACCGTGGCGTCCTCGTTGTCCCAGCGCACGATTGCTTACGCGCATCAGGTGTGGCGGTTGGCGGTTTTGTATGTGCGACGTTTAGTATCAGTAACCACGCGCAATCCTGGTCGGGAGGGCGCGTGGAAAGTTAGGGCAGGCTGAGACAACCGTCCAGGTGCCGGATGGGCATACTTCCGGGGCAGCCCACTGGACAGTTGGACCGAGGAACACCTAGGAGAACCGGTGACGTACGTCATTGCCGAACCCTGTGTCGACGTGAAGGACAAGGCATGCATCGAGGAGTGCCCAGTCGACTGCATCTATGAGGGCGCACGCATGCTGTACATCCACCCCGACGAGTGCGTCGACTGTGGAGCCTGCGAACCGGTGTGCCCGGTGGAGGCGATCTATTACGAGGACGACGTCCCGGATCAGTGGAGCGCCTACACCCAGCACAACGCGGACTTCTTCGCCGAGCTCGGTTCTCCCGGCGGTGCGTCCAAGGTCGGCCAGACCGACAACGATCCGCAGGCCGTGAAGGACCTGCCGCCGCAGGGCGAGGACTGACACGCCTCCCCATGAGCCCGTCCCCGAGGTAGCCCGCCGGGCGGTCTCCTCGACGCTGCCCGAGTTCCCCTGGGACACGCTGGCGGCGGCTGGTGCGCTGGCCCGCTCACATCCCGGCGGCATCGTGGACCTGTCGGTCGGCACGCCCGTGGACGAGGTGGCGCCGGTGATCCGGGAGGCCCTCGCCGCGGCCGGCGGCGCACCCGGGTATCCGACGACGGCGGGCACACCCGCGTTGCGGGCGTCGGCGAAGGCCGCGCTCGAACGCCGCTACGGCATCACCGGCCTCGCGGACGACGCGGTGCTGCCCGTGATCGGCACCAAGGAACTCATCGCCTGGCTGCCCACGCTGCTCGGCGCGCGGTCCGACGATCTGGTGGTGGTGCCGGAACTCGCCTACCCGACCTACGACGTCGGCGCGCGGCTGGCCGGGGCCCAGGTCATCCGGGCCGATTCGCTCACCCAGCTGGGCCCCCGGACCCCGGTGCTGGTCTTCTTGAACTCCCCGAGCAACCCGACGGGCCGGGTGCTCGGCGTCGACCACCTCCGCAAGGTCGTCGGCTGGGCCCGCGACCGCGGGGTGCTCGTCGCCTCCGACGAGTGCTATCTCGGCCTCGGCTGGGATGCCGCACCGGTTTCCGTGCTGCACCCCTCGGTCTGCGACGGCGACCACAGCGGTCTGCTGGCGGTGCACTCGCTGTCGAAGACCTCGTCGCTGGCCGGTTACCGCGCCGGCTTCGTCGCCGGGGACCCGGCGGTGGTCGCCGAACTGCTGGCGGTGCGCAAGCACGCCGGGATGATGGTGCCGACACCCGTGCAGGCGGCGATGGTGGCCGCTCTCGACGACGATGCACACGAACTCGTGCAGCGGGAGCGCTACGCCCGCCGCCGCGACGTACTGTTGCCCGCGCTGACGGCCGCCGGGTACACCGTCGACCACTCCGAGGCGGGGCTGTACCTGTGGGCCACCCGCGGTGAGGAGTGCCGGGCGACCGTCGACCGGCTCGCGCGGCTCGGGATCCTCGCCGCACCGGGCGAGTTCTACGGGCCCCGCGGCACCCGGCACGTGCGGCTGGCGTTGACCGCCACCGACGAGCGCATCGCCGCCGCCGCCGAACGGCTTTCGGCGAACCCGGCTTAGCCCGCCGCCGCGCGTAATACCGTCGCTGACGATGAGCGACTCGTTCCACACTCAGGAGAAAGCCGACCGCTACCGCACGGACCGCTTCGGCGGGGCCGTCGGCCTGAACTGGTACACGACCGACCCCACGCTGCAGTTCACGCTCGCCTACTACGTCCCGCCGGAGCACCTGGCGGTCGCGGAAACCCATCTGACGCGCATCGGCGAGCTGATGGGCGGCGCGGTCGCCCGGTGGGCCGAGGAGACCGACCGCAACCCGCCGCGGCTGGAGCGCTACGACCGCTGGGGTCACGACGTGGGCCGTGTCGTCATGCCGCCGTCGTTCACCGAGGCCAAGCGGGCGGTGCTGGACGCCCAGGAGGCGCTTCGCGACGGGGTGCGCGCCGCGGGTGGCCGCTCGTCGATCCCGATGTTCGCCGCCAACTACCTGCTCGACCAGGCCGACATCGGGATGGGCTGCGCGCTCGGCACCGGTGGTGGGATGGTGCAGGCGCTGGTGGCCGCGTACGCCCCGGCCGACGTGCGCGAGCACGTGCTCGCGAAGTTCGAGTCCGGCGAGTGGGCGGGGGAGACGGCCCAGATGCTCACCGAGCGCACCGGGGGCTCGGACCTCGGCGCACTCGAGACGACGGCCACCCGACGCGGTGACGCCTGGGCGCTCAACGGGTTCAAGTGGTTCGCGTCGAACTGCGACGGCGAGGCGTTCGTGGTGTTGGCCAAACCGGAGGGCGCGCCGGACTCGGGGCGCGGGGTCGCCTCGTTCCTCGTCCTGCGCACCCGGCGCGACGGCTCCCGCAACGGGGTGCGGATCCGGCGGCTGAAGAACAAGCTCGGCACTCGCTCGGTGGCCTCCGGCGAGGTGGAGTTCGTCGACGCCGAGGCGTTCCTGCTCTCGGGTGAGCCCAGCACCGAGGCCGGGCCGTCCGACGGCAAAGGGCTGGGCCGGATGATGGAGCTCACCAACGCCGCGCGTCTCGGCATCGCGCTGTTCGCCCTGGGCAACGCCCGACGGGCGCTGGTCGAGTCGCTGACCTATGCGCGCCACCGGCACGCCTTCGGCTCCGCACTGATCGACAAACCGCTGGTGCGGCGCAAGCTCGCCGAGCTGATCGTCGACGTCGAGGCCGCGCAGGCGATGGTCTTCGACGGCACCGGACTGGCCAACCACCGTCAGCCGCGGCGCGTCCGGCAGCGCATCGCGGTGCCCGTCACGAAGCTCAAGGTGTGCCGGCTCGGCATCACCGCCGCATCGGACGCGATCGAGATGCACGGCGGCAACGGCTACATCGAGGACTGGCCGGTCGCCCGGCTGCTACGCGATGCGCAGGTCAACACCATCTGGGAGGGTCCCGACAACATCCTGTGCCTCGACGTGGCACGCGGCATCCGGCGTGCTCAGGCGCACGAAGCGCTGCTGGGCCGGGTGCGCGATGCGGTCTCGGTGTCCGACGACGAACCGACCACACACCTGGTGTCCCAGCGTGTCGACGACCTCGACGCCGCGATCACGGCGTGGACGAAGCTCGACGGCGCCGTCGCCGAGGCGCGGCTGTTCCCGCTGGCGCAGTTCATGGCCGACGTGTACGCCGGTGCCCTGTTGACCGAACAGGCCGCGTGGGAGCGCGCCGAACGCGGCGGTGAGCGAAAGGCGTTGGTGGCGAGGCTGTATGCGCGCCGCTACCTGGAGGATCGCGGTCCGCTGCGCGGTATCGACGACGACGGTGACGAGGCGCTGGAGCGCTTCGACGAACTGGTCGGCGGCGCGTTCACCGGCTGATCGCCCTCGGTGGCGCGCAACCCCAGCGCGAGCACCAGCCGGTCGTCGGGGTCGTCCAGCGAGGCGCCGAGCAGCGTCTCGATGCGGCGCACCCGGTAACGAATCGTGTTCGGGTGCACGTGCATTCGGCCGGCCACCGCCGCGATGTCGCCGAACCCGTCGAGGTAGGCGTGCAGTGTCTCGGCGAGCAGCGGTTCCCGCTCGCGCAGGGTCCGCACCCGCGGGTCGACGAGCCCCGGCCGGCCGGCGACGTGCGCGACGATCTCGTCGAGCAGCACCGTCGCCCGGGCGTCGGCCAGCGACGTGATCTGCCCGATGGCGCCGGGATGCCGTGCCGCGCTGTCGAACACCCGGTCGATCTCCGCGCGCGCCCCCGCCACGTCGGCGAGCCCCGGAAGCGGTGCGGCGATCACCGCGTGCAGCGTCATCCCCGCCTCGCGGCGCAGCACTCCGACCACGCCGCGCACCCACGACGTCACCGACGGCGCCCCGATCCCGGGGAGCAGCACGTACACCCGGTCACCGGCCGACGCGACCTGGGCGTCGGTGCGAAAGGCCGTGGCGCTCAGGGCGATGACGTCGGCCGGGGCTGGGCTGAACCCGATGAGCGCGGCGCGGCCGCCGCCGTCGACGCCCAGTTCGCGGGCGATGGCGGCGATGTCGGCGTCGGCGTCGTCGGACAGTCCGAGCAGTTCCCGAACCCGCAGGGTGTGGGTGGACGGGGTGGCCGCCATCCTGCCGAGCACCCGCGCCGCCAGCACCGCCCCACCCCGCAGCACCTCTTCGGCGTCGTCGGCGAACGGCGCCGAACCCTGCTGCAGCCAGATCGTGCCGGCGAACGTGGGCGTGCGCCTGGCGCCCGGCGGCAGGTGGATGCCGACCGCCATGCGCGGTCGCAACCCGAGCTCGGGCCGTTCGGCCACCCGCACCACGTCGCGACCGGCTCGCAGCGCATCGAAGATGCCCCACTGTCCGATCCACGCCAGGTGCTCGGGTGGGCCCGCCCGGCCCAGGATCGACAAGCGGCGCAGCTCGTCGGCCTCCTCGCTGGACGCCGAGTACGCGAGCACATGCGACTGGGCGTCCTCGATGCTGACCATGCCGCGGGCACGGTCGGCTATCGACTGCGCCAGGCCGAACAGGTCGGTGCCGCCGGGCAGCGGCGGGTCGTCGTGGTCGCCGCGATGGTCGAAGAACTGGTTGACGAGTCGGTAGAGCCGTTCCCACCGGGCGTGCGGGTCGACGGCCACCACCGCCGCGCCGCGCGCGATCGCGCGCTTCACCAGTTCGGGCGCCGGATCCTTGACGAAGACGGCGACCGGGGGCCGCGGCTGCGCGGCGAGCCAGCGCACCGCGGCATCGGCCGGGACGCCGAGCAGGAAGAACAGGTCGGCGTTGCCTGCGGAGGGGGCGACGCCGAGCCGGACGTCGTCGGCATCGACGAGTGCGACCGAGGCCACCGGCAGGTCGAGGCCGCGAGGCGCTTGCTGCAGCGTCACCATGGTGCGGTCCAACGCCAGCAGCAACTCGCCGAGCCGGATGCGGGCGCCGCGCATATTGTCCGATCGTAATGACAGGCAGCCGGTTATTTGGCTGATCGGCTAAGTGACGCAGGTCTCGTCTCGGGGATTCTTGACCCATGGACGCGATCACCGAGGTACCCATGCCGGCCAACGAGCCGGTTCACGACTACGCCCCCGGATCGGGTGAACGTACCCGCCTCACCGACGCCCTGTCCCAGGTGGCGTCGGCGCCCCTCGACCTGCCGCACGTCATCGGCGGCCACCACCGCATGGGCGACGGCGAGCGCATCGATGTGGTGCAGCCCCACCGGCACGCCGCGCGGCTGGGCACGCTGACCAACGCCTCGCACGACGACGCCAGGGCGGCCGTCGACGCCGCGCTGGCCGCGAAGGCCGAGTGGGAGGCGACGCCGTTCGACGAGCGCGCGGCGGTGTTCCTGCGCGCGGCCGACCTGCTGGCGGGTCCCTGGCGGGAGAAGCTGGTCGCGGCGACGATGCTCGGGCAGTCGAAGTCGGCCTACCAGGCGGAGATCGACGCCTCGTGCGAGCTGATCGACTTCTGGCGGTTCAACGTCGCCTTCGCCCGCGGCATCCTCACCCAGCAGCCAGTGAGCAGCCGCGGGGTGTGGAACCGCACCGACTACCGTCCGCTCGAGGGTTTCGTGTACGCGATCACCCCGTTCAACTTCACCGCGATCGCCGGCAACCTGCCGACCGCGCCGGCGCTGATGGGCAACACCGTCGTCTGGAAGCCGTCGCCGACGCAGACCTTCGCCGCGTACCTGACGATGCAGCTCCTCGAAGCCGCGGGTCTGCCAGACGGTGTGATCAACATGGTGACCGGCGACGGCAAGGCGGTGTCGGACGTGGTGCTGGCCGATCCACGGCTCGCGGGCATCCACTTCACCGGGTCGACGGCCACCTTCCAGCATCTATGGCGTGAGGTCGGCGCCAACATCGAGCGCTACAACGGCTATCCGCGGCTGGTGGGGGAGACCGGCGGAAAGGATTTCGTCGTCGCCCACCCGAGCGCGCGACCGGATGTGCTGCGCACGGCGCTGATCCGCGGCGCCTTCGACTACCAGGGGCAGAAGTGCTCGGCGGCGTCGCGGGCCTTCATCCCGCGGTCGGTGTGGCAGCGGATGGGCGACGACTTCCTCGGCGCCACAGAGGCGGTGCGCTACGGCGACGTGACCGACCTGTCGAACTTCGGCGGCGCGCTGATCGATGCGCGGTCGTTCGCCAAGAACGTCGCGGCGATCGAGCGGGCGAAGAGCGCGCCCTCGGTGACGGTCGCGGCGGGCGGCGAATACGACGACAGCGACGGCTATTTCGTGAGGCCGACGGTGCTGCTCTCCGACGACCCGTCCGACGAGTCGTTCAGCACCGAGTACTTCGGGCCGATCCTGTCGGTGCACGTCTATCCCGACGGCGACTACGAGCGCATTCTCGGTGTCGTCGACACCGGGGCGAAATACGCGTTGACCGGAGCGGTGATCGCCGATGACCGCAGCGCCGTGCTCGCCGCGCAACACCGGCTGCGGCACACCGCGGGCAACTTCTACGTCAACGACAAACCGACGGGTGCGGTGGTGGGGCAACAGCCCTTCGGCGGGTCGCGCGCGTCCGGCACCAACGACAAGGCCGGGTCGGCGCTGAACCTGCTGCGGTGGACGTCGGCGCGCTCACTCAAGGAGAACTTCGTCCCGCCGACCGACCACGACTATCCCCACATGGGGGTGTGAGCGATGGGGGCCTTCCAGCGCCTCGCGCGCCCGGTGATCCTCGCCGCCGCCCGCTCGGACTCATTGCGTCACACGGCCGAACGGCTGCCCGTCACGCGGGGCGTGGTGCACCGGTTCGTGCCGGGGGAGAGCGTCGACGAGGCGTTGCGTTCGGTTGCCACGCTGCGTGATTCGGGTCGTGTGGTCAGCGTCGACTACCTCGGCGAGGACGTGACCGATGTCGACACCGCCAACGCGACGGTGGAGGCGTACATCAAACTGCTCGACGCGCTGGGCCGTCGCGACGAACCGGCCGGTGGCGCGCGGCCGCTGGAGGTGTCGCTGAAACTGTCCGCGTTGGGACAGGCGCTGCCACGGGACGGGGAGAAGATCGCGTTGGAGAACGCACACACGATCTGTACGCATGCCCGACGCGTCGGTGTGTGGGTCACCGTCGACGCCGAGGACCACACCACCACCGACTCGACACTGTCGATCGTGCGAGACCTGCGGGCCGAGTTCGACTGGCTGGGCACGGTGCTGCAGGCGTACCTGCGCCGCACGCAGGCCGACTGTGCGGAGTTCGCCGCGTCGGGGGCGCGAATCCGGTTGTGCAAGGGGGCCTATGACGAACCCGCGTCGGTGGCGTTCCGCGACGCGGACGCGGTCACCGATTCGTATCTGCGCTGCCTCGAGACGCTGATGGCGGGGAGCGGGTATCCGATGGTGGCGTCGCACGATCCGGCGATCATCGACGCGGTGCCCGCGTTGGCCGCCGCGCACGGCCGGAAATCCGGCGATTTCGAGTATCAGATGCTGTACGGCATCCGCGACCCGGAACAGCAACGGCTCGCCGATACAGGAAACGTTGTTCGCGTGTACGTTCCGTTCGGAACGCAGTGGTATGGCTACTTCGTGCGGAGGCTCGCCGAGCGGCCGGCCAACATGGCGTTCTTCCTGCGGGCGCTGGCGGGCCGCTGATGTGTCTGTAATGATCATGATCGGCGCCGTGTCTGGCCGTGCCCACCTTGGGTTCGGGGGAACGCGGTGAGTCGGTCACACGGGCGCCGTCACCACACGGGGAACGCGGCGACCGACATGGTGACATTGCCGCTGCAGGGTCCGCCGAGGATGTCGGTGCGCCAACTGCCTTCGAGTGAACCGTCGCGTTGCGGAACGTAGTAGACGAAGCTGCGCGCCGGCGCCCACACCTTCGGAGCCCCGTCGCCCATGAAGCAATCCCACTGCCAGTCATAGGACTGGGTCCAGCGGGCGCCGTCCCAGGTGTAGCGCAGCGGTTGCGGGACGGTGGGGTTCGATGAGCGTGGACCACTGGTCACGGTGGCGATGCAGACGCCGCTGGAGCAGTCCGTCTTGAAGACGTACTGACCGGTGAAGTCGGCCTCGGGCTGTTGAGCCGCCGGACTGGTGCCGGCCTTCTGCGAGGCGTAGCTCACGACGGAGAACCTGCCCGTCCAGATCTGACCGACGGGTGCGGCGGAGGCGGTGTCCACGGGGCGGATGAGCATTCCGACCATAGCGACCAATACGACCGTGGCGGTCAACAAGGCCACTAACGCTCGACGGGTAGCCATCGCCTTCCTCGCACTCTTCAGGACACTTCTCATGCCGGAAGCGCCAGCGTAGCAGTGCAATTGGGCCGGACTCGCGCCGTTATGCGAACTTGTCGATCTTGTTACCGCAAACCGGTCACAGCGTGCAAAAAGAGTGGTGCTCGTGGGTGACCAGCCACCGGCCGTCGCGTCGGCGCAGGCCGATGGTCATCCGCAGACGGGTGTCGGGAGCGGTGTCACGGGTCTCCTGGGTGCCGCACCAGAGCAGGGCATGGGCGAAGGCCACGTCGGCGCCCGCGGTGACGGTCAGTTCGAGGAGTTCGAACCGGCCGCCGCTGCGGAGGAATTCGAAGAACGGCGGCCAGCTGTCGCGGTAGGCGTCGAGCCCTCTCAGACCGGTGTGGGGCGGGGGGACATCGAACATCACGATGTCGGGATCGTGGTCGGCCAGCACACCGTCGAGGTCGCATGCGGCGACGGCGTCGACCCACCGGGTGATCAGTTCGCGGATGGTCGCTTCGTTGCTCATGCCGATATGGACCCGGCGGCCGGGTATAAGTCATCGCCGCGTTTCAGAAGGGTGGGGGTTTGGTGCGTTCGGTGACCAGGTTGTCGTTGAGTCGGCGTTCTTCGTCGATGCGCCGGGCGCGGTCCTGTGCGCGGGTGCGGCGGCGTTTGGGCATCATGAGACCGCGGTCGGTGTCGGTGGCTTCCGCGTGCCGCGGCGGTGCCGGCGCGGTCGGTGCGCACAGGGTGGGGAACAGCAGGGCGCTGCCGGGTTGGGTGGTGTAGGTCTGCCCGGTGGGCGACGTCCACACAATAGTGCCGTCGGCGAACTGCTGGTCTCGCCAACCGTTTTCACCGACCCAGAAGGTCTTCAGCAAGTGGTGTTTTCGGCACAGGCATCGCAGGTTGGAGGCGCAGGTCGGGCCGGCCGGGTAGGGCACGGCATGGTCGACGTCACAGCCGTAGGCGGGCCGGTCGCAGCCGGGGAAGCGGCAGGTCAGATCGCGGCATCGCACGAAGTCCTGCAGGGCGGTCGAGGGCCGGTGGTGTGGTTCGGGCGGGGCGTCGCCGGGGTGGTTGAGTCGGCGGATGCGGGCCCGCTCGAGCAGGGTGGGCAGTGCGGTGGGGGTGAGCACACCGCCACCGAACAGGTACCCCACCGCGGGGGTGGGTTGCGGAGCCGTGGCGGCGGGGGTATCTACGCGATGGTCGCAGGGTTCGGGCTCGTCGATCACCGTGGGCTCGGGCTTCGTCGCCGAGGGGGCGGGCTTGCACTCGGCCGGTGCGCCTTCGGACTTCGGCTCTTCGGCAGGAGCCTGATCGTCACCCGAATCGGTCTCCTGCGCACCGGAGTCTGCCGCCTGTTGCGCTTGGGCGAGGGCTTCTTCGGTGGTGACGACGTGGACGACGATGTTGGGCGTCAGCCCGTCGCCGGTTCTGGCGGAGCAGTCGGGGTTGTCGCATTCACACCGAAGAGTGATGCCGGCTTGCAGGGCGGCGAAGGCGTCGTGCAGGCGTTCCTTGAAGGGCCGGGGGTCGCCGTCACAGACCGAGCGGGCCATCAGCGTGACACGTTCTTTGAGCGCCACACCGTCGGCGGTGTACACGCGCGCGTTGACGGTCATGAACCCGGGCGCGTCGAACATGGCGCCGAAGTCCAGGGTGCGGGTCTGGGTGGTGGGTTCCTGGCGCCGCAGGGCGCCGGGGTCGTGGATCTCGATCAGGGCGTCGATGGCTTCTTCGGTTTTGGCCTGGGATTTGGCTCCCCAGGTGAGGATCTGTTCGGCCAGGGCGGCGTCGATGCTGGCCATCGCATCGGGGTCGGTGACCAGATAGGTGCGAAAGCAGATGGCGCGGATCAGCAGGTCGGTGATCAGGCCGGCTTCGAAGAGCGCGGCGACTTGGGGGAAGCGGTTGGCCAGCATCACGCCGCGTTGGGTTTGACTCCGAGCCAGACCCTCGGTGATGTTGTGCGCCCCGGCCAGATCGTTCAACACCGAGGTTTCCGGGTCGATGAACCAGTTCTCGCGTTCGTCGGGGTCCTCGATATTGGTGCGACGATGGAAGATCTCGGCCATCGCGGCCAACTTGCGGGCCGCGGCCGCCGATTCGACCCTCGCCCAACCGGCCGAGGCCGCCACCAACTCCGCGTCACTGCACGCGGCGAACTCGGCGATCCCGGGCAACGAACCATCGAACATGTCTTCGATTCAAGCAGACAGGTCCGACACTTCCGGACCCGAAAACCGCACTCCTGTGGATAGATTCGGGCCTGGGGACAACTCCTCAGCGCGGCAGGCGTTCCCGGAGCAGCAGCATCCCGTAGGCCGCGATGCTCTGTGCATCGGTGATCTCCCCGTCGGCGACCATCCGCTCGAACTCACCACGCGTGAACCACGCGCTGCGCATGTCCTGCTCCTCGTGCTCGCGGTCGTGGTCCCCCTCGGTCAGGTCGGTGGCGAGAAACACCCAGCCGCGCTGACTGCTCATCCCGGGCGCCACGTCGAGCAGACCCAGCTGCGTGATGTTCGCGGCGCGCAGCCCCGTCTCCTCGCGCAGCTCCCGCTCGGCCAGGGCGTGCGGGTCCATGTCGACCCGCCCCGGGGCGGTGCCCTGCGGGAACTCCCACCGGCGCAACCCGAGCGGGTACCGGAACTGCTCCACCAGCTTGAGGCGGTCACCGTCACAGGCGATCACCAACGCGTAGTGGGGCTTGTCGACGACGGCGTAGATCCCGTCACTGCCATCCGGGCGCCTGATGGCGTCCTCGCGCAACGTCAGCCAGTCGTTCCGGTACACCTCACGCGACAACATCTGCCGGATCGAATCCACGGGCCCAGTATCGCCCAGCCGGGACGAGTAGCCTCGTCGGCGTGTTGCTGACCTCGCTGAACCCCGCCGCGGTGGCCGGCGGCGCCGACATCGCCGACGCGGTCACCATCGGGGAGGCCGTGTTGAGCCGAAGCGATCTCGTCGGGGCCGCCACGTCGGTCGCCGAGCGCGTCGGCGGCGCTCACCGGGTCGCGGTGCTGGCCACACCGACCCCGGCGACCGTGCTGGCGATCACCGGCTGCCTGATCGCGGGCGTTCCCGTCGTCCCGGTTCCCGCTGACGTGGGCGCCGCCGAACGCCGTCACATCCTCGCCGACTCCGGTGCGCAGGCCTGGCTCGGGGAGAAGCCGGATGACACCGACCTCCCGCACATCCCCGTTCGACTGCACGCACGGTCCTGGCACCGCTATGCCGAACCCCATCCCGACAACGCCGCACTGATCATCTACACCTCCGGCACGACGGGCCCGCCGAAGGGCGTCGTCATCAGCCGCCGCGCGATCGCCGCCGACCTCGACGCGCTCGCCGAGGCCTGGCGATGGACCGCCGAGGACACCCTCGTTCACGGTCTGCCGCTCTACCACGTGCACGGCCTGGTATTGGGACTCCTCGGCTCGCTGCGCATCGGAAACCGGTTCGTCCACACCGGCAAGCCGACTCCCGAGGCCTACGCGCAGGCGCGGGGCACGCTCTACTTCGGGGTGCCGACGGTGTGGTCCCGCATCGCCGCCGACGAGAACTCCGCGCGCGCACTGAGTTCCGCGCGGCTGCTGGTGTCGGGTAGTGCACCGTTACCTGTCCCGGTGTTCGGCCGGGTCGCCGCCCTGACCGGCCACGAGGTGGTCGAGCGCTACGGCAGCACCGAATCGCTGATCACCCTCAGCACCCGCGTGGACGGGGAGCGCCGCCCCGGCTGGGTGGGCCTCCCGCTGACCAGTGTGCAGACCCGTCTGGTCGGCGACGACGGCACACCGGTGCCCCACGACGGCGAAACCATTGCACGGCTTGAGGTTCGGGGACCGATGCTGTTCGACGGGTATCTGAACCGGCCGGATGCGACGGCGGACGTGCTCGATGCGGACGGGTGGTACCGCACCGGTGATGTCGCGGTCGTCGACGCGGACGGTATGCACCGCATCGTCGGGCGTGAGTCGGTGGACCTGATCAAGACGGGCGGCTTCCGCGTCGGGGCGGGGGAGATCGAGACCGTACTGCTGGGCCACGACGGCGTCCGCGAGGCTGCGGTGGTCGGGGTGCCCGATGACGACCTCGGCCAGCGCATCGTCGCATTCGTCGTCGGTGACGCGACGCCGGCCGCGCTGATCGATCACGTGGCCGAACAACTTTCGGTGCACAAACGCCCCCGCGAGGTGCGCCTCGTCGACAGCCTGCCCCGCAATGCGATGGGCAAAGTGCTCAAAAAGGAGCTGATGCAATGGGTCTGACGTTCACCGATCTGTGTGTCGACGCCGCCGACATCCACGCGCTGGGCGGCTGGTGGGCCGAGGTGCTCGGCTACACCCAGGAGGTCACCGATGACGGTGACGTGATCCTGAGGCCGCCCAACGGCGCCGGCCCGAACATCCTGTTCCTCGCCGTGCCCGACGACAAGGTGGTCAAGAACCGCCTGCACATCGACCTCACACCCGACGACCAGCAGGCCGAGGTGGACCGGCTGATCCGGCTCGGTGCCCGCCGGGTCGACATCGGTCAGGGTGACCAGAGTTGGGTCGTGCTGGCCGATCCGGAGGGCAACGAGTTCTGCGTCCTCTCGGGCGAATAGCGCGCCGTCAGGCGGCGAGCGCGTCGATGGCGGCCTGCAGCCGGGTGGTGACCTCTTCGGCGATCGGTTGCAGCTGTGGTTCCCCGCTGACGTCCACCAGCAACTGCGGGTTCATCGCCTCCACCAGCGTGGTCTGCGGATCGTCGGGATCGCTGCGCACCACCACGTTGCACGGCAGCAGCAGGCCGATCTGGCGGTCCACGCCGATCGCGCGGTGGGCCAGCGGGGGATTGCAGGCGCCGAGGATCAGGTAGTTCTCCATGTCCTCGTCGAGTTTGTTCTTCAGCGTCGACTTGACGTCGATCTCGGTGAGGACGCCGAAACCCTGTTCGGACAATGCCTCACGCGTACGCGCGACGGCGTCGTCGAAGGTGGTCTTGAGGCTGGTGGACAGTGCGATGCTCATCGTGACTCCTTTGTCGATACGTCAGGCCGATGCGGATCAAGCGAGGGCGAGAAACAGTTTCTCGAGTTCGGCGACCGTCATCGGGTCCCTTGAATCGGCCCCTTCGCCTGCAACGCATTCCCGCAATCCGGTGGCCACAATCTTGAATCCGGCACGGTCGAGTGCGCGTGACACCGCGGCCAGCTGAGTCACGACATCTTTGCACTCGCGCCCCTGCTCGATCATCGAGATGACGCCGCCGAGTTGGCCCTGGGCCCGGCGGAGCCGGTTGAGAACCGCGTCGATGGCTTCCTGGTCGCCGACCATGGCTGTTCCTTTCGTTCACCTACGACGAGCATACCCGTCCGGGTATCTTCGTGCGACGGTCAAATACTTGACAAGCGTACCCGCGGGGGTATTGTTACAGGCGCAATATACCCCACAGGGTATTGACCACGACGGCCGCGACGCCCCGATCGGGACAACAGAGGGGGTTGTATGGCGCTGGCGACAGGTTTGGGCCTCGGTGCGCTGATCGGCGTGCTGCTCGGGCTGTTGGGCGGTGGAGGCTCGATCCTCGCCGTCCCCGCGCTCGTCTACGGGATGGGACTCGGCATCGAGCAGGCCATTCCCATCTCGCTGATCGTCGTCGCCGCCGCCTCCGTCGTCGGGGTACTGCCGAAGATTCGTGCCGGACAGGTGCGATGGCGGCTCGCCGGCATCTTCGCGGCGGCCGGTGTCCCGGCGACCGTCGCGGGCAGCGCGATCGGCAGGCACCTACCCCAGTCGGTGCTGCTGATCGGGTTCGCGGTGGTGATGGTGGTCGCCGGTATCCGCCTGCTCACCGACCAGGAGAACACCGGCACCGCATGCGAAGTCCGGGGCGGGCGGGTGAACTGGCGGCGCTGCGCACCCCGGTCGATCGGCGCCGGGCTGCTCGTCGGACTGCTGACCGGCCTCTTCGGCGTCGGCGGCGGGTTCCTCATCATCCCGGCGCTGGTGATGGTGCTCGGCGTCGAGATGGCCACCGCCATCGGCACGTCGCTGCTCATCATCACCGCCAACTCCGTGGCCGGCGTGCTCTCGCACCTCGACGCCGTCACCGTCGACTGGACGGTGACCGGGGTGTTCGTCGCCGCTGCGATGGCGGCGTCGCTGGTGGCCGGACATCTGGGCACCAACATCGACACCGCCCGGCTGCAACGGTGGTTCGCCTACCTCGTGTTCGCCGTCGCCGCGTACGTACTCGTCGACACCATTCTTCTACGCTGACAGAAGGGATCCCATGGACGTCTCCATCATCGAAACCTCAGGCCTCGGTGACCGCAGCTATCTGATCAGCGACGGTGGCACCGCCGTCGTGATCGATCCGCAGCGCGACATCGACCGCGTGCTCGCCGTCGCGGCCGAACGCCGCGCACGCATCACGCACGTGCTGGAAACCCACCTGCACAACGACTACGTGACCGGCGGACTGGAACTCTCGCGCACCGTCGGCGCCGAATACGTGGTGCCCGCCGGCGACGACGTCGGCTACACCCGTCGGGCCGTCACCGACGGGGACGTCGTCGACGCCGGGCCGATGCGACTCGAGGTGCTGCACACCCCGGGCCACACCCACCACCACGTGAGCTATGTGCTGCGCGACGGCTCCGGCGCGGTCCACGGTGTCTTCACCGGCGGCTCGATGCTGTTCGGGACCACCGGACGCACCGATCTGGTCGCGGCCGACGACACCGAGGAGCTCACGCACGCGCAGTACCACTCGGTGCGCAAACTCGCCGACCGCCTGCCCGGCGACACCCGCGTCTACCCGACCCACGGATTCGGCAGTTTCTGTTCGGCCACACCGGCTTCCGGTGACGCGTCAACCATCGCCGAACAGCGGCAGGCCAACCCGGCGCTGACCCAGGACGAACAGAGCTTCGTCGACGAACTGCTCGCCGGATTGGCGGCCTACCCCGCCTACTACGCACATATGGGCGTCATCAACCGCGAGGGCCCGGAACCGGTGGACCTCACCCCGCCCGCACCCGTCGACCCCGCCGAGCTACGCCGCCGCATCGAGGCCGGCGAATGGGTGGTCGACCTGCGCACCCGCACCGCGTTCGCCGCGGGACACCTGCGGGGAACCCTGGGCTTCGAGCTGTCCGGATCCTTCGTCAGCTACTTCGGCTGGCTCTACGAGTGGGGCGCCCCGGTCACGCTGATCGGGGAGTCGCCGGACCAGATCGCCGACGCCAAGCGGGAACTGGTGCGCATCGGGGTGGACCGGCTCACCGGTTCGGCCGCCGGCGACATCGGCGAACTGCGCGACGGGACCCCGCTCGCCGGCTATCCGGTGTCCGACTTCGCCGGTCTGGCAACACAACTGGAGGACAACGGGGTGGCCGTCCTCGACGTGCGGCAGAGCAACGAGTACGACGACGGCCACATCACCGGAGCCGTCAACGTCCCACTGCACGAACTTCCACAGCGGCTCGACGAGGTGCCGGCGGGCACGGTGTGGGTGCACTGCGCGTCGGGCTACCGGTCGTCGATCGCGGCGTCGTTGCTCGACCGTGCCGGCCGCGACGTCGTCCTGATCGACGACGACTTCGACAACGCCAAGGGGTTGCCGCTCAGTTGGCGTGCAGCGCCTCGTTGAGCGTGATGCCGGTGCCGTCGCGCTTGACCACCTCGACGGCGCCGGACACGGAGTTGCGCCGGAACAGCAGATTGTTCGCGCCGGAGAGCTCCCGGGCCTTGACCGTCTGCCCGTCCGAGGTCTGCACCTTGGTGCCCGCGGTGACGTAGAGCCCGGCCTCGACCACGCAGTCGTCGCCCAGCGAGATGCCCACCCCGGCGTTCGCCCCCAGCAGGCAGCGCTTGCCGATGGAGATGACCTCCGTGCCGCCGCCGGACAGGGTGCCCATGATCGACGCGCCGCCGCCGACGTCGGATCCGTCGTCGACCACCACACCGGCCGAGATCCGGCCTTCCACCATCGACGAACCCAGCGTGCCCGCGTTGTAGTTCACGAAGCCCTCGTGCATCACCGTCGTCCCCGGCGCGAGGTGCGCACCCAGCCGCACCCGGTCGGCGTCGGCGACGCGCACACCCGTCGGGGCCACGTAGTCGACCATCCGCGGGAACTTGTCGATGCCGAACACGGTCACGGTGCCCCGCCGACGCAGCCGGGCGCGAATGGTCTCGAAGCCCTCGACCGCACAGGGTCCGTAGTTGGTCCACACCACGTTGGCCAGCACGCCGAAGATGCCGTCCATGTTCGCGCCGCGCGGCTGGATCAGACGGTGCGACAGCAGGTGCAACCGCAGATAGGCGTCGTACCCGTCGGCGGGTTTGTCCTCCAGCGAGGAGATGACGGTGCGCACGGCGACGATGTCGACGTCGCGGTCCTCGTCCCGGCCGGTGAGCTCACCGAGTTCGGCCGGAACCTCGGCGACCGACATCCGGACAGTGCCGGATTCCCCGAGATCGGCACCCAGTTCGGGCGCCGGGTACCAGGTGTCGAGGACGGTTCCGTCGGCGGCGATGGTGGCCAGGCCGATTCCTGCAGCTGAAGTCACGGGGCTAGAGATTACCGTTGACGCCATGGGCACCTCACAGGCTCTTCGCGCAAGCGGCTCATCGCTCGATCTCCGTGGTGACCCCGTCGACCTCACCGCCGCACTGGTCGACATCCCCAGCGAGTCACGCCACGAGCAGCGCATCGCCGACGAGATCGAGGCTGCGCTGCGCGCGCAGACCGAGGGCTTCGAGATCATCCGCAACGGTGACGCGGTGCTGGCCCGCACCAACCGCGGCCTCGCCTCCCGCGTCCTGCTGGCCGGGCACATCGACACCGTGCCCGCCGCGGACAACCTCCCCAGCCGCCTGGTGGGCGACGAACTCCACGGCTGCGGCACCTCCGACATGAAGTCCGGCGACGCCGTGTTCCTGCATCTGGCCGCGACCGTGACCCGGCCCGCCCACGACATCACGCTGGTGATGTACGACTGCGAGGAGATCGAGGCGTCGGCCAACGGACTCGGCCGCATCGAACGCGAACTGCCCGACTGGCTGCAGGCCGATGTCGCGATCCTCGGCGAACCGTCCGGCGGCTTCATCGAGGCCGGTTGCCAGGGCACCCTGCGAGTCGTGGTGCGCACCACCGGGACGCGGGCGCATTCGGCGCGATCATGGCTGGGCGACAACGCGATTCACAAACTCGCCCCGGTCCTCGACCGGCTGGCGGCCTATCGGGCGCGCAGCGTCGACATCGACGGCTGCGTCTACCGCGAGGGGCTCTCCGCGGTCCGGATCGACGGCGGCATCGCCGGCAACGTGATCCCCGACGCCGCGTCGGTCACCGTCAACTTCCGGTTCGCCCCCGACCGCACGGTCGAGCAGGCGCTGACCCATGTGCACGAGGTGCTCGACGGTCTGGACATCACCGTCGAGCAGACCGACGCGGCGCCCGGTGCGCTCCCGGGGCTGTCGAGGCCGGCCGCAGCGGCCCTGGTCGAGGCCGCCGGCGGGCAGGCGCGGGCGAAGTACGGGTGGACCGACGTGGCGCGGTTCGCGGCGCTGGGTATCCCGGCCGTCAACTACGGACCGGGCGATCCGAACCTCGCCCACCGCGCGGACGAGCGCGTCGAGGTCGGGCAGATCACCGCGACCACCGAGGTGCTGCGGCGCTACTTATCCGCTTGACGCGTCCACTTACCCTGGAACACATGTGGGGAGACGACGACATCTCCGGGTGACCGGAAGCCGATCGTCCGTACTCGTACCGTCCCGAAAGTCCCCCCATGTCATCGATCGTCTGTTCCGGTCTGTCGTTCGCCTGGCCCGACGACACCGTCGTGTTCACCGACGTGTCCACCACCTTCGTCACCGGCCGCACCGGGTTGGTCGCACCGAACGGCGCGGGCAAGTCCACGCTGCTGCGGCTGATCGCGGGGGAGTTGCAGCCGACCTCCGGCACGGTGTCGGTGGCCGGTGCGCTGGGTCACCTCCCGCAGACCCTGCCGCTGACGGCCGACCTCACCGTCGCCGACGTGCTCGGTGTCGCCCCGGTGATCGCGGCACTGAACGCGCTGGCCGCCGGTGACGCCGGCGACGCCGTGTTCACCGCGATCGGCGACGACTGGGACATCGAAGAACGCGCCCGCGCCCAACTCGACCGCCTGGGCCTCGGACACGTCGGTCTGGACCGGCGCCTCGGAACGCTGTCCGGGGGCGAGATCGTCTCGCTCGGCCTGGCGGCACAACTGCTCGAGCGGCCCGACGTCCTGCTGCTCGACGAGCCGACAAACAACCTCGACGCCGCGGCCAGGCGTTCGCTGTACGCCGCGCTCGACGAGTTCGGCGGCACCCTGCTGCTGGTCAGCCACGACAGGGTGCTGCTGGATCGGATGGACCGGATCGCCGAGCTGAGCCGGGGCGAGATCGTCTTCTACGGCGGCAATTTCACGGCCTACCGGGAGGCGGTGGCGCTCGAGCAGCGGGCGGCCGAAAGCGACCTGCGCAACGCCGAACAACAGCTCAAACGCGAGAAGCGCCAGATGCAGGAGGCCCGCGAACGCGCGGCGCGGCGTGCGAACACCGCGGCCCGCAACCTGGCCGACGCCGGTCTGCCGAAGATCCTCGCGGGAGCGAGGAAGCGCCGAGCCCAGGAGTCCGCGGGCAAGGCCGACGACGTCCACGCCAGGCGGGTGGGGGACGCGCGAGCGCGGGTCGACGACGCCGAACGTTCCCTGCGGGACGACGATGCGATCGTGCTGGACCTTCCCGGTACCGAGGTGCCCGCGGGTCGCAACCTGTTCACCGGCCGGGGGCTGTGTGTTCGCCGCGGCGACCGGAATCTGTTCGCGGGCAACGGGATCGATCTGTCGATCCGCGGCCCGGAACGCATCGCGCTGACGGGTCCGAACGGCGCGGGCAAATCCACGCTGCTGCGGATCGTCGCCGGGGCCCTCGAACCCGAGGCGGGTGCCGTGCAACGGGCCGACGGACGCACCGCCTACATCTCGCAGCGGCTGGACCTGCTCGACGACGACCTGTCAGTGGCCGGTAACCTGGCCCGCTTCGCCCCCGACATGACCGTGACCAGAAGCCGACATCTGTTGGCGCAGTTCCTTTTCCGCGGCGACCGTATACACCTGCCGGTGTCGGCGCTCTCGGGTGGGGAGCGGCTGCGGGCGACGCTGGCCTGTGTGCTCTACGGCGAACCCGCGCCGCAGCTGCTGCTGCTCGACGAACCGACCAACAACCTCGACCTGGTGAGCGTCGGTCAGCTCGAATCGGCGCTCGACGCCTACCGGGGGGCGTTCGTGGTGGTCAGCCACGACGAGCGGTTTCTGGCCGAGATCGGTGTGAACCGGTGGCTGCGCCTGGCCGACGGGGCGCTCGCCGAGGTGTGAGGGTCAGACCTGCTGCGTCGGGGGCGGAGTGGAGGGTTCGCGCTGGTCGTCCATCGCCGCTTTGAGCTTGCCCGCCGAACGCTCGTCGCCCTTGTCGTAGGCGGTGGCGGCCTTGCGGAGCAACTCGGCGATTTTGTCACCGCTGTCGGCGGTGGTCTGCAGCGTGCCCCGCCGCGCCGCGAGCAGGGTGCCCAGCGCGTTCTGCACCGCGAAGGCGATCTGCCCGTGGGACGCCTCGACGCTCGCGACCGTCGGGGCACCACCGATGAGCCGGGAGACGCCCGCGGCGATCTCGGCGTGTTTCTCGGAGAACTGGCGCAGACCATCGGTCTGCACGAACAACGGCCGACCGGTCATGGAGCCAGTTTAAGGGTGGGTGCCAGGACCGGTCGGCGGCAGTTTGCCGGTGCGCACGGCGTCGGCCTGGCGCGCGGCGTCGGACGCGGCGCCCTGCAGACCCATCCCGGCGAACGCCGCGGCCGCCTCGTCCAGGGCGGCCGGGTCCGACGCCGTGACGGCCCTGGCGTGCAGGAGGGCGACCCGCCCGAACTCGCAATCGAGGCCGAGGCGGGCCATGTGGTCGGCGGCGCGGGCATCACCGAGGCGCACCGCGATGTGCAACGCCCGCAGTGCGACCGCCAGCTGACCGCCCCGCTCGGCGGTGCGCGCCGCGTCGCGGGCCGCCGCGACCGCTGCGTGGTTGTCGCGCCGTGCCGACATCGTCCATGCCCGGCCGAGGCCGAGTTCGGGTGCGAACAGCATCGACTTCAGCCCGTGCCGAGACTCCGCGCGCGCCAACGCCTTACCCGCCTCGACGGCGGCGCCCTGCTCACCCAGCGCCTGTGCGAGCAGCATCCACGCCAACGGACCCCACGAATAGCCCGTCGGTGCGAGCGCCGCGGCCGCCTCCCGCAGCAGCGCCACCGCGCCGTCCACGTCACCGCGGGCGACGAGCACGTCGGCGGTCAAGACCTCACCGATCGCCCGGCCCGGCTGCTGCAGTTCGGCGAATTCGGTGAGCCGGCGGGCCAGGTCGTGTGCGCCGTCCAGGTCACCGGACATCATCAGCGCCGTGGTCTGCCCGAACCCGCTGGTGAACCGCAGCAGTCCGGGATGATGGGCGGCGGCCGCCCGCTCCGCCAGCGCGTCGATCTCGACGAACCGGCCCATCCGCGCACAGCTGAGTGCCGCGGCGGCGGCCGCCCACCCGATCGCGGTGTCGTCGGCGTCGGGGGAGGCCAGCACCTCGGAGGCGATCTCCACCGCCCGCGCCGGGGTGCCCGCGTTCATCGCGAAGGTCGACGACAGCGCGTCGATCGTGGTCCTGGCGGCCGGGCGCCGGACCCGGCCGCGCACAGTGCGCAGGAAGGCCGTCGCGCGTTCGGGTTCCGACAGCATCCAGAACCGGTTCGCCGCGCACGGCAACGCCCAGGCCATCAACTCCGTGTCGGTGAGCGAGGCCTCGTCGACGCCGGCGAGCACTTCGTCGGCGTCGCGTCCGCGCCCCTGCCAACCGAGCGCGTAGCCCAGCGCCAACCGGGCCCTGAGGTCTCCTGATTCCTGCATCGCCGCCCGCGCCAACCGTTCGCTCAACCGGAGGTCGCCGAGCCGCAACGCCTCCTCGGCCGCGGCCGTCAACTCCGCGGCGGGCACCGCGTGGTCGCTGTCGAGTGCCATCGCCGTCACCTGGAGCCGCTCCAGCACACCGCTCGGGCGCGTCGCCGACAGCCGGTCGACCACCTCGGTGCGCAACCGCCGGAGTTCCGGTCCGCCGATCAGATCGCGTACGGCGTCGACGAACAGCGGATGCCCGGCGCGGGCCGCCGCACCGTCGACGGTGACCGCCCCGGCCGCGGTCGCCGCGGCCACGGCGTCGTCACCGGCCAGCGCTCGCAACTGCGCCGCCGGGAGCGGATCGCAGACCGCCAGGTACTCCAGCGCGTGCCGCGCCGGGGCGGGGAGATCGGCGATGAACGACTCGACCTGCGCGGCCACCCGGGCGTCGTCGTGGCCCGGCGGCTGCAGGTCGATGCGGGCCAGCAGACCGTCGTCCCACAGCGCAGCCAACGGCGCGGGCACCGGTCCACCCGCGGCCACCGACACCACCAGCCTCGCGGTGCCGGTCAGGCCGAGCTGATACAGCAGGGTCGCCGACAGCGCGTCGAGCAGATGTGCGTCGTCGACGTACAGCAGCTGATCGCGCAGTCTCTCGCGCGCGGCCCGCACGATCGCCGCGGTCTTCCCGGTCGCCGGGATGTCGATCAGATCGCGGAAGGCGCCGAACGGGATGACGGCGTGGGATGCGGTTCCCGTCACCGCCGGGCCCGCTCCCAGGCGCTGTGCGGCCGCCCGCAGCAACGTCGTCTTACCCACCCCGGCCGGGCCGATGACGACGGCGCCGGAGCGTCGGCGGACGCCCGCCTCGATGGATTCCAGCGCCGGTTCGTGCGGCGCCACCACCCAGTCGACAGGCACCGCCGGATTGTAGGACCGTCTAGGTTGTGCATGTGCCCGATCGACCCGACCGCGCGTGGGCTGTCTGCGTGTACTGCGCCTCCAGTCCGACCGACGAACGGCTACTGGCCCTGGCCGCCCGCGTCGGTGAGGCGATCGCCGATCGCGGGTGGACCCTGGTGTCCGGCGGCGGGAACGTCTCGGCGATGGGCGCCGTCGCACACGCCGCGCGCGCCCACGGCGGCCGAACGGTCGGCGTGATCCCCAAGGCGCTGGTGCACCGCGAGGTGGCCGATGTCGACGCCGACGAGCTCGTCGTCACCGACACGATGCGCGAGCGCAAGCAGGTGATGGAGGACCGCGCCGACGCGTTTCTGTCGCTTCCCGGCGGTATCGGCACACTCGAGGAATTTTTCGAAGCCTGGACTGCGGCGTATTTGGGTATGCATAGCAAGCCGGTGGTGATGCTCGATCCGATCGGTCATTACGACGGTCTGCTGGCCTGGTTGCGCGGTTTGGTCGACAGCGGTTACGTCGCCCGCAGTGCTCTGGACCGGTTGATCGTCGTGGACGACGTCGACAAGGCGATGGAAGCGTGCGCCCCTCGCCCCTGATCGAGCGTGGTTAGGGTGTTGCGCACGCACGACGATCGGAGGGGTTGCACCGTATGAGCGACGAGAAATCGGGGACTCGGCACAGCGTCGGGTTACTCGACATCGCGGGCCAGGTGCCCGGCCTGATCATGGACGTGCCGATCATCGTCCGCGGCGCGCTGACCGGTTTCCTGGCACGCCCCTCGGCGAAGACGTCGATCGGCAAGGTGTTCCAGGAGCGGGCCGCCCGCCACGCCGACAGGGTCTTCCTCAAGTTCGAGGATCAGGAGCTCACCTACCGCGAGGCCAACGAGACGGTGAACCGCTACGCCGCCGTGCTGTCCGCGCGGGGCGTCGGGCAGGGCGACGTCGTCGCGATCATGCTGCGCAACTCGCCCGAACCGATCCTCCTGATGCTGGCCGCCGTCAAGTGCGGCGCGGTCTCCGGGATGCTGAACTACAACCAGCGCGGCGAAGTGCTCGAGCACAGCCTCGGCCTGCTGTCGGCGCAGGTCGTCGTCGCCGACCCCGACTTCGTCGACCCGATCAAGGAGAGCGGCGCCGACACCGACAAGCTGATCACCCTCGACGAATTCCACCGGCTCGCCGAGACCGCCCCGACGTCCAACCCCGCGACCGCGTCGGCGGTGCTGGCCAAGGACAAGGCGTTCTACATCTTCACCTCCGGCACCACCGGCATGCCGAAGGCCAGCGTGATGACCCACTACCGCTGGCTGCGCGCGCTGGCCGGTTTCGGCGGGATGGGCATGCGGCTGGGCAGCGACGACATCCTCTACTGCTGCCTGCCGCTCTATCACAACAACGCGCTGACGGTGGCGCTGTCCTCGGTGCTCAACTCGGGGGCGGCGCTGGCGATCGGCAAGTCGTTCTCGGCGTCGAAGTTCTGGGACGACGTAATCCGTTACGACGCGACCGCGTTCGTCTACATCGGCGAGATCTGCGCCTATCTGCTCAACCAGCCGGAGAAGGACACCGACCGCAAGCACCGCGTGCGGGTGGTCGCCGGAAACGGTCTGCGGCCCGCCATTTGGGACCAGTTCACCGAGCGGTTCGGCATCGACCGGGTCTGCGAGTTCTATTCCGCCAGCGAGAGCAACACCGCGTTCGTCAACTTCTTCAACCTCGACAAGACCACCGGCATCTGCCCGACGCCTGTCGCGTTCGTCGAGTACGACGAGGAGAGCGGCGACCCTGTCCGCGACGAGAAGGGCCGCGTGAAGAAGGTCAAGAACGGCGAGCCGGGCCTGCTGCTGTCCAAGGTCAGCAACTTCCAGCCGTTCGACGGCTACACCGACAAGAAGGAGTCTGAGAAGAAGCTCGTGCGCGACGCCTTCAAGGACGGCGACGTGTGGTTCAACACCGGCGACCTGATGCGTTCGCAGGGCTTCGGCCACGCCGCGTTCACCGACCGGCTGGGCGACACCTTCCGATGGAAGGGCGAGAACGTCGCCACCACCGAGGTGGAGGCGGCGGTGTCGACCGATCCGCAGGTCGAGGAGTGCACGGTGTTCGGCGTCGAGGTGCCCGACACCGGAGGCCGCGCCGGCATGGTGGCGATCCAGCTCAAGGACGGTCAGGAGTTCGACGGCAAGGCCCTGGCGAAGGCCGCGTTCGACAAGTTGCCGGTCTACGCGGTGCCGCTGTTCGTCCGCGTGGTGGAGGAACTCGCCCACACCTCGACGTTCAAGAGTCAGAAGGTGGACCTCCGCAAGGAGGGTTACGGCGGGAGCAGCGGCGAGGGCGACGACGACGACGTGAAGATCGAGGATCCGATCTACGTGCTGTCGGGCCCCGACGAGGGTTACGTCCCCTTCTACGACGAGTACCTGACCGAGGTGAAGGACGGCAAGAAGCCGAAGTGACGCCCGTAGCCTGAAGAGGTGGAGTCGACCTTCTGCGGACGTCGGGTGGCCGGTGATCGTGCGTTGATCATGGCGATCGTGAACCGGACGCCGGACTCGTTCTACGACCGGGGCGCGACGTTCACCGACGAGGCCGCCAAATCGGCCGCACACCGCGTGGTCGAGGACGGGGCCGACGTCGTCGACGTGGGCGGGGTGAAGGCCGGGCCCGGTCAGACCGTGGACGCCGACGAGGAGATCGCCCGCGTCGTGCCGTTCATCGAATGGTTGCGCGGCACCTTCCCCGACGTCGTGATCAGCGTCGACACGTGGCGGGCCGCGGTGGCGAAGCAGGCCTGTGCCGCCGGCGCCGACCTGATCAACGACACCTGGGGCGGTGTCGACCCGGATCTGCCCGCGGTCGCCGCGGAGTTCAACGCGGGCCTGGTGTGTTCGCACACCGGGGGAGCGGTGCCGCGCACCCGCCCGTTCCGGGTGAGCTACGGCATCACCGAACGCGGCGTGGTCGACGACGTCATCGCCGAGGTCACCGCGGCGGCACGGCGGGCGGTCGCCGCGGGCGTGGCGCCGGACCGGATCCTCATCGATCCGACGCACGATTTCGGCAAGAACACTTACCACGGTCTTAGTTTGTTGCGGCACGTGGAAGAGCTTGTAAAAACTGGATGGCCGGTCCTGATGGCGCTGAGCAACAAGGATTTCGTCGGGGAGACTCTGGGTGTGGGTTTGACTGAACGCCTCGAGGGCACCCTCGCTGCAACCGCTCTGGCTGCCTCGGCCGGGGCGGCGATGTTCCGGGTGCACGAGGTCGGGCCCACTCGGCGCGTACTGGAGATGGTCGCGTCGATTCAAGGCGTGCGTCCGCCGACGCGCACGGTGAGGGGACTGGCATGACTGTTATTTCGCGGTTACCGGAATTGGACACACCCGAACTGCACTCCGCCGATGCGATCGCGCGGCACCGCTGGTTCGACACCCACAGTTGGAACCGTCCGACGTGGACGATCGCCGAACTCGAAGCCGCCAAGGCCGGGCGCACCGTGTCGGTGGTCCTGCCTGCGCTCAACGAGGAGGAGACCGTCGCCGGGGTGATCGAGACGATCAGCCCGCTGCTCGGCGGCCTGGTCGACGAGTTGATCGTGCTGGACTCCGGCTCCACCGACGACACCGCGATCCGGGCGCTGGCCGCCGGAGCGCGGGTGGTCAGCCGGGAGACCGCGCTGCCCGAGGTGACCCCGCAGCCCGGTAAGGGTGAGGTGCTGTGGCGCTCACTGGCGGCGACGACCGGCGATGTGGTGGCCTTCGTCGACTCCGACCTGCTCGACCCCGATCCGATGTTCGTGCCGAAACTGCTCGGCCCGCTGCTGCTCACCCCGGGTGTGCATCTGGTCAAGGGCTTCTACCGGCGGCCGCTGAAGGTGAGCGGCCGCGAGGACGCGAACGGTGGCGGCCGCGTGACCGAACTGGTGGCGCGCCCGCTGCTGGCCTCGCTGCGGCCCGAGCTGACCTGTCTGCTGCAACCGCTGGGCGGCGAGTACGCGGGCACCCGCGAACTGCTCACCTCGGTGCCGTTCGCACCCGGCTACGGCGTGGAGATCGGCCTGCTGGTCGACACCTATGACCGGCTGGGCCTCGACGGCATCGCCCAGGTCAACCTCGGCGTGCGCAGCCACCGCAACCGCCCGCTGACCGAACTGGCGTCGATGAGCCGGCAGGTCATCGCGACGCTGATGTCACGCTGCGGGGTGGGCGACTCCGGTGTCGGGCTCACCCAGTTCTTCGCCGACGGGGAGGGCTTCACCCCGCGTGCGTCCGGCGTCTCGCTCGAGGACCGGCCGCCGATGGTCACCTTGCGTCCGCGGTAGCGCTGTCACACCGGTCAGGCAGTATCGGTGTCGTGACGCTGATTCTGCTCTACCTGGTGGTGCTCATCCTCGTGGCCGTCGTGCTGTTCGGGGTGGGCAGTGTGCTGTTCGGCCGGGGCGAGTCGCTGCCGCCGCTCCCGCACGCCACCACCGCGACGGTGTTACCGGCCTCCGGCGTCACCGGCGCCGACGTCGACGCGGTGAAGTTCACGCAGACGCTGCGCGGCTACAAACCCGGTGAGGTCGACTGGGTGCTCGACCGGCTCGGCCAGGAGATCGACGCGCTGCGCGGTGAACTGGCCGCGGTGCGCGCCGCCGCGGATATGGCCGAGAACATGGCCGAGGACTCCCCGTGACCGTCGACGACGGACGGGTGCGCTGCGGCTGGTTGGACGGATCACGGCTCGCCACAGCGGATTTCGAGCTCTACCGGGACTATCACGATTTCGAGTGGGGCCAACCGGTTCGTGAGTCGCCCGCGCTGTTCGAGCGGATCAGCCTGGAGGCCTTCCAGAGTGGTCTGTCGTGGCTCATCATCCTGCGCAAGCGGGACAACTTCCGGCGGGCGTTCGACGGCTTCGACATCGACCGCATCGCGGGTTACACCGAAGACGATGTCGACCGCTTGATGGCCGACACCGGAATCGTGCGCAACCGCGCGAAGATCGAGGCGACCGTCGCCAATGCAAGGGCCGCGGCCGCATTGGACACCGACCTCGCGCAGCTGCTGTGGTCGTTCGCACCGGCGCGCCGCGCCAGGCCGGCGACCCTGTCCGACGTGCCCGCGTCGACACCCGAATCGACCGCCATGGCCAAGGAACTCAAACGCCGCGGATTCCGCTTCGTCGGTCCAACGACCGCCTACGCCCTCATGCAGGCGACCGGGATGGTCGACGACCACGTCGCCACGTGCTGGGTGCCGCCGGCCGCCGGGGCCCTTCGACACAGCGGTTAAAACGGGTCTTTGCAGACGTGGTCGCGCGGATAGGGAACAATGGAGGAGTTGAGTGCCCGGTTCCGCCGAGAGGTGGGCGGCCTGGCGGTTGGTTCAGTGTGGAGGGAGCTCTCGATGGCGGCGATGAAGCCCCGGACCGGTGACGGTCCCCTGGAAGCAACCAAGGAGGGGCGCGGCATCGTGATGCGGGTACCACTGGAAGGTGGTGGCCGGCTCGTCGTCGAATTGACTCCCGACGAGGCGGCCGCGCTGGGCGACGAATTGAAGAACGTCACCAGCTAGCGGTTTTCGGAATTTCCCGGCGCGGCGGCCTGCGGGCCCCGCGCCGGATCCCGGCTGCCGCGGTGTCCGGTCGGGCTACTCCGACACCTTGCGGTAGATCTCCAGGGTCTGCTCGGCGATGTGCGCCCACGAGAACTCGGCGATACACCGCTCGCGGCCCGCGGCGCCGTACGCCCGGGCGCGCTGCGGTTCGGCGACCAGTGCGTTGACCGCATCGGCCAACCGGGTCTCGAAGAAGCCGGTGTCGTTCGCGTCGTAGTGCACCAGCAACCCGGTCTGGTGATCGGCGACGACCTCGGGGATTCCGCCCACATCCGAGGCGACCACCGCCGTCCCGCACGCCATGGCCTCGAGGTTGACGATGCCCAGTGGCTCGTACACCGAAGGGCAGACGAAAACTGTTGCTGCCGACAATATTTCGCGGATCTTGCCGATGGGCAGCATCTCGCGGACCCAGAACACGCCGGTGCGTGCCCGGGCCAGCTGCTGCACCGCGGCCGTCACCTCCGCCGCGATCTCCGGGGTGTCGGGGGCGCCGGCGCACAGCACCAGCTGCACCTCGGGGGCGAAGTGGTGGGCGGCGGCGACCAGATGCGCCACCCCCTTCTGCCGGGTGATCCGGCCGACGAACGCCACGATCGGCCGGTCGGGGTCGACGCCGAGTTCGGCCAGCACCGACTCGTCCGCGGCGGGTTGGATGGGGTACCAGACGTCGGTGTCGATGCCGTTGCGCACCACGTGCACGCGGCCGGGGTCCAGCGCGGGATAAGTCTTGAGCACGTCGTCGCGCATACCGGAGCTCACCGCGATCACCGCGTCGGCGGCCTCCACTGCCGTCTTCTCCACCCACGACGACACCCGGTAGCCGCCGCCGAGCTGTTCGGCCTTCCACGGCCGCATCGGCTCCAGCGAATGCGCGGTGAGCACGTGCGGGATGCCGTACAGCAGTCCCGACAGATGGCCGGCGAGCCCCGCGTACCAGGTGTGGGAGTGCACGACCGTGGCGTCACCGGCGGCGTTGACCATGGTGAGGTCCGCCGAGAGCGTGGACAACGCCGGATTCGCGCCAGCCAGCGCCGGGTCGGGTGCGGCGACGAAGGCGTCCGCGCGCGGTGCCCCCATGCAGTGCACGTCGACCTCACACAGGCGGCGCAACTGGGCGACGAGTTCGGTGACGTGTACGCCTGCTCCGCCGTAGACCTCGGGTGGGTACTCCCGAGTCATCATCGCCACCCGCATGGGTACGACGGTAGTGGTCGCACCCGGCTGACGACAGTCCGGTTCGCGAACGCGATTGCCGCGGATCACTGCGGGTATGCCGACAGTCGAAATCGTCGTTCTACCACCCGCGAACACGTGACCGATGGTGTCAATGGCTGGCCCCAGTCCCCGGCGCCGGATAGGTTTGAGACATGAGGGAATTGCCACACGTGCTGGGCATCGTCCTGGCCGGCGGGGAGGGCAAGCGGCTGTATCCGCTCACGGCGGACCGTGCCAAGCCCGCGGTTCCCTTCGGTGGGGCGTACCGGCTCATCGACTTCGTGCTGTCGAACCTCGTCAACGCGCGCTACCTGCGGATCTGTGTTCTCACCCAGTACAAGTCGCATTCACTGGACCGGCACATCTCGCAGAACTGGCGCCTGTCCGGTCTGGCCGGTGAGTACATCACCCCGGTTCCCGCCCAGCAGCGGCTCGGACCCCGCTGGTACACCGGTTCCGCCGATGCGATCTACCAGTCGATGAACCTCATCTATGACGAGGACCCGGACTACATCGTGGTGTTCGGCGCCGATCACGTCTACCGGATGGACCCCGAGCAGATGGTCCAGTTCCACATCCAGAGCGGTGCGGGCGCGACGGTCGCCGGGATCCGGGTGCCGCGGTCGGAGGCCAGCGCTTTCGGGGTCATCGACGCCGACGAGTCGGGCCGCATCCGCAGCTTCGTCGAGAAGCCCGCGGATCCGCCGGGAACACCGGACAACCCCGACGAGGCGTTCGTCTCGATGGGCAACTACATCTTCACCACCAAGGTGCTCATCGACGCCATCCGCGCCGACGCCGACGACGACGACTCCGATCACGACATGGGGGGCGACATCATCCCGCGCCTGGTGTCCGACGGGATGGCCGCGGTCTACGACTTCAGCGACAACGAGGTGCCGGGCGCGACCGAACGCGACCACGGCTACTGGCGCGACGTCGGGACACTCGACGCGTTCTACGACGCGCACATGGATCTGGTGTCGGTGCACCCGATCTTCAACCTGTACAACAAGCGCTGGCCGATCCGCGGTGAGTCCGAGAACCTCGCGCCCGCCAAGTTCGTCAACGGCGGTTCCGCGCAGGAGTCGGTGGTGGGCGCCGGAAGCATCATCTCCGCGGCCTCGGTCCGCAATTCGGTGCTGTCGTCCAACGTCTACATCGACGACGGCGCGATCGTCGAGGGCAGCGTCATCATGCCCGGCACCCGGATCGGCCGGGGCGCGGTCGTGCGGCACGCGATCCTCGACAAGAACGTCGTCGTCGGCCCGGGCGAGATGGTCGGGGTGGACCTCGAGAAGGACCGGGAACGGTTCTCCGTCAGCGCCGGCGGCGTGGTGGCGGTCGGCAAGGGCATCTGGATCTGAGCGGTCACCCGCTCGGTCACACCGCGTCCCGACGGCGGTACAGCCACCCGGCCGGCGCGGCCAGCGCTGCGGCCACCACAGCCATGACCACCATCGCCGTCACCGGGTAGTCGGTGGGCGCGGTCGTCTGCAGGACCGGTGACGCGTCGAGCAGCCACTGCGGCAGCCGCAGCAGCGCGCCGAGGTACAGCGAGACGACGATGTAGGCCACCGCCAGCCAGGCGATCCAGGGCCGGCGCACCGCGACGGCGAGGGCCGCGACACCGGCGACCACCGCGAGCGCAGGGACGAACGCCAGCCCGGCGACGGTGAGCCTCGCGATGGTCGCCGGCTCGCCGAGGGTCAGGCCGGCGCCCAGCCCGTTGCCGAGGCCCGCGCCGAGCATCAGCAGCGTGGCCCCCAGCATCGCGGCGGCCACCGCGCCCAGCAGCCAGCGCCACCGGGACACCGCACCGGCGAGCACGGCTTCGCCGGTGCCTGACTGTTCGTCGGCGTGCACCCGCAGCACCGCGCTCACCACGTACGCGGTCGCCGCGGCCGCCAGGAACTGCGTCATCGTGGTGTAGACGCCGTCGTTGCCCTGCACGGCGAGCACCCGGGCCAGCAGTTCGTTGGTCGCGGCGGCGTCGATCAGCGATCTGGTCATCGAGCCGAACGCCAGTCCGCCGAGGAACAGGCCGACAACCCAGCCGACGGTCAGGCCGCGCTGCAGCGTCAGGTGCAGACCCAGCACGCCGCGGATGGCCGGGGCGCCGGGCCGGTCACCGCGGGTGGGCAGTGTGCCGTCGTCGTACTGCCTGCGGTTCTCCAGGTACGCGGCGAGCGCGATGAGCGCGACGGTGACGGCGACGAGCAGCGCGAGCGGCCACCAGCGCAGCGCGACGAACGCCCGCATCTGCTGGGCCCAGGCGATGGGGGAGAACCAGCTCAGCGCGCTCCCCGAGTTGTCGATGACGTCACCGATCCCGCGGACCAGCGCGGCTGCCGCCAGCGCCCCCATCGCGGCGCCGGTCGCCGCCCGGGCCTGCCGCCACAGCTGGGCGGTGACCGCGGCGACGGCGCCGAAGAGCATCGAGACCGAGGTGACGCCGAGGCACATCGCGAAGGTGTCCACGAACGGGAAACCCGCCGCCGACATCGCCACCGCCATCGTGACCGTGAGCACGGCGTTGACCGCGCCGACCAGGGTGAGTGCCGCGGTCGTGCGCGCATAGCGGCCGACCACCGAGGACAACACCAGTTCGGCTGCGCCGCTCTCCTCTTCGGCCCGGGTGTGCCGGATGACGGTGAGGATGGACAGGATCGAGGCGGCCACGATCATCGTGAGCATCAGCTCGTTGGCCATCATCGCGCCCAGGTCGGTCTCGCGAACGCCGAACATGGGGCCGCCCATGATGATTCCCGCGGGCGTCTTCATCAGGTTGACCCGGGCCAGCCGCTGCGGCTCGTCGGGATAGGCGAGCTTCACCGCGTTCGGGGCGTAGACCATCATCAGTGTCAGCACGGCGATCCACACGCCGAGCCGCAACCGGTCGCGGCGCAACGCGAGCCGGATCAGTTGGCCCACACCGGTGTACGGGGACGCGGTACGGGCCTGTGCCGCCATGGTGGTGGTCATCGCCCGGCCCCTGAGTACTCGCGAAGGAACATGTCCTCGAGCGACGCAGGGGTGACGGTGAGTTCGAGGATTCCCAGTTCGGACAACCGGGCCATGGCCGCGTCGAGATCCGCGCGGTCCACTGCGAACCGAACCCCGCCGTCGACCGCGGTGAACTCGTGGACGAACGGGGCGTCGCTCAGCACGGCGGCGTCGCCGCGGGTTCGCGCGGTCACCGTGGTGCGCATCAGGTGGCGCAGTTCGTCGAGTGGTCCCGAGCGCACGGTGCGGCCCGCCCGGATGATCGTCACGGTGTCGCAGAGTTTCTCGACCTCGGCGAGGATGTGGCTGGACAGCAGGACCGCCGCCCCGTCGCGGGCCACCTCCTGGACGCAGTGCTGAAAAGCCTTCTCCATCAACGGGTCCAATCCGGATGTCGGCTCGTCGAGGATGAAGAGATCGGCCCCGGTGCAGAACGCGGCGACCAGAGCCACCTTCTGCCGGTTGCCCTTGGAGTAGGTGCGGGCCTTCTTGTGCGGGTCGAGTTCGAAGCGTTCGATCAGTTCGTCGCGGCGGCGGATGTCGAGCGCGTCCGGTCCGCGCAACCGGGCGAGGAAGTCGATGGCCTGCAGGCCGGTGAGATTCGGCCACAGCGTGACATCGCCGGGCACGTAGGCGATGCGGCGGTGCAGGTCGACCGCGTCACGCCACGGGTCGCCGCCGAGCAGGCGCACCTCGCCGGCGTCGGCGCGCAGCAACCCGAGCAGGACCCGGATCGTGGTGGATTTGCCCGACCCGTTGGGGCCGAGGAATCCGGCTATGTCACCGGGGGACACGCTCATGTCGAGACCGTCGAGCGCCCGGGTGCGGCCGAAAGTCTTGACCAGTCCGCGGATCTCGACGGCACGGGGGGCGGTGCCCTCAGGCCGTCGCGGGGACCTGCTCGTCTGAACCGTCATCACCGTCTCCTTGATGTGTGAGAAGGGCGTCGCGCTGTGCGAGGAAGGCGTCGTACATCGTCGAATCGGCCATCAGCCCGCTGGTGTAGAGCTCGAGTGCGGGCAGGACCATGTCGGAGGAGTAGTCGCGCAGGACCCGGCGCAGATCGGTCGGGTCGTCGTGCATCTGCAGGTACAGCAGGAACCCGCCGCCGTTGGCCATCGCCAGGAAGCGGGCCCGGGCCCGGGGGTCATGGCTGGGTTTGACGGTGCCCGCCCTGACCCCCTCGTCGAGGTACTGCTCGACGTTGTCGATCATGCGCCGCCACAACGTCTTCGCCAGGTCCCCGCCGGACTGCATGCTGCGTACCAGGTAGGCCATCAGCGGGGCGTACGACTCGATCTCGGCCATCTGCGCCAGCCAGGTCGCCGGGTCCTTGCTCTGGATCGACGCCGACTTCCCACTGCGGATCTCCTCGGCGACGTAGTCGTCGCACGCCCGGCGCAGACCGTCCTTGGAACCGAAGTGGTGGATCACCAGAGCGGCGCTCACCCCGGCGGATTCGGCGATCCTGCGCACCCCGACACCGAAGCCGTGCTGACCGAACTGCTCGATCGCCGCATCGCGGATGCGGGCGATGGTCGTGCGGTCCTCCGTGGCTGAACGCATGTTCAATATGCTAAACGCGCGTTCAGTCGCCGGTCAAGGGTTGATGCGAGATCGACGTCTCGCAGTCAGAGAGTGGTCAGTCGCGGGCGGCGGCAAGCAGGCCGTCGCCGAGCGGGACGAGCACCGGCGTGAGGCGCTCGTCCTCGGCGATCAGCCGGGCCGCCTCACGGACGGCGCTGACCTCGGCGTCGTTGGCGCCGGCGTCGCCGGCGCGGCCGCCGAGCGCGGCGCGGTGCACGACGATCGCGCCGCCGGAGCGCAGCAGCCGCACTCCCTCGACCACGAACTGCGGCTGATCGACCGGATCGCCGTCGATGAACACCAGGTCGTAGGACTCGTCGGCCAGCCGGGTCAGCACGTCCTGGGCCCGACCGCTGATGAGTCGGGTCCGGCCGGGTCCGATGCCGGCCTCGATGAACGCCTGCTTGGCGATGCGCTGGTGTTCGGGCTCGACGTCGATGGTCGTCAGCACGCCGTCCTCGCGCATGCCCGACAGCAGCCACAACCCGCTCACGCCCGCGCCGGTGCCGACCTCCACGACGGCCTTCGCCTCGGTCAGCCGGGCGAGCACGGACAGCAGCGCCCCCACCGCGGGGGTGACCGCGCCGGCACCGATGTCGACCGCGCGATCGCGGGCCGCCGCGACGATCGCGTCCTCGGAGATGGATTGTTCGGCGTGCGCGACGATCGCCTCGGCGCGGCTCGGTCGCTGACCCGCCGGGTCGTCGGTGCTGGCCATGCCCGCACTGTAGAGCGCCGCCGCGAGGCGCGCGCCCGCGACACGCCCGCGCGGCAACGTGTGATGTATGTCCGATTGAGCCTGTTTTCGCAGGTGAACAAACGGGTATCCGGCATTCTCAGGGAACGTTCATATTGCTCATACCGCTACCACACCCCGCTCGGGGACGGTGGCTGGCATGGAACACGGGAGGCGTCTGCGCTTCGGGAATAGGCACCCCGCCGATCGTGTTGCCCACAGTGACCAGCCGACGACCATGACCGACGCCGGTCACGACTCAGCCGGCCTTGACTTGGAGGATCCGACGACCACCACGACTGCGGCGCAAGCCGCTCCCGTTTCGATGGCGCATCTCGAACAGTTCAGCGATTCGGACTGGGTCGAGCCGACCGACGAACTCACCGGGACGGCCGTGTTCGACGCCACCGGAGACAAGACGACGATGCCGTCCTGGGACGAGCTGGTGCGTCAGCACGCCGACCGGGTGTACCGGCTGGCCTACCGCCTCTCGGGCAATCAGCACGACGCCGAGGACCTCACGCAAGAGACGTTCATCCGCGTCTTCCGTTCCGTGCAGAACTATCAGCCCGGCACCTTCGAGGGCTGGCTGCACCGCATCACCACGAACCTGTTCCTCGACATGGTGCGGCGTCGTGGCCGCATCCGCATGGAGGCGCTGCCCGAGGACTACGACCGGGTGCCCGCCGACGATCCGAACCCGGAGCAGATCTACCACGACTCCCGGCTCGGTCCGGACCTGCAGGCCGCGCTCGACTCGCTGCCGCCGGAGTTCCGCGCCGCGGTCGTCCTGTGCGACATCGAAGGTCTGTCCTACGAGGAGATCGGTGCGACGCTCGGCGTCAAGCTGGGAACGGTCCGCAGCCGGATCCACCGTGGCCGCCAGGCGCTGCGCGACTACCTGGCCCGTCACGCGCCGGACGCCGCCGCATCCGCCTGATCACGATGTCCCGGCGGACCCGTCCGCGCTACATTCGTGGGAGCGGTGACGTACAGACCGGTGAGCGAACCGAGAGGAGTCAGGTGATGGTCGATCCCGGACATATGTTCCGGCGGGCGTTTTCCTGGCTCCCCGCTCAGTTCGCTTCCCAGAGTGATGCCCCGGTGGGCGCACCCCGCCAATTCGGCTCCACGGAGCATCTGTCCATCGAGGCCGTCGCGGCCTTCGTCGACGGGGAACTGAGCATGACCGCACACATGCGGGCGGCCAATCACCTGTCGCTGTGCCCGCAGTGCGCCGCGGAGGTCGATGCGCAGGGGCAGGCCCGGAAGGCGTTGCGGGACTCCCAGCCGATCGCGATACCCAACACACTCCTCGGGATGTTGTCGCAGATCCCTCAGCACATGCCCCATTCGCCGGTTGAGGACACCGAGCAACCGAAGTTTGCTGACGACCCCACGCGTGACCGGCGCAGACGCCGGTAGGCTGGATTCCAGGAGTCGAGCAGCGCTGCGCCCGGCCGTGCCGGGTGCTCCGATAGAGAGTGATACCACCGGTGACCAACCAGGACCAGGCCAGCCGACGCATGGCACCTCGCCCCGTCGAGCGGCCCCCGGTCGACCCGGCTGCCCAACGCGCGTTCGGCCGGCCGAACGGTGTCAGCGGTTCGTTCCTCGGTGTCGACAAGTTCCGTGACCAGGGGGAGTACACCCCGACGAACAAGGCGCCCGATCCGGTGCTGGCCGAAGCCTTCGGCCGTCCCCCGTACGCCGGTGCCGACTCCCTGCAGCGCCACCCCGCCGACGCCGGGGCGCTCGACGCCGAACGGGGCGGCGACACCGGCGACATCGAACCCGATCCGTGGCGCGACCCCAACGCGCCGGTGGCGCTGGGCACTCCGGCCGTCCACGCCCCCGCCCCGACGCACGCCCCCGCACAGGTCGGCAGACTCGGTGTCCGCGACGTGCTCTTCGGCCGGAAGGTGTCCTACGTCGGCCTCGCCATCCTCCTGCTCACCGCGCTGATGGTGGGCGCGCTCGGCGGCTGGGTCGGCAACAAGACCGCCGAGACGGTGCAGGCGTTCACCACCTCGAAGGTGACGCTCGAGACCAGCGACAGCGGTGACCCGCCGGAGGGACGCATCACCAAGGTGGCCGACGCGGTCGCCGATTCCGTGGTGACCATCGAGGCCAAGAGCGACCAGGAGGGCTCCCAGGGCTCCGGTGTGGTGATCGACGGCCGCGGCTACATCGTCACCAACAACCACGTGATCTCCGAGGCGGCCACCAACCCCGCCAAGTACAAGATGGCCGTCGTGTTCAACGACGGCAAAGAGGTGCCCGCCAACCTCGTCGGCCGTGACCCGAAGACCGACCTCGCCGTGCTCAAGGTCGACAACGTCGACAACCTCACGGTCGCCAAGATGGGCGACTCGGACACGCTTCAGGTCGGCGAGGAAGTGATCGCCGCGGGCGCGCCCCTGGGTCTGCGCAGCACCGTCACCTCCGGCATCATCAGCGCCCTGCACCGGCCGGTGCCGCTGTCGGGCGACGGCTCCGACACCGACACCGTGATCGACGGGGTGCAGACCGACGCGTCGATCAACCACGGCAACTCCGGCGGCCCGTTGATCGACATGGACGCCAACGTGATCGGCATCAACACCGCGGGCAAGTCGCTGTCCGACAGCGCCAGCGGCCTGGGCTTCGCGATCCCGGTCAACGAGGTCAAGACCGTCGTCGAGGCGCTGATCAGGGACGGCAAGATCTCCCACCCGACGCTCGGCCTGACCGCGAAATCCGTCAGCAACGACGTGGCCTCCGGCGCCCAGGTCGCCAACGTCAAGGCGGGCAGCGCCGCCGAACGCGCAGGCATCCTGGAGAACGATGTGGTGGTCAAGGTCGGCAACCGCGACGTCGCGGACGCCGACGAATTCGTGGTGGCCGTACGTCAGCTCAAGATCGGCGAACCCGCGCCGATCGAGGTCATGCGCGATGGCCGCCCGGTGACGCTGACCGTCACGCCCACGCCGGACGCCAGCACCGACTGATGTTCGCGAACATCGGCTGGGGGGAGATGCTGATCCTGGTGATCGCCGGGCTGGTGATCCTGGGGCCGGAACGGCTGCCCGGGGCGATCCGCTGGACCTCCGGCGCGCTGCGCCAGGCCCGCGACTACGTCAGCGGCGCGACCACGCAGCTGCGCCAGGATTTCGGCCCGGAGTTCGAAGACCTCCGCGAACCCATCACCGAACTGCAGAAGCTGCGCGGTATGACCCCGCGCGCGGCGCTGACCAAACACCTGCTCGACGGCGACGAGTCGTTCTTCACGGGGAAGTTCGAGCAGCAGAACGGTAAACCGGCCACCGGCCAGGAGAAGCCGGTCAGCCAGGTGAACCCGTCCGCCGCGGCCGCGCCGTCGAGCGAGTCGACGGCGACGCCGTTCGACAGCGACGCCACCTAGCGGGTCAGCGGCCCGCGGGATCCAGACCGAGCGACATGCCGGCCAGCCCGCGTTTGCGCGCGGACAGGGCGTCGGCGATGCCGCGCAGTTCCTTGCCGGCCGGTGAATCGGGCGCCGAGAGCACCAACGGCACGCCCGAGTCGCCCGCGGCGACCAGCGCCGGATCCAGCGGGACCTGACCGAGCAGCGGTACGTCGGCGCCGACCGCGCGGGTGAGCCGTTCGGCGACCTGACGGCCTCCGCCCTCACCGAACAGCTGCATGGTCGTGCCGTCGGGCATCAGCAGACCCGACATGTTCTCGACGACGCCGACGATGCGCTGGCGGGTCTGCAGGGCGATCGCCCCGGCCCGCTCGGCCACCTCGGCGGCCGCCAGCTGCGGTGTGGTGACCACGAGGATCTCCGCGCCGGGGATCAGCTGGGCGACGGAGATCGCGACGTCACCGGTGCCCGGGGGCAGGTCGAGCAGCAGTACGTCGAGATCGCCCCAGAACACGTCGGCGAGGAACTGCTGCAGCGCGCGGTGCAGCATCGGGCCGCGCCACACCACGGGCGTGTTGCCCTGGGTGAACATCGCGATCGAGATGACCTTCACGTCATGGGCGACGGGCGGCACGATCATCGAATCGACCTGGACGGGCCGGTCGGTGGTGCCCATCATGCGCGGCACGGAATGGCCGTAGATGTCGGCGTCGAGCACCCCGACGGACAGGCCGCGGGCCGCCATGGCCGCGGCGAGGTTGACCGTGACGCTCGACTTGCCGACCCCGCCCTTACCGGACGCGACGGCGTAGACGCGCGTCAGGGAACCGGGCTGGGCGAACGGGATCACCGGCTCGCGGGAGTCGCCGCGCAGCTGCTTGCGCAGTTCGGCGCGCTGCTCGTCATTCATCACGTCGAGGCTGACCCGGACCGCGCCGGTGCCGGGCACATCGGCGACCGCCCGCTGAACCTGTTCGGTGATCTCGGCGCGCTTGGGGCACGCCGCGGTGGTCAGGTACACCTCGACGTGGACCGAGCCGTCACCGGGATCGACGGTGACGTTCTTGACCATGCCGAGCTCGGTGATCGGTCGGC